>NZ_ML775959.1:0-388671 GCF_009769385.1 Saccharothrix deserti
CCGCCTGTCCAAGGACTACGAGTACCGGATCGACACCTCAGAGAACACGATCTACCTGGCCATGATCATGATCCTGCTCCACCGCCTGGGGAACGCCCCGAACTGAGCTTTTCAAACACCCTCTAGCGACATGAGCTTTCTCCGGGTTGAAGTGGGAATTGAGTGCCCGGTTGATCGGACGGCTTGAACAGCTCGTCTTCCTGGTCAGATGACTGACTCGCTTCGGACTGGAGTTTTCGACACAAGGTGGTCGAACCGGCTGGTGAAGCCGCCTTGTCGGTGGGGCACGCTCGGAAGGTGGTGCCGTCAGGCTCTACCGGCCAGTGTTAATTGCACGAATGCGATTCACGCGGCCTGACGGCACGTCGAAGTGGCCTGGATTTATCGCCGCGAGATCACGTTCTGTCCTGGAGTGTTCGCCGGCGCGCTGCCAGGAGCGTTGCGGCCACGATACCGACGGCGCCGGCTGCGCCGGTGACGATGTGTGGGTCGAGTAGTTCGGCAGCAAGGCCGCCGAAGGCGACACCGGCACCCTGGCCTGCATCGCGGTGATGGCGAAGCCGACGGTCTGGCCGCGGTGGGCGTCGGGTGTGCGCAGCACGAAGGTCGGCTGCGCGATGACGTGGTAGCTGGAGGCGGCGCCGGACAGGACGAACAGTCCCACGACGACGGTCAGCGGCGGGTCGAACAGGCAGCCCAACAGGGGTACGCCGGTTCCGATGGCCAGCAGCGGCATCAACCGGAGTTGAACGGGTTCGGGCAGTGCGGCGACGGCGAGCGAGGCCGCGGCGCAGCCGGTGGAGTAGGCGGCGAACAGGATGCCGACGACCGCCGGCCCGCCGCCCAGATGTGCGGAGTAGGGGGCGGCCAGGGTCGCACCGCACGCGTCACCCAGGTCGCCCTTGGACAACACGAGCAGGCCCGCGCGGTGTGGCAGGAGGCGCTGGAGCTGTACCGGGAACAGGGTCGCGACACCGACGCCGAACGCGTCCAACACCAACTCGCCGACCTCCACAACACCACCAACACGTGGGGCCCTCACCGAATCACGGGCACGAGCCGCCCACCGTTCGAAATCCCGGTTCACCTGGCGAACCTGCCTGCCGAGAGCTGAGTCGGGCGCCGCACTGTCGGGTGTTCGCCGGACACCGGAAACGTAGTCGTACTCCTACCTTGTGGGTAGCCGCGGCGTCGCGGCAGCGAACTGAGGGTGGAGTGCAGATGGGACAGACGACGCGCCGCGCCACGAGTATGGGGCTCATGGCCGGCCGCGAACGCGGTCGCCACCTGGTTCTACGCCGTGCCCACCAACGCCACGGACGTGGAGGTTGTGATGGAGGAGGAGCTGAGTGCCGGCGGCTACCTCCAGATCCGACGCGGCAAGTACGACGGCAGGACGTATCTCTGGGGCCGGGTCGCCTCGCCTGGGTCGAGGTACAACAGCGACCACACCCTGCGATTCCAGGTCGGCGCGTGCACTTCCTCCACGACGTCCAAGGACATCGACCGGACGACCTATACCGCCGCCGCGACGCGGGACACCGCCTGCATGTACTTCGCGAACATCGTCCAGAGAAGCACCGGCGAGGTCGTCGCGGGTCTCCAGCTCAACCGTCCCTGACTCGTGGACCCGGGAGCCCCGCCGCGAACCGCGGCGGGGCCCGTCCGCAGCGTGGACTGCCTGCTCATGTACGTCGGTTCCTGCACCAGCCGCAGCGTGGTGTCGGGATGCCCGCTGTCTGTGAACCCGCAACTCCGAAGTAGTTCCTCCACCCGCTGCCGGACCCGGTCTACCTTGTCCGAGTTCAGCGAAACCCGGTCATACGAAGCGAGCGCAGCCGACCTCGACAACACCACCAACCACGATCCGAACGGATCGGCTGACCCTTCACAGGTGGCCATCCAGGTGGGGAACGATCATCGGTAGCGCGGGAAAGACGCCAGTTGACGCCACCCGAAGTTGCTGGTCAACGGATTCCGTCGGCCGCCCCCCGGTTGCAGGGGGATCCCGAAGGGGGCGACGCCGAACGCCCGTGCCGACGACCGAATTGTTGACCTCGCAGAAAACGGCGCGCCGGAAATGCCGACGACGTGATGAGGGGGACATGTGCCGGAACTCATTAGTCTCGATGAGGCCGAGAAACTGGAAGTCGAAGACGTGCACGAGCTCTACCGCACGTACATCAACAAAAGTCAGGTCCGGTTGATGACCTCCTTCGGCTTCGGCCGGGAGTTGATCGACCACGCCGAGGGCGCCTACGTCCACACCCGTGACGGCCGCGCGATCCTGGACTTCACCGGTGGCGTAGGCGTGCTCAACCACGGGCACAACCACCCGCGCATCCTCGCCGCCCGCCGGCGTTTCCAGGAACAGCGGCGCATGGAGGTGCACAAGACGTACTTCTCGCCGTACCTCGCCGCGCTGGGGCACAACCTGGCGGCGGTCCTGCCCGGCGACCTCACCCGCTCGTTCCTGCCGAACTCCGGGGCCGAGGCGGTCGAGGGCGCGGTCAAGCTGGCGTACAAGTACCACGGTGGCAGGCGACGCCAGATCCTGCGGGCGGACAACAGCTTCCACGGCAAGCTGCTCGGTTCCGGCGGTCTCACCGGCGGGACGCAGAACCACTTCGAGTTCCCCACCATCCCCGGCATCCGGACCTTCGGGTACGACGACATCGACTCGGTCCGCCAGGTCCTCGCCGGCGCCCGGGACGCACGCGGGCGCAGCGACGTGTACGCGCTGCTCATCGAACCGTTCAGCGCGTCCACCATGCGGTGGTGCTCGGAGGAATTCCTGCGGGAACTTCGCGAGCTGTGCACGGCGGAAGACATCGTGCTCATTTTCGACGAGATCTACACCGGTTGGGGGAAGACCGGCAGCATGTTCTACTTCACCCGGTACGAAGGTCTCGTGCCGGACGTGGTCACGACCTCGAAGTCGTTCGGCGGCGGCAAATCCTCCATCTCCGCCTACGTGGCGCGCGAGCCGATCTTCCACAAGGCCTACGACAACATGACCGACGCGATGATGCAGAGCACGAGTACGACGTACTACGGCTTCGGTGAGGAAACCGCGACGGCCATCGAGGCGATTTCGATCGCGGTCGAGGACGATTACCCGGGACGGGCCCGTGCCCTCGAAGCAGTGCTCCGACCAGGGCTCGACCGGATTCGGAAGACCTATCCGGACCTGATCGCCGACGTGTGCGGAGCCGGTGCGCTCTTCGGGGTTTTTCTCTCCGGTGGTCCGAAGTTGCTGGACCTCGTCGGCAAGCTGCCGACCGGCGGTCTGGCCAACGACCCGCTGATCCGAACGAAGATCATCACCGCGGCGGTCATCCACACCCTGTACCGCAAGCACGACGTCTACACCTACAACACGCTCAACGGCCGCAGCCCGCTGGTGGTGAGCCCACCGCTGGTCGCCGGCCCTGAGGAGGCGGAGCGGTTTCTCGACGCCTTGGACGCCACGTTGGCCGAGGGCATGAACCGGCTGCTCGGCCGCTTCATCCGGGAGCGGGTGAGCTCGTGGTGACGAACGTCCTCCCCGCCCGTGTCGCCGTCACCGGTGCCGCGGGGGTGCTCGGCACACACCTGGTCGACCGACTGCTGCGGGAGGGCCGTCACGTCCACGCGTTCGACCGGCGGCCGGTGCGGGCGAAGCCCGGACTGATGTCGTTCGGCGGGGACATTCGTGATCCCGAAGCCCTCGCCGAGGCGTTCGGCGGCGTCGACGCGGTCGTCCACTGCGCCTCCGCGCTGCCCAGCTATCCCACGGCCGACATCAGGTCGATCATCGTCGAAGGCACCACCACCGTGCTGACGGCGGCTCGTGCGGCGGCCGTGCCCAGGGTCGTGCACATCTCCTCGACCGCGGTCTACGGGCTGCCCCGGCTGGTGCCGACACCCGAGGACCACCCGCACGAGCCCGTGGACCCCTACAGCTCCGCGAAGGCGGCGGCGGAGCAGGTCGCCGAGCGGTTCCGGGCGGAGGGGATGTGCCTGCCGGTGCTGCGGCCCAAGACCTTCCTCGGCCCCGGCCGGATGGGGCTGTTCGACATGCTCTTCCAGTGGGCCGAGGAGGGCAGGCACTTCCCCGTGCTCGGGCGGGGTGACGTGCGCATCCAGATGCTGGCGCTCGATGACCTCGTGGACGCGGTCGTGGCCGTGCTGTGCGCACCGGACGAGGTGGCCCGCGACACCTACAACATCGGCGCCGCCGAGTTCGGCACCCTGCGGGAGGACTTCCAGGCCGTGCTGGACGCGGCCGGGCACGGCAAGCGGGTGGTGTCGATGCCGAGCGGACCGGCGGTGGCGGCGCTGCGCACGCTGGAGCGGACGCGGCTGTCCCCCGTGTACGGGAGGCTGGTGTCCAAGCTGCTCGCCGACTCCTACGTCAGCGTCGACAAGGCCCGGGAGAAGCTCGGCTTCCGTCCCCGGATGTCCAACCGGGACGCCATTCTCCAGACCTACGACTGGTGGCGCGCGCAGCGTGCGGCGGCGACACCCGGCTCGGCGGGCAAAGGCGGCGGGCAGACGAGCCGGGATCCCTGGCGGCAGGGTGTGTTGGGACTCGTGAAGGTGTTCTTCTGACATGCCCGCCGAAATGCCCGTCGAAGACGTGGTGGTCGAAGAACCGCTGACCGACTCGCCCCCGCCCGTCGACCGTTGGCGCACGCTGACGCGGCTCGTGGTGGCGGTCACGGCGGCCTGGGCGGTGTTCCTCGTCCTGCACGTGCTGTTGACCGGCCGCTGGTGGCTGTGGCTCATCGTCGACGCCACTCCACCACTGGCCCTGGTGGTGGTGCCGGTGCTGCTGCTCGGGCTCGCGCTCTTCGCGAGACCGGTGCGCGGCCGACTGTCCGCGGTCCTGGTCGTCCTGTTGCTGGTCGGGGCTTATCTGGCCGGCTACGTGCCCACGTGGACGAGCGACGCCACAGGTGGTTCCGGTGGCACGGAGGTCAAGGTCTTCGCCTGGTCCACGGATTACTGGCAGATGTCCGACGACAAGGACGCCTTCTACGCCTTCCTGCGCCGGCACGACGCCGATGTGTACCTCCTGCAGGAATACCTGTACTGGGAAGGGGACGGGCCGATCCGCATCGACGACTCGGCCCGGCTGCGCGCGGAGTTCCCCGGCTACCAGCTGTCGGTCGACGGCGAGCTGCTCACCCTCACCCGCCTGCCCATCGTCTCGACGCACCACCAGCCGGACTCCGGCACGGGTACGGACTGGTACTGGAAGGGCACGAAGACCCAACGCACCGACATCCGGGTCGGCGAGCGCACGGTCTCCTTCTACAACGTGCACCTGCCGGTGCCCTTCCGGGTCGGCGACCACCCGTTGAGCAGCCGTTTCTACCGATTCGTCAAGGAGCAAAGCGCCTGGCGGCTCCGCGAGCTGGACAAGCTGCGCGCGGACCTGACCGGCAACCCCCACCCGGCCGTGGTGGCCGGCGATTTCAACTCGCCGTGGATGGAGCTGTCCTCGCTGGGCGGCGGCACGCAACTGCACAACCCCACGGACGGCGTGTCGTCCAGCCCCTCCTGGCCCGTCTCCGACTACCCGTTCCCGAGGCTGTGGCGGCTCGACTGGCTCTACACCTCGGGCGGCCTGCCGGTCCGCGGCTACCACTTCGGCGGCGGCGAGGCGTTCTCCGACCACGCGGCACAGGAGATCCGGGTGGTCGTCCCCGACCACCCCGCGCACACCCCATGAGGATCCAAGAAGGGACGCACCATGCTGCAACCCAACAGGTTCGACGTGACGGTGATGCTCGACTACTACACCCCGTACATCAGCGGTCTCACCGAGGCGGCGCGGCTGACCGCCGAAGGGCTCGCCGGTCGCGGCTGGAAGGTCGCGGTGGTCTGCGCCCAGCACGATCCCGCGCTCGCCCGTCATGAAGTCGTCAACGGTGTCCACGTCTTCCGGGCGCCGGTCCTCGCCAAGGTCAGCCGGGGCTTCATCAGCCCGCAGCTCCCATTGCTGGCCCGGCGTCTCGCGGCCCGTTCGGACATCGTGCACATGCACCTGCCCAATCCCGAGGCGGCGTTCGTCGCCGCGCTCAAGGGCAGCGCCCGGCTGGTCGTGACGCACCACATCGACGTCTTCCTGCCCGACAGCCCGGTCAACCGCTTCGGGATGTGGGCCGTCGACCAGATCTGCAAGGCCGCGCTGCGCAAGGCGGACCTGGTCATCACCAACAGCGCGGACCAGGCACGCGGGTCCCGCATCTGGCCGACGATCCGGCGTCGCCCCCTGCTGCCCATCCCGTCGCCGTGCCTGGACCAGAACGGCGGCGTGCCCCGGCTGCGTGACGGGGACGGGCTGCACATCGGCTTCATGGGCCGGATCAACGTGGAGAAGGGCATCGAATACCTCATCCGGGCCTTCCGCTCCATCACCGACCGTGACGCACGCCTGCTGATCGCGGGGGACTACACGTCCGTGGCGGGCGGCAGCAACATCGCCCAGCTGCGGGAAGAGGCTGGTGACGATCCGCGGATCCGGTTCACGGGTCTCCTGCGCGGTCAGGCGGTTCGGGACTTCTACGCGTCGATCGACGTCTTCGCGCTGCCGTCGATCGCGGAGTCCTTCGGGATCGTCCAGGTCGAGGCGATGATGACGGGCGTCCCGTCGGTGACCACCGATCTGGCCGGTTCCAGATATCCCGTCGAGGCCAGCGGGTTCGGGCGGCTGGTCCCGCCACGAGATCCGGAGGCGTTGCGGGAAGCGCTCCTGGAGATGGCCGAACTGCACCCCGACGACCGACAAGCGGGACAGGAGGCGGCAACGAAGCTCTTCGGCGGCGAGGCGTTCCTCGACGCGCACGAAGAGGCGTTCCGGCGGATCCTGAGCGGTACCCGGCCGTGAAGCGGCTGAGCAGCGAGGACACCGTGGGCGGCGCGGCCGCGGTGCCCGAACCCCGAGCGGCCGTGCCCCTCCCGGCGAAGCCCGCCCCGGACCCGATCCGGCGGCCGCGGTTACCGGCGGCGCTGGTGCTGCTGCGCCCGCGCCAATGGGTGAAGAACATCTTCGTCCTCATCGTCCCGTTGGCCGTGGACCCGGTGGCCCTCTGGCACAACATGGCATTGGCACTGGCCACCACGGCCACGTTCACCGCGGCCTCCGCGGCCGTCTACGTGCTCAACGATTGGCTGGACCGGGAAAAGGATCGCCTGCACCCGGTCAAACGCCACCGGCCGTTGGCCAGTGGACGGGTCGGTCCACGCGGTGCGCTGCTGCTGGGTGCCGGCTGCCTGGCGGTGCTGGCAGCCGGTGGAGCGCTGCTGCCACCGGGCGTGCAGGCCGCCGTCGCCGGGTACGCGGTGCTCAACCTGGCCTACTGCCTGGCGTTGAAGCACTACCCGCTGGTCGATGTCAGTGCGGTGGCGGCGGGCTTCGTCCTGCGTGCCGTGGCGGGCTGTCTCGCGGTGGCGGCGCCGTTCAACCCGGCCCTGATCCTCTGCGTGTACTTCACCTGCCTGCTGATGTCGCTCGGCAAGCGGCGGTACGAGCTGTCGCACCTCAGGGAACAGGCGGACGCGCAGCGGCCCGCCCTCACCGGGTACTCGGTGCCGCTGCTCGACCAGCTCGTCGCCGTGCTGCTGGCGGCCACGCTGGTCAGCTACGAGATGTTCGTCCTCTCCGGGCCGCATCCGCAGGCCGCCGTGCTGGCCGTCGTCACCGTGCCCTTCGTCGTGTTCGCCCTGTGCCGGTACGCGTACCTGCTCGCGGCGCACCGCGGCGGCGGGGAACCGGGCCGGGACGTGCTCACGGACGTGCCGCTCATCGTCAACGCCGTGCTCTGGCTGGCCTGTCTGGCCGTCGGCCGACTGCTGTGAGGTGCAACCCGATGCGACCACCCCCGGAAAGGCAGGGCGGCGACGGGCCGGCGGGCGGCCGGCCGCTCCAGGCGTGCGGCGGGGCGGTTGGCCGGTGACCAAGGCAGGCGTACCGACGCGGCCCGGCCGCGCCGTCAAGCTCCGCTCCTGGGGCCCCGCGATGGTCTCCGTCGCCGCCAGCGCGCTGGTGACGGTCGCCAGCCTGGCGATCGCCCGGTACGACGGCTTCGGCTCGTTCGGGCTGTTCGTGGCCGTGCAGGCGATCGGCGTCATCCTCGGCATCCCGATGCTGTGGGGTGTGCACGTCAGCGCCAGCCGGGCGCTGGCCACCGGGTCCGACGTCGGCACGGTCGTCCGGACGGCGGTGGCGGTCGTCGCCGCCGCGTGCCTGCTGACCTCGGTCGCCTACTTCGGCCTGCTGGCGCTGGCCCGCGACGTCGTACCGCTTGCCGCTGGGAACCTGTTGTGGCACGCGCCGGGGCTGGGGGCGTCGGCCGCGCTGATGTCCCTGGCCGAGTCGCTGCTGCGGATCCGGGGCCGCCAGCTGCTGGCCTCCGGCCTCCGGCTGGCCTGTGCCGGGGGGTACCTGCTCGCGGTGGCCGCCGTCCTGGACGGTGGGCAGGGCAGCCCCGCCGTGTACGCGGTGCTGGTCACCGGCGGCAACGTCCTCTGCGCGGTGCTCATGCTGATCGGCCTGCGCCGAAGACGCCCGACCGCCACCACCTCGCCTCGCTGGGACCAGGGGCTGGCTCGAACCTTCCTGCACGAGGGCCGGGCCTACAGCACGAGCCAGTCGCTGCTGGCCCTGCTGTTCGGGTTCGACGCCATCCTGTTGATGCAGGCCGGCGGCCCGGCCGCGGTCGCCGTCTACGCCCTGTACATCGGCAGCTGCCGCCGGCTGATCGGTGTCCTGTTCACCGACTCGCTCGCCTCGGTGCTGATCGCGTTGCTGGCCCGCGCGAAGGCGTCGACCGGCGGCCGGGCCGTCCTCAGGTACGCACCCCGCCTGTTGGCACTGGTCGGTGTCGGGACCGCCGTGCTGGTGCTGGTGAGCCTGGCCGCCGCCGATGCACTGCACCACCTGGTGGCCGGCTGGGTGGTGCTCGCCGCCGTCGGCTGCACCGCGCACGCGCTGGTCGTCGTGATGTTCTGCATCTTCACCGTCCAACCGGCACTGGGCCTGGCCCGCGTCCGCACGGCGCTGACCGCGGCGTTCCTGCCCGGCCTCGCCCTGCAAGCCGTGGCCGCCGCGGTCGGTGGCGCTCCCGGCGTGATGGCGGCGTTCGCCGTCCTCAACGTCGTCCTGGCCGGGTGGTTCCTGCTGGTGATCCGGCGTTCGACAGCCGACCTGTCGCGAATCCGTTGACACGAAGAGGGGATCCGACGATGACCAATCTGATCACACGTCCGCTCAAGTTGCTCCCGAAGGCGGGACTCACGCCCACGAGCACGGTCGACCACCCCCACTGGAACTACCTGCCGTTGCTGCGCAGCGTCCAGCGGTTGCGGTTCCGGATCATCGTCGAACTGCTGGGCGACACGCACTTCGATCGACTGCTCGAAATCGGCTACGGCAGCGGCGTCTTCATGCCGGAACTGGCCCGCCACTGCGACGAGCTCCACGGAATCGACCCACACCCCAAGCGCCGCGAGGTCGAGGCGAACCTGGCCCGACACGGCATGAACGCCACCCTGGCCACCGCAACCGCCGAATCCCTCCCCTACGACACGGGATTCTTCGACTGCCTGGTCTCCGTGAGCACACTCGAATACGTCCCCGACCTCGAAGCCGCGTGCCGCGAGATGCGCCGCGTGCTGCGGCCAGGAGGCGCACTGGTCGTCTGCACCCCCGGAGCCACCTCCATCTGGGACCTCCCGCTCCGCGTGCTGACCCGAGAGGGCCCAAGCCAGTACGGCGACCGGCGCGAGAAGCTCCAACCCACCCTGCGCGACCAGTTCGACCTGGTCCGCGAGATCCGCGTGCCCAGCCTCGGCGCCGGCGCACTGCGCCTGTACACGGGCTTGCGCCTGCGGGCCTGAAGCACCTTCGCAGGCCTCTCACCACGGCTTGGCCGAGCCCATCTCAAGCCACCCGGCTGTACCCACGGCACCACAACCACCCGGCACCCCACCACCGCTGGTGACCCCTGACCTGTCGCGGCAGGTCAGGGGCATGCCGTACTGGCGCCCCCGGCGGGATTCGAACCTGCGACCTCGGGATCAGAGCGAGACGCCTGTCATTGTTCGCCATGATCGCCGGATGTTAGTCCTCACCTGGACTTATGTCCTGCACCGGTCCAGCATCGCATCGCCAACCGTCCACAGCGGTCATCTGCCGTCGTTTCACAGGGGGTAAGGCATGGAAACGATCTCAACCCTGCACGGGGGCAAGCCTGTGGACTGGCTGATGAAGTCAAGGCGCTACAGGCGCGGGTCATGCGCCCGCCGACGCTGCTACGGCGTGTCACACGCCGCTACGGTGTGTCGCGCTGTGCAGCGGACCGGAGACCAGTCGAGTGGTCGAGTGTTGGTTCGGTCTCGGCCATGACTAGCCGCTGGAATGCCGGCTGCCCTGGACAGGTTCCAGAAGGTGCAGCATGCCGCCAGTGCTGCCTGGAGCGTTGGAGGAGGGCAGATGACCGTGTCTACGATCATCCACGAGGTCAGCGAAGCGCGCCAGGTCGCGAACGAGCTGCTGCCTGCCCGTGACTTCACCCGTCCGGGTGATGCTCCCATGTCTCTGGACGACGCGGCCCACAAGATCGCCATGGAGTACAGCGAAGCGCTGGGGATTCTTGGCAAGATCTAGGTGGCTGGTGTTTTGGGTTGCTAAGGATCGGGGTGCCGATGCCTCGTTCGGTGATCGGTTCGGCAGGATGTCCGAGTGACGTTGGGGCGGGCGCCGCGGCAGGGCGATCTGTTGCGGTCGACGGTGGACTACTGCGAGGGCCGGGTCGCGCCCGACTCGATCTACGGGGTGCTGCACCGGGAGTGCTTCGCGTTGTTCCCGGACGGGATGTTCGCGGACCTGTTCACCGATGTGGGTCGCCGGTCGGTGCCGCCGATGATCGTGGCAGTGGTGATGGTGCTGCAACGCATCGAGGGCCTGTCGGACCGGGAGGCGGTCGAGCGGTTCGCCTTCGACGCCCGGTGGAAGTACGCCGCCGGCGGCCTGGATTTCGATTACCCGGGGTTCGTGCACACGGTGTTGGTGGACATGCGGGCCAGGTTGGTCCGCTCGTCTCGGCCGGACCGGATCTTCGAGGCGGTCCTGGAGGTGGCCCGGCGGGCCGGTCTGGTGGGGCGCAGGCGGGTGCTGGACTCGACCCCGTTGTACGACGCGGTCGCCACGATGGACACCGTCACCCTGGTCCGCTCGGCGATCCGGGGCCTGCTGACGGCCGACCCCGGGTTGACGGCCGGGCTGCGCGGCCTGGTCACCTCGGGTGACGACTACGCCGACGCCGCGAAGCCGCGGATCGACTGGGACGACCAGGCCGCCCGTGACCCGCTGGCGCGACCTCACCCCACCGGTCGCCGACACGGCGCTCGACCTGTCCGCCGATTGCCGCGAACTCGGCCGCGCCCTCGAAGCCGCCATCAACACTGACCGCGACGACACCGGCTTCACCATCGCCCCCAACCTCCTGTGGCACACCGCCCTCGCCGTCGGCGCTACCTCCCCGCCCTACCGGGGACTGCGCCTGCTCGAACTCCCACCCCACGACGACGGCAAAGAGGTCGAATTCTCCCTGGACAGCCCACCCATCCCGATCAGCACACCGCCACCGGTCGACCTGCCGGAGGTCCAATCTCACCGGTGACTTCCTTCAGCATCACTGGGAACACTCAGTCCCAGAAGTTGAACATGGACAGCCAGGCCGACGTCGCCGCGGTAGGCGAGGGCGTGCTTGGCTTGTCGTAACGGGTGGCGATGGCGCGCCACTGCTTGAGGATGTTGCGCGCGGTACGGCCGAGGGCCCGAGTGCTGCTGCCGGCGCTTGGGCCCTCGATGAAAGGTGTTCAGGTCGTGGGGTAGAAGGTGTTGATCTCGGTCAGGACGCGGTCGGGTGCTTCGCGGACGAGGAAGTGTCCGGCACCGGGGACGTCGTCGGCGGTGGCGTCGGGGGCGGCGTCCTGGAAGGACGGCAGAAAGACCGTGATACGCGACCGTGACCTCGTCGAGGACTACCCGCTGGTCCAGCTCGCCGATGACGCTCCGGCAGCGGTGCGGATGATCGCCGAACAGCGTCGACCGGGGTCGTGGTCATCGACACGGACGGCCGTCCGGTCACCGTGCTAGCGGGATCACAGGTGCTGCGCTTCGTCGTCCGGTCGACCGGCGCACGGGTTCGTTCGGTCCGGGTGGTTGGACTGCTGCCGGTCGAGGGCGGCGGTCGTGCCGTCGATGAGCGTTCGCAGGCCGTGTTCGAAGGCGTCGTCGCCGGTGGTGCCGCCGCCTTCGCGGATCGCGACGAGCAGGGGGGCCGACGTGCCCGCGTCCAGTAGCTCGGTCAGCGCGGCGAATTGGTCGGCGGGGTCCTCGGTGGGCCGGCGGGGTTTGGTCTGCTCGGTGAGGACGAATCCGTTGACGTACTGGGAGATGGCGGTGATGGTGCGCAGGGCGAGGACGGGGGTGAAGCCGCGGTCGACCATGGCGGCCAGTTCGGTGTCGAACGTCCTGATGGTCGCCGGGCTGAGCCCGGCGGCGCCGGTGACGATGCGGGCGCCGTCGCGGTGGGCGAGCAGGGACCGGCGGTAGGCGCGGGCCCGGTGGGCGAGCCAGTCCTGCCACGGTTCGCCGTCGCGGGGCGGGCCCATCCCGGCGGCCAGGACGATCGCGTCGGCCATGCCGTCGAGCAGTTCCTGCTTGCTGCGGATGTGCCAGTACAGCGCGGGTGACCGGACACCGAGCTCGGTGGCGAGCCGGCGCACGGTCAGCCCCTCCAGCCCGACCTCGTCCAGCAGCCGCAGCGCCGTGTCGATCAGCGTCTGCCGGGTGATTCCGGGCCGTTTGGTCGCGCACATCGGTTGACACCTTAGCAGCGCTAAGTCCATCCTTAGCGCTGCTAAGGCAGCGTGGTCCGAGATGCCGCGAGGGAGCGCCATGGACACCACGACCTCGGCCGACGGAACCGACGTCCGAGTGCACGACGAGGGACACGGACCGGTCATCCTGATGGTCGGTCCCGGGCTGGACGACGGGACGCGGACCAGGAAACTCGCCGGCGTCCTCGCCACCCGGTTCCGGGTCCTGCGCCTGCACCGCCGCCAGTACCGGCTGGACCTCAAGACCGCCGGCGGGCCGTGCTCGATCGCCCAGGAGGTCGAGGACGTGCTGGCCGTGGCCGCCGCGGTCGGCGAGCCGGTGATCGTCTACGGCCACTCCTCCGGCGGAGTGGTCGCACTGGAGGCCCTCGCGGCCTCCCCGCCGTCGTTCGCCGGGGCGGTGGTCTTCGAGCCCGCCGCGGTGACCGGAGCGCCGCTGGCCGGCGCGCGCGGTGAGGTCATCACGCGAGCGCGGGCCGCGCTCGTCGCCGGCAAACCCGGCACCGCGCTGGCGATCTTCATGCGGGACACGGTCGGCATGCCACCGTGGCAAGCGTGGTTGGCCGGCGTGCTTACCGCACTCGTGCCGCGTTACCGACAGTTCGTCCCCGCCCAGATCGATGACCTCGAAGCATTGGACCGGCTGGGTGTCCGCCTCGACGTCTACGCCCGGATCACCGTGCCCACCCTGCTCCTGGGCGGCGACCGCAGCCCGGCACACCTGGTCGACCGGCTCGACGCCATCGCACGCGTGATGCCCCACGCCGAACGGGTTGTGATGCGCAAACGAGACCACGGCGCGGATCTCAAGGCCCCGGAACACGTTGCCCGCGTCATCGGGACATTCGCCGACAACGTGCTGCACCACCCGAGCAGCTAGCGGAGGTGGGCGTTCCGGCGGAACCACCGGCAAGGCGATGACCGCGGCCGACCCGTGAACGGCCGGTCCGGTGCCGTCGATTGAGGGCGGATAGGATTTCCGATCGCCATCCCGACCAGGTTGCGGCAGGTCCGGTGAGCACCAGGGTCAGCTTGCGGCGGCGGACGCCTGTGGGGTGCCAGAACTCTGCACCAGGTCGCTGAGCTGCGGTGATCGTGCACCGTGGATTACAAGAGCATGATCGTGAAGCGTGGCGTTACGACTGCTGTACCTGATCTTCGTTCGGCTCGGTGGTTGGCTGGTGCTTCTCGGTCGGTCTTCCGCGGCCAAGGACGTCGAGCTGCTGGTGTTGCGGCACGAGGTCGCCGTGCTGCGCCGGGCCACTCCCCGTCCGCAGTTGGACTGGGCCGATCGCGCGGTGCTCGCCGCGTTGATACGGCGCCTGCCTCGGCTGCTGCGCGAGCACCGGTTGGTGACACCGGGCACCGTCCTGCGCCGGCACCGGCGCCTGGTCACGAGGAAGTGGACCTATCCGAGTCGGACCGGGCGCCCACCAGTCGACGATGCCGTGGTGGCGTTGATCGAGCGCATGGCGCGGGAGAACAGCGGCTGGGGCTATCGCCGGATCCAGGGCGAGCTGCTCAAACTTGGCCACCGGGTCGCCGCGACGACCATCCGCCGCGTACTCAAGCGCCTACGCATACCACCGGCACCGGGGCGTGACACCGACCTGTCGTGGCGGCGGTTCCTGCGCGCCCAGGCCACGAGCATGCCGGCCTGCGACTTCTTCCACGTCGACTGCGCCGTCACCCTCAAGCGCGTGTACGTGTTCTTCGTGATCGAGGTCGCCACCCGGTACGTCCACGTTCTTGACACCACCACCAACCCCGACGGGGCATGGACCACCCGACAAGCCCGCAACCTGCTCATGGACCTCGGTGGTCGGGATGCTGACTTCCGGTTCCTGATCCGCGACCGGGCAGGCCAGTTCACCGCCTCGTTCGACGCGGTCCTCGCCGACGCCGGTATCGAGGTCGTGAAGATCCCGCCACGGAGTCCGCGAGCGAACTGCTATGCCGAGAGGTTCGTCGGCACCGTCAGACGCGAAGCCACCGACCGGTTGCTCATCATCAACGAGCACCACTTGAGATCAGTGCTGGACTGCTACGTGGCCCACTACAACCACCGCCGACCTCACCGAGCCCGACAACTCACACCACCACGACCGGACCACCCGATTCCGGGGCCGAGTCGCACGTCGGTACGCCGTCGACCGACCCTCGGCGGACTTATCAACGAGTACGAACCCGCAGCAGCCTGACCCGCAGGTCAGACCGCATGGCCGACTTTAGGCACCCCACAGCCACAACCGAGGCCGCGGGCACGTTCGAACGCGGCCTGGCGGTCCTCCGCGCCATCGCGACCCACCCCGACCCGAGGTTGCGCCGGGGCGACCTGACCAAGGCGACCGGCCTGCCGCGATCCACCGTCGACCGCATCACGGCGACCCTGCTCCACCTCGGCCACCTGCGCGCCGAAGGCCAGGACCTGGTCCTCGCCCTGCGCGCCATGGAACTCGGCAACGCCTACCTCGCGTCGTGCGGCCTGGTCGGCCCGCTCGCACCGCTGCTCACCCGGCTCGCCGACGAACTGGACGAGTCCGTGACCCTCGCCGTGCCCGACGTGGACGGCGCCCGGCTCATCGCCCAGTCGACCCGCCGGCGAGCCGTCTACCTCGCGTTCCACGTGGGCGGCGTGCTGCCCGACGACCGCACCGCCGCGGGCGTCGTGCCGGCCACGACCTGGGACGAGGAGCGGTTCGAGACGTGGCGGCACCGCCGCACCGCCGATCCGCTCGACGCCGGATTCCCCGCCGTGCCGATGCTGACGACCCCGGCCCCCGACCGCGAGGCCGTGTTCCGCGCCCGCGTGGAGACCGCCCGCGCCCGGGGTTGGTCACTGGACGACCAGTGGGTCGAGCCGGGTCTGCTGGCCGTCAGCGCCCCGGTGTGCAACCCACCCGGGCAAGACCCGACCGGACGGCCGGTGGCCGCGGTGAACGTGCTCAGCCACACCAGCAGGCACACCGCCGAGACCTTCCCGGACACCGTGCTGCCCCGGCTGCGCGTCGCGGTCGAGGACATGGAGGCGGCGCTGGGACAAGCCGCACTGACACAAGCCGCACTGACACAACCCGGCACCGGAACCGTCGAACCGGCCGCGCCCACCGCCGACGACCTCAAGTCCGCGAAAGCGGAACTCGGCATGGGCTTCCTGGAAACCCTCGCCCGGGGCCTGGCCGTGCTCAAGGCGTTCCGCTTCGCCCCGCACGGCGGCCTCACCATCTCCACCGCCGCCGAAGCCAGCGGCCTCCCACGCGCCTCCGCACGCCGTGCGCTGCACGTGCTGTGCGACGCGGGCTACGCGGAAACCGACGGCAAGCGGTTCACGCTGCGCCCCAAGGTGCTGGACCTCGGCTACGCCCGCCTGGCCCCGCTCACGCTGTCCGACATCGCCCAACCGCACCTGGCCGACCTGGCCGCCGCCGTGGGCGAGTCGGTGTCGATGGCGGTGCTCGACGGCGACCAGGTCCGGTACGTGGCACGGGTCCCGGCCGGCCGGGTCATGCGGGTCGACATCTCGATCGGCACCCGGTTCCCGGCGTACGCGACGTCGATGGGTCGCGTGCTGCTGGCCGGACTGCCCGCCGCCGACCTGGCCGACCTGATCCGTCACTCCGACCGCCGCCCGCTGACCAGCCGCACGCTGGTGGACGCCGCCGACCTCGAAGCCGCCGTCGACGCCGTCGCCCGGGACGGCTGGGCGATGGTGGACGAAGAACTGCACGAAGGCCTGCGGTCGCTCGCGGTCGGCGTGCGCGACCGGTCCGGCACGGTGGTCGCGGCCGTCAACATCGCCCTGCACGTCGGCCGCACCACGCCGGCGGAGACGGGGGAACGGCTCCTGCCCGCACTCCGGGCGACCGTCGCGCGGATCGAGGCAGACCTGGCGGTGGCGTTCGACCAGGCCCCGCTCGTCGTCCACTAACCCTGGTGGGCCCGCACCAGGTCCTCGACGGCCTGCGGGATGGTGGTCTCGAAGTCCAGCAGCTTCGCCCAGCGCGGTTCGATCCTGATCAGGACCATCTGCTCGTACAGCGCCCGCACGCCCGCCTCCCACGCGGCGAACTCGCCCGCGGGCACCAGCTTGCGGCTGGCCTCCACGTACTCGTACGGCACACCGTCCACCAGTTCGACGCTCGCCGTGCCGCGGATCAGCAGCACGTGCGGCGGGTACTGGCCCGCGGTGTCGATGGTCAACGACACGTTCGGGTTGTGGCGCAGCGCCCGCACCTTCGCCGACTTCGGCACGGTGCCCATGACGATCCGCGCCCCGTCCCACAGGAACGCGATCGGCACGACCCGAGGATCGCCGTCCACCCCGATGTACGCGAGCCGCGCCGGGATCGAGGAGGCCAGCAGCTCCTGGGCGATCGGCTTGTGCAGAACCTCGTTGAGTTCTTCGCGTTCCATGTCCGTCTCCTCCACTTCGCCGGGCGCCCTCGGTGGCGCTTGCCGGGCAGGACGGAGCCGGCGCGGCGTTCTCGACATCGGTGTCCGGGTGGTCTGCCCGAGCAGCACGCCGGACAGCACCAGCACGAGTCCCAGCACCTGGTGCCCGACGAGCGACTCACCGGCCAGCAGCAGGCCAAGCATCACCCCGGTCACCGGGTTGAGCAGCCCGATCAACCCGACCGTTCCCGCTTCCAGGTGACGCAGGCCGGTGAACCACACGACGAAGGCGATCGCGGTCGCCACCACCGACACGAACGCGAAACCGAGCAGGGCGGTGCCGGTGAGCGGCGGGGGAGCGCCCTCGACCACAAGCGCGGGCACCACGAGCACCGCACCACCCGCGATGAGCTGCCACGACGTCACGGACAGCAAATCCGTGCCCGCGCCCCACCGCTTGGTGAGAAGGTGCCCGAACGCCGACATCGCCATCGCCGCGACCGACACCACGACCCCGAGCGGGTCGACGGAGTCCACGCCCGACGCGAGCATGAGCACGACACCGAGGATGCCGGTGACCGCGCCCAACACCGCCCGGCCACGCGGGCGTTCACCGAGCAGCGGCCACGCCAACGCGATCATCGCGACCGGCGACGTGGCCATGATCGTCGAGGCCAGGCTGGTCGGCAGCAGCTGCGCGGCGAGGTAGACGAGGGCGAAGAACGCGCCCATGTTCAGCGTGCCGAGCACCAGCGACCGCCACCACCACTGGCCACGCGGACGTTTGCGCCGCAGGACGAGCAGCAGCACACCCGCCGGCAGGGCGCGCAGCACCGAACCCCACAGCGGGTGGTCGGCGGGCAGGAAGTGGTGCGTGACGTAGTACGTAGACCCCCACGCGATCGGCGCGATCGAGGTGATCAGTGCCCACCGGATATTTTCCACGGAAGACATTGTAGCTTCCGTGGAAGCTACACTCCCGTGTCATGCACCTCGACCGCGTCGCCCGGATCCAGGCCGAGTGGGCCCGTGAACGGCCCGACCTCGACGTCACGCCGCAGGGTGTGATCGGCAGGCTGCACCGCCTCGCGGACGTGCTCACCGAGCAGTTGGCCGTCGTCTACCGGCGGCACGGCCTCGGTGAGGGGGAGTTCGACGTGCTCGCCGCACTGCGCCGCGCGGGGGAGCCGTACGAACGCGCGCCGGGCGAGTTGGCGCAGCACACGATGGTGACCACCGGTGCGATCAGCAAGCGCATCGACCGGCTGGAACGGGACGGCCTGGTGACCCGCCGCCCCGGCCAGGACGACGGCAGGCGGCGCGTGGTCGCGCTGACCGACGCGGGCAAACGCGTCATCGACCAGGCGTTCACCGAGCACATGGCCAACGAACGGCGGCTCCTCGACGCCCTCGACGCCGACGACGCCCGGCGGTTGGAGCAGATCCTCACCACCTGGCTCGCCCGGTTCGAACCCCCGCACTGACCTTCGGTCGCACCTGGTCAGAGGCGTCGAGCCCGGGAAACGGCACGGACCACCCACACGTGCACGAACTTCGCGTTCCGTCGTTTGCGGTCACAGGCGCCGGGTAGTCGGACGAGAACTGAAGCGGGTTCTGCGATGCGACGGGAGTCGACATGTCCCGACCCAACACGGCAACGACGCGCACACCGATCCAGTTGGCCGCCATGGCCGTGGGTGCGGTGTTCGTGGTCGTGGGCATCGCCGGGTTCATCCCCGGGGTGACCACGGACTACGACACGCTCCAGTTCGCGGGCCACGAATCCCGGGCCATGCTGCTCGGCGTGTTCGCCGTCTCCATCCTGCACAACATCGTGCACCTGGCGTTCGGAATCCTCGGCCTGGCCATGGCCAGAACGGCGAGAGGCGCCTACTTCTTCCTCGTCATCGGCGGCGTGGTCTACCTGGTGCTGTGGCTGTACGGCCTCGTCATCGACCGGGACAGCGCCGCCAACTTCGTGCCGGTCAACACCGCCGACAACTGGCTGCACCTGGTGCTTGCCCTCGGCATGATCGCGCTCGGCTTCGCGTTGGGCCGCTCGGTCCGAGCAATCGGCGTGCCGCGGACACGGTGACGGGACGACCGCGGCGACCGGGACCTCACCCGGTCGCCGCCGTCGTGACAACAGGGGGTGGAGGCGGTGGACCCTGATCTCGATTACGGCGACGCGCCCGCCCGCGGCCTCCAGCGGTACGTGCGGGCGGTCGCGGCGGAGTTGGGGTTGGACGGGGAGTGCGCGTCCGCCGACCCCGGCCCACCCGCGTCCGCCTACCTCGCCGTGGACGGGCACCTACCGTCCTTCCCCGACCGCGACCTCGCCCTGATGTGGGACGAGGAGTACGGCTGGGCCGCCGCCGTGGAGACCCGCTCCGACGAACCGCCGGTCGTCATCGCCTACCTGGGCGGCGACGTGCTGCCCGCGCCGGGGACCGTGGCCGCGTTCCTGACCGCGTTGCTGCGCGGTGAACACCCCGGCGACCCCCGGCCGATCCGGCTGCGCGCGTACGGCGCGCCCGACGACCTCATGGACCGCCTCAGCGCCTACCCGCCGTGACCGCTCCTGACGGAGGGGACTACCCGTCCTGAGCCGACACCTCCAGGGTCTCCGGCTGACCGGCCGCCTGCCGGTAGACGCGCACCGTCTCGGCGGCGATCCGAACCGTGCTGTAGCGCGCTTGCACGCGGTCGGCGCCCGCGATGCCGTACGCCTCACGGCGGGCGTCGTCGGCCAACAGCGGGCGCAGCGCGCGGCCGAGCGCCCTCGCGTCGTTCGGCGGCACGAGCAGCCCGGTGACACCGTCCACAACCGTGTCGACCGCCCCGCCGACGGTCGCCGCCACCACCGGCACACCGCACGCCATGGCCTCCAACGGCGTGACACCCGACTCGTCCGACGCGGCGCACACGACCACGTCGGCGGACCTCAACAACGCGGGCATCGCCACCCGCGGCACCCGGCCGACCAACCGCACCCGGCCGCCGACCTCCTGCGCGCGGGCGTGCTCCCGCAGCCTGCGGACGTCGCCCGGCCGGCCACCGACGACCACCAACTCGGTGTCCCACACCGACCGCAGTGCGGTGATCACGTCCTCGGCGCCGGCCGCGGGCGCGACCACCTGGTGGGGCAGCTGCCGGTTGAGCCGCGGCCCGTCCGGCTTGAACCGCTCGACGTCGACCCCCGGCGGCACCACCGCGATCCGCGTCCGCGCCACGCCCAGCCGCACCAACTGCGCCATCTCGTCCGTGCACCACGCCACGAGCCGGCGCGCCTCGCGCCTGATCAGCCGTTCGGTGGACACCCGCGCCTCCGGCACGGCCTCAGCGCCGGTCTGCTGCTCCACCACGCCCAACGAGTGGAACGTCTGCACCACCGGCACGTCGAGACCGTTCGCGGCCAGCACCGACGCCACCCCGGACGTCCAGTAGTGGGCGTGCACCACGGCCGGCGGCTCGGTCCGCCACTGCTGACGCAGGAACCGGGTGAACTCGTCCAGGTGAGGCAGGAGTTCGTCCGGGTGAACCGGACTCGGTGGCCCGGCCGGCACGTGGACCACGTCGTAGCCGTCCCGGGTGTGCACCAGATCGGGCGGCCGCACCGAATCGCGCCGGGTGTGCACCACGACGTCGTGCCCGGATTGGGCCAAGGCCGCGGCCAGATCGGCCACGTGGACGTCCTGACCGCCCTCCTCGGCGTCGCCGAGCACGGACAGGGGGTTCGCGTGCGCCGAAACGACCGCGATTCTCATTGGGTGCCTCCAGCCGCGGATGCGGATGTCGCCGCGCCACTGACCAGGCTGTCGTCTCAACCCATTCCGGACCGTACAAGCAACCCCGGACCCCTGCCACTCAGCACGACCACGTCCGGGCGGTTGGCCGGGCGACTGCCGGGTATGGCACAGACGACCACTCTCGACACCGAGGAGGGGACCATGGCCACCGGCGAGACCGGGTTCGACGATGTCACCTACGACCTCATCTCCGTGCAGTACCACGCGCTCAAGGCGGGCCACGACTACGGCCAGTACGTCCGAGATGCCGAGAACGCGGGCCACACCGAGATCGCCGACTTCTTCCGCCGGGTGATGGAGGAGGACTCCGCGCGCGCCAAGCAGTGCCACGAATTCCTCAAGGACCTGACCATCCACCACGCCGCCGGCCCGGCCGTGACCTGAACCCCAGAGGTGAAGTCACAGCGGTACCGTCGGCGCCATGCGGGTAGTCGTGCTGGCCGACACCCACGCGCCCCGGCGGTGGAAGTCGTGTCCCCCGGAGGTGGCGAAGCACTTGCGCCACGCGGACGTCATCCTGCACGCCGGTGACGTCTGCGTGGCGTCGGTGCTCGACGAACTGGCGCAGTACGCGCCGGTGACCGCCGTGCGCGGCAACAACGACGGCCCGGACGTGGCCGAGTGGGGCGCACCGGAGACCGTGGAAGTGGACCTCGCGGGCCTGCGCGTGGCGATGATCCACGACAGCGGCCAGGCCACCGGCCGCACCGCAAGGATGCGCCGCCGGTTCCCCGAGGCGGATCTGGTGGTGTTCGGCCACTCCCACATCCCGATGGACGTCACCGGCGACGGCGTGCGCGTCTTCAACCCGGGCTCACCCACCGACCGCCGCCGCCAGCCGCACGGCACCGTCGGCCTGCTCGACATCGAGGACGGCGAACTCGTCGCGGCCCGGATCGTGCCGGTGACATAGACCGATGCCCTTGACCGACACCCCTGACCGGCGGCGTGGGCCAACACCCTGACCGGCGACTCGGACCGGCGGCGGCGCGCACCAGCGGCGGGGCCGGGCGCTGTGCGTCAGGTGGCGTGCGTCAGGTGGCGGGTCAGGCGGGGATCGAGTCGAGTTGGCGGCCCCACTCCGGGTACTTCGCGACCTTGGCCAAGTGCAGCGCGAGGACCTTCGCGCCGACCTCCGGGTCCCCGTCGTCGGAGAACCGCACGGCGCCGAACCTGCCCAGGTGCGGCAGGATCGTGTCGTCACCCGCCAGGTGGACCGGATCGTGCATGTACCGCTCCAAAGCGTCGAGATCCGCGATGCCCACCACGTAGGCGTGCGTGAACCCCTCGTCCGGAATGCCCAGGTCGCGACCGACCGTGGAGAACGACACCCATTCGAGCGTCGCCGTCCGCCGCATCGCGGCCAGGACCTCGGCTTCCTGCTCGGGCGTGGTGCCTTCGCGGAAGCTGAAACGAAGCACGTTGACGATCATGAACACCCCTCTCGATTGAACCCGTGGGTTCAACATACTGGTCCAGTTGATCCATTTACCAGTTGGTCCTGAAACTTGAACCCATGAGTTCATCCGGGCTACCGTGTGCCGGTGGTGGAGACGGCTTCACGGGCGCGGGTGGACAAGCGGCAGGCGATCCTGGCCGCCGCGTTCGACGTGTTCGCCAGGCGCGGCTACGCGCAGGCGTGCGTGAAGGAGATCGCCGAGGTGGCGGGCGTGGCGAAGCCGACCGTCTACAACCACCTCAACGACAAGGAAACCCTGTTCCGCCAGGCGGTGGACGCCGCCGCCGACGCGGTACTGGCACAGAACCTCGCCGTGGTCGAACGGCTGCGCGAGCCCGGCGACGACCCGCGGGCGACGTTGGAGGACGTCGCCTACCGGCTGGTCCGGACGTGCGACGACGAGCGCTCCCGATCACTGAAGTGGTTGACCTACGCCCAGGTGGCCCGCTTCCCCGACGTGGTCGACGCCGTGCACGCCCGCACCGGGCTGCGGTTGGCGGAGGCCCTGGCCGACCGCCTGGCCAGACTCGTCCTGGCCGGCCACCTGCGCCCGTGCGAACCGGCCGACGCCGCCGAACACCTGCTCGCCCTCCTGACCGGTCCGATGGAGGCCCGCTCGGGTTTCGGAATGCGCAAGGTCCCGACGGCACAGTTGCGGGCGGTGGCGGTCAACGCGGTCGACGTGTTCCTGCGTGCCTACGGCGCCTGACGTCGTCGCCGAGTGTCGTGTGTCCGTTCCGCGTCAGGCCGGTGGTCTACGACTCTTTCGCCTGGTCCGGCGAGGCTTGTGCGAGGGAGTCGATGATCAAGCGTGCGGTCTTGCGAGCCTGTGCCAGGGGATCTGAAGGAGCGCCTCGCAGAAGGCTGCCGAGCACGCCGTTGTAGAGCAGCAGCAGCATCGAGGCGACGGCGGCCGGGTCGGTGCACCGGGCGTCCTCGGCCAGCTGTGCAAGCCGTTCGGTCACCAGTTGGGTGTCCTGGCGGATCAGCTCGAACACCGGGTCGGTGCGACCGTCTTCCGGGGTGGGGCGTTCGGAGGCGGTGGCCAGGAAGCAGCACCACTGGGTGGGGTTGGCCGCGGCACGGAAGGTCTCGACGGCTTCGAAGATCGCCAGCAGGCGTTCTTCCGGGGAGTCGGCCCTGGCGATGGCCGCATCCCAGTGCCGGGTCCACGCATCGAGCCGGCGGGATAGCACCTCGCGCAGGAGGTTGTCCTTGGCCCCGAAGTGCTTGTAGAGCGTCACGATCGCCACTCCGGCCGAGGTGGCGACCTGGTCCACCCCGGTGACCGCGATGCCTTGCTGGAAGAAGAGCGCCTCGGCGGCGTCGAGGATGCGCTTCCTGGTGTGCTCGGGAGAGGCCACGCCTGCAGTGTAACGTTCGTTATGCCGAAACGACCGTTATGTCGAGATGAGGTGCCGGGATGCTAGCGACAACCCACCGACGCGGATCCGGTCTGGGTGCGGCAGTGGCGGGGATGTTGCTGGTCGCCGCCACCTACGGGATGGCCCGTTTCGGGGTCGGTCTGTTCGCTCCGCTGCTGGTTGCGCTGCGCCCGGACCTGATCGGCGTCATCGGCTGGGCCGCGGCCGCGCAGTTCACCTCGTACTCGCTGGCTGCCGCGGTGGCCGCCAGGTTGGTCGACCGGCGCCCCCGCGCGGGGCTGGTCCTCGCCGGTGTCACGTCGACCGCGGGGTGTCTGGGGGTGGCGGTGGCCTCGGACCCGGTGGTGTTCGTGGTCGCGGTCTTCATCGGCGGGATGGGTGGCGGATTCGCTTCTCCTGCTCTGGTCCCGGTCATCGACGCGGTCGTGGCCCGCCGCGCGACCGCAACGGCTCAGTCCGTGGTGAACTCGGGAACGGCTGTGGGCGTGATCGGCGCCGGTGTGGTGGCCTCGGTTGCCGCTTCGGTCGGCCCGGCATGGGTGTTCATGGCACTGGTGTGCGCGGTGACCGCGGTGGCGGCTTGGTATCCCGTGCGGGCACGCACCGACCTGACTGCTTCTCGGCACGCCACAACGGAAACGCCTTCGGGCTCGGTCCCAGGGTCGTGGCGGCTTCTCGTCGTGCCGGGTGCGGCCGCGGTGGTCGCCGGCGCCGGGGCGGCCCTGATCTGGACGTTCGGGCCGTTGTTGGCCACCGGGTCCGGTTCGGTGAGCCCCGACCGGGTGGGGTGGCTGTGGATCGCCCTGGGTTTGGGAGGAATGCTCGGAGCGCTCACGGGAGTGGTGGTCGAGCGGTTGGGACGACGAGGCGGGTGGTGCCTTTGTGCCGGTGTCCTGGCGCTGGCCAACGCCGGCCTGGCACTGTCCGTGGTTGCGGGCAGTTCTTGGGTGGCCTACGCCGCCATGGCGCTCTTCGGCGCCGCGTACATGGGCTTGTCCGGTGTGCTCATCCTCTGGGCCCGGCGGATCTGGCCGAACGCCGCGGGAGCGGGCACCTCGGTGCTGTTCATCGCCTTGGCCGTCGGACAAGCTCTCGGATCCGCCGGCTTCGGAATCGCCCGGGACGCCCTCAGCCCGGGACCCCTGGCGCTGCTGGCCGCGGGCTTCTGCGTCCTGGGCGGTCTCACCGCCTTGATCAGAACACGGTAGGAGCACCGGGTCCGGACTCCGTCGACTTCGGCCGGACAGGAGGACAGCCGAGTTGACCGGGGGAAGCGTCTCAGCGAGGATTGCCTCAATGGAAGTTGACGCCAACCTCCGGGATCGGGCGGCCCTGCACCGCGCGCTGGCCGATCCGGTCCGGCTCGGCATCGTCGAATTGCTGGCGGTCGGTGATCGGGCGCCTGGTGAGCTGGGGCAGGCCTTCGGCCTCACGTCCAACCTGCTGGCCCACCACCTCAAGGTGCTCCGCGAAGTCGGTTTGGTCGTTCGCGCGCCCTCGTACGCGGATCGCAGGCGCGCCTACGTCCGGCTCACCCCGGAACCGCTGGACAGGCTCGGGCTCACCGCGTCGGTCACCGCGCCACGCGTGGTGTTCGTGTGCACCCGAAACGCGGCCCGCTCGCCGCTCGCCGCAGCCGTGTGGAGCGCGCGCAGCACCATCCCGGTCACCTCCGCCGGCACCCACCCCGGTCCCCGCCTCAACCCGCGCGCGATCAGCACGGCGGCACGCCACGGGCTGCGCCTCGGCCGCGACGGCACCGCGCACGTCCGCGACGTGGTCGAGCCGGACGACCTGGTGGTGGCCGTCTGCGACAACGCCTACGAAGAACTCGGTCCCGGCGACCGGCGCGTGCACTGGTCCGTGCCCGACCCCGGCGCGGTCGACACGGACGAGATCTTCGAGGACGTCCTGGCGCAGCTCACCGAGCGGGTCGACCGGCTCGTGGCGATCGCGAGCGCACCGTGACCCGAGTCGGCCTGGCGACCATCGCCCGCGAGTGGGGGCGCATCGGCTGCATCGGCTTCGGTGGACCGCCCGCGCACATCGCGCTGCTGCGGGACCTGTGCGTCACCCGGCGCGGCTGGCTCACCGACCGCGAGTTCGAGGACGGCATCGCGGTGACCAACCTGCTGCCCGGTCCCGCCTCGACGCAGCTCGCGATCCTGTGCGCGTGGCGACTGCGCGGCACGGCGGGCGCCCTGGTCGGCGGCGTGTGCTTCATCGTGCCGGGACTGCTGCTGATCCTCGCGCTGGCCGTGCTGTTCCTGGCCGACAACGCCCCCGCGTGGGTGACCGGTGCGGCGGCCGGAGCGGGCGCGGCCGTGCCCGCCGTGGCGGCGCACGCGGCGTGGGGCCTGATCCCCGGCAGCCGGAACCGCATCGGCGCCGCGTGGGCGGCACGCGTCCGGTGGGTGCTGTACCTGGCGGTCGGCGCGGTCGCGGCGGCGGTGACCGGCCCGTGGCTGGTGCTCGTGCTCGCCGCCGCCGGTCTGGTGGAGATCGCGGTGCGGACGCCGTCCGGTCGCCGTGCCGCGTGGCCCGTCGTCCTGGCCCTGCCCGCCGCCGGGGGAGGCCTCGGCGCACTGGCGTGGGTGGCGGCCAAGGTCGGCGCGCTGTCCTACGGCGGCGGGTTCGTCATCATCCCGCTGATGCGGCAGGACGCCGTGCACACGTACAGGTGGATGTCCGACGCCCAGTTCCTCAACGCGGTGGCGCTCGGCCAGATCACCCCGGGACCGGTCGTGCAGACCGTCGCGGTGGTCGGCTACGCCGCGGCCGGTCTGGGTGGCGGGCTGCTGGCGGCGTTCGTCGCGTTCGCGCCCTCGTTCGTGTTCGTCATCGCGGGCGGCCCGAGGCTGGAACAACTGCGGGACAACGACAAGGCCCAGGCGTTCCTCACCGGCGCGGGCGCCGCCGCCATCGGCGCGATCGCCGGTTCGACCGTGCCGCTGGCCTGGTCGCTGCACGAGCCGTGGCAGTTCGTCCTGCTGGGTGCCGCCGCGCTGTGGCTGCTGGTCCTGCGCCGGGGCGTGGTGACCGCGCTGGTCGCCTGCGGCGTCATCGGGGCCCTGATCGCGCTGTTCTGACCGACTTCGCGGAGATGACGTCCGCAACCGACCGCCGCGCGGCGTCGAGGCCGCGCGGCGGTCGGAGCACAACCCGGCCTCAGTCCATCGCGGCACGCAAGGAGGCCGGCCGCATATCGGTCCACACCGCGTCCACGTGCGCCGAGCACTCGTCCTTCGTGCCCTTGGTGCCCTCGAACCGCCACCCCGCCGGCACGTCGTGGTGCGCCGGCCACAGCGAGTACTGGCCCTCGTCGTTCACCAGCACCTGGTAGGTGATGTCGTCCCTCATGCCTTCTCCTCCTCGTCGACTGGAACCGCCCCGTACCCGCGCAGAGTCGGGCTGACGGTGACGAATACGGTGATCAGGAAAATCCCCACCGCGCACACCACGACCGCGGTGCGGGCGGACAGGAGTTCGGTCAGCACGCCGCCGACCAGGGGCCCCAACGCCCCGGCCAGCCCGACGACCACCGCCATCACGCCGCTCAGACGTCCCCGCAGCGCGTCCGGGGTGAGCAGCAGCTGGTGCGTGCCGATGGTGGTGTTGGCGGTCGGCGCGAGGAACGTCATCAACGCGAACAACCCGCCCAGCAGATAAGCCGACTGCACCACCAGCGCGACCGGCGTCAGCAGGCACAGCACCCAGAACACCGACGCGATCGACCGGTGCGGCCCGAGCCTGCGGTGCAGCCACGGCGCGACCAGCGCACCGAGCACACCGCCCACCCCGAGCATCGCCGCCATCACGCCGATCTCGGCGGACGACGCGCCCCGCCCTTGCGCCAGCACGATGACCACCAGGTAGAACGCGGTGAAGAACAGGTTCAGCACCACCGCGCACACCGCGGTCACCCGGATCTCCGGCCGGCCCCACACCCACCGCAGCCCCTCACCGATCGACCGCAGGATGTGCGGCGGCCGAGACGACACCCGCTCCACCGGCGGCACCCGCAGGAACAGCAGCGTCACGAACGCCAGCACGTGCGTCACCATGTCCACCAGGAACGGCAACCACCGCGTCACGGCGAACAGCACACCGCCCAACGCCGTCCCCGACATCTGCCCCAACGACGACCGCGCCGTGTTCATCGCCACCGCCGTGGCCAACTGCGAGTCCGGCACGAGCCGAGGCAGGCAGGCGTCCTCCGCGGGCTCGAACAACGCCCGGCACACCCCCAGCACGGCCGCCACCGCGACCAGGTGCGCCACCGAAACCGCGTCCGCCCACACGGCCAACACCAGCCCGCCCAGCGCGAACGCCTGGGCCGCCTCGCAGCACAGCATGATCCGGCGCCGATCCCACCGGTCGACCAACGCGCCGGCGGGCAACCCGGCCACCAGCTGAGCGGCGGCATCGGCCGCCAACACCAGCCCGGACACCGCCGGCGACCCGGTGACCGCCAGCACCAGCAGCGGGAACGCGATCATCGAGGCGCTGAACCCCACTTCGGCCAACGCCTGACCGCTCCACAACAACGTGTAGTTCCGATTGCGCGCCAAGGACGTGGTCACATCGCACCCCGGCAATCCGCGGCGATCGCCCGGAGCGCGGTGGCGAAGTCGGCGGCCACCGACTCGATCTCCGCGCCCGAGTGCACCGACGGGTGGTAGTACCAGGTGAATCCCAACGTCCGACCGGCCTCGCCGACGACGTCGAGCACGTGGTCGCCGACGTCCGCCGGGTCGTGTTCGTGGCCGACCGACGGCAGCACCGCCCGGTACAGGCCGGTCGACTCCGCCGAACCGCCGTCGAACTGGCCCAGGTAGTTGAACGACACGGCGGGCCGCCCGGCGTCGGGCACCAGACCGTGCTGCCGCAGCGCCCCGTACCCGAAACCGTTGCCCGGCACGGCCCGCAGCTGCCGCCGCACCGCCTTCACCCGGTCCCGCCAGGTCCCGTCCGGCACGTCCAACGCCACCGGGAACACCGTGGTGAACCAGCCGACGGTCCGCGAGAGGTCCACGTCCAGCACGTCCTCCCGCCCGTGCCCCTCCAGGTCGACCGCGACCCGCGACGACCCGGTCCACCGGGCCAACGCCCACGCCAACGCGGCCAGCAGCACGTCGTTGATCCGCGTCCGGTAGGCGACCGGCGCACCGCGCAACAGCGCGTCCGTGTCGTCCGCCGACAACTCCACCGTCACCGCCTCCGCCGCACCGCGAGGCGTCGGACCGGGCGGGAACGTCGCGCTCCAGTGCGCGACCTCGTCGTCCAACCCGCCGCCGAGCACGTGGGCCTCCAACCGCCGCGACCACTCCTGGTACGAGGTCGTCTTGGCGCCCAGGTCCTCACCCCGGTACGCGGTCTCCAGGTCGTCCAGCAGGATCCGCCACGACACCCCGTCCACCACCAGGTGGTGCGCCACCAGCAACAACAGCGGCTGTTCGGCCCGGAACAACACCGCCCGGAACAGTGGACCGGACCCCAGGTCGAACGACGCGTGCACCTCGTCCGCGACCGCCTCCAACTCCTCGGCCCCGTCCACCACGGTCAGCACGTCGACGTCGACATCACGAACACCGTCGTTGTGCTGCCGCCACACCCCGTCGACCGACGTGAACCGCAGTCGCAACGCGTCGTGGTGCGCCACCAGCACCCCCAACGCCCGCCGCAGCGCCGCGACGTCCACCGCCGGATCCAGCTCCACCAGGTGCGACTGGTTGAAGTGGTGCGGGTTGCGCCGCCCGGACGTCAGGAACCAGTGCTGGATCGGCGTCAACGGCACGTCACCGACCACCGGCGCCCGCTCGGCTCCCGACACCACCTCCGCCGACACGTGCGGCGCCAACGAAGCGATGGTCTGGTGCACGAACAGGTCCCGCGTCGCGAACCGGTACCCGGCCTGCCGCGCCCGCGCCACCACCTGCATGCTCAGGATCGAATCGCCGCCGAGCGCGAAGAAGTTGTCCTCAACCCCGACGCGCGGCACACCGAGCACATCGGCCCACACCGCCGCCAACGCCTCCTCCACCGGCCCACCGGGTGCGACGTACCCGGCACCGGCCGGCGCCGAGAAGTCCGGCTCGGGCAGCCGCGCCCGGTCCACCTTCCCGTTCGGGCTGATCGGCAACGCCTCCACCGGCACGAACAGCGACGGCACCAGGTAGTCCGGCAGCGACTCGCCCAGGAACTCCCGGACCTTCGCCACCTCGCCGACGACGTACGCCACGAGCCGCTTGTGCCCACGCCCGTCGGCCCGAGCCACCACGACCGCCTCGCGCACGTCCGGGTGCCGCAGCAAGGCCGTCTCGACCTCGCCCAACTCGATCCGGAACCCCCGGATCTTCACCTGCTCGTCGGCCCGCCCCAGGTAGTCGAGAACGCCCGACCGCATCCGATCGCCGGCTCCGCCGACGGCGGTCCACCGCACCACGTCACCCGTGCGGTACATCCGCGACCCGGGTGGCCCGAACGGGTCCGCCACGAACCGCGACGCGGTCAACCCCGGCCGGTCCAGGTACCCGCGCGCCAACCCGACACCCGACACGTACAGCTCACCGGCCACCCCGACCGGCACGGGCTGCAACGCGCCGTCCAACACGTGCACCCGCGTACCGGGGATCGGTCGCCCGATCGGCGGCACACCACCGGGTTCCAGCGGCTCGCTCCACGACGTGACCACAGTGGACTCGGTCGGCCCGTACGCGTTGATCATCCGCCGCCCCGGGGCCCACCGCCGCACCAGATCCGCCGAACACGCGTCACCACCCACGACCAGCGTGCGGAACGTCGGCAGCTCCACATCCGGCACGGTGGCGAGCGCGACCGGCGGGATCAACGCGTGCGTCACCCCGAACGAGTCGATCACCTCGGCCAACTGGTCACCGAGCAGCGGCCCCGGCGGCGGCACGACCAGCGCCGCGCCCGCCGGCAGCGCCATGCACAGCTCCAGCACCGAGGCGTCGAAGCTGGGGGAGGAGAACTCCAGCACCCGATCACCCGGCGACACGTCGAAGTGCGCGATCTCGGCCGCCGAGAACGTCCCCAGCCCGGCGTGCGACACCACCACGCCCTTCGGCCGCCCGGTCGACCCGGACGTGTAGATCACGTATGCCGGGTGTTCGGGGCGCACCACCACACCGGGATTCGTGTCCGGCTGCCCATCCGACGCCACCGGCCCGTCCAGCACCACCAACGGCCGGGCGTCGGCCAGCATGAACGAGATCCGCTCCGCCGGGTACTCCGGATCGACCGGCAGGAACGCCGCACCGGCCTTCAACACCGCCAGCTCGGCCACCACCAGGTCCACCGACCGGGGCATCCGCAACGCGACGATCCGCTCCGGCCCGGCGCCCAACCCGATCAGGTGGTGCGCCAACCGGTTCGCCCGCGCGTTCAGCTCGGCGTACGTCACATCGACCGCACCGGTCAGCGCCAACGCGTCCGGCGTCCGCGCCACCTGAGCCTCGACCGACTCCACGAAACCGGGACCGTCGACAGCCGGACCGGCCGAACCCCACGCCGCCAACAACTCCCGCTCACCGTCGGGCAGCACCGGCAACGCCCACAGTGGGCGGTCCGCGTCGGCCGCGATCCCGGACAGCAGCACGCCGAGGTGCTCGACCAGCCGCCCGATCGTGTCCGCGTCGAACAGGTCCGTGTTGAACTCGACCGACCCGAGCAGCCCGCCGTCACCCTCCTCGGTGAACTCCACCGTCACGTCGAACCCGGTGCTCACCACGGGCTGCGCGACGTCGACCGCCTCCAGCCCCGGGAAACCGGGTGCCTGCGGCGCGTTCTGCAACGCCACCACGGCTTGGAACAACGGCGTGCGGCTGGTGTCGCGGTCCGGCTGCACCGCGTCCACCACCCGCTCGAACGGCACGTCCTGGTGCGCGAGCGCGTCCAGCACGGTCTCCCGCGTCCGGGCCAGGAACTCGGGGAACGTCGCGGACGGCGAGATCCGCGCCCGCAACACCACCGTGTTGACGAAGAACCCGACCAGGTCCTGCGTCTCCGCCCGCTCGCGCCCGGACGCCACCGTGCCCACCGCGAAGTCGTCCTGCCCGGACCAGCGGTGGAACAACACCTGGCAGGCCGCCACCAACGCCATGAACAACGTGCCGTCCACCGCCCGAGCCAGTTCCCGCAACCGTTCCGCCACCGGTGCGGGCACGACGAACTCGGTCTGCGCGCCCGCCGTCGTCTGCACGGGCGGCCGTGGCCGGTCGGTCGGCAGCTCCAACGCGGGCACGTCCGCCAACTGCTCACGCCAGTAGTCCAGCTGAACGTCCAACGGCTGTTCCCGTTGCCAGGCCGCGAAATCGCCGTACCGGATCGGCAGCGGCGGCAACTCCTCACCGTCGTACAGCGCGGCGAGATCGGACATCAGCACGCCGCCGGACCACCCGTCGGTGATGATGTGGTGCATCGTCAACGCCAACACGTGATCGTCCGGCCCGAGACGCACCAACACCGGCCGGAACAGCGGCCCTTCGGCCAGGTCGAACGGCTCCACCGCAGGCATCTCATCGACCACCGGCAGCACCACGTCCGCAGCCGACCGGACCACCGCCACCGGCAACCCGTCCACCGCCGGGAACGTCGTGCGCAACGGCTCGTGCCGCGCCACCACCCCCGACAGCGCCCGCTCCAACCGAGGCACGTCCAACCCGCCACGCAACCGCACCGCCAACGGCGTCACGTACTCGGTCCCACCGGGCGAGAACTGGTCCAAGAACCACAACCGCTGCTGCGCGAACGACAACGGCAGCTCACCCTCGACCCGCGAAATCACCGACCCCGCAGCACCGGACAACCGAGCCGCGAGTCCCGCCACCGTCGGGTGGTCGAACAGGTCGCGCGGCGACACGTCGAACCACGACCGCAGCCGCGACACCACTCGGATGCTGGAGATCGAGTCGCCACCCAGCGCGAAGAAGTTGTCCTCCACGCCCACCGCGGCCAACCCCAACACGTCGGCCCACACCGAGGCGACCACCCGCTCGGCCTCCGTGCGCGGCGCGACGAAGCCACCGGCGGCCGACGCCTCCCGTTCCGGAGCGGGCAGTGCGGCACGGTCCAGCTTGCCGTTCGCGTTCAGCGGCAAGCGTTCCAGCGGCACGTACGCGGTGGGCACCATGTAATCCGGCAACGCCCGCGCCACGTGCTCGCGCAACCCGACAGCGGACGCCGCCTCGGCCGGCACGTAGTAGGCGACCAGGCGGTCCTCCCGCACCACCACCGCGACCTGCGCCACGGCCGTGTGCGCGGCCAACACCGCCTCGATCTCACCCAACTCGATCCGGTACCCGCGGATCTTCACCTGCTGGTCCGCCCGCCCGAAGTACTCCAACCGACCGTCGACCCACCGGGCCAGGTCACCGGTCCGGTACATCCGCGACCCCGCCGGACCGAACGGGTTCGCCACGAACCGCGACGCCGTCAGCCCCGGCCGGTTGAGGTACCCACGCGCCACGCCGGGACCGGCCACGTACATCTCACCGACCACCCCGGCCGCGACCGGCTGCAACTCCTCGTCCAGCACGTAGACCCGCAGATCCGGGATCGGCACACCGATCGACCCGTCACGCCCGGAAGAGGAGACAGCGCTCCACGTCACGTGCACGGTCGTCTCGGTGATCCCGTACATGTTGACCAGCGCGCCCGACCCGCGCCACGCGGACAGCTTGCGCACGTCCAGCGCCTCACCACCGAAGATCACGTACCGGACGTCGAGATCCGGCGCCTCCGCGAGCAGTTGGTAGAACGCCGACGGCGTCTGGTTCAGCACCGTCACGCCCTCGTCGGCCACCAACCGGGCGAACTCGCGCGGCGACCGCGACACCTCGTACGGCACCACGACCAGCCGCCCGCCGTGCAACAACGCGCCCCACAGCTCCCACACCGAGAAGTCGAACGCGTAGCTGTGGAACAACGTCCACACGTCGTCCGCCCCGAACCCGAACCACCGGTCGGTCTCCGAGAACAACCGCACCACGTTCGAGTGCGGCACCACGACACCCTTGGGCCGGCCGGTCGAACCCGACGTGTAGATCACGTAAGCGGCGTTGTCCGGCCGCAGCGGCACGTCCGGCGCGTCCACCGGCAGCCCGGACCGGTCGGACAGGTCGGGAAGGGAGTCGAGGGTTGTCGTCGGCTGGGAGTCGCCGATCATGTAGGAGACACGATCGGCCGGGTACGAAACATCCAACGGCAGATAAGCCGCCCCCGCCTTCAACACCCCCAACACCGCCACGACGAGGTCCAGCGAGCGCGGGAACCTCAACGCCACCAACGACTCCGGCCCGGCGCCCACCCCGATCAGGTGGTGTGCCAACCGGTTGGCCCGCTCGTCCAGCTCCCGGTACGTCAGGTGAGCGCCCTCGCACGTCACCGCCACCGCATCGGGCGTGCGCGCGGCCCGCGCGGCGAACAGCGACGGGATGGTGTCCTCGACCACGGCCCCGGACACTGTGGCGCCGGACGGTGTGGCACCGGACGATGGGCCGTTCCACGACACCAGCACCTGGTCCAACTCGGCGTCCGACAGCCACGGCAGCTCGAACACCCGCCGGTGCGGGTCCGCGCCGATCCCGTCGAGCAGCCGACCCAGCCGGTCGCCCAGCGCGGCAATGGTGGAGGCGTCGAACAGCCGGGGGTCGTAGGTCAACTCCACGTGCAAGGCGTCGTCCACGTGCGCGCGCACGGCGAGCGGGAACGTCGTGGTGTCCAAGCCGTCGACCTCACCCACGCGCGGCGCGCCGTCGGGCGTGTCCTTGTCCACCGGGTAGTTCTCGAACGCCAGCAGGCTGTCGAACAGGCGGGTGCCCGCCCAACCCTGCACCTGGGCCAGCGACACGTGCTCGAACTGCCGGGACTCGCTCTGCGCCTCCTGCAACCGGCGCAGCCAGGCGACCACCTCGGCCTCGGACTCCACCGACACCCTGGTCGGCACGGTGTTGATGAACATGCCCACCATCGACTCGACGCCGGGCAGTTCGGCCGGGCGGCCGGACACCGTGCTGCCGAACACCACGTCCCGCCGGCCCGACATCCGCGCCAGCAGCAGCGCCCACGCGCCCTGGACCAGCGTGTTCACCGTCAGACCGTGCGTCCGGGCGACCGCGTCCAACGCGGTGACCGGCAGGTCCAGCACGATCTGCGCGGACGACTCGGCGCGGTGCGCCTCGGCGGGCGGCCGGTCGAACGGCAGGGGAGTGGGCGTGTCGAACCCGGCCAGCACACCCCGCCAGTACGACTCGGCGGCCGACTGGTCGAGTTCGGCGAGCCAGGCCAGGTAGTCGCGGAACGGCCGGCGCGCCGGTGCGGTGCCGCCCGCGTACTCGTTCAGCACCTCTCCGAACACCTGCGCGGTGCTCCACCCGTCCAGGAGCACGTGGTGCGAGGTCCACAACAGGTCGATCTCGGTGTCCGACACCCGCCCGATGGCCAGCCGCATCAACGGCGCGGTGGTCAGGTCCACGCCCGCCGCCGCATCGGCCGCCACCAACTCGTCGGTGACGTCGGCGCAGGTCACCGGCACGGTCACCCCGCGCCGCACGACCTGCACCGGCTCGTCCAAGCCCTCCCACACCACGCTGGAACGCAGGATCGGCGTGCGGTCCACGACCCGCTGCCACGCCGCGCCGAACCGCGCCGGATCATCCACACCGGACAGTCGCACCCGCAGCTGGTTCACGTACGCGGTGCCGTCGTCGACCAGGCTGTGGAACAACATGCCCGCCTGCAACGGGGTGAGCGGGTAGATGTCCTCGACGTCGGGGGAGGCGATCCGGTCCACCTGCTCGGCGGTGAGCTTCGCCAGCGGGAAGTCCGACGGCGTGCGGCCCCAGGCGTCGGGTCGGGCGCAGAACGCGACGATCCCGCGCAGCGCGTCCAGCATCCGGTCGGCCAGTGCCCACACCGCGACCTCGTCGTGGGCTTCGGTCGAGTACTCCCAGTCCACCACCAGCTCGCCCGCCGACACGGCGGCGGTGATGTCGAGCAGGTACGGGCGGGTCAGGTCGTCCGGCACCTCACGGCCGTGATCTGCTCCGGCTTCGGTGTCCGATCCGATCTTGGCGAGTTCGTCGTCCCACCGGCCGAGGTAGTTGAAGCACACCCGGGGCAGCGAGCCGGTCAGGCCGCGATCCCAGTGCTTGAGGGCTTCGTAGCTCAACCCCTTGTCCGGGACGGCCCGCAGCTGTTCCTTCACCGATTTGAGCGCCGCACCCCAGTCACCGTCAGGCAGCTCCAACGCCACCGGGAACTGGGCGGTGAACCAGCCGACCGTGCGGGACGGGTCCACGCCCTCGAACAGCTCCTCCCGGCCGTGACCCTCCAGCGTCACCAGCGCCCGCCCGGCGAACGCCGAGGTCAACGCGGTGAGCAGCACGTCGTTGACCTGCGTGCGGTAGGCGTCCGGGACGGCGTGCAGCAGCGCGTCCGTCTCGGCCCGACCCAGGCGCACCGACACGTTGCGCGCGGTGCCCGCCGTCGTCGGCACTGCCTCCTGGACCGGAACGGCCTCCACCGGCACGGCGGCCCAGTGCGCGAGGGCGTGGTCGAACCGGCCGTCGCGCACGTGCCGGTCGAGCCTGCGCGCCCAGTCGGTGAACGCGGTGCTCTTCGGGCCGAGGTCACCGCCGGCCAGCGCGGTGTCCAGGTCGGCCAGCAGGATCCGCCACGACACCGCGTCGACCACCAGGTGGTGCGCGGTGACGAACAGCCTGCCGTCGGCGAACAGCACCGCGCGCAGCAGCGGACCGTGCCGCAGGTCGAGGCTGGTCCGGGCGAGTTCGGCCTCGGTGGCGAGGTCTTCGGTGGACGCGAGGTGGAACACCTCGGCGGACTCGACGTCAGCGACCTCCTGCTGCCACACGCCGTCGACCCGGGTGAACCGCAGCCGCAGCGCGTCGTGGTGGGCGACCACGGCCCGCACGGCGTCGCGCACGACAGCGGGCTCGACGTCACCCACCTCCACGACCACCGACATGGTGAAGTGCGCCAACGGCCCGTGGTTGGTGAAGAACCAGCGTTGGATGGGGGTGAGCGGCGCCTGGCCAGAAGGAACGGGCACCGTGACGGCCTCGTGGGCCGGCCCGGCGTCGTCGGTGACGGCGAGCGCGAGATCGGCGACGGTTTGGCGCAGGAAGACGTCCTTGGACGTCAGCTTCAGACCGGCCTGCCGGGCGCGTGACACGACCTGCATGCTCAGGATCGAGTCGCCGCCGAGCGCGAAGAAGTTGTCCCGCGCGCCGACCCGTTCGACGCCCAACACCTCGGCCCAGATGTCCGCGAGCGTGGCGGCGACACCCGCTTCGGGCGCCACGTACCCGGCGTCGGTGAACGTCGGCGCGGGCAGCGCCCGCCGGTCCACCTTGCCGCTCGGCGTCAGCGGCAGCGCGTCCAGCGGCACGAACGCCGACGGCACCAGGTAGTCCGGCAGCCGCTGCTTGAGCCAGCCGGCCAGGTCGGTGGCCGTGCCGGCGGTGTAGGCGACGAGCCTCTGGTGGCCGTTGTGCTCGCGTGCTGTCACGGCCGCCTGAGTTACGTCGGGGTGGTGCAGCAAGGCCGCTTCCACCTCGCCCAGCTCGACCCGGAACCCGCGAATCTTCACCTGGTCGTCGTCACGGCCGAGGTATTCGAGCTGGTCGCCGACCCAGCGGACCCGGTCGCCGGTGCGGTACATCCGCGAGCCGGACGGGCCGAACGGGTCCGGCAGGAACCGCTGCGCGGTGAGGCCAGGTCGGTTGAGGTAGCCGCGGGCCACCTGCGCGCCACCGATGAACAGCTCACCGGGCACGCCCACCGGCACAGGCTGGAGGTCGGTGTCCAGCACGCGGGCCACGAGGTTGGCCAGTGGACGTCCGATCAGCGGGCGGTCGCCGGTGACCGGCGTGGACACCGCGTCCACCGTGGTCTCGGTGGGGCCGTAGAAGTTGTGGGCGGTGGTTCGAGGCGACGCGGCCAGCTCCCGCCACAGCGACTCGGGCAAGGCTTCGCCGCCGAGCGTGACGATCCGGGGCGCGTGCCCGCCGTCGAGCAGTCCCGCCGGCAGGAGCTGCTGGAGGTGGGACGGGGTGAAGTCGACCATGTCGATCCGGTGGTCCCGCACGTACCGCACCAGCGCGGTGGGCTCCAGTCGCACCTCGTCGGTGATCACGTGCAGCTCGTGACCGTCGGCCATGAGCAGCACGCCTTCCAAGGCGGTGTCGAAGGAGAACATGGCGGTGTGGGCGACCTTCATGGGCACGGTGTCGCCGCCGAAGGTCCGGCGGTGGTTGTGCAGCAGGTTCGCCAACTGCCGGTGCTCGACCACGACGCCCTTGGGCTTGCCGGTCGAGCCGGACGTGTAGATCACGTACGCTGCCTGCTCCGGGCGCACGGTGTCCGGGCGCACGGGCACGTCCGGCGAGGTGTCCGGGAGGGTGGCGAGGTCCTGCCCGGAAAAATCGGGTACGGCGTCCAGCACCAGCGCGGGGTTCGCGTCGCGCAGCAGGAAGTCGACCCGTTCACGCGGCAGGTCGGGGTCGATCGGCAGGTACACCGCGCCCGCCTTGTGCACGGCCAGGATCGCCACCACGGAGTCGGCCGAGCGCGGCAGCGACACCGCGACCGCCCGTTCCGCGACCGCCCCGGCCGCGATCAGGTGGTGGGCCAGCCGGTCGGCGCGGGCGTCCACCTCGGCGTAAGTGAGCCGGGTGTCGCCGCACACCAGCGCGGTGGCGTGAGGAGTCCGGCGGACCTGCGCCTCGAACAGCGCGGGGAACGTGGTGTCGGGGACGTCCAGCCGCACGCCGTGCCCGTCCGGCTCGTCGCCGAGCAGCAACGGCACCTCGGCCAACGGCCGGTCCGGTCGCGCGGTGATCCCGGCGAGGAGGGCGACCAGGTGCCGGGACATCCGGTCGACCGTGTCCGCGTCGAACAGGTCGGTGCTGTACTCGACCGCGCCGCGCAGCACGCCGTCCGACTCGCCGAACTCGAACGTCACGTCGCACAGCGAGGTCAGCAGCGGTAGCCGGACCTCCTCGACCCGCAGCCCCGGCAGTTCCGGCACCTCACTGCCGGTGTTCTGCAGCAGCACCATGACGTCGAACAGCGCGTTGCGGCTCGGATCACGCTCCGGCCGCACCGCCTCCACCACCCGCTCGAACGGCACGTCCTGGTGCGCGAAACCGTCCCGCACGGTGGTCCGCACGTCGGCCAGCAACTCCGCGAACGACCGCCGCAGGTCCACTGTGGACCGCAGCACGACGGTGTTGACGAACAGGCCGACCACGTCGTCCAACTCGGCCCGCCCGCGCCCGGACACCGCCGTGCCGACCGCGATGTCGTCCTGACCGGTGTACCGGGCCAGCAGCACCTTCGTGGCTGCCAGCAGCGCGGTGAACAGGGTGTCGCCGTGCTCGGCGGCCAACGCCTTCACCGCCTTCGCGACCGGCGCGGGCACGGTGAACTCGTGCATCGCGCCCGCCGTGCCGCGCACCGCCGCACGCGGTCGATCCGTCGGCAGCTCCAGCGGCGGCACCCCGGCCAGGCGGGTCGCCCAGTAGTCGACGGGCGGCTCGGGCTGCCACGCGGTGTAGTCCACGTACTGCACGGCGAGCGGCGGCAGCTCCTCGCCCGCGTACAACGCGCCGAGGTCGCGGGCCAGCACGCTGGTCGACCAGCCGTCCGTGACGATGTGGTGCAGCGTCAGCACCAACACGTGCTCCTCAGGCGCCACCCGCACCAGCCGGGTCCGGAACAGCGGCCCTTGGCGCAGGTCGAACGGCGTGCTCACCTCCTCGCGCAACACCGCCTCCCACGACCCGTCCTCGACCGCGAGCGCCACGTCGAACGGCTCGTGCACGACCTGCACACCGTCGTCGAACGTCGTGCGCAGCGACTCGTGCCGCGCCACCAGGCCGTTGAGGGCACGTCCCAGGGCGGCCAGGTCCAGCGGTCCGTGCAGGCGCAGTGCGGTGGGCGTGACGTACTCGGTGCCGCCGGGCTCGAACTGGTCCAGGAACCACAACCGCCGCTGCGCGGGCGACTGGTCGAACGCGGCGTGGGCGCCATCGCGCGGGATCACCGGGATGGCGTCCACCCCGCCCTTGCCGTGCCCCGCCCCGTCGAGCCCGTTGAGCCCGTCGAGGATGGCGGCGGCGAGCCCGGACACCGTGGGGTGTTCGAACACCGCGCGCGGCGACAGCTGCACACCGAACGCCGCGCGCAACCGTGAGGTCACGCGGATGCTGAGGATCGAGTCACCGCCGAGGCGGAAGAAGTGGTCCAGCGCGCCGACCCGCTCCAGGCCCAGCACGTCGGCCAGCACCTCGGCGACGACCCGTTCGGCATCGGTGCGGGGCGCGACGAACTCGCCGGTCAGGTCGGGCTCGGGCAGCGCCCGGCGGTCCAGCTTGCCGCTGGGCGACAACGGCAGCTCGTCCAGCACCACGACCGCCGACGGCACCAGGTAGTCCGGCAACGTGCGGGCCAGCGCGGTGCGCGGATCGGTCTCCGGAGTGCCCGTCACGTACCCGATCAGCCGGTTCCGCCGGACCACCACGGCCGACTCGCGGACACCGGGCACGTCGAGCAGCGCCGCTTCGACCTCGCCGGGCTCGATGCGGAAGCCCCGGATCTTGACCTGGTCGTCCGCGCGCCCCAGATATTCGAGGATTGCCGGCTGTGTCCGATTGTCGGCTCCGCCGACGGAGACCCACCGGACCCGGTCACCCGTGCGGTACATCCGCGAGCCGGGCGCGCCGAACGGGTCGGCCACGAACCGCTGCGCGGTCAACCCCGGCCGGTCCAGGTAGCCGCGCGCGACCTGGGTGCCACCGACGAACAGCTCACCGGGCACACCGGGCGGCACCGGCCGCAGGTCGGCGTCCAGCACGTACGCGGCGAGGTTGGGCAGCGGGCGACCGATCACCGGCCGCTCGCCGACGACCCGCGTCGCCACCGAGTCGACCGTCACCTCGGTGGGCCCGTACTGGTTGAAGCCCTCCACCGGCGAGTCCGCGATCTGCCGCCACAGCGCCGCGTCCACGGCCTCGCCGCCGAGCATGATCCGGCGCAAACCCGACTCCAGCAGCCCGGCCTGCACCAGCTGTCGCGCGTAGGACGGGGTGAGGTCGACCGTCCCGATGTCGTGCTCGGTCACGTACCGCACCAGCGCGGCCGGGTCCAGCCGCAGCTCGTCGTCGATGACGTGCAGCTCGTTCCCGGCGGCCAGGAACAGCAGGCCCTCCCACGACGTGTCGAACGAGAACGTGGCGGTGACCGCGAACCTGGTCGGCTCGTCCATCGACAGGCCCTCGTGGTTGGCGTAGAACAGGTTCGCCAACTGCCGGTGCTCCACCACGACGCCCTTGGGCGTGCCGGTCGACCCGGACGTGTAGATCAGGTAGGCGGCGTACTCCGGGCGCAGTTCGACCGGGGGCGGGGTGTCCGGCAGACCGGTCAGATCGGGCACGGCGTCCAGCACCAACGCCGCCCGCGCGTGGCGCCCCGAACCCGACTGTGCGTCGCGCAGCAGGAAGTCGATGCGTTCGGCGGGCAGCTCGGGGTCGATCGGCAGGTACACCGCGCCGGCCTTGAGCACGGCGAGCACGGCCACCACCAGGTCGGCCGAGCGCGGCAGCAGGACCGCGACGATCCGTTCCGGGCCCGCGCCGTGCGCCAGCAGGTGGTGCGCCAACCGGTTCGTGCGCGCGTCCAGCTCCGCGAACGTCATGGAGGTCCCGTGGAACACCAGCGCGGTCGCGTCCGGCGTCCGGCGGGCCTGCTCGGCGAACACCTCCGGGTACAGCGTGGACGGCATGTCGCGCGCGGTCCGGCTCCACTCCACCAGCACCTGGTGGCGTTCGGCCTCCGACAGCCACGGCAGGTCCGCGATCGTGACCGCCGGGTCGGCCGCGATCGCCCGCACCAGCTCCCGCAGCCACCCGGCCAGCCGCTCGGCCGTCGTGGCGTCGAACAACTCCGGGTCGTAGGCCAGGTCCAGGTTGAGCCGGTCGGTCAGGGACGCGCTGAGCGTCAACGGCAGCGTCGCGTTGTCGACCGCGTCCACCTCGACCACGCGCGGCCCGGCGCCGTCCCGCTCGAACGGGTAGTTCTCGAACACCACGACGCTGTCGAACAGCCGGGTACCGGTCCAGGACTGGATCTCGGCCAACGACGTGTGCTCGAACCGCCGCGACTCGCTCTGCGCGGCCTGCAGATCGCGCAGCCACGCACCCACCTCGGCGGTGCCGTCCACGACCGCCCTGGTCGGCACGGTGTTGATCAGCATGCCCACCATGGACTCGACACCGGCCAACTCGGCCGGGCGGCCGGACACCGTGCTGCCGAACACCACGTCGGACTCACCGGAGGCGCGGGCCAGCAGCAACGCCCACGCGCCTTGCACGACCGTGTTCACGGTCAGGCCCGCGCGCTGCACGGCGTCACCCAGGTCCAGCGAGAACCGCACCGATTCCGATGCCTCCGCGCGGTGGGCCTGGGTCGGCGTCCGGTCGAACGGCAGCGGCGTCGGACCGTCCACATCGGACAGGACGGCGCGCCAGTGCGCCTCGGCGGCGGCCTGGTCCTGCGAAGCCAGCCAGTGCAGGTAGTCCTGGAACGGCCGCCGCGCGGGCAGCCGGGCGGGCGTGCCGGTGGTGATCGCCCGGTACTGCTCCAGCACCTCGCCGAACACCTGCGCGGTGCTCCAGCCGTCCAGGATCACGTGGTGCGACGACCAGACCAGCTCGACCCGGTCACCGCCGAGCGGCGTGACGCCGACCCGCAGCAGCGGTGCCACCCCCAGGTCAAAGGGGCCATCCACCGGTCCGCTGGGCAGCTCCACGTGCCGGTGCACGACCTGCACCGGCTCGGCCACCCCGTCCCACACCACGCTCGACCGCAGCACGGGCGTGCGGTCGACGACCCGTTGCCACGCCTGCCGCAACGCCGCCGGATCGCTGACACCGTCGAGCACCAGCCGCATCCGGTCCACGTACGCGCCGGGCTCGACCAGGCTGTGGAACACCATGCCCGCTTGCAGTGGCGTGAGTGGGTAGAGCGTCTCCACGTCCGGCCCGGCCAGGGCGTCCACCTGCTCCTGGGTGAGCCGGGCCAACGGGAAGTCCGACGGCGTGCGCCCACCGACACCGGGCTGCGCGCAGTGCGCCACGATCTCGCGCAGCCCGTCGAGCGTCCGCTCGGCCAGCCGCCGCACGGTGTCCTCGTCGTGCACGTGCGCCGAGTACTCCCAGCTCAGCTCCAACTCGCCGCGCTCGACCAGGCCGGTCACGTCCAGCAGGTGGCTGCGCGTCGCGTCGGGCGCCAGGTCCTCGCCGACCGCGTCCTGGCGGGCCCGGTAGAAGCCGCCGTCGGCCACGTCGAACCGACCGTGGTAGTTGAACGAGACCTGCGGCAGCGGCCCGCCGCCCAGCGCCTCGAAGCTCAACCCCCGGTGCGGCACCGCCCGCAGCGACTCCTTGACCGACTTCAGCGTGCGGTCCCACCGCGTCGCGCCACCGTCGCCGAACGTCTCCAGCACCACCGGGAACTGCGTGGTGAACCAGCCGACCGTGCGGTTGAGGTCCACGCCCGGCAGCAGCTCCTCGCGGCCGTGGCCCTCCAGCGCCACGCTCACCGCGTCCCGACCGGTCCACTCCGCCAACGCCCGCCCGACCGCGCTCAGCAGCACGTCGTTGACCTGCGTCCGGTACACCGGGGGCACGGCGGTCAGCAACGCGTCCGTGGTCGCCCGGTCCAGCCGCACCGACACCACGCGCACCGAGCCGGCCGTGTTCGCGCCGTCCCGGTCCACCGGCAGCGCCTCGGGGTCGGGCAGCGAACGCCAGTGCTCCCGCGCGTCGTCCAACGCGCCGGACCGCACGTGCTCGGCCAGCCGGTGCGCCCACTGCGTGAACGACGTGCCGACGGGCTCCAACGGCACGCCCCGGTAGGCCTGCTCCAGGTCGCCGAGCAGGATCCGCCACGACACGCCGTCCATCACCAGGTGGTGCACGGTCAGCAGCAGTCGCGGCCGCGCACCGGGGAAGAACACCGCCCGCAGCAACGGCCCCCTGCCCAGGTCGAGGCTGCGCTGCGCCTCCCGCGCCGTCGCCTCCACGTCCGCCTCGGTCGAGATCCGGAACACGTCGGCCTCGGTGTCCGCGACCTCCTGCACCCACTGCCCGTCCACCTCGCGGAACCGCAGCCGCAGCGCGTCGTGGTGCTCGACCACGGTCCGCACGGCGTCCCGCAGCGCCGCCGCCTCCACCTCCGGGTCCAGCTCGACCAGCAGCGTCATGGTGAAGTGCGGCAGCGGTTCGTGCTCCGCGAAGAACCACCGCTGGATCGGGGTGAGCGGCGCCGGCCCGGTGAACAGCGGTTCCGGCGCGACCTCGGCGGCCTCCGACACCACCGGCGCCAACTCGGCGATCGTCTGGTGCCGGAACACGTCCCGCGAGGTCAGGTGCAGCCCGGCCTGCCGGGCCCGCGACACCAGCTGGATGGACAGGATCGAGTCGCCGCCCACCGCGAAGAAGTTGTCCTCCACCCCGATCCGCTCCGCGCCCAGCACCTCGGCCCAGATCCGGGCCAGCTCGGCTTCGACGGGTGTGCGCGGCGCGACGAACTCGCCGTCACCGACGGCCTGCGGCGCGGGCAGCGCGGCCCGGTCCAGCTTCCCGTTCGGCGTCAACGGCAGCCGGTCCAGCTCCACGAACGCCGACGGCACCTGGTACTCCGGCAACAGGTGCCGCAGGTGTTCCCGCAGGTCGGCCGGCCCGGTCGTGACCACGTACCCGACCAGGCGGGTGTGCCCGTTGTCGGTGCGCGCGACCACGGCGGCTCCGGTGACGTCCGGGTGGCTCAGCAGCGCGGCTTCGACCTCGCCCGGCTCGATCCGGAACCCGCGGATCTTGACCTGGTCGTCGGTCCGCCCCAGGTACTCCAACGTGCCGTCGGCCAACCACCGGACCCGGTCACCCGTGCGGTACATCCGCGAGCCGGCCTCACCGAACGGGTCGGCCAGGAACCGGTCCGCGGTCAACCCCGGCCGGTTCAGGTAGCCGCGAGCCACCTGGGCGCCCGCGATGAACAGCTCACCGGGCACGCCAACCGGCACGGGCCGGAGGTCGTCGTCCAACACGCGTGCGGTGAGGTTGGCGAGCGGTCGGCCGATGACCGGCCGATCACCGGTGATCAGGCAGGACACCGCGTCCACCGTGGTCTCGGTCGGTCCGTAGAAGTTGTAGGCCGCGACGTCGGCCCGCGCCAACTCCCGCCACAGCGCCGTGCCCAGGGCCTCGCCGCCGAGCATCAGCACCTTGGGCCGGTGCTCGCCGTCGAGCAGCCCGGACCGCACGAGCTGCTGCACGTACGACGGGGTGAGGTCGAGGAAGTCGATCCGGTGGTCCCGCACGTACCGCACCAGCGCGGGGGGCTCCAGCCGCACCTCGTCGGTGAGCACGTGCAGCTCGTGGCCGTCGGCCATGAGCAGCGGGCCCTCCCACGAGGTGTCGAAGGAGAACACGGCGGACACCGCGACCCGCATGTGCTCGGTGGCGAAGTCCTCGCGGTGGTTGTGCAGCAGGTTCACCAACTGCCGGTGCTCGACCACGACGCCCTTGGGCTTGCCGGTCGACCCGGACGTGTAGATCACGTACGCGGCGTTGTCCGGCCTCAGCGGCACGTCCGGCGCGTTCCCGGGCAGGCCGGAGGTGTCGACCGGCGCGTCGATCACGCGCACCGCGCCGGAATCCTCGAGCAGGTACCGCCGGCGGGCCTCCGGCAGACCGGGGTCCACGGGCAGGTACACCGCACCCGCCTTGAGGATTCCGAGGATGCCGACGACCCAGTCGAGCCCGCGCGGCAACGACAGCGCGACGACCTGCTCCGGCTCGACGCCCTCGCGGAGCAGGTGGTGCGCCAGCCGGTTCGCCCTCGCGTCGACCTCCGCGAAGGTGAGGCTCGTGCCCTCGCACACCAGTGCCGTCGCGTCCGGCGTGCGGCGGGCCTGCGCCTCGAACAGCGCGGGGAACGTGGTGCCCGGGACGGCGAGCGCCTTGCCCCGGCCGTCCGGCTCGTCGCCCAGCAGCAGTGGCAGCTCCGACATCGGCCGGTGCGGGTCGGCGGTGATACCGGCCAGCAGCACGAGCAGGTGCTGCGCCATGCGGTCGATCGTGGCCGCGTCGAACAGCTCCGTGCTGTACTCGACGAGTCCGTGCAGGCCGTCGTCGGTCCGGGTGAAGTCGATGCTCAGGTCGAAGTTCGACCACTGCCGGGTGAGCGGGTACTCCTCGACGCGCAGGCCGGGCAGCTCCGGCAACGCGCCGCCAGACCCGTGGAACGACGCGTTCTGCAACACCACCATCACGTCGAACAGCGGCGTGCGGCTCGGGTCGCGTGACGCGCCCACCGCCTCCACCACCCGGTCGAACGGCACGTCGTCGTGCGCGAACGCGTCCAGCGCGGTGCGGTTGGCCTCGGCCAGGAACTCGGCGAACGACCGCGACCTGTCCACAGTGGACCGCAGTACCACGGTGCCGACCAGGAACCCGACCAGCCCGGCCAGCTCCGGCCGGTTGCGCCCGCTGGTGACGGTGCCGATCGCGATGTCGTCCTGCCCGGTGTACCGGGCCAGCAGCAGCTGGCACGCGGCCATCAACGTGGTGAACAGCGTGGTCTCGTTGACCCTGGCCAACTCCGCCAGGTCGGAGGCCAACCGGCCGGGCACGGTGAACTCGTGCGTCGCGCCTGCCGACGTGCGCTCCGCCGGTCGCGGCCGGTCGGTGGGCAGGTCCAGCGGCGTCACCCCGGCGAGCCGGTCGATCCAGAAGCCCACGTCGACGGGCCGTTCGCGCTGCCAAACGGCGTAGTCGGCGTACTGCAACCGCGGTGGGGCAAGCGTTTCGCCCCGGTACAGCGCGCCCAACTCGTCGGCCAGCACGCCCAGCGACCAGCCGTCCACCACGATGTGGTGCGAGGTCAGCAGCAGCACGTGCACGTCGTCGGACTCGGTCATCAGGGCGGCGCGGAACAGCGGGCCGCCCTGCAGGTCGAACGGCCGGTCCAGCTCCGCGCGCAGGTCGTCGGTCGCGACCACCACGAGCCCGCCGCCCTCGCCGCCCGCCTGCGCGGGGTCGTGCACCACCTGCACCGGACGGCCGTCGACCTGGTCGAACGTGGTGCGCAGCGATTCGTGCCGCCGCACCAGCTCGCACAACGCGCCGGTCAGCCGGGGCAGGTCGAGGGAACCGGTGAGCCGCAACGCCATCGCGCTGGTGTACTCGGTGCTGTCGGGCTGGAACCGGTCCAGGAACCACAGCCGCTGCTGGCCGGCGGACAGCGGCAGCGGCTCGTCGCGCGGCGCGGGCGGGATCACGTCGGCGCTGGGCGCGGCCCGGCCGGCGAGCCGGTCGCGGAGCCGTTCCCGCAGGTGTTCGGGCAGCGCGGAGATGCGGTCTTGCTTGGACGTCGTCATGTGGTCACGCCTCTCCATCCGCGAGAGCCAGGGCTTCGAGATCGGCCAGCACCAGTTCCTCGACCAGTTCGGCCAGCGCGGAGACGGTGCGGGCGGTGAGGACGTCACGCGGGGAGAGGTCGACGTCGAACGCCGCCTTGGTGCGCGCGGTGATGTGCAGGCCGCGGATCGAGTCGCCGCCGAGGGCGAAGAAACTGTCCTCCACGCCGACCCGGTTGACGCCGAGCACGTCGGCCCAGATCGCGGCGATCGCCTCTTCGGTCTCGGTGCGCGGTGCCACGTACTCGTCGGACGTGACCGCGTCGCGCTCGGGCGCGGGGAGCGCGACGCGGTCGAGCTTGCCGTTCGCGGTCAGCGGCAAGCTGTCCAGTGCGACGAACGCCGCCGGGACCATGTGGTCGGGCAGGACCCTGGACGTGTGGTCGCGCAGCTCCGATGCCGTTGTCGGCTTGTCCGGCACGAAGTACGCCACCAGGCGGTGCTCGTTCGCCACTACAACGACTTGGGCGACGCCGGGATGCGCCAGCAGCGCCGCTTCCACCTCGCCGAGTTCGACCCGGAAGCCGCGGATCTTCACCTGCTGGTCCGCTCGGCCCAGGTAGTCCAACCGGCCGTCGGCCCATCGCGCCAGGTCACCCGTGCGGTACATCCGGTCGCCGGGTGGACCGAAGGGGTTGGCCGGGAAGCGTTGCGCGGTCAGGCCGGGCCGGTTGAGGTACCCGCGCGCCACACCGGGACCGGCGACGTACATCTCGCCGGGCACGCCGGGCGGCACCGGCTTCAGGTCGTCGTCCAACACGTAGACCCGCAGATCCGGTATCGGCACGCCGATCGAGCCGTCGTGCCCAGAAGAGTCGTGCCCAGAAGAGTCGTGCCCAGAAGAGTCGTGCCCAGAAGAGTCGTGCCCAGAAGAGTCATGCCCAGAAGAGGGGACAGCGCTCCAGGTGACGTGGACCGTGGTCTCGGTGATCCCGTACATGTTGACCAGCGCGCCACGTCCGCGCCACGCGTCGAGTTTGCGCACGTCGAGGGCTTCCCCGCCGAAGATCACGTATCGGACGTCGAGGTCGGGTGCTTCGGCGAGCAGTGGGTGGAACGCGGATGGGGTCTGGTTGAGCACGGTGACGCGCTCGTCGGCGATGAGGCGGGCGAAGTCGCGTGGCGACCTTGAGACCTCGTGGGGGACGACGACGAGGCGTCCGCCGTGCAGGAGCGCGCCCCACAGTTCCCAGACCGAGAAGTCGAAGGCGTAGCTGTGGAACAGGGTCCACACGTCGTCCGGGCCGAACCCGAACCAGTGGTCGGTGGCGCTGAACAGCCGCACCACGTTGGCGTGCGGCACCACCACACCCTTGGGCTTGCCGGTCGACCCCGACGTGTAGATCACATACGCCGCCTGGTCGGGCCTGGCCGGGACGTTCGGGGCGGTGCTCGGCAGGCCCGTGAGGTCCGGCAGGCGTTCCAGGGTGTGTATTGGCCGAGAGTCGGTGATCATATATGAGATACGATCGGCCGGGTATGAAACATCCAACGGCAGGTAAGCCGCCCCGGCTTTCAGCACCCCGAGGATCGCGACGACGAGGTCGGCCGATCGGGGGAACTTCAACGCCACCAACGTTTCCGGCCCCGCGCCCGCCGCGATCAGGTGGTGCGCCAGGCGGTTCGCGTGCTCGTCCAGCTCGCGGTAGGTCAGGTTCGTGCCTTCGCACGTCACCGCCACCGCATTCGGTGTGCGCGCGGCCTGTGCGGCGAACAGGGACGGGATGGTGTCCGTGATCGGGGTGCGGGCCGCCGAGCCGTTCCAGTCGACCAGCACCTGGCGGATCTCGGCCTCGGACAGCCACGGCACGTCGGCCAGCGGCCGATCCGGGTCCTCGACCAGGCCGACGAGCAGTCTGCGCAGCCGCTCACCGAGCCGTTCGACGGTGGTGGCGTCGAACATCGCCGGCTCGTACCCCAGCAGCACGCCCAGCCGTTCGGCCGGGTAGACGGTGGCGCCGAGCGGGAAGCTGGTGGTCTCGACGGCGGACAGCTCGCGCAGGCCCACGCCTTCGTGCCCGAGGGCTTCGCTGAGGTCGGCCGGGTAGTTCTCGAACACCACGACGCTGTCGAACAGGTCCGTGCCGCGCTCGACCCCGCTCCAGCCCTGGATCCTGGTCAGCGGCACGTGCTCGAACCGGCGCGACTCGACCTGGCCGTCCTGCAGCGAGCGCAGCCAGTCCGCGACCGGCGCGGCGCCGTCGACCTGGACCCGCACCGGCAGGGTGTTGATGAAGATGCCGGTGATCCCGTCCACGCCGGGCAGGTCCGCCGGGCGGCCGGAGACGGTCGCGCCGAAGCACACGTCACGCCTGCCGCTGGACCGGGCGAGCAGCAGCGCCCACGCGCCCTGCACGATCGCGCTCGGGGTGAGCCGGTGCCGGCGGGCGAACTCGTAGAGCTGTTCGGACTCGGTCGCGGTCAGTTCGACCGAGAGGCGTTGCGACGAGGTGCCGTGCGGCGCCGTGCGGTCGGCGGGCAGCGGGGTGGGTGAGTCGAACGTGCCGAGCACCCGCCGCCAGTGCGCCTCGGCCGCGTCGTCGTCCCGCTGCCGCACCAGCCAGGCGACGTAGTCGCGGAACGGTCGGCGTTCCGGGAGCTCGCCCGGGTTGAGCACGTCGGACAGCACGTGGAAGACGCTCCAGCCGTCCAGCAGCACGTGGTGGAACGTCCACAGCACCTGGACGCTGGTGGGGGAGAGGCGGGCGATCGCGACCCGCATCAACGGCGCGACGCCGAGGTCGAGGCCCTGCGCCCGGTCTTCGGCCAGCAGTTCGCGCAGCCGGTCGGCGCGGGCGTTCTCGTCGAGGTCGCTCCAGTCCAGGAAGGTGAACGGCACGCGGGCGTGTTCGTGCACCACCTGCAACGGCTCGCGCACGTCCTCCCACAGCACGGAACTGCGCAGCACGGGCGTCCGGTCGACCACGCGTTGCCAGGCGCGGGCGAACTCGGCCGGGTCGGTGACGCCGTCGACCACGAAGGTGGTCTGCTGGAAGTACAGGTTCTGATCGCCCAGGCCGTGGAACACCATGCCGGCCTGCATCGGGGTGAGCGGGTAGGCGTCCTCGCCGGTGATCCGGTCCACCTCGGCCTGGGTGAGGTTCGCCAGGGGGAAGTCGGACGGTGTGCGGCCGCCCGTGCCGGGCTGGGCGCAGTGCGCCACGATGTCGCGCAGCGCGGCGGCGAACCCGTCGGCCAGGCCGGTGATCGTGGTTTCGTCGTGGGCGTTCTCGCTGTAGTGGAAGGTGAACTCCAGCCGGTCGCCGCGCACTTGGCCGACGACGTCCAGCAGGTGCGGGCGCGGCGCGTCCGGATCGGCGGACAGCTCCAGGTCGCGTTGGTCCTCGGCGAACCGGCCCAGGTAGTTGAACCCGACAGGCGGGTCGCAGGCGGGCGCGGTGCGGGCGAGGTGGCGCAGCGCGCCGTAGCCGATGCCACGCCGGGGGACCGCCCGCAGCTGTTCCTTCACCGACTTCAGCGCGGTGCCCCAGTCGCCGTGGGCCAGGTCGAGAGCGACGGGGAAGACGGTGGTGAACCAGCCGACCGTGCGGGACAGGTCCACGTCGGGGAACAGCTCCTCGCGGCCGTGGCCTTCGAGGTTCACCACTACGCGTGGACGGCCGGTCCACTCCGCCAGTACCCGGCCCAAGGCGGTCAGGAGCACGTCGTTGACCTGCGTCCGGTACACGCCGGGCACGTCGCGCAGCAGTGCGGCGGTCTCGTCGGCGGTGAGCCGGACGGTGACCTCCCGCTGTGAGCCGACGGTGTTCGGGCCGTGCCGGTCGAGCGGGATGGCGGCCGGGGTGGCGGCCACGGTCGTCCAGTGGTCGAGCTCGTCGTCGAAGCCGTCGGTGGCGTGCTCGGCGAGCTTGATCGCCCAGTCGCGGAACGAGGTGGTCTTGCGTCCGATGTGGATCGCCTGGCCGGCGCGGGCCTGGCGGTAGGCGGTGGTCAGGTCTTCGACCAGTACGCGCCAGGAGACGCCGTCCACCACGAGGTGGTGCGCGGTCAGCCGGACCGACCGTCCGTCGAGGACCTGTGCGCGCAGCAGCGGGCCTCGGGTGAGGTCGAAGTGGTCGAGCGCCTGCGGGTCGGTGTCCGGTGGGTCGGTGTGCAGGGTGGGTGCGACGACTTGGCGGTCGCCCTCGAACCGGGTGCGGAGTGCGTCGTGGTGGTCGACCAGCGCGGTGAGGGCGGTGCGGAGGGCGGGGAGGTCGAGGTCTTCGTCGGCGTCCAGGTGGGCGACGACGGACTGGTCGAAGTGTTCGGGCCGCACGGTGTGGTTGTCGAGGAACCAGCGCTGGATCGGGGTGAGCGGTGCGTCGCCGGTGACCGGGCCCTGGTCGGCGGTGGGCGGCAGGTCGCGGGTGACGTGCGGGGCGATCGCGGCGATGGTCTGGTGCTCGAAGATGTCCCGCGAGGTCAGCACCAGGCCGGCGCGACGGGCGCGGGTGACCACCTGGATGCCCAGGATCGAGTCGCCGCCGAGGGCGAAGAAGTTGTCCCGCACGCCTACGCGGGTCGCGCCGAGCACGTCGGCGAACACGTCCGCCAGCACCGCCTCGACGGGCGTGCGCGGTGCCACGTAACGGGCTTCGGTGCGTTCGTCGGGCGGTGCGGGGAGCGCGTCGCGGTCGAGGTGGTCGAGGCCGACGAACGTCGTGGGCACGGCGTGCGCGGGCAGCACCTGGCCGAGGAAGCCGGTCAGGGCAGCCGGGTTGACGGCGGGCGTCACGTACGCGACGAGCCGCCGGTCCACCGCGACCACGGCCGCGTCGGTGACCTCGTGGTGCCGTCGGATCGCCTGCTCGACCTCGGCGAGGTCCACTCGGAAACCCCGGATGCGGACCGTGTCGCCCACCGGACTGTCGTCTGACGGGGGGCGCAGTTCCACCAGGCCGCGCAGGGGGCGGTCCGGGTCGTCCACCACCGCGCGCAGCAACGCTTCCAGGTCGTCGCTCAACGCCTCGATGGTCGTGGCGTCGAACAGGTCCTTGTTGTACTCGACGGTCAACGCGAGGTCGTCTCCGCGTGGCCAGAACTCCACCACCAGGTCGAACCGGGCCACCGGGCGCGGTAGGTCGTGCTCGGCCGCGGTGAGGTCGCCGAACGCGGGGTCGCGCAGCAGCGGCTGGTGCAGCGCCACGACGGCCTGCACCAGGGGAGTGCGGCTGGGGTCCGGGTCGGGGCGGACTTCCTCCACTACGCGGTCGAACGGCACGTCGTCGTGCGCGAACGCCTCCAGCGTCGTGTCCCGCACCTGGTCCAGGAAGGCGGTGAACGGCAGGTCCGGGTCCACCCAGGAGCGCAGCACCAGCGTGCGGACGAAGAACCCGACCGCGCGTTCCAGGTCCGCCCGGTCGCGGCCGGAGCTGACCGTGCCGACCGCGATGTCCCGCTGCCGGCTGCGTGCGGACAGCAGCACCTGCACGGCGGCGGTGAGCGTCATGAACAGGGTGGCGTCGTGGGCGCGGCCCACGCCGGTCAGCCGTCGGACCAGGTCGGCGGGCAGCGGGCGGCGCAGCACCGCGCCGGACGTCGTGCGCAGCGGTGGGCGCGGCCGGTCGGTGGGCAGGTCCAGCGTCTCGATGCCGTCCAGCCGGTCGCGCCAGTACGCCGGGTCGCCCTCGGGCCTGGCCCGCTCCCACACCGTGAAGTCGGGGTACTGCACGGTGTGGTCTCCCTCGGCGGGGTCACCCGGCTGCCCGCCCGCGTACAGCTCGGCCAGCTCCTCCAGCAGCACCTGCACCGACCAGCCGTCGGTGACGATGTGGTGCTGCACCAGGACCAGCAGGTGCTGGTCCGGCCCGATCGGGCTGAGCACGGCGCGGGTCAGCGGGCCGTGCCGCAGGTCGAACGGCTCGTCCAGGCCGAGTTCGTCCGGGCCGGAGGTGCCGACGTGCGTCGGCAGGACGCGCAGCGGGATCGTGCCGTGTGGCGCGACCACCTGCACCGGCTCGTCGTCCAGCACGTCGAACGTGGTGCGCAGGGCGTCGTGGCGACCGGCCAGCGCGTTCAGCGCCTTCGCCAGCCGCGGCACGTCCAGGGGGCCGGTCAGCCGCAGGCCGACGGCGGTGTTCTGCTCGGCGGTGCCGTCCAGCGAGAACAACCGGCGTTGCGCGGACGACAGCGGCAGCGGTTTCCCGCGCGGCACGCGGGGGATCGGGGTCCCACCCCGTCGGGTCCCGTCCCGCTGGGTCTCTTCCCGGTGGGGCAGGGCTTCGGCGAGGGCGGCGACCGTGCGGTGGTCGAACATCGTCCGCACCGGCAGGCCGCCGAGCCGGGACAGCGCCCGCACGGCACGGATCGAGTCGCCACCCAGGGCGAAGAAGTCGTCGTGCGCGCCGACCTGCGGCACGCCGAGCACGTCCGACCACACCGCGGCGACCCTGCGTTCGGCCGGGGTTCGTGGCTCGACGTAGCCCTCCGGTGTGTCGCCGATGACCGGCGCGGGCAGCGCGGCGCGGTCCAGCTTGCCGTTGGGTGTCAGCGGGAACGCGTCCAGCGCGACGAACGCGGACGGCACCAGGTAGTCCGGGAGCTTCGAGGCCAGGTGCTCGCGCAGCCCCGCCACATCGCCGGCCGTCGCCGTGTCGCCCACCACGTAGGCCACCAGCCGCTTCGGCTCGTCCCGGGCGACGACCACGGCGTGCTCGACGCCGGGGTGGGCGCGCAGCAGGGCCTCGACCTCGCCGGGCTCGACCCGGAAGCCGCGGATCTTCACCTGGTGGTCGGCGCGGCCGACGAACTCCAACTGACCGTCGTCGCGGGTGCGGACCACGTCACCGGTGCGGTACATGCGGGAGCCGGGCGGGCCGAACGGGTCGGCCACGAACCGCTGCGCGGTCAGACCCGGCCGGCCCAGGTAGCCGCGCGCCAGGCCGACGCCCGTCACGTACAGCTCACCTTCGGTGGCCGGCCGCATTTCGTCGTCGAGCAACCGCACTTCGGTGCCGGGGATGGGGCGGCCGATGGGCGGGGTGCCGCCGGGTGTCAGCGGCTCGCTCCACGACGTGACCACAGTGGACTCGGTCGGACCGTAGGCGTTGATCATGCGGCGGCCGGGCGCCCACTTCGCCACCAGGTCCGGCGGGCAGGCGTCACCGCCGACGACGAGCGTGCGGAACGTCGGCAGCTCGACCTCGGGCACGGTGGCCAGCGCCACCGGCGGGATCAGCGCGTGCGTGACGCCGAAGTCCGTGATCACCCGGGCGAGTTGGTCGCCGAGCAGCGGGCCGGGCGGCGGGACCACGAGTGCCGCGCCGGCGGGCAGCGCCATGCACAGCTCCAGCACGGAGGCGTCGAAGCTGGGTGAGGAGAACTGGAGCACCCGGTCGCCGGGCCGCACGTCGAAGTGGGCGATCTCGGCGGCGGAGAACGCGGGTAAACCCCTGTGCGTCACCACGACGCCCTTGGGGCGGCCGGTCGAGCCGGACGTGTAGATCACGTACGCCGGGTCGTCCGGCCGGATCGCCACGTTGGGTGCGGTGGTGGGCTGGTCCGCGAAGTCGGGTGGGCCGTCGAGCACGAGCAGCGGGTTGGCGTCCTCGACCATGAACGCGATCCGGTCGGCCGGGTAGTCCGGGTCGATCGGCAGGTAGGCGGCGCCGGTCTTCAGCACCGCGAGCCGTGCCACCACGTTGTCCACCGAGCGCGGCATGGCCAGCGCCACCACGCGTTCCCGCCGCGTGCCCTTGGCGATCAACAGGTGCGCGAGCCGGTTCGCCCGGTCGTCGAGTTCCCGGTAGCTCACCACCCCCTCCGCGGATATGACCGCGGGCGAGTCGGGGGTGTGCAACGCCTGCGCGGCGATCAATTCCGGCAGAGTGAGGGCGTGCGTCATCGCGAGAGGTGCCTTTCTGGCTGAGCGGGCCGCGTCTTACCCGTTGCGCGGAGGGTTCAAACGTGGTTTCAGGCCATTGCCGCGACCTACCTGCGGGCCAGTCGCCCGCCGATCTGGATCCATCGGATCCCGCCGTCACCGGGGTCGCGCAGGAATCGCCCGGTCTGGTTGGTGTCACCGGTGTCCGAATCACGCATCGCGAACACCAGTCCGTCGAACAACGACAGGTCCGCGAACGGCTCGCCGTCCACGGTGAGCGCCAGGTGCTCTCGACCCACGGCCCGCACGGCGTATTCGACATCACCGTTGCGGAAGCTGCCGGTGCAGTCCGGCGGTGGTGGGATGCGGTGGTGCAGGCCGCGCATTCCGTCGTAATCCGCCACCGGAAGTCCCGCGTCGACCAAATCCGGCACGAGTTCGCGCCACAACGCGAAACCGCTGCTCCCGTTGGTCGTCAGGGCTACCGCGGTGCCGTCCGCCGGGTTGATCCGGAGGTGGCACGAGGTGCCGTCGGCGGTGCCGTCGTGGCCGACCCAGCGGACGCCGTCCCGCTGGAACAGGGCGAGGCCGAGGCCCCACCCGTCGGCCATGCCGAACGGCTCGGCGTGCCGGACGGGGGTGCGCATCAGCGCCAGGTCGTCCGGGTCGATCAGGTGCGGCGCGGCGCCGCCGAGCATGCGGCCGAACGTCACCAGGTCCGTCGCGCTGGCGGCCACGGCGCCGGCCGGCGCGTCGACGGGCGCCAGTGACTGCCGCACCGGGACGACCCGGCCCGTCGCGGGGTTGACCGCGTGGCCGGTGACGACGTCGGCGTCCGGGCTCGTGGTGAACCTGGCGCGCAGGCCGAGCGGGCGCAGCAGGACCGCCTCCACCGCCTCCGACCAGGTCATCCCGGTCGCCACCTCGATCAGGTGGCCGATCAGGGAGTAGCCGATGTTGGAGTAGGAGAAGCCCGCGCCGGGGCGGTGCAGCGGGTGCAGTTCGCGGACGGCCTGCCGCACGTGGCGGCGCAGGGACGTGGTGCGCACGTCCTCCGGGTCCGACGGCAGGCCGCCGGTGTGGCTGAGCAGGTGGCGCAACGTGAGCTCGTCGGCCATTCCTGGGAGGTGGTCGGACAGCGGCGCGTCCAGGTCGAGGTCGCCGTCGGAGACGAGGGCCATGGCCACGGTCGCGGTGAACGTCTTGGTGATCGAGCCGATGGGTACGGCGGCGTCGGCGGGCAGGCCCACCTCGTACGTCCAGGTGCGTCCGGCGTGGTGCACGGCGAGCTGCGCGCCGGGCACCAGGTGCTCACGGGTGAGCGCCGTTAATCGAGTGGTGATCCGGTCGGTGTCCATGCTTGATCCTCTGAGAAAGCCACAGTGTGCAGGGGCTAAGCGGCTACGGACCAACGTTGACTGTCGCGACGAGCTCGTCGCGACCGCCAAACGGAGCATTCGCGGAATGGACATTCCCTATTTTGTTGGTGTGTAAACCTTGAGTTGGGAGCGGTGCTGTGTATTTTCACTCGAACGGTTGGTTTGGACTGTGCCGTCTCGTAAATATCCGCAGTACGCGAGGGTTATTCGCAGTCGGGTGGCAACGGTTGTGAGACCGCGATACGCCGGTCCATCCAGTGGGCATGAAATGTTTCGCCGTGCTCCATCCAGATGGATTTACGGAGAACTGTCGTGTCGGCCGTAACCTTCTTCGACGGGAGTCGTTTGACGTTACTCAGGCGTAGTCGCAGACGTCCGCGGGGCGCGCACGATTACCGCACCCGGTGAGCACCTACTCGCGTCTCGGGTGGTGCTTCACAAATTGCACGACGTGCAGTCGGAGTCGACTGCCGGCGTCCGCTAGTCGCGCTGGACTTCGTGGTGCAGGGACTCCATCCGGGCGTCCAGCTCGGCCGCGATGGCGGCGGTGGTGGTCAGCTCCTCGACGAAACCGGCGGGCACCTGGTCGTCGTACTTGTAGTACAGCTTGTGCTCCAAAGTGGCCCAGAAGTCCATCGCGATGGTGCGCAGCTGCACCTCGACCTTCACGTGCTCCACCCGGTCGGACAGGAACACCGGGATGCGCATGATCAGGTGCAGGCTGCGGTACCCGTTGGGCTTCGGCGCGGCGATGTAGTCCTTGGTCTTCAGGATCTCCACGTCGTTCTGCCGGGCCAGCATGTCGCGCACGCGGTACACATCGGACACGAACGGGCAGACCACGCGCACGCCCGCCACGTCGTCCAAGTGCTCGGCGGCCAGCGACAGGTCCGCCGGCAGCCCCTTGCGACGGAGCTTGTCGAGGATCGCGTCGGGCCGCTTCACCCGGTGCGTGACGTGCTCGATGGGGTCGTGCCGGTGGACGAGGTCGAACTCCTCACTGAGGATCCGGAGCTTCGTCATGAGTTCGTCGACCGCGAACTTGTACACCACGAGGGACCGCCGCAGCAGGTCGTCCGCGACCCCGATGTCCATGATCTCCACGATACCGGGACCGTGTCGGCTAGGATGCCGGTCGTGAACACCCACTGGCACGTGGTCCTTCCGCCGCCGTGCGCCTGACCGGGCGCACTCGCTGACACACACCCGCACGCCTGCCTGATCGCGCAGTGCGCCCGTTCGCGTCCTCTTCTCGTCTCGCGAACGGAGACCTCGTGTCGACCATTGTCGTACAAGCACGTGCTCGTTTCACCCGTGGACCGCTGCCGATCCTGGCCGCGTGCGTCCTGTGGGGCACCACCGGCACGGCCAGTTCACTGGCGCCCGCCTCCGCACCGGCCTCGGCCGTCGGGGCGGCGGGCCTCGTGGTGGGTGGTTTTCTGCTCTTCCTCACCGCACGCGGCTCGCGTGACGTGCTGCGGACCGCCGACTGGCGGTTGCTCCTGCTCGGCGCGGTGACCGTGGCGGGCTACGCGCTCGCGTTCTACCCGGCCGTCGCGCGCACCGGTGTGGCGGTGGCCACCACCGTGGCGTTGGCCACCGCGCCGATCGTGCTGGGGCTGCGTTCCCGACCGCTGGTCACGTCGATCGCCGTGGTCGGGTGCGCGGCGCTCGTGCTGGGTGGTGGTGACGCGCACGTGGATCTGGTCGGCGTGGCGTTGGCGCTGATCGCAGGTCTGTCGTACGCGGCGTACTCGGTGATCTGCGCGCACCTGATCGGGCTCGGGCACCCGTCCCGGGCGGTGGTGGGCGCGGTGTTCGGCGGTGCGTCGGTGCTGACGCTGCCGGTGCTGTTCCTGCTCGGTGTCGGGTGGATCGCCGGTCCGTCCGGGCTGGCGGTGACCGCGCACCTGGCGGTGTTCACCACGTTCCTGGCGTACCTGCTGTTCGGACGTGGGCTTCGGCACACGAGTGCGGCGGCGGCGACCACGCTGACCCTCGCCGAACCCGCCGTGGCCGCGGTGTTGGGCGTGGTCGTCCTGCACGAACGCCTACCGCTCGTGTCGTGGTGCGGGATGGGCGTGCTGGCGCTCGCCCTGGTCGCGCTGGCGCGGCGGTAACCCGGTCGGCCGGCGCTCCGCTCGCGGTGCGCCGGCCCACGGGCCGATGCCGGGCCGGGCGGGGTCGATGTCGGGTGGTGTCGAGCGGGGTGGTGTCGAGCGATCTACTGGCCGATGCGGCCGTCGATCCGTTCGCGGATGAGGTCGGCGTGGCCGTTGTGCCGGGCGTACTCCTCGATCATGTGGATCAGGACCTCGCGCAGCGGGATCGGGGCGGACTCCTCGCCGCCCGTGCCCAGGACGTCCAGGTCCGGCGCTTCGGCCACGAACCGCTCAGCGAAGGCGACCTCGGCCCGCCACATCGCCCACGCTTCCTCGACCACGGCGGGATCCGGCGTCGCCTCCGCGAACGCGCCGTTCCCGGAGAAGTGGCTCGGGACGTCCTCGCCGGCCACCACCCGCCGGAACCAGTACTGCTCCACCTCGGCCAGGTGTCGTACGAGTCCGAGGAGCGACATGTCGGACGGCGGCACCGAGCGGCGCGCCATGCCCTCGGCGTCGAGGCCCGCGCACTTCATCTCCAGCGTCAGCCGCCGGTCGCGCAGGTAGCGGACGAGGGTCTGGCGCTCGCCGGAGTACGGCCCGCCGGCTTCACGCGGATCGTTCTCCGGGTCGGCCCACACGTCCCACCATCCGAACGTCCGCTGGGGCAGGGCCGCGTCGTCCGTGATGTCCGTCATGGACCCGATCGTCAACGGGGCGGATCGAGCGGTGCAACCGATTAACGAGTCGGCCGTGTGACCCCCGGCTGAGGTGTCGTCGGTCACGGTGCCAGGCTCCGGCGGCATGGTGACGACCAGGGGTCCGGCTGGGCTACCGGGAGACCGGTCGCGAATCACGCCCGGAGTGGCACTGGACGCTCGTCTGCTACACCAAGGCGTTGCACGGCGCGGCCTCGGCGTGACGCGTGCCCCGACGGCTAGTCGGGGCGGTGCGCGCCGCCGCCCAGGCCGTAGAGGATGCGCTGGATCACTTCCGGGTCCACGTCGGGCTCGTCGCCCAGCTTCTCGGCGGCGGGGGAGCGGCGGGGTTCGCGGCGCGGCAGCGGGACGGCCGAGGCGTTCATGCCCGACGGCAGCGCCAGCTCGCACCACGCCAGGTGGCCGCCTGCGGTGAGGTCGACCAGGCCCGCACGGGAGCCGGCCAGCTCCGGCGGCAGCGCGACGCGGTTGCCCTCGACCTCGACCACGAGGTAGGTGCCGGTCAGCCGCAGGCGCACCAGCAGGAAGCCGGGTGCGCGCCGGTCCGCCACGTCGACCGCCGCACCGACCAGCCGTCGGATGGTCTGCGCGGCCTCGTCCTGCATCGCCCGCAGGCGCCACTCGCCGAGCGAGAAGCGCACGAACATGTCCGCGACGTTCACCGCGGTGGGCAGCGCGACGAGTCGAAGGTCGTCGACCTGTTCGGTCTTGGCGTTCACACCGATCCTCCTCGCCTGCGTCCGGCGCGTGCTGCGCCAGATGGTGCCATGAGTGCATCCGATGTCACCCACGTGGTCTACCGACCGTGAGCGGACTGTGTCCGCATTGAGTTCTACAGCTTCAGTACTGACCGAAGGAGAACCTTGGTTTCTACGGTCTACTACGGGTGGACGCGGTGAACGGTTCAGGGCGGTTGCGGCGACGAACCGGAAAGTACCGAAGTGCGGGGTGGAATGGAATAACGATCCGGTTCGCCCCGACGGGCGACCGGCCCCGCCGAGGGTAGGTCGCGAGCAGCGCGAAGGGCCCGCCGACACTCCGGCGGACCCTTCGGTGAGTTTTTGGCCGGCTCCGGGCTCTCGGGGGGCGGGAGCCCGGCCTGCCTCGCGAGCTCAGGCCTGCTTGACGACCTCGATCTCCAGCAGGATGGTGATCTTGTCGCTGACGACGGCGCCGGCCGCGCCACCGGTCACGCCGAACTCGCGGCGGTTGATCTCGGTGGAGGCGGAGAAGCCCGCGACCTTCGCGCCCTCGAAGCCGTCGCCGAAGCCGTTGATCTCCAGTTCCAGGGACACGGCCTTGGTCACGCCGTGCAGGGACAGCTCACCGTCGATGAAGAAGCCCTCGCCGTTGGCGCGCACGCCGGTGGAGGTGAAGGTGAGCTCGGGGAACTTCTCGACGTCCAGGAAGTCCTCGCCCTTGACGTGGGCGTCGCGCTGACCGTTGCGGGTGTCGATCGACGCCGCGTCGATCTTCGCGTTGACCGTGGACTCCAGCGGGTCCTCGGCGGTCACGATGGTGCCCTCGAAGGTGCCGAAGTGGCCGCGGACCTTGGACACGCCGAGGTGGCGGACCACGAACGAGATGTCCGAGTGCACCGGGTCGATCGCCCAAGTGCCAGCGAGGTAGCCGGGGATCTGCACAGCCTGCGTGGTCATTTATTGGTCCTTCTGGGTTGGTCTGGTTGAACTCTCAACCGAACATAGCTCATCCTGGTTGAGGGTTCAACAACGCCCGTATGATGGGAGACATGAGCGACGTGCGGTGGTTGAGCGCCGAAGAGCAGCAGGTCTGGCGTGCCTTCATGACCGCCGTGACCAAGTTCACCGAACACCTGGACCGGCAGTTGCAGCGCGACTCCGGTATGCCGATGGCGTACTACGAGATCCTCGTGGCGCTGTCCGAGTCGCCGGGGCGCGCGCTCCGGATGAGCGAGTTGGCGGAGGTGTGCCTCTCGTCCCGGTCCCGGCTGTCCCACGCGGTCGCCCGGCTGGAGAAGGAGGGCTGGGTCGAGCGGCGGGCGTGCACGGTGGACCGGCGCGGCTCGTTCGCGACGCTGACCGACGCCGGGTTCGCCGTCCTGGAGCAGGCGGCGGCGGGTCACGTGACGGCGGTGCGGGAGCACCTGTTCGACGTGCTGACCCCCGAGCAGTTGCGGTCGCTGGCCGAGATCAGCCGTGCGGTGGACGCGGGGCTGACGTCCGAGTGCGCGAAGGCGCGCGAGGAGCTCGCCGATTTCTAGGCCGGGTTCCCTGGCCGGTTTCCCCACGTCGGTCGCCGGGGTCGGTTGCCGGGGCCGGTCGCCGGTGCGGGTTCCGCGGCGGGTTCCGGGGTCGGCGGATGCCTGACATCCCACGTGCGGGGGAATTCCGGTCCGATGTGGACGCATCCGGCGGAGTGGCCCTGGGCCGAGCGGAGCAGGCTCGGGCGTCGTCTCAAAATTGTCATACCGGCCGGTTAGCATCCGCCCTGTGGGAGCGAAGCTGGGCAGGATCGCGCGCCGGGTCGTCGGCGCGGGCCGACGGGAGTCGGCCAGTGTCAGCGCGGCCGCGTTAGGGCTGTTGCTGCTGGTCGGCGCCGCACTGGGCGACGGCATCTCGCGCACGGCCGTGGAAGTCTCCGACGGTCTCACCTGGCTGAACGACGACCAGCGCGGCGAGGTCGTGCAGGTCAACCCCAGCTCCGGCAAACCGCAGACGCGGTTGCAGGTCAGCGGTGCGGACGCGCAGCTGGAGATCGCGCAGTCCGACGACAAGCTGATCGTGCTCGACCGCCGCACCGGGCAGATCACCGTGATCGACCTGGCCACCCTGCTGTCGTCCGGTCGCAGGCAGGCGCCCCCCGGTCCGTCGGCGAAGGTGCTCATCGCGTGGGACCAGGTGTTCGTGGTCGACCGCGCGGCGGGCTCGGTGCACAACGCCGACCCGGTGACGTTGGCCGACATCGGCGCGCCCTGGCTCGCGGGTCAGCCGCTGGCCGATGTGGTGGCCGACGACGACGGCGTGATCTGGGCGGTGGACCACGGCGGCAACCTGTACGCGTTGGAGTGGTCCGACGACGACGAGAAGTTCCTGGAGCTGTCGAACAAGCCGGTTTCGGGCGCCGGTCCGCGCACCGCGTTGGTGCCGCACGAACGCGGCGTGACGTTGCTCGGGTTGGAGGGCGGCGTGGTGGTGCGTGACGGCACCGGCCGCGACCTCACCACGAGCACCGCGTCGTTCTCCGGTGAGGTGTTGGCGGCGCAGACGAGCCCGACGGGTCTGGTGCCCGCGTCGGTGCCGGACGCGTCGGCGGTCGTGCTGTTGAGCGGTGACGAGGTGGTCCGGGTCGACATGGGGCAGTTCAGCTGTCCCACGCCGGGACGTCCGGCGGTGTTCCGCGACCGCGTGTACGTGCCGTGCCGCGGTTCGGGCAAGGTCGTGGTGCTGGACCGGTCGGGTCGGCGTGGCGCGGAGGACGTGCGCACGGGTGGTTCCGGTGATCCGGCGCTGGTGTTCGACGACGGCAAGCTGTTCATCAACACGCCGGGCACGAACGAGGGCGTGATCGTCGACTCGGACGGCCGGACCCGGAACGTGGTGATCCGCAGCCCCGAGTTGCCGGTCACGGACCCGGAGCGGTCGCCGATGCCGAGCGTGCCGAGCCCGCCGCCGCCGCGTCCGGACCCGCCGACGCGGGACAACCCGCGTGGCGGTCCGAACCCGCGCAACGGTGGCGGCGAGACGACGACCGTGCCGGTGACGACCACGTCGCCGAGTGGCGGTGTGTCGGGGGCGGTGCCGGGGCGTCCGGCGGGTGTGACGGTGTCGCAGCGCAGCAACAACGGCACGTCGGTGGTCGTGACGGTGAGCTGGAGCGCGGTGCCGGACGGCGGTGAGCCGCTCTCCGGGTACTCGGTGAAGGCGACCGGCGGGTTCTCCGGTGGCAGCCGGGAGACCCAGGTGGCGGGCACGTCGTCGGACTTGACGTTCCCGTGCGCGGGGACGTCGTTCTGCACCAACGGAAAGCTCGAGGTGACCGTGGCGGCGTACAACCGGTTCGGTGCGGGCGAGGCGGGCGCGGCGTCGTTCGCGGTTCGTCCGGCGACCGGGCAGCCGACCACCACGCCTCCTCCGACGACGACTCCGCCGCCGCCTCCTCCGCCTCCTCCCACGACCACTCCTCCTCCGCCGCCTCCGCCGCCGCCTCCCACAACGACCCCGCCTCCGCCTCCGCCGCCGACTCTGCCCAGCGCGGGAGCCGTCGTGATCAGCACGATCGGCGCGGGCGCGAACCGGTTCGAGAAGCGCGTCACCACGGCGCCGCCCGCGGACTGGGCGAGCCACGGCGGGCAGTGCGAGGTCGTCAACAAGACCTATGCGTACGCGGTCGCGATCGCGTGTTCGGGCGGGACGGTGGCGGTGCCGGTGGACTACGACTCGAACTCGATCGTCGTGCGCGCCTACGCCGCGTCCGGGTCGGGCTCGGTGGATTCGGCGGCGCGCAGCGTGTTCGTGCTGGACCCCGAGCAGAACTGTGGCGGTGGCAGGATCTGCCGGCCGAACAGCGTGCCGGTGGAGGGTGAGAACAACCAGTTGGTCGGCGGCGGCATCGGGCTGTTGGCGACGGCTTGGCTGCTGGCCTTCCGGAACCGGCGCAACCGGCGCGGCGAGTCCGAGTGAGGTCCGGCCGGTGACCTCACCGGCCGGACCCCGTGCCTGACCGCCGGATGGCCGGCTGCCTGTTCGGTGCTTGTCGGGGCTCGTGCGCTCGTGGGCTTGTGCGAACCGCGGGCGCTCTTGGCCCGAACACCTTTCGGGCGCGGCGCGGGTGTTTCGTCCGGCGGGGTCGCGGCGATGTGGGTGAGTGACGAGCACCAAGAGCACGAGGGGCGAGAAGTGACGACTACGGCGGTTCCGGCGATCGGTGAGGACGAGATCGCGGCGTTCCGCGCTCTGCACGCGCGGCTCGGTGACGCGGTCGAGTCCGCGATCCGGGGCAAGCGGGACGTGGTGGACCTCGTGCTGGTTTCGCTGTTCGCGGGCGGGCACGTGTTGTTGGAGGACGTGCCCGGCACGGGTAAGACGACGTTGGCGCGTGCGGTGGCGGGTGCGTTGGGCGGGGTGTCGCGGCGGGTGCAGTTCACGCCCGACCTGCTGCCGTCGGACGTCACCGGCACGTCGGTGTACGACCCGCAGACCGGTCAGGTCCGGTTCCGGCCGGGGCCGGTGTTCGCGAACATCGTGCTGGCCGACGAGATCAACCGTGCCGCCGCGAAGACCCAGTCCGCGTTGCTCGAGGTGATGGAGGAGCGGACGGTCACGGTCGACGGTGTCGCGCACTCGGTGCCCGCGCCGTTCCTCGTGGTGGCCACGCAGAACCCGATCGACCTGGACGGCACGTACCGGTTGCCCGAGGCGCAGCTGGACCGGTTCATGCTGCGGACGTCCATCGGGTATCCGGCGGTGGAGCACGAGATCGACGTGTTGCGGCCGGGCAGCGGTGCGGGTCAGGTCGGCGCGGTGCCGACGGTGAGCAACCCGCACGTGGTGGCCGAGCAGGGGCGTCGGCTGGCGACGTTGCACGTGGCGGACCCGTTGTTGCGGTACATCAGCGATATCGGCGTCGCGTCGCGCGGGGACAGCCGGTTGCGGTTGGGTGCGAGCACGCGTGGTCTGCGTGCGTTGGTGCGGTGCGTGCAGGTGTACGCCGCCTCGCAGGGCAGGCACTTCGTGGTGCCGGGTGACGTGCAGGCGTTGGCCGTGCCGGTGCTGGCGCACCGGTTGGTGTTGACGCGTGAGGCGCAGTTGGCGGGCACGACGACCGAGGAGGTCCTGGCCGACGTCCTGGCGGGCGTGGCGGTGCCGAAACCGGCCGCGCGATGACCAGGGTGCGGCTGACCGCGCGGGGGATCGGCGCGGTGCTGCTCGGTGTGCCGTTGGTGGCGTTCGGGTTGTGGTGGCGTTATCCGGGCGTGGCGGGGTTGGGTATCGCGCTGTTGGTGCTCGTGGGCGCCGGTGTGTTGTCGGTGCTGTCGCGGGCGCAGGTCGCGCCCAAGCGGATCGTGCGGCCTCGGACCGTGCAGCGGCTGGGCGCGTGTACGGGTGTGGTCGAGTTGACCGGCACCAGCAAGCGGTTCCCGGTGCTGTTCGACGCGACCGACGAGGTGGCCGGGAAAGCGGTCGCGGTGGACATCCCGCTGCTCGCGCCGGGGCAGAAGGTCAAGGTCGAGTACCCGATCCCGACGCACACGCGTGGTCTGCTGCGGATCGGGCCGCTGACGTTGAGCCGTCGTGGTCTGGCCGGTCTCGCCCATGCCCGGACGGTCGTCGGTGACGTCGTGGAGGTCCGTGTCGTGCCGCGCGTGCTGCCGGTGCGCGGACTGCCCGGTGGGGTGCGGCGCGGGCACGTCGGGGCGGATGAGCGGGTGGAGCGTGGCGGCACCGATCTGGTGGGGCTGCGCGAGTACGTGCCGGGTGACGACTTGCGGCGACTGCACTGGGCGACGTCCGCGCGCACGGGCACGTTGATGATCCGCGAGGACGCCGACCCGGCGCGTCCGCACCTGGCGGTCGTGCTGGACGACCACGCCGACGGTTATGCGGAGGTGACGGACTTCGAGGACGCGGTGGAGGTGGCGGCGTCCTTGGTGACGGTCGCGATCGCCGAGGGCCACCCGGTGCGTCTGGTGTCGTCGTCCGGTGCGGTGGATGTGGAGTTGCCCGCCGGCGCGGTGGATGCCGATGCGTCGGTCGTGCTGGCCGCGTTGGCTGACCTGAAGGCCGCCGACACCACGCCCACGCCCCGTACTTTGCCGATCCGCGATCTCGACGTGGTAGCCGTGGTGTGCGGGGCGGAGGCTGACTTGTCCGCGCTGATGCTCGAGGCTGGGCGCGCGTCGGTCGGTGTGGTGCTCGCGGTCGATCCCGCGCCGACGCACCCGATTTCGGCGATGGGGTCGGTGCTGTTGCTGCGTCATGCGAAGGCCGAGGGGCTGCTGGACGCGTGGAACACGGCGGTGTCGCGGTGAGCGCGCGGCTGGGGTCGGTGGCGGCTGGGCGCTGGTGTCGGGATCTGCCGGGTACGCGGGACACGGCAGCCGCCGCCCCCGCACCCGGAGATCACTCGATCGCGTTACTGGTTTCGGGGATGAATGGAAGCGCCGATTTCGTTGCCGGAAGTATGGAGGCGCGGCGCCCCGGCCCTCGGTGTGCCCCGGTGGGTGTCCGGTGTGCCCCGGTGGGTGTCGAGATCCGCGAGTGTCGAGATCCGCGCGCCGGAGCACTCGGCCCGTGGGGCGCTCGGGGCCTGCGGAGTGCTCGGGACCCGTGGGGTGCTCGGGCGGTGGGGGCGTGAGGGCGCGGGGGCTTGGCGGTGTTGGTGTGAGTGCCCGGGTGGGTTGGGCGGCGTTGCTGCTCGTGGTGGCGGCGTTGCACTTGGGCGCGGGGTGGCAGGGGTATGTGCCGTCGCTGGTGTTCGCGGGGGCAGCGGTGGTGGCGTTCCTGTGCCTACCGGTGTTGCGGTGGCGGCGGATGCCTGCCGGGTTGGTGGCGTTCGGGTTGGTCGTGTCGGCGTTGGTCGGTGGCTACTGGGTCGCGCGGGACTCGGCTGTCGACTCCACCGACCCGGTTCCCGTGTTGCTGGACCTGGTGCCTCGGCTGTTGACGGCCGCCCGGCCCGCTCCGGCCACGCCCGAGCTGTTGGTTCCCGGTGTGCTGCTGGTGTTCGGGGTGTCGCTGGTCGTCGTGTTGGCGGTGGCGGGTCGGGGGCGATCGCTGCTCGCGCCAGTGGCCGGGGTGGCGGTCCTCTACACGTGCACGGCGTTGCTGACGGCTGGTCGGGCTGACCGGTACGGGTTGATCGCGGTGGCGTTGGTCGGGCTGGTCGCGGTGGGCTGGTTGGTGGTGGACCGGCTGGAGGCGGGTGGCCGGGTGCTGCTCGGGTTGCCCGCCGTGCCGGTGGCGGTGGTGGCGTTGCTCGCCGTCGTGCTGCCGTCCGGTGATGCGTTCGAGCCTCGGGAGTTGGTGGAACCGCCGGTCAGCGACCTGGGCGTGGCGAGTCCGCTGCCGCAGTTGGCGTCGTGGGCGAACCTGGGCGACACCGAGCTGTTCCGGGTGCGCGGGCCGGAGCGGGCGGTGCGGTTGGTGGCCTTGTCGGACTACTCGGGTGCGGCGTGGCAGGCGGCGTCGCTGTACGGGCCGATCGGTGCGGTGGCGGCGCCGGACCTCCCGCCCGGCTCCAGGGTGGACGAGGCCGAGGTGGAGATCACCATCGGTGAGCTGAGCGGTAGTTGGTTGCCCACGGTGGGGCGGCCTACCGCGGTCACGTTGGACGGCGCGATGGTCGACCCGGACTCGGGGTCGTTGGTGCTGCTGGACGAGTTGACGCCGGGCCTGACGTACCGGGTGCGCGGTGTGCTCGACGTGCCCGACGACACGGACCTGCTCAACGCCACCGTGCCGACCGGTGAGCAGACGCGTCGGTACCTGGCGTTGCCGGGGTTGCCGTTCTCGCTGGCGGAGTACGCGCGGCAGATCGTGCAGAGCGCGCGGACGCCGTACGAGCGGGCGGTGGCGATCGAGCAGGTGGTGAAGCAGGGGCGGACGCCGGACGCGCAGGCGCCGGTCGGGTCGTCTTACGCGCGGCTGGAGCGGTTCCTGTTCGGCAGTCCCGGCGAGCCGGGTGCCAACGCGGGGACGGCGGAGCAGTTCGCGTCGGCGTTCGCGGTGCTGGCGCGGGCGGTGGGTCTGCCGACCAGGGTGGTGGTCGGTTTCCAGCCTGCGGAGGGTGAGGAACGGGTGGTGCGCGGCAGCGACGCGACCGCGTGGCCCGAGGTGTACTTCGCCGGGTGGGGGTGGGTGCCGTTCGACCCGGTGGCGGGTGTGTCGTCGGGCGGTTCGAGTGCCGCGCAGAAGCGTGAGGTGCTGGACCGGTTGGCGTCGATCACGGCCAGTCCCACGAGCACCCCGCTGTCCGCGCCGCCGCCGTTGGTGACGCCGTCGAGTCCGGTCGCCGCGCAGGGAACTGCCCAGTCGCGGCGGTGGATCGGGTACGCGGTGCTGGGTGCGGTGCCGGTGGTGATCCTGTTGATGCTCGGCTTGGCACGGCTGGTCCGGCGGCGACGGTTGCGGACGGCCGGTGCGACCGGCGCTTGGGCTTACGTGCTGGATGGGTTGTTGTTGGCCGGTCGGACGCCGCCACGCGACCGGACCGCGCCGGATATCGCGGCGGACCTGGGGTCGGTGCCGGCGGTGGAGTTGGCCCGGATGGCTGACCATGCGGCCTTCGCGCCCGAGCAACCGGCGCCCGAGCAACCGGTGGGTGCGGGCTTGCAACCGGTGGGTGCGGGCTTCCGATCGCCAAGCCACGGCCAGGCACCGCCGCTCAGTTACCCGCCACCGCCGCCGCCACCGGGTGGACCGGCCGGTCATCCGACGACGGGACCGCGTGGGATCGGCCATGCGCCGCCGCAGCAGGTCGCGGGTCGGCAGGGGAACGCTCATCCGGCGCAGGGGAACGCGCATCCGGCACGGTCCGGCGAGGCGTGGCGGTTGGCGCGTCAGGTGCGCCGCGGGCTGCGGCGGGGCGTTCCTTGGTATCGCAGGGTGTTCTGGGCGGTCGATCCGCGGCCTTTGTGGCGGCGTTAGCCGTTCCGCACTGCGTTAGCCGTTCCGCACGGCGCAGGTGCGGGCTGAGGCGCCGCGTTGTGTTGCCGGGTCGGCCAGGCCGATCGCCAGCACTTGGAAGCAGTACTGGCCCGCGGTCGGTTCCAGGCCCTCCACCACGTGTGAGGTGGCACCGGCCGCTACCGTCACCAGCGGTTTGGCCGAGGAGCCTGTCACGTCGACCACGACGAACTGGGCGTTGCCCTCGCTCGGGTCCGTCCAGAACAGTTCGATCCGGTCCCCGCCGTCCTCCAGGCGCTTGAGCACCGGCGTGAACTGCGGGTCGCCGCCCTCCGGCACCCTGACCGCGGTTGTCGTCGTGGTTGTGTCGGTCGGCGACGGTATCGACGACACCGACGACACCGACGACGATGGCGCCGCCGTCCGGTCCGACTGGTCCGGCAGGCTCAACGCCACACCGACGACCACGCCGACGAACACGGCACTCACCGCGGCCAACCTCCACGAACGGCGCGATCGGCGTGGTGACGGCGGTGGCTCCGGCAGCTCCACCAACGGCGGTGCGGGCGGGGGTACGACCGGGCGGGGTGTGGGGTTGTGGCGGACGGTCAGGTCCGCCAGGTCCTCGGTCCACGTCCTCACCGGTTCCGGTGCGGCTACGGCCGGCTCCGGCGCGGCCTCCACCACCGGTCTGGGGCCGAAGTCGGGCAGGGAAGTCGGGCCTTCCGGGTAGTGCTCCGGCACCTCCTGCCGCACCGCCGCCGTGTGGTCGGGGTCCACTGTGGACTGCGGCGTCCAGGTGGGCACCGACGCGAGTGCCGCGCGTAACGACGCCGCGTCCGGGAACCGCTCCTCCCGGGCCTTGCGCAGGCACCGCAGGATGATCGCCATCAGCTCGACCGGCACGTCCCGCCGCAGCAGCGACCTCGGCTGCGCCTCACGCACCCGCCCGAGGTAGGCGAGCATGGTGTCCTCGCCGGGGTTGGCCGAGGCGAACGGCGGCTGCCCGTCGAGCAGCGTGAACAGCGTCGAGCCCAACGACCAGACGTCGTCCGTCGCGGCGGGCGGCCGGCCGTCCACCATCTGCGGCGCGGCGTGCCGGTAGCTCACCATCTGCAACGACGCCGTGTGCGCCGCGTCCGCACCCCGCGCGATCCCGAAGTCGGCCAGCACGTACGACGTGGGCAGCACCAGGATGTTCTGCGGCTTCACGTCCCGGTGCAGGATGCCCTGACCGTGCGCGAACGCCAGCGCGTCCGCCACCGCGATCCCCGCCGCGATCACCTCGTGCACGGGCAGCGGCCCCCGCTGCTGCAACCGGTCGTGCAGCGAGCCGAGGTCGTAGTACTCCATCACGATGCACGGCCGACCGGCGATCACGCCCGTGTCCAGCACCGTCACGATGTGCGGGTGCTGGCGACCCAGCCGCACGGTGATCTCCAGCTCGCGGTGGAACCGGCTGATCGTGTCCTGATCGGTCACGTCCAGCACCTTCACCGCGACGTCACGCCCCAGGCCGTCCTGGGTGGCCCGGTACACGGTGCCCTCGCCGCCGTGCGCGACGAGCCGGAAATCGCTGTAGCCGGGCAGCGCGACGGCGGGCGCCGCGCCCTGGCCGGGCGGGGGCGCCCAGGCCTGCAGGTCGTCGGCGGGATCCACACCGACGATCGTATCCGGCGGGTACGACATCGCAGGACACCTCCGAATGGGGGCGGGGTAGTGCCCCGCACGGCCCCACCCTCCCGGTATGGCCCGCCTCCGACCACCCCGAACCACCCAGCGCCGCCGAGCACGCGTGGAGCAACGTGTTCGCGCCGTGGAACGCCGAGGCGACCGTGTTCGTGCACAACCGCACCCGGTTCGACGCCGAGCGGCTGATGTCCGAAATGGACCGTTGCGGAGTACCGCGAGAAGGACTTCCCGGCGCTGCGCGGCAGCTGACCGCCTCCGCCGACCCCCGGCGGAGGAACCGCCCGACACAGGGTCGAAAGACCCTGCTACGACCCGCTCGAGGTCCTCCGCAACTCTCGGAAACTCTCGGATCTGCATCGATCCCGCCGCGCGCCGGCCGTTCCGCAGGATGTGCCGCGGGCCGCCGTCGTGCCTGCCGCGCGGCCCCGGCTGAGGGACCATCGCCGCGCGGGGTGGCCGTTGGGCCCTGGTCGGTGGGGCCCAAGGACCGCTGTCGGAGGGCGGACGGCTGCCTAGCGTCGGGAGGTGAGGGGAGCGAGGAGGCGCACCATGGGTGCTGGGGACCTCATGGCCGGCGATGTGTCCTGGTGACTCCTGGTGACATCGTCCGAGAGTGATGCGGGAAGGGACCTGTGATGAGTGCCCCGATCGTGGCCGGCGTGGACGGGTCGGAGTCGGCGCTGAAGGCCGTCGGGTGGGCGGCGGAGGAAGCCGTGCGGCACGGCGCGCCGCTCAAGCTCGTGCACGCCTACCTGCTGCCCACCCGCGGCTACCCGGAGATCGTGCTGACCGGTCACGAGGCGCGGCGGGCGTTCGAGCGGCAGGGCAGGCAGTGGCTCGAGGACGCGGCGGCGACCGTGCGCGACCTCGTGCCCGAGGTGCGGACGTCGGTCGTGGTCGACCGGCCCGCCGCCGCGCTGATCGCCGAGTCCCGCAACGCCCGGCTCGTCGTGCTCGGCTCGCAGGGGCTGGGCGGGTTCTCCGGGCTCCTGGTCGGCTCGGTGGCCGTCGCGCTCGCCGCGCACGGCAAGTGCCCGGTGGTCGTGGTCCGCGACGCGTTCACCGCCGACGGCCCGGTCGTGGTCGGCGTGGACGGCTCGCCCGCCTGCGAGGAGGCGATCGCGTTCGCGTTCGAGGAGGCGTCGCTGCGCGGCACTGCGCTCACCGCCCTGCTCGCGTGGACGGACATCCTCATGGACCACCCGTACGCCATGCGGGTCACCGTCGACTGGGACGAGGTGCAGGAGCAGGAGCGGCAGCTGCTGGCCCAGCGGCTGGCCGGCCGGCCGGAGAAGTACCCGGACGTGGCGGTGGAGCGGATCGTCGTCCGCGACCGCCCGGTGCGGGCCTTGCTCGACGCCTCCCGCGACGCGCAGCTGCTGGTCGTCGGCAGTCACGGCCGCGGCGGTTTCACCGGCATGCTCCTCGGCTCCACCAGTCAGGCCCTGGTCCACCACGCGACGTGCCCGCTGGCCGTGGTCCGGCCGCACCTGTCGACGGCCTGACTCCCCACATGGCCTGACCCCGCACGGCCTGACCCCGCACGGGAGCCCCTTGCCCGTCCGGCGCGGTCCTGTTCCGGGGCTACCGGGCGTTCGGCGGGACGACCACGACGGGGCAGCTCGCGTGCCGCAGGCAGTCCTCGGTGACGCTGCCGAGCACGGCCTCGGCATCACGGCCGCGGCTGTTCGTGCCGACCACGAGCAGGTCCGCCTGCCGTGACGCCTGGGTCAGGGTGGTGGCGGCGTCGCCGACGATGGTCACCTCGGCGACCCGCGGGGCGTCCGGCACGGTCGCGCGGACCTCCTCCACGATCCCGTGCAGCACCCGCGCGGGGTGCCGGTGGCCGGGGATGTCGGCGTGCGGGTGCACGCCGCCCGGCGAGTTCGCGGCCACGAACCCCGGTTCACGTCGCCACGCCATCATCGCCTCTACCCTGTCCCCGGTGCGCGCCGCGTGCGTCAACGCCCAGCGCAACGCCTCGCGGCTCGCGGGCGAACCGTCCACGCCGACCAGGATCATCCTGTCCTCCACTCCGCTGTCTGAAGGGTGCGCGGACGGCGTCGGCGGTGGCAGGGGGCCAACGTCACGAGGCAGGGGGCCGATGGGCCCCGAGCCCGCCACCGGAGGCGGTCTTCGTGCATGATCGGGCACGGCGAGGTGATCGACTCGGTCGGTGACGGCATCCGACCTCGGTCCGACCGGCGACGCAGCGGGGGAGCGGAATGGTCGCAGTGCTGGGCGGTCTGCGGGGCGGTCTGCGCGCGCATCGGGACCTGGCGGTGTTGGCGGGCGGCTCCGGGGTGTCGAGCCTCGGCGCGCAGCTCACGCTGATCGGGTTCACCACCGAACTCGCCGGTGCCGGGTCGTTCGCCGTCGCCGGGCTGTTCGTGGCGGTCGCGCTCGGCGCGGTGCTGGGCGCGCCGGTCGCCGGGTGGGCGGTCGACCGGTTCCACAACCGGACACTGCTCGCGGTGACGGTGTGCGCGCAGGTGTTGCTGCTGGTCGGCCTGCTGTTCGGGCACGCGGACCTGCCGGTGGTCTACGGGGTGGTGGCGTTGCTCGGCGTGTCCGGTGGCGTCGTGCGGACGTGCGCGTCGGTGCTGGTCCCGCTCACCACCGGTGAGGACGGCGCGGTCCGCGGCTACGCGTGGCTGTCGTCCGCGCAGAACACCGGGTCGGTGGCGGGCATCGTGCTCGGTGGTGTGATCGCGGTCGGTCCGGGGATCGAGGTCGCGTTGATGCTGGACGCGGTGGCCGCGTTCGTGCACCTCGTGCTGGCGTTACGGCTGCGGGTGGACCGGGATCCCCGGCAGGACGACGGGAGCGCCGCCGGGCCGGGCAGCCAGTGGAGCGGCCTGGTGCTGCTGCGCAGCGACCGGTTGCTGATGGGGCGGGTGGTGGCGCAGATCGTCGGCGGCATCGCGGTGGCCATCGCGCTGGTCAACGAGGTGTTCCTGGTGCTCGGCCCGGTCGGCGGCAACGACTTCACCTACAGCGCGATGCTCGCGTGCTGGACCGCCAGCCTGCTGCTCGGGGCGAACCTGAGCCGCCGTTTCACCACCGCACGGGCGCTGGTCGCGGCGTTCGCCACCGGCAGCCTGGTGATGGCGTCGGCGCTGGCGGCGCCCGCGCTGGTCCCGCACGTCGTGGTCAACGCGGTCGCGTGGGCGGTCGCGGGCGCGTGCAGCTCGGTGCAGAACGTCACGCTGAACGCCCTGGTCCAGCTCAGGACACCGGAGTCGGTGCGGGGACGGGTGTTCGCGGCGGTCGGTGCGGTCACCGTCGGTGGCGGCACGGTCGGCATCCTGGCCGCGGGCGCCGTCGTCGGCACGGCCGGCCCACAGGGCGCCCTGGCTGTCGCGGCGGTGTTCGCCGTGGTCGCGGGCCTGATGGCGTGGTTGGCGTTCTTCCGCCGCGACCACCTGCGCGCGTCCGTCGTGTCACCGGACTTCGAACCCTCGGCCCACGACCGTCAGCGGATGTCCTGATCCGCCGGTGCGCGGAACTCGCGGACGTCACGGGTGGCGAGCATCGCCAGAACGGCCGCCACGCACAGCGCCGCGCCCCCGAGCACGACACCGGCGGGCGCGAACCGGACCGCGAGGAAGCCCGCCACGACCTGTCCGAGCGGCAGTGCGGCGCGAAGGAGCCGAGCAGGTCGTAGGAAGTGACGCGGGACAGCGCGTTCGTCGGCACGTGCTGGTGCAGCGCGGTCTGCCAGGCGACGCTGAACACACCGATCCCGACACCCGACGCGAACGCGGTCACGGCCAGCGCCGCCGGGTGGGGCGCCAGTGCGAGCACGGCCAGCAGCGGCGCGTACCCGAAGAGCCCGAACACCCCGACCAGCAGCGGGCGGGCCGGGTCGAACCGCATCATCACCCCGGAGCCGACGAGAAGACCGGTGGTCGTCATCGCCAGCACCACGCCCCACCAGCCGCGGCCGAACGTGTCGTCGGCGATCACCGGCCCGAGCGTCACCCACGCGCCCGCGTAGGCCATACCCAACACACCGCGCAACACCCACAGACGCGTGACCTCCAAAGCGGGCAACGGCGGCAGTGACGCGACCGGGTTCCCGACGGGTGTTCGTGATCACGGGCCCCAGCCCACCAGCCGCCGTCGTGTCGCCGCACATCCTTGTACCGACGGTGTTCGTGCTGTCACGATGAGTAGATGACTCCGGGTTCGTACGCGCTCGACCCGACCGGTCGCGACATCCACGCCGAAGCGGCGCGGCTACGTGCACGGGGGTCGGTGACACCGGTCGAACTGCCGGGCGGCGTTACGGCGTGGTCGGTCAGCAGTATCGACCTGCTCCGCCGACTGCTCGGCGATCCGCGGGTGTCCAAGGACGCGCGCCGGCACTGGCCCGCGTTGATCGAGGGCCGGATCCCGGACGACTGGCCCCTGCACCTGTGGGTCTCGGTGCACAACATGTTCACCGCCTACGGCCCGGAGCACCGCAGGCTGCGGTCGTTGGTGTCCAAGGCGTTCACCGCCCGCCGGGTCGAAGCGCTGCGACCGCGCGTGCACGAGATCGCGGCCGACCTGGTCGACCGGCTCGCCGCCGGCCCGGACGTGGTCGACCTGCGCGCGGAGTACGCCCACCCGTTGCCGATCGAGGTCATCTGCCGACTGCTCGGCATCCCCGACGACGCGCGCCCCGACCTGCGCGAGATCGTGGACAGCCTCTTCGACACCACGACGACGGCCGAGCAGGCGGCGGCCAACCAACGGCGGCTCTACGAGACCATGGACGTCCTCGTCGCCGCCAAACGGGCCGACCCCGCCGACGACCTGACCAGCGGCCTGATCGCCGCCCGCGACGAGGACGGCGCCCGGCTCACCGAAGCCGAACTGGTCGACACCCTGATCCTGATGATCGCCGCCGGCCACGAGACGACGGTCAACCTCCTCGACCACGCCATCACCGCGCTGCTCACCCACCCCGACCAACGCCGCCTCGTCGTATCCGATGAACGATGGGGGGACGTGATCGAGGAGACGCTGAGGTGGCAGGCGCCGGTCGCGAACCTGCCGCTGCGCTACGCCGTCGAGGACATCACCGTCGACGGCGTGACCATCCGCCGGGGCGAGGCGATCCTCGCGGCCTACGCGGCAGCCGGCCGCGACCCCGCCCACCACGGGGACACGGCCGACGAGTACGACATCACCCGCGAGGACAAGTCGCACCTGTCCTTCGGCCACGGCGTGCACTACTGCCTCGGCGCACCGCTGGCCCGCATCGAGGCCGAGGTGGCGTTGCCGGCGTTGTTCGACCGCTTCCCGAACCTCGCACTCGCCGTGCCGGCCGACGAACTGGTGCCCGTCCAGTCGGTTCATCTCCAACGGCCACCGCGCCCTGCCGGTCGTGCTCACACCGGCCGGGCCGCTATAGCATCCCCGGATGTCTCAAGATCGTGCCCGTGGCGCGGCCCCGCAGTTGCCGTCCGGACCGGACGATGTCGCCGTCCTCGTCGCCAAGCTGCGCGACGTCGGCGGTGACCGCCTGTTCTCCCAAGACGCCCGGGAGTTGTCCGACCAGTTCGCCTACGTGGCGGGCGCGCACCCCGAGTGGTTCGCCCCGTTCCGGGAAGAAGTGGTGGTGACCGAACTGCTCGACGGCTTCGGCCCGAGCTTCGCCGACCAGTGCGTCCTGCTGCACGGTGCGTCCGATCGCTGCGTCGACCACCTCACCGCACAGTTGCGGCGGCGTTCGGAATTCGGGGACCAGTGGGCGCTGGCCGCCATCGGCACGCCCGCCGCACTCGACGCGGTCGCCTGGCACGTGCGCAACGGCGGTGACCGTGAATTCTACGAAGAGTGCGGGGTGTGGGTCCCTCCGACCGGGCCGGCGCAATACCGGTTCACACCCCACCGGCGGGCGGTCTTCCTCCACCAGGGCGCCACCGCGACCGAACTGGCCGGCGCGACCCACCCCGTCGGCCTGCCGGTCGACGCGGTCGTCCGGGACCCGGACCGGACTCCCATCAGCTGGCACTACCTCACGCTGCGCCTCGCCGAGGTGCCCGGCATGCCCGACTGGCCGGTGGAGCAGGTACACCTCATCAGCCCGCGCCACTGGTGGGACTGGTCGCTCACCGCCCGATTCGACGAACACGGCCGCTACCACAGCGAGCGGGTCGTCGCTCCCGAGCAGCCCGCCGAATACGACGAGGATGACGGCGATCTGGACGCGCTCCTCCCCGATGATGAACGCGACGCGCTCGGTTGGGTGGATCTCCGCCCCTACGACGGCGACTTGGTCTACTGCAACGGCTACATCGACCTGACGCCTGGCGTGGTCGGTACCGCGGGTGGTCCGCCGGTCAGCATCTACGCCAACCCGAACTGCGACTCCTGCGGCCGGCTGATGTTCCACGTCGTGTCGGTCGAACACCGCGTGCGCGACTACGGCGACGGCCGGCGCAGCCTGTTCATCTGCGAGGACTGCCAACTTGTGACGTGCAACGCGACCAGTTGGAACTAACGCGACCAGCTGGAACCGAGAAGGCTCACCGCAGACCGCACGGTGGCAGACCGCAGGGTGATGGTGAGCGGACCACCTCGCCCGGCACGTACCCCTGGGTCCACGAGTGGCAGCCCGCCGCTGTGCCCGGTCCCACCGCGCGTGCTGTTCCCGCCACACGGGCGTTCCCGCCACGGGCTGTTCCGACCGCACGGGCTGCGGGGCCAGTCGTGCCCTTGCGTCCGCCCAGCCGTACAGCCCGGCGATGGTACGGCCCGGCGGTGGTGATCGGCTCGCTCCTCCCACGCGAGCCGTGCCGAGGCAAGCCGTGGGCCGAGTGCCGCGCCGCCTCATTCTTTACCGGCAACGCAAAAGCGGTCCGGAAAGTTTCCTCAGATCTTCCATTCACGTTGGCTTCGCTCGATCAGGTGATCAGGACACGTGTCACGGAACCGACGATCCACACCGGCGCGGTGCGCCAACCGAGACGATCGCCTGTGCTGTTCGGCCCAACCTCCCGGCGGTGGCGCGCAAGCGCTTCCCGGTACCCCTATGGTCGAACCATGAGCCAGCTCGGCGATCCGTTCTCCCGCCGTAGTTTCCTCGGAGCCTCGGCTCTCGCATGGCTGCCCGTCGGCGCCTTGCTGCCGGGCGAGGGCGGTGGTGATCCGCCACCGGGGTTCCCGCCGGGGATCGACCTGTACCGCCAGGCGTACGAGAACTGGGCGGGGGAGATCCGGACCGACGCGCTGTGGACGTGCGTCCCGCGCACCGCCGACGACGTGGTGCTGCTCGCCAACTGGGCGCACAGCCAGGACTTCGCGTTGCGACCACGGGGTTTCCGGCACGGGTGGTCGCCGCTCACCGTCACACCGGGCACGACCGGCGCGGACCGCGTCGTGCTGGTCGACACCACCCGGCACCTGAAGGCCATGACCGTCCTGCCGGGCGCGGTGCGGGTGCAGACCGGGGCGTCGATGGACGACCTGTTGGCGTTCCTGGAGGACGCGGGCCTCGGCGTGACCAACACCCCGGCGCCGGGCGACCTGACCGTCGGCGGCGTGCTGGCGATCAACGGCCACGGCACGTCCATCCCGGCGGCGGGGGAGACCCGGACACCGGGCCACACGTACGGCTCGCTGAGCAACCTGATCATCTCGCTGACCGCCGTCGTGTGGGACGGCAGCGCATACCGGTTGCGCACCTTCCAGCGCGATGAGCCGGAGTGCGCCGCGCTGCTCACCCACGTCGGGCGCGCGTTCCTGACCGAGGTCACCCTGCGCGTGGGCGCGAACCAGAACCTGCGCTGCGTCAGCCGGGTCGACATCCCGACCAGCGAGCTGTTCGCCCCGCCGGGCAGCGGCGCCACCCGCACGTTCGCCAGCTTCCTCGAGGAGGCCGGCCGGATCGAGGCGATCTGGTTCGTCTTCACCGACCACCCGTGGCTGAAGACGTGGAGCGTGTCACCGGAACGCCCGCCGACGTCGCGACCCGTGGTCACGCCGTACAACTACGTCTTCTCCGACAACGTACCCAAGCCCGTCTCCGACCTCGCCGACCTGCTGATCAACGGGGCCTGGTTCCTCACCCCGACGTTCGGGCAGCTGCAGTACACGACCGCCGCCACCGGGCTGACGGCCACGCTCACCACGGACCTGTGGGGCCCGTCGAAGAACCTGATGCTCTACGTCAAACCGACCACCCTGCGCGAGACCGCGAACGGGTACGCGGTGCTGACCAGCCGTGCGGAGGTCCAACGCGTCGTCAGCGAATTCGCCACGTTCTACAAAGAACTCCTGCACACCTACGCGGCGCGCGGACTGTTCCCCGTCACCGGCCAGGTGGAGATCCGCGTCGGCGGCCTGGACGACCCGGCGCACGTCGGCGTGCCCGGCGCCGTGACGCCCGCGCTGTCGGCCGCGCGGCCCCGTGGGGACCACCCGGAGTGGGACGTCGCGGTGTGGTTCGACGTGCTGACGTTCCCGACCGCGCCCGGTGCGGCGGCCTTCTACCGGGAGATGGAGCAGTTCTTCTTCACCAACTACAGCGGTTCGTACGCGGCGACCCGTGCCGAGTGGTCCAAGGGCTGGGCCTACACCACCGAGGCGGCGTGGGCCGATCAGACCATGCTCACCTCCACCGTGCCCGACACCTACCGGCAGGGCCCGAACCCCAGCTGGGACGCCGCGCTCGCCACCCTCAACGCGTACGACCCGCACCGGGTGTTCAGCAACCCGTTCCTGGACGTGCTCCTCCCCTGACAAGCCCTGACAAGCCCCTGACGGGCCTCGACAAGCCATCCGATGTCTTCGGGGTCTGCCTTCGGCAAATAGCGAGCATGTCCGCCGAGAGTCTTCCTAGACTTCGGATGTCTTGTTACCGTCACGATCACCCGCGACCGCCGCCCGCGGGAGGGTCGGTCGGTCGTGGAGGAAGCATGAAACGGGTGCGCAGCACTGTGGCAGCGGTCGTCGTGGCGGGTCTGTCGTTCGGCGTCGCCGCCCCCGAGTCGGAGCAGGCGGTAGCGGCGGTGGATCGAGGAATGCTCACGCTCTGGTACGACGAGCCCGCCGCCGACTGGGAGCGGGAGACGCTGCCCATCGGCAACGGCGCGCTCGGCGGTGGCGTGTTCGGCACCGTGGCGCGGGAACGGATCCAGCTCAACGAGAAGACGTTGTGGACCGGCGGCCCCGGTTCGGTGCAGGGCTACGAGTTCGGCAACTGGACCAGCCCGCGACCGGACGCCATCGGCGGTGTCCAGGAGCTGATCGAACGCGAACACCGGGTCGCGCCCGAGACCGTCGCGGACGCGTTGGGCCAGCAACGCCGGGGCTTCGGGGCCTACCAGCCGTTCGGCGAACTCGGCTTGGCGCTGACCGACCCGCCCGACGAGGTCACCGACTACCGGCGTGACCTCGACTTGGCCCGCGCGGTCGCCTCGGTGTCGTACCAGGCGGACGGGGTGCGGTACACCAGGGAGTACTTCGCCAGCGCCGCCGACGGCGTGATCGTCGCCCGGCTGTCCGCCGACCGGCCCGGCCGGATCGGCTTCACCACGTCCATCACCGCGCCGGACAACCGCTCCCGGCGCACCACGGCGAGCGGCGGGCGTTCCACCTTCACCGGCGCCCTGAACGACAACGGGATGCGGTTCGAGTCGCAGCTCCAGGTGCTCAACCGGGGCGGCGCGCGGACCGACAACGCCGACGGCTCGATCACCGTGGCGGACGCCGACAGCGCGGTGCTGGTGTTCGCGGCGGGCACCGACTACGCCGAGGACTACCCGACCTACCGGGGCCCCGACCCGCACGAGCGCGTGCGGGCGGCCGTCGACGCCGCGTCGGCGAAGGGCTGGCCCCGCCTGCTCGACGCCCACCAGCGCGACTACCGCGGGCTGTTCGACCGGGTGCGCCTGGACATCGGGCAGCGGCCGGTGGACGTCCCGACCGACGAGCTGCTGCGCGGTTACGCCACCGCACCTGCGCCGGCCCGGCGGGCGCTGGAAGCCCTGTACTTCCAGTACGGCCGGTACCTGCTGATCTCCTCCTCGCGATCCGGATCGCTGCCCGCGAACCTGCAAGGCGTGTGGAACAACTCGGTGTCGCCGCCGTGGAGCGCGGACTACCACGTCAACATCAACCTCCAGATGAACTACTGGCCCGCCGAGACCACGAACCTCTCCGAGACCACCGGGCCGCTGTTCGAGTTCGTGGACGAGCTGCGCGAACCCGGCGCCGTCACGGCCCGGCAGATGCACGGCGGCCGGGGCTGGGTCGTCAACAACGAGACCAACCCGTTCGGCTTCACCGGTGTGCACGACTGGGCGACCGCGTTCTGGTTCCCCGAGGCGGGCGCGTGGCTCGCGCAGCACTACTTCGAGCACTACCTGTTCACCAAGGACCAGCGGTTCCTGCGTGAGCGGGCGTACCCGGTGATGAAGGAGCTGGCCCAGTTCTGGCTGGACGGGCTCAGGGTGGACCCGCGCGACGGCAAGCTCGTCGTCACGCCGAGCTACTCGCCGGAGCACGGTGACTTCTCCGCCGGCGCGGCCATGTCCCAGCAGATCGTCCGGCAGCTGTTCACCAACGTCGTCTCGACCGCCGACGTCCTCGGCGACACCGCGTTCGGCGCGGAGGTGCGCAAGGCGCTCGACCGGCTCGACCCCGGCACGAAGATCGGGTCCTGGGGCCAGTTGCAGGAGTGGAAAGAGGACTGGGACGACCCGACGAACACGCACCGGCACGTGTCGCACCTGTTCGCCCTGTTCCCCGGCAACGGGATCGGCGCCCTGAAGACGCCGGAACTCGCCGAGGCCGCCAAGACCTCCCTGACCGCGCGCGGTGACGGCGGCACCGGGTGGAGCAAGGCGTGGAAGATCAATTTCTGGGCCCGGCTGCTGGACGGCGACCACGCGCACAAGATGCTGGCCGAGCAGCTGATCGGCAGCACGACCGCGAACCTCTGGGACACCCACCCGCCGTTCCAGATCGACGGCAACTTCGGCGCGACCTCCGGCGTGGCGGAAATGCTGCTGCAAAGCCAGGACGGCGTGGTGCACGTCCTGCCCGCGCTGCCCGGCGAGTGGCGCGACGGCTCGTACAAGGGCCTGCGGGCACGCGGTGACGTCACCGTCGACGTCCGGTGGTCGGACGGCGCGGCCGAGCAGATCGCGCTGACCACGGGCCAGAACGGTCCGGTCACGCTGCGCAGCGCCCTGTTCCGCGAGGGCGTCCGGCTGGTGGACACCCGGACGGGACGGCAGGTGCCGGTGCGCGCGGACGGTGACTCGATCACGTTCACCGGTCGGGCCGGACACCGCTACGAAACCCGGTGACCTGGAATCACCGCACCGCGACACGTGTAGCGGCCGACGCGGCGGGAACCCATCGGGGTCGAACCGATGTGGGAGGTGGTTCCCATGAACGCACGACCGGAGACCATGCCGGAGAACGACCTGGTCGAACTGCTCGTGCACCAGCACGAGGAGATCCGCCGGCTGTTCACCGAGGTGCGGGACGCGGACGACGCCGACCGGGGTGAGGCGTTCGACCGGCTGCGCCGCTTCCTGGCCGTGCACGAGACGGCCGAGGAGATGATCGTGCACCCGGACGCCCGGCGCGTCATCGCCGACGGCGACCGCGTGGTGGACGCCCGGCTGGAGGAGGAGAACGCGGCCAAGCGGATGCTGGAGGACCTCGAGCAGATGGACCCGGCCGACCCGGCGTTCGTCAGCAAGCTCACCGCGCTGCAGACCGCCGTGCTCGACCACGCCGACCACGAGGAACGGGAGGAGTTCCCGCGCATCAAGGCAGCGCACAGCCCCGCCCGGCTCATGGCCATGGGTGTGGCGGTGAAGGCGGCCGAGGCGTTGGCGCCGACCCACCCGCACTCCGGCGTGGAGTCCGCGACCGCGAACGCGCTGGTCGGGCCCTACGCGGCGATGATGGACCGGGCCGGCGACGTGATCCGCCAGACCATCGGGCGGACCTCGGACTCGGACAAGTAGAACGGCCGGTCGTGCCCGGCGGCGACCACGTCGTCACCGCCGAGCACGACCGACCGGGGCCTCGACCCGTGAACGCCCGCCGGCCTCAGCCGATGCGGAAGCTCGGGTGCGGCGGCTGGTTGTACGCCGTGTTCTGCCAGGCGACGGCGACCCGGTACTGGCGGTCCTGCATCAGCGAGGGCCGCGAGATGCCGGTCGTGTCGGTGGTCGAGTAGATCCGCAGGTTCCGGTTGTCCGACGTGCGCCAGATGACCTCCTCGCGCCAGTCGCCGAGGATGTCGGCGGACAGCGCGGGCGTCGACTTGCTGCCGTTGTTCGACGACACACCCGACCCGGTCAGCAGGCGCGTGTCACCGCTCGTGCCGTACTTGTCGATGTGCGTGCCGTCGAGCAGTTCCCGCTGCGCGTCGCCGTCCCACCAGACCAGGAAGTTCGCCGACGACGGGATGCGGCCCACGCTGTTGCCGGAGGCGTTGAGCAGGTTGCCCGGCGCGCCACCGCCGAACGCCCAGAACTCCGCGCCCGCGTTGCCCGCGTAGATGTCGCCCGCGACACCGCGCCCCGGCCCTTCTCCGCCGGTGTTGTTCGGCTTGGTGAAGATCATCGCGCCGGTCCGGGCGTCGTGCAGGCTCACGCCGGTGGTGCCGCCCTCGTGGATGTCGAACACCTCGAGACCGGACCGGCTGGGGACGAAGTCGCCGACGTGCAGGGCGTCGCCGTGGCCGAGCCGCGTGGTGTACATCCCGTAGCCGTTGTCGTCGATGGTCATCGCGCCGTAGATGATCTCGTCACGGCCGTCGGCGTCGACGTCGGCGACCGACAGGTTGTGGTTGCCCTGGCCCGCCCACGTCGAGCCGTTGGTCGAGCTGTTGCTGTCGAACGTCCACCGCCGGGTGAGCTGGCCGTTGCGGAAGTCCCACGCGCTGATCACGGACCGGGTGTAGTAGCCGCGCGCCATGATGATGCTCGGCCGCGAGCCGTCCACGTACGCCGTGCCGGCCAGGAACCGGTCCACCCGGTTGCCGTAGCTGTCGCCCCAACTCGCCACGTTCCCGCGCGGCGGCACGTAGTCCGCGGTGGCGAGCACCGCGCCGTCGCTGCCCCGGAACACGGTCAGGAACTCCGGCCCGGCCAGGATGTAGCCCGACGAGTTGCGGTGGTCGGCGCTGGAGCTGCCGATCACCTGGCCGGTGCCCGAACGGGTGCCGTCGGCGGTCTTCATGACCACCTCGGCCCGGCCGTCACCGTCGTAGTCGAACACCTGGAACTGGGTGTAGTGGGCGCCCGCGCGGATGTTGCGGCCGAGGTCGATCCGCCACAGCCGGGTGCCGTTCAACCGGTAGGCGTCGATGAAGACGTTGCCGGTGTAGCCCGACTGGGAGTTGTCCTTGGCGTTGCTCGGCTCCCACTTCAGGACGATCTCGTACTGCCCGTCACCGTCGAGATCGCCGACGCTCGCGTCGTTGGCGTTGTAGGTGTAGTTCTCCCCGGACGGCGTGGTGCCGCCCGGTGGAATCTGCAACGGCACGTCCCGCGTGCTCGCCGCGATGCCGACATCACCGTCGGTCGCGGTGAATCGCAGGGACTCGTCCGCGGCGGCGGTGGTCGCTTGTTCGACACCGCCCACGACCGGTCGGACGACGTAGTCGGCGTTCGCCGGGGCGCCCTTGTCGACGTAGTTCGACGCGGTTATAGGGGTCGCGTTCACCTTCGTGCCGGCGCGGTAGACGTTGAAGGCGGTGCCCGGCGCGTCGTCCGCCAGCACTCGCCAACTGAGGTAATTGCCCCCGCCGGTGTGGACGCTGACCAGACCTCTGTCCAGGCGTTCAACCTGCTGGATCCCCGCTGCCCCGGCCTGTTCCGGTGGCGCGGCCGAAGCGGAAACCGGGACGGACGTCGAAACGGACGCCGCCACCAGGACGGCCGCGGCCAGCCCGCGACCGACAGTGCTTGTACGCACATTACCTCCACATTTTCGATAACCCCGTTGTTTCGACGTGGAAAGGCTGGCGGCGAAGGCTTCACGACAACCGCGACTCTGTGTAACGGCCTGGTTCAGGACCGTACACAGAACCCGGCCGACCGCGCAACGGGCCGGTCGTCGTCGAATTCATTCGATTTCCGGGCTGTCTCAACAGGGATTGATCGCGATGTCGTTCGAATCGAATGGAGTCGAACGCCGGCGCTACGGACTTGTGGGACGGGCCACCAGCGAACGCCGGGCACGTTCCTCGCCCACCATGAGCGGGTCGAGGTTGTTGGTGGAGGCGGAGGTCCAGAGGCGTTCGGCGGTCTCGTGGTCGCCGGTGCCGGCGGCGACGTTGCCCAAGCCCGTTTCCGCCCTGGCGACCTCGTGGCTGCTGCCGCAGCGGGCGGCGGTGTCGGCGGCCCGTTCGTACCACGTCACGGCCTCGTCGAGGTTGCCGGCGCGGAAGTGGGTCCAGGCCAGGCAGTTCAGGGCCATCGCCAGGTCAAGGTCCAGGCCGAGCGCGACGAACTCGTCGTGCGCCTGGGTGCCGTGCCGCAGCGCGTCCTCGAACGCGCCCAGCTCGGTCTCCGTCAACGCCATCCCGCGCAACGTGATCGCGGCGTTGCGGCGGGAACCCGTCCGGCGGTACGACTCCAGCGCGGTGCCCATGTCCCGCAACGCCTTCGCGTGATCACCCAGGTACAGGTTGACCCAGGCCAGGTTCGACAGGGCGCTGATCGTCCCGTGCTCGTCCGCCGAAGCCCGGAACAGCGCCAACGCCTCCTCGTAGTGCTCCGACGCGGCCTCCAGGTCACCCCGGTCCACGTGCGCCATGCCGAGGTTGTTCAACGTCATCGCCAACGCGTTCGTGTCACCCGCCGCCCGCGCGGCGGCGGCCGCGAGCCGGTGGGTGTGGATCCACGCGTCCCACAGCTTGGTCCGGAAGAAGAAGTCCCGCAGCAGGAACGCCAGCTGCCAGCACGTCCGGTGCCAGCCCCGGGCCGACGCCGTGCCGCACAGCGCCACCAGGTTCGGCCACTCCGCGTCCAGCCACGCCACCGCCGCCTCCCGGTCGGTGAACACCTCGGTCACCGGTGGCGGGTCGGCCGTCTCGAACGCGGGCCGGTAGCGCTGCGGCACGAGCAGTTCGTCGATCGCCGCCGTGGTGGCCAACGCCAGGTCGCACAGCCGGCGCACGGCGGCGTCCCGGTCGGCGACGGGAACCGCGGGCAACGCGTGCTCGATCGCGAACGCCCGCATCAGGTCGTGGAACCCGGTGTAACCGCCGGGGCGCTGCGTGACCAGGTACGCGTCGTGCAGCCGGGCCAGCAGCCGCTCGGCCTCCGCGACGCCGACCCCGGCCAACGCGGCGGCGCCGTGCACGCCCACCTCGCGTCCGGGGTGCAGCGCGAGCAGGCCGAACATGCGCTGCTGGTCGGCCGCGAGACCCCGGTACGACAGGGTGAACGCGGCCGTGACGCTGCGCTCGCCGTCGTCCAGGGTGCTCAACCGGACCGCCTCGTCCGCCAGCCGCGCGGCGAACTCCGGCAGCGTCCACATCGGACTGCTCCGGAACCGGGCGGCGGCGATGCGGACGGCCAGCGGCAGCCGCCCGCAGTGCTCGACGATGCGTTCCACCACGTCGTCGCCGGAGGACAGCACCCGTTCGCCCGCCACCGCGCGGAACAGTTCGACGGCCTGCGGGGTGGACAACATGCCCACCGACACGTGCGCCGCGTCGTCCAACGCGTTCAGGCGGTTCCTGCTGGTGATCAGCACTCGGCACCTCGGTTCGGCCGGTAGCAGGGGCATGACCTGCCGGGCGCTGCGGACGTTGTCGAACACGAGCAGCATCCGCCTGCCCCGCAGTCTGTCGCGGTAGAAGTTGGCCCGGCCGTCCTCGTCGCGCGGCGCGTCCTCGGCGGGCACGCCGAGCATCCGCAGCAACCGGTCGAGCACGTCGTCACCGGTCGACCCGCTGTCGCCGGGGGTGAAGCCGCGCAGGTCGAGGAACAGGCAGCCGTCCGGGAAGTGGGCCTCGGCGGTCCACGCGGCGCGCAGCGCGAGCGCCGTCTTGCCCACGCCCGCCATGCCGTCGAGCACGCACACCGTGGCGGGACCGTCGACCAGGACGGCGTCGATCCGGCGCAGTTCCTCGTCCCGCCCGGTGAAGTGCGAGGTCACCGCCGGCAGTCCGGAGAACCCGACCGGCTCGGGCACGGCGACCAGTGCCGTCAGCGCGCCGCCCGCGCCGAGCACGGAGTCGCACGCCACAGCGAATTCCCGGTTCGCTGTGGCGTGGCCGTTCTCCACCTTGCTCAGGTGGCTCTTGCTGTAGTGGACCCGCGCCGTCAACGCGGTCAGCGACAACCCCGCCGCCTCACGTCGCCGCCGCAGTTCCCTGCCGAACTCCGTCGCCCGATCGCTCACCGCCGCATTATGGCCCGGCACTCTGTCAGCCGAACGGGAAACCGCAGATCAACACCAGGATGGCGTGTGTGTGCATAACCGGCTCACCTCCACTGCCCACGGGCCGTTCCGAAATCCCCACAACCGAAGGATGCCGATTCGGGTTCACCCGGGACAGTGGTTTCCGACACGGGGAAACAATCGGAAACCCGGAAACACCGCACCGGCGCCGGACGGTCCGTGGCACGCTGTGCGCGTCGGTGCGCTTCCGGCGCACGGGGTGGAGGTGCGGAGTGGACATCAGCGTCGCCGAACTCGTCGCCGAACTGAAATCGCTGCGCAAAGGGCGTGGGATCGAGAGCGCCGATATCGATTCACGGGTCGCGCCGCCGTTGCGCCGGCTCGTCGGCATCGGTGCCGGCGAGGGGCCCGCGCGGGTCAGGCGGCAGCTCCGGGACTGGCTGGACGCACAGGCCCGCGGCCTGCCCGAGGACCTGAAGGCGGCGGCGGCCCTGGCGTTCGGGCTCGACGGCGACACCCGGCTCTACCAGGAACGGGTGCGGTCGGTGGCGCTGCGGATCGACCGCGACGACCGCACCGCCCGCCGCCGCATCGACGACGCCCTGCTGCGGATCGCGCAACGCGCGCTCGACCCGGACGTCCGCCTCCCCGCGCCCGACCTGCCCTGGCGCACCGCCGAGCTGAGCGCGGCCGTCGTGCTCGACCTGCCGGTGCCGGAGGTGATCGAGAGGCGGCGGATCGTCGCCGAACGGGACGGGCTCACCGAGGTCGAGCTGTCGGTCACGCTGGAGCCACCGGACCCCGGCCGAGGCCCGCTGGACGACGTCGGCCTGGACGTCCTGTACGGCGGGGTGCTGACCAACCGGGCGCGCAAGTCCACCAACCGCATCGGGTTCGCGCTGCGCCTGCCGGAACCGTTGCGGCGCAACGAGGAGCACGAGTACGCGTTCCGCATCCGGCTCTCGCCGGAACGCGGTATCGCGCCCTATTACGTGTGCACCCCGCGTTTCCCGTGCGCGTCGTTCAGCCTGCACGTCCGCTTCGGCCCCGACCGGGTGCCCGGCGGGATCTGGCGGCTCCGGGACACGCTGCCGATCGAGCTGGCCGACCCCGAGTCGAGTCGCGAGCCCGTCACCGCGGACGCCTCCGGTGAGGTGCACCTGACGTTCACCGACCTGAAGCCGAACCTGTCCTACGGCATCACCTGGGCCGACGCTGCCGGGGGATGAGGTGGTCGAACGCCGACCTGACCAGCCTCTGGACCATCTCCGGTGGCAGACCGCCGGACGAATCCTGGCGGAACGCCGATTTCGCGAACGTGCCGTCGGGCCCGAACGACTCCATCCGCACCTCCAGGTCGACGGTGTCGCCATCGGCGAGGCCGGCCACCGCCGCCATGTCGTCCGGGATCCGCTCCTCACCCCGCAGCAGCTCGTAGCCGAACCTGATCCCCACCGCACCGTCGAACTTGGTCTCCTGGTCGGGCAGCGCGAGCGCCAACCGCACCAGGTTCTTCAGACTCCGGCCGGTGGTCGCGGCGGGCACCTTCACGGCGTGCGCCACGGCCAGCGCCCGGTTCCGCACGTACACCGTGATCGTCGGACCGCTCACGGCGGACTGGCCGGGCGGCGGCAGCACGGGTGTGCCCACGCCGGAATCCCGCCGCCACACCGCGGCCAGCGCGTCCGCGACCGCCACCAGGTCGTCGTCGGCGTCCAGGTACTTGCGCGGCGCGAGGAGCGTCGGCAACGGGGTGTCGTCCAGCCGGACCACGAACAGGAAGCACCGCCGCTGGTCCAGGTCACGGGCCAGGGCCGCGGTCCACTCGGCGGCCACCCACTTGCGGTCGAGGGTGTGCCGCGACCACAGCAGCACGAAGTAGTCCGACTCGTCGATGCCGCGGTTGATCGCGAGCAGCAGGTCCGCGCCCGGCGCGATGCTCAACTCGTCCACGAACGCGTCGAAACCGCGTGCGCCGAACTCCTTGGCGAGCAGCCTGGCCGAGTCGCGGTCGTTCCCGGAGAACGACAGGAACACGTTCGGGCGGTCAGCGGTGTGCGGCACGACGCCTCCAGTTGTCGATGTTGCGGCGCAGCGCCCGGCGGACGGGCCCCGCCGCCGTCTGCCACCCCGGATCGCCGTAGACGGTCCAGCAGGCCCAGCGCGCCGGGTGGTCCTGATCGGGCAGCGGTTCCAGCTCGCCGTCGACGCGCACCCGGACCACGACGTCGCGGCGCACGACGTCGTCCTGGGCCCGTTTGAGCGCGACGTCGCGCGGCAGGTAGCGGGTGTAGTCCTCGAACCGGTCCAGCAGGGCCGCGGCGACCGCGTCGTCCGCCACCCACCTGGCCGCGACGACCGACGCCGCGCCCGCCTGCACCGCGGCCCGCACCAGCCCGACCGGCTCGTCACGCCCGACCCGGTCGGCCATACCGGACTCGCACGCGCCCAGCACGAGCGTGCCGCAGCCGCCGAGGTCCAGCTCTCGCAGGTCGTTCAACCACAGCAGACCACCCGGCCCGGCGGGGGCGAGTTGCAGCCACGACAGGTCCGAGTCGGCGCGGTCGTGCTCGCCGTGGCTGTCGATGCGCACCTGCTGGTGCCGACGGCGTTCCAGCACCCCGCGCAGCTCGGCCGCGGTGGCGCGGTCGCCGTCGAGCACGGTGCGGCCGGGCCGTTCACCGGCCGCCGTGATCCCGGCGTCCGGCGGGCTGACCAGCAGCATCCGGTCGCCGCGCCGGGACCGCGACCGGCGGTGCAGCGGGCGCCGCGCGGACAGGCACGGCAGGTCGGACAACGCGAACCGGTCGCCGATCCGCTGCTTGTCCTCAGCGGGCTGCTTCGCGTCACCGGGCTGCTTCTCGTCACGGGGCAGCACCAGGGCGGCGAACGGCACGTCGGACAGCACACCGCCCGCCACCACCGCGATCCGGTCGACGTGCGCCGGGAGGTCCGCCAACGGGGCCAGGCCCAGCAGTCCGGCGATCTCGGTGAGGCTCTGCTCGAACTGGCCGGTGGCGATGCCCAGGTCCAGCACCTCCCCGCCCCACCAGGACTTCAGCCCCTTCACCGCGTCCACCACCTGTTCCCGCCGCACCGCCGTCGACCAGTGGCGCAGCGAGCCGCGACCGAGCAGGACGTGGTGCACGCGGTCCGGCGTGGCCCGCAGCATCCACACCACCTGGGACTTCGGCAGGTCACGGGTCACGTCGCCCACCCACCGCCAGGCGGCGTCCAGGTCGCTCACCGGCGGCAGGTCGCGGGCGAAACCACGGCCGCCGGGCAGGAGGCCGTCCAGGATCGTCGCGCCGCGCGCGTGCTCCATCGCGACCACGATCCCGGCCACGCCCTGCCGGTTGTCGTCCGTCATCGCGTCGTCCGCCGCGCGGATGCGCTCGTCGTGCTCGTCGGCGGCCGACAGCAGCATCCGCACCCGCACGGCGTCGGTGTCCTGCCGTCGGGCCACCTCCTCCTCCAGCCGGTGCGCCTCGACCCAGCACACGTCCGCCCGCTCGTCGGCCTTGAGCTTGAACAACACCCGGCCGAGCAGCCGCAGCGCGAACGCCCGCGTCTCGGTGAGCGCGGTCGACGTGGCCCGGTCGGCGGCGGCGGTGAGCTGGTTGACGGCTTCACGCAGGAACGAGTCGTCACCGGACTCGCGGTGCCTGGCCCATTCGAGTTCACCGGCGGTCAGGTGCCACGCGGCCGCCTCGCGGTCGTTCCGGGCGCGGTCGCGGACTTCGAGGAGCAGGTTCTCCGCCTCCTCCAGCCGTCCGGCGACGAGGATCCGGCGGGCGTACTCGATCCGCCGCTCGAACCGGGGCGACCTGGTCGGATCGGCCACGCCCTCGGGCGACAACCCCTCCACTTCCCGCCGTGCCGCCACCGGGTCGAGTGACTGCTCGGCGGCGTCGAGCAGCACCGGCCGCAGCCGTTCGGCCAGGTCCGGTCGGCGGGTCAACCACACCAGGGTGGTGAGCTGCGCCAGGACCGGCAGCCGCAGCGCGGGGTCGACCTCGGTGCGTTCCAGGCATTCCAGCAACGTCCGGTAGGCCTCCTCGTACCGCAGCTCCTGCCGGAGCGCCGAGGCGCGCAACAGGTACTCGCCGGTGGTGCGCGGCGGCGGCCCGGAGACCACGTCCGACACCGCCGGCTCCACGCCCTGCCGCACGGCGAGCATGAGCAGGTCGCCGTCGACGCCGGCCGCGCCCCTCTCGTGGTCCAGCCGCACGAACAGGTCCCGAGCCTGGCCCAGTTTCCGTTCGGCGAGCAGGAGATCGCCCTGGTCGGCGGCGACCAGACCCTCCAGCCGCAGCAACCGTGCCCGGTCCTGGGGGTCGAGCACGGCCCCGCGGTCGAGCGCCACCCGGATCGCCTTCACGTCGTCACCGGACCGCGCGTGGTCACCGCCCGCGCTGCTGACCTCGGCCCGCAGCAACAGCAGCTCGACGTGATCGCGACCCAGCGAACCGAGGTACTCCTCGCACCGCTGCGACGCCCGCGTGACCGCGCCCAGGTTCAGCAGCGTGGCCACGTGGTCGATCGCGACCGACTCGCCGAGCCGGCCTCCGTCCGCCAACTCGAAGACGGTCTCGTAGGCGGCGTCGACCCGCCGCACGTCGGCCCGGTCGACCGCGCGCCGCGCCGCGGCGAGGGCACGGCCGATCGGGCTGTCCGGCTCCACCTCGAAGTCACTCGCCATCGCACCCGGCCGGTGCGTCGTCGGTGTCCGGGCAGATCAGCAGAACGGTCGCCCCGGAGCCCGTGGTGGAGCCGTTGGTGCCGGACGTGCCGTTGGCGCCGGTCGTGGCGGTCGGCGCGGGTGATCCGCTCACGGTGGTGTTGTTGCCGCCGTTGACCGTGGTCACGCGGGACGGCCGCTCGACCCGCTGCCACTCGGCGCCCGCGTGCGACCGGACGTCCGGCCGCGTGATCACGTCGAGCACCGTTTGGCCCACGACGACGGCCGGCCGGACCCGCACCTTCATGTCACGCGGGATGGCGGTCGCGACGATCCGGCCGTTCTCCATCGGCAGCGTGGCGCGGAAATCCTCGTGCACGTACGAGTCGGCGGTGGACTGGTCGACGGCCTCGCCGAGCGTCATGTCCCGGCGCGACTCGACCTTGAGCCGGCCCGCGTCGATCAGCACGGCCCGGTCGCCCTCGAACCGCACCAGGATCGTCCGCGGCCCGTTCCCGTGGAGGGCGCTGCGCACGCGGAACGCCCACGCGTCGTGGCCCGACACCAACCGGATCTCCGTCGCGCCGACCAGCGCCAAGCCGTCGTCGAGCAGCTGGATCGGCCGGTAGAGGCCGTCCTTCGCCGCCGCGGCCTCGTTCATGGCCTGCAGCGCGCGCGGGAACTCGGCGGCCAGCGCCTGGCCCTCCGGCGTGCTGAGGACCGGGTCGCGGCCCGGGTGGACCGCGTGGTCGCCGACGACGCGCACGGTCGACTCGCCGCCGTTGCCGCTCACCTTCACGGTCCGCGCGTCACCCGCCGGTGGGTCCGTGAACACCGCGATCGCGGCCTGGTCGGCGGTGGCGGGCGTGACGTCGACCCAGCTGTCGGCGGGCGGCTCGGTGCTCCGCTTGATCGTGCCGTACTGGAACCGCGGCTCACCGCCACCCGGACTCGGTGAGCCGAGCCGGAACGTCACACCACCCGGCGGCGGCTGGTCACCGCTGACCGACACCGACCACTCGCCGTCCACGCGGTACTCCACCCCGCCCGCCCCGTCCCGGAACGTCTGCAGCACACCGTCCTTGATCGGCGGCAGGGTGTCGGACGGCGAGGCGGTCAGGCGGCTCTGGAGCGATTCGAGCATGGTCCGAGCCCGGTCCAGCGCACCGCGCCGCCAGTGGACCGTGACCACACCCCCGTCCTTCACCGCGGTCAGCTCGCCGACCTCGTGGTCCTGGTAGTGGACCTGCTCCGAGACGCGGCCGTCCTTGGCGTCGATCCGGGTCTTCACCGTGCGGTTGCCGTCCAGCATCAGCTTCAGGCCACCGAGGGACACCACCTTGCGCGGACCGCCGACCGCCTCGACCGTGACGACGTCGCCCGACGTGTCGAACCGGTGCTCCAGGCTGTCGACGACCTTGCCGTCGGCGTCCAGCGCCTTCTGCTTGACCGAACCCCTGCCGGTCGCGGGGTCGAAGCTGGAATCACCGCCCGCGCCCGCCCGGTTGACCGGTCCCGGCAGGTCGGCGCGGTTCGCCTCGGCGCCCTTGCGGGCGATGACGTCGCCGAGCGACACGCCGCCGTAGATCGTCCGGTAGCCGCAGCTGTCGAACGTCCTGGACGGCGCCGGGACGACCGCCTCCTCGGTGGCCGACGGCGGCGTGACGAACCGGATCGGCGAGCGCTCGCGCAGCTCCGCGTTCGCCGCGTACCACCCGGCGAAGCTGATGTCGGACCGGATCTCCGAGTCCTCCAGCTGCGGCAGCCGGGCGGAGGTCTTGGCGACCAGCCACTCCAGCGCGCCGCTCCACCGCATGATCTGGTCGAGGCGCTGGTACTGGGGCTCGTAGTCGGCCACCGCCTGGTAGTTCTGGTCCCACCACTTCAGACCCCGGCCGAACGCGTAGCTGGGCTCGACCTCGCCGCCGTCGTCGCCGTCGGACCGGGAGAACAGCCGGGTGGACTGCGCGCCGATGCTGATCGACTTGTCGTCGAACGCGAACGCCGAGTCGTTCTGACCCAGCCACAGCCGGCCGCTCTCGCTGGTCGTGCCGGTGTCGCAGTGGCTCCACGGCGTCCACGCGTCCGGGTCGGGGATGAACCCCTCCACGGCCTTCGCGGGCACGCCGGAGCCGACGCCGTTCGCCCAGTCCTTGGCCATGTAGTCGGTGTAGAAGAGGGTGACGCCGATGCTGGTGCCCGCCAGGCCGCCGTCGTACCGGGCCTGGCTGTAGGTGGACTGGCCGGACATCGCGCCGAGCAGGCCCCACAGCTGGACCCGGTCGTCGGTCAGGCCGAACTGCGCCAGCTCCGCCGCCGGCACGCCGTTGTCGTACAGGGCCAGTTCGACGTACCCGGCGAGGTCGTCGGACGAGGTGAACGGCGAGCCGGCCCAGTTGTCGGTCAGCACCCGGTCGATGATCTCGCCGCTGATGTTCGGCAGCACGGCCCGCAGGTCCTGCGGGGTCTCCGACGGTCCGGGGTCGAGCGAGAAGCCGGGCGTCGGTGAACCGCGCTGGTAGCCGCGCTGGAGCGTCGACACCTCCTCCAACGTCAGCCCGGCGCCGTCCTGGTCCGGCCAGTTCCAGCCGGCCGCCCAGATCCCGCCGTCGCGGGTCTCCAGCGTGGACAGCATCTCGGTCTTGGCCAGGAAGTCCGTCAACGCGGCCTTGTCGTCCACGCGCATCGACACGTAGCCGTTCGCGGCCCGGACGTCGGCGGCGGACGCCGGTTCCTCGGCGGCGATGTCGATCGTGCCGGTCTCGGCGCGCACCGTGTACGGGTGGACGCGGACCCGCTGCGGGTCGCCGCCCGAGTCGGTGCGGTGCTGGTCGAGCAGCTGCCCGATGGTGCGGGCGCGGTGCGGGTCGTCGGTGGGGACGAGCAGGTGCAGCGTCTCCCCGTCGAACAGCGACCGCCCCGGCCCGGTGCTCTGCCGGGAGAGGTCGCTGAACCCGCCGTCGCGCATCGGCAGCGTGTCGTAGGCGGTGTCCCGCAGCTTCGCGCTGTCCAGCTCCAGGTTCGCGGCGAGCGCGATGCGCGCCCAGTCGCGCAACTGCGCTTTGGTCTCGACCGTGTCCAGCCCGCCGAGCCGGCCCGCGGCGCCCGCGTAGGACACCACGAAATCGGCGCTCTCGGGTGGGGGAGCGGGATGGCGTTCCTCCGGGCTCCCGGTGCAGCTCGCGAGCAGTACCGCCGTGATTAGCAGCGTGAATGTCGAGTGGAGCCGATTGCGCATGGCGGTCCTTCGGCCTACGGCTGAATAGGGCGACTGGAATAGTGGCTCACAGCATAGCCCCGGCCGGAAGGACCACTGGGACGGCCGAATTCGTGTCAGGTTTGTGTCCGGAAGTTGTCCACCCGGCGCACTTCCGGTCAGTTGCGGCGCGATTCGTCGCGCGATAGTCACACGATAATTGCGGTCTCCATCCCCCGCGTGGGGGAGTGGAGCGGGAACGCGACCGGCGGCGAGAAGGTGGACGGCAAAAATCCGGTGGCCCGGAGCGGGTGCTCCGGGCCACCGGCCTTCGTGCGCGGTCGGTCGGTGCGCGGTCGGTCAGGAGGTGGTGCCGGTGACCGACGTGCCGGACTTGGTGACGTAGTAGGTCACCGTGGCGCCGCTCCAGTAGTGGAACGTGAGCGTCACCCGCGAACCGTCCGTGACCTCGGCGAAGAAGTCGGAGGTCAGCTTGGTGGTGCCGGCGGTGTAGTCGGGCGCGAACGCCCGGTCGAACTCCTTGTAGGAGGTCCAGTTGTGCGGGCCGGCGTTGCTGCCGTCCGCGTACTTGGCCTCCATGGTGGCCAGCTGGTCACCGCGGAAGTTGGTCGGGATGGCGAACGCACTCGTCGTCCCGGTCGCGTTCTGCAGCACCGGCGTGTCGTAGGTGACCAGGTTGATCCGCCACGGGACACCCTGCGAGAACCGGGCGGACAGGGTCGCGTTCGTGCCGTACGGCCGCGATCCGCTCAACCGGGTGATCGCCGAGGCGGTGATGGTGAGCTGGTCGCCCGAGACGGTGTAGTCCGTGCCGCGCACCAGGTCGGTGTTGCCCTGGCGCAGCCCCACGAACGACGTGCCGTTGAGGTTCAGCGTGAGCGACTTGGCGCTGACCGCCGACGCCTTGGCGCTGAACACCTGGTCCGCCGACGCCGTGCCGGAACGCGTGGTCCAGCTCGACTTGATCTGGCCGAACAACTCCGGGTCGCTCCACTGGAACGACGTGCGGCCGAAGTGCTGGCCGTTGTCCCACAACATGGTGGTGAGCTTCTTGGTGCGGGCGTAGTAGCCGAGGAATTCGAAGAACTTCAGCTTCTCGCCCTGCTGGATGGTGCCGGTGTGCCGGTCGAAGCCCAGCAGGCCGTACTCGCCGATGATGACCGGGATACCGCGCGCGACGAACGTGTTGTAAACGCGGTCGAACGAGTCGGTCAGGTCCTTCTGCGTGGTGGCGTCGAACCGCGTGCCGCCCGCGATGTTCACGCTGAACGGCCAGTAGCCGTAGAAGTGCACGGTCGCGATGAGGTTCGGGTCGTTGAGCGAGTTGAACGTGGTGGCCAACTCGTCGAGCCGGGCCTGCTCGGACGACGTGTGCAGGGTCGGCAGGACGAGGAGGCGGGTGGCGTTGTTGCCGCCCGACCGGCGCACGATGCCGTGGAACGACGTGTTCAGCTCGTTCAGCAGTTGCGCGTTCTGGGCGTCACCGGAGCTGCCGGTGAACTGCGGCTCGTTGACGCTCTCCAGTACCAGCTTGCTGGAGGAGTCCCGGAACGCGGTGGCCAACTGGGTCCAGGCCGCGTTGTAGCGGGCGAGCACGTTGGTGCGGTCGGTCGGCATGGTGTTGATCCACTGCCACGAGTCGTGGTGGATGTTGATCATCACGTAGAAGCCGTCCGCCAACGCCCAGTCGACCACTTCCTTGACGCGGTTCAGGTAGGCCGACTCGATGGTGTAGTTCGGCGCCGCGCCCTGGTGCGCACTCCAGGTGACCGGGATGCGGATGCTGTTGAAGCCCTGCGCGCGGACGTTGTCGAGCAGCGCCTCGGTGATGCGCGGGTTGCCCCAGGCCGTCTCGTCGCTGCCCACCGCGTCGAGCGAGTTGCCGAGGTTCCAGCCGGGCTGCATCGCCGCGACCTGCGCCATCGCGTCACCCGCCGGCGGGTTGCCGGGCGTGGTGGTTGTGGTCGTCGTCGTGGTGGTGGTCGTGGGCGCCGTGCTGCCGGTGCAGGTGACACCGTTGAGCGCGAACGAGGTCGGAGCCGTGTTCGAGCCCGTCCACGACCCGTTGAAGCCGAACGACACCGTGCCGTTGGTGGCGATGTTGGCGTTCCAGCCGACGTTGGTCGCGGTGACCTGGCTGCCCGACTGGGTGACCGAGGCGTTCCACGCCTGGCTGACCGTCTGGCCCGACGGGAAGGCCCACGTCAGCCGCCAGCCGTTGACCGGGTCGCCCAGGTTGGTGATGTTGACGTTCCCGCTGAAGCCGCCCTGCCACTGACTGGGCACCGAGTACGCCACGCGGCAACCCGCGGCCGCCTGGGCGTCGGTCACCGCGACGACGCCCACGCTCGCGAGCAACGAGGCCATTCCGGTCGCCAGCAGGCCGACCCGCCAACGAATTTTTCTCAGCTTGCCGCGCATATCGGACATGACGCTCCTCGTAATCGCATGCGGCAGCGGGAGGGGTGGGGAACCGAACGCGCGCCGACGCTGTTTCGTCATGATGTTGGCGGTAACGGATGGGTGACGCAAGGGTTTCGACTGGAATTCGACTGCTGAGACGGTGGGCGAATGCGGACTTCGCGGTATGCCGTCGATGTGTTCGACGGCATACCGGCGCGCGGTTCGACAAATCAATCGAACGCATTCGACGATCCGGCCGTCGAACCGGATTGACCGGCGGTGCGAACCGCGAACCGCGATCAGCGGCGCGGTAGGACCCACGTTTGGGCCGCGGTGCCGTTGCAATCCCAGATCTGCAACCGGGTGAAGTTGTCCGAGAACCCGTTCCGCGCGTCCAGGCAACGGCCGGACTCGATGTTCACCAGCGCGCCGCCCGGCGCGGCACGCCATTGCTGCGCGGCCGTCCCGTTGCAGTCCCACAACTGCACCGGCGTGCCGGGATCGGTCCACCCGTTGGTGACGTCCATGCACTTGCCCAACGCGCGCAACGACCCGTCCGCGTCGAGTTTCCAGTCCTGCGCGCCCGTGCCGTTGCAGTCGAACAGCCAGACGACCGTCCCGTTCCCGGTGTTGGCCCCGTCCACGTCGACGCACTTGCCGGCGATGCCGGTCACCCGGTCGGCGGGACGCGGCGGCTGCCAGGTCTGCGCCGCACCACCCGCGCACGGCGCGAGCCGCAGCGCGCCGCCGGACGAGTCGAGGCACCGGTCACCGGACCTGAGCGGACCGCCGTCCGCCACCGTCCAGCGCTGCCCGGCGCAGTCGGCCAGCACGACCGCGTCACCGGACGGCGCCAGGCACCGGCCCAGCGCGCGCACCGTCCCCTCCGGCGTCACGGTCCACCGCTGCGCCGCCGTGCCGTTGCAACTCCACAGCTGCACGGGCGTGCCGGCGGCGTCGTCCGCGTCGGCCACGTCGAGGCACGACCCGGCGTTGACCACCTGTCCGGTGGCGCCGTTGGGAACCCGCTCGGCCTGCCGGTCCACCGCGCCGGTGAGCCGGATGTCGCGGGACGACTCGCCCACGGCGATCGTGTGCGAGCCGGGCGGCACCCGGAACGACCGCTCGGCCGGGTCCCAGATCGCGAACGACCGCCGGTCGAGGTCGACCGACACCCGCGTGGTGGCGCCGGCGGCCAGGCCGACCTTGGTGAACCCGCGCAGCTGCCGGGGCGGTTCACCGGCGTCGGCCGGGTGGCCCACGTACACCTGCGGCACCGCCGAGCCCGCGCGCCCGCCCGTGTTGGTCACGTCGAACGACACCGTCACCTCGTCACCGGACGACGTCACGGCCAGGCCGCCGTAGCGGAACGTCGTGTAGGACAGGCCGTGCCCGAACGGGAACAGCGGCGTGGTGCCGGTGGCGTCGTACCAGCGGTAGCCGACCCGGAGCCGTTCCGAGTAGTCGTAGACGCCGCCCGCGCCGGGGTACTGGGCGGGCGAGCTGATCGGGGTCGCGCCGAGGCCGGTCGGGAACGTCACCGGCAGCCGCCCGCCGGGCTCCGCCGCGCCGAACAGCACGTCCGCCAACGCGTGCCCGCCCTGCTCGCCGGGGTACCAGCTCTCCACCACGGTCTGCGCGGCCGGTAACCACGGCATGGTCACCGGGCCGCCGGTCTCCAGCACCACGACGGTGTCCGGGTTGGCCGTGGTGATCGCCGCGACCAGCTCGTCCTGGTTGCCGGGCAGGTCGATCGACGGGCGGTCCGCGCCTTCGGTGCTGTCGTCGCCGACGACGACCACGGCCACGTCGGCGGCCCGCGCCGCGTCCACCGCCCGTTGCAGCTCCGGGTCCGCGGCGGCCGGCGTGAACCAGCCGAAGCGGAGCCCGGCCTTGCCCGCCGCGTCGTAGTACTCGACCTGGACCCGGTGTCGCGCACCGCCCTGCAAGGTGATCGGCGCGGACCGGGTCTGCGTGTCGTGATCGCCCCAGTTGTCCACGACCAGGTTGCCGTCGAGGTAGACGCGGCTGCCGTCGTCGCTGGTGAGGGCCAGGTCGTAGGCGCCGGTCACGGGCACGGTCAGGGTGCCGGTCCAGCGGGCCGACCAGTGGTCCGCGGGCACGTTCGGCGCGGGTGCGCCGAGCGCCCAGTCGAAGTCGATCGAACCGTGCGCGGCGGACGCCACCGGCGCGCCGGCGAGGTCGTGGTTGGCGAAGTAGTCGGCGCGCAGGTCGGAGAACACGTCCGGCGGCACGGGGAACGGCGACGGCCGCGCGCCCGGCGTGTAGGTCAGGCCCTCGCCGACGCGGGCGCGCAGGCCGTCGAGCGGTTTCACCGTGTGCTCCGGGTACGGCGTCACGTACGAGCTGCCCTTGCCGCCGGTGTGCGCGATGTCGGCGTACCAGCCGGACACCGCGACGGTCCGTGCGGTCCCAGGTGTCAACGGCAGCAGCGAGCGGTCGTTCTTCAGCAGCACCGTGCCCGCCGCGGCCTGCCTGCGCGCGACCGCCGCGTGCGCGGCCGGGTCCACCACCGGACGCGGATCGCCGTCGAGCAGGCCGGTGCGGATCATCAGCCGCAGCACCCGCCGCACGTTCTCCTCCAACGCGGCACGCGCCAGGGCGCCGGACCGCACGGCGTCGGCGAGGCCCGCGTAGTGCGTCGACCCGCCGAACTCCTGGTCCAGACCGGCCAACGCGGACCGCACGCCGGAGTGCGTGGCCGGGTAGTCCGAGCCCACCGCGCCGTCGAAACCCCACCGGTCGCGGATGATGTCGTTGAGCAGCGGGAAGCTCTCGCACGCCCACGCGCCGTTGACCTGGTTGTAGGCGCACATCGCCGACCAGGCGCCGCCCTGCCGGACGGCGGTCTCGAACGCCGGCAGGTAGATCTCGCGCAGCGTCCGGTCGTCGACGGCGGACGACATGAAGAGCCTGCCGTCCTCCTGGTTGTTCGCCGCCACGTGCTTGACCTGGGCGGCGACCCGTTGCCGCTGCACGCCCGCGACGTAGCTCGCGGCCAACTGCCCGGCCAGGTGCGGGTCCTCGCCGTAGGTCTCGAAGTTCCGCCCGCCCTGCGGTATCCGGACGATGTTGACCATCGGCGAGTACAGCACCTGGTAGCCGCGCGCCTTGACCTCGCGGCCGACCAGATCGCCCGCCTCGGCGGCCAGCGCGCGGTCGAAGGTGGCGGCCATCGACACCGGCGCGGGCATCGCGGTCGCGGGCAGGCCGTCCCGGACGCCCGCGGGCCCGTCGGTGAGCCGCAACGGCGGGATGCCCAACCGCGGCACGCCCGCCACGTAACCGACCGCGTGCTCACCCGCCGGTGTGGTGATCCCGCGCAGCAACTGCACCTGCTCGTCCAGGGTCAGCTGCGGCAGCAGGATGTTCACCCGCTGCTCCAGCGGAACCGCCGCGTCACGCCAGGCCGGCGGTTGCGCGACGGCCTCCTGCGCCGGGCTCGCGCAGGCCGTGGCGATCAACGCCAGCGCGGCCGCGATGCGGACCAAGGCCGTGGTTCGACGTTCCCTCCGCCGCATGACGCCCCCTTGCGTCGGTGCGGACCGCGTCGGCATGTTCGCCGGTGGGCCCCGATCCACGGTAGATCGGTGATCTTCTAACACCGACCGCCATTCGAACGACATCAACCACAAGGCGCAAAACTCAACCCAGGAGGATGAATGGCCAGGGTGCTGAACGTCGTGGCGCACCACGACGACGACCTGTTGTTCTTAAGCCCGGATTTGCTGACGGATCTCCGCGACGGGGCTGTCGTGCGCACGGTATTCCTGGTGGCGTCGGACTACCACACGTATCCGACGTACATGCAGGAGCGGGAACTGGGTGTCCGCGAGGTCTATGCGTTCGCCGCGGGCATGACCGGCACGCCGTGGCGTTCGCACGCGTACTCGTGCGGGAACCTCTCGGCCACGCTCTGGACGTTGGGCGCACGCGTGTCGATCCTGGAGAACCGCCTGCCGGACAACGCCACCGCGCCACCCAACCGCCTGTGGCTGCTGTACGCGCGCAACCAGACGTCGACCGGCCGTCCGCTCGACCACGCGCCCGCCCAGACGACCGACCGCGCGAAGCTGGTCGACTACCTGCGCGCGGTGATCGCGGACTTCGCGCCGGACGTCGTCCGCACCACCGACCCGACCGCGGACCTGCACGGTCAGCACACGTCCGGGCGACCGTTGGAGGACTTCTACTTCCACCGCGACCACGTCGCCACGGCACGGCTGGTGCGGACCGCGTTGCCGGACGTGCCGTCGACACCGGAGGTCGTCTACTACCGCGACTACACGATCCGCGACGAGCCCGCCAACCTGGACGCGGGCGACGCGGCGTTCAAGCGGGCGGCGTTCCAGACCTACGCGGTGCACGACGTCGACATCTGCCCGAACGGAGCGGTGAACTGCCCGCCGCCGGGCGGGTTCTACGACGGGCTGCTGAGCCGCCAGTACCGCGCCGACGCGGGGTGGGTCGGCGACCTGGTCGTGCCGCTGCCGGCGGACGACCCGGCCGAGTCGTGGCCGGTGACGGGCAGCCACCACACCGTGCGCAACCGGGCCACGGGGCTGGAGTTGGCCGTGGAGAACGCGTCGACGGCCGACGCCGCGCCGATCATCGGCTGGCCGCACACCGGAACGCCGAACCAGCGGTGGCGGTTCGAGGCCAACCCGCAGGGCTGGGAGCTGGTCGCGAGCCACAGCGACAAGTCGCTCGACCTGCCCGAGTCGAGCCCGGTCGCGGGCGTGCAGGCGATCCAGTTCCAACGCCTGGGCGGCGTCAACCAGACCCTGCGCGTGCGCGGCAACCCCACCGCCGGCTACCGGTTCGTGTTCGCGCACTCCGGGTTGGCGCTGTCCGTGAGCGGCGCCGCGGGCGCGCCGGTCGTCCAGCAACCGGTCGGTCCCTCGGCGAACCAGATCTGGGACGTCGAACCCGCCTGACTTTCGCCGGGAGCCTTTCAGCCGGTCGACTCCGCTTTCCCTCGAAATTGAGCGTGGTCACAAATGTGAACATTCGCGGGAATCATTGGGCCGAGGAGCGGATCGACCCGCGTGAATCCCGCTGATATGACCATGACATGACGAGAACAGCAGTCGTGACCGGTGGCGGGACGGGTATCGGCAAGGCGGTGGCGGCCGAATTGGTCAAGCAGGGCCTGGACGTCGTGGTCACCGGCAGGCGCGCGGACGTCCTCACCGCCGCCGCGGCGGAGATCGGCGCACGGCCGGTGGTGTTCGACGCCGCCGACCCGGCGCAGGTCCAGGCGGCGTTGGCGGAGTTGCCCGAACGCGTTGACGTGCTGGTCAACAACGCGGGCGGCAACACGGCCCGCCGCCGTCCCGCGCCGGAGGGGTTGGCGGACGTGCGCGAGCTGTGGCTGGCGAACTTCGAGGCCAACGTGCTCAGCGCCGTGCTGGTGACCACTGCCCTCGAACCGCGCCTGGCCGACGACGCCAGGGTGGTGACGATGGGCTCCATCGCGGCCCGTCGCGGTTCGGCGAGTTACGGCGCGGCGAAAGCGGCGATCGAGGCGTGGACCGCGGACCTGGCGTTCGGGTTGGGCGGTCGGGGCATCACGGTCAACGTCGTCGCGCCCGGTGTCACCGAGGAGACCGAGTTCTTCGGCGGCACGCTGTCCGAGGAACGACGCAGGAAACTCGTCGGCCACCCCGCCAACGGCCGCACCGGCAAGCCGGTCGACGTCGCCGCCGCGGTCACGTTCCTGACGTCACCGGAAGCGGGCCACATCACCGGCCAGGTCATCGGCGTCAACGGGGGCGCCGGCCTGGGCCGCTGACCCCCGACCGGCCGGTAGAACGCCGTGGCACGTGGTCGCGTGTTCACCACGCGCCACGGCGTTCTCGCCGTGCTAGGCGGTCGGTTTGACGGCGGCGAGGCGTTCGACGGTGCCGAGCTTGAGGCGTTCGCTGCGCTGCACGGTGAAGCCGGCCTCGCGGACGAGCGGCAGCGGGCGGCGGGTCTGGTGGTCGCCGAGCATCCGCACGGTGATCTTGTCGAGCAGGCGCTGGACCAGGTTGACCGGTGTGCGGTCGCTGCCGACGTGGTCGAGGAGCAGGAGCTTGCCTCCCGGGCGCAGCACCCGGTGCATCTCGGCGATCGCGGCGCGGTCGTCGGGGACGCCGCACAGCCCGAGCGTGCAGACGACGGTGTCGAACGACGCGTCGGCGAACGGGAGGGCCTGGGCGTCACCCTCGCGCAGGGTGACGTCGAGGCCGAGTTCGGCGGCACGGGCGCGGGCCCGGTCGAGCATGGCGGGGCTGAAGTCGAGGCCGGTCACCCGGACGCCGGGCGGGTAGTGCGGCAGGTTGAGGCCGGTGCCGATGGCGACTTCCAGCACGTCGCCCTCGGCCCGCGAGCACACCCACTCCCGGCCGCCGCCGAACTGGAGCCGCTCGAACAGGTCGACGTCGCGGTCGTACCTGGGCGCGTACTTGTTCCACTTGGCGCGAAGGTGCTCGTCCACAGCGGTCCTCCCGAGGGGCGCGGCCGGTTCATCGTCGCCGAACCCTGGCACGAACGGCTGAACACGGCCCGCTGTCGCGCTTCACCGTCACCACCGTGGGTGCATGCGGGTGTGCGTGTTCTGCGGCTCGTCCAGCGGACGGGTGCGGCATGTCGAGGTCGCCGGGCAGGTCGGCCGCACGTCGGCCGAGCGCGGGATCGAGGTCGTGTACGGCGGCGGGCGGGTCGGCACGATGGGAGCGCCGGCCGACGGCGCTTCGGCGATTACCGACCCCTGACTGCACCTGGTCCGAGGACAACTCCTTGCCGTGATCGGTAGCGTGTCAAGCACGACGGTTGTCGCGCCATCCGGGGGGAGCAGGCGATGAACATCGACCATTGGCAGCACAGACTCACGGAGCTGTGCGAGGCGCACCAGGTACCCGGCGCTTCGCTGGCCGTGCTGGTCGACGGCGAGATCCACGAGTGCGCGACCGGAGTGCTGCACCGCGGCACCGGTGTCGAGGCCACCACGGACTCGTTGTTCCAGATCGGCTCGATCACCAAGCTCTACACCTCGACCCTGATCATGCAGCTGGTCGCCGAAGGCAGGCTGGACCTCGACGCGCCGGTGGTCTCCGTGCTGCCGGAGTTCGCCGTTGCCGACCCCGTCGCCACGAAGACCGTCACCACCCGCCAGCTGCTGTGCCACACCAGCGGTATCGACGGTGACTTCTTCTACGACACCGGGCGCGGGGACGACTGCCTGGCCGCGTACGTCGCGGCGTGCGCCGGGCTCGGCCAGAACCACCCGCCGGGCGTCACGATGTCGTACTGCAACAGCGGGTTCACCGTGCTCGGCCGGATCATCGAAGTGCTCACCGGTCAGGTCTGGGACGTCGCGCTGCGGGAACGCCTCCTCATCCCGCTGGGCGCGCACAGCACGATGACCCTGCCCGACGACGTGCTGAGGTTCCGCGCGGCCCTGGGGCACATCGGGGAACCCGGTGAGGAACAAGTGCCCGCACCCGTGTGGGGTCTCAACCGCTCCGCGGGCCCGGCCGGGACCATCAACGCCACCGCCGCCGACGTCGTCCGCTTCGCCCGCCTGCACCTGGACGGCGGCCGGGCGCCGGACGGCACGCGGATCCTCGGCGTCGAACACGTGGCCGCCATGCGCCAACCGCAGGTGGACGTGCCGGTCCGAGAGGCTTTCGGTTCGCAATGGGGCCTCGGCTGGGTCCTCTACGACTGGCCCGGTGGCCGCGTCATCGGTCACGACGGCGCGACGATCGGGCAGAAGGCGTACCTGCGGGTGGTGCCGGAGGCCAGGGTCGCGGTCGCGCTGCTCACCAACGGCGGCGTGCCCGCCGAGGTCTGCCAACGGCTGTTCACCGAACTGCTGACCGAGCACGCCGGCGTCGCCGTGCCGCGTTTCGCCCCACCGGCCGAGCCGCCCGCGGTGGACGTCACCCGGCACGTCGGCCGGTACCTGCGCGAGGGCTACGACGTCGAGGTGACCGACCGCGACGGCGTGCTGCACCTGCGCGGCGAGAACACCGGCGAGCTCGCCCAGATCAACCCGGTGATCCACCTGGACCTCGTGCCGCTGGACGAGTGCCTGTTCGCCGGACGGCGCAACGAACACGAACCGTGGCTGCCGGTGCTCTTCTACTCGCTGCCCGACGGTTCGCCCTACCTGCACTTCGGCATGCGTGCGGCGCCCAAGGTGGATCACGGCCGGCGGTGAAGTGTCCTTTTCGGATGTATTGCCCGGCGGGCAGGAGGAGCGTGGCGCGCGTTTCGTCGGGCATCGAACCGAAACCAGGCCGGCACAACCACGAAGATCCAGGTTTGGCTGCGACCACCCGAAAGAGACAATGCGGCGGTCTTGTGGTCATGGATCGGACGGGCTTAGCGTGGATGTTCGTCGATCACAGTCCGGTTAAGGGGTGTGGGGGTCGACCGAATATGTCAACCGTTCACGACGTTCGTGTCAGACACGAGGACGAGTTGCTCGCGTTGCCCGGCGTTGTCGGTGTGGCGGACACGACCGAGGCCGGGCGTGCCGCGATCCAGGTGTTCGTGGCCAACGACGACGATCGCGCGCTCATTCCGGAGCGGATCGAGGGTTACCCGATCGACATTATCCTCACCGGCGAGATCGACGCACAGGGATAGATCTTCCTCCTCAATGGTGATGGAGCATGCTCATGTTCGAGCAAGAACGGATGAAACTGCCTGAAGGTGCACACCTCGGCGCGGACGCGCAGTACAACATCGCCGACCAGCTGTTGAACCCGGCCGGGCCGCGGGCGAACGTGGTCGGGTTCGGACTCGGGGTGAAGTGGCGTGAGAACGAACCCACCGGGGACACGTCGGTGGTGGTTCTGGTCCGGCACAAGGTGCCCCAGGAAGATCTGATCGACCGCGACAAGATCCCGGAGCAGCTCGAGGACATGCCCACCGACGTGCTGGCCGTCGGTGACCTGGTCGCCCAGCGCACCCTCGCACCGCAGGCCGGACGCGCGGCGTTCGAGTTGTCGCCCACCCTGGTGGACGGGTTCCGCCGCGAGGACCTGGTGGCCGCACCGCCGGTGGCCCGGGTCGCACCCGAGGTCGCGCCGATGGCGCTGACGCGCCGGATGCGGCCCTGCCCGTCCGGGTTCTCCATCGGCAACACCGCGGTCACCGCAGGCACCCTCGGCGGCGTCGTGTACGACTTCCTGCCCGGTGCCGGCGCCAACCCGCCCACCGTGGGCATCGGCGTGCCACAGCGGTTCTACGTGCTGTCCAACAACCACGTGCTGGCCGCGTCCAACGCCGCGGCGATCGGCAGCGCCATCGTCCAGCCAGGCACCTTCGACGGCGGCACCGACCCGGCCGACCGGATCGCGACCCTGTCCCGGTTCGTGCCGATCCAGTTCGACCCGCCGATCCCGCGCGACCAGCACCGCAACCTGGTCGACGCCGCGATCGCCGAGTGCACCTTCGACATCGCCAGCCGCGAGATCTACTTCAACGGCGCCCCGCGGGCCTGGGTGCGCAAGGGCGGGCTGCGAGCAGGTGACCTGGTCCGCAAGACCGGCCGCACCACCAACTGCACCACCGGGCGGGTGCTCGTCACCAACGCCACCGTCGAGGTCAACTACGACGGCGGCCGAGTGGCCCGGTTCCTCAACCAGGTCGTCACCACCGCCATGTCCGCCGGCGGCGACTCCGGCAGCCTCGTCACCGACCTGGACAACAACGCCGTCGGCCTGTTGTTCGCCGGCAGCGGTGCCGTCACCATCCTCAACCACTACGAGGACGTGCGAAGCCTGCTCCAGGTCGAGATCGCCGAACGGATCGAACTCCAACCGCGTCGCTGACACGACCACACCCGGCACTGCGCCGCGGTGGAGTGGAGATCCGATGCGGGAAGCCCGGTGATCACCAGGATCACCGGACTTCCCGCGTTCAGGATCTCCACCGCGGCGAACCCTCGTCGTCCGCTTTCTCTCAGGGGAACGGCCACCCGTTGGGACGGCACACCTTGCCGTCCACCGGGATCACCACGCCCTGCGGCACGCCCGCGATGATGGTGGCGACCTCGTCGTTCGACGTGCTGAACGTCTGCTGCATCATCACCGGCGCGAGCCCGCCGTGCGCCGCACAGGGCCGGTGGCCTTCACCCAGCGCGTGCCCGACCTCGTGGTTGACCACGTAACGGCGGTACGAGGTCAGGTCGCCGTCGAACGCGACCGCGCCACGCACCCAGCGGGCCGCGCTGAGGTGCACCAGGCCGCCGTTGCGGCAGGACACGTCCACCGGGATCTCGTAGCCGCACACCGCGCGGGCGGTGTTCTGCGAGGTCAGCCGAATGCGGATGGCCGCCTGCCCGGACACCCGCCGGAACGCCACGTCACCGCGTTTCGTCCAGCCGCGCGGGTCGGACAGCGTCTCCTGCACGAACTCGCCGAACGCCTCCTCGTCGAACACCACGCCGTCCTCGACCTCCACCGCGTACGTGCGCACGTACCCCGTCCCGACGACCGGCGACGAGCCTGGCACGGCGTGGAACGTCCCGCTGCCGTCCGCCGGGATCGGGTCGCCGTCGGGCAGGTCGGAACTGGACGCGTAGATCCGCTTGGTCGTGGTGGTGGTCGTTGTCGTTGTCGTTGTCGTTGTCGTTGTCGGGGGAGCAGTCGTGGTGGTCGCCTGGGTGGTGGTGACAGCGGACTGGGCGGTGGTGCGTTCACCCGCGAGCTGGAAGCTGGTCAACACCAGAGCGGTGACGGCGCAGGCGAGCAGGACCGTGCGGACCTTCATGCCCCCAAGATCGAGAAGAAGTGTGAAGAACCTGTTGTCGTCCTGCTCGATGGCCGTGAAGGTCGGCATACTCGCGGTCGTGTGCGCCCACATCCTCGTCGCCGAGGACAACCCCCACCAGGCCGAACTCGTCCGCCGCTACCTCGAGCACGACGGGCACTCGGTGGTGGTCGTGCACGACGGCCGGTCCGCGATCGACGAGGCGCGCAGGCGCAACCCGGACCTGCTGGTGCTGGACGTGATGATGCCCGCGGTGGACGGGCTGGACGTGGTCCGCGTGCTGCGCGCCGATTCGGACGTGCCGATCGTGCTGCTCACCGCGCGGTCGGCCGAGGACGACGTGCTGCTCGGGTTCGACCTGGGCGCGGACGACTACGTGACCAAGCCGTTCCGGCCGCGCCAACTCGTCGCGCGGGTACGCACGATCCTGCGCCGCGCCGGACACGCCCGCTCCACGAACGCCGCCGTGCTGACGGTCGGCGACATGGTGGTCGACCCGATCCGGCACGAGGTCACGTTGGCGGGCGAGCCGGTGAGCCTGACACCGATGGAGTTCCGCCTGCTGTCTACGCTGGCCGCCCAGCCGCACCGCGTGTTCACCCGAGGCCAACTGCTCCAGGACGGCTTCACCACCGAGCGGACCGTGGACGTGCACATCGTCAAGCTGCGCCGCAAGATCGAGCAGGACCCGCGCCGCCCGCGTCGGCTGCTGACCGTCTACGGGATCGGGTACAAGCTCGTATGAGTCTGCTCTTCCGCTTCTTCGCGGTGTCGCTGCTGATCGCCGGCTCGTCGATCGCCGTCACCGCCTGGCTCGCCACCCAGACCACCACCGGCAGCATCCGGCAGGAGCAGGGCGAGGCACTGGCCACCGACGCCTCGATCTACGACCGGCTGCTCGGGTACGCGGCGGTCAACCCGCGCTGGTCGGACGTTCAGTCCACAGTGGACACCATCGCGCGGGAGACCGGCCGGCGGATCGCGTTGACCACGTGGGACCGCACGACCATCGCGGACTCCGGTGACGAGGGCTCACCGCAGCTCCCGGTCAACCCCACCGTGGTGGTCGATCCGCTGAACGTGAATCCGGTGCTCAAACCCGTCGAGGTGGACGAGATCGACCCGCGCGCCGTCGGCCCGTTCAAGCTCACCCGGGAGGAGAGCGACAACCTGCGCGCACGGGCACAGATGGTCGCCGATTGCGACGGGCGGACCGTCGTCATGGAGCCGAGCGGACGTCCGGTGCTGGTGCGGCAGAACCCGAGGACGCAGTTCGCGGACTGCGAGGTCGACGAGCTGCTGTACGAGCCGACGGAGACGGAGCGGAAGGCGAGCGGCGAACTGATCGAGTTGCTCCAGGACTGCCTCAGTCGCTCGAACATCGAGCTGTCCCCCTTGCCGTGGATGAACCTCACCACGCCCGAGTGGTACCGCTCGCCACGGGTGCACGAGACGCCCGAGGAGGCCGCGTGCCTGGCCTCCGCACGACGGGAACAGCTCACCCAGTACGTCGCGCCGCCCGCCCTGATGTTCCTGACCGCCCCGACCGGAGCGGAACCGCCGACGGTCGACCTGTCCACGGCGGGCGTCACCCGCATCACGTGGACGGCGCTCGGCATCCTCGCCCTGGCCGGGCTCGCCTCCTGGCTGACGGCGAACCACCTGGTCCGGCCGATCCGCGCGCTCACCGCCGCCACCCGGCGGATGGGCGCGGGCGACCGGGAGGTCCGGGTGACGGCGGCCAAGGGCGAGATCGGCGGGCTGGCCCGGTCGTTCAACACGATGTCGGCCAAGCTCGCCGACACCGAGCGGCAACGGCAGGCGCTGGTGGGCGACGTCGCGCACGAGCTGCGCACGCCGTTGAGCAACGTCACCGGGTGGCTGGAGGCGGCCCAGGACGGTGTCGCGGCGACCGACCAGCGGCTGGTGGCGCTGCTGTTGGAGGAATCGCTCGTGCTGCAACGCCTCGTGGACGACCTGCACGACCTGGCGCAGGCCGACGCGGGCACGTTGCGCCTGCACGCGGAGCCGATCGACGCGGCCGACGTGGTCGAGCAGGTGGTGGCCGCGCACGCGACGAACCGCGAGGTCACCGTCACCGCGCGGACCGAGGGGGAGCTGTTCCTGGTCGCCGACCCGGTGCGGCTGCGCCAGGCGGTGGAGAACCTGGTCACCAACGCGATCCGCTACACGCCGGCGGGCGGCACGGTGTCCGTCGAGGGCAGGCTCGACCAGGGGGTCGTGATCGAGGTGGTCGACACCGGCGTCGGCATCGCGCCGGACGACCTGCCGCACGTGTTCGACCGGTTCTGGCGGGCCGACAAGTCCCGCAGCCGCACGACCGGCGGCAGCGGCCTGGGGCTGGCGATCACCCGGCACCTGGTGGAGGCGCACGGCGGGACGGTGTCGGTGACGAGCGAACCCGGTGCGGGCTCGACGTTCCGCATCACGTTGCCCACGCCGTGAGTCAGTCCTTGACGGTGATGCCGAGCGTCTGGGCGAACACCGGGGCCAGGTCCAGCGCCTGGGTGAAGCTGATCGTCGCGCCCCGGAGCGAGTCGCAGCCGTTGCGGATGCCCAGCTCGGCGGCGTCGCGCAGGTCCACCTTCTTCAGCTTCACCTGCTCGAACCGGATGTCCTCGAGCGTCGAGCCGGGGAACGAGACGTTGGTGAGTTCCGCTTCGGTGAAGTCCACGTCGCGCAGGATGCTGTTCACGAAGGTGACGTCGCGCAGCGTGGCGCCGCGCAGGTTGACCGAGACCAGCTTGCAGCCGAAGAACGTCACCCGGCTCATCCCGGACTCGAACATCGCCACCCCGGCGAAGGCGGTGTTCACGATTTCCGCGTCGAGCCAACCGGTTTCCGCCAGGTCGGTCCCCATGACCTGGACCCCGTGCAGCCAGACGTCGTTGAACCGGGCCCGTCGGAGCGACCCGTCGGTGATCCTGACGGTGGAGAGCGCCGATTCGCTGAACCTCGCGTTGCCCGCCGCGGGCGCCGGGAACTCGCGGTCGGAGAAGTGGGCGACGTTGTAGTCGCCGCCGGGCTCCAGGTCCTCGTGGTCTTCGAGGTACGAGGCGAAGGGCAGGTCCGCCAGGGCCCTGGGTTCCAGCATGCGGTCGATCGTAACGAACCGCGTGGTTTACGCCGGTGACGCGGTCTGTGGTCGATCGATGACGGTCGGTACTCGACCGCGTGGCGGTGCGCACACACGCATATGGAAACGATAACCATCTTGCTAGGTTCACGGGGTTCCGTCACCCGACCCTTGGACGACCCGTGCGCCATCGCATTCCCCTGTCCGCCGCTGTCGCGGCCGCCTGTGCCCTCCTGCTGACCGGGTGCTTCGCCGCCCAGAACGGGGCGACCGCGGACCCGTCCGGTGGGCGGATCAAGCTCGCGATGCTGCAACCCCCGCGTTCCGGCCTGACGCCGTTCAGCGACGACGCCTTCAAGCTCTCGCGCTGGTCCACCGCGGAAACGCTGGTCACCCTCGACGCGGACGGCAACGCGCAGCCCGGCCTCGCCACCGGGTGGAAGCGGACGTCCGACAACGCCTGGGAGTTCACCATCCGCCAGGGGGTGACCTTCCACGACGGCAGCGCGTTGACCCCGGCGGCCGTCACCAACACCCTCACCCGCGCCACCGCCGCGTCGCCCAAGCCGCGCATCCTCGACGGCGTGCAGCTGACCGCGCAGACGTCGGGGGACAAGGTGGTCGTCACCACCGGCGCCTCCGACCCGCTGGTGCCGCAACGCCTGTCCTCGCCGCAGCTCGCGATCCTCGCCGAGAGCGCTTACCGCGCGGACGGGAAGGTCGACCCGGTCGGCACGGGCACCGGTCCGTTCAAGCTGGTCGCGGTGAACGGGACGACGACGGCCACGCTCGACCGCTACGACGGCTACTGGGGGACGAAGGCCAACGCCGCGGGCATCGACGTCTCGTTCGTGCCCGACGGCACCGCCCGCGCCGCCGCGATCCGCAGCGGCGAAGCGCACATCGCGGAGGCCGTGCCGGTCTCGCAGGCCTCGCTGCTCGACCCGGCGACGATCACCGAAGTGCCGATGCCGCGCACCAACACCCTGTACCTGAACACGAAGGCGGGACCGTTCCAGGACCGGGGTTTGCGTGCCGCCGTACGTGAGGCGATCAACCCGGAGGAGATCGTCGGCGGCGTGTACGAGAACCGGGCCGACGTCGCCGCCGGACTGCTCGGGCCCGCGCTGCCCTGGGCCGCCGAGGGGCGTACCGCGGTGACCCGCACGCCCGGCGCCGCCCCGAAGGGCACCGCGATCACCCTCGCCACCTTCTCGGACCGCGCCGAACTGCCCGAGGTCGCCTCGGTGCTGCAACAGCAGCTGGAGGACGCCGGTTTCACCGTGACCCAGGTCGTCCGCGAGTACGCGCACGTCGAGGAGGACGCGCTCGCCGGGAAGTTCGACGCGTTCATCCTGTCCAGGGCGACCGTGCTCGACTCCGGTGACCCCGTCGCGTACCTGCAGTCCGACTTCACCTGCGAGGGCTCGTTCAACATCGCCCAGCTGTGCGACGGTGACGTGGACGCCGCCGTGAAGAAGGCCTCCGCCACCGAGGCGGGCGACCAGCGCCGTGCGGCGATCCTGGCGGCCGAGGCGGCGGTGCTGAAGACCGACGCCGCGATCCCGATGCTGCACGAACGCGTCATCCAGGGTGACGCGACCTCGGTGGTCGACGCGGCCAAGGACCCGCGTGAGAGGACGTTGATCACGTCCGCGACCCGGCTGCGGTGACCGCGCTGTCGTCGGCCCGCGCGGGCGTGCTGATCGCCCGCGCCGGTGGGCTCGCCGCCGTCGTCGCCGTGATCGGGCTGCTGCCCTGGCTGTCCGGACGCGACCCGGCGCTGTCGGTGCTGCGCGCCCGTTCCGCCGAGCAGGAGCCGACGGTGGAGGCGCTGGAGTCCGTGCGCCGCGAACTCGGCCTGGACGCCGGTCCGGTGGCGTTGTTCGGCGACTGGCTGGGCGGTGTGCTGCGCGGAGACCTCGGCCGGTCGTGGGTCGACGGCGCGGAGGTGCTGCCCGGCGTGCTGGCGGCGTTGGGTGTGTCGCTGACGTTGATGGGCGCGGCGCTGGTCGTCGCGCTGCTGCTGGCTGGTGGGCTGTGCGCGTCGACGTTGGTGCGGGGTGCGCGGGGGACTGCGCGCGGGGGCACCGGTGCGGTGGCGGCCGTGCTCGCGGGGCTGCCCGAGTTCCTGCTCGCCACGCTGTTGCTGGTGGTGCTGTCGGTGTGGCTGGGCTGGCTCCCGCCTTACGGCTGGCAGGGGCCGCAGCACCTGGTGCTCCCGGCGTTGGCGTTGGGCATCCCGGCGGGCGGCGTCCTGGGACGGCTGGTGGACGACGCGCTGCCCGCAGTCTTCGAGGAGCGGTGGGTGGTGTTGTGGCGGTCCTGGGGGTGTTCGCCCGCCGTCATCGGACGGGCCGCGGTGCGCCGGGCGTTGCCCGCCGTGCTACCGCAGTTCGGGCTGGTCGCGGTCGGGCTGACCGGGGGAGCGGTGGCGGTGGAGGTGGTGTTCGCCGTGCCGGGCCTCGGCCGCACCGCGTTGGGTTCCGCCGAGTCCCAGGACCTGCCGCTGCTGCAAGGTTCCGTGCTGGCGCTCGTGCTGCTCGGGTTGGTGGGCGGGGTGCTCGTGGCCGGTGTCCGGCGTCGGATGCTCGGGCCGGCGCTGCGTGACGCCGCGCTGTCCGCACCGCCGCCGGTGCGGGTTCCCGCGGGGCGGCTGCACCGCGTGGTCGTGGCGGTCAGCGCCGCCGTGCCGGCGGCCGTCATCTGCTGGGGCCTGCTGGGGGAGCCGTTGCGGCTGAACGCCGTCGCCCGGCTTTCGCCGCCGAGTTGGGCGCACCCGTTGGGCACCGATTCGCTGGGACGTGACGTGCTGGCCAGGGTGGGGCACGGGGCGGCGGCGACGCTCGCCGTCACGCTGCTCGTGTGCCTGGTCTCGTTCGTGGTGGCCATGGCCATCGGCTTCCTGCCGGGCCTGGCCGAGGGCGCCGCCGAGACCGCGAACGCCGTACCGCCGGTGATCGCGGGCATTCTGGTGGCGGCGATCGTCGGCCCCGGCCCGGTCGGCGCGTCCATCGCGGTCGCCCTGGTCTCGTGGCCGGCGCTCGCCTCCCACGCGGCGGCCCTGGTGCAGGAAATCAGAGCCACCACCCACATCGAAGCCCTGCGTGCGCTCGGGGCCGGGCCGACGTGGATCCTGACCCGTCACGTCCTGCCGGCGGTGGCGGGCCCGGTCGCCCGGCACGCCGTCCTGCGGCTGCCCGGCATCGCGTTGGCGCTCGCGTCGTTGGGTTTCCTGGGGTTGGGCGCCCAGCCACCCGCGCCGGAGTGGGGCCTGATGCTGGCGGAGTCCCTGCCGTACCTGGAACGCGCCCCGTGGGCGGCTCTCGCTCCGACGGCGATGCTGCTGTTCCTGGCGACGCTGGCGGTCTCGCTGTCCACCCTGCCAACGCCTCCGACCGGGGATCGACGGGCCGTGCGGCACCGGGGCCGCCGTCTGGTCACCGGCGGACGTGCGTATCCGGTGCGAATGTCGGGTCGATAAAAGCGTTGCATTCCCCGGCGGGCGACGTGCATGCTTGCGGCACACCACAGCGAAAGGGCGGGAGTCATGGCGGACATGCGGAAGCGAGGGTTGCAGCGCTTGCGGCAAAGCGCCGCGAACGTCGCCGTGTGTTCCCTCGCCGACCGGCTCCGGCTCGACCTCACGTGGCAGCAGGCGCTGCCGAGCTGCGCGGACTCCCCATGATGACGTAATTCTCGTCATGTCGAGGGAGCCGCCCATCGGGAGACCGATCCGGGCGGCTTCTTTGTTTCCCGCACCCTGAAATCGTTTTTCTCCTGCGTCGTACGCGGTTCTAGCCCAATCGGTAGAGGCGTCTGGTCGAGGGCCAGTCCAGTCGGGGTTCGACTCCCCGGAACCGCACGAGTTCCCAGCCCCTGTAGCCCAACGGAAGAGGCAACGCGCTCAGAACGCGTCCGGTCCGGGTTCGAATCCTGGTGGGGGCACGCACGATCCCGGTTGGTGTAGTCGGCAGCACGGCGGATTTTGGATCCGTCCAGCCCAGGTTCGAACCCTGGACCGGGAGCTGCCCGAGCACCACCCGGTGCCCGTTGGTCCAGTTGGCACGGACACCGCGTTCTGACCGCGGAGACCGAGGTTCGAACCCTCGACGGGCAGCAAGGCCCCTGTGGCGGAACGGGAGACGCGCGCGGCTCAAACCCGCGTACCGGCAGCGGTGTGCAGGTTCGACTCCTGCCAGGGGCACTTCACAGCATGTCGAGGATGCCGAGGAAGGCCGTCGCCGCGGGCGTGCGGCTGACGCGGCTCCAGATGATGTACTCGACGCGGGCCGGGGCGTCGGTGACCTCGATGGTGGTCACGCCGGTGAGCTGGGGCACGTAGGCGGAGGGGAACATCGCGACGCCTAAACCCTGCTCCACCAGGCGGGCTATGAGGTCTGCGCTGGTCACCTCGAAGACGACGTCGCGGTTGAGACCGGCGGCTGAGAAGGCCAGGTCGGATTGGGTGCGTCCGGCCGTCTTGGCCGGCAAGTCCACGAACACCTCGGAGGAGAGCCTGCGGAGGTCGACCGCCGGTTCTCCGGCGAGGGGGTGGTCCGGCGCGACCACGGCGACGAGTCGGTCACGGGCGAGCTCACGGGCGTTGACCCCTTCGAGTCGCGCTGTGGTCGGCATCCCGAGGAAGGCCACTTCGATGGCTCCTTCCTTGACCTGGTCGACGAGGTCCTCGCTCGCGCCCACGCGCAGGCTGATGCGCACGTACGGGTACCGCCGGCGGAACTCGCGCAGGGCACCCGGGATGTCGACCGCGGCGACGGTGGGGATCAGGCCGACGGCGAGCCGTCCGCGCACCTCGCCGACAGCCGCGGCGACCTCGACCACTGCGCGCTCGGCGGCGTCCAGGCACTGACGGGCGGCGGGGAGGAACGCCGCACCGGCCGCTGTCAGCCGCACCCGGCGGCTGGTGCGCTCGAAGAGCTTCGCGCCCAGTTCCCGTTCCAGGCGCGCGATCTGGTGGCTGAGCGCGGACTGGACGACCAGACACCGTTCGGCGGCCCGGGTGAAGCTGTTCGTCTCGGCGACGGCGATGACGTAGCGCATCTGCTGGAGCTCCATGGATCTATCTTGCATCGAGATCGATGGGGTGACCAACATGTGTTGGACTCATTGATCGATTCCCGTGAGACTGCGATGTGGCGGGTCGAGCACAGAGGGTTCCCGGCGAAGCCGGCAGTGGTGTTCCCGGGGAAATCCGCCTCGCACCGTCTCCCGAGTTCCGCAGGTCTCCAACGTGAGGACGAACCGATCATGAACAGCACGCCATCAATGCGGCAGGCGACCAGCGTCGCTGATACGTGGTTCGATCCACGCTGTCCGTGGGCGTGGATCACCACCAGTTGGCTGCTGGAGGTCGAACAGGTGCGATCCATCGAACTGCGTTTTCACGTGATGAGCCTCTCGGTGCTCAACGAGGGGCGGGAAGTGCCGGAGAAGTACAAGCGGGGGATGATCGAGGGCTGGGGGCCGGTGCGCGTTTGCATCGCGGCCGAGCAGCAGCACGGTCCCGAGGTGCTGCGACCGCTCTACATCGCCATGGGAACCCGGATTCACCACGAGAAGGCCGGCTTGGGGCGGGACATGATGCTCGCCGCCCTCGCCGATTCCGATCTGCCGGCAGAGCTCATCGAGGCGGCGGACGATCCCGAATACGACAAGGCGCTGCGCGAGAGTCACCACGCCGGCATGGACCCCGTCGGCCCCGACGTCGGCACTCCCGTCATCCACGTCCCTGGTTCCGACGGTGAACGCATCGCGTTCTTCGGGCCGGTAGTCTCCCCCGCCCCGCGAGGCGAGGCCGCCGGCCGCCTCTGGGACGGTGTCCTCGCCGTGGCAGGCACCGACGGCTTTTTCGAACTCAAGCGCAACCGCACCCGCGACCCCGTCTTCGACTAGCGCACCCGGGCGGGCTTGTCGCCGCACTACACGGGTGGGCGACCCCGCCTGGGCGTATCGCCGCCGTCGGTAACCGCTATTCGGAGCTGCGGGTAGTGACCTCCGCTATCAAGGAATGGTCGAACGTGAACGCATACATGTTGCCCGGCGCCGGTGACTCCGGCGACGGGTACTTCGGCACGGAGGGCGGCGCGGCATGAAGAGCGGCCACCAACTCCTCACCTCGGGTGTGACGGCGCTGGCACCGGCGGTCTGGGGAAGCGTCTACCTGGTGACGACCGAGTTTTTGCCGCCGGACCGCCCGCTGCTGGCCACCACCGTGCGGACGCTTCCCGCGGGCCTGATCCTGCTGGCCTTCTTCTCCCGCAAGCTGCCGACCGGGATATGGCTGTGGCGCACCCTGGCGGTCGGAGCGCTCAACATCGGCGCGTTCAACTTCCTGATGTTCGTCGCGGCCTATCGCCTACCGGGCGGTGTGGCAGCCATCATCATGGCGATACAGCCGATGATCGCACTGGTCCTGGGGGCGCTGCTCTTCAAGGACAAAATTCGGTTCGCGCACGTGGTGGCCTGCGTCCTCGGGGTGGTCGGTGTCGTGCTGGTCGCGTTCAGAGGGGCGGTGGCACTGGATTTCGTCGGTGTGCTGGCGTCACTGGGCGCGGCGGCCTGCCTGGCTTTCGGCATCTCGCTGACCAAACTGTGGGGACGCCCGGACGGGGTGGGGCTGCTTCCCTTCACCGGCTGGCAGTTGGTCGCAGGCGGACTCGTGTCGTTGCCCTTCATGGTGACCGTCGAAGGGCTGCCGAGCACCATCACCGGAACCAACGTCATCGGGTTCGTCTATCTCATCTTCCTGGGCGCGGTCATCAGTTATGTGATCTGGTTCCGCGGGATCGAGAGGTTGCCGGTACTGGCGATCTCCTTCCTCGCCCTGTGCAGTCCGATCGTCGCAACCCTCCTCGGATATGTGTTCCGGGACGAGACGTTGTCGATTCTGCAACTGGTCGGGATCCTCGTGATCCTCACTGCCGTGCTGCTCGCGCAACCCCGACCGGTCAAGCCGCGGGCGACCGACCCCCACGACCCTCCTGACAGTGACAACCCCGCAGTACCCGAACCGACGTCACCGCGGACAGCGGAAGACGAGCCCGCGGTCGACCGACGACTGCGTCAGTAGAGAGGACGTATGCGATGACAACCCAGAACGACCAGTACGCCAAGATCGGCGACAAGTACACTGACTTCAAGGACACCGCGCCGCTCTCCGGCCCGGAGCAGTACAACGTCTTCAAGAACCTGGGCGAGCTGAAGGACGCCAGTGTCCTCGACCTCGCCTGCGGGCACGGGCACTACACCCGGCTGATCAAGCAGGCGGGTGCGCGGGAGGTGGTCGGTGTCGACCTGTCGCCCGTCATGGTCGACCTGGCGAGGAAAACCGAGGACGAGCAGCCGCTGGGCATCACCTACCACGTGGGTGACGCCGTGGACCTGCCGACGTTAGGCAAGTTCGACCTGGTGAGCGCGGTCTGGTTGCTCAATTACGCGACGACCAAGGACGAGTTGACGGCGATGCTGCGCGGAATCCACCGCAATCTCGTTCCGGGGGGCCGGTTCGTCGCGGTCACCGTGTCGCCCGACTTCGACCCGCACGGGCCCGAGTTGGACGCATACGGGATCCGGGTGGTGTCCGAGACCCTGTTCGAGGACCGTGGCGCCGTGACCATGGACCTCATCGGCGCCAACGAGACCTCGACGATCACGACGTCGCGCTGGACCCAGGAGGCGCTCGCGGAGTGCCTGTCGGCGGCCGGCTTCACCTCGTACGGCTGGCACGTTCCCGAGGTTCCCGAGGAGTCCGTGCAGCGCTTCGGCGACGCCTTCTGGAACAACTACCGGAGCAACCCGAACACGGGCTTTCTCGTCGGGACCCGTACGGCGGCGGACCTGGAGCCGGGTGCGGAATAGCCCTCCCACGGCGGCGGGTGAGCGGTGGGCAACCGGGCGGGATGCGCGGTTGCCCACCCCCGTCGTGTGTGCGGAGAGTCCCGAGAGCTGGGAAGGAAGAGCATGCGGCTGGGCGGAGTCCTCGTGACCGTCGGTGCCGGGCTGCTCGCGCAACCCGACAGGTCAAGTCACGAGGACTCCGCCCTCACGGCCCCTGACAGCGACAACCTCGCGGCACCGGTTGCCCGTGGCCTACCGGTTATGCGTCTCCGTCGAAGAGACTGGTGACCGAGCCGTCCTCGAAGACCTCGTGGATCGCCTTGGCCAGCAGTGGGGCGATGGACAGCACGGTCAGCTTGGGGAACCGCTTCTCCGCCGGGATCGGCAAGGTGTTGGTGACGATCACCTCGCGGGCGCCGGAATCGGCCAGCAGGTCGGTTGCCTGGTTGGACAGCACGCCGTGGGTGGCCGCGATGATCACGTCGACGGCGCCCTCGTCCAGCATCTGGCGGACCGCCTTGGCGATGGTGCTGCCGGTGTCGACCATGTCGTCGATCACCACGCAGGTGCGGCCCTTGACCTCACCCACGACGCGGTTGGCGACGACCTCGTTGGGTCGCAGCGGGTCGCGGGTCTTGTGGATGAACGCGATCGGCCGGCCGCCCAGGTGGTCGGCCCACTTCTCGGCCAGCTTGGTCCGCCCGGAGTCGGGGGAGACCACGGTGATGTCGGCGTCGCCGTACTTGTCGTTGACGTACTCGGCCAGCAGGTGCTGCGCGAACAGGTGGTCCACCGGGCCGTCGAAGAAGCCCTGGATCTGGGCGGTGTGCAGGTCGACGGTCATGATCCGGTTCGCGCCCGCGGTCTTGAACAGGTCGGCGATCAGCCGGGCCGAGATCGGCTCCCGGCCGCGGTGCTTCTTGTCCTGCCGGGAGTAGGCGTAGAACGGCATGATCACGGTGATCCGCTTGGCGCTGGCGCGTTTCAGCGTGTCCACCATGATCAGTTGTTCCACGAGCCACTTGTTGATCGGCGCGCAGTGGCTCTGGATGACGAACGCGTCGCTGCCGCGCACCGATTCCTCGAACCGGACGAAGATCTCGCCGTTGGCGAAGTCGTACACCGACTGCGGTGTCAGCGCCACGTCCAGGTGCTTGGCCACCTCCTCGGCCAGCTCGGGGTGACTGCGCCCGGCGAACAGCATCAGGTTCTTGGTGTCCGCCGGCATCAGCCCGACGCCTCCTTGCGGTACTTGGCATGGGCCGCGGCGAGCCTGCCGCCGACCTCGGCCGTGCTGATGAGCACGGCCGTGTTCGCCTTGGACGAGCGGCCTCCGGTGGCCGCGTCGACCGCGCGCATCAGGTACTTCGTGATCGCCTGGCCGCGGATGCCGTCCCGCTCGGCGGCGACCACGGCCTCGGCGATGGCCGCGTCGACCTCGTCGCTGTCGATCGCCTCCTCCGGCCGGACCGGTGTGGTGATCAGGAACGAGCTGTTGTTGCCCAGCGCCCAGTGGTTCTCGATGGACCGGGCGATCACCTCGTCGTCGTCCAGCCGCATCGGGCTGCGGAAACCGCTGGACACGCAGTAGAACGCGGGGAAGTCGTCGGACCGGTACGAGACCACCGGCACGCACTGGGTCTCCAGGTACTCCAGTGTCAGGCCCAGGTCCAGGATCTTCTTCGCACCGGCGCACACCACCGCGACCTTGGAGCGGGTGAACTGGATCAGGTCGGAGGACACGTCCATGGTCTTCTCCGCGCCCCGGTGCACCCCGCCGATCCCGGCCGAGGAGAAGAACGGGATGCCCGCGAGCTCGGCCGCCACCACGGAGGAGGCGACCGTCAGCGCGCCCATCCGCCCCTGCGCCAGGACCACCGGCATGTCCCTGCTGCTGACCTTGGGGATGTCCGGCGTCGAGGCGAACCGCTCGATGTCGGCGTCGGTCATGCCGACCACGATCTTGCCGCTCTCCACGGCGATCGTGGCCGGGACGGCACCGCCCGACCGGACGGCCCCCTCGACCTTCCGGGCGGTCGCGGCGTTCTCCGGGTACGGCAGGCCGTGGGTGATGACGTTGGACTCCAGCGCCACCACCGGACGGCCTTCGTCGATCGCGTCGGCCACCTCGTCACTGAAGACGAGCGGGATGTTCTCGTGCGGAAGGGAGGTCGTAGTCGTCACAGCCATCACCTCAGTTGGTGTCGGGGCCGTAGTTCGGAACCTTGCCGAGGATGTGCCTGCGGTTGACGATCTCCGGTAAGTAGACCTTCTCGTTCCAGACCTCCTTGTCGATCGGCTCGAGCGCGATCGACACCACTCCCTCGTCGCAGCCGAAGGCGTCGGTCACCGCCTTGGTCACGGCCGAGACCAGCTCGGACCGTTGCTCGTCGCTGAGCGGCATCGGGAAGTGCTTGATGTTGACGTGCGGCATGGTGATCTCCTTCTGGGTGTCCAGGCGCCGGCGGATGGCCGTCGTGAGCTCGTCGATGTCCGGTGCTTTGAGCATCGAGTAGTGGTCGGCCTCGAGGTCGACAACGGTCGGCGCCGACGTCGAATACCCCCTGCTGCTCTCCAGGAACGAGTAGTCGTCGCCCCGTGCCTTGAAGATGGTGATGGGCGCGGTGATCCGCCGCTCGGTCAGCTCGCGGAACGTGTAGCTGAACTCGAACGTCGTACCCACGACCCGGATGATCCGGCGCACCAGGTCGGTGTCGAGGCCCGTGAAGTTCTCGCTGAGGAAAGCGGCGAAGCTCTCGTCGTCCTTGGCCACGGCAAGGCACTTGTCCAGCAGGGGACCGCTGATCGTGCCCGAGAAGACCGAGAACAGGATCGTCACATAGGCCTTGTTGGCGTAGACGGCGACCTGTTCCCGCGGGCCGGCCGAGTGGACCTTGGGCGAGCCGGGGGCGATCAGGAAGACGTGCTCGACCTGGTCACCCGACTGCTCCAGCTGGTACGCGGCCTCGAAGGCGACACGCGCCCCGAACGAGTAGCCCCACAACGTGTACGGGCCCTCCGGCTGCAGCTGCTTGATGGCCCTGACGTCCTCGGCCGCCATCTCCTTGATCGTCGGGTGCGGCGCCTCACCCGCGTTGATACCGTGTGCCTGGACGCCGTAGAACGGTCTGTCCGTGCCCATCTTCTCGGCCAGCAGCCGCAGGTTCATGGTGTAGCCACCGAGACCGGGCCAGCAGTAGATCGGTTCCGCCGACCCCTCGGGCTGCAGCGGAACCAGCCGGGAGGACTGGTCCTCGTCCACCCCGTCCACCCGCCGGGCCAGCTTCTCGATCGTCGGGGACTCGAACAACGCCTGCAGCGGCAGTGATGTCGCGAACTCCCGGTTGACCTGGTTGATCAGCCCGACCGCGATCAGGGAGTTGCCACCGGAGGCGAAGAAGTCGTCCTGCACCGAGACGCTCGCCCGCTTCATCGCCTTCTTCCAGTGCTCGGCGATCCGGCGTTCGACGTTGGTGCGGGGCGCGACGAAGGGACGGTCGCCGGTGTCCACATTGGTCTTTTCGGACGCGGCGAGCGCCTTGACGTCGATCTTGCCGTTGGCGGTGGTCGGCAGCTCGTCGAGCACCATGACCTTGTTCGGGATCATGTAGTCCGGCAGGAAGTTGATCAGGTCGTCCCGGATCATCTCCGCCGGGCCCCGCATGTGCACGACGTCTTCCTTCATGCCCTCGTGCAGCCGCTGTTCATCGCTCACGCGGCCACCGACGAAGAAGTACGAAGGACCGGTGGCCCGGCCGAGGGCGCGCAGGATGCCGTCGATCCGCTTGGCGGAGGGCAGGTCGTCGCCGGTCTTGGAGCTGTACCCGGACGACATGAACCCGAGGTTCACGTCGTTCATCGACAGCCGCTGCAGCTCGCGGCCGAGGTCGATGTACCGCCGCCAGTCCCGGCTCGTCCGGCTGATCACCGAGATCCCGATGCTCGCCCGGTCGTACACCGCCTGGTTGATGGCGATGACCTGCTTGCGCAGGATGAGCTCGGACGAGATCCGCTCGAGCCGTCCGCCGACGTAGGCGTACTGGCCCGCCGGCAGGTCGGCGACCTTTCCGGGGTGGGCCTGGACGTACACGTCGAGCGAGTCGTCCGACCGCGGCCCGGCGTACGGGACCAACTCGAACGTGCCGAGGTAGTAGTCCTCCTCGGCGACCTCCAGACCGTCCTTCGTGGCCGGTGCGAACTCCAGGTCGACGATGTCGAGGCCGTGCGACGGCAGGACCTCCTCGAGCAGGCCGACCATGTGGCCCGTCTCGATCTCCAGCACTTCCTGGATGTTGTTCTTGTAGACCGGCTCGATCGCCCGCTTCTTGCCGAGGAAGTGCAGCTTCACCCCCGACTCGGCCGCGCCGGCCGTCTCGGTGATCAACACGAGTTGGTGGTTGACCGGGTGGTAGTAGTAGATCCCCGGCCGCAGGTCGCCGATTCCCGTGATCTCCAGGTACAGCTGCGTGGCGTACAGCGATCCGGGCGACGCGTAGCCGTACTTCGGCAGCAGCCGTTCCGAGCTCAGGTGCTGCCCGAAGTAGCGCAGGATCCGACCGAACTCGGCGAAGCCGATCTCGGCCGGACTGCGCGGGTCCGCGTCGACGACCCGCTGTTCGAGCAGCCGGAGGACGTCGGCTTTGGTGACCTCGCCGCCCTCGTAGAACCGGTACGTCTTGCGCGCGAACGCTTGCCGCCGCTGCGCTTCCGTGGCCGTCTTCCCCGGCAGGTCGATCACGAGCTTGCCGCTGATCTCCGCCGCGTCCCGGGTGCCCGCGTTCGACAGCTGCGCCTTGACCTGGAGCTTGCTGTCCTTGGACTGGTGGTGCGCGCCGTGGTTGCCCTGGTCCATCAGGGCCGCTTCCTTCGGGTTCAGCTCCACGCAGGCGATCAGGTTCTGGAACCCGGTGCGCGGGTCGTTCTTGACGATCACCGCCGCGTGCTTGACCCAGTCGTGGGTCTCGATCGCCAGCTTGATCTCGTCCAGCTCGACCCGGAAGCCGCGCAGCTTCACCTGGTTGTCCGCCCGACCGATGAACTGGACGGTGCCGTCGGCGTTCCAGCAGGCCAGATCGCCGGTCTTGAACAGCTTCCCCTCACCGAACGGGTTGTCCACGAACCGCTGCGCGGTCAGCTCCGGCCGGTGCAGGTACCCGCGCGCCAGCTGGATGCCGCCGATGTACAGCTCGCCGATCTCGCCGACGGCCACTTCCGACCCCTGGTCGTCGAGGATGCGGTACTCGGTGTCGTGCACGGGAGCGCCGATCGAGACCGCGTTCGGGCCATCGCCGACGGTGGTCCGGTCCACGGTGAACGCCGACGAGTTGATCGTGCACTCGGTCGGCCCGTACAGGTTGACCAGGTCGCACCACGGCATCGTGTCGAGGCAGTTCCGCGCGAGCGGCTTGGTCAGCGCTTCACCGCCGGTGAAGATCTGCGTGAGCGATTTGCACGTGTGCAGCTCGTCGGTGTCCAGCAGCGCCTGCAGCAACGTGGGAACGCACTGCAGCGTGGTGACGTCGTGGGCCCTGATGGTGTCGATCAGCCGCTCGGCGTCGCGGTAGATCCCCGGGCTGCCCATCACGACCGCCGCTCCGCAGGCGGGCGCGAGGATCTCCCACTGTGCCGCGTCGAAGCTCATCGGTGTCTTCTGCAGCACGGTCTTCTCGTGGTCCAGCCCGTAAGCCGCCGCGAGCCAACGCATCTGGCTGACGATGCTGCGGTGCTCGATCATCACGCCCTTCGGCTTGCCGGTGCTGCCGGAGGTGTAGATGACGTACGCCAGGTTGTCCGGGGCCGGGCCGGTGGTCGCGGGGCCGAAGCCCTCGGCGTCCTCCAGCGTGACGATCGTCGTGCCCTCGGGCGCGAGCGCGGACAGCCGGTTCGCGAGCTCCTTCTGCGCCACGATGACCTCCGTGGCGGAGTCCTCGATCATGTAGCGCAAACGCTCTTCGGGGTACTCAGGCGACAGCGGCAGGTAGGCGCCGCCCGCGAACAGGATTCCCCAGGCGCCGATCACCAGGTCCGTCGAGGGCTCGACGAACAGGCCGACGCAGTCGTCGGCGGCCACGCCGAGGTGTTGCAGGTAGCCGGAGAGCTCGGAGCTGCGCCGGACCAGCTCGCGGTAGGTCAGGCGGTCGCCGCCGTTGACGATGACCGTCTGGTCCGGCCGCAGCCGGGCTTGTTCGTGGAGCAGATCGGGAAGGCAGGTGTTCGCGGACGGTTCCCGTATCGCTTTGTCGAGTGGTTTCATCTAATCCCCCAGTGGATCAGTGGCAATCGGTCGATGTCCCGGCAACGGCAGCCGGTTTCCCCAGCCCGGCCACGGGTTCGGCCGGCCTCGGCTGCGAGCACCACGGCACCGACGATCACCAAGGCACCGACGACCTGCATGACGGTCGGTTCCCGGTCCGGGAACACGTCACCCGCGGTCCGACCGGCACACCCCGACACCGCCCACCACCGCCGGCACCGCCACCGCCCCCGCGAACGGAGCCGTGCGAGGTTGGCAGACCGTGGTCATCCCGGTGAGCCGACCGCGGATCCTCGCCGCAACGCGGTGGCGATCTCGATCATCCGCCGGGTCTGGTACTCGATCGCGGCCATGTTGTCCTCGGTGACGTTCTCCGCGAGTCGTCCGGGAACCGCCTTCGGGCCGGAGACCGAACTGACCCCGTAGGGGTTGCCGTTGCTCGGCGCGAGTTGGATGTCGTCGGCGACGCCCGGCGGGACGATGATCGCGCCCCAGTGGTAGAAGACGTTGTTCAGCGACAGGATCGTGCTTTCCTGGCCGCCGTGCGGTGAGCCGGTCGAGGTGAACGACGACATGACCTTGTTGACCAGGCCGCGGCGCGCGTGCAGTGGCCAGGCCAGCTCGATGAAGTGCTTGAGCGGCGCGGCGATGAGGCCGAAACGCCCCGGGCTGCCCCACAGGACCGCGTCCGCCCATTCGAGGTCGTCGATACCGGCGATCGGCATGTCCTTGGTCGTCTCGGCGTGCTCCGACCACGCCTGGGTCCATTCGGTGAAGACCGGCGCCAGCGACCCGTCGACGAACTCGGGTACCCGGCGAAGGCGTGTCTCCGCACCGGCCTTCTCGGCCGCCTCGGCCGCGGCCGTGGCGAGCTTGTGGACGTTGCCGGTTCCGGAGTAGTAGACGATGGCGACTTTGGCGACGCTGTCGGTGCCTGCGGTGGACATGGGTCGTCGTGCTCCTCGGGTGGTTGTGATCGGTCTGGACGCGAGTCAGGTCGGCAGCGAGTCGCGAGGGCGCGCCACACCCGGATGCCCTTCGGCACGACCTGACCGGCGGCCGGCGTCGGCTGTCGTTCTTGCGGTAGTCCCTGTTACGCCACCACGTCCGTGCCGAAGTACCGGTCGCCGAAGTCACCGATGCCGGGCAGCATGTAGGCGTTCTCGTTCAACCGTTCCTCGATGGACGACGTCACCATCCGCACACTCGGGTAGCGCTCGCGGACGACCGCGATACCCTCCGGCGCCGACAGCAGGTTGATGAACACGATGTGTTCTTCCGGCACGCCCTTGCCGAGCAGGACCTCGATCGCGGCCAGCGCGGTGCCGCCGGTGGCGAGCATCGGGTCGAGCAGCAGCACGTGCCGGTGTGCGATGTCCGCGGGCAGCTTCGAGTAGTACAGGTGCGGCAGCTTCGTCACCACGTCGCGCTGGATCAGGATCTTGCCGATCCGGACCGCCGGTGCCACCGCGCGCAACTCCGCTTCCATGCTCTCGCCCGCGCGGGCGACGGACACACCGCAGATCTGCGAACTGGCTCGCAGGCCGTGGTAGGTCCGGCCGACCGGGGTCTGCACGTCGTACGGCTCGAACGGCAGCAGCTCCAGGCCGGTCTCGACCAACCGGCGGATGATCCTGCTCGCGTTGAAGACGAAGTCCGCCCGGTCGGCGTGCCGGTCGCGGATGATCGTGTGCAGTGCGCGCAGCTGCCTGGTCTGCGGCAGCAGGTGCACCGCGTCCTCGACCGCCTTGGTCGCGTTGGTCATCCCGCTCACCCCTGCCGGGCTTCGGCGGCGATCCGGGCGAAGGCCTTGCGCGACTCCTCGACGAACTTGCGCACCTTCAGCCGGTCCTTGCGGCCGGTGGCGTCCTCGAGACCGGTGTGGGCGTCCACGGCGGCCGGGCGGACCTCCTGGATCGCGTCCGCGACGTTCTCCGGGTTCAGCCCGCCGGCCAGCATCAGCGGCCGCGGCGAGATCCGCACCAGCTCGGCGCTGATGCCCCAGTCGTGCACCAGGCCCGTCGCGCCCTTGGCGCCGGTCGCCGGGTTGAAGCTGTCGGTGATGAACATGTCGACCCACTCGGCGGAGTCCTCGACGATCTTGGCCAGCTCGTCGATGTTGTCCGCCTTCACCACCAGGCTCTTGAGGGTGTACAGGTCCGGGGCGATGTCCCGCAGCTTGCGCAGCTCGGCGGGCAGCACGTCACCGTGCAGCTGGATGGCGCTGACGCCCATCTCGGCGCAGAACGCCTTGATCTCGTCGGCGTCGGTGAGGTACGTGATGATGACGCCCTTGTGCTCCGGCTGGATCGCCTTGACGATCGCGGCCGCGTCCGCCTCGGAGATGTCCTCGTTCTTCGCGGGGAGTCGCAGCGCGAACCCCAGCCAGTCCGCGCCCTCCTCGATGATCAGGTCCGCCTCGGCCTGGTCGATGATTCCCGCGACCTGGATCAAGCCCTGCATGGTGATCTCCCTTTTGATGACAGCCGTTCACGACGGCCGTTTGTAATGGGTTCCGAACCGCGCGCGAAAGCCCGACAGGTATTGCGCGGAGCTGTTGGAATCAGCGGAACATGATTCGGGCAGAGAGGTCGCCCACCCGTGGGCAGCGTGGATCGGACCGGGTGTCAGCGACCCCGGCCGCCTGTCGAATTCTTGAGTTCGGTGACGACGAGTTCCGCGACGGGTGCGGCCGATGCGGGGTTCTGGCCGGTGATGAGCCGGCCGTCCTGCTCGGTGTGGGAAACGTAGTTCGGCGCCTTGGTGTGGAGTGCGCCGCGCTCCTTCAGCCGCTCCTCCAGGAGGAAGGGCATGACGTCGACGAGGCCCAGGGAGTGCTCTTCCTCGTTGGTGAAGGAGCTGACCCTCTTCCCGTCCACGAGGTAGGAGCCGTCCGACAGGCGGAGGTTGACGAGACCGGCCGGGCCGTGGCAGACGGCGGAGACCACGCCTCCTTGCTCGTAGATCTCGACCGCGAGCCGGGCGAGGTCCGGCGATTCCGGGAAGTCCCACATCGCTCCGTGCCCGCCGACGTAGAAGATCGCCGAGTAGTCGGTCGATCGCACCCGGGAGGCCGGCCGGGTTGCCGCGAGTTTCGCCTGCACGGTCTCGTCGACGAGAAAAGCCGCGACCTCGGGGTCGTTCTCCTCCCCCTCGAACACCACGGCCGGTGGTTCGCCGCCCCGCACGGAGACGAAGTCCACCTCGTGGCCCGCCGATGTGAAGACGTTGTACGGGTGGGCCGCTTCCGAGACGCTGTAGCCGGTCTTGTTGCCGGTGTCCCCCAGAACATCATGGCTGCTGACTGCGAGCAGTACCTTGGCCACTTCTCCTCCTGATGTGTGTCAAGACCCGGCCGTGGATACCTGCGGGGCACGTGGGCGCGGCCGGTGACCATGTGCTTCCCGGAAAGGGCCGCGCCCACGATGCGACCCGCGGTCGACTGCGATTCCGACTGCGGGCTAGGGCTTGTGGATGAACTCGTTGACCAGCTTCACGAACTCGAGGGGCTTTTCGAACAGCACCATGTGGCCGCTGTCGACCTCGACGTAGGACGAGTTCCGAATCGCGGCGTGGAGTTCCCGGGAGTGCTCCGTCGGGACCGCGGCGTCCGGGTAGCAGGCGACCACCAGGGTCTCCGCCTGGACCTTCTCGACAAGACCCCGCATGTCGACGCGCACCAGCAGCCTCAGCTGCCGGAGCCGTCCGGCCGACGGGCTGAGCTCCGCGCCCAGCTTGTCGACTTCCTCCAGGCTGTCGAGACTGTTGATGAACGCCGGGCTGAACGCGGTCGTGGTCAGGACCCGCCCGAACGCCACGGGGTCGTGCGACAGGCTCAGCGCCAAGCCGATCAGGTTCTTCATGTACGCGTCCGTCTGCACCAGGCCGCCCACCGGCACCAGACGTCGCACCTGCTCGGGGTGCAGGGCCGCGGTGGCCGCCACGACCGAACCGCCGAGCGAGAAACCCAACAGGTCGACCGGCTCGGTGCCGAAATCGGCGATCACCGCGGAGACCTGCTCGGCCAACATCTCGATCGTGAGTTCGCTGCCGTCGTCCTCGGCCGCTTCGCTACCGGACAGTTCGGGCACGATGACCGTGTTGTGCTCCGCGAACTGGTCGACCAGGTGGCCGAAGGCGCTTTGCCCACCCTTGCCGACGCCGTGCACCAGCACCAGGCTTGGACCCGACCCGGTCACCGTGTACTCGACGCGCGCGTTTCCTACAGACACCGTAGGCATGACTGATGATCTCCTTGTGAGTCGTGAAGTGGATTGCGGGCCTATCGCTCTGACGTTCGTCCGGGTTGCAACCTCGAACAGCCGTACTTCCCCCGGCAGCACGAAGAACGACTCCGAGGTCGTGCGGTGGAGGTGAGAGCCGGTCCGGTCACCGGAAGGTGGGACGGATTGTGGCCAGGACTCGTCCCCCTCACCGGGCTTCGCGGTTGGCGTCGAAGTTCTCGGTTGGCAGTGCGATGCTCGCACGGCGGATTCCGGGTTGACCATCCCCGGTGGCTTTCAACTTGTTGCATGGCAACAAGGGGAGCGCGGGCTATGTGAGCATGTTGTAGCCGTGCAACAACCTGATCCCCTGGACCGGTGGACACCGCGGGTTCCGGCGGTGAACGATCGGGGTTGGCGGTTCGGCGGAGTCCGCTGTGCGGCACGAGTTTTCGCGGCGCCAAAGCCCGCCGCCCGGCGGGCTTGTCGGCACTGTCGCGTGTGGACGGTGCCGTGGTCGCTCTCGGCGCCGGGGCGCGGGCGACTGCATCGGCACGCCGGGGGAGGCCACCGCGGCGGACGCACCACGAGCACCGTCACCCAGGTCGTGCCGCGCCTGCCGGCACAGCCGGCACCAGCGGGCTGCTGCGACCTCGGGTCGGGCCCGTCGGTCGGCTTCGCCACGCTGATCGAGTCGTGCGTGCGCCGAACCGGCGGGCCCACACGGGCTGGAACCGCGGTTGGCGCCGCGGGAGCCTGCCGGCCGAGGGAGCCTGCCACGGGCGGCAGGACCCCTCGGCGGCGGAATCAGTTCGCTGACTCCAGCATCCCCAGCTTGGCGGTCAGGTAGCCCGCCTGGAACCGGGTCTCCGCGCCGACCTGCTCCAGCACCTCGGCGATGTGGCGGCGGCAGGTGCGGACCGACACCCCGATCCGGCGGGCGATGCTCTCGTCGCGCAACCCCTCGGCGAGGAAGTAGATGATCGCGCGCTGCACGTCCTCGCTCAGCTGCATGCCTTCCGAACGGGACACGGACTTGCCTTGAAACGGTTTCGCCTGACTCCAGAGCTGCTCGAACAGGGCCGCCACCGACGTGGCGACCGCGGGCTGGCTGACCGACACCACGCCGGAGTGGTCGAAGACGAAGACCATTTCCTGGTCGACCACGCAGATGTCGTTCCACAGCTTCTCGATGGTCCGCACCTGGCCGCCCGCGCCCGTGATGGCCGCGGCGTGGTCCTGCACAGCCGGGTGGTACCTGGCCGCGTGCTGGTGCAGCACGCACAGGCGGACGCCGTCGCGGGTGGGCCGCCCGTCCGCGGACAGGATCGCCTGGAACCGGTGCTCGGACTTCGGTTCCGAGCCGAACATCACCAGCACCTCCTTGCGGGCGTCGGCGATGCGCTCGCGGACCAGGGCCTTCGCGGTGTCGGGGTCGGCGATCGTGTCGAGCAGGCAGTCCTTCCGGTTGCGCTGCTCCACAGCGGACTTGTACACAGCCATCAGGCGGTTGAACTCACCCGAGATCCGCTCGATCCGGCCCTGCGCCTCGCGGATGGTCGTCTCGAGGGGGTGGATCATCGTCGAGGCCGCGACGTCCGGGCGCAGCACCGCTATGCCGTCAGCGTCCGGGAACGGGCGCACCAAGTGGGCCTCGGACAACTTGCGGACCACCCGCTGTGCCTCGTCCGGCCCGAACTCCCGTTCCAGAGCCGCCGCGTCGAGGAGGTCCATTTCGAGTACGCGGCGGTAGAGCGCCAGCGTCTCCTCGTCCACGTGCGGGAACGTCCCGGAAACCATGTCGTCAGGTAATAAGTCGTGAACCCTCATCGTCAAGCCCCCCAGAGTAGTCGTGCGCGAAGGCGACGGGTCCCCTGGACCGCGAGACCTCATCGCCTTTGGTCCAACTATTACCTGTTGTGCAGATCGTTTTCATCTGGTCGTCGACGTGTTCGAGACACGTGCTCCTGGAAGCGCGCCAAACCGACAAGCGGGACGCCGAAACGGCCCCGCGTGGTTCCCGGCTTTCCGAACCATTCCAGGAGTCCGCGGTGGTCGAATACCCCGCGGCTCAGACGAACGATCGAGCGCCATCACGTCGACACCGGCCAACGGTGCCCACCGGCCAACACGATCCCGGAAGGATCGTCACCGACTCCCCAGTCGCAACTTTCCAACCAATGCGTGGCACTGCTGATTGAGCAAAATTCCCCAGGTCAGGATACAGCAGCCGTCACCCGAGCGCGTGAACTTCTCGACAGCGTCGCAATTTGGTGCAGCTGGTGAGGTATCCGAAAGACATCATGATCACTGATAGTCCCCCATATCAGTTCACCAATTGATTTTAGTCTCCCATGAGGTGGCACACTCGTCAACCGGACCGTTCAGGGTCACCCGGTTGGGTCAGTCGAAATGGTCGGAAGCCCCCATTTGGCAGCACGCCTTAGCCATAATGCCACCGGAGCCTCTAATGCATCGGGGGCCTCGGCTCGAGGTGATCTCGGTGTGGTTGCGCCGTGGATCTGTCGGACGAGTCGTGGGCTCGGATGAGGCGATCACCGGCCTGGGGTGATCGCACGCCGAACCAGTTCCTGTCACCGGACGGGAAAGATCGGGTCTACCGGATCCTGAACAGGGGAAGACCGTTGGCAGCCAAGCAGGTCCGCCGCTCGAACGCGGCCAACACCCGCTGACCACCCCAAGGGCCGTCGACCTGTTAGGACTGTGGGCCGTGCGTGACCGCTCAGGCACGCAGCGCAGGAACGCCGTCCCACGACGGTTCGATGGTGCGCAGCAGCCACGGCTGCGGGGTGTCGTCCGGTACGTCGCGGTCCGGCTGCACCACCGCGAGCGTGAGCACGGGCACGCGCGGCACGCCGACCGCGACCACGCCGTTGCCGTCACCGGCCATCCACATCGTGCCCGTGTCGGCGATGTTGGCGATCACGTCCAGGTCGGGGAGGGGGAACCGCACCACCGCCGTGCCGCCCGGCAGCTGGGCGAGTCCGGCGACCTCGTGATCGGCTTCCCAGGGGAAGAGCGTGACGGGGACGGGTGTCCACTCCGTCGCCGACTCGGCAGCCGCCACCGCCTCGCGGTAGAACGTGCCGAGGAGGAGCGAAGTCGGCACCATGACGGCGGCGAAGACGAGCAGGAGCCCGCCGACCACCAGACCGGCCGGCGACAGCGGCCACACGCCCAGTGCCACCGGCACGGCGCCGAGCACCGCCGGTCCGGCGGACCACAGCCAGGAGCGCGTGCCCCAGCGGAAGCCGCGGAACGCCCGCGCCACCGCCGGGTCGTCCAGCGGCCGGCCGATCACGTGCGGCTCGCGTTCACGTGGACGCACGTCGGTCTCGTCCACCCGCACCGGGAACATGCGGCACAGGCCCGCGACGCGGACCACGGCCCTGCCCTGGTCGTCCGGCCGGCACAGGAACACCTCCTGCCGGTCGAGCACCAGGTCCGGCACGTCGGGCAGCGCGCCGCGCAGGACGAGCGTTCCCTCCGGGGCGAAGACCAGGAGCCGTTCCTCCTCCCACTGCCCGCCATCGGCCGCGGCCGTCGCGGGGACGCGGCGCCACGGTCGGTCGAGCAGTCCACGCCGGCGCGGCGCCGTCTCGACCCGGTGCGCCAGCGGCGGGATCCCGGCCGCGAGACCCAGCAGCCCGAGCACCACCACGGCCGCCACGCTGCCGGGCGTGGCCGGGAAGAACACCGCGAGGCTCCCCGCGACCGCCAGGAGCCCCACCGCGACGGCAGCGAACACGCGCCAGACATCGCGGAACTCGTCGAGGGCCAGGCCGGTGGACCAGTCGTCCACCGCCGGGACGTCCGTGCGCGGTTCCAGGTACGCGGGTCTCATCGCCGTTGCCATCCCCCACACAGACCGGCCTTGATCGTCCACACTACCCACGTGGTGCGGGGGATGCGGCGGATTTACGACGTCGAGCAGCAGGTACGCGAGTTCTGCGACACGGCGGGACGGGTGTTCCCGGTGGGCCGGTGGGTGGCCACCAAGCCTCGCTGACCCGACTGTCACCGTGCCGCCGTCCGACAACGCCGCCGACCGCATTCGTCGGGTCGATGCGGGTGGCAGGCGGGAGTCACCAGTGGCCGAAGTGGACTGCCTCGTCGAACGGCCTGCGCTTGCGGGTGAGTGGAGAAGCGCCTTCCGAGATGCCCTCCTCCGCCCCGTGCCCGATCGCGATCGCGCCGATCGGCACGTGGTCGGCGGGCACGCCGAACTCCTCGCGGACCTTGTCGAAATCGTCCGCGCCGATGCCGAAGTACACCGCGCCGAGCCCTTCGTCCACGGCGGTCTGCAGGATCAGCAGCACGGCCATACCGGTGTCGACGTGCCAGAACGGCACCGGCCAGTGGTCCTCGCTGCGGTCGGTCCACCCCTTGTCCGGTTCGGCGTACCGGTCGAGGTAGGCGTCCTTCACCGCGAACGCGATCACGACGACCGGCGCGGCCTTCACCGAGTCGAACGTCCAGAGCCGGATCAGCTCGTAGAACCGCGCCAGTTCCCCACCCCGCAGCACGAGGAACGCCTGGCCCTGCGAGAACCCGGCCGACGGCCCGCGCAACGCGTTGCGCATGATCCGCCGCACGCTCTCGTCGGACACGGGCTCATCGGTGAACTCGCGCACCATGCGCCTGCGGCGCACCACGTCCTGGAATTCCACGGCACCCCCGATATCGGTCGAACCTGATCCGATCGTAGGACCGCCGGCCTCAACGCAGGGGCGGTACGTCACCGTTCTTCACCCGGACGACGTCGACGCCCCGCAGCCCGGTCTTCCACGGGGCAACCAGATCAGCGAGCACGGCGGCGGACACCGGACCGCGGCCGAGACCGATCGCGTACCGCACGGCGTCCGGCCCCCGCGCGACCGGCCGGGGCCACGCGTGCGCGTCCGGCGTGCCCGCCGCCTCCAACGCGGTGAGCAGCGCCCGCATCCGGCCGCGCACCGGGCCGACGAGATCGTGCGGCACCGTGACCACGGCCCACGCCGCGTGCACGCGGTGCGCGTCCGGCGGCGCCAACAGCCCCTCGCGACCGCCGTCCACGATCTCCCACGCCCGGTACAGCTCGGCCGTCAGGAGGTCGCGGAACCCGGGACCGACTTGCGAGGTGCACGAGCGCACGGGAGCGGTCGGCGTCATGATCGTCACCGGTGCGCCCGTGCGTTGCGGTGACGTCACCAGGCCGATCGGGTTCCGCCAGTCCCACGCCGCCCACGTGGCGAAGAAGCCGGCGAGCAGGTCGGGGCCGTCCCACTCGCGCACGGTCCGCGCCGCGAGCACCGACCACCCCAAACCAGGCACACCGCCGAACGGCGCCGAATCCAGACCACGCGCCCTGGCCCACGCCTTGACCTCACGGGCGAGACGCGCGAAACCCTCCCGCTCACCGACCGCCGCGAGCACCGCCTCCGCATCGCTGATCGCACTCAGCGCCACCATCGCACTCGGCGCCACCTCGGAACCACCCGCCACGGTGAGATCGACCCCGAGCCCGTCCACGACCAGGCGCAACCCCGGCGACCGGGCGCCGACCACCGGCCGAACCCCCGCACCCGGCAGCACGGCGGCCACCCGGTCGGCCACGGTCGCCGGATCGGACACCACGGCGACCAGGTCCAGATCCGCGTCGGGCAAAGCACACCCCATCCGCCGCGAACCGACCACGTGCACCGCATCGAGCGCCGAGGCCAACGTGCGAGCGACACGGTCGGCCACCGCGTCCAGCGACGGGCCCGGCGCACTCGCGGGCTCCTCGAACCACCTCACCTCACCGGTCCCCAGCGCGACCGCCGCACGGGGAACCATCGGCCCGTCACCCCGACGCGACAGCACCACGACCTCGTCCACCCGGTCCGACCACGCGCCGATCCGCTCGGCCGCCTGCCGCGACCGGCCGACCGTGAGGTGCGGGGTGAAGTCGTCGCGAGTCCGGCACGCGGGGAAACGCCGCAGCACGGCGTCGTGCAGGGCCGTCCAAGGCGCGACACCCGCCGCGGCCGGGTCGAGCCAGACCACGTCCCGCCCGAACGAACGCACCCCCTCCACCCGCACCGGAAACGCCGGCACCTCCGCGACCGCCTCGGACAGCAGCGCAACGGCCCGCTCGAAGTCCGATTCCGGCACGAACCCGAACAGCACCGTGACGTGCGGCGGCCAGCGGCCGGCACGGGGATCGTGCTCGCGGCGGACCGTGTCGACCTCCGGCAACGGTCCCGGCAGCCACACCACCGCAGTACGCGGCGTGGGCGACGAGTCCAGCACGTCGGCGGACGGCACGACCGGCTCCACCCGCGCCAGCACCCCGTAGTGGTCGGACGCGAACAGCCCATCGGCGGGCAGGGTGCCCACCAACTCGGCCCCGACGCACCGCAGCCGTCCGCGCACGAACACCCGGTCGAGCCGCGCCGCCCGCCCCGACAGCGACGAGACGGCGGCCAGCGGGTTGGCGGCGGGGTCGAACGTCGGCAGCTCGTCGTCTCGCGCTTCGAGCCACGCGTCCCGCATCCCGAGCGCGGCGGCCGGTCGCCGTCCACCGTCGTTGAAGTCGCCGACCAGCACCACATCGCCCTCCACCCCGGCGAACGCCTCCGCGACGCGCGCCAGCTGGGCACGCCGCTTCGACGGCCCGTTCTCGGTGTGGTCGCTGGTCAGGTGCGTGGCCGCGACGACGAGCGGACCGGAGCCGGTCTCGACCACGACAGCGCTGACGGCCTTGTGCGCACCGAGCGCGAACCGCCCGGCCTCGATCACGGGCAGGCGGCTCAACACCACCAGACCCGTGCGGTCGACGTCCGGGCCGACCGGGTCGACATCCAACGTGTAGCCCGCGCGCACCCACGGCTGGGCGATGAGCGCGGCGAGCAGGTCGGGTTCGACCTCCTGGAGCGCGATGACGTCCGCGTCAGCCGCCGCCAGTTCGCCGAACAGCAGCGGCCGGCGGCGGGCCGTGTCGATGCGGTCGCTGTCGTAGCGGTCCCACAGGACGTTCCAGGTCAGCACGCGCACGGTGTCCGCCGGCGTGCCCACGGGCCCGGTCGGCACCCACCCGTTCAACGGGTCCCAGGCGTGCGGCGTGCTCGCGGTGAACGACGGCGGGCGCAGCCGACGCGGCGCACGCACCCGCCCGGCCGTCGACTCGCCTACGCGGTCGAGCCCGCCGACCCGGTCCCACACCACCTCGCCGTCCGCCTCCACGAACAGCACCCGGTGCCACGGCACCTCACCGCCGGGCGTGAACGCGGGCAGTGCGACGCGCTTGGGCGGGGCCCCGCGCTGCTGGACGCCGAACACGAACCGGGCCGGGTCGAACCGCGGGTCCCAGCGGATCTGGTGGTAGACCTCTTCACTGGTGCGCATCACGGCTCCCCGACGTCGTCCACGGTGCCGGCCGCACCGACGTACCACGTGCGGTGGGCCTGCCACGGGTACGGCGGGCTGAACCGCCGCACCTGCGCGTCCAGTACGGCGGGCGGCACAGGGTGCGCTCGCGTTCCGTTGCGCCGGGCGACCTCCCGTTCGTCGACCAGCACCACGGCGTGCGTCACCATCGCATCGTGACGCCGGGCGACCGCGTGCACCAACGACCGCTGCTGGTCGACGAGCGAGGTGGCGTCCCACACGACGGTCCCGCCGGCACGCAGCGCGGCGTCGAGCCGGTCGAGCCCGTCCCGCAGCACCCGGGCGTTGGCGCGCTGGTCGGCCCGGTCACCCGCCTCGTCACGCAGGTCGTCCAGCGAGACCCGCACGTCCACGTCGGGCAGTCCGGCGGCGAACGTCGTCTTGCCGCTCCCCGAGAGCCCCACCAGGTGCACCAGGCACGGGAAGTCACCCGACCGCCACCGCCACGTCGCGGCGACCGCCTCATCGACGTCCAGCACCCGCCCGGCCCGGATGCTCGCGTCCCTGGCCTCTGCCCAGCACCGATCGGCGGCACGACCGTGCCCCAGCCGCTCGCGCAGCCCCGAGCGCAGCCGTTCGAACGACCCGACGTCCTCGGCGTGCAGCGCGGACCAGGCGACCTGATCACGCGCGTCACCCGCGTCATCAGCGAGGACGGCGGCCGACACCGCGTGCAGCACGTCCAGGTCGACCGCCGTCGACATCCGCAGCAACCCCGCCCGGCGCGCGTCGTCGGGGAACGGCTGGTGCAGCAGGCGGTGCAGGCCCACGAGATCACCGACACGACGTGCCACCGCGACACCGACCGAACCCGCCGACAACGGCATCACCCGACCGCGCCGGACCCGGTGCAACGCCGCCGCGAGCACACCCGCCAGCCGCGCGTCCCCCGTCCCGCCCAGCCCGGAGGCGACCGCTGCCGGCTCCACGTCACCCTCGACCCCGACCACCTTGAGCAGTTCCGCGACATCGAACAGCGCGCCGGACCGCACGTCCCACAGCACGGACGCCGGACCGAGCCCGTTCTCCACCACCGGAGCCGTCATCCAATGAGTGTCGGTCTGCACGTGACGGGCGCGCACCCACTTGGCCACCCGCCGACCGAACTCGGCGCGCTCGAACCCGTCGACGGTCCGCACGACGAAGCCCTCCTGCCGCGCCGTGTCGACGTGCAGCTTCCGCAGCGCGCGCTCGTCGAACACCCCGCGCCACAGCACCGGGGGAGTGGGCACGCCCACGTCCCGCAGGAACCGCACGGTGCGGTCCCAGTCGAGGCACCGGTCGCCGTCCCACACGGAGAACCCGTAGAACCAGCTCTCCAGGTCCGAGTACCCGATCGAGTGACGCGCGTAGACGTTCTCGCCGTAGATCCGCCGCCCGGCCGGCAACCGCGACCCGATCCGCCCCTGGAGCCCCTTGACCCACGACCGGGACGGGTGGTGCGCCGAATCGAGCGACCGGGCGTGCATCCCGTCCGCGTACAGGGTGGTGTTCTCGCCGTCGAGCTTCTCGGTGACCACGACCTCACGGCCGCGCAGCCCGCCCAAGTCGACGACCCGCACGTCGTCCGCCGACACCCCCGGCGACCACGGGAGGTGCGGCGTGCGCGGGTACTGAGCACGCATGACCCCTCCCACCACTGGATTCGCGAGAACCATAGAGACCGCCGACCCGGATCACCGACCGGTTTTCGGTGCCTCACCCGCCGGGCCCGCGAATGGATACCATTGCCGGTCGACGAAGGTCGGACAGAAAGGAAGAACGTGGAAACGCTCGAGTTCCAGTCGGAGGCGCGTCAGCTGCTCCGGCTGATGATCCACTCGGTCTACTCGAACAAGGACACGTTCCTGCGCGAACTCGTGTCCAACGCCTCGGACGCGTTGGACAAGCTGAGGCTGGAGACGTTCCGCGACAAGGACCTGGTCGCGGACACGTCGGACCTCCACGTCGCCATCGAGGTCGACCGGGACGAGCGCACGTTGACCATCCGGGACAACGGCATCGGCATGACCCGCGACGAGGTGATCGGCCTGATCGGCACGATCGCGAAGTCCGGCACGGCCGAATTCCTGCAGAAGGTGAAACAGACGCAGGACGCCGCCGCCTCGCAGGACCTCATCGGGCAGTTCGGTATCGGCTTCTACTCGTCGTTCATGGTCGCGGACAAGGTCACCCTGGTGACGAAGCACCCGCGTTCGGCGGAGGGCGTCCGGTGGGAGTCCACCGGTGAGGGCACCTACACGATCGAGGACGTCGCGGACGCCCCGCAGGGCACCGCCGTGACCCTCCACCTCAAGCCGGCCGACGCCGAGGACCACCTCGCCGACTACACGTCGACCGCGAAGATCACCGAGATCGTCAAGCGCTACGCCGACTTCATCACCTGGCCGATCAGGATGGCGAAGGAGGACGGCGCCGAGCCGACCACGATCAACTCCCGCAAGGCCCTGTGGGCGCGCCCGGCGTCCGAGGTCACGGAGGACGAGTACGCCGAGTTCTACCGGCACGTCAGCCACGACTGGAACAAGCCGCTGGAAACCATCCGCATGCACGGGGAGGGGGTGTTCGAGTACCAGGCGCTGCTGTTCATCCCGTCCCAGGCGCCGCTCGACCTGTTCATGCGCGAGCGCAAGCGCGGCGTGCAGCTCTACGTCAAGCGCGTCTTCATCATGGACGACTGCGAAGAGCTGATGCCGGAGTACCTCCGGTTCGTCAAGGGTGTGGTGGACGCCCAGGACCTGTCGCTCAACGTGTCGCGCGAACTCCTCCAGCACGACCGCCAGATCCAGCTGGTGCGGCGGCGGCTGGTGAAGAAGGTGCTGTCGACCGTCAAGAGCATGATGGCGGACAAGCCCGAGTCCTACGCGACGTTCTGGCGCGAGTTCGGCGGGGCGGTCAAGGAAGGCCTGCTCAGCGACACCGACAACCGTGACGCCATCCTCGACATCGCCTCGTTCGCCTCGACCGAGGACGCCGAGAAGCCGACCACGTTGGCCCAGTACGTGGAGCGGATGAAGGACGACCAGCAGCACATCTACTACATGACCGGCGACTCGCGGGCCACGGTGGAGAACTCGCCGCACCTGGAAGCGCTGCGGGCCAAGGGTTTCGAGGTGCTGATCCTCACCGATCCGATCGACGAGATGTGGGTCGAGGCGGTGCCCGGGTTCAAGGGCAGGACGTTCCAGTCGATCGCCAAGGGGCAGGTCGACCTGGAGACCGAGGAGGAGAAGGCGCAGGCGGAGGAGCGGCAGAAGGACTTCGCCGACTTCCTGGAGTGGATGACGAAGACGCTCGCCGACCGGGTGAAGGAGGTGCGGCTGTCGTCGCGCCTCACCACGTCGCCCGCGTGCGTCGTCGGCGACGCCCACGACCTGACCCCGACGTTGGAGAAGATGTACCGGGCGATGGGCCAGGAGCTGCCGCCGGTGAAGCGGATCCTCGAGCTCAACCCCGGCCACGGTCTGGTCACCGGCCTGCACAAGGCGTACGGCGAACGGGAGGACCACGGTCCGCTCGCCGAGTCCGCCGAACTGCTGTACGGCATGGCGCTGCTCGCCGAGGGCGGCGACCTGCCCGACCCGTCCCGCTTCGTCCGGCTGATGTCCGAACACCTGGAACGCGCCCTGTGACCCGTCGAGCGTGAACGCGTGGCGCGGCTCCCGGCCGGTGTCGACCGGGAGCCGCACCACGGTTCGGCGTCGATCAGAACATGGTGTTGTCGTTGAGGGAAGTCTCCGGCACGTCCTGGACCACGTCCCAGTGCTCGACGACCTTCCCGTCGCGGACGCGGAAGATGTCCACCACGGCCTGGCCGCGGTCGGTGGGGTTGAGCCGGATGTGGGCGTGGATCGCCACGAGGTCACCGTCGGCGATCACGCGCTTGCGTTCCACGATCATGTTCGGGAACGCCTGGAAGAACGAGGCGAACTGCTCGCGCAGACCGGCCGAGCCGCTGGCGATGTCGGGGTTGTGCTGGTGGTACTCCGGGGCCAGGTACTCGACCGCGTCGGGGTCCTTGTCGACCATGAGCTGGTCGAAGTACCCGACCGCCACCTTCTCGCTGTAGGCCGTCTGCCGGCGCGGGCCCGGCTGGTTCGTCCTCGGGTGGCTGACCGTGGAGAACATGTCGTTGCCGCTGACGGTCGTCTCCGGGACCTCCTGCACGACGTCCCAGTGCTCGGCGATCATGCCGTGCTGGAAGCGGAAGATGTCGACGACGGCCGATCCGCGCCCGCCCGGCGTGAAGATCGGGTTGGAGTGCACCATGACCAGGTCGCCCTGGGCGAGGACCCGCTTGACGTTGTAGGTCATGTTCGGGAACTGCGTGCTGATGTTGCGGGCGAAGTCCTTGATGGCCTGCACGCCGTCCGGTGCCTGGGCGTTGTGCTGGATGTAGTCGGGACGGATGTGACGGTCCGCAATGGACAGGTCACCATCCTCGAAGAGCCCCCTGAGCACGCGGACGGCGACGGCCTTGTTGCGTTCCTGCGCGAACGGGTTCTGCCAGAACTCCCCGGCGACCCGACCGGGCGACGACGCGGGCGCGGGCGAGGCGGAGGCGGGCGCGATACCGGTCACGGTGCCGACGGTCGCCGCGGCCAGGAGAGCGGCGAAGGCTCTGCGGGACATGGGGGTGCTGCGCATGACGGTGTTCTCCAATTGTGTGGGACGAAGGGTGGGGGATTACTGCGCGCGGCCGAAGGCGAGCAGGAACTCGATGGTTCCCGCGTCCTCGACGGCGATACCGCCGAAGTTCGGCGCGTCCACGCCGTAGTCGGCGAACGTGACGGGGATGGAGCCGTTGACCCGGAATCCGTCGGCGGTGCGCTGGGCGGTGAGGTCGAAGGTGACGGAGTTCGTCCGGCCGCGGATGGTCAGGTCACCCGTCGCGCGTGCGGTGACCTGTTGGCCCACCTCCGGCGTCGACCCGAGGTCGACGGGGCCGGTGAGCGCGAAGGTGGCCGTCGGGTACTGCTCGGTGTTCATGATCCCGCCGCGGAACTGGCTGTCGCGCTGGTCCCTGTCGCTGCGCACCGAGGCCATGTCGACGGTGAACGTTCCGCTGACGACGCTGGCGCCCGCGATCGCCAGGTCGCCGGTCACCTGCTCGGTGCGGCCGACGGCGGTGACGTTCTGCCCGAAGAGGACCTCGTCGACGCGGTAGCCGGCCTGCGAGCCGCTGGTCACCCGCCAGGCGCCGTCGATGTCCGCCTGCACCGCGGAGCCGGAGGAGCCGCCGGCGGGCACTTCCGCCGATGATCCCGGAGCGTCGAGCGTGAGGGCGGCGGGCGCCGGTTCCTGGATGAAGTTGATGTAGACGTACGGCCCGACCGTCACGGCCGCGACCAGCACGGCTCCGGTGATCAGCCAGCGCTTCCAGTGCCTGCGGATGGTGCTCGGCATTGTTACCTCGCAGAGTTAGTACTAACTTGAAAATTCAAATAGCTGTGCGGGGGTGCCCCGCGTCGACGTGGTGCGGCTCAGCCCGTGGGCGGCCGGGAGTCCTTCGGGTGGGGGATCAGCCGAGGAGTTGCTCGGAGACGTCCCAGAGCCGTGCGGCCGCTTCCGGGTCCAGGGCGTGCGGCGCGACGCCGCTCAAGGTGCCCGGCTGGTGCGGGACGGCCTCGGCGCAGTCCTCGAAGTACCGGCCGCCGATGCCGTCGAGCTGCGGTGAGGAGGCCAGCAGCACCGAGGTCGCGGCACCCTGCTCGATCGTCTTGAAGGCCAGTGCGGGCGCCTCCCGCCCCTCGCCGACGAGGGCTTGGAGGTGGGTGTTGAACAGCGCCTGCTCGGGTTCCCCGATGTGGCGCATCAGGTTGGTGGCGATCCCTCCGGGCATCACCGCGTTCACCGTGATCCCGTCGTCGGACCAGCGCCGGGCGCCCTCGACCGCGAACAGCACGTTGGCCGTCTTGGACTGGCCGTATGCCAGCCACGGGTCGTACGGGCGATCCATGAAGTGGAGGTCCTCGAAGACGACCGGGGAGAAGAGGTGCGCGCTGGAACTCACCGAGACGACGCGGGCGCCTTCCGCCGCTGCGAGCGCACCGTGCAGCCCGGTGGCGAGGGCGAAGTGGCCGAGGTGGTTGGTGGCGAACTGCAACTCCCAGCCCCGGGACGTCCGGGTCTCCGGCGACGCCATCACGCCCGCGTTGTTGACCAGGATGTGCAGCGGTCCCCGCCACCCGGCCGCGAACGCGCGGACGGACGTCGGATCGGACAGCTCCAGTTTGCCGACCCGCACGTCTTCGGCACCGGTGGCGGCCTTGATCTCCGCCGCGGTCCGGTGACCGGCGGCGGTGTCGCGCACGGCCAGGGTGACCTCCGCACCGGCTGCCGCGAGTGCCCGAGCGGTCTCGACGCCGATGCCGGACGCGGCTCCGGTGACGACCGCACGGCGGCCCGTCAGATCGGTGCCGGCGATGACCTCGGCGGCCGTGGACCGGGCGGTGAACGCGGTGGTGATGCGTGTCGTCGTGGCCATTCTCGTCGTACCCCCGTTTGCTACGCTCGGAACCGGAGGTGCCTCCGATCTGGGTTGAAGGTTAAACGGAGGAGCCTCCGATTGTCCAGGAGGAGGAAAACCTGTGACCGGCAACACACGCGGGCTGCGTGCTGACGCGCGGCGCAACCGCGAACGCCTGCTCGAAGTCGCCGTGCGCGCCTTCACCGAGCGGGGCGCGGACGTGACGCTCGAATCCATCGCCAAGGCCGCCGGCGTGGGCATCGGCACGCTCTACCGGCACTTCCCCACCCGTGAGGCGCTGATCGAGGCCGCCTACCGCAACGAGGTCGCGCGGGTCTGCGACAGTGCCGAGGAACTGCTCGCCGAGTTCCCGCCGGACAAGGCGATGCGGCAGTGGATGGACCGGTTCTTCGACTACCTGGCCACCAAGGACGGCATGGCGGAGGCGCTGAGGGCCGTCATCGCCTCCGGCGCGGACCCGTTCGCCGAGAGCCTCGACCGGATCAGCACGGCCATCGGCACCCTGCTGCACGCCGGGGCCGAAGCGGGCGTCCTGCGCTCGGACGTGGACCCCCTGGACGTCGGCTTCAGCCTCGGCGGCGTCCTGCTGGTCACCAACGGCACAGGACAACGCGACCGAGTGGGCCGCATGCTGGACCTACTGCTGGACGGCCTCCGCTACCGCCCCGCATAACGCACCCGACCCGGCCGCTCCCACCGGGAACACCGCCCGACTGGCCCGGCCCTGACCGACAGCTGACGACCACGCCGACCGGGCCGAGTTGGTGACGATCGCGCGGTATCGGGCCGCTGAGCGGACCGGTGTCACCTTCGACGCGGAGCACACGGTGCTCGTCGGGGACACGCCGCGGGACGTTGAAGCGGGCAGGAGGACGGGTGTGCGGGTGGTTGCGGTGGCGAGCGGGCGCAGTACGGCCTCGGATCTCCGCGCCGCGGGAGCTGAAGACGTGTTGCCGGACCTGACGGATGTCAGCTCTCTGGTCCGAATGCTCGTTCCCGGCGAAGGCCGGTGAACGCGAAAATGGCGGGCCGCCCCGGAGGACGGCCCGCCATGTCACACCGAGCGCAGGTCAGCTGTTGCCGACGCCGCCACCCCGGCGGCCGGCGTCCGCCGTGGCGTCGTGGTCGGTGATGCCGAGCGTGGACAAAGCCTTCACCGCCTCACCCATGAACTTCCTGAAGGCTTCCTTGTCGGTGAAGCTGAGACTGACCGCGCCGTCTGCGAACGAGAAGAACGCCTCCTCGCCCGTAACCTCGTGCTCGATGGAACAGCCGGCGTCAATCTGCGCGCTGGTGAGGACGCGGACGCCAACATCGGTTTTCATGCAGCTAGTCGCTCTTTCTGGTAGGTGGTGTTGCCGGCAGGTTCGGCCGGTCACAGGTGGCTCGATGCCTCAAGGGATGGTCCGGCCGCCTTGTTCAGAATGGCGTGCGCCAGTTTGGCCAGTTCAGTGCCCACCTCTTGCTCTACTTCGGCCAACGGTACCGTGTATTCGGTTCGGCTAAGCGGGTCGGCTTCATTCATGAGGCGGGCGATGTATCGCCCAAGCAGCGAGTTCACGCTACTCAGCCGCGCGCTGAAGAGCAGCTCCTGCTGATTCATGATCCTTCCGCCCTGCGGTCTCGCTTACCTGGTAACCGCCCCTGAACGGGGCGAGCGGAGACGACACTAAGGCGGTTACCGGAAGGTAATCCGAGCTGTCGGCTCGGATTGACCGGCGGGGCGGGTACCGAGGCTAGACCGGCACCCCGACCCGGATGGCGAGGCGTGCGGCCTCACTCGAGACCGAGCGGCGGCCACGCTGCACAAGCGTGTGCAACACCGCGCGGGCGGCCGGACGGTGCCGGACGTCTTCCGGGGCTTCCCGTTCGGCGGCCGACAGCATCATGAGCGCACCCGCGTAATCCCGACGCTGTTGGTAGCCCTTGGCCTGGTCCAGCAGGAAGGCCACTCGTCGTTCAATCGACGGGGAACGCTCGTGGTCGATGCGTTCCGCCAGCCGCAAGCCTTCGGCAGTAGCGCCGGTTTCCACCGCCACCGACACGGCGAACATGTCCACGTTGGTGGGACCGAAGGCCGTCCAGAAGGCGTTGCGTTCACCGGTTCGCCGCGACAGCGGTTCGACGGCTCGCACCCGGTCCTGAGCCATCCAGCGGTCGCCCCGCCGGGCCGCCGCAATCGCGGCCACCAGCATGAGGGAGCCGTGCAGCGCCAGAGCGTCCAGATCATCACGGGCGACTTCCGGGGCCAGTTCGCGCACCGCGTGCAGCGCCACCGCTTCCGCACCCTCGGTCTGGCCATCCGCCAACAACACCTGGGCCAAATTCCACCGGGCAACCGCCGACCGCAACGGGTCGTCAGCGGCTTCACCCGCCCGTATGGCCCGGTCGGCGGCCACGAGCGACAAGTCCACCCGGCCAATCCGCTTGGTCACCGTGCGGACCAAGCCGTACAGGTCCGCTCTACACCGGTACACCCCCCGACGCTCACGAGCGGTGTCATCCCCGTGGTGGGAACGCAAGGCATGATCGGCCCACGTGATGAGCGGGGGCAAATCCGCGGTGACGCGGCTGTACCGAGTAGGTGAGGTCTGCCAGGCGTGCCACGCATCGGTCACGGCCTGGCGCAGGTCGGCCAACGCCACGGGCGCGGCGGGAGCTTCGGGCAGCGTCAGGGCGCGGTGCAGCTCATCGCCGGCCGCCGTCCGGGTACGCGGTGCTGCGGCGGGCGACGCCTCCCGCAACAACTTGTCCACCGGCACGCCGAGCACATCCGCCAGCCGCATGACGACGGTGAGCGTGGGCAGCTTCAAACCGCGCTCGATCTGGTAGAGGTAATCCGCCGAAATCCCGGCCAGCCCCGCCACGACCGCCTTGGTCTGACGGGCGGCGGACCGGTGGAACCGGACCCGTTCCCCGATACGGCGTGCGAGCTGCTCGTCCATGTCGCCTCGACGGTGGTGGGTGAGGTGTGTTGACCGTGGTCGAGACTACGCACGACCACAACGACCCGACCGAGTGACAGACTGGCTTCATGATCGCGCCGCGCACGCTTCGGCTTCTGGTGTTGTGGGACGTCGACCACACCTTGCTGCAATCACGCGGCGTGGGGCGCGAAATGTACGAGCGGGCTGTGCCGGCGGCGTTCGGCGTGCCATTTCGGAAGCTCGCTGACGTCAGCGGCCGAACCGAGCTGGACATCATCGCGGAAACCCTGACGCTGCACGGCATACAGTCGACCGACGCCAATACCGCCCGACTGGCGCAGGCCCTGACCGACGGCTATGAGACAGGCCGTGACGAGCTGGCTCGCCGGGGGCGTGCCCTACCCGGCGCACGGGAAGTCCTGGCCGCGCTGGCAGACGACCCGGCTGTCCACCAAGGCGTGTTGACCGGCAACCTGCGAGCCGTGGCCCGCATCAAGTTGGAAGCGTTCGACCTGGCGCGGTTCCTCGATCTGGACGCGAGTGCCTACGGCGACGACCACGCCGACCGGGCCGAGCTGGTGACGATCGCGCGGTATCGGGCCGCTGAGCGGACCGGTGTCACCTTCGACGCGGAGCACACGGTGCTCGTCGGGGACACGCCGCGGGACGTTGAAGCGGGCAGGAGGACGGGTGTGCGGGTGGTTGCGGTGGCGAGCGGGCGCAGTACGGCCTCGGATCTCCGCGCCGCGGGAGCTGAAGACGTGTTGCCGGACCTGACGGATGTCAGCTCTCTGGTCCGAATGCTCGTTCCCGGCGAAGGCCGGTGAACGCGAAAATGGCGGGCCGCCCCGGAGGACGGCCCGCCATGTCACACCGAGCGCAGGTCAGCTGTTGCCGACGCCGCCACCCCAGCCCCAACGGAGGCGGTCGAGGCCGCTCTTGTTGGTGACGGTGAGCGACAGGTTCGTGCCGCTGCCCTGGAGGGTGGTGAGGGAGTAGGTGTCGCCGGTGCGCAGGCCCGGCCAGTAGACCGAGCCCATGCCGAGGTCGCGCAGGGTGTCGGTGACGGCCTGGATGTAGGCGATCTCGTTCGAGCCGTTGACCGGGCCGTTGTAGTCCAGGCCGGTGGTCATCGACGCGCCGAACTCGTCCAGCACGGTGCGCGACGCGCAGGTGCCGATCCGGTCCCGCAGGTCGTCGGCCCACTGCTCGGGGGTGGTCCAGTCGGTGTGCCAGAACCCGTACTGGTGCAGCGCCAGGTACGTGCCGTCGAGGCGGCGGTCGGCGCACACCGGCTTGACGTCCTCGCTGTACTTGATGCCGCCGATGAACACCCGGCTGCGCTTGACCTGGGGGTAGGTCGCGAGCCACTGGGCGGCGACGTCACGCCACTCCTGGCTGCTGTAGCCGAACGGCTCGTTCATCGGCTCGAAGTACACGCCGCCGTTGCGGGCGTACCGCGACGTGACGCGGCCCCACATCCGGTTGAACGCGCTGACGTCGTCGATCCGGCCGTCCTTGGACGGGACCGGTGACTCCCAGTAGGCCAGGATGACCTTGAAACCCTTGGCCGTCGCCGCGTCGATGGCGCCGGTGTAGGAGTTCCAGAACGGGCCGTTCACGGTGGCCGGGTTGATCGGCAGCCGCACGGTGTTGGCGCCCAGGTCGGCGCGGAACTCGCCGATCACGGCGCTGGCCTTGGCGTACGTCGTGGCGTAGCTGTCCGTCTTGGACAGACCGGACGGCACCACCTCGTCGGCGGCGTAGTTGTCGCGCGGGTCGGCCCAGTTGACGCCCTTGAACTGGGCGGTGGACACGGCGGAAGCGGCGGGTGCGACGGCGGTGAGCAGACCTGCCACGCTCACGGCGCACGCGACCGCTGCGGCGAGGCGTGACCGGGACTTGGGAGACTTCATCGTTGATCTCCAGGTGCGAGGGGAGTGGTCACCAGCAGGGTCGGCTGGTCAGCGTTCCGTCGGGCCGAGGTCCGGTTGTGCCAGCAGGGCGACCGCGGGACGGCGCGTGGAGTGCAGTTCGAGGACGGTGATCTCGTTGGCACCCGGCCGAAGCACCGGCGCGGGCACGTAGAGCGTCTGTTGCGGGCCGCGCGACCAGTAGCGGCCGAGGTGGAAGCCGTTGACCCAGGCGTTGCCCTTGGTCCAGCCCGCCAACGACAGGAACGTGTCGGCCGGGGTGTCGACGTGCACGACACCGCGGTGGAACGCCGGACCGACGTGCGGCGCGACCGTGGGCGAGAACCGCAGCCCCGTGAGGTCGTCCAGCGGCAGGGCCCGGCTGGTCCAGTCCTCGACCACGAGGCCGTCGAGCAGCACGGGACCGGTGATGCCCTTGCGGTCGTGGATGGCCTGGCCGTAGTCGACCCGGCCCTGGTTCTCCACCAGCAACGCGAGAACCGCCCCGGCGTGCGGCACGGTCAACGACACCACGTGCTCGTGCCGCTCACGCTCCAGCACACCGACCGGCTGTCCGGCGACGAAGACCTGGACCCGGTCGCCGAACGCCGTGACGTCCAGCAGCGCGGGCCCGGCCTGCCCGACCACGGTCTCGTACAGCACGAAACCGGAGGCCTGGCCGAGTTGCTCCATGGTCAACGGCTTCGCGTCCTGCTTGGCGACGCCCAGCACGCCCGTGCTGTCCAGCAGCGGCGCGCTGGAGGTCAGCGCGACCTCCGGCACGGCCAGCTTCGGACCGGCCTCGGGCGGCGGCCCGTCCGGAACGGGGGCGTGCTTGGCGATGACCTCCCGGAACGCCAGGTACTTCGGCGTCGGGTCACCCGCCTCGCTCAGCGGGCTGTCGTAGTCGTAGGAGGTGACGATCGGCCGGTAGGCGCCCTTGTCGTTGGCGCCGCTGGTGAAGCCGAAGTTCGTCCCGCCGTGGAACATGTAGAGGTTGACCGACGCGCCGGCGGTGAGCATCTCGTCCAGCGTCGCGGCGGCGTCCTCCGCCGACCGGGTCACGTGGTGCGCGCCCCAGTCGTCGAACCAGCCGTTCCAGTACTCCGAGCACATCAGCGGACCGGTGGGCTGCTGCTCGCGCAGCGCGGCGAACGACTCCGCCACCCGGCTGCCGAACGTGACCGTGCGCAGCACACCCGGCAGCCCGCCGCGCGCGAGGTCGGCGGGCTGGTCGCAGGTGAACAGCGGCACGTCCACACCGTTGGCGAGCAACAGGTCCGCCAGCCGGCGCATGTACTCGGTGTCGTCACCGAACGCGCCGTACTCGTTCTCCACCTGCACGGCCAGCACCGGGCCGCCGCGCGTCGCGAGCTTGTCCACCAGCATCGGCCACAGCGCCGCGAAGTACGACTCGACCGCGCCGAGGAACCTCGGATCGGTGCTGCGGTAGCGGATGTCGGGCTCGGTGAGCAGCCACGGCGGCAGGCCGCCGCCGTCCCACTCGGCGCAGATGTACGGGCCTGGCCGCAGGAGCACGTGCAAGCCGTGCTCCTGCGCCAGGTCGATGAAGCGCGGCAGGTCGAGACCCGCCTCCGCGCCCACCACACCCCGCTGCGGTTCGTGCAGGTTCCACGGGATGTAGGTGTCGATCGTGTTGAGGCCCATCCACTTCGCCTTGCGCATCCGGTCCGCCCACAGATCCGGGTGCACGCGGAAGTAGTGCAACGCGCCGGAGATCATCCGGAACGGGTCGCCGTCGAGGGTGAATCCGTCGTCGGTGATGCCCAGCACGCCCATGGTGTCCTTCTCCTCGTTACTTCCTGTTGAACCAGTGGTGTCGCGGCCGGGTCAGTTGACCGTGAACCCCTGGTCCTTGCCGTACTTGGCCGACGACTCCTGCCAGGCCTTCAGACCGTCGCTCAACGTCGTGCCCGACACGTAGGCCTTGCCGGCGGTGTCGTTGAAGACGCTGTTGGCGTAGACCTGGAACGGCAGGTAGGACCACCCGCCCACGACGTTCTGCGCCGCCTGGGAGAGCACCTCGTTGGCCTTCTGGCCGCCGAAGTACGGGAACTCGGCGTTCAGGAACTCCTGGGACGTGAGCTCGGCCGTGGTCGCCGGGAACGCGCCGCCGTCGACGCGGGTCTTCACGCCCTCCTCGGTGGTGGCGTACTTGACGAACGCGTAGGCGAGCGCCTTGTTCGCACCGGCGGTCGGGATGGACAGCCCGCTGCCGCCGTTCTCCGAAGTGGCCTTGCCACCGGCCTCCCACTGGGGCATGGGGGCCACGCGCCACTTGCCCGCGCCCGCCGCGACACCGGACTGGAGGTTGGCGGGCATCCACGCGCCGATCACCAGCGTCGCGATGCTGCCGTCAGCGAGGCCCTGGTACCACTGGTCGCTCCACCCGTTGACCGGCGAGACCAGCTTCTCGCTGATGAGCTGCTGCCACATGGTCGTGAACCGCTGGGAGCCCTCGTCGGCGAAGTCGATCTTCACGTTGGTGCCGTCGACCTGGTACGGCTTGCCGCCCGCCTGCCAGATCATGCTGGTGGTGAAGCCCGCGTCACCGGTGTCGCTGGTGATGTAGGCCTTGGGGTCGGCGGCGTGCAGTTTGCGGGCCGCGGCGACGTACTCGTCCCACGTGGCCGGCACCTGGATGCCGTGCTTGTCGAAGACTTCCTTGTTGTAGAACAAGGCCATCGGGCCCGAGTCCATGGGCAGGCCGTAGATGCCCTCGCCCGCGTGCACCGAGGTCCACGGGCCGGGGGTGAACGTGCCCTCGAACTTGTCGGCCTCGAACGCCTTGAGGTCGGTCATCGACTTGGCCAGCGCGAACTGCGGCAGCGCGTAGTACTCGACCTGGGCGACGTCCGGCACGCCCGAACCGGCCGCGATCGCGTTCTGGAGGGCGGTGTACTGCTTGTCGCCGGTGCCGGCGTTGACCAGCTCCACCTTCACCTTGGGGTACTTCTGCTGGAAGCCGGTGACGACCTCCTTGAGCGTCGGCTCCCAGGCCCACACCTTGATCGTGCCGCCGGCTTCGAGCGCGGCTTGCACGTCCTGGGCGGAGAGCTGCTCCTGCGTCCCGGAGTCGGAGCCGCCGGAACCACAGGCGGCCAGGACGAGCGCTAGGGCGCCCGCGAGGGCGGTGAACACAGAGCGACGGCGTTGTCTGATCACGGTGCGACCTTTTCGGATGCGGGGACTTGCGGTGGGGGGAGATGTGGTGCTGCGGGACGGGTCATCCCTTCACACCGCCCGCGGCCAGGCCCGACTGCCAGTACCTCTGGAGCAGCAGGAAGGCCGCGATGAGCGGGACGATGGTCAGCAGCGAGCCGGTGATCACGAGGTCGAACACGACGTCACCGCCCACCGTGAGGGCCTGCGCGTTCCACGCGTTCAGGCCGACGGTCAGCGGGTACCAGTCCGGGTCCTTCAGCATGATCAGCGGCAGGAAGTAGTTGTTCCACGTCGCGACCGAGGTGAACAGCAGCACGGTGACCAACCCGGGCGCCAGCAGCGGCAGGCAGACCCGGAAGAAGATGCGGAACTCGCCCGCGCCGTCGAGGCGTGCGGCTTCGAGCAGCTCGTCGGGGATCGCCTCGGCCGCGAACGTCCACATCAGGTAGAGACCGAACGGCGAGATCAGGCTGGGGATGATGACGGCCCACGGGGTGTCGGTCAGCCCCATCTGGCTGAACATCAGGAACGTGGGCACGGCCAGCGCCGTTCCCGGCACGGCCACCGCGCCGATGACCACGGCGAACACGGCGCGCTTGCCCGGGAAGTTGAACTTGGCCAGCCCGTACCCGCCCACCGCCGCCAGCAACGTGGCCCCGCCCGCGCCGGCCACGACGTAGAACAGGGTGTTCGACAGCCAGCGCGCGAAGATGCCGTCGTCGTAGGTCAGGGTGCGCCGGATGTTGTCCCACAACGCGAAGTCGTCGCTGAACCACAGGCCGAACGAGGAGAACAGGCCCGCCTGCGTCTTGGTCGCGTTGATGAGCAGCCACACCAGCGGGACCAGGGAGTAGACGACCACGAGGCCGGTCAGCACGGTCAGCAGCAGGCTGCGCTTGGGTCGACCCGCGCGGTGCGGCCGACGGGTGGGGCGCAGCGGTGCGACGCGCGGCCGGGTTCCGCCGGTGCGGGCGGGTCGGGTGCCGGTGGGTGCGGTCATCGTCAGCCGTCCTTCCGCATGCCGCGCAACTGCACGACGTAGGCCACGATCATCGTGATCACGCCCATGACGATCGCCACGGTCGCCGAGCTGTTGTACTGCTGGCCGGAGAAGGACAGCGAGTAGGCGTAGAGGTTCGGCGTGAAGTCGGTGGTGATCGCGTTCGGCACGAGCTTCTGCAGGATGCTCGGCTCGTTGAACAGCTGGAAGCTGCCGATGATCGAGAAGATCGTGGCGATCATCAGGGCACCGCGCAGCGCGGGCAGTTTGATCGAGGTGATGACCCGCAGCTGGCTCGCGCCGTCGATCTCCGCCGACTCGTACAGCGATCGGGGGATGACCTGGAGCGCGGAGTAGAAGATCAGCATGTTGTAGCCGATGAACTCCCACGTCACGATGTTGCCGATGGACGCGAGGACCCACTCGGGCGACAACGGGTCCGGCAACGTGATGCCGAGGGCCTCGTTGATGTTGCCGACCAACCCGAACCGGGTGCCGTACATGAAGCCCCACATGAGGGTGGCGACGACGGCGGGCACCGCGTACGGCAGGAACACCGCGAGCCGGAAGAAGTTGCGCCCGTAGAGCCGTCCACTGTCGACGGCCAGCGCCACCAGCAGCGCCAGGAACAGCATCACGGGCACCTGGACGACGAGGAACAGCGACACGCGGCCGACGCCGGACCAGAACTGCGGGTCCGCCAGCACCTGCTGGTAGTTGTCCAGCCCGACGAACGAGTTGCCGCCGACCAGGCGGTTGCGGAAGAAGCTCAGGTAGATCGAGTAGACGATCGGCGCCAGGAAGACCAGCGCGAAGACCGCCAGGAACGGGCCGACGAACCGCCAGCCGACCCACGAGCGCCGCCGGCGCGGCAGCTTGGCGCGGGCCGTCCCGGGCGTGCCGGCCCCGGAGGTCGCGGACTCCTGGCCATCGGGCACGACTGTGGCGGGTTGAGGTGGTGCCACTGTGCTCCTCACTTCCCGCCGCTGCGGTGCGGCTGCCGGGATGTTTGCGCAAACATAACCCACATGCCGGCCCGTGGATCAAATCGGGGGATTTGAGGGGGCCTGTGACGACCGGGGATGTTTACGCAAACATTGCGGCGCTATAGTGGCAGCGCGGTGCCGTGGCGTCAAGGCTCGGCGCGGAAAGGAGCGGTCCAGCGTGAGCCTGACCAGGTCGGATGCCGGGGGTCCGGGGGACCCGCCCGCGAGACGTGCCCGACGGGTGTCGATGGCGGACGTGGCCCGCCGTGCCGGTGTGTCGGCGCAGACCGTGTCGCGGGTGTCCAACGGCCATCCCGGTGTCGTCGACTCGACCCGGGAACAGGTCCTGGCGGCCATGCAGGAGCTGGGTTACCGGCCCAACAGCGCGGCGCGCGCGTTGAAGTACGGCCAGTTCCGCACCATCGGCGTCATCCTGTTCACGCTGGCCACGGTCGGCAACAGCCGGACGCTGGAAGCCATAGTCGACCACGCCGCCGAAGAGGGTTACGCGATCACGCTGATCCCCGTCGCCGTGCCCACGAGGGACGGTGTGCTGGGCGCGTTCACCCGTCTCGGCGAGCTCGCGGTCGACGCGGTGATCGTGAGCATGGAAGTGCACCTCCTCGACGCCGCCACGGTCAACCTCCCGGTGGGTGTGCCGGTGGTCGTCGTGGCCTCCGACGCGGACGACCGCTACGTCGTCGTGGACACCGACCAGGTCGACGGCGCCCGCCGGGCCGTCCGCCACCTGCTCGACCTCGGCCACCGCACGGTCTGGCACGTGACGGGCCCCGAGGGGTCGTTCGTGGCCGAACGTCGTGCCACGGGGTGGCGGACCACGCTCGAACAGGCCGGCCGCCCCGTCCCGCCGCTCGCGCACGGCGACTGGTCCGCCGAGTCCGGGTACCGCGCCGGGCTGGCGTTGGCCGACGAGCCGGACTGCACGGCGGTGTTCGCGGCGAACGACCAGATGGCGTTGGGGCTGCTGCGGGCGTTCCACGAGAAGGGCAAGGTCGTGCCGCGGGACGTCAGCGTGGTCGGTTTCGACGACATCCCCGACTCGGCGTCCTTCATCCCGCCCCTGACCACGGTGCACCAGGACTTCGCCGAGGTCGGCCGGCGGTGTGTGGAACGCGTGCTGCGGCAGGTGCGCAACAAGCCGGTCGAACCGGGCACGACCCTCGTGCCGACCCGGTTGGTGCTGCGCGAGAGCACCGCGCGACCGCCCGCCTGACCCCGGTCGGCCCTTCTCGGGGTCAGCCGTTCTCGGCGGGGACTTCCTCGATGACGACCGGGACTTCCTCGATGACATCGGCCGCGAGGGCGGACGCGGTGTCGTGGTAGCGGGTGTCGAGGGCGTGGAACAGGTTCTCGGCGCGGATCGCGGGCCAGTCCCCGTCCAGGAGCCGCACGGGCAGGTGCGGGTCCTGGCGCATCAGCTGGAGCCAGTCGGCGTGCAGGACCAGTTGGCGCGCCAGGTCGTCGGACAGCGCGGGCAGCGGGTCGGTGGTCTCCCAGCGGGCGATGAAGGCGTGGTAGCGGGCCGCGATCGCCTCGGTGTCGAACACCCGGTGCACGAGGTCGGCGGCTTCCGTCGGCTTGGTGTGCTGCGCGGTGAAGACGGTGACGTTGGCCGCCAGGCCCAGCCGTTCGACGATCCCGGCGGCGTCCCGGACACCCGGTGCGATCCACAGTCCGCTCTGGAGCATGCCGAACCCGGCCCACAGCAGTTGCGAGCGCAGGTCGTGGCGGTCGCCCCGGCGCGTGTCCGGTAGCGAGAAGCCGACCAGCGTCCAGGTGCCGTCCCACGCGCGGTTGACGGCGCCGGTCTCCCGGATCCGCCGCCTGCCGTCGCGCAGCACGTCGGTCGCGTGCCCGGTCAGTCCGAAGTAGACGCGCCGGCCCAGGCGCTGCCGGGTGAGCAGGCCGCGGCCCACCATGCGGGTGAGCGTCGAGCGCACCGCCTCCTCGGAGACGCCGACGCGGTCGAACACGTCGATGACGCTGCCCGAGTACACGGCGGTGTCGCGGTCGAGCAGGTAGAGGCCGAGGAACGACAGCATCAGCGACTGGGGGCGTGCGTTCTGCGGCTGGTCGTCGCGGCTGTCGGTCACGGGTCAAGGGTAGCCGGCCCGGTGTTGCCCTCGGAAGGGATGTTGGGCAGAGTCTAGACGGCCGTCACAAAACTGCCGTATGTTCGTAACGCGGTAGCCGAGCATGAGGAGACGCCGTCATGGACTTGCGAGAGAAGGTCGCCGTGGTCACCGGCAGCGGCCGGGGGCTGGGCCGGGCGTACGCGGAGGCCCTGGCGCGAGCCGGCGCCGCGGTCGTCGTCAACGACGTGGACGCCGAAGCGGCGAGCGCGGTCGTGAAGGGGATCGTGGAGGAGGGCGGACGGGCGGTCGCCGTGGTCGCGCCGGTCGGTCCCGCCGAGACCGCCGACCAGCTGGTCGCGACCGCCGTCGAGGAGTTCGGCGGCCTCGACGTGCTGGTCACCAACGCGGGCATCCTGCGCGACCGGGTGCTGTGGAAGATGTCCGACGAGGACTTCGACGCGGTGGTCGACGTGCACCTGCGCGGCACGTTCACCTGCGCCCGCGCCGCCGCGGTCCGGATGAGGGAACAGGGCAGGGGCGGCAGCCTGGTCCTGATCTCCTCGCCCGCCGGCCAGCGCGGCAACTTCGGGCAGACCAACTACGCCGCGTCGAAGGCGGGCATCGTGGCCATGGCCCGCACGTGGGCGATGGAACTGGCCCGCGCCGACATCTCGGTCAACGCCGTGGTCCCGGTCGCAGCGACCGAGATGACCAAGACCATCCCGGCGTTCGGGCCGGTCATCGAGGAGGCGGAGCGCACCGGCGCGCCGTACCCGGACTGGCTGCGCAAGGACGAGGGCCTGGGCACGGTCGAGGACGTGGCCTCGTTGATCGTCTTCCTGGCGTCGGACGCCGCGCGGGGCGTCACCGGCCAGGCCATCGGCATCGGCGGCGACCGGCTCGCCCTCTGGTCGCACCCGCAGGAGAAGGCCGTGGCCTTCGCCGACGGCGGGTGGACCGCGGACGCCATCGCGGAGTCGTGGGAGACCGGCGTGGGCGCGCAGCCGGAGACCTACGGCATCCCCGCCCCGAACCCGCCGGCGGCCTGACGTGGTCCTCCCCTTGGACGAACTCGTGGCCATCGACGTCCACACCCACGCCGAGGTGTCCAAGGACGGCCACGCGTCCCTGAGCCCCGAACTGCTCAAGGCCTCGGAGAAGTACTTCGGCGGGCACAACCACCGGCAGCCGACCATCGATGAGATGGCGGCCTACTACCGGGAACGCCGGATGGCGGCCGTCGTCTTCACCGTCGACGCCGAGCACGCCACCGGCCACCCGCGCATCGCCAACGAGGAGGTCGCGGAGAACTGCGCCGAGCACTCCGACGTGCTCATCCCGTTCGCCAGCATCGACCCGTGGAAGGGTCGGGCGGGCGCACGGGAGGCGCGCAGGCTGGTCGAGCAGCACGGTGTGCGCGGCTTCAAGTTCCACCCGAGCCTCCAGGGTTTCGCGCCGAACGACCCGATGGCGTACCCGCTGTACGAGGCCATCGAGGAACTGGGCGTGCCCGCGCTGTTCCACACCGGGCAGACCGGGATCGGCGCCGGTGTCCCCGGCGGTGGCGGGATCAGGCTGAAGTACTCCGACCCCATGCTGGTGGACGACGTGGCCGTCGACTTCCCGGAGTTGCGGATCATCCTCGCGCACCCGTCGTTCCCGTGGCAGGACGAGGCGCTGGCGGTGGCCACGCACAAGCCGCACGTCTACATCGACCTGTCCGGCTGGTCGCCCAAGTACTTCCCGCCGCAGCTGGTCCGCTACGCCGACTCGCTGCTGCAGGACAAGGTGCTGTTCGGCTCGGACTACCCGGTGATCACACCGGACCGCTGGCTGGCCGACTTCGAGGCGCTCGACCTCAAGCCCGCGGTCCGACCCAAGATCCTCAAGCACAACGCGGCCAGGCTGCTCGGCCTCGCCGCCGACGACGACCACGCGGAGCGCACATGACCACGACCGTGAACGGACCGGCCGAAATCCTCGCGCTGGCCGGGCAGGACCTAGGGCACACCGACTGGCGCGAGATCACCCAGAGCCGGGTGGACACCTTCGCCGACGCCACCGACGACCACCAGTGGATCCACACTGACCCGGAGCGGGCGGCGTCCGGGCCGTTCGGCACCACCATCGCGCACGGCTACCTGACGCTGTCGCTGATGATCCCCATGTTCGGCGAACTGCTGGAGATCAACGGCATCCGGATGAGCGTCAACTACGGCCTGGAGAAGGTGCGCTTCCCCAGCCCCGTCCCCGTCGGCAGCAAGGTCAGGCTGGCGGGCACGGTGGCGTCGGTGGAAGAGGTCAAGGGCAACGGCGTCCAGATGGTGCTGGACTTCACCGTCGAGATCGACGGTTCGGACAAGCCGGCGTGCGTCGCGCGCGCCGTGTACCGGCACTACGCCTGAATCCGAGGTCACCATGCCGAACACCGAGAACGTCCCCAACGTTCAACTCCGTCGCGCCGTTGCGTCGAGTTTCCTCGGCAGCGTGATCGAGTACTACGACTTCCTGCTCTACGCCACCGCGTCCGCCGTGGTGTTCAACAAGGTCTTCTTCTCCAACCTCGACCCGCTCGTGGCCACCATCGCGAGCTTCGGCACGTTCGCCACCGGCTACCTGGCCCGCCCGCTCGGCGGAGTCCTGTTCGGACACTTCGGCGACTTGTTGGGGCGCAAGCGGATGCTCGTGCTGACCATGACCCTGATGGGTGTGGCCAGCTTCCTCATCGGGTTGCTGCCGACGTACGCCCAGGTGGGCGCCCTCGCGCCGGTCGGCCTCGTCATCCTGCGCGTGGTGCAGGGCATCGCGGTCGGCGGCGAGTGGGGTGGCGCGGTGCTGATGTCCGCCGAGCACGCCACCGGCAGGCGTGGCCTGTGGGCCAGTTTCACCAACGCGGGCGCGCCGTGCGGGATGGTGCTGTCGACGTTGGCGCTCACCACGACCGCCGCGGTGGTCGGCGAGCGGGCGTTCCTGGAGTGGGGCTGGCGGATTCCGTTCCTGATCAGCATCGTGCTGCTCGGCATCGGCCTGTGGGTCCGGCACAAGGTCGAGGAGACACCGGCGTTCCGGGCGGTGGCGCAGGCCGGCGTGAAGCGCCGGATTCCGGTGGTGGACGTGCTGCGCAACCACCCGCGCGTGCTGCTGCTGGGCATCGGGGTCGGGCTGGCCGCGTTCGTCGCGCAGTCCACGCTGACCACCTTCACGCTGGCGTACGGCGTGCAGGCCGGTCACGCGCGCCAGACCGTGCTCAACGCGCTCACGTTGTCCTCGGCGTTCGCCGTCGTCGGCATCCTCGGCTGGTCGGCCGCGTCCGACCGGTTCGGCAGGCGGCCGGTCGTGGTGGCCGGCGCGGTCGCGATGGCGGTGTTCGGCTTCGTCCTGTTCCCGATGGTGGACAGCCGCGACACGGCGTTGCTCACCCTCGCGCTGGTGGTGGGACAGGGCGTCATCCACCCGATGATGTACGGACCGCTAGCGGCTCTGTACAGCGAGTTGTTCAGCACGGAGAACCGTTACACGGGCGCGTCGTTGGGCTACCAGATCGCCGGGCTCGGCGCGGGCGTCGCACCGCTGCTGTTCGCCGCGATCCAGCGAGCGACCGGCGGACAGGGGCTTACCCTCATCTCGTCGGTCATCGCGGGGTTCTGCCTGCTCACCGTGGTGTGCGTGCTCGCGTTGAAGGAAACCAGCACGCGTGAACTCCAACCAGTCGCCGTAGCCTGACAGGAGAACCGAAATGCAGAACGCGGGCCTCGGGGGTTGGCCGTACCGGCGGGCGCAGATGTCGCCGGGCCGCACCGCGATCGTCCACTCAGGACGGGCGACGACCTACGCGGAGTTCGCCACGCGCGTCACGCGCCTGGCGGACCGGTTGCGGGCGGCGGGTGTGTCTTCCGGGGACCGGGTCGCCTACCTGGGGCCCAACCACCCGTCGTTCGTGGAGACGATGTTCGCCACGCACGTGCTCGGCGGGATCTTCGTGCCGGTGAACTTCCGCCTCGCCGCGCCCGAAGTCGGGCACGTGCTGGCGGACTCCGGGCCGTCGGTGCTGGTGTTCGGGCCCCAGTGCGCGGGCGTGGTGCGTGACCTGGCGGGCATCGCGCCGGGTGTGGTCGTCGCGGTCGAGGGCTCGGTCGAGGGCTCGGACGTCGGGCAGCACGACTACGAGAGCTGGCTGGCCGAAGGCTCGGCCGAGCCCATCGACGAGGTGGTGGACCGGGACGACGTCGCCGTCATCCTCTACACCTCCGGCACCACCGGTCGCCCGAAGGGGGCGATGCTCACCCACGCGAACCTGATCTGGAACACCTGCAACCTGCTCGTCGGGGTGGACGTCACCAGCACCGAGTGCACCCTGGTGTCCGCGCCCCTGTTCCACGTCGCGGCGCTCACCCAGACCCTGCTGCCCACGTTCATCAAGGGCGGCAAGGCGGTGATCACGTCGTCGTGGGACGTGGACCGGGTGTACGAGCTCATCGAGTGCGAGCGGATCACGCTGGTCTTCGGCGTGGCCACCATGTTCGCCGACCTGGCCGCGTCACCGCGCTGGTACACCGCCGACCTGTCGTCGTTGCGGCACCTGCTGTGCGGCGGCGCGGCGGTGCCCGAATCGCTCATCCGCACCTACCAGGAACGCGGGCTGACGTTCTGCCAGGGCTACGGCCTCACCGAGACCGCGCCCGGCGCGACGTTCCTGGAGGCGGGGGAGAGCACCCGCAAGGTCGGCTCGGCGGGCGTTCCGGTGTTCTTCGCCGACGTCCGGGTCGTGTCCGCCGAGGGCGAGGACGCCGGGGTGGACGAACCGGGGGAGGTGCTGGTCCGGGGGCCGAACGTCACCCCCGGCTACTGGAACGACCCCGCCGCCACCGCCGCCGCGTTCTACCCCGGCGGGTGGTTCCGCACCGGTGACATCGCGCGGTTCGACGCCGAGGGGCACCTGTACGTGGTGGACCGGCTCAAGGACATGTTCATCTCCGGCGGGGAGAACGTGTACCCGGCCGAGGTGGAGAACGCCATCGTCGAACACCCCGCCGTGGTCGAGGCCGCCGTGATCGGTGTGCCAGACCCGAGGTGGGGCGAGGTCGGCCGGGCGTTCGTGCGGTACGGGTCGGGCGGTGGGCCGTCCCGGGAGGAGCTGCGGGAGTTCCTGCTCGCCCGACTCGCCAAGTACAAGGTGCCGGTGCACATCGACCTGGTCGAGCAGCTGCCGCGCACCGGTTCGGGGAAGGTGCGCAAGGCCGAACTGCGGAAACTGCCCATGTCCGGACGCCCGGTCGACTCTCCGCCGCAGCGGCTCGACGGCGGACCGGACCGGGTGTTGGCGACTGGCGGTCCGTCCGGGCGTGGAGACGAGCGGTAGGTGTGGACCTGATCGTCGCGGGGCGGGCGTCACCACCGGGTGGCGTCCGCCCCGCGACGATCGGCGTTCAGGCCCGTCCCGGCTGGGTGCCGTCCACCGCTTCGTCCAGCTTCCGCCCGATCGCCTCGGCGGCGGCCCGCAGGTCGGGGACCAGCCGGTGCAGGTCGGTGCGCACCGAGCGCACCACGATGCCCAGCGCACCGGCGGGCGCGTGGCTGTCGGAGGGGATGGCGACGGCCACCGAGCACGAGCCGAGCGTCATCTCCTCGTTGGTCAGCGCGTACCCGCGTTCGGCGGTGGCGCGCAGTTCGCGCAGCAGCCGGGCGCGTTCGGTGATCGTGTACCGGGTGAAGCGGGGCAGGGGGCGTTCGGCGTAGCTGCGCACGAACGCGGCGTCGGCGCGGGCGAGCAGGGCCTTGCCGACCCCCGTCGAGTGCATCGGCAGCCGGGCGCCGATCCGCGAGACGACGGGCACCGAGCGGTGACCGGACAGCTTCTCCACGTACAGGGCGTCGAAACCGTCGTGGACGGCGAGGTGGACGTTCTCGCGGGTCGTCTCGTAGAGGTCCTGCATGAACGGCAGGGCGATCTCGCGCAGCCGACCGGCCACCGGGGCGAGCGTCGCCGCCTCCCACAACCGCAGGCCGATGCTGTAGTGGCCGGTGGCGTCACGTTCCAGCGCGCCCCACGACACCAGCTCCGCGGCCAGCCGGTGGACCGTGGGCAGGGGCAGGTCCGTGCGCCGGGCGAGTTCGGTGAGCTTGAGCCGGGGGTGGGTGGCGTCGAACGCGCCGAGCAGCGACAGCGCCCGCCCGGCCGTCGATCGCCGGGGCACGTCGCTGTTGACCGCCATGCCGGTCCTCCTCACGGAACGTCAGGCGCCGAACGTAACCGCGAGGCGTTCCTGAAATCGCCGTCACTTTCACCCAATGGAAGTCCTTCCTGGCGATCGGGCGCGGGTCGTCCTTGGGTTGACCCATGCGAACGAGAGTCGGAATCGTCGGCGCCGGTCCCGCCGGTCTGGTGCTGTCCCACCTGCTGGCCGAACGCGGCATCGACTCCGTGGTCGTCGAGACGCGCGGCCGTGCGGCGATCGAGCAGACCATCCGCGCCGGCGTCCTGGAGCAGGGCACGGTGGAGTTGCTGACCGCGATGGGCGTCGGCGTGCGGGCGCTGGCCGAGGGCGCCCGGCACGAGGGCATCGAGCTGCGGTTCGGCGGTCAGGGGCACCGGATCGACTTCACCGGGCTCACCGGCCGGGCCGTCTGGCTCTACCCGCAGCACGAAGTGCTCAAAGACCTGATCGCGGCGCGGCTCGACGCCGGGGCCGACATCCGGTTCGAGGCGAGTGACGTGTCGCTGCACGGGCTCACCTCCGACGAGCCGGTGATCTCGTTCACCGACGCCGACGGCACCCCGGTCGAGCTGCGGTGCGACGTGATCGCCGGCTGTGACGGGTCCGGGGGCATCAGCAGGCGCTCGATCCCCGACGGCGAGCGCACCGACTACTTCCGGGCCTACCCGTTCGGGTGGTTCGGCATCCTGGCCGAGGCACCGCAGTCCTCGAAGGAGCTGATCTACGCCCACTCCGAACGCGGGTTCGCGCTGATCAGCACGCGGACGCCGCAGGTGCAGCGGATGTACTTCCAGTGCGACCCGGACGAGCGCGTCGACGACTGGAGCGACGACCGGATCTGGGCCGAGTTGAACGCCAGGGTCGCGGGCGGCGGTTTCTCCCTGGCCGAGGGCCGCATCTTCGACCGGGGCGTGATCCCGATGCGCAGCTACGTGTGCGAGCCGATGCGGCACGGCCGGCTCTTCCTGGCCGGAGACGCTGCCCACACCGTGCCGCCGACCGGCGCCAAGGGGCTCAACCTGGCGGTGGCCGACGTGGTAGTACTGGCCCGTGCGTTGGAGAGCTACTTCGCCACCGGGTCCGCCGGGCTGTTGGACGCCTACGGGCCGACGGCGGCACGGCGGGTGTGGCGGGCCCAGCACTTCTCGTGGTGGATGACGTCGATGCTGCACACCGACCCGGCGGGTTCGGCGTTCGACCTCAAGCGGCAGCTCGGCGAGTTGGAGCTGGTCACCGCGAGCACGGCCGCCGCGACCCACCTGGCCGAGGCCTACACCGGCTGGCCGATCGAGTTCTGAGAAGTGCCGGGAAGTGCCGGGAGTTCCGGGCAAGGACGCTCGAGGAGGAGTTCCGCGTGAACGACGTGTTCGTGCTCGACGGTGTGCGCACCCCGTTCGGCCGCTACGGCGGCGGGCTGTCCGGCGTCCGACCGGACGACCTGGCCGCGCACGTGCTGCGCACGCTGGCCGAACGCCAGGACCTGGACCCCGCGTTGGTCGAGGAGGTCCTGCTGGGTGACGCCAACCAGGCCGGTGAGGACAACCGCAACGTGGCGAGGATGGCGGCGCTGCTGGCGGGCTGGCCCACCGCCGTCCCCGGCGGCACGGTCAACCGGCTGTGCGGGTCGGGCATGGACGCCGTGATGCAGGCGTCGCGCACCATCGCCGTGGGTGACGCGTCGCTCGTGGTCGCGGGCGGCGTGGAGTCGATGAGCCGTGCCCCTTGGGTGCTGCCCAAACCGGCGAAGGGCTTCCCCGCCGGGCACGAGACGCTGCACTCCACCACGCTCGGGTGGCGGCTGGTCAACCCGCGGATGCCCGAGCGGTGGACGGTCTCGCTCGGTGAGAGCACCGAGGGCCTGGCCGAGCAGTACGGCATCACGCGCGAGCAGCAGGACGCCTTCGCCGCCCGCAGCCACCAACTGGCGGCCAAGGCGTGGGACAACGGCTTCTACGACGACCACGTGGCCCCGGTGCCCGGCACCGAGCTGACCCGCGACGAGGCCATCCGCCCCGAGACCGACCAGGACCGGCTCGCCAAGCTCAAACCGGCGTTCCGCCCCGCCGGAACCGTCACCGCCGGCAACTCGTCCCCGCTCAACGACGGCGCCGCCGCGCTGCTGCTCGGTGACCGGGCCGCCGCCGATCGGGTCGGCGCGACACCTCTGGCGCGTATCGCGGGACGCGGGGCGGCGGGCGTCGACCCGCACGTGTTCGGCATCGGCCCGGTGCAGGCCGCGGAGATCGCGTTGCGGCGGGCCGGGATCGGCTGGTCCGACCTGACCGCGGTGGAGTTGAACGAGGCCTTCGCCGCCCAGTCGCTGGCGTGCCTGGCGGACTGGCCGGAGCTGGACCCGGAGATCGTCAACGTCAACGGCGGGGCCATCGCCCTCGGGCACCCGCTCGGTGCGTCCGGCGGGCGCGTCATCATCCAACTCGCCCACGAACTGCGCCGCCGTGGGGGCGGCTGGGGCCTGGCCGCGCTGTGCATCGGCGTCGGCCAAGGCCTGGCGGTGGTGCTGGAGGTCTAGGACTCGTCACCGGGCCGGCCCTCCACGTCGGACCGGCCCGGGACGACGGCCGTTCGTCACCGGGTCAAGCCGGAGGCGGTGGCGACCAGGCCGCCGTCGATGATCAGGTCCTGTCCGTTGATGTAGGACGCTTCGCCGGAGGCGAGGAAGGCGACCGCGTCGGCGACGTCGTCGGAGGTGCCGATGCGGCCGGTGGGCACCGCCGCGACGACGGCGGCTTGTGCGTCGGCGGAGACGTTGTCGTGGAACATCGGGGTCTCGATGTAGCCGGGGCTGACGGAGTTGACCCGGATTCCCCTCGGCCCCAGTTCGGCCGCGAGGGTGTGCGCCAGGTTGTGCACCGCCGCTTTGGTCGCCGAGTAGAGGGAGGCGCCGGGCAGGCCGCGGTGCAGCGTCCACGACGCGTTGATCACGATCGCCGCGTGGTCGGACAGCAGCGGGAGGGTCTTCTGGACGGTGAAGAACACCCCCTTGAAGTTGATGTCCACGACGCGGTCGAACTCGGCTTCGGTGATGTCGCCGTTCGGCTGGAACGAGGCGACGCCCGCGTTGGCGAAGACGACGTCCAGTCGGCCGTGACGGTCCCGGATCGCGGTCGTCAGCGCATCGAGGTCGGCGGGATCCGCCACGTCGCCGCACACCCCGAGCACCCGGGATCCGCCGTCCAGGGCTTCGACCGCGGCGTCCAGCCGGGTCTTGTCGCGCCCGGTGACGACCACCTGTGCGCCCTCGGCCAGCAACCTCCGCGCGGTGGCCAGGCCCATGCCGCTGGTGCCGCCGGTGATGAGCGCGGTCTTGTCGTCGAATCGGGCTTGTCGTCGAACCTGGGAAGGGCTGTGCGTCATGGGGTCCAGCGTGTCGAGCGGCGTGCGGGACAAACAGTGCGCACTCAACCTGGGAGCGGCGCCACCACCTTCGGCGGGTGGTCAAGGCCAGGGCCGGGGGTGGTACAGCTCCAGGTGCCAGTCCGGGTGGTCGGCCACGATCAGGGTCGTCAGGTCGAAGAACAGGTCACCGGCCTCCGGGTGGCGCACCGCTTTCACGGCCTGGGCGTGAGCGGCCACCTCGTGGCGCGCCCACAGCTCGGTGAACTCCGGGCTCACGGCGCTGAGATCGTCGACGACCCGGCCGAACTCCGGGTCGTCGGGGGAGTGCGCCGCGTCGGCGCGGAAGGCGGCGACGACGTTCGGCGCGACCGACGCCCAGTGCGCGTGCGCGTCGCGGTACCGGGCGTTGGTGAAGAACGAGATCAGGCAGTTGCGGTCGGTGTCGTCGAAGCCGAACACGGTCCGCGTCGCGTCGTTGACCGCGAGCAGGTTCCAGTACCGGTCGCGCAGGATCGCGGGCCTCGGCATCCACGCGTCGAGCAGGCGCCGCAGCTCCGGGGTGACCGCCGCGCCACTCGTCCCGCCGACCCGTGGCGGGTTGAGACCGGCCAGCAGGTACAGGTGCGTGCGTTCGGGCCCGGTCATGCGCAGCGCCCCGCTGATCGCGTCGAGCACCTCGGCCGAGACCTTGATGTCGCGGCCCTGTTCGAGCCACGTGTACCAGGACACGCCGACCCCGGCCAGCGCGGCGACCTCCTCGCGCCGCAGACCCGGTGTCCGGCGCCTGCCCGTCGCCACCACGCCGACGTCGGCGGGTGTCAGCCGGGCCCGGCAGGTGCGCAGGAAGTCGCGGAGCTGTTCCCGGCGAGGCCTTGTCGCCGCAGGTGATTCGCTGGTCACGCACGAGGATAACAACGCACTCGCGGACGCGTCGGCCGTCGTGTATCGATGAAAGTTGCGAACATTCTTTCGAAGAGTTTCGAAGGCTTTCGCGGTGAATGTTCCGTGGCCCTGGGCGATTGGGGTGGCGTACAGGCCTCCGTGTGTCTGCAAGCTTGGCCTGTTTCGGTGCTTGCCAGACCTATCTGTTTCGGTTGATACTTCTAAAAGTTTCAGACCGGGCCACCCCACCTGCCCCAAACCCGCAGGTGCTCCCCAGAAGGTGCGAAACATGAAGCTGACATCGAGGTCAGTGTTACGAGCGGTGCTCGTGTCGACGCTGGTGACCGCGACCACGGGCGCCGCGGTGCTCCTGGCGACGTCCGCCAACGCCGGGACCACGCTCGGCGCCTCGGCGGCCGAGTCGGGGCGCTACTTCGGCACGGCCGTCGCCGCGGGCAGGCTCGGCGACTCGACCTACGCCGGACTCCTCCAGCGCGAGTTCGACATGGTCACCGCCGAGAACGAGATGAAGATCGACGCCACCGAACCCAACCAGAACCAGTTCACCTACGGCAACGCCGACCGCATCGTCAACCTCGCCCGCTCCCAGGGCAAACGGGTCCGCGGCCACACGCTGGCGTGGCACTCGCAGCAGCCCGGCTGGATGCAGAACATGTCCGGCTCCGCGCTGCGCAGCGCGATGCTCAACCACGTCACGCAGGTGGCCACGTACTACCGCGGCAAGATCTACGCCTGGGACGTGGTGAACGAGGCGTTCCAGGACGGCAGCTCGGGCGCCCGCCGCGACTCGAACCTGCAGCGCACGGGCAACGACTGGATCGAGGCGGCGTTCCGCGCCGCGCGGGCCGCCGACCCCGGCGCGAAACTCTGCTACAACGACTACAACACCGACGACTGGACCCACGCCAAGACCCAGGCCGTCTACCGGCTGGTCCAGGACTTCAAGCAGCGCGGCGTGCCCATCGACTGCGTCGGCCTCCAGTCGCACTTCAACAGCCAGAGCCCGGTGCCGGGCAACTACCAGACCACGCTGCAGAACTTCGCGAACCTGGGCGTGGACGTGCAGATCACCGAGCTGGACATCGAGGGGTCGGGCACGGCGCAGGCGCAGAACTACGAGCGCGTCGTCAAGGCGTGCATGGCGGTGACGCGCTGCACCGGCATCACCGTGTGGGGCATCCGCGACACCGACTCGTGGCGCGCCTCGGGCACCCCGCTGCTGTTCGACGGCTCGGGCAACAAGAAGGCCGCCTACACCTCCACCCTGAACGCCCTCAACAGCGGCGGCCCGACCGTGCCCACGTCGACCACGACGACCACCACGCCCCCGACCGGGCCCACCACGACGACCACGACCTCGGTCCCCGGTCCGGGTGGCTGCACCGCTTCGGTGTCGCTGAACTCCTGGACCGGTGGTTTCACCGCCACGGTGAAGGTCACCGCCGGGTCGTCGGCCATCAACGGCTGGACCGTGACGCTCACCCTGCCGTCCGGCTCCACGGTCACCAACGCGTGGAACGCCGACCGCAGCGGCAACAGCGGCACCATCCAGTGGAGGAACGTCAGCTACAACGGCCGCGTCGCGGCCGGCCAGTCGACCGAGTTCGGCTTCCAGGGCAACGGCGTCGGCACGGGCATGACGCCGACCTGCTCCGCGAGCTGATCGGAACGACCGCCCGGTGCGGGGGCACAGCGTCGCCCCCGCACCGCGTCGCCCCCGCACCGCGTCGTCCCCGCACCGGGCATCCGTCGTGAACCAGCCGCCGCTAGAACACGTCCCCGTGCGGGGCGTCGCCCATGGCCAACCCGCCCGAGACGTCGATGTCGACCCGCAGGCGGGGGTCCTCGCCCACCTCACGGCGGCTCGTCAGGTCGCGCACCCGGACTTCCACCAGGGCCCCGGGCTCAGCCGGGACCCTGGCGATCTCCGCGATGCCGACCGAGTAGTTCGTCGTGACACCGGTGCGGTGCCACTCCTCCCGACCGTCGACGAGAACGGTCACCTCGTCGTCGACGAAACCCTCGCCGAGTTCGACGGCCAGTTGCATCGGACCTCCTACTCGTCCAGCGAGTGGACCACGGATTCGGGCGCGCCCTTCGACTGCGCCAGCTGCCGGATCTCGGAGCGCAGCTGGTGCGCCCCGTCGGTGTCCCCGGCCCGCGCGTGCGCCTCGGCCAGGTACGCACCGGCCTGGTAGACGGTCAGGTCGTCCAGGCCGCCGTCACCGCGCGACGCCCGGATCGCGTTCTGCAGGAGGTCGTCCGCGCGACCGAGGTCGGGCTCGCGGACGTGGACGGAGCCGTCCGGCTCGACCGTGGTGAACGACCGGGCCGCGTTCATGCCGAGGACGACTTGCGCGTAGACGGCCGCGGGGTGGTCGCCGTGCTCGGCCAGGATCGTCTGCAACGCGCTGGTCCCCTGCACGAGGTACGGCGAGTCCGTGCCGTGCAGGGTGATCGCCATCCCCGTCCGGTCGTTCAGCAGCAGCTCGGCGGCCGCGTCCTCCTGGGCCGAGCGCGGCGCGCCGACCCGGATGGTCGCGGTGTTCGACAGCACCAGGCTGCCGTTCGGCGAGGCGTACACCGCGCGGACCCGGTAGGTGCCCGGATCCTCGAACAGGTGCCCGACGGTCGCGTCGTAGCCGATGTAGGCGCTGATCGGCAGGCGCTCACCACTGGCGCACGCCACGAGGTCCGGTGTCGCGCAGTGCCGCACCGGCGGCTCGTGGACGACCACGTCACCCCTCGGCCTGCTCACCGCGACCTGGACGAACCCGTACTTCGGGTGCAGCTGCTCGCGGGTGTTGACCTCCTGGGACCGCTCGACGGTCAGGTCGATCTCCAGCACCACGGGTGTGCCGAGCAGCGGCCGGTCGTCGGCCGCCTGGCCGATGCGCAACCGCAGCCCGCTGGTGTCCGACAGGAGCTCGGCGAACTCCTCGCCCGCATCCGACGCGGCGCCCGTGCCGAACGGGTTGCCGCCCATGATCACGTTGTTGCGGAAGCCGTGCCTCAGGTGCGCCAGCTCCAGGTCGTCGAACTGGAACGGGAACGCCGCCCAGAACGGGCCCTCGCCGGCGGGCGAGCCGTTCCCCGGGTCGTACATCCGGGGGTAGTTCATCCAGGACAGGCTGCCGGGCCGGTTGGGCATCGGCGGCTCCACCCGGTTCTTGTGGAACGAGTGGTACAGGTTGAAGCAGTGGCCGAGTTCGTGCACGTTCGTGTGCAGCTGGTGGCGCTGGTTGATCGGCGAGTCCCCGGCGATCCGCTCGTAGAACGTCGCGCAGCCCTGCCGGTGCAGGCCCTGCTGGTCGAACATGATGCCGAGCAGGGTCGAGGTGGCCGTGGTGAACTCGTGCCGCATGGCGTGCAGCAGCCACACCTTGAACTGCGGCCGTTCCTGCCGGCGGGAGAAGTGCGCCTCCATCGCGTGGTGCAGGCTCGCGTTGTTCCAGACGTGGTTGGACGGCGTGGAGATGGTGCTCGTGCCGCCCGTGTCGACCACCTGGAGGCCCGCCTCGGCGTACGCGGTGCCGATGCCGAGGTCGCGGGCCGGGCCGCCGCTGGGCAGCGATCCGGTGTTGTAGGACGCGAACGGGGTCACCGCGGACTCGCAGTCCTGTTCCAGCTCCACGGTGCGGAACGCGCCGGCCTCCCAGGCGCACACGTAGGTGGCGCCTATCGCGCCGCTCGGCGTCGACCACCGCAGGGTCGCCGGTGCGGCGGGCTGGAAGACGCGGGTGCGCGGCACGGTCACGGTGGCGACGGTGAACGTCGTCGACCACGTGGTGCGGGCCGTGCCCACGATCTTGACGTGCGTCGGGGTCGTGGTCACCGTGACCGCGTCGACGGTCCACGAGCCGAAGTAGGACACCGTGGCGCCGGTGAGGCGGAAGTAGTCGCCGCTGAGCTTGTGCAACGGGCGTCTGCCGTCGACGTCGACGCGGAGTTCCAGCTGGAACCCGACCGCCTGCGACCGGTACCGGCCGCTCGCCACGCGGAACGGGATCGGCGTGACCGGTGGTGCCGCCGGTGCGAAGCCCTCCGGTTGCGCGGTGCCGTCCGGCTGCCTCGGGAAGTCCTCGGTGGTCAGGTCCGAGGGGGAGCGATCGGTGTCGGCCGCCGTCGCGAGCGCCGGCCCGCTGGGGTCTCCTTCGCGGCCGGTCTGGGTGCCGAGCGCGCTTTGCGCGTCGACCCCGGCCGATCGCATTTCGAGGTCTGCCGAGGCGCTGCCCGGTATCGCCGCATTCGGTTCGATCGAGGTCATGCGTGCCCACTCCTCGTTGAGCTTCGGGCTCGCAGCGGGGGCGGCGTTGGGGCAGGGTCGTCGCGCTGGCAGGGGTCGTACCCGCCGAACGAGTTTTGACGCCGCAAGTGTTCACCCGGTCCCTGGGCCGGAGTAGGGACTTTCGACTCCATTTCCAACTGGGGGTATTACCCGTGCCGTCACTCGACAGAGTGAACTTGGGGAATTGATTCCACGGCCGACGGCGCGTTGGCCGGAGTCGTCGCGCACTTGCCGCGCCCATGATCACCACCCGAAATGTCCGGAGGTGCGCCGGCGCACGGCCCCGGACGGACTACTGGGCCGCCTTCCGCCGGTCCGTGTGCCCGAGGTCGCGGCCGGGGGCGATCCGGTCGCGCACGAGTTGCTTCAGGTCGGCCAGGTCGGGGAAACCGTCCCGCGCCTTGCGGGACCAGAGCGTTTCGCCGTCGAGCCGGATGTCGAACACGCCGCCCGTGCCGGGGATCAACGCGACCTCGCCCAGTTCGGTGGTGAACGTCGTCAGCAGCTCCTGCGCGGTCCAGCCGGCGCGCAGCAACCACCGGCACTGCGTGCAGTATTCGATCTCCAGGCGTGGTTTCGTCGTCGTCACGGCCCCAGTATCGCGAGCGGCGGGCGCGGCATCACCTCGGCCTGCTCCCGGTCCAACAACGACGGCCGACCCGTCCACCAGCGGACAGGTCGGCCGTCGCGGTCAGCAGTGTGAGAGGAGTACTTCTCCGGTCGATCCGATTCGAACCACGCCCGGGGAACCGGCCCGGCTACGGCGCCTGCCGCACCGGCAGGACGATCGCCGACGGGTGCTCCGGGTCGTGGTGGACGGTCTGGTCGGCGGCCAGGAGGGTGGTCGCGGTGGCGTGCGGTTCGCCGGTGCCGGGATTGCGGGCGTACCTCGGGAACGCGCCGCTGGACACCTGGACCCGGATGCGGTGGCCGCGCTTGAAGCGGTGCGCGGTCGGCCACAGCGTGACGGCGGCGCGGGTCGTCTCGACCGCGCCGGTCAGGCTGACCAGGCCGTCGCAGACGTTCTGCGAACGCCCGCCCGGGTCGACGTCGCAGAGCCGGACGAACACGTCGGCGCAAGGCAGGCTGGAGCGGAAGAAGATCTCGGCCGAAACCTCGCCGATCACCTCGACGTCCTGGTCGAGCGTCGTCGTGGTGTAGGTGAGCACGTCCGGCCGTGCCTCCAGCCTGGTGTTGTCGACACGACTGCTGTCGGCCACCATGCGCACCCCGCCGACCGCGGGCGTCGGATCCGCCGGGTCGTAGCGGTAGGTGTCGGGCGCCGACTCGCCGGGCGGCTGCTCGGCCAGCGCACCGCCTGGCTGGAGGTGGAAGCGCCGGGGCTCGTAGCCGCGCGGCGGCCAGGAGTCGAAGTCGCGCCAGGCTTCCTCGCCCATCACGTACAGCCGCACCGGCGCGCGGTCCGGCGGCTGCTCCCCGCGCGCGTGGGCGAGCCCGAACCCGAGGGCCTCCCGGATCGCCGTGTTGTCGCCCTTCAGGTGCGTCCACGGCCCGACCGTGATCCGGGCCGAACGCCCCGCGTCCCGGAGGGTCTGGAAATCGCGGAGCTGGCCCGGTAGGAAGATGTCGTACCAGCCGCCGATCGAGCTGACCGGCACGGTCACCTCCGCCACCCGGTGCCGGTGGTCGATCCCGGCCCAGCGCTCGGCGTCCGCGGTGTGGGCCAGAACGTCCTGGATGTACTCGGAGCGCTGCCCGATCGCGGCCACGTCGGCGCGGTTCAACGGCAGCGTGGACAGCGCCCGCTGGTCCTTCCGGCCCTGGAGGAACCTCCGCAGCAGCGGGAAGGGACGCTCCTGCCCCGCGACCATGGTGCCCCACCCGAACGGCGTCTCCAGGGAGAGCCCGTCCTCACGCAGGAACTCCAGCGTCAGCGCCGACTCGGTGATCTGCGGGATCATCGCCTTGACCTCCGGCGGCAGGCGATCCGCCATCGCCCACTGCACGTACCCGAGGTAGCTGGGGCCGACCAGCACGATGGAGTCGCCGAACCACGGCTGCTTCACGATCCACTCCAGGGTCGCCAGCCCGTCCTCGCGCTCGTTCTTGAACGGGTCGAACGACCCACCCGAGCCGAACGTGCCGCGCACGCTCTGCATCAACACCTGGTACCCGCGCTCGGCCAGCGGCCTCGCCATGCCGTCGCCGATCAGTCCCGACCGGCCGTACGGGCTGCGCAGCAACGCGGTCGGCAACGAGTCGCCCCCGCTCCGCGGGGCCCACCGGTCCGCCAGCAGTTCGACGCCGTCCGGCATCGGCACCCGGAGGCCGCGCTGGACGACCAGGTCCCGGGTCGTCGGCGGGTCCAACTTCAGCCCGCGTTGGATGAGGTGGCTCATCAGGTTCACCGGCGTCGCTCCTTTTCCCGGCTGGCGCCGACGGGTTCACGGGTGGTGCCGGCGATGGCCGAGAACAGGCCCATCAAGCGATCGGCGAACGCCTCCGCGTCGAGGGGGTCTGGCGCCTCGATCACCCACGTGTTGATGAGCGCGGCCCACCCCCCGGTCACGAACGCGGTGAGGTCTTCGAGCACGCCCGGGTCCTGCCGCACGGCGGGCATCCGCCGCACGAACTCCTGGTTGAACGGGCTGAGCAGGCTGCTCAACGCCGCGTTCAACCCGTACCCGGACGGACCGGTCAGCACCGCGCGGTAGAACGACCGGTGGCGCGCGAAGTGCTGTGCCGCGACCAGCGCGCGGGCGTGCTTGTCGAACGCGTGCGAAGCCTGCTCGAGCTGCGGCAGGAGTTCGGTGCGGACGAGGTCGAGCGCCGCCTCCAGCAGCAGCGTGTCCCGGTCGCCGAACTGCTGGTACACGAGCTGCCGGCTCACGTCCGCCGCCTCGGCGATGTCGGAGATCGAGATGTTCGTCGTGCCCCGCTCGGCCACGAGCGCCACAGCCGCACCCATGAGGGTGGACCGCGATCGACGGACCCTCCGGTCCGTGCCGCGGTCGGGCGCCGTCTGGTCGTCCTCCACGCCATGACTATGACACATGTCAGCAAAATGACAAGTGTCAAGTCACTCTCAGTGGTGGACGCCCGGCACATCGCCCCAGCGCCAGCCCAGGCTGCTCCTGCTGCCCGACGTCCCGCAGCCACGTCTCCTCGCGGGCCAGGTCCGCTTCCAACTCCGCCGTCGACGCTGGTGGTCGTCACTGGTCCTCGTCCAAAGTGGACACACACGCGCTACGGGCGGACGCGCCCACGCGGCGGGGACGTGCGGCCTGTACCTGTGCTTCGACCCAGCTCCTGTCGGCGACAGCACGGGCTGCGGTGTCCGGTTTCTGGTCCGGCGCCTTTCTGGTCCAGTGCCCCGGCCGCCGTCGCGGGATCGGCATCGGGCCACCGCTGCACGTGCCGCCTGGCGAGCCCGGCGACGGCGTGGGTTGCCCGCGCTGCGCTGGAGATCGTGCAAGGGCCCGCGCACCGGCCGTCTCCCGACGTGGAACCGGTGCGCCTCGGCCCACGTCCGGGCGGTCGCCCCTCGCCTTCACGGAGCGACGGCAAGAGGGAGCGGAGGTCGTCGGACCAGGACCGCCGGACCGTCAGACCGCCGGACCGTCCGGAAGGGGCCGCTCGCCTATCTGCCCCTCGGGTCAGCGTTCGAGAAGGACGATCGGGATCACGCGGTCGGTCTTCTTCTCGTAGTCGGCGAACCCCTCCGCGTGCGCGACCATGCCCGCGTAGAGGCGGTCGCGTTCGGCGCGGTCCTCGACCGGGGTCGCGGTGGCCTCGAACTTGTCCGTGCCGACCTCGACGGTGACCTTCGGGTTCGCCACGAGGTTGTTGAACCACGCGGGGTTCTTCGGGGCACCTCCGAACGAGGCCGCGATGACGAGCCGGTCACCGTCGCGCGTGTAGACCACCGGCGAGACCCGCTCTTGTCCGCTCTTGGCGCCGATGGTGGTGAGCAGCAGCATGTTGCGGCCCTCGAACATCCCGCCGACCACGCCCTCGTTGGCGCGGAACTCGGCGATGATCTGCTGGTTGAAATCACGGATCTCGTCCGCCATGCGGTCACGTCCCTCTCGCGGTGGAGCTGCCCGGTGGGGTGGCAGCCGGTAGTCGTTCGAACACGTATGGAAGATCGACACTAGACCGAAACGGTTGAGTGTTCAACCTCTCGCGTGCCCAGTCCGTGAGGTGCCTGCGAATGGCGGGTACGGTCGGGGCGTGGTGGCAGACCTTTCCGCGGAGTCCTCGAACGAGCGCCTGTCCGACGCGCTGGCCCATCGGGTGGTCGTGTTGGACGGCGGTCTGTCGACCGCGCTCAAGGCCGCCGGGCACGACCTCTCCGACTCGCTCTGGTCCGCCCGACTGCTGTTGGCAGACCCGGACGCGATCAGGTCCGCCCACCTGACCTACTTCCGGGCCGGGGCCGAGGTCGTGATCACGTCCAGCTACCAGGCCACGTTCGAGGGCTTCGCGGATCGCGGGCTCACGGCGGAGGAGACGGCCGCCCTGCTGCGCGACAGCGTGACGCTGGCCCGGAGCGCCGCCTCCGAAGTGGACGGACAGCGGTGGGTGGCGGCCTCGGTCGGCCCGTACGGCGCGATGCTCGCCGACGGCTCGGAGTACCGCGGCCGCTACGGCTTGAGCAGGCGGGCCCTGGAGTCCTTCCACCGCCCCAGGATCGAAGTGCTCGCCGAGGCGGGCGCCGACGTGCTCGCGGTCGAGACGATCCCCGACGTCGAGGAAGCGGAGGCGGTGCTCGGTGTGGTCGCCGGGTCGGGAGTCCCGCTCTGGCTGTCCTACAGCGCCCGTGGGACGCGGACGTGCGCCGGTCAGCCGCTGACCGAAGCCTTCGAGGCCGTGCGGGGCGTGGACGAGGTGGTGGCCGTCGGCGTCAACTGCTGCGACCCGGCCGACGTCGACGAGGCCGTGGCGATCGCCCGGCGAGTCACCGGCAAACCGGTCGTGGTGTACCCGAACAGCGGTGAGCAGTGGGACGCCACGACCCGCAGCTGGACCGGTGTTCCGGCCTTCGAGCCCGTGCGCGTGGCGGGTTGGGTCGAGGGCGGCGCGCGGCTAGTGGGCGGCTGCTGCCAGGTCGGGCCCGAGATGATCACGGAACTGGCCGCCGCTTTGTCACGTTGATGCCCGCCGCGTTGTCGCACCGCCGCGTTGTCGCACCGCCGCGTTACCGCCGCCTTGTCGCGTTGATGACGGCTCGCGTGCCGGGGGCGTAGTCGCGGGCGTGAACGCCTTGCTCGTCGACGCCTTGCTCGTCAATGGCTCGTCGGAGATGACCGTCCGGCGCGCCCACCGAGTGCTCGCTGCCTGCTCGACCTCGCTGCCCACTCGACCTCCGGCTGCCGCACGTGTTGACCTCGGGCTGCTGGACGTGGAGGGCATCGACGTGCGCGTAGATCCGCGCCTGCGGTTCGGTTCGGTCCCGATCCTCTTCCGATCGTCGTCCTGTCGGTGCGGTAGCGGGTCTGCGGGTCAGGGGGCGGGCGGTGGTCGGTGGTCGGTGTGTGGCGTCGGCTACCGAGCTCTGGCGGTTCGTTGAGTCGTGTCCCACTCGCACCCCCTTTCACCGTGCTCGCCAGCTGTCCTCGCCGCCGGGCCGCCGTTTTATCCGGCTAACGTGAGACATGCGTTTTGGGTTGTCCTTGGTTGCACTGTTCACCTGTCCGGGTGGTTCAGGGCGGACGATCCGGCGGTGGCGGCCGGTTGGAGTGGGTCAGCCGCGTCCGATGAGCGGCATCGTGGTTGCCATGACGGTCATGAACGGCACGTTGGCGTCCAAGGGGAGCCCGACCATGTAGCGGACCGCATCGGCGACGTGTGTGACGTCCATGGTGGGCTCTGCGGCGATCGAGCCGTCCGCTTGGAGGACGCCGTCGCTCATCCGGTCGGTCATGGACGTGGCGGCGTTGCCGATGTCGATCTGCCCGCAGGCGATGCGGTGGCGGCGGCCCTCCAGCGAGATCGACTTCGTCAACCCGGTGATGGCGTGCTTGCTCGCGTTGTAGGCAATGGCGTTGGGGCGCGGGGTCTGGGCGGAGATCGAGCCGTTGTTGACGATCCGGCCTCCCTGCGGCGTTTGTTCGCGCATGACGCGGAACGCGGCACGGGCGCACAGGAACGAGCCGGTCAGGTTGGTGTCGACCACCTTCGACCACTGCTCGACGGTGAAGTCCTCCAGCGGCGTGGCGGGAACGTTCGTCCCGGCGTTGTTGAACAGCACGTCGACCCGACCCCACCGGTCGCGCACGGCGTCGAACAGCGCGTCGACGGACGCCTCGACGGTGACGTCGGTCGGCACGACGAGGACGGTCTCGGCCGGTGCGTCGGCGGCGGTCTCGAGCAGCCCGTCGACGCGTCGTCCGGCGAGCGCCACCCGGTGGCCCGCTTCGATGAGCGTGCGGGCGACGGCGCGCCCCACTCCCGAACCCGCGCCGGTCACCACGGAAACCGGGGCCATGATGTTCTCCTTCGTCAGCCTGGGGACCGCGGCTCGTCGACGAGCCCGTCCGGCTCGGCTCTCGGGTGGCGCGGCTTGTTGTGCGGGAAGTGCTCGGAGTGGTCGATGATGCCGGCGCGGTCCGGATGGGCGTCGCTCGACACGGTCGGTGGCAGCCGCGTTCGGTATGTAGGGGTGCGGCGACCTGGCTCCGGTGCGGGGCGACCCGGTGCGGGGTGGGACCGGCATCCCATTCGTCCGTGAATTCCGGATCGATATCCGTGATAGGCGGAAATCGGGTGGAGTCCGCGCTTTTCCGGGGATGATCGACTGGTGGACGTCGCTGACGAGGTCGTGTTCGCCGTGGCGACGGCGGTCCGTGGGAACGAGGAGTTGTCCGGGACAGCCGCCTCCTGCCTCAAGGTCTTCGCCGCCTTGGGGCATCCGACACGCTTGGCCGTGGTCATACACCTCCTCCAGGTGGGACCGCGGTCGGCGGTGCACCTCCAGCAGGCGGCGGGCCTGACTTCGCCCGGGCGGCTCTACCACCACCTCAACGTCCTGCTCGACTCGGGACTGGTGGAACGCGGACTCCGGTCGAGGTACCGACTCCGTCCCGAGCCCGCCGCGATCCGCGCGTTGATCGCGGCCGCCGCCGATGTCGACCGGTGACGTGACCGGTCCCGTGGGTTTTCCGGGTGCATCACCAGAACCCGGCCGGAACTGTGGCCTGGTCGCCGTCGGCCCCGGTGTAACGGCGTCGGCATCGCATCATCGTTGTCCCGCCAATTCGTCGGGAAACGGGCGGGGGCGTACATGGCGGCAAACGAAGTCGTGACGCCGCGCGTGGCCGTCGCCCGCCGCGTGTTGCCGGTCTACGTGGCCGCGTTCGCACAGAACGATTTCCGGAAGCCGGACCAGGATCGCGTCCGTCGCGTCCCGCCCGGACGTCCAAGCCAGAGGCTTCCCGGAGGAGCCTGAGTCTCGGGGTGGGCGGACCCGCCGCCCCCGCCCACCCCGACCACGCGCAGCGCCCGGCTGAAACCCCCAGTTCGTCGGGCGCTGCGCGAACCTTCCGCACGGCTGGGGCTGGGGCTGGACGATCACAGGCTGGTCGCGGGTTGAGCGATGGCTGGCCGGGCGATGGCAGGCTGGGCGGCTGTGAGGGGCTGAGCAATCACGGCCTGGACGCTCAGGTCTCCGGTTCGACGCGAGGCACCGCTGCTCGCCTCGACACCGTCCCCGCGCTCACCGCAGGTCGTGCCGCTCGCCATGAGCGCATCGGCGCTGGCCACGACGGTGTCGGCGGCGTGCGCCGAGGCCGACGCGCGCTCGCGATAACGCGTTTGCGGCGAATGCGGAAGAACCTGCGCATCGGTCGGAGAACGGTCGATTCCACCGTAGTCCACCCCTAAAGTTGACCGTGGCACATGCAGGAGGTGCCACTGTCTCCGGAGCGCCGGCGGACGATCCGGAGAATGGTGGGACAGGTTCGGTGCCGGCTTCCCGATCGGGAAGCCGGCACCGAACTGCCCGGCCGGGGCAATCAGAGCCCGCCCTCCTCGGTCGAACACATCGGGGAAGGCGTCGCCGAACCCGCGTCGATTTCCGCGCCCCCTGACGCGGGTATCGGGAATGAACCGTTGGTGTGGGGCGGCTTGTCGTCGGTCGGCCCCCCACACCAACGGCTGCGCAGCCGGATCGAAATTGGTGTTCACCGAACCGACCGACCATTACCGGTCGGTTCGGTGAACACCGACCACACCGACACCACCTCGTGGCGGGACGGTACGGGCCCGCGTCGCGAATGGGGAAACGAACGTGCACGTGGCGCTCGAAGGCATGCCGTCGGGCGAGGACGGGCCGGATGCCGTCGGGGACGTGCGGTCGTCCGAGGTGATCTGGTCCGTGTCGGCTCGCACGGAGAGCGGGCTGCGGGCACGCGCGAAGCGGTTGGCGGGATTCCTGGCCGACCGTCCCGACCTCGACCCCGTGGACGTGGCGGTCTCCCTGGCCACGGCGAGGACGGCGTTCGAACACCGGGCGGCGGTCGTCGGCGCGGACCGGGTGGAGCTGCTCGACCGCCTCGGCGCGTTGGCCGAGGGACGGTCCGTGCCGGGCGTGGCACGTGGTCTGGTGACCGGGAGTCCCGGTCGCGTTGCGTACCTGTTCCCGGGCCAGGGCAGTCAGCGATCGGGCATGGGACGGGAACTGGCCGCGGCCGACCCGGTCTTCGCGGCGGCCTTGGACGAGGTGTGCGCGGAACTCGACCGGCACACCGCGTTGCCGGTCAAACAGGTGATGTGGGCGGAGTCGGGGGCCGCTCTGCTGGACCACACCGAGTACGCGCAGCCGGCGCTGTTCGCCGTCGGGGTCGCGTTGTTCCGCGTGCTGGAGCACGCGGGGATCCGGCCGGATCTGATGGCCGGTTACTCGCTCGGTGAACTCACCGCGGCGCACGTCGCCGGCGCGCTGTCCCTGTCGGACGCGGCGCGGTTGGTGGCCGTGCGCGGTCGGTTGATGCAGGGGTTGCCGGAGGGCGGCGCGATGGTCGCCGTGCGCGTGGGGGAGGACGAGGTTCGGGCGTTGCTCGCGGAGACCGCGTCCGCAGTGGAGATCGCCGCGGTCAACGGTCCCCGCGCCGTGGTCCTGTCGGGCCCTCGGGACGGCGTCGCCGAGATCGCCGCCGCGCTGTCCGGCCGGGGCTGTACGGTCACGCACCTGCGCGTCAGCCACCCGTTCCACTCGGCGGCACTGGACCCGGTGCTGCCGGAGTTCGCCGGTGCGGTCGAGACGGCCGGTTTCACCGCGCCGCGGGTGGGGATCGTCTCGACGGTCACCGGTGCGCACCTCGTTCCCGAACGGCTCCGCGAGCCCGGGTACTGGGTCCGGCAGGCCAGGGAGACGGTGCGGTTCGAGGCCGCCGTGCGGACGCTGCGGGCGGCGGGGGTCACGGCGTTCGTCGAACTCGGCCCGAACGGCGCGCTGACCGCGATGGGACCGGAGTGCCTGCCCGAGCCCGACGAGGCGAGGTTCATCCCCGTGCTGCGCCGCGCCCCGCACCCCGAGCCCAACGCGGTCGCCTTGGCGTTGGCGGCACTGCACACCGACGGTGTCGACCTGGACTGGGAAACGCTGTTCGGCCGGACCGCCAAGCGTGGCCTGCAACTGCCCACCTGAGCCTTCGACGCCGCAGCTACCGGCCGCCCGAGGTGTCCACAGTGGTCTTCAAGTGTGGGTATTTCCCTAGCCGCACCGGCGCGACGCTGGTCACATGCGCTGCGCGCCACTCGACTCCGGCCTGAACGGCTTCACGTGCTGTGGCACGACCGCCGCACGGCAACGCCCCGGCGGCCACGCCGAGTTCGTTGTGGACGATGGCGCGCACCTGGAGTCCCACGAGGTCAGAAGTGTTGGCGCAGCAGGTATCCGACGCCGTAGACGCCGTGGATGAGGGGACCGGCGGACCCGAGTTTGTACCGGAGTTTGCTGACGGCCGAGCGGACGCAGCGCACTCCGGTCGCGGTGGTGATGTCGTCGACGGTCAGCACCGTGCCGCGGTTGGCCAGCAGGTGCGCGAGCACGCGGAACTCCGCCGGGGTGAGTCGCGCCCTGGCTCCTTCGGGCGTGGTGACCGTGTGGTCTTCCGGGTGCAGCGTCAACTCGATCACCGCGTCATTGCGCCACATGGCGGTGAGCAGGTTGCCCCGGTGGAGCCGATTTGCGCGGGATTCGGAAGAGCCCTCGGAACTTTTCCGAGTATCGCGGTATTTCGCGTCGCCGGGCCGTCCGGCGACGCCGGACGATTGTGTTCCGCAGGTGGGACGCTGTTCCATGTGGGTAGCGTGAGCATCAGGCGTGTTCGCCGACGTCGGCACCGGAAGGCCGTGGCCGGGCGCCTCCGGCGAGGTGTTCGACCCGCGTCGGGCTACCGGAACGTCTACCGGGAGGTCTGGACACGATGACAGTGGTGGGGATCGCGGGTCTCGGCGTGATGGGCACGGCCATCGCCACGCGCCTGATGGACACCGGGCACACGGTGCTGGCGTACGAAACCCGCCCCGACGCGCGCGTCCGGGGCACCGTGCGGGTCGACCGCCCGGCGGTGTTGGCGGCGACCGACGTGGTGCTGCTGTCGTCGGACACCGCGAACACCGCCGAGATCGTGCGCGAGGTCGTGTTCGGCCCGGACGGCGTGCTCAGCGCGGGCATGGGCGCGGGCGCACCCGTCGTGGTCGACATGTCCGGTATCGACCCGGACGGCACCCGGCAGTTCGCCGAGCAGGCGGCCGCGGCTGGCGCGGCGTGGGTGGACGCGTTGCTGTTCGGCGGCGCGCCCGCCGCGCTGACCGGTCGTCTCACGACGATGGTCGGCGGCGCCGCCGAAGACGTCGCCCGCGCGACACCGGTCCTCGACACGCTCGCCCAGCGGATCACCCACATCGGCCCCAGCGGGTCCGGCCAACTCGTCAGGATGGTCAACCAGATCCTCACCGGCTGCGCGTTCGCCGCGATCGCCGAATCCGCCGCGCTCGTCCGCGCGGCCGGCCTCGAACCGGAGCAGGTGCTCGGCGCGCTGTCCGGCGACCGCGCCGAGGCCCTGCCGCAGGAGTTCTTCACCAAGTTCGCCGGTCTGGACCTGAACGCCGCCGGCCCGGTCGGCAACATGGTGGAGGACCTCGAAACCGCCCAGGAGTACGCCCGAGCCTCGAACGTCCCGCTGCCCGTGACCGCGGCCGTGTCCGAACTGCACCGCCGGCTCGGCACCGCGGGCGACTCGGACATCGCCGCCCTGAACTGCACGGGGAGGGCCACCGCATGACGTCGCTGTTCGACCTCACCGGCAGGCTCGCGCTGGTCACCGGTTCGGGCAAGGGCATCGGGGCACGCCTGGCCGAGGGCCTCGTCGCGGCCGGTGCCGCGGTGGTCCTCAACGGCCGTGACGAGGCGGCGCTGGAGGCCGCCCGCGACGACCTGGCCGAGCGGACCGGCGGCACGGTCCACACCAGCGCGTTCGACGTGACCGACGAGGCCGCGGTCGACGCCGCGATCACGCGCGTCGAACGCGGGATCGGACCGATCGACGTCCTGGTCAACAACACCGGCGTCCAGCACCGCGAGCCGATGCTGGAGGTGTCCCTGGACAACTGGCAGCGCCTGCTGGACACCAACCTCACCGGCGCGTTCCTGGTCGGACGGGCGGTCGCGCGGTCGATGGTGGAACGGGGCCGGGGCAAGATCGTCAACATCTGCTCGGTGCAGTCCTGGCTGGCCCGGCCGGGCATCGCCGGGTACGCGGCCTCGAAGGGCGGCCTGGCGATGCTGACCCGCACCATGTGCGCGGAATGGGCGCCCGCCGGCATCAACGTCAACGCGCTCGCCCCCGGCTACGTCGTGACCGAGCTGACCAAGGCGCTGGTCGAGGACCCGGAGTTCGACGCGTGGATCAGGGGCCGCACACCGGCGGGCCGGTGGGCCCGGGTGGACGACCTGGTCGGCACGCTCGTCTGGCTGGCCGCGCCCGCGTCCGATTTCGTGAACGGCCAGGTCGTCGCGGTCGACGGCGGCCTCACGGCGGTGATCTGAGATGCGCGCGGTGGTCGTGCACGGCGCGGGTGACCTGCGGGTCGAGGAGCGGCCGGACCCGACGCCGAGGCTCGGCCAGGTCGCGATCGGGGTGAGCTACGGCGGCATCTGCGGTTCCGACCTGCACTACTACCGGCACGGCGCGGTGGGCGATTTCCGGTTGCGCGAGCCGCTGGTGCTGGGGCACGAGGTGTCCGGGCACGTGCTGGGCGGCTCGGGGTTCGAGCCGGGCACGCCGGTGACCGTGCACCCGGCGACACCGTGCCGGTCGTGCCCGGAGTGCGCCGCCGGGCGGCCCAACATCTGCCGCCGTGCCCGCTACCTGGGCAGCGCCGCGCACTTCCCGCACGTGCAGGGCGGGTTCTCCGACGTGCTCGTGGTGGCCGCGGACCAGGTCCGGCCGCTGCCCGACGGGCTAGCTGTGCGACGGGCGGCGGTGGCCGAGCCCACGGCGGTGGCCTGGCACGCCGTGCGGCAGGCGGGTGACGTGCGGGGACGGCGGGTCCTGGTCACCGGCGCGGGGCCGATCGGCTGCCTCGTCGTCGCGGTCCTCCAGGCCGCCGGCGCCGCCGAGATCGTGGTGACCGACGTGCACTCTCGCCCCCTCGACGTCGCCCGCGCGGTCGGTGCGACGCACACGTTCACGGTGGGGGAGCGGGAGGAGGTGGAGGCGGATGTCGCGATCGAATCGTCGGGCAGCCCGGCCGGGTTCTCGACGTGCCTGCGCTCGGTGCGCCGCGGCGGGACCGTGGTGGGCCTGGGGCTGCTGCCGCCGGGTGACGCGGCGATCGCGGCGAACCTGATCGTCACCAGGGAACTCCGGGTCGTCGGGTCGTTCCGGTTCGACGGCGAGCTGGACGAGGTGCTGCCCCGGCTCGGCGGGCTGGCGGTGGACCCGGTGGTGACCGCGGTGCTGCCGGTCGCGCGCGTGGCCGAGGCGTTCGAGCTGGCCGGGGACCCGGCCCGCTCCTGCAAGGTCCTGCTCGACTTTGTGACCATGGGGTAACTTATCGGGTCTGGCGCGAGTGCGAGGGAGAATCGTGACGGTCGGCGAGACGCGTTCTTTGCGGTCGGTGGACAGCAGGTCGCCTGCCGTGACGCGTGCGGTCTTCCTGCTGGAGGAACTGGCCCGGCAGGGCCGGCCGGTGGGGATCGCCGAACTCGCGCGCTCACTGGACCTGGCCAAGTCCACGGTCGCCAACCTGTGCACCGCGCTGGAAGGGACCGGGATGATCCGGCGGGTGGACGGGCGCTGGGCGCTCGGCCACAAGGTGGTCGAACTGGGGCAGGGCTACCTGGCCGGCACCGATGCGGTCGAGGAGTTCCGCCGGACCGTGGGCACCCTCCCGGTGGCGTCGCGCGAGCTGGTGGTCCTGGCCGTGCTCGACGGGACCGAGGTGGTCTACCTCGCCCGCCACGAGGGCTTGCAGTCGGTGCGGCCGGCGTGCGAGGTCGGCATGCGGATGCCGGCGGTGGTGACCGCGCTCGGCAAGGCGGTGCTGGCCTCGTTGCCGCCCGGCGACCTCGACGACCGGCTGGCCCGGGTCGGGGAGCTGCCCGTGCTCACCGCGCAGTCCCACCGCACGTTCGACGCGCTGCGCGGGGACCTCGACGTCACCCGTGAACGCGGGTTCGCGGTGGACAACGGTGAGTACACCGAAGGCGTCACGTGCGTCGGCGTCACCGTCCCCGGACGCGTCGGCGTCGAGGCCCCGACCGCGGTCGGGGCGATCCTCCTGGCCGCGCGGATGACGCCGGAGCTGCGCGCGGGCCTGGTCGCGGACCTCACCGAGTTGGCCGGCGTGCTGTCCCGGCCGACCCGCTTCTGAACCGAGCGCGGGTTCTCGTTCGAGAGTCCCCCGACCGGGGCTCTGGGCGCGCTCGTCATCTACGGAGCGTGGTTGTCGGTACCCGTCCGATCGTATGGTTCACGATCGTTTTTGGAAGCAGTTCTGCCGATTGGGCTAAGCTGACTCCGTAGCGTGTCTGTCGCAATTCACGGTGTGAACTAAGCCTTCCCGGGGTGGAGTTGGAGTGGACTTCATCACTAAGAGTCGGTTCTTCATGCTGAACGCTGTACCGCCTGTGGAACGGACGGACGTGAACCTCGTGGAGTCCGCCGGCCGCGGTCCGGGCCGCACAGCGGACGACGTGCGGCGGAGCGGGTGGGACGCGTTCCGAGGGGACAGACGGGGGACCGGGCGAGTGGAGTCCGCACCAGGGGCCGGGGAGCGGTGATGGCGGAACGCCGCAGCGCGGTCGTCGGGGCACCGGTCGGGCGGGACGCCGCGGTCGCGGCGATCCGCGCCAGGGTCGAGGAGATCGTGTCCGGCGAACCGGGAGGCGCGCTGCTGCTGAGCGGTCCGGTCGGCATCGGCCGGTCGACCGTCATCGAACGGGCCCGCGACGCCCTGCGCGACGACGTCACGGTGGCGCACGCGTGCTGCGTCCCCGGCGCGCCGCAGTTCGCCGCGCTGCGGCACTTGCTGGGCTCCCGGGCCGACGAACTGCTGCCCCCGCCGCCGGAAGAGGCGCGGCCGGACGACTACGCGCTGCTGTACCGCCTCTACCGGCACGTGGTGGTGCTCGCCGCCGAACGTCCCGTGGTGCTCCTGGTGGACGACGCGCACTACTGCGACCTCGCCACCGCGCGCTGGCTCGACTTCCTGCTCCGACGCGTGGCCGGCCTGCCGGTGCTCGTCGTGCTGGCGTTGCCGCACGGCGAGCACGGCGTGGGCGACGTGCGGTTCACCGACCTGGACGAGGCGATCCACACGACCCTCGTCCGCCTGGCCCCGCTGGGCGAGGGGGAGATCGCGGAGTTCGTCGCCCGGGAGCTCGGCATCGAGCCGGACGACGAGTTCCTGGCCGTGTGCATGGAGGTGACCGGCGGCAACGCCGCGATGATGCGCGCGCTGCTGATCCGGCTGCGGGACGACGGCCTGGGGTCCGAGGACCCGGAGCCCGGCGCCCACGCGGCGGACCGCGCGCACCGGGTGGCCTCCGAGTGGGCGATCACCTGCATGGTGACGTGGCTGGAGAAGCAGAGCGAGCCGATCCGCCAGTACGCCACCGGCGTGGCGTTGCTCGACACCGCCGCGTCGCCCGAGGTGATCGCGGCGCTGTTCGGGATGTCGACGGCGGTCGCGTCGGCCGCCCGCGCCACCCTGGTCTACTTCCGCGCCCTGGCCCCGAACGGCGTGGAGTTCCGCGCCGACTACCTGCGCGACAGCCTGCTCGGCGCGCTCGACCCCGCGGAGACGGCGGCGTTGCGGGTGCGCGCGGCCCGGTTGCTCGCCGACCTGGGTCGTCCCGACGAGGAGATCGCCCGTCAGCTCGTGGCCGTGCCTGCGCCGGCGGAGCCGTGGATGCTGTCCGCGCTGAGCGGAGCCGCCCGGTCGGCGGCCTCCGCCGGTTCGCCGGAGGTCGCGGTGGAGTACCTGCGCCGCGTGCTCGACGCCGCGCCGGACCAGGTCGACACGCGGGTGGAGCTGGCGATGGCGCTCGCGCAGACGGACCCGGGCGCCGCGCTGACCGCGTTCACCGAGGCACTGGCCGGTATCGCCGACCCCGTCGTGAAGGCGTCCCTCGCGGTCCGGTACGCGATGGTCGCCCTCGGCGCGCGGCGGTCCGCGCAGGCGATCTCCGTCGTCCTGGACGCGCTGGACGGCCTGCCCGCCGACGCCGACACCGACCTGCGGGTGCTGGTCGACCTCACCGCGCTCGTGCTCGGTTTCGGCAACCTCGGCACGACGGCCCAGGCGGTGGCGCGGGGTCGTGCGACCGCGGCGCCGTCCGGGCGGACGACGAGCGAACGGCGGCTGGCGCACCAGTTGGCGCGCACCGAGATGCTGTCCGGCGGTTCGTCGCACCGCGCGCTGGAGCTGATCGCCCTCGGCGCGAACCGGCGGATCGAGCCGTACGACTGGTGGGACGTCTACCCCTCGATCGTGCTCCACTTCGCCGGCGACCCGGGCGCGGCGCTGAGCCGCCTGGACACGGCGTTGACCGACACCTCGCGCCGCGGCGACGCCTGGAGCCACTACCTGACCCTGGTCGCGCGGGCGGCACTGCGACTGGACGCCGGGGAGCTGACGGACGCCGAGGCGGACGCCGAACACGCGCTCGGGGTCGTGGAGGCGGCGGGGTGGACGGTGAACGACGCGTGGGCGCGGACGGTCGTGGACGCGGCGCGCGTGAACCGCAACGCGGGCGCCGCGGCGGAGCCACCCGACGTGGGCGCGGAGCCGCGCAGCGTCTTGGAGTACGGCGCCGAGATGATCGCCCTCGCCCGGAGGCGGGTGATCAGGCTCGACCACGAGGGCGCGCTGGAGGTGTTGCTGCGGTGCGGCCGGGAGTTGGACGCGATGAGCGTGCGCAACCCGGTGCTCGTGCCGTGGTGGCTCGACGCGACCACGCTGCTGGCCGACCTCGGCCGGCCCGCCGAGGCGGTCGACCTGGTCGAGCGCGGTGCGGAGCGGGCCGCCCGCTGGGACACCCCCACCGCCCGCGGGTACGCGCTGCTGGCCGAGGGCCTGATCACGTCCGGTCGGGCGCGGGTCGAGGTGCTGGAGGCGGCGGTCGGTGAGCTGACGGGCACCGGCGCCCTGCTCCGCGAGGTGGGGGCGCGGACGGCGCTCGGCCACGCGTTCCTGGCCGAGGGCCGGGGCAAACCCGCCCGGAGGCACTTCCGGGCCGCGGTGGACCTGGCGGTGCGGTGCGGCGACCTCCCGGCGGCGGCCGTGGCCCGGTCCGGGCTCATGCGCGCGGGGGGCCGGATGCCCGGTCTGACCGCCACCCCGGCGAACATGCTGACCGGCAGCGAGCGCCGCGTCGCCGCGCTGGCCGCCGAGGGCAGGACGAACCGGGAGATCGCGGCGGCGCTGTTCGTCACCGTGCGCACGGTCGAGAGCCACCTGTCCAACGCCTACCGCAAGCTCGGCGTGCAGACGCGGACCGATCTCGTGGGGCACCTCGGATGACGGGGACGTCGGTGACGACCGGGCTCGTGGAGCGCGACGCCGAACTGGTGGCCCTGGACGACGCCGTCCGGGCGTTGGCGGCCGGTGGGTCGTCGCTGTTCGAGGTCGTCGGCCCGGCCGGGACGGGCCGCAGTGCGGTGGCCCGCCACGTCGCGGCGAGCGGAACCGGGGCAGGCGTGGTGGTGCTGACGATGACGGCGTCACCGGACGGGACCGACCGCGAGCGCCGCGTCCTCGCCGACCTGCTGGTCCGGCTCGAAAGCGCGCCGTCGCACGATCCCCACGCGGCCGGCCCCGTCGGACCGCTGCTGCTCGTGGTGGACGACGCGCAGTGGCTGGACGACGCGTCACGGGCACGGCTCGCCGCCCTGGCCCGGTGGAGTCGCGACACGCCGATCATGATCGTGGTGGCGTCCGACTGCCTGAGAACGGTCCTCGACGGCGCGACCGTGCTGACCTTGCGCCCGCTGGGCGCGGCGGCCGTCGCGGAGCTGGTGGCGTCCCGGTTCGCGGAGCCCGCGGACCCGAAGTTCCTGGACGCCCTCGTCGTGCACACCGGCGGCCGTCCCGTGGTGCTGCGCCCGGTGCTCGACCGGCTGGCCGCGACCGGGCTCGGTCCGCGCGTCCAGCACATCCCCGACCTGGTCGACCGCACGGCGGAGGTGGTCGGCGAGGTCGTGGCGAGAGCGCTGCGGACGCTGCCGGCGGAGGTGGTCGAGCTGGTGCGGGTCATCGCGATCTGCCGCCCGGACTTCGACCTCGACCTGGTGTTCACGCTGGCCCGGTTGCGGCAGCTGACCCCGGCCCGCGCCCTGGAACTGCTGTTCGGCGCCGGTCTGATCACCTCGCGGGAACGGCCGCAGCTGGTCGCGGACGTCGGGGTGGACCGCGTGCTGGCGGGGATGTCCCGGGCACGGCGCGAGGAACTGCACGACCGGGCCGCGGAACTGGGCTACCGCAGCGCCGTCGCCGAGCCCGCGGTCGCGCGGCTGCTCAAGGGCGCGCCGCCGTCCGGCCGGCCGTGGGTCGTGCCCCTCCTGCGCACGGCGGCCGAACGGGAACGTGAGCGCGGCCGGTCGCAGGAGGCGGCCTGCCACCTGGGCCGGGCGCTGGCCGAACCGGTCGCTCCGGCGCTGAAGGCGCGCCTGATCGTGGAACTGGGCGTGGCCGAAGGCGGTCACGCCCCGGACGTCGGCGACCGCCTGCTCACCCGGATGCTGCTGGACCCGGAGTTCGCCGGGTTCACCGCCGAGCGACTCGACGCCGCCGAACAACTGCTCGCCCGCGGTGACAACGCGTTGGCCCGGCGCACCTTCGGCGCGGTGTCCGCCACGGGCGCCGAACGGGATTCCCTCACCGCGCTGTACTGGATCGCCGACGACGCGCCGCACGAGGAGCCGGGGCTGGGCCTGCTGGAGGCGCCCGAGCTGCCGGAGTGGCCGACCGACCCGGCGCTGGCGGGCGCGGCGGCGTGGCGGTGCGCGACGCGGGGCGTCGACCTCGAAGGCACCCGCACCCTCGCACGCGCGGCGCTGACGGGGGAGAGCGCCACGTTGTCACCGCGCATCCAGGCGTGCCGGGCGTTGATGCTGACCGACGACGTGGACGAGGCGACCGCCGGGCTCGACGCCGTGGTGACCCTGGCGCGCCGACGGGGGCTGACCGCGGTCGCGGGGTCCGCGCTGCTCGCCCGGTCCAAGGTCAAGGCGCGGCGGGGCCGGCTGGACGAGGCCGTGGTCGACCTGGAGCGGGCGGAGTTCGAGCTGCCGCGGCAGAGCTGGCACCCCACGTCACGGGCGATCATCGTCGCGCTGGACATGCTGCTCAGCCTGGAACGCGGCATGGTCGACCGCGCGGCGGCGCTGTCCGACACCGTGCCGGTGGACGCGGAGGCCATCGGTGGCTTCGCGTGGACGCACCTGCACTTCTCACGCGGGCTGCTCGCCCTGGTGACGGGCGACGCGGCGGTGGCGGCCACCAAGTTCCAGGAATGCGGACGCCGCCTGCTCTCCCGGCAGTGGGCCAACCCGGCTCTGCTCGCGTGGCGGACGGTCGCGGCGATGGCGTTGCGGTCGACCGGCGAGACGGCGCGCGCGCTGCGGCTCGTCGACGAGGAGGTCGCGCTCGCGCGGCAGTGGGGTGCGCCGAGCACCCTCGGCGGCGCCCACCTCGGCAGCGCGTTGGTGTACACGGGCGCCGACGCGCTGGAACACCTGCGGGTCGCGGTCCCGCTGCTCCGCGAGTCACCGACCAGGATCCGCTACGCGAACGCCCTGCTCGAACTCGCGGAGGCCGGCGATCCGGCGGACGCCGCGCCACTCGTGCGCGAAGCGGCCGGGATCGCGTTGACCCACCACGCGAACGGCCTGGTCGAGCGGGCACGCCGGCTCGGCTGGACACCGGACGCCTGAGGAAGGAGGCGGACGACGAGTGCTGTTCGAACGCGAGGACGAGTTGGGCGTGGTGAGCCGTGCCCTCCGGATGGCCGCGGAGGGCGCCGGCAGCGTGGTCGTCATCGGCGGACCGCTGGGCAACGGCAAGTCCGCGCTGCTGCACGCCCTCGGGACGCTGCCCGAGGCCGACGGGTTCCACGTGCTGCGGGCGACCGCCTCGCCGTTCGAGCGCGGTTTCGCGGGCGGTGTGGTCCGCCAGCTGCTGGAGCCGGTGCTGGCCGGGGTGGACGCCGACGTGTGGCGGGGTCCCGCCGCGCTCGCCCGTCCGGTGTTCTGCGCCAACGGTGTCGACTCCGCGCTGGGGACGGTGGACGTCCAGCAGGCGGTGCGGTTCGGGGCGCAGTCGCTCGCGCACAACGTCGTCGGGGACGCCCCCGCGCTCGTGCTGGTCGACGACCTGCAATGGGCCGACGAGTTGTCGGCGCGCCTGCTCGTGGACCTCGCGGACTGCGTCGCGACGAGACGCGTGGTGTTCGTCGCGGCCGTGCGCGAGGGCGACCCGCTCACCGACCGGCCCGAGATCTCCGCGGTCGTGGCCGCCGCCGCCCACCAGCTGCGACCCCGTTTCCTGTCCCCGGCGGGCTCGCTGGCGTTGATGCGGGAACGGCTCGGGCCCGCGTGCGACGAGGAGTTCGGGCTCGCCTGCCACGAGGCGACCGACGGCAACCCGATGTTCCTGACCGCGTTGGCGCTGGACTGGGCGCTCGGCGACCAGGCGCCGGTGGCGGCCCACGCCGACGTGGTGCGCACGCTGCGGCCGGGTCGTTCGCGCGACCGCCTCCTCTCCAGCCTGCGCGCGCAACCCGAGCCGGTCCGGGCGTTGGCGGAGGCGTTGGCGGTGCTGGCCGACTGCGGCGACCCGTCGATCGCCGGTGTGCTGGCGGACCTGGACGAGACGACCACCGCCGAGGCGCTGGGCGTGCTGCGCACCCTCGGCCTGGTCGCGGGCGACGGGTTCGCCCACCCCGGTGTGCGCCACGCGGTCGAGGAGATGATGTCGACCGCCGAACGCGAGGACGCGCAGCTCCGCGCGGCACGGCTGCTGCACGACCGCGGCTGGCCGGCCGAGCAGGTCGCCACGTTGCTCATCGACATCACCGCACCGCAGGGCGACTGGGTGGTCGGGACCCTGCGGGTCGCCGCCGACAACGCCGCGCGCGGCGGTGCGAACGAGGTCGCGGCGCGCTACCTGCGCCGGGCCCTGCTGGAGACCTCGGTGGACGGCGAGGACCGGGCGAAGGTGCTCGTCGACCTCGCGACGGTGGAACGGGGCTTCGACATCCACGCCGCGGTGCGGCACATCCGGTACGCGACCGCCCTGCTCGCCCGGCCGCGTGACCGCGCGGCGGCGGCGATCCGGCTCGCGCCGACCGTGATGGGCGACGCACCCGAACCGGTGGCCGCGATGCTCCGCCGGATCGGTGACGAGCTCGGCGACCCCGACCGCCTCGAAGGCGTCGACCGCGATCTCGCGCTGCGCGTCGAGGCGAGACTCCGCCACCTCGGCGAAACCGATCGGTACGAGCTGGCCGAAACCCTGACACGGCTCGCAAAACTCGGTGCCGGGCCGCCCCTGGCCACGGGCGCCGATCGCGAGTTGCTGACCGTGCTGCTGCACGGGGCGATGCTGACCGCCCGCCGACCCGCCGCGGAACTCGCGCGCCTGGCGGAAGAAGTGCTGGCGCGCGAACCCGCGACACCCGCCCACGTGCACACCGCCACGCCGCTGCTGGTCTCCGTGCTCGCCGCGGCCGACTCGCCGGGTGTGATCACCGGCTGGCTGGACGAGGCGTACGAGGCGGCACGCGTGCGCGGCGACGCGGTCGAGCAGGCCATGATCCGCACCGAGCAGTCGTTGGCGTACCTGATGTCCGGACGGCTCACCGAGGCCAGCGCCGCCGCGGCCGACGCGTACGGGATGGGCGCGCTCGACTGGAACACCGCGAGCCGCACCACGGCGGTCGTGTCCGGGGCGGTGGCGCTGCAGCTGCGCGACCCGGTGCTGACCGATCGGCTCCTCGCCGCGGTCGACGACCAGCCCGACAGCGTGTGCCTCGCCGCGGTCGTCGGACTGCTGCGCGGCTCGGCGGCGGTGATGCGGGGCGACCTGGCCGGCGCGGCGACGGCGGTCCTGGCGTGCGGTGCCCAACTCGACCAGTCCGGATGGCGCAACCCGGTGCTGTTCCCGTGGCGGACGTCGGTCGCGTTGATCAAGCACGCGCTCGGCGAGTCGGACACCGCCTTCGCGCTGGCGGAGGAGGAGCGGCTGATCGCCCACGAGTGGGGCGCGCCCGCCGGCATCGGACGGGCGTGGCGGGTCCTGGGCCGGCTCTCGGCCGAGCGGCACGGCGTCGAACTGTCCCAGCGGGCCGTCGAGGTGTTGGAGGGCTCGGCGAACAGGCTGGAACTCGCCAAGGCCCTCCGCCAGTCGGCCGAGATGTCCGGCCGCGGCGACGTGTGGCGCCGCTGCCTGGAGGTCGCGGTCGAGTGCGGGTCGACCTCGATCGCCGACCGGGCCCGCCAGGCCCTCGGCGGGCAGGCGCCGTCGGGACCGAGGCTGACGCCCTCCGAGCGCAAGGTCGCGGCCCTCGCGGCGGGCGGCCGGTCCAACCAGGAGATCGCCGACGAGCTGTCGGTGACCTCCCGCGCGGTGGAGAAGCACCTGACCAACACCTACCGGAAGCTCGGCGTGCGCGGACGCGCCGACCTGGCGGACGTCCTGCACCACGTGAACTCCCGGTAGTCCCGAGTCCCGAATCCCGAGTCGCGGGGCACCGGGATCGGTGTCGCCCGGCCCGTCTCAAATCTGTCACTCAGCTCGACCGAACCATCACAGGCGGTCAGTGTGGCCCCCGTCGCACCGACCGAACCATCAGCGGAACGCCACCACAGTATTTGGTACGCGACGTTGACCCTGAGATCTCCGAGTTCCTAGGATTATTCATACGAGAAACATGACATGAGATGTGCGCTGCGCTCGATGGTTTCGTGCGTAACCAGTATGCGTACTTGTGCATGAGTGGGGAGGGGCCGGAGATGTCCTCGATGACCGGATTGTCGTTGCTGCGCGACCACGGCGATTTCCCGGCGGAGTCGACCGCGGATGTAGTGGGCCGGTTTTTCGACCTGCACGCGACGAATGCCGGCCTGGTCGACGCGCAACTGGTGCTGCGCAAGGTCGGCGGCGAATTCGCCACGCGGTTGGGCGTCGATCCGGACAATTTGATCGGACGGGACTTCGTGGACCTCTTCCGCGGCGAGACCCGGTCGACCCTGCGCGGGCAGTGCGTGCGCCTGCTCACCGACGGCAAGGGCGGGTTCGGGCACACCGCGGAGATCGTCGACGCCGACCGCGGACCGAGCGCCGTCCGGGTGTTCGTGATCGCGGTGCGCTCCGGGCTCATGGTGACCGTGTCGCCCTCCGCCTCCGCGGACAGCCCCAAGCCGATCCTGAGCAACATCGACGCCCGCATCCTCGAAGCGATCGCGCTCGGGCAATCGACCGTCCACATCACCTCCAGGCTCTACCTGAGCAGGCAGGGCGTCGACTACCACGTGGGAACGATGCTGCGGAAGCTCAAGGCGGCCAACCGCGCCGCGCTCGTCTCCAGGGCGTACTCGCTGGGCATCCTCGATCCCGGCAGTTGGCCGCCGCGCGTCCAGCCCGGCTTCGTCAAGCAGGCTTGAGCGCGGGAGAGGCAGCTACCGGACATGATCGAATCGACGGCCAGGTGGGAATCCCCGGACGAGTTCGCGCGCAGGCGCGGCTTGCACCCGGTGAACACCGACCACCTGCGGATCGCGGAGTTCCGGGCGAAGGTCCGGGCGGCGGGCGAGGGCTGGGTCGGCGGCGGACGACCGGGCGAACTGGTCGAACTGCTCAGCAAGGCGGCGGCGGGTGACCCCGAGCTGGCCCGCCTGGTCAGGGTCGGCGGTCAGCTCGTCGAGGACTTCCTCGACGGCTTCCGGCACCGCGAGGCCGTGCGCCAGGACACCGCGGCCACACCCCCGCGCGACCTGGTGGCCGACCTGGTCGACGGCCGCCCGATCGCCCCCGAAGTGCTGGACGGGTTGGCGCCCAGATACCTGATCACCGTGGTCCGGGGCCAGGACCAGGGCGCGGCGGAGCTGCGGGAGGTCGCCGGTCCGGGCGCGCTCGTCGCCAACCGCGACGGCGTGCTGGTGCTGTTGGCTCCGGACCTGGGCGACGAGCACGCCGAGCTGACCGTCGGGCAGCTGTCGCGGTGGCTGGCCGGGGGCTGGATGACGACGGCCCGGCGGGCGAGAGGCGAGATCCCGGAGGGGTTCGCGGAGGCCACCGAAGTGCTGCGGCTGGTGGTCGCAGGCCGCAGGCCGAGCGGTGTCTACAACATGTCCGACGTGCTGGTCGAGTACGCCGTCACGCAGCACGAGGAGGTCGCCGCGAGCCTCGCCTCGGTGATCAAGCCACTGCGTTCGCACCCGGTGCTGTGGGAGACGCTCACCGCCCTGGTCGACGCCGACTACAACCGCAACAAGGCGGCGAAGAGCCTGTTCATCCACCGCAGCACGCTCGACTACCGGCTCCAGCGCGTGCAGCAGATCACCGGATTCGACCCGACCAGCGGGCGCGAGGCCCAGGTCCTGATCGTGGCCATGATCGCCGACGCCACACGGTGACGGCACTGGGACCGGGCGACATTTCCCCCACAATCTCCGTCTCGGACGATCCGAATCCGGGCAATAGACCCCGCCACGGCGGCGAACGCTCGCGCACGACCTCGACGTCCGATGGCGAGGAATCCGCTCCCGGATTCATCGGGCGGACGGCCAGGAATGTCTCATATGGGGCCAGGAATGTCTCATATGGCTGGACGCTCCGGCCCGCCGCAGTCGGGGTCCGCGATTTCTCCCGAGTCGGATGAGCACAGGTTCGGCTGTCGACTGGAAGGCGGGTGTGGTGTCGCTGGAGACCTTGGAGAAGATCGCCGCGCAGGCGGGCGAGGACGCGGTGCGGCACGCGGACGTCGTCGGAGCCGTACAACTGGCCGACGAACTCGACCGCACCGCCCTGATCGCGATCACCCGCACCCTGCGCCACCACGGCCTGTTCACCATCCCCGGCTACACCCACGGGCTGGCCGAGATCTACGCCGCGCACCGGGTCTCGCCCCGACACCGGCCGATCGTCCGCAGGTGGCTCGGCATCCTCGTAGCCGAAGGCCTGCTCATCAAGGGCCACGCCGGCTACCGGGACCTGCTGGACGCGTCCGCCACGGACTTGGACCAAGCCCGCCGCCAGATCGCGGCCAGCAGCGCGGCAGTCGAACACGGCCCGGGTTTCGTCCCGTTCTTCGACACCGCACTGGCGCACCTGCCGGACCTTCTGCGCGACGAGATCGATCCGCAGTCCCTGCTGTTCGCCGACGACATGGTGGACGTCTACCGGCACGACGTGGCCGGCCGGTACTGCGCCGCAGCGGCGGCCGCCGTGATCGCCGACGTAGTCCAAGAGCAGGGCGACCGGACCGAGGTCGTCGAGATCGCCGTCACCGGAGCCCCACCGGACCGACCGGCCGGTACCGCGGACGTAGTGCTCGTGACCGACATGCTGCACGACGCCCGACACGTCGGCAGGGCGCTAACCGCGTTGCGTGCCCTGCTAGCCCCCGGCGGCGTCCTGGTCTTCACCGAGACAACCCGCGAGAACCACCGTTCGACGACCTCGACGAGGTTCCTCCTGTCACCCCCGGCGTCAACGCCGTCCACGGGCTTCGCCGACTTCCGCGCCGGCTCGGACCGCATCTTCCCGACCGCCGCCGAGTGGCGGCGAGAACTCGTGGTCGCCGGTTTCGACCAGGTCGTGTGCCTACCCACCGATGACCACCCCCTGGCCCAGTTCGGCCAACACGTCTTCATCGGTTCTGTCTGAAGACTGTGTTGGATTGCGGTTGGATTGCGCCGCGACCTCGCGTGGTGGTCACCTGACCACGCCTCCACGACGGACCCGGCGGTGGCCGACGAGCCGGACAAGAGCCAGGCGCACACCAACCCCAACAGATCACACCGCCGCTGGAGGAGCGCTACAGGTCGAGCTTGATCCGACCGCCAGTCACCGCGAGCATGGCGCCCACCGCAGCGGGCAAGGACACGGCAACGCCCTTCAGATCCGCCTCCGCGACCAGCAGGTTGGCCGTGTGCCGCTCGCCTTCCGGCCAGTGCGCCCAGCGCACGCTCGCGTCCCGTGTCGCAGCGGCGTGGTCGTAGTCGGGGTGGGAAGCCGTGTCCAGCAACCACTCCAGGTAGGCGCGCATGTCGTCGACCTCCTGCGAGTGCGCGGGCAGCACGAGGCCGTGGCCGGGCACCAGGTGCGTGTGCTCGATGTCGGCGAGCCAGTCCAGCGCGGCGAGCCAGCCGGTGATCGAGCCGGACACCGCGAGCGGCGTCGTCCCGGCGAAGACCAGGTCACCCGCGAACAGCACGCCGTCCTCGCGGACCAGCGCGACGAGGTCGCCGTCGGTGTGCGCGGTTCCGTCGACGGGCAGCAGGTCGACCCGCACACCGCCGAGGTCCAGCTCGACCGGTCCGGTGATGGTGTCGGTGATCCGCGGTGGCGTGATGTCGCCCCACGTCGAGCACTCGAACGCCATCGGGAACGTGTGCGGTCCGTCGTGGACGGTCGCGACGGTGGGCGGTGTCGCGTGCACGGTCCCGCCCTGCTCCACCACCAGTCGCGCGCCGTTGGCGTGGTCGCCGTGCGCGTGCGTCAGCACGGCGGTCAGCGGCAGCGTTCCGGAATCGGCCCGGACGGCGTCGAGCAGACGGCGGCTGCGATCCTCGGTGGCCAGGGTGTCCACCAACAGCGCCCGCTCGTCACCGACGACCCAGCCCGCGTTGTTGAGGAACCACCCGCCGGGCTGGAGGAGGACCTTGGTCCGGCTGCCCAGCGTCACGAAGGTCATGCCACCCTCCCGCCGTTCGTGATCGGCATCCGTTGCGACACAGCGGGCATGGACTTCCTCTCGTCGTCGTCACGGAGCCTAGGCGCGACCTCACGGGCGAGGCGGCGCACCCCGACACATGGCGGACGATCTTCCGGGATTCGAGGAGCCGCCAGGCGGGAGACCACCACGTCGAACGCAAGCACGAGCAACGTCAACGACGTCAGCAATATCAGCAACGTCAACGACGCCGGCGACGTCGGCGGAGCAGGAACAGCAGAGCGGCACCCAACAGCACCGACACCCCGCCACCGGCCAGCGACCACAGCAGGACGTTCCCGCTCGTCGGTGTCACAAGCGCCTGCGATCCGCCGACGCCCTGGTCGAGTTCGGCCGCCGCAGCGGACTTGTCGGTCAGCTCGACGTCGTTGCCGTCGCCGCCCCGGTAGCTGATCCGGTGCCCGCCGATCTCCGCACCCTCGGGCAGACCGTCGAACGTGCCGGTCACCGCGTCGGCACCGGTGTTGTCGATGACGACCCCGGCCGCACCTCCCGGACGAAGCTCGAACGTGCCCGCGAGCGACACCGGACCGCTGACGGTCATGCGCCCCGCGACGAACTTCGCACCCGACCGCTGGGCGTAGGAACCACGCACGGTCAGACCATCGGCGGTGACCGTCCCGAAATTCTCCACCGCGCCCTCGACCGTGCCGCCGGCCTTCAGCGCACCGCCGGGTTCCACGGTGACCTGCCGCGCCTGCACCGACGCGGCCGACGCAACCGACGCGGCCGACCCTGCCGACGGGGCCGACGCGGCAAGTTCGACCACACCCTCCCGCACGGTCCACAGGCCCTTCGGAGTGGTGCTCGCACCGGTCAGGACAAGCGTCTCAGGCCCGGTCTTCACCACCGACGTCTCCTCCGACGCGGCGATGGCACCCCCGAAAGTCGTCGCCGCAGCGGCATTCAAGGTCAACGCGGTGCCCACCAGAACGGTGCTGCCCTCAGAGCCGCCAAGGTTGTTGATCGTCTGGTCGCCCGCCTTCGCCAGGTCCAACGTCGCGCCCGGCGCGGCCAACTCGACCGCACTACTGGCCGAGAGCGTGCCTCCGGTGACGGCGAGCGTCCCGCCCTTCACGGTGGTCTTCCCCTGGTACGTGACGCCGCCGGCGAGGGTAGCGGCGGCAGGACCGACCTGGGTCAACGAACCCCGGCCCCCGACCCCGGACAACCGCACGCCCTGCGCGGCGTTCTGCAGGATCAACTCGCCGTCCACGACGACCGCGCCGCCACCTCCGACCTGGAGCAGCGAGCTGTCGCCCTGCGGTGTGCCGTCACCCAGGCGCAGCGACGCGCCTGCGCCGATGGTCGTGCTGCCGTCGTAGTTCTGCGGTGCGGTGAAGGTGACCGCGTTGCCGGGCGTGGCCGCGATGACCACGTCGCCGCGCCCGACGTCCTTCAGCGTGTCGTGGTAGATGCCGCCGGAGATCGGGGCGTCGAGCGTGACGGGGCCGTTGTAGTCGAGCGTCAGCTTGCTCCGGGTGCCGTTGCGCTCGGCGTGCATGTTGATGTAGACGGTCTTCTCGTTGCCCGGCAGGAAGAACCGGTTGTGCGTGCCGTCGCCCCACTGCACCGTCGCGCCCTCGATGTTGATGCCCCGCTTGTTGTCGTTGTGCGGCACCACGGCGAAGTTCCGGGACGGGTCGCTGAGCGCGGGGTCGGTGTCCGAGCCGTTGTCCGACCAGCTGTAGACGCCGGACATGCGCACCACGCCCGAGCCCCAGGTGTGGAAGTTGATATCACCGCCCCACTTCTGCGAGTACACGTCGGCGGCGTCGACGGTGACCTGCTTGTCGGCCGCGTGGTGGATGAACGAGCCCTGGTTGAGCACCTTGCGCAGGTTCGGCGTCGAGGTGAGGAAGTGCAGGCTGCCGTACCCCGCGCCGGTGCCGACGTACAGGGTCCCGGAGAACGGGTGCGCGCCCGGCAGGTCGATGCCGGGCCACGTCGACCGGCGCTGCTTGACCAGGCCGGACCCGCTGATGATCCCGAGGTTCACCAGCCGGTGCACGGCCACGTCCAGCGTCCCGTCGACCTGGTGGTTGAGGTTGTTGATCAGCACCTCGGGTGCCTGCGTGAAGTGCCCGATCACGCCGTCGCCACCCGTCCCCGAGCCGTACTGGAGGGTTGCGCCGCGCCGCACGACCACGCCGGGCGGGTCCGGGTTCTCGATGGTGGTCACCGGGTGGTTGCCGCCCACCGTGACGATCTTCTGCCGCCTGCGGTCCGCCGGCAGCGTGAAGTCGCTGTTCTTGACCAGCACCAGCGTGCCCGTTCCCTCGACGGTGAACGTGCCCTCGCCGGAGATCACCCCGGTGTAGGTGGTGGCGTCACCGGTCAGCCGCACGACGGCGTCACCGGTGAGCACCACGTTCCGGTTCGCCTTGATGTCGGCCGTGACGTCCCGGCCCGCGGGCTGCGCGGAAGCGGCCGGCGGAACGACCATCGCCACGACGACCGCCATCACCGCCGTCGCTCTGATCAAGCGGAATGCACCCACTGAATGACTCCTGGAAACCGCTCTGGACGGGGAAGCGCTGTGGCGTTCAGCTCACCGCGGACTGTTGCGGGACCGCGGCACGATCGGCCGGTGTCTCACGCGTGAGGTACTGCGGGACGGGCGCGCCGTCGTCACCGGTGTCGCGGGTCAGCCCGTAGCGGATCGGGCCCCTGCCGCCCGGTTCGGACGGCGGCGGGGTGGTGATGTCCTTGGTCACCTCGTCCCACGTCTTCGGCGTGGCGGTGATGTTGTAGTCCGCGCCGCGCTCGTTGTTGGCGAGCGTGACCTCGCCGTCGAGGTAGAAGAACTCGTTCTGCCACATCTGCTGGGCGCCCGGCGGCAGCACGACGTAGCCGGACGCCGGACCGTTGGGGCCCACGGTCGGCGAGCCCATCCACGTGTTCTCCGGCGGGGTGCCGGGCGCCGAGTCGTCCATCCTGTGCCCACCACCGGACGCGACGTGGAACAGCTTGCCCTTCAGCCCCGTCCACGTCGGCATCACCATGCCGCCGGGCCGGTTGAACCAGGCGATCTCGTAGCGGACCTGGATGTACCCGCGTCCGCTCAGCACAACGTGCTCGCCGCGGCGCATCATCACGTACTTCCCGCCGATGTAGCCGCGCTTCGCGTTCTCGTACACACCGCCGACGGCCGTGACCTCGCCCGCGGGCCGGACGGGCAGGGGAGCGGGCGGAGTTCGCGGGTCGGGTTTGGCGTCCACGGTGTCCACCACGCTGCCGTAGCGCGGCCCGGTCGGAACAGGCTTCGTGGTGGTGGTGGTGGTGGTCGTCGTGGTCGTTGTGGTGGTAGACGCGATCGACGAGGACGGCGGCGGTGACGACGGGGTGGTGGTGACGGCCGGGGTCGTGGTTCTGGTCAGCTCGGCCAGGTTCGCCTGAGGGGTCGGTTCCGCCTGGTTGGAGGCGTACACGACGACCGCGCTCGCCGCGGCGACGATGGCCGCGGCGCCGACGGCCACCGGCTTCGCGAGCAGGCCGCTCCACGACATGCCCGACGACGTGCCGGACGTGCCTGACGAGCTCGACGCCATACCTGACGACGTGCTTGACGACGTGCTTGACGACGTGCCTGACGACGTGCCCGACCAGTCCGGCCGGAGCGCGCCCAGCACGCCCGGCAGCAGCGCGACCGGCACCGGGACCAGCGCCAACCCGGCGAGGAGGCGTTCCGCGGGCACCTGCTCCTGCCACGCCGCCATGCACCACAGGCAGTCCCTGGTGTGCCGCGCGATCCGCTTGCGCCAGGTGGCGGAGGGACGGCCGTCCCAGTCGCGCACCACCACGTTCAGGTCGACACAGCGCGGCTCCGCCCGCAACGCCCGCACGACCGCCCGTGCGGCGGCAAGAGAAGCCTTCACCCGCTGCACCCGCACGGCCGCGTGCGCGGTCGTGATGCCCAGACCGGCCGCCAGCTCCGCCCGGGTCAGCTCACCGGACACCTCCAGCCACCACAGCGACAGCAGTTCCCGGTCGCCGTCGTCCAGCCAGCGGGTGGCCTCCGCGACCTCGCGCCGCTGGCCGGACAGCTCCAGCCGCAGCAGCGTCAGGTCGACGAAGTCGGCGCCGGGGTCGGCGAGGTCGTGCGACGGCTCGCCGTCGGGCAACCGCGCCACCCGCCGCCCGCGCTCGTGCACCTGCCGCAGCGCGATCGCGACCAGCCAGGACCGGAAGCTCTCGGGCTCGCGCAACTTGGGCAGCCCGTCGACGACGCGCAGCATCGTCTCCTGCACGACGTCGTCCACATCGCTGTGGCCGGCCAGCGCCCGCCCGACGACGTTGTAGACCAGCGGCAGGTAGGCCGCCACCAACTCGTCGAGCGCGTGCTGATCGCCGGCCTGCGCCGCCACCACCGTGGCGGTCCCGGGTTGTCCGTTGCCCACTCGTCGCTCCTCGCCCGTCATCCTGCCTTCCCCCAGGAGACGGGCCGCGGGCGCCCCGGATAACAGGTTTTGCCGAGAAAGATCACGTCTGCGCCGGAAAGCGGATATCCGAACCTTTGTCCACTTTGTGAAATAAATGCGAGTCGAATTCGTCGGATATTCGTTCCGAAGATGGTGGAATTCGATTTCTTGCGTCCACGCGGCGTCCGGTTCGGGAGAACCGTTGACGGCATGACTTTCAACCGGAAGAACGTGCCCGCACCGGACGGCGATCGGTGGCCTCTCGTCCACGTGATCGCCGGTCCGACCGGCACGGGGAAGTCCGACATCGCGATGGCACTGGCCGCGGAACACGGCGCACCGGTCGTGGTGGCCGACCGCATCCAGTGCTTCCGCGACCTGCCGGTCACCAGCGCTCGCCTCGACTCGGACCCGACCACCGGCGTCGTGCGCCACCACCTGCGGGACCTGCTCGTCACCGACGGCGACTACGACCCGGACGACGCCGCGCGCGACCTGGAACGCCAGGTGAAGATCCTCATCGAGCGCCATCCCGTGGTCGTCGTCGAAGGCGGTTCCCTCTCGTTGTTGCAGCGTTTCGTCAAGTCACGGCACCAGTTCCGGCTCACCGCCGACATCCTGCGGATGCCCGACGCCGAGACCTGCCGGTGCCGGCTGCGCTCGCGCGCCGAGCGGATGCTGCGGCCGGCGGTGTCCGTTCCCGGGCTGCTGGAGGAGTTCGCGGCGGCGTGGCGTCACCCCGCGCGGCGCGAGTTCGTGGCCTCGGTCAACGGCTTCGACGCCGTGGTGCTGTGGTGCCGGCAGCACGACCTCGACCCCTGCTCGGTGACTGACGTCCTCGGGGACGACCGCCTGGTGGGCAGCGTGGCCGATCTCGTCGCGGATCTGCACGCCCACCACGGGCGTGAACAGGACGAGGTGTTCGCCGGACTGTTCGGACCGGCGAATTGACCAGAACGCCCGGAATTCGTCGGTTGTGTGTTTTCTGCGGATCGTCGAGCGGGCGCATTCGCCATTTGGCGGCTGCTCGGCGGTTCGGTCGCACGGTGGCCGAACTAGGCCTGGAAATCGTGTACGGCGGCGCGCGGATCGGCACCATGGGCGCGCTGGCGGACGGGGCGGTCGAGGCCGGCGGGTCGGTGATCGGGGTGGTGCCCAGGGTCCTGGTCGAGAAGGAGGTCGCGCACGACGGCCTGGCGCGGCTCCACGTGGTGGACACGATGCACGAGCGCAAGGCGTTGATGGCCGAGCTGTCCGACGCGTTCGTGGCGCTGCCCGGTGGGGCCGGGATGCTGGAGGAGCTGTTCGAGATCTGGACCTGGGCGCAGCTGAAGCTGCACACCAAGCCGGTCGGGCTGCTCGACGTCGACGGCTTCTACGACCCCGTGCTCACGATGGTCGACCGCATGGTCGAGGAGGGGTTCCTCAAGCCGCCGTACCGGGACATGTTGATCGTCGACGACGACCCGGAACGCCTGCTGGACCGCTTCACCGCCTACCGCCCACCGAACTACACCTGGACCGAGGAGGCCCCCGTCCGCTAGGTTGTTTTCGCAGCTCAGAGCCTTGATCATGGCACGCGCCACCCCGGTCTCCCCAAGCCGCCGCCGATACACAATCGGGTGATCATGACCCGACGACCTACAAAAAACGCTGTAATCTTTGGGTTGAAACGTCGGTTGAAACAACGAGGACCGCGACCAACCCCCCCCGACCCGACCACACCCGCCCTCAACCCTCAACGACCCCGAGCCGACCACGCTCGACCCCGGCTCCCTGCCGGCCAGGGAAGCCATCGAGGCCGGCGAGGGAAGCCATCGAGTCCACCCGCACCGACGGGCTGCGGGTGGACGCCGGCACAGTGCCGGCACGCCGCCGAGTGCGCGCGGCCTGCCCGAGGCGCTCGACCCGGCGGCCCGGCCGCCCGGCCGTGGGCGCGGCCGGCCGCCGCCGAGCCTGAAGCGGTGGTCGAGGTGATCGGTCGCTGCCCGTCGGGCGCTCTGCGCCCCGCCGTGCCGGACCTCCCGCCCCGCCGCGCCCCCGCCCCGCCGCGCCTCGCCGGACGCCGCGCCCCGCCGCGCCCCGTCGTGCCGGACGTCGTGCCGGACGTCGTACCCCGCCGTGCCGGACGTCGCGAAGCCTTAGCGCCCCTCCGCCGCCGCCTGCCTGTCGGGCACCTCCCAGTCCGGCGCCCCCGAGTCCGGTGCGGCGGTGTCCGGTGCGGCGGTGTGCGCGCCGGGGTGGGTGGGGTGGTAGCTCTCCGGGGGAGCGAGGTAGCTGGCGGGGAGCCCGCCGGTGTCGACGACGATCTGGTCCACGGCCATGCCGGGGTCCACCATCAGCAACCGGAGGACGTGGTCGCCGGGTTCGGTGACGACCACCGAGCCGGCCATCTTCTCGATGCCGTCCTCGACGTTGCGCGCCCACGCGTCGCCCCGGTTGCCGGTGGCGATCGCCTGGCCGGTCAGGATGGTGGCGGGTCCGTCGTCCAGGGCGATGGCGACCCGTCGACTCCCGCGCTCGTCCAGCGACGGCAGGCGGAAGACCCGCACCGGGAACGTGCCGGCACTGGTGAAGCGGACCCGGTAGCGCAGTTCCGGCGCGCGGGTCGTCACGTCCGTGGTGATGGGGGTCGCGGTCGACGGGACGGCCTCGACGGCAGCCCCGCGCCGGCCCAGGCCGCGCACGGTCCGCCAGTCGGCCCCGCTGCGCGCCACGCGTCCGTCGAAGTGCGCCGCGTCGATCGAGACGTAGCCGTTGGCCTCGACGTGACCACGCGACCGGTTCCGCGCGCGCTCCCCGTCGTTGACGACCCGCAGCGGCACGGAAACGGTCTGGCCGACGCCGGTGAACGTCACCGTCCCGTCGTGCCGACCCTCCGGCACCCGCTTCCAGTCGATCGCGACCCACACCCTGGTCTGGTCGGTGACCGTGCCGGACGTCGAGCTCAACCGCACCCACGGATGGCTGGCCGACGCACTCCACTCGAACGGCAGGAAGCCGGTGTTGAACACGTCCACGAAACGGCGGTCGCGCGGGTAGGAGGAGAACGCGAGCGGTCGCTCCACCCCCACCTCGTTCCCCTCGGCGGCCACCCCGAGTCCCGACGTCTCCTGCGCCGTCACCCGCACCACCTGCGGACGGCCGGGCGCCTTCGGGATCTGCGACGGGTACGGGTTGACGATCCCGTTCCACTTGCCGCCGGCGATCTCGGTGTTGTAACGCTGGGTGATCGCCGCCTCCTCCGCGTGCGCGGCATCTGCGAGATCGGCGTACCGGTTCACCCCCGCACCCCTGCCCTGGCGCACGGCGAGGGCGTTGCGATCCGCCCAGTGGAACTTGAGGTTCATCAGGTAGGCGCCGTGCACCGGGTACTGGACCAGCTCGTAGAACGCGTCCTGGTACGCCGGGGGCAGCGTGCGGCCGAGCGCCTCGGTCCGCTCCAGCAGTGCCCGGTGGGCGGCCATCCGCCGACCCGCCTCGTCACCGTGGTGGACCAGCGAGAACGTGCCGCGGTCGATGAACTCCGGACGTCGTTCGGCGGCGAGGCGGTAGTACTCGGTGCGGATGGCGGCGATGTCCCGGCCGTGACGGCGCCCGAACTGGCGGCCCGCCCACTCGACCAGGAACTCGTCGACGTCGTCCGGCCCCCACCGGTTCACGTCCCAGGCCATGTCCATGCAGAAGGACAGGCCGGTCTCCTGCGACTTGATGTCGCCGACGTTGATGATCCACATGCGGTCGACGCTGTGGTCGTACGCCCGGCGCAGTTCCTGCCAGATCTTGGCCAGCTGCGTGGTGTCCAACCACAGGTAGCTCTTCGGACGGCCCCAGTACGAGATGTGGTAGTAGATCCCGTTGCCGCCCGCACGGCGGCGTTCGGCGTCGTCGGGCAGCTGCCGCATGTTGCCGTGGTTGTCGTCCGGCCAGATCAGGGTGACGTCGTCGGGCACCTGGACGCCGTTGTTGTACAGCTCCAGGACTTCCTTGTACGGGATGAAGATCTGCGGTGTGGCGTTGGCGCCGACCTCCTCGGACAGGATCCGGCGCTGGTCGGAGATGATCCGGTTCATCACCGCGACCTTCTCCGGCAACGTGGTGGCGTACCGGGTCTCCAGCGCGGAGTCGTGGAGGCCGCGCATGCCGATGGTCCAACTGCTCTCGAACGCGGCGTTCTGCCGCGCGCGTGCTCTCCAGTAGTCAGCGATGACTTCGGGGTTCACCGTGTAGTCGTATACGGGCAGGGTGCCGTCGGGGTTGCGGTGCTCCTCCGCCCACGGCGCCCACTCGTGCACGCCGTTGCGCAGCAGCGCCTCGGGGTGGCTGGAGCCGACCACGATCCCGTACGTGTCCGCGAGCTCGGCGTTCTCCGAGTGCTTGTTGAAGTGGTCGGTGTACGGGTGCATCGCGGGCCACAGGTAGTTGGCCTTCAGCCGGAGCAGCAGCTCGAAGACCCTCTTGTACGTCTCGGGCCCGATGTTCTTGTCCGGTTCCTGGGTGCGGTTGGACCAGGTGGTCAGGTTCTGCTCGTCGTTGATGAAGATGCCCCGGTAGCGGACCGACGGCTCGTGCCGCTTGAACGTGCCCGTCGGAACCGTCACGGTGTCGTGGTGCTCGACGGGGACGTCGGCCCACCAGTACCACGGGGACACACCGATTCGTTCGGACGTGTCGTAGATGCCGTAGACCGTGCCGCGCCGGTCACTGCCCGCGATCACGAGGGCCCGTTCGACACCGGGGAGCGGGTGGTCGACCACCTGCGTCACCGATGCCTCCCAGCGGCCGGTCACGCCCGAGGCGTCCAGCCGGCCGTCGGCGATCAGGCGGTCGATGAGCGGGCTCGCGCCGATGGTGCCGATCAGCACGACCCGCGCGGACATCCCGGACGTGGTGCGCACGAGCCGGGGCCGCACGCCGCTGACCCGTTCGACGTCCGCCGCCAGGTCGTCTCCGGCGCGCGAGACGGCGGGATCGTCCGCTTGGTCCACGAACAGGTCCACGGCAACGCCGTTGTGCGCCAGTGTGAACGCGGCCCGAGCGGGCGCCGGGTCTCCGGCCGCCGTCGGCATGACACCGGGGAGCAACGGCGCCACCCCGGCGACCGCCATTCCCCGGAGCAACGACCTGCGTGTCCACCCGTTCGACTCGTTGTGCGGCACGAAGCCAACCCTCCTGCGTCGGTGCCCAAGGGGCGTCCGGCCGTGCGGGCGGCGGGCGCGGTGCCGGTGCGGTAATGGCTGCGGTAATGGCGCTGGAAAGCGCTTACCGGTCACCGTAGGGCACGCCGCTGGGAGCGTCCAGTAGCCGATTCGGGCGGTATGGCGGCTGTCCGCATTCCGCAGAACCTCGCTCGACCGGGTGAGGAGCGCTCGGAACCGTCGAACGGGTCTTCCCGGCGTGTCCCGACTTCCCGCCGGCCGGGACATGAGGTGCAATGATCGGATGACTCAGGGCGACGAGACGGGCGGCCGGTCGGGTGACCCGTCGTTGCTGCGACGGCTGAACGTCGCCGCGGCGTTGAGCGCGTTCCTCGACGCGCAGGTCCTGACGCTGCGGGAGCTGCGGGCCGCCGTAGGCGTGTCGCGGCCGACCGCGGAGAACCTCCTCGCCGAGCTGCTCGACGACGGCTGGATCGAGGAGGCCGCGCCCCCGTCGGAGGCACGCGGGTCCGGCCGACCGGCCAGGCACTTCCGGTTCCGCGCGACGTCCGGCTACGTCGGCGGCCTGGACATCGGCGCGCACAAGACGATGGCCGTGGTCACCGACCTGCGCGGCGAGGCGCTGGCCGTGCGCCGCCGCGAGCTCGACCCGGACCAGGACGCGCCGAGCCGGCTGCGGGACGCGGCCGACAACGCGCTGGCGTGCTGGGTCGACGCGGGCCTGCGCCCGGAGGACGTCACGGCGGTCGCGTGCGGGGTGACGGGGGCGTTGCGCGCGGAGCACGGCGCACGCGACGTGTCCGCGGGCCGTTCCGGCGGCGGGCTCGCGACCTACTCGCTGCCCGGGTTCACCGAGGTCGACGTCGCCGCGACGCTGTCGGCGGGCACCGGCCGGCCGGTCACCGTCGCCAACGACGTCAAGCTCGCCGCCCTGGCCGAGCACTGGAAGGGCGCCGCGCGGGACCACGCCGACCTCGTCTACATGTTCGCCGGGCACCGGGCCGGTGCGGGCGTGCTGTTCGGCGGCCGGGTCCACGAGGGCCGGCACGGCGCGGCGGGCGAGATCGGCGCGCTGCCGGCGCTCGGCTGGGAAGCGGCACTGGCCCGGCTGCACGCACGCGGCGCGGCGCTCGCCGCCGGTGGCCCGCCCGGACGGGAGGGCGAGCTGGTGATCGCCTCGGCCGCCGCCGGTGACGCGGAGAGCACCGCCGTGCTGACCGGGTTCGCCACCGTGCTGGCCCGCGGCGCGGCGATCCTCGCGCTGGCCGTCGACCCGGAGGCCGTGGTGCTCGGCGGCGGCATGTCCAGGGGCGGTGACGTGATCGTCGAGCCGTTCCGGCGCGAGCTGGCCCGGCTGACGCTGTTCCCGGTCGAGGTGGTCGTGTCGACCCTCGGCGCGGAGTCGGTGGCCCTCGGCGCGGCCCGGCTCGCGCTCGACGAGGTCGTGGCGGCGCTGCTGCACGTGCCCAACAGCTGACCCTTGACCACGGCCGGTGCGGTTGTAATCATCGGAGGTCTGTAGTTATGCAGCCTTGTTGACATATCCCGGCCCGCCCAACGGAGAGCGACCGACATGGGACCTCAACGCCATCGCCGTGCCCGCTTGCAGCCGTCCCTCCTCGCCGTCACCGCCGTCATCGCACTCCTCGCCGGCCTGCTCGGTGCCCCGGCCGCCGTCGCCGAGGTCCAGCACCCCAGGCAGGAGTGGCTGCGCCAGTCCACCGCCGGTCTGTTCCTGCACTGGGGCATGTTCACCGCGCCCCGTCACCTCGACTGCGCGGACTGGGAGCGCGACGTCACCGAGGGCGGCTGGACGCCGGACTACTGGGTGGACGAGGCGCGCAAGCTCGGCGCGTCCTACATCGTGCTGGCGACGTTTCACAGCAGACTCGGCTACGCGCGCCCGTGGCCGTCGGCGATCCCCGGCAGTTGCGCCACGGAGCGCGACTTCCTCGGCGAGCTGGTGCGTGCCGGTCAGGCCAAGGGCGTGCGGGTCGTCCTCTACATGACCGACGATCCGCAGTGGCACAACGAGCAGGGCGTGGAGACGCTCGACTCGGCGGCCTACTCGGCGCACAAGGGCGAGCAGGTGGACCTGACCACCCGGGAAGGGTTCGGCCGGTTCAGCTACGACCTGTTCTTCGAGGTGATGGCGAACTACCCGGACCTCGCCGGCTTCTGGATCGACAACGACAACGCCTACTGGGAGCGCAACCGCCTCTACGAGCAGATCCGCGAGCTGAGGCCGTCCTGGTTGCTGAGCAACAACAACGAAGACACGCCGATCATGGACACGGTGTCCAACGAGCAGAAGACCGGCATGACACCGGCCTACGACTACCCGCAGGCCGCGTTCACCCCGATGCCGCGCCTGGTCGAGGCCGACTACAAGCTGCCGACCACCGGCGCCTGGTGGTACGACGGCCGTGACCACCCGGTCGACGTCCGCCTGTCCACCGGCCGTTACATCACCAACGCCGGCTCGTCGATGAAGTCGCTGATGGCCGAGACACCCATGGTGAACGGGAAGTTCCCGCCGCAGCAGGAGGCGTTCAACGACTTCATGGCCGAGTGGGCGCCCCCGATCCGCGAGTCGCTGCACCGCACCGAGGGCGGCGGCTACCTGTACGGCGGCATGCAGCCCGGCTTCTGGAACGACGGCGCACACGGTGTCGTCACCGTCCAGCCGGGCGCGCGGACGCAGTACGTGCACGTGGTGACCCGGCCGCGCACCGACCAGGTCCGCCTGCGCGACAACGGGCACCAGGTGACGCGGGTGACCGACCTGCGCACCGGGGAACGGCTGCGGTGGAGCCAGTCCGGCGGCTACCTGACGATCCTCGGCATCACCCGCTGGGACCAGTACGACACGGTGTTCCGCGTCGAGACCGCCGGGCAGCGGTTCTACCACGAGCGCGTCACGGCGTCCTCACCATCCCTTGTGGACGGTGACTTCACGACGTTCTGGGACAACGGGGGCCGGTTGCCGATCTCCGTGACGCTGGACCTCGGCGCGCGCAAGCCGGCCACGTCACTCGCCGTCAACCAGCGCGAGTGGTCGCCGACGTACGCGCGGGAGAGCTTCGGCCGCCCGGAGGACTCGGCGCGGATCAAGGACTACCGCGTCCACGTGAGCGCCGACGGCCGGAACTGGGGCGAGCAGGTGCGGTCCGGTGCCCTGCCCAGTGCCCGTGGCGTGCAGTTCATCGACATCGGTGCGCAGCACGCGCGCTACCTCAAGCTGGAGGTGCTGAACACGTGGGGCGGCGCGCGGGCGCCGATCTTCCACCGGCAGCTCGAGATCGACGAGATCAAGGTCGCCTACGGGCACCCGTCGTCGGTCGGCACGCCGGTGCCGCTGGAGGCCGAACGCGCCGACCTCGGCGGCCAGGTCCGGCTCGACACGTGCCGCACGTGCTCCGGCGGCCACCGGGTGGTCGGCCTCGGTGGCGGGCCGCGCAACGCGGTGAGCTACCGGGACGTGCGGGTGGCCGAAGCCGGCGACCACCGACTCCAGCTCCACCACACGGCGGGGGCCTCCGGGTCGTTGGCGGTGCAGGTCAACGACGGTGATCCCGTCGTGGTGCCGGTCGCGGCAGGCAACGCCGACGTGCCGACCGGCTCGGCGATCGCCGTCCCGCTGCGTGCAGGCGCCAACACGATCACGGTGTACAGCACCGAGCGCCGGGGACCGGGCCTGGACCGGATCGCGGTCGGCCCGCTACCGCCCGAGGAGCACACCCCGACCACGACGATGACGGTCGAGCCGGGCGGGATCCAGTGGGTCGGGCCGGGGCAGCGGTCGATCGAGGTCTCCGCCACGCTCCGGCTGGACACCGGGATGGAGACCGACGACAGGCTCGACCGGGTCCGGCTCACGCCTGAAGCGCCGGCGGGCTGGACGGTCACCGGCGGCCCGGCCACCGCGGACACCCTGCGGTTGGGGCAGACCCTGTCCGGCACCTGGACCGTCACCTCACCAGCCGGCCAGGATGTGTCTACTGTGGACATCCCGGTCACCGCGTCGTTCGACGTGCTCGGCCGGTCCAAGAAGGTCGCCGAGAAGGTCGAGGTGCGGTTGCGGCCGAACGACCGGGTGTTCATGCGCGAGGCCGAGGACTCCCGCAACCGGATCGGCAGCGCGGGCATCACGAACTGCTCGCGGTGCTCCGGCGGTGAGAAGGTGCGCAACCTCGGCGGCAGCCCGGACGCGCACGTGGTCGTCGAGAACGTCCCGGTCCCGGCGGCAGGCGAGTACACGCTGTACATCGACTACACCGTCAACGGCGACCGCTCGTTCTTCGTCACGGTGAACGGCGGCGCGCCGGTCGAGGTGAAGGTCAGCGGAACGGGCAACACCGACCCGCAGACCGCGTCGGTGCCGGTGACGCTCGGAACCACCAACACCATCCGGATCCACAACGACGGGGAGTCCGCGCCCGACCTCGACCGCCTGTCGCTGGGCGGCTGAGCGTTACGTCTGGTTGGGTCTTGCGCGGAGTAGGTAAAAGCTCCTACCTTTCTAGTTGTCTGGACCACGTGCACCGCCGCGCACACGAGCCGTCGACTTCGACGTACGCGGAGGTGCGGGGCAATGTCGGCAGAGCTGAACAGGCGCGTCTTCCTGGGCGGTGCCACGGCTGCGGTCGCGGCGGGACTCCTGTCCACGGGAGCCGCCCAAGCGGAAACATCGGATGTCTCCATCGGTTTAACGGACCAGCAGTGGGCCGATTTCCTCGCCGCGCAAGACCTGGTGTGGCGGAAGATGCCCACGAAGTGGTCACAGGGACCGTTCCTGGGCGACGGCCGGCTGGGCAGCATCGCCTACGCCGCCGGCAACGCGGTCAAGTTCACCGTCCAGCACGCGGAGGTGCAGGACCACCGCACCGGCGGCGGCAGCGCGTGGGGCGTGCCCCGGCTGCCGGTCGGGCACCTGCTGCTCACCCCCGTCGGCACGGTCCGGTCGGTGGACTGGCGGCTGGACCTGTGGAACGCCGAACTGGTCGGCACGATCACCACCGACAAGGGCTCGCTGCGGCTGCACATGATCATCCACAGCACCCGTTCCGTCCTGGCGCTGTCGGTCACGCCGAGCGGCGGCGAGCGGGTCGACCTGGAGTTCACCGCCGAGAAGGCCATCCCGCCACGGGCCGCGAGCGAGGAACCGCCGGCCGGTTACGAGTACAACCCGGACCCCACCAGGAAGACCTCCGGCTCCGAGCAGCTCGGGGTCCAGTCGCTGCTCGCGGGCGGGCAGACGGCGACCGCCCACCGCGTGATCGGCTCGACCGGCGGCAAGCGGCGGCTGCTGCTGTCCGTGGCGCACAGCTTCCCCGGCACGACCGCCGAGGCGACCGCGCTGCGCCGGGTGCGGGACGCGGCGGCGTTGTCCGGCGGCGACTTCCAGCAGGGCCACCGCGACTGGTGGCACGGCTTCTACCGCAAGAGCTTCCTGTCGATCCCGGACCAGCGGTTGCAGAGCTTCTACTGGATCCAGCTCTACAAGATCGCGTCCGGGACGCGTGCGGGCGGGCCGGTGATGGCGACGTGCGGACCGTGGCTGGAGCCGACGCCGTGGGCGGCCGCGTGGTGGAACCTCAACGTGCAGCTGGAGTACTGGCCGATCCACGGCTCCAACCACCTGGAGCTGGACGCGATCGCGACGACGTTGAGGGACAACGCCGACCAACTGGTGCGCAACGTGAAGCCGGAGTACCGGTCCGACTCGGCGGGCGTGGGCCGCAGCACCGACCGGCACACCAGCAACACCGGCACGCTCGGCATCCCCGGCGGGACGGGCACGCTGGAGCTGGGCAACCTCACCTGGGCACTGCACAACGTGTGGCTGAGCTACCGGCACTCCATGGACCGCAAGCTGCTCGCCGACGTCGTGTTCCCGCTACTGCGGCGGTCGATCAACTACTACCTGCACTTCCTGACCAAGGGCGACGACGGCCGGCTGCACCTGCCGTCGACGACCTCGCCCGAGTACGGCAACGCGCCGGACTGCAACTACGACCTGCAACTCATCCGGTGGGGCTGCCGGACCCTGATCGACTCCGCCAAGGTGCTCAAGATCGACGATCCGCTGGCCGAGCGGTGGCAGGAGGTGCTCGACACCCTCGTGCCGTACCCCGTGGACGCGAACGGGTTCATGGTGGGCACCGGCGTGCCGTTCGAGAAGTCGCACCGGCACTACTCGCACATGCTCGCGGTGTTCCCGCTGGCGACGGTGAACTGGGAGCAGCCGCAGAACCGGGCGTTGATCGAGACGTCGCTGGAGCACTGGATGGGGCTGGAGGGCGCGCACCGCGGCTACAGCTACTCCGGGTCCGGCTCGATCGCCGCGCGCATGTTCCGCGGTGACGACGCCCTGGCGTACCTGGTGAACATGTTCGACACCTCGACCCGGTACCCGGTGCTGGAGAACACCATGTACACCGAGGCGGGACCGGTGGTGGAGACGCCGCTGTCGGCCGCGCAGACGTTGCACGACATGGTGTTGCAGAGCTGGGGCGGAATCGTGCGGGTGTTCCCGGCCGTGCCGACCGCGTGGGCCGACGTGGTGCTGGACCGGCACCTGGCCGAGGGCGCGTTCGAGGTGACGGCGGTCCGTCGCGGCGGGCGCACGCGGTTCGTGCTGGTGCGCAGCCGGGCGGGCGAGCCGCTGGTCCTGCGTCACGGCATCGCGGGCGCGGTGACCGTGCGCACGCCCGGCGGCGATCCCGTTCCCCACCGCGATCGCGGTGACGGGACGTTGGAGATCGACCTGGCCCGGGGTGGCGAGGTGCTCGTGCACCCGCGCGGCGTCACGCCCGATCTCACCGTCACGCCCGTGCCGATCTCCACGCCGGGCGCTCGATGGGGCCTGCCCGCCTGAGCTCACCAGCACGTCACGACCAGCACGTCACGACCAGGAGAGGAACACCCATGCGCAGAGCAGGCGGGCTCGACGTGATCGTGAAGCCGCTGGCCGGTGGGGACAAGGCGGTCGCGCTGTTCAACAAGAACGGTTCCGCGGCCACGGTCGGCACGTCGTTGTCGGAGATCGGGTTCGGGTCGGGCACCTACAACCTGAAGGACCTGTGGTCCAAGGCGACCCGCACCACGACCGGCTCGATCAGCGCCTCGGTTCCCGCGCACGGCACCGTGATCTACCGGGTGTCGCGGGTCGGCAGCCCGACCCCGCCGCCGGCGGGAAGCCCGCGGGCGACGGCAGGCCGTTGACGATCCAGGGCGTCGTGCACTCGAAGGGCCTGGGCGTGCACGCGGCCGGCAGCGTCGAGTACTACCTGGGCGGGAAGTGCTCGACGTTCACCGCTTCGGTCGGTGTCGACGACGAAGTGGCCGGTGCGGACGGGAGCGTGGTGTTCCAGGTGTTCGCCGACGGAACCAAGGTCGCCGACAGCGGGACCCTGACGGGGTCGTCGGCGGCGAAGTCGCTGTCGGCCGGCGTGTCGGGCGCGGACGTGCTGCGACTCGTCGTGACCGACGCCGGTGACGGCATCGACTACGACCACGCCGACTGGGGAAGCCCCCGGCTCACCTGTGCGTGACGGACACCGGTGGGGAGCCCCTTCGCAGGGCTCCCCACCGGGGGACTCAGAAGGTCAGGACCGGCTTGACCGTCTTGCCCGAGGACATGTCCCGCACGGCGGACGAGATGTCCTCGAACGCGTAGTGGCTGATGAGCTTGTCGATCGGCATCCGGCCGGTGCGGACGAGTTCCACCAGGGCCGGGATGAACGCCCTGGTCTCGCCGTCGCCGAGGGTGAGGCCGACGACCTTCTTGCCCGCCAGCATCGCGTTGACGTCGAGCGCGACCTCGGAGCCGAACGGGGGAGCGCCGACGATCACGAGCGTGCCGCGTGCCGCGAGCGCGTCGGCGCCCTTGCGCAGCACGGCGGTGCTGCCGGTGGTCTCCACGATGCCGTCGACGCCCGCGCCGGCGGTGATCTCCGCGATGGCCTCGGCGATGTCGGCCGAACCGCCGTCCACGACGTGCGTCGCGCCGAGTTCGAGGGCGAGGTCGAGCCGTTCACCGACCTTGTCCACCGCGATGATCGTGGTGGCGGGGGTGAGGGCGGCGGCCATGACGGCGGACAGGCCCACCGCGCCGGCGCCGAGGACGGCGACGGTGCTGCCCGGTCGTGGTTGCAGGACGTGCCAGACCGCGCCCGCCCCCGTCTGCACGCCGCAGCCCAGCGGCGCGATCGACTCCAGCGGGATGTCCGGGTCGACCTTGATCAGGCTCCGCTCGTCCACGACGGCGAGCTTGCTGAACGAGGACTGCCCGAAGAAGTGGCCGCCGACCGGCGTGCCGTCGCGGGTGATGGTGGCGCTGCCGTCGGCGCGCGTGCCGCCGAGCAGGTTGAGCGGGAGCCACGCCGCGCAGTAGGCGGGGTGGCCGTCGCGGCAGTTGACGCAGTGCCCGCAGGACGTGAACGACAGGACGACGTGGTCACCCGGCGCGACGGACGTGACGCCCGGTCCGACGTGCTCCACGACGCCCGCGCCCTCGTGGCCGAGGACTCCGGGCAGCGGGAACGGCAGCCCGCCGCTCGCCACGCCGAGGTCGGTGTGGCACAGGCCCGCCGCGACCATCCGGACGACGACCTCGCCCGCGCGCGGCTCGTCCAGTTCGATCTGGGTCAGGGTGAACGGTGCGCCGCCGGACTCGACGATCGCCGCTGTGGTGGTGGTCATGTGCGGGCCTCCCAATCGGGGGATTCAGTCGAGCGAGATGACGACGGACTTGACCCTGGTGTACGAGTCGAGCCCTTCGGGGCCGAACTCGCGGCCGGAGCCGGAGCTCTTCACCCCGCCGAACGGGACGGCCGGGTCGAGCATCGCCCAGTCGTTGACCCACACGACCCCGGCCTGCAACCGGTCCGCGACCCGGTGCGCGCGGGCCATGTTCGTCGTCGCGATCCCGGCGGCCAGGCCGTACGGGGTGCTGTTCGCGAGCTCGACGGCCTCGTCCTCGGAGTCGAACGGCTGCACCGTGAGGACCGGGCCGAAGACCTCCTCCTGCACGACCCGCGAGTCGTTCGGCAGGTCGGCGACGACGGTGGGCTGGTAGTAGTAGCCGCCGCCCAGGTCGAGGCGCTGACCGCCGCAGACGACGCGACCGCCTTCCTGCCGGGCGAGCGCGACGTACTCCTCCACCTTCTTCAGGTGCCGGTCGGCGTTCATCGGTCCGACGATGGTCGCGGGGTCGCGCGGGTCGCCCACCGGGACTCCGGGGACGGCGTTGGCGAGGATCTCCACGACCGTGTCGTACAGCGGCCGGGCGACCAGCAGCCGGGGGCCGGCCATGCAGAACTGGCCGGTGTTGAACACGAATCCCTTGATGACCGCGCCGATGGCCTTGTCGAGGTCGGCGTCCTCGAAGACGATGTGCGGCCCGTTGCCGCCGAGTTCCATCGTGACCGACTTCAGCGCCTCGCCCGCGACGCTCGCGGCGTGCCTGCCGATGGCGGTGGAACCGGTGAAGGCGATCTTGTCCACGCCGGGGTGGCGCAGCAGCGCTTCGCCCGCCACGGACCCGGTGCCGGTCACCACGTTGACCACGCCGTCGGGCACACCGGCCTGCTGGAACAGCGTGGCCATGAACAGCGCGCTCAGCGGCGTGTCGTCGGCGGGCTTGTGGATCACCACGTTGCCCGCGGCCAGCGCGGGCGCGATCTTCGAGCTGGACAGGATCAGCGGGAAGTTGAACGGCGTGATGGCGGCGACCACGCCGAGCGGCTCACGGCGGGTGTAGGCGAAGGTGTTGAGCGGGGTCTTGCGGGTGGTGCCGTCGATGCCCTGCGCCAGCCCCGCGTAGAACTCGTACTCCTCGACGGCGGTCGCCACGTCGACCGCCCGGCACAGCGTCACCGGCTTGCCGACGTCGAGGCTCTCCAGGCGGACCAGCTCGTCGGCGTTCTCGCGGATGAGCTCGGCGATCCGGATCAGCACGCGGGCCCGTTCCCGTCCGCTGAGGGCGGCCCAGGGGCCGAACGCCTCGCGTGCCGCGGTCACCGCCGCGTCGATGTCGGCAGGGCCGCCGTCGGCGACCGTGCCGATCACACTGCCCGAGGACGGGTCCAGGACGTCGATCCGGCCGCCGGAGGCCGCGTCCCGCCACTGTCCACCGATGAAGAGCAGGCCGTCGTCGATGCGCGTGCTGCTCATGGCCACCGTCCGTCCGTAATCGACAGGAAACCTGATTGCGGAAGTATTAACATCAGCAGGTTTCCTGTCAATGGCCTAATGTGCTCCGTGACCCGAGGGGGAGTGGAGATGACCATGACGGCCGAAGAGGGCCACCACGCGGCCTCGTTGCTGTACGCCGTCAAGAGGGTGGAGCTGGTGGTGCGCTCGCACCTGGATGAGCTGCTCCGCCCTTCGGGCATCACGGTGGCGCAGTACACGGCGCTGACCGTGCTCGAACGGCACGACGGCCTGCCCGCCGCGCGCCTGGCACGGGACTCGTTCGTGACCGCGCAGTCGATGGCGGACATGGTGTACGCACTGGAGAAGCGCGGCCTGATCATGCGGGAACGCAACCCGGCCAACCGCCGCGAGCTGCTGATCCACCTGACCGACGAGGGCCGGAAACTGCTCGCCGACCAGGCCGAGGCGGTGGCGGCGCTGGAACGCCGCATGACCAGCGAGCTGTCGCCGCGCCAGGTGGACCAGTTCCGAGCCCTGCTGACCGACGCCTGGCGCGCCCTGTCGTAACCGAGCGGGGTGGACCGCGGGGGCGGGATCGACTGCCCTTTCGGACGTTCACCCGGCGCTGATCGAAGAGGCCTCCGGAGGGGCAGGCTCTACGTCGGACTACTCGACGTGGGGGAGGCCGGTATGCGCGCACGTGACCGGCGGGCGTCCGGCGTCGCGGGATGACGCACGCCAGGGAGCCCGAGTCCGCCGCGGACGCCCCGGTCGAGGCGAAGCGCAGGCGGGTGGAGCCGGGTGGCAACCCGGCCGTTCTGCTGCGCCTGCAACGCGGTGCGGGCAACGCCGCGGTGACCGGACTGGTCCGCCGCCAGTCCGGACCCCGCCCCGTCGCACTGCCGAAGCCGCGCGGCACGCAGAGCACGGTCACCACCACCGCGACCACCGACATCACCGAACCCCAGCCCGCCTCCGACCCGCCGGTCCCCGAACCCGCCACGGCCGCGCCCACACTCGACAACGGCGGCGGCCCCGCCGACGCCCCCGCCGAACCGCCGGCCCCCGGACTGGGCGACGAGGAACTGGCCACCCTCGACCAGCCCGCCGGCCCAGCCGTGCAGCCGGTGTCCGACGACCCGCCCGCCGGTCCGGTCATCCAGACCGTGCCGGGTGAGGCGGCTGCCGATCCGGTTGTTCAGAGGGTCCCGGATGGGGATGCGGCCGGCGGTCCGGTCGTTCAGACCGCGTCCGGCGACCAGGCGGACGCCGCCCAGGCCGATGTCGCCGCCACCGCCCAGGCGGAGGTGGACTCGATCGGCGCGGACGCCGGTCCTGAGCCGGAAGCAGGCGGTGGGGGTGGCGGGGGCGGCGTGATCGAGGAACAGCCGCCACCGCCGCCACCGAACGTCGCCGCCGCACCGCCCGAACAGGCCATGGCGCAGCTCGGTTCGTTGCGGCCCGGCCAGATGCTCGCCACCGTCGCCACCGTCGAGGCGGCTGCCAGTGGTGCGGTCGCACGAGAGCAGGGCAAGCTGGCCGCCGCACCGCCCCAGCACACACCACTGGCCGCCACGACGACCGTCGCCACGCCGGCGTCCGCCCTCGTGCCCGGCGCGGCCACCCACACGGCCAAGGTCGACCGGGTGCCCGAGAAGTCCGCACACCCCCTGCCCGCACCGAAACCCGTCCCCGCCGCCGGCCCACCCGCGACCGGCCGCGTGCCCGCACCGGCACTGCCCGTCACACCCCAGGACGGCCTGAACGAAGCAGCCGCACGCGACCTGTCCACGTCCCTGGACCGGCTGCCGGCCCGCGACCCCGGCACCGTGGTCCCCACCGCACCCGCGCCGCACGTGCCGCTGACCGGCGAAGCCGACCCCGGCCAGGTCGCCGCGCAGCAGGCACGGCTCGCCCAGGGCACCGCCCAAGCGCAGGCCGAAGGCGGACGGGACGCCGCCGAGCCGCTCGGCGAGGACGCCGTCCACCCCACCACGCCCGTCGAGACGATGAGCGCCGACGTGCCCACCGCACCGACCGCCGAACCCGCACCCGCACCGGCCGAGGCGGAGGGCGTCGACGAAGCCGTGTCGGCGGTCGCCGAAGAGCAGCAGGGACCACAACTGCGCGCCGCCGCGGCATCGGCTTCCAGCGCCATGGCCGGCGAACGGCGGCGGCACGCCGAGCAGGAGACCGCGCAACGCCGGCAGTCGGCCGACCAGATCGCCGGGCTGGAACGCGAGCACGCCGAAGCCGAGCAAGCCGAACGGTCCGGCGTCCGCGCCGAAGTCGCCGCGCAACGGGCGCAGTGGCGGTCCGAGCAGCACACCATGGTCACCGGCGCGCACGCCGAGGCGCAGAACGTCGTCGGCACGGCAGGCGAGACCATCGAGAACGAGCGGCAGCGCGCGGACACCGAAGCCGCCGCCCACCACCAGCAGGGCCAACAGGAGGCGGCCGAGGCGCGGCGCGAGGGCGAGCAGGAGGCCGCCCGGCACCGGGGCGAGGCGCGGCAGGAGAGCGGTGGCGGCGGGTTCTTCGGCTGGATCGCGTCACGGGCGCAGGCCCTGTTCGACCGGGTCAAGCAGGGCATCACGGCGGCGTTCGAGAAGGCGCGCCAGGCCGTGCGCGCGGCGGTCGAGAAGGCGCAGCAACTCGCCACGGCCGTGATCGAACGCGCCCGCCAGGTGGCCGTCGCCGCGATCCGCCTGGCGGGTAGCGCTCTGACCGCGATCGGCGACCGGCTGCTGGCCGGGTTCCCGGCGCTGCGCGACCGGTTCCGCAACGCCGTCCAGGCGCGCGTGCGGCAGGCCGAGGCGGCGGTGAACCGGCTGGCCGAGGGCCTCAAGTCGGGCGTGCGGGCGGCCCTGGGGCTGCTGGGACGCGGGCTGTCCGCGCTGCTGTCCGGACTGGAAGCCGGGTTGAAGGCGGCCGTGGACGGTGTCGCGGCGACCGTGCGCGGCGCGATCAACGCGGCCAGGTCGGCGCTGCAGGCGCTGGGCGCGTTCATGGCGATCGCACGCGACGTCGCGGCGAACCCCGGCGCGTGGCTGCGCAACCTCGGCGCGGCCGTCATGGACGGCATCCGCAACCACCTGTGGGTGGCGCTGAAGGCCGCGGTCCAGCAGTGGTTCAACGACAAGGTCGAGCAGGTCCTCGGCCTGGGTCGCACGGTGTGGAATCTGCTGACGCGCGGCGGGATCTCGTTGGCGCGCATCGGGCAGATGGCGTGGGAGGGCATCAAGCAGGCCATCCCGGCCGCGCTGATCGCGATCCTGATCGAGAAGCTCGCGTCGATGATCATCCCGGCGGCGGGCGCGGTCCTCGCGATCATCCAGGGTCTCCGGGCGGCGTGGGGCGCGGTGAGCCGGGTCCTGGCGGCCATCGACCGGTTCATCGCCTTCCTGCGCGCGGTCAAGAGCGGCAACGGCGGCCAGGCGTTCGCGACCGCCGTTGCGGCGGCGGCCGTCACGGTCGTCGACTTCGTCTCGAACTGGCTGCTGGCCCGCATCGCCCGCGGCGCGAGCCGGATCGGCAACCGGATCCGCGCCATCGCCCAACGCATCGGCGCCGCCCTGCGCCGCGTGGCGACCCGCGTCGGCGGCGCCGTCCGCCGCCTGGGGCAACGCATCGGCAACCGCGTCCGCGGCCTGCGCGACCGCTTCCAAGCCGGACGCGACCGCCGCCGCGGCATCAGCCCGGAGGAACGCCGCCGTCGCGACGCCGCCGACAAGCAGCGCCGCCTGGACGCCGCTCGCACCGCGGTGCACAACGCCCTGCAACGCGGCATCTCCGGGCTGCGCCTGCGCGCATTGCTCGCGTTCCTCAAGATCCGCCACCGCCTGCGGGAACTGCGTGTCGAGGACCAGGGGCGCAACCGCGCGCGGATCGTCGGCGCGGTCAACCCGTCGTTCGAGGAGCACGCCGAGAAGACCGAAGTCGTGCCGCCCGACTCACCGGAACGCAGCCGCAAGGCGGTGCAGTCGTTCTGGCGCTCGATGAGCTTGGCGGAGCTGAAGAACATCGCCGCCGGGCGCGGGTTCAGCGTCAAGGTCTCCAAGGGACGCGCCACCGGCGAACCCGGACTGTCCGACCGGGCCGTCTACGCCACCCACCACATCCAGAAGGACAAGACCCAGCCCGACCCCGCCAAGTACGACTACGCGGTGCTGGTCGAGTTCCAGCTGGAAGAGGGCGCGATGGCGGACCTGATGCACGGTCCGAACGCGATGATCGCCAAGGTCACCGCCGATCAGCTCAGCCTGCGCGGCCAGGGGCAGATCGTCCAGAAGACGGTCCGGGGCAGGCTGCGGGACGTCTTCGTCTTCCACGACAAGCCCGCGCACCTGCCCAAGGAGCTGCCGATCCACGAGAAAGGGCAGCGCAACGCGCTGGTGTACAAGATCGAGCGAGTGCGCGGCCAGGCGAACGAGGAGGCGGAGAACTACCTCGTGCTGTCGGTCCGCGCGGACGATCCCGACGCGCTGGTCCACCAGCTCAATGCCAGGATCGTGCGGGTCCTGGTGACCGGTGGCGTCGCCGGCCAGGTGACCTCGGGCCTGGTCCAGGGGCTGCTCGGCGGGGCCGGAGGCGGGAGCGGAAGTGGAACCTGACTGCGCGGCGCTGATCACCGCGGCGCTGGCGGACCGGCAGTCACGCGAACGCCCGCGCGGTCGCCCGTGGCTCGCGGTGGAGGACGACCTGCGCCGCCTGCCGGCGCACTGCGGCCAAGCGCTGCTGGCGCACGCCCGTCGCCTGATCGACACGCTGCCCACGTCCGACGAGGGCGAACTGGCCGTCGTCCTGTCCGCCGCGGGCTCCCGCGACGACGACCCCGGGGCTTTGAAGGCGTTGCTGCGGGACGCCATCGGCAGCCCGCACACGGTCCTCAAGGAGAACTACGCGAACATGCTCGACGACGTGTTCGGCAGCATCGACGCGGTCGAGCCCCTGGACCTGGCCCTGCACGACCCCGACCGGCCGGATCTGGTCACCGTGCTGGAGGCGTTGGCGTCGCTGGGCGCCGGGTCGTCCGCCCCGGCCGCCCGCCGGTACGTCGCCTCCGCCGACCCGGCGCTGCGGAGCACCGCGATCGGGTTCCTGTACAGCTACGACACCCCGGACGCGGCCCCGTACTTCCTGGCCCGCTTGCCCGACGAGACGGACCCCGACCTCGTGCGGACCCTCGTGGACGGCCTCGTGGCGTGGAACCACGTCGAGGCGGTCCCGTTGCTGGCCCGCATGAGCGCCGCCACCGACGACCCGGACATCCGGGAGGTGTTCACCCGGGCACTGCGCGACCTGACCGAGGCCCGGTGACCGTGCCGCGGGTGGCCGGTCCGTCCACTGTGGACAAGGTGTCGGGAGGGTCAGCAGACGTCCTTGGCGGCGAGCACCCGGCGCAGGGCTTGGTCGGCGCGTGCGGCGGGGAGTTCACCGCTCGACACCGCGCGTTCCAGGCGGTCGAGCACTTCGGTCACCCGGCCGCCCGACGACCACAGTGCGATGTCCGCCCCGGCCGCCAGTGCGCCCACCACGGCGTCCGGCAGGTCGAACCGGTCGGTCACCGCGCGCATCGCGCCCAGGTCGTCCGTCATCGCCGGGCCGTCGAACGCGTACTCGCCGCGCAACAGCGAGTACGCCGCCGGGCTGAGGCTCGCCGGCTGCCCCCCGGTCAGCCCCGGAACGTCGATGTGGCCCAGCATCACCACTGCCTCGCCGTACCGCGCGATGTTCTGGTAGGGCACGAGATCGTGGCCGCGCAACTCGTCCAACCCCGGTGACCGCACGGCGCCCAAGTGCGAGTCGCCGGTGGTGTTGCCGTGGCCGGGGAAGTGCTTGATCACCGGTGTCACACCCGCGTCGTGCAGTCCTTGCGCGAACGCGGTCGCGTAGTCGGCGGCCACCTTCGGGTCGGGGCTGAACGACCGGTCGCCGATCACCGTGCGGTCCGCACCGCCGCTGGTGTCGACCACCGGCGCGAGGTCGGTCGTCACGCCCCTGGCCCGCATCGCCTCGCCGCGCTGCCGGGCGACCTCCCGCACCTGGTCGGGTGACATGGCTCGGGCCATGGCCCGAGCGCTGGGCAAGTTGCCGTCCAGTGCTTCCAGCCGCTGGACCCGCCCGCCCTCGTCGTCGATCGCGACGGACAGCGGCACGGTCGCGGCGGCGCGCACCGGCTCCAACGCCCCGCCGGACAGCAGGCCGACGTCGTCACCGCCGATGAAGATGCCGCCTGCCTGCTCATTCCGCACGATCCCCAGCGCCTCGTCGGCACTGCGCGGGTCGACCCCGACCATGACCAGTTGGGCGAGCCTCGCCCGGGGCGACAGCGCGGCGATCGTGCCCGCACAGGGGTCCGTCCGCGTGGTCTGGGTGGTCGGCGTGGTCCCCGATCCGGACGCCTGCGATCCCGACGAATCCGATCCGGACGACTGCGAGTCGGATGACTGCGTGCCGGACGACTGGGGGCCGGAAGCGTGCGGTGCGGGCGCGGCCGTGGGCTGGGCGGTGCCATCCAGGCTCACGGTGTGCGCGCACGCGGCGAGCACCGCGCCTGCTGCTACGGAGAGTAGCCGTATCGACATGCGGAACTTTCGCGTGCGCTTCACCGCGCCACGCGTTCGCCGTCAGTCACCACAACCATCCCGCCCATCGTGCGGCCGTTTGGCCGATACCGCAACCGAGACGACGGGTCGATGCGCGATTTACGGCCGGCGTCACAGTCCGCCGACGAAACGGTAGCGGCTCGCACACGCCACGTGCTCGACGGGGCTCGACGGGGCTCGACCGGTCTCGCGGTGGCTCCGGTGGCGATCGTCAGTTCCGGGTCTTGGCCAGCAGTTCGGTGTCCTCGGGGTACCCGCCAGGTCGACGATGACGTCCCAGCCCTCGGGCGGGGCGCCGGAGCCGGACCGGCGGGACATGTCGGTGCGGCCGGGCGTGGCGTCCGATCCGTCGGCGGCGGTGGTGAACCGGACCAGCACGACCGACAGGTTGTCGGCGCGGAACGCGTCGGCGAGTTCGACGGCGCGGGCGATGACGTCTTGGGCGGTGTGGGGTGCGGCGGGGCTCGGTCTGGTACCGGGTGGCGGCGGGCCAGGCGTCCAACGCCTCCTTCGTGATCCGTCACGCCGAAGGCCAGACGACGGTCGAGGTGGATCAGCGGTCCGGCGGTGGGCGATGGGTGCGGCTCGGTGAGTTCGGGTTCTCCGGTGGTGGCGGAGGCACGGTCGAACTGTCGGACGCCGCCGACGGATACGTCGTCGCCGACGCGGTGCGCATCATCGCGTAACCCGATCCGGTGATCCGACTGGCACGCACCGGCGAATCGGACTGCGTCGGCCCAGCTCACCTCCGTGAAGCCGCAATCGTGCGGATTGGCACTGGTCCGCCCGGCGGGGACTCGTCGCGCGGAAACCCGTGGAGGTCCCGCGGGCTGCCCGCCGTAGACTCCCATGCCTGGATCGAGGAGGGGCATGGCGACTGAGTTCCGGGTGCTCGGCCCCCTGGAAGTCAGCCACGACGGCCGCCGAGTGCCGCTGCCCGCGGGCAAGGCGCGCGTCCTGCTGGCCGCGCTGCTGTTGCGGGCCAACCAGGTCGTCCCGGTGGACGAGCTCGTGGAACGCCTGTGGGACGAGCCGCAGGGCGACCCGGCCAGGCTGAAGGCGACGTTGCACATGGCCGTCACCAGGCTGCGGCAGTCGCTGGACGAGGCGAACGTCGTCCGCACCGCACCCGGCGGGTACGTCGCCGACGTGCGCCCGGACGCCCTGGACCTGCACCGGTTCCGGGCGTTGGCGGGGGAACGGCGGTTCGCGGAGGCGCTCGAACTGTGGCGCGGCGAGCCGCTGTCGGACGTCCGTTCCGACGTCCTGCACCGCGAGGAGGTCGCGCCGCTGCTGGAGGAGCGCCTGACCGTGGTCGAGCAGCGGATCGACGCCGACCTGGCCGCCGGGCGCGCGCCGGAACTGGTCGCCCAACTGCGCTCGCTGACCCGCCGGCACCCGTTGCGGGAGCGGTTCTGGGGTCAGCTCGTGCTCGCGCTGTACCGGTCGGACCAGCAGGCGGAGGCGCTCGCGGCCTACCGGTCGGTGAGCGGGCTGCTGGCCGAGGAGCTGGGCGTGGATCCCGGTCCGCGGCTCCAGGAGCTGCACCAGCGGATCCTCGCCGGCAACCTGGACTCGGCGACGCCGGTGCCCGTGCCGGTGCCGCGGCAGATCCCCGGCCACATGCCCCTGTTCGTCGGGCGCGCGGACGAGCTGCGCCGCTTGGAGGAGGGGATCGACGAGGGCGCGGTCGTCATCTCCGCCATCGGCGGCGCCGCCGGCATGGGCAAGACCGCGTTGGCGGTGCGCTGGGCGCACCAGGTGGCCGCGCGGTTCCCGGACGGCCAGCTCTACGTCGACCTGCGCGGGTTCGGCCCGACCGGGGCGCCGGTGGAGCCGGACGAGGCGATCCGCGGGTTCCTCGACGCGCTGGGCGTCGCGCCGGAGCGGGTCCCGTCGACGGCGGAAGCGCGGGTCGGGCTGTACCGCAGCGTGCTGGCGGACCGCAAGGTGTTGGTGCTGCTGGACAACGCGCGCGACAGCGACCAGGTGCGCCCGCTGCTGCCCGGCAAGCCGGGGTGCCTGGCCGTGGTCACCAGCCGTGACGCGCTCACGGGTCTGGTCGCCCAGGAGGGCGCGAGGCCGCTGACCCTCGGGGTGCTCGACGACGCCGAGGCCGAGGAACTGCTGCGCCGGCGGCTCGGCGCGGAGCGGGTCGCCGCCGAACCGGAGGCCGTCGAGGAGCTGATCGCGCACTGCGCCGGGTTGCCGTTGGCGTTGTCGGTGGTGGGCGCGCGTGCCGCCGTGCACCCGGGCTTCCCGCTGCGGGTGTTCGCCGGTGAGCTGGCCGACGAGCGGACGCGCCTGGAAGCGTTGGACACCGGTGAGCCGTCCACCAGTGTCCGGGCGGTCTTCTCCTGGTCCTACGACCGGCTCAGCCCCGCCGCCGCGCGGATGTTCGGCCTGCTCGGGGCGCATCCCGGTCCCGAGGTGTCGGTGCACGCGGCGGCGAGCACGGCGGCCGTGCCGGTCGGCGTGGCCCGCTCGGTCCTCGGTGAGCTGAGCCGGGCGCACCTGCTCGTGGAGCACGCGTCGGGGCGGTTCTCGTTCCACGACCTGCTCCACGCGTACGCCCGCGACGTGGCGGCGGAGATGGACCAGGACGAGGTGCGCCTGGCCGTCCAGCGCCTGCTCGACCACTACCTGCACACCGCGCGGGCCGGCCACCGCGTGATCTACCCGCAGCGCGACCTGCCGCTCGGCGAGCCCGTGCCCGATGTCGTGGTGACCGCGTTGGGGGACCGCGCGAAGGCGCTGGCCTGGTTCGCCCTCGAACGGTCGGCGCTGTTCGCGATGATCGGGCACGCGGCCGATCTCGGGTTCCTCGGCCACGCCTGGCAGATCCCCCAGTCGATCACGGTGTTCTGCCGGGCGCGCGGGTACTGGCTGGAGGCCACGCGGGACGCGTCGACCGCCGGGCTGGGGCTCCCCGACCAGACCGACGTGACCTCGGCCGATCGCGCGTCCCTGATCACCCTCGACCTGGATCGCGCCGGGTTCCACCTCCGGCGGGCGCTGCCCCTGGTGGAGGACCGGCGGGGCCGGGCGGCGATCCACCGCAACCTCGCCGCGCTGGACGAGTCCACGGGCCGCAACCGCGAGGCGTTGCGCCACCTGACGCGGGCCCTGGACGAACTGGAGCCGTTGGGCGTGAGCCTCGACTACGCGGTGGCGTCGAACTCGGTGGGCTGGCTGCACACCCTCCTGGGCGAACCCCGCCTCGCGCTCGGGCACTGCGAGCGGGCTCTGGCGCTGGTCCGCGAGTTGGGCGACGTGTTCGGAGAGGCCGCCACCCTGGACAGCCTCGGCCTCATCCACCACCACCTGGGGAACCTCGACGAAGCCGTGCACCACTACCGGTCCGCCCTCCCGCTGTACCGCGCGGTCGGCGAGCGGTACGAGGAAGCGGCCACCCTGGACCGCCTGGGCGACACCCACCAGGCGGCGAACGACCTCCGCGAGGCGCACCAGGCGTGGACGCGGGCGGTTGCGGTCCTCGACGACCTGGGAAATCCCGACGCGGCTCGGGTGCGGGCGAAACTGCGCCGCAACGAGGCGCCGGCCGAGCACGTCGGTGGACGGCCCGGCCTGCTGCCGGACCAGTAGCTCCGGTGACGGTGTCCGGCGCAGGACATCGGCTCAGCCCTTGCGCTTGGCGACCACCGCTTCCCGGACGGCAAGGCGAGATGGCCGAGGCCGTGCCGGGACGCGTGGAGCGGCCGTTGGGGCATCGGCACCCGGGACGGGTCGTGTCAGGCCGGGTCGACGTGCCGCCGGCGGGCCGCCAGCCAGACCTCGGCGTACGCGACGGCGTCGGCCAGCGAGAACAGTCGGGTCACCGCCGCGCCCACCCTGCCGTGCCGCACCGGGCGTGCCTCGGAGAAAGCCGCGCCCAGCTCCTCGAAGCCGTCGTCGTCGGGAGAGATGTCGCGGACCGTGGTCCAGCGACGGCCCCGCGGGGTCGTGATCGCGAAGGAGTTGTCGACCTCCGGCGCCTGGATCCGGTACTCGGCCAGGTGGAACGCGGTGCAGGACCCGAAGCCCGCGCCCAGCAGGAGAACCCGCGCCCCCAGCTCTTCCAGCCGGGCGAGCGGACTGCGCTCACCGAGTTGGCAGTCGAGGTCGTGACCGGCCACGACCTCGGCGGCGCGCGGCCCGATCGCCGCGAACGACGTCTGCGGGTGGGCACTGCGGACCGCCCCGGGCCAGTTCCGCACCACCTCGGGTATCACACCGACGCCACGCGTACGTGTGATGCGCGGGTCGTACGGCGGCATCGACGCGCGGATGTCGTCCCACCACGCCTCGGGCACCGGCGGGTACTGCCACCGGGCCGGGTCGGAGTTGTCGCCGGAGTGCGTGGGCACCACCAACGTCCCGTCGTCGCCGAGGGCGTCGAGCAGGGCGAGGACGACGGCCTCGGCCCCGCCGCAGACCCAGCCGAGGGAACTCAGCGAGGAGTGCACGAGAACCGTCTCACCGGGGCGCAGACCCGCCCGGCCGAGTTCGGTGGCGATCGACTCCCGCGTGCACAACGGGCCGGTGGGCGTCTTGGGCATCGGCACATCGTAGGAAGAGGTCCCGTTCCCGTGCCACGTCATTTCGTGCCCGGATCTCGTCCCTCGACCGCCGCCGCGTCGCGATGGGGGACGTCGAGGTCGCCCGGTGGTCGGCCAACCGGTCGGCGGAACCTTCCACTCACCTCGGTTCGGAAACGGGCACTTCGAAGGCCTGTTTTTGTGCGCCGAACGATGAAAGAAGGAAGTACCTATTCCTTCCCACTCTCAACTTATAGCGCACCGGGGGGCTTGCCGCAAGACCCGGGTCGTGCCGCAGAATCCTCGTCCGTGGCCAGAACCTGCGGAAATGGAATAGCGAAAGTGCGTGTGTTGTTGTCGACGACCGGGTCGCGCGGAGATACGACCAAAGACCGCGCGGGGAGGAGCCGGTGACGGACGCCGACGTGATCATCGTGGGCGCGGGCCCGACCGGCCTGATGCTGGCCGGCGAACTGCGCCTGGCCGGAGTGCGACCGCTGGTACTGGAGCGGCAGCCGCAGCACCAAGAAACCCCGAAGGCCAACGGTCTCGGCGGGCAGATCCTGGAACTGCTGCGCTACCGAGGCCTGCTGGACCGGTTCGAAGCAGCCAGTACCGGCCCCACCCACCCTGCTCCCCGATACCCGTTCGGCAGCGTGCACATGGACTTCTCGCAGCTGGCGGATCCCCCGCTGCGGGGGCTGGCGCTTCCGCAACCGCGACTCGAACGCCTGCTCGGCGAACACGCCCGCGAACTCGGCGCCGACATCCGCCGCGGGCAGGAGATGGTCGGGGTCGGCCAGGACGACGCCACGGTGACCGCGGACGTGCGCGGCCCGGACGGGCCCTACCGGGTGACCGCCCGATACCTGGTGGGCTGCGACGGCGCGCACAGCAGGGTCCGCGACAGGGCGGGCATCCCGTTCCCCGGCACCACCTATCCAGAGGTCAACCGGCTCGGCCAGGTCACCTTGCCCGATTCGGTGACCCGGCTCGACAACGGCGACCTCGACGTCCCCGGGCTGGGCAGGATCCGCGCGGGTCTCTTCACCCGGACAGACCGCGGTGTCTTCGGGCTCGGGTGGCTCACCCCCGAGGTTGTGCTCGTCCAGACCACCGAAGACGAGCCCACCGAAACCGACAACGACGCGCCGCTGACCCTGACCGAGCTCCAGGACAGCATCCGCCGCGTGCTCGGCGCGGACCTACCCCTGGGAGAACCGATTCGGCTGTCGCGCTACCAGTTCCAGGCTCGGCAGGCCGAAAGATATCGCGACGGGCGGATCCTGCTGGCCGGCGATGCGGCTCACCTGTTCCCCGCCACGGGCGTGGGCCTCAACGCCGGCATGCTCGACACGGTCAACCTCGCCTGGAAGCTGGCCGCCGACATCCACGGCTGGGCGCCGGCCGGCCTGCTGGACACGTACCACCACGAACGCCACTTCGCCGGCGCACGGACACTGCTCCACACCCAGGCTCAGGTGGCACTGCGGCGCGGAGACGACCCAGCCGCCGAAGCGCTTCGGGAAATCTTCCTGGAACTGCTCGTCGACGAGCAGCCGTTGCGCCGCATGGGAGCCCTTGTCGCCGGCACCGACATCCGCTACCCGATGCCCAACCCCAACGGACACGCCTTGACCGGCACCTTCGCACCCGACCTCACCCTGCACACCGACCAGGGCACGACCAGCGTCGCGGAACTCATGCACACCGCACGGCCCATCCTCCTCGACCTAGCCGACCGCCCGGACCTCCGCGAGATCGCCCGGGACTGGCGGCACCGCGTCGACATCCACACCGCGAAAACCGATCACCGACCAGCCGACGCCCTCCTGATCCGCCCGGACGCCCACATCGCCTGGGCCGCAACCATCGACGAACCCGCCGACACCGCCGTGGACGCGCTGCGAGAAGCGCTCTCCGGCTGGTTCGGCACACCCCTGAAAACGACGGTGCCCGTCACCGATCGGCCCTCCTGACCGGCCGACCGGCCGACCGGACATCGGGCCAGATCGGTCACGGTCGTTTCGGTGCACACCGGGATTCGTCGGAGTTGGCTCAGGTTTCGGTGGTCAGGATCGCGGTCAAGACCTGTAGCGCGCGCCCGCCGGTGTCGTCAACGACATCGCGGGCGCGTTCCGCCTGGCGACCGACCTCGGCCTCGATCCGGTGGTGCACCTGCCCCGACCCGACGGCACCACGGTCGCCTTGCCCCGCAACCCGATCAACCTCTCCGCCGCGCCTGCCCGCACCTGCCGTCGACGCGAGCGAATGAAACCGGTCGCACGGGGGTGCGCGTCACCCCGGCAGGTGAGAGGAGAGGGCTGCGCAGGGGGAGAAGCGCTGCACGGCGTAACGGTTTTCGGGATTGTGTTCGGGCTGTCACCACTATTCGGTGGTCAATCGCGCGCATCCTTGTCACCCCGGTCCGGGGTGGCCACGATGAGAGTGCGGGGCGTCGACCGCGAATGGTGCGGGTGAAGGGGCATCCGCGCGATTTCGATCGCGATCCACCCGCGCGCCGCACACCTTCTTCTGCTCGCCAACGCCCCCTTTTCCGATCACCGGGGATGCGACATGACCGACGGCAGGCGGTTCGACCCGCCCGGGCACATGACCGACTTCGACCACATCGCGGACCAGCGCGAACACCGGGCCCGCTCGGCGGCCGTCGTGCGGGCGGACGGCACCACCGTGCCGCTGTCCGTGCCGAACGACTTCGTGACACCCACCGGCGGCGGCTACTTCTTCACGCCGTCCACCACCGCGCCGCGCACCGTGCTGGGCGCGGCCGAATCCTGACCGAACACCGCGAACAGGGGAGAAGACTTCGTGACGACCACGAAATCACCCGAACAACGAGACGTGGAGACGGTGGTGGCGGCCGGACTCGGCCGTGACGTCATCTTCGAGTACCTGCGCAACGCGGGTGTGGACCAGCTGTTCGGCGTGCCCGGGACGAACGAGGTGCCGATCATCGACGGCACCGACGTGAAGTCCAACCTGATCTCGTACGTGCCGTGCCTGCACGAGAACATCGCGCTCGGCGCGGCGATGGGGTACGCCCGGCTCACCGGCCGGCCGGGCGTGGTCGAGCTGCACGTCACCCCCGGTGTCGGGCACGCCATCGGCAACCTCTACAACGCGGCCAAGTCGCACATCCCGGTGGTGGTGCTGTGCGGCCAGCAGCACAGCGACCTGCTGTTCCAGGAGCCGCTGCTGGCGTCCGACCTGGTCCGCACCGCCGAGCAGCACACCAAGTGGTCCTACGAGGTGCGCGGCCCCGACGAGATCGGCCCGGCGATGCAACGTGCGCTCAAGGTCGCCCTCGCGCCGCCGCAGGGGCCGGTGTTCCTGTCGATCCCGTGGGAGTTCACCGTCCAACCCGCCCGCGACGAGGGGCAGGGCCGGGTCACGCGCATCGCGCCCGGTTTCATCGGCGACCCGACCGAGGTGGAGAGGGCCGCCCGGATCCTCTCCGGCGCGCCCGATCCGGTCATCGTCGTCGGCGACGGGGTGGGCGCGGCCGACGCGTGGGCCGAGGTGTCCGCGTTGGCGGACAAGCTCGTCAACCCGCGCATCTACAGCGAGCCGTTGAGCAGCTTCATGAACTACGACACCGCCGACAGCCGCTGGCGGGGCGAGCTGCCCGCGTTCCAGGAGAAGATGCGGCAGGTGTTCGAGGGCGCCGGTGTGGCGTTCCTGTGCGGGTTCAACGCCCAGGCGCAACTCGTGGTGTTCAACTGGGCGCGCGGCCAGCTCATCCCGCCGGACGTGCCGCTGGTCTACCTGCACAACGACCCGTGGCAGCTGGGCAAGAACTTCTACGGCGAGGCCGCGATCCTCGGCGACATCAAGGCGACCCTGCCGCGGATCACCGCCCTCATGCCGGATCCGCCGGCTCCGGACGGCTCGCGCGCCTCGGACGACGCCACCCGGAAGCGGGACCGGGAGCGCCGCGCCGCCGTCGTCGCCAAGGCCGCGTCCCTGAGCACGGACGGCCGGATACCCGGCGAAGCGGTCGCCGTGGCGCTGCGCGAGGTGCAGGACAAGGGCCTCGCACCCAACCTCACCCTCGTCAACGAGGCCGTGTCGGACTCCGGGGCGTTCCAGAAGCACCTCCGGTTCGACACGCCGACCAGCTACTTCGTCGGCCAGGGCGGATCGCTCGGCTACTCGATGCCCGCCGCGCTCGGCACCGCGCTCGCGGACGGCGACCGCACGGTCGTCAACGTCGTCGGCGACGGGTCCGCCCTGTTCTACCCGCAGTGCTGGTGGACCGCGGACAAGCTGGACCTCGCGATCCTGTTCGTGGTGCTGAACAACCAGGCGTACAAGACGCTGATCATCGGCCTCGAGGAGGTCGAGCGCTCGTACGGCTGGTACCCGACCGGACCGGCGGGCTACCTCCGGCTCCCGCCGCCACCGGACCTCGACTTCGTGCAGCTGGCCGCCGGGTACGGGATCACGGGCGAGCACGTCACCGTCGCCGCCGAACTCGAAGCCGCGCTCACCCGCGGGCTCGAACACGTGCGCGGCAACCGCCGGTCGTACGTGATCGAGGTGGCGACCACCGCCGACGTGCCGTCGCCCGAAGCCCGGACCTGGTTCGACGAAGTCGTCGTCGTGCCCTGATCCCGCAACCCCTGATCCCGTAGCGAGGAGACGCACCATGACCGAATCAGTGGACTACGCGATCGTCGGGGGAGGGGTCTCCGGCCTGTACACCGCGTGGCGGCTGCTGGACGACGACGCCAACCGGACGGTGGTCGTGCTCGAAGCCTCCGACCGGGTCGGCGGACGCCTGCTGACCTGGAACCCGGCGGGCGAGGACGGCGGCCTGCGCGCCGAACTGGGCGGTATGCGGTTCTTCCCGCAGCAGGAAATGGTCACCGCGCTGATCGACCGGATCGGCCTGGCGGACCAGCGGATCCCGTTCTACACCAACGGTCCGGGCCTGATCTGGAGCCTGCGAGGCAACCGCTGCGCCGCGGGCGACACCGAAGCCGCGGGGAGCCGGTACGCGCTGGAGGACGACGAACGGGGCAAATCGCCCGCCGACCTGGTGAACGACGTCATCGACGCGGTGCTGAAGGACAACGGCGTGTTCGAGGTGCCCACGACCCGCAAGGGCTGGGACGAGCTGAAGCCGAAGCTCGCCTACCGGGGCCGTCCGCTGTGGACGGTCGGCTACTGGAACCTGCTGTACGACAAGCTGTCCCCCGAGGCTTACCAGTACATCGTGGACGCCTTCGGGTACTACACGACGTCGCTGAACTGGAACGCGGCCGAGGCGTTCCAGGCCCTGTCGCTCGACTTCACCACCGACCCGGCGTACGAGACGCTGGCCAGGGGCTTCGACCAGATCCCGCGCACGCTCGCGGACGGGGTCCGCGGCCTGGGAGGCGACCGCGCCATCCGCACGGACACCACCGTGCGGGGCATCGAGGCGCAGTCGGACGGCTCGGTGCTGCTCAGGTGCGGCCCGGCCGGCGACGTGCACGCCACGAACGTGGTGCTCTGCCTGCCCCGGCGTTCGCTGGAACTGCTCGACCCCAGCGAGAGCTTCGACCTGCACACCGACCTCCGGCTGCGCGACCTGGTGTCGTCGGTGCGCCCCTACCCGGCGTTCAAGCTGTTCCTGCTGCACGAACAGCGCTGGTGGGAGCAGTACGGCTGGAACGGCGAGCGGATCGAGCACGGCCGCTCGGTCACCGACATGCCGATCCGGCAGACCTACTACCTGCGGCCCGACGCGTGCGAGCACGGGGCGTGCCCGGAGTACGGCCTGGTGATGGCCTCCTACGACGACTCGACCGCGGTCGACTTCTGGCGCGGCCTCGAACAGACCGACCGCGAGGTGGCCAGGAACGACGAGGGGGTGGCCGCCAAGATGGCCGAGGTGTTCGCCACCTTCACCGGGCTCGGCCTCGACTCGGCGGAGGTCCCGCCGTTCGACCCGCCGCCGGTGCTGCACGAGGCCCCGGAGGCGATGATCGACCACGCCCGGCGGCAGCTCGCGCGGCTGCACGGGATCACCGTCGAGCAGGTGCCGCAGCCGCTGTTCGGCGCCTACGCCGACTGGAGCCTCGACCCGTTCGGCGGCGGCTGGAACTTCTGGGAACCGCAGGTCAACCCGCAGGAGGTGATGCCGGCCGTGCGGCACCCGTTGCCGCGGGCCAACGTCTACATCGCGGGTGAGGCGTACTCGGGCGTCCAGGGTTGGGTCGAGGGCGCGCTGACGACCGCGGAGAAGGTCCTCCAGGACGGTTTCAAGCTGGAGGTCCCCGACTGGCTGAAGAACGTCTACCTGGGCTGGTAGCCGAACCCGCTGATCGTCGGTGTCGCCACGCGAGGGCGGCGGCACCGACGATCGGCCATGTCAGGGCCGGGCAACGCCGTCACACCGTTGACGGCTCGTCCGGCGAAACCGGGTGGAGCGTCACGGTGAACGTGACGGGCTCGGCGTCGAGCCGGTACCGGGGGAGCACTCCGGGACCACAGGCGGCGCTGCCGATGCCCTGCTGGGCGTGGTCGAGGTTGACGTGGACCAGGTCGTCCGGCACCAGATCCGTGGTGTGCGTCGCCGCGTCGAGGGCCTCGCTGGTCCACCGGCGGGCGGTGAACTCGACCGTGGGTCGACCGGTGAACCGCAGTCCGGCGCCGGCGGCGTCCAGGAGGGTCGCCCAGCGCACTTCGGTGCGGTTGCCGTTCTCCTGCGGGAAGACGTAAGGCGTCTGCAGCTCGTCGACGCCGCGGTGGAACCTGCCTACCCTCGCCGCCAGTCTGGTGTCGGCGTACGCCTCGCCGGGGCCGAGCCCGAACCACGTGACGCGGTCCAACTCGGGGGGCACCGCCATCCGCAGTCCCAACCGCGGCAGCGGACAGGGCCAGTTGCCCTCGGGTTCCACCTCCACGGTCAGCCGCAACCCGTCACCCTCCGCGGCCCACCGGTACGTCGTGGCGATGCCGAGGTCGGTGGCCGCGGGCGCGACCCTGGTGCGCACCACCAGATCGGTTCCCTCGACGCTCACGTCGTCGATGCGGTGCGTCACCCGGTGCAGACCGATGTCACGCCAGACGTCACCCAACGAGCGGGTGCCGTCGAAGCCCGCGCCGCGGAGGTCGTTGTCCGTCGGCGCACGCCACACGTCCAGGCGGGGGCCGACGACGGCGAGCCCGCCCAACGCGGTCAGCCGGCCGTCCGCGTCGAACGTGCCCGGACCGAGCGTGACGAGGTCGACCGAGTGGGTGACCTCGACCGGGGCGGGCACCAGCACCGGCGGGCCCGCCCGCGCCACCAGCACCTGTCCCCAGGCGACTTCGTGCCCGGCCGGCGCCCAGGGCTGGTCGGCGGCGAGCACGGCGCTCACCGTCAGCCACAGCTCACCGGTGTCCGGCGGTGTGGGCCGGATCGATCCGGGCAGCGCGACCTGGACGGTCTCACCGGCCGGGACCGGGGGCACGTCCAGCCGTCCCGACGCGACGGTGACGCCGTCGTGCTGGAGCAGCCAGGAGAACGCCAGGTGCGAGGTGTCGACGAAGTCGTACCGGTTGCCGATCGTCACCGCGTCCGCCGCCGGCACGATCCGGACGGGCTCGATCACCTTGCCGAACTCGGTCAGGCCGGGCGACGGCACCCGGTCGGGGAACACCAGACCGTCGATGACGAAGTTGCCGTCGTGCAGTTCCTCACCGAAATCACCGCCGTAGGCGAAGAACTCCCGCCCGTCCGCGGTCCGCTGCCGGATGCCGTGGTCCAGCCATTCCCAGATGAAGCCGCCCTGGCACCGCGGGTAGGTCTCGAACAACTCCTGGTACTCGGCCAGGCCACCCGGCCCGTTGCCCATCGCGTGCCCGTACTCGCACAGGATGAACGGCATCGAACGCCGCCTGGCGTCCAGGTCCGGGTCGTCCTCCGCGTCCGGGTGCGTCGGCTCGGCGCGCATCCCGATCGCCTCCACCTCGGCGTGCGAGGCGTACATCCGGCTGAACACGTCGACGTACCGGCACGCCTGGTCGCCTTCGTAGTGGATGGGCCGGCCCGGGTCCCGCTCACGTGCCCAGTCGGCCATCGCGGCCAGGTTCTCGCCGGTGTGGCTCTCGTTGCCCAGCGACCACATGATGATGCTCGGGTGGTTCTTGTCCCGTTCCACCATCCGCCGCATCCGGTCCAGGAAGGCGCCCCTCCACTGGAGGTCGTCACTGGGGTTGGCCCGCCAGTCCACCTCGCCGAACCCGTGCGTCTCCAGGTCGCACTCGTCGACCACCCACAGGCCCAGCTCGTCGCACAGGTCGAGGAAGGCGGGGTGCGGCGGGTAGTGGCTGGTGCGCACCGCGTTGACGTTGTGCCGCTTCATCAGCTCCAGGTCGCGCCGCATGTCCTCGACCGGCACGACCCGGCCGAGATCCGGGTGGAACTCGTGCCGGTTCACGCCGCGCAGCAGGATCGGCCGGCCGTTCACCCGCACCTGACCGTCCACGATCGACACGGTGCGGAAACCGATGCGCAACGGCACGCGTTCACCGGGGGTGATCAGCTCGCCGTCGTACAGGCGGGGTGATTCCGCGGTCCACGGCTCGACGTCCGCGGTGTGCTCCTGTGTCGCCGGACCGTCGATCGCGAGCTCGGGAACCGAGATCCGCGCGTCTTCGGCACTCGTCTCGACGCGGAGCGCGCCCCGGCCGGTGGTGTGGTCGTAGTCGGCGTGCACGAAGAAGTCCCGCACGCCGTCCACCGGTCGGGCGATCAGGCTGACCTCCCGGAAGATCCCCGGCAGCCACCACATGTCCTGGTCTTCCAGGTAGCTCCCGGACGACCACTGGTGCACGCGCACGACCAGCACGTTGCGGCCGGGCCGCAGCCGGTCGCCGACCTCGAACTCGGTCGGCAGCCGGCTGCCCTTGCCGTGGCCGAGCGGCCGGCCGTTCAACCAGACCTTGAAGCAGGAGTCCACCCCTTCGAAGCGCAACGACGCGGGTCCGGCCGGCCAGTCGGCGGGCAGGTCGAACTCGCGGCGGTGGTCACCCGTCGGGTTCTCGGTCGGCACGTGCGGCGGGTCGACGGGGAAGGGGAACCTGTCGTTCGTGTACGCCGGGAGGCCGTGCCCGTGCATGGGCCAGGACGACGGCACCGGCAGTTCCGCCCACGACGTGTCGTCGAAGTCGACCGCCTCGAAGCCGTCGGCGACGTCCGCGCGCGGCAGCAGGCGGAACCGCCAGGTCCCCACCAACGACAGCGACGCCGCGTCCGAGTCGAACGCGGCACGCGGCCGGCAGCGCCCGGCGCCGGGCGCGAAGTCCACGTAATACGGTAAGGCGGTCATCCACGACATCCCTTCGTCGACCCGTCAGCCCCGCACCGCGCCCTTGACGGCGTCGGCGATGAAACCGCGGGCGAACAACGCGAACATGATCACGAGTGGCAGCACGGCGAGCAGGGCACCTGCCATGATCATGCTGTAGTCCTGGCCGTAGGACCTGTTGAGTTGGGACAGTGCAACCTGAAGTGTCAACCGGTCCGGGTCGACGAGCACGATCAACGGCCAGACGTAGTCGTTCCAGGCCATGATGAACGTGTAGATGCCGAGGAACGCCAGGCCCGGCCGGATCACCGGCAGGGCGACGTGCCAGTACTGGCGGAAGAAGCCGCACCCGTCGAGGCGGGCGGCGTCGAGCAGTTCGTCCGGCACCGCACCGGTGATGTACTGGCGCATCCAGAAGATGCCGAAGGCGTTGGCCGCCGCCGGCACGATCAACGCCTGCAACTCCCCGGCCCACCCGAATTTCACCATGATGAGGAATTGCGGGATCAGCGAGAGCTGTGCAGGCAGCATGAACATCGCGATCAGCACGCCGAACAGCACCCGCCGGCCGGGGAACTCGAACTTCGCGAAGGTGAAGGCCGCCAGCGAGTCGAAGAAGAGCACCAGCACCGTGGTCGACACCGCGACCACGATGGTGTTGCCCATCGCGGCGAAGAACGGGATCTTCTCGAAGACGTGTGCGATGTTCGTCGCCAGTTCGGAGCCGATGGTCAGCGTCGGCGGGTACCGGTAGATCGCGCTGGTCGTGTTGGTCGCCATCACGATCATCCAGTAGAACGGGAACAACGACACGACGACGCCGAGGAGCAGGATCGCGTGGCGCAGGAGTCCCCTGGGCCGCTTGGCCCCCGCGGTGGGCTTGGCACGCAGCACGGCCGCTCCTCTCATTTCTCACGCCGTTGGACGAGGCGCCAGTTGATGGCCGCGAAGAGCGCGATGACCGCGAAGACCACCCAGGCGATCGCGGCGCCGTAGCCGAAGTCGCGGTTGTCGAAGGCCTGGTGGTAGAAGTAGAGGACCATGGTCAGGGCGCCCTGACCGGGGCCGCCGGTGTTGGGGTTCAGCGTCGTGTTGGTGCCGAACAGGACCTGGGGTTCGGTGAAGCTCTGCAACCCGCTCACGGTCGAGACGATGACCGTGAACAGGATGATCGGTCGCAGCATGGGGATCGTGATGCGGAAGAAGGTCTGCACCGGGCCCGCGCCGTCGATCTTCGCCGCCTCGTACACGTCCGACGGGATCGTCTGCATGCCCGCGAGGTAGATGATCGCGTTGTAGCCGGTCCACTGCCAGGTCATCACGGTGGCGACCGCGATCTTCATGCCGAGCGGGTCGGTGAGCCACCTGCCCGTCGGCAGGCCGACCGCCTGCAGGAACGCGTTGATCAGTCCGAAGTTCGTGCTGAACACCGCGCCGAAGAAGATCGCCACCGCGACCAGCGAGGTGATGTTGGGGACGAAGTAGGCGACCCGGTAGAAGGCGCTGAACCGCTTGGTCGAGTTCAGCATCGCCGCGATCACCAGCGCGATGGACAGCATCGGGATCGTCGAGATGAACCAGATGATGAACGTGTTCCGCATGGACAGCCAGAACGTGCCGTCCTCCAGCACGTAGCGGAACTGGTCGAGCCCGACGAACTGCATCTCGCCCAGGCCGTCCCACCGGTGGAACGCCAGGTACAGCGAGAACAGCACCGGGAACAGCCCGAACACCGCGAAGATCACGAAGAAGGGTGAGATCGCCAGGTATTGCGGCCAGTACGACCGGATCCGGCGGGAGCCCGGAGCGCGAGAAACGCTCACGTCCGGGTCCACCGCCGGTTTCCGCGCCGGCCTGGCCGCGCGCAACGTCGCCAACTCAGCTCAGCCCGAGGCGCTGGCCGATGCGCTTGGCCTCGGCGACGGCATCGTTCCACGCGGCGTTCGGGTCCTTCCCGCTCGACTCCACGTTGGTCAGCTCCGTCTGGAACGGCGCCGACACGGCCTGGTCGTTCGGGCTCTCGTACTGCACCGGGATCTTCTGCGCGGCCGGGCCGAAGACCTCGATCGTGACCTGCCCGCCGAAGAACGGGTCGGCCGCGGTCAGCGCGGGGGAGGTGTACGTCGCCGGGGTCGAGGGGAACAGCGCGGAGTCGGTGAACCCGCGGGCCTGGTTCTCCGGGCTGAGGATCCAGCTGATGATCTTGAACGCCACGTCCGGCTTCGAGCACTCCTTCGGGATCGCGAGGAACGAGCCGCCGATGTTCGCCGGACCTCCCGGCCCGGCGGCCACGCCCCACTTGCCCGAGGTGTCCGCCGCCGCGGACTTGATGTCGATGGCGGACCACGCCGCGCCGGTCAGGGTGGACAACGCGCCGCTGGTCAGGCCCGCGTTCCAGTCCGGCGTGTTGGCCTGGCTCTTCGCGTTGATGCCGAGCGCGATGGTGCTGGTCGCCAGGTCCCAGGCCCGGCGGATGTGGTCCTGGTCGCCGATGAAGCGCTCGTTCTCGTCCACGTACCGCGCCGTGCCCTGCCCGACGATCAGGTTGAACACCGCCCAGGTCTCCGAGATCATGAACGCGTCGGCACGGGCCTTCTTCAGCTCGACGCCGGCCGCGAAGTAGTCCTCCCAAGTGGACATCTGCGCGGCGATCTGGGCGGGCTCGGACGGCAGTCCGGCCGCCGCGAAGACGTCTCTGCGGTAGAACATCGCGGTCGGGCCGATGTCGATCGGGAAGCCGATCAGCTTGCCGTCCTTGGTCATGCCCTTCTGCCACTTCCAGGGCAGGTACTGGTCGGCGATGCTGCCGGCGCCCAGGTCGAGCAGGTTGAGGAACCGGTCGGCCTGCGGTGCGAACGAGGCGAAGTCCTCGCCCTTGATCCCGGTGATGTCGGGGATGAACTCGCCGCCGCTGGACATCGTGGTGACCAGCTTCTCCTTGAAGTTGCCACCGATCTGCTGCGGCTTGAGCTCGACCTCGGTGAAGCGCGTGACGGCTTCGTCGACGACCTTCTTGCTCAGCCCGTCCGCCCAGTACCACAGGTCCATCGCGTTGCCGCCCGCGCTGGACCCGCCGGATGCCGAGGTCGAGCAGGCGGCCGTGCCGCCCAGTGCCGCGCCCGCCATGCCGAGCATGCCGAGCCGCAGGATTCGCCGCCGGGACAGTTCCATTCCAGTTCCTACCCTTCGAGGGGAGCGTGATCGGTGTGGCGTCCGGCTGACGACAGGTCGCCGGGTCGTTCGGAACGGGGTGTGGCCGCCGAGCCGTCGCCGTCGATCGGTGGCACGCCGTCGGTTCGGGGCACGCCGTCGACGCGGGGCGTCCGGCCGGACTGCTCCTCGACGTCGGCGGGGATGACGCGGTCCAGGAAGTCGTAGTCGCGGCGCAGGTCGTGGTTGTCCCGTCCGGAGCGGGTGGTGCGCCACCACTGCGAGATGCCCGTCCAGCCGGGGGCCGCGGGCGCGCCGCCGATGCGTTGGACCGACAGCGCCGCCGCGAGGTTGGCGAAGCGCAGTCGTTCGACGAGCGGCCAGCCCGCCAGCGTGGCCGCGACCAGGCTCGCGCCGAACACGTCGCCCGCGCCGGTCGGGTCGAGGACGTCGACGTGGAGTCCGGGAACCGACGCGGTCTCCCCGGTGGTGGCGTCGACGCCGATCGCGCCGTCGACGCCGCGCGTGATGACGGCGAGCGGCACCAGGTCGCCGAGTTTCGACAGTGCGGCGGACGGGGTGTCGGTGCGGGTGTAGCTCATGGCCTCGCCCTCGTTGGGCATGAAGGCGTGGCACAGCGCGACCTGGTCCAGCACGGCCGTCGCCCATGCCTGCGACGGGTCCCACCCGACGTCGGCGAAGACCAGGCTGCCCTCGGCGCGGGCGCGGTCGAGCCACCGGGTGGGTTCCGGGCCGATGTGCACGACCGCGGCACGGCTGCGCGGAGGGTCGCCGATCATCTCGTCCGCGCTCATCGGCGGCTCGTCGCCGCACGTCACCAGGGCCCGGTCGCCGTCGTAGGCCAGCGACGCGGTCACCGGTGTCGCCCATCCCGGGAAACGCCTCGACCAGGTGAGGTCCACCCCTTCGGTGCGGGCCAGCGCCTGCCGGCAGTACTCGCCGTAGAAGTCGTCGCCGAAGGCCGCGGCCAGCGACGTGCGCAGACCGAACCGGCTCAACGCCACCGCGAAGTTGGCGATGCCGCCGGGACCCGAACCGGTGCCGCGCGTCCACACCTCGGTGCCGGGCGTCGGCGGCTGGTCGAGCCCGGCGAAGACGATGTCGAAGAACAGCAGGCCGGACAGGAAGACGTCGACCTCGGGCTCGCCGGGCACGGCGGCCAGGGGGGCGTGGGCGGAGGGCATGGCGGCGAGGGGGGCGTGCGTCGGGTGGCTCGGGTGTTCGGTGGCGTCGTCCGGCCGCGGTTCGTCCCGCGGCCACCGGACCGTCCCGCGCTCGGGTCGGGTCGTCGGGATCGCCTGCTCTGACACGCGCCTGTCCTTCCTTGCCGGTGCGTCCGACCGCTCCTGCGGGCAGACGGCTCCGACGTTGGCTGGGCCGTGATCTGCCGCCGTGATCCCCCAGGCGGGGCAGATTGCGCAAAATCGTGCGCGCCTTGAGCGGATTTGGCAATAGTCGCTCAGCAACAAGTCAAACTCGTGCATGACATGAGCGAGTTTGCTGCTACTGTGATCCGCGTGCTACCCCAGCGACGCCATGAGTTGATCTTGCGCACACTGCGCGCCGAAGGGCCTGCCGGTGTGCAGGTCCTGGCCGAGCGGCTCGGTGTCAGCCAGGCGACCATCCGCCGCGATCTCGTCCAGCTCGACAAAGAGGGGCGGCTGACCCGGGTGTACGGCGGTGCGGTGTCCGCCGCGGACACCGACGACCCGTTCGCCGAGGTGGCGATGGTCCGCGTCGACGAGAAGGACGCCCTCGCCGAACGCGCCGCCGAGCTGATCAAGGACGGCGAGGCGATCCTGTTGGACATCGGCACCACCGCGCACCGCCTCGCCCGCAAGCTGCACGGCCGGTCGCTCACCGTGATCACCAGCAACCTCATGGTCTACGAGGAGTTGAAGGACGACCAGGAGGTGCAGATCGTGCTGCTGGGCGGTGTCCTGCGGCGCACCTACCACTCGCTGGTCGGTTTCCTGACCGAGGACAACCTGCGCCAGGTCCACGCCGACCGGGTGTTCCTCGGTACCAGCGGCGTGCGGCCCGGGGGACAGGTCATGGACACCACGGCGGTCGAGGTGCCCCTCAAACGGGCCATGATCACGGCCGCCGACCAGGTCGTGCTGCTCGCCGACGTCGGCAAGTTCCCCGGCACCGGCATCGCCAGGGTGTGCGGCCCGGAGGACCTCGACGTGGTGATCACCAACGCGCCCGCGGACGAGACGACGTGCGCGGCGCTGCGCCAGGCGGAGGTCGAGGTGATCGAGGTTTGACCGCCGCACACCGCCGGAACCCCGGACACCGAACCGGTACACCCACCGGATCACTCCGACCCGGCCGACCGACCGGATCCGTCCGGCCCGGCCGACCCACCCGATCCAGCCAGTTCACCCGACCCGCGCGCCGATGGGAGCTCCGATGAGGCTCGCGATTCTCGGTGGCGGCGGGTTCCGCGTTCCGCTGGTGCACCAGGCACTGCTGGCCGACCGCGCACCGGGCCGGATCACCGAACTCGTGCTGCACGACCTCGACCCCGGTCGGCTCGCGGCGATCGGCCACGTCCTCGCCCAGCAGGAGCAGGGGATCCCCGACCCGCCGCGGATCACCACCACGACCGACCTGGACGAGGCGATCAAGGGCGCGGACTTCGTCTTCTCGGCGATCCGCGTCGGCGGCCTCGAAGGCCGCGTGATCGACGAGCGGGTCGCGCTGGACGAGGGCGTCCTGGGCCAGGAGACGACCGGCGCCGGCGGCGTGGCCTACGGCCTGCGCACCGTGCCGGTGGCGCTGCGGATCGCGCAGCGGATCGCCGCCGTCGCGCCCGACGCGTGGGTCATCAACTTCACCAACCCCGCCGGGATCGTGACCGAGGCGATGTCACGCCACCTCGGCGACCGGGTCATCGGCATCTGCGACTCGCCCGTCGGCCTCGGCCGCCGGGTCGCCCACGCGCTCGGGCTCGACCCGGCCGAGGCGTGGTTCGACTACGCGGGCCTCAACCACCTCGGCTGGTTGCGCGGCGTGCACGTCGGCGGGCGCGACCACCTGCCCCGGCTGCTGGCCGATCCCGAGGGCCTGGTCTCCTTCGAGGAGGGCAGGATGTTCGGCGCGGAGTGGCTGCAAACCCTCGGCGCGATCCCGAACGAGTACCTCCAGTACTACTACTTCACCAGGGACGCGGTCGCCGTCGCCCGCGACGCGGGCAAGACCCGGGGCGCGGTCCTGGCCGACCAGCAGGACCGCTTCTACGACTCCGTGCGCCGCGACCCCGGCTCGGCGCTGGACATCTGGGAATCCGCCCGCCTCGAACGGGAAGAGACCTACGGCGCGGACAACCGCGCGATGGTCGGCGTCGACGGCCGCGACGCGAGCGATCTCGAATCCGGCGGCTACGAGAAGGTGGCGCTCGCGCTCATGCGGGCGATCGCCCACGACGAGCGCACGACGCTGATCCTCAACGTCCGCAACCGCTCGACGCTGAACATCCTCGACGCGGACGCGGTGGTCGAGGTGCCGTGCGTGGTGGACTCGGCCGGCGCGCGTCCGGTCGTGATCGACCAACTGCCGGAGCACGCCCGAGGACTGGTGTGCGGCGTCAAGGCGGTCGACCGTGCGGTGATCGAGGCCGCGGTCGGCGGATCCCGTGCCACGGCGCTGAAGGCGCTGGCCCTGCACCCGCTCGTCGACTCGGTCAACGTCGCCCGCCGGCTCCTCGACGGCTACCAGCGGCGGATGCCGCAACTGGCGTACCTGCGGGCCTGACCCGCGGACGCACCGCTCTTTATCGGCACCGCTTCGCAGGTGCGGCAGGAGGTTGGCGTGCACGACGACCGCCGTGTGGTGGAGGACAGGCTCCAACGCGCGCTGGAGCAGAGGATCCGACCGGCGAAGTACGCGGCCTCGGTGCCGTTGCGGGTCGAGGTCTGGCACGTGCCGGACGAGCCGGTGCCGGTGACCGCCGCGCTCGCCGCCGAGTACCGGCCGTTCGAGGTCGGTCAGCGCTGGGGCCCGCCGTGGTCGACCAGCTGGTTCCGGCTGAGCGGGGCGGTGCCCGCCGAGTGGGCGGGACGGCGGGTGGAAGCGGTCATCGACCTCGGTTTCATCGGGGACTGGCCGGGCAACCAGGCCGAAGCGCTCGTCTACGACCTCGACGGGCAGCCGGTCAAGGGCGTCGCCCCGCGCAACCAGCACGTGCCGGTCGCGAACCCCTGTCAGGGCGGTGAGCAGGTCGGGTTCCTGGTGGAGGCCGCGGCGAACCCCGACATCCTCGCGGGCGGCTTCACGCCGACCCCGTTGGGGGACAAGGCCACCGCGGGCGACGAGCCGCTGTACCGGCTGGCTCGCGTCGACCTCGCGGTGCTGGACGAGGAAGTCTGGCACCTGACCCTCGACGTGGAAGTGCTCGGCGAGCTGATGGCCGAGCTCGCCGTCACCGACCCGCGCCGGCACGAGATCCTGCGGGCGTTGGAACGCGCGCTCGACGCCCTGGACAGCCACGACGTCGCCGGCACCGCGTCGGCCGCCCGCGCCGAGCTGACCGACGTGCTGTCCCGGCCCGCGCACGCCAGCGCGCACACGCTGTCCGCGGTGGGACACGCCCACATCGACAGCGCGTGGCTGTGGCCGGTCCGGGAGACGATCCGCAAGACGTCCAGGACTTTCGCCAACGTCACGGCGCTGGCCGCCGAGTACCCCGAGTTCGTCTTCGCCTGCTCGCAGGCCCAGCAGTACGCCTGGGTCAAGCAGCACCACCCCGCGATCTTCCAGCGGATCACCGACGCCATCAAGGCGGGCCAGTGGATCCCGGTGGGCGGCATGTGGGTCGAGTCCGACGCGAACCTGCCCGGCGGCGAGGCGCTGGCGCGGCAGCTGGTCCACGGCAAGAGGTTCTTCCTCGACGAGTTCGGCGTGGAGTGCGACGGCGTGTGGCTGCCGGACTCCTTCGGCTACACCGCCGCGTTCCCGCAGCTGGCCAAGCTGGCGGGGATGAAGTGGTTCCTGACCCAGAAGCTGTCGTGGAACCAGACGAACAAGCTGCCGCACCACACGTTCTGGTGGGAGGGCATCGACGGGACCCGGGTCTTCACCCACTTCCCGCCGGTGGACACCTACAACGCCACGTTCGAGGCCGCGGAGCTGGCGCACGCGGTGCGCAACTTCGCCGAGAAGGGCCGGGGCACCCGGTCGCTGGTGCCGTTCGGCCACGGCGACGGCGGTGGCGGCCCGACCAGGGACATGCTGGAACGGGCGCGCCGGCTGCGTGACCTGGAAGGCTCGCCGAAGGTGGTGATCGAGCCGCCCGCCGAGTTCTTCCGCGCCGCGCAGGCCGAGTACCCGGACGCGCCGGTGTGGTCCGGCGAGCTGTACCTGGAGCTGCACCGCGCCACGTACACCACCCAGTCGCGGACCAAGGCGGGCAACCGCCGCAGCGAGCACCTGTTGCGGGAGGCCGAACTCTGGTCGGCGACCGCGGCGACGCACGCCGGGTTCGAGTACCCGTACGACGCGCTGGACCGGTTGTGGAAGACCGTGTTGCTGCAGCAGTTCCACGACATCCTCCCCGGCAGCTCCATCGCCTGGGTGCACCAGGAAGCCGAGGCGACCTACGCGCGGGTGAAGGCGGAGCTCGAAGAGATCATCGCCGCCGCGATCGCCGCGTTGACCGGCGACGCTTCGGCTCCCGACGCCGTGGCGTGGACCTTCAACGCCGGCCCGCGACCACGCGCCGAAGTGGTGACGGCGGCGCGCGAGGTGCAGGAGCGCGTGACCCAGCCGTTGGTCGGCGGTGAGGTGGCGGCGTACGCCGAGGTCCCGGCGTTGGGCATCGCGTCCCTCGCAGTGCCGTGCCTGACCCCGCACCGCGAGGTGGTCGTCGACGACCGCGTCCTGGACAACGGGCTGGTCCGCGTCGAGTTCGACGACCGCGGCCTGTTCACCTCGGTCCGCGACCTCACGTCCGGCCGTGAGGTGCTGGCCCCCGGCCGGCCGGGCAACCTGCTGCAACTGCACCCGGACCACCCGAACCACTGGGACGCCTGGGACATCGACCCGCACTACCGGCGCCGGCACGTCGACCTGACCGAAGCGGACTCCATTAGCGTGGTGGAGAGCGGCCCGCTCGTCGGCGGCATCCGGGTGGAGCGGTCCTTCGGCGCGTCACGGATCACCCAGACGATCCGGTTGCGGGCAGGCAGCCGCCGCGTCGACATCGCGACCGAGATCGACTGGCACGAGTCGGAGAAGATCCTCAAGGCGGCGTTCCCGGTCGACGTGCACGCCGACCGGTCCGCGGCCGAGATCCAGTTCGGCCACGTGCACCGGCCCACCCACACCAACACCAGCTGGGACGCGGCCAGGTTCGAGGTCTACGCGCACCGCTGGGTGCACGTCGCCGAACCCGGCTACGGCGTGGCCGTGCTCAACGACTCCACCTACGGCCACGACATCTCGCGGAGCAGCCGGGACGACGGCGGCACCACCACCACGGTGCGGCTGAGCCTGGTGCGGGCGCCGCACAGCCCCGATCCGCACGCCGACCAGGGGACGCACCGGTTCACCTACTCGTTGCTGCCCGCGGCGTCCGTCGCCGACGCCGTAGCCGAGGGGTACTCCCTGAACCTGCCGCTGCGGGTGGCCTATGCGGCAGCGGCAGCGGAACCGCCCGCCGCACTGGTGAGCGTCGACGACCCCGCGGTCGTGGTCGAGGCGGTCAAGCTCGCCGACGACCGGTCCGGCGACGTCATCGTCCGGCTCTACGAGTCGCTGGGCGGCCGGGCCACCGCCACCCTGCGCACCGGCTTCCCCGTCGGTGCGACTGAGGTGGTCGACCTCCTCGAACGCCCGCTGCCGGACGCGTCGCAGTTGGCGGAGGGCGTGATCTCGTTGCGCCCCTTCCAGGTGCTCACCCTCCGGCTGCGGCGCACCCCGTGAAGAGACCTCCGATGACCGAAGACCGGGTCGGCTGGTTCACCGAGGCGCGGTTCGGGCTGTTCGTGCACTGGGGGCTGTACTCGTTGGCCGCGCGGCACGAGTGGGTCAAGCAGCGCGAGAAGTTGAGCGACGCCGACTACCAGCGCTACTTCGACCACTTCCGCGCCGACCGCTTCGACGCCCGGAAGTGGGCCCGCGACGCGAAAGCGGCCGGGATGCGGTACGCGGTGCTGACCACCAAGCACCACGACGGGTTCTGCCTGTGGGACTCGGCGCTGACCGACTACAAGTCCACCAACACACCGGCGGGACGTGACGTCGTCGCGGAGTTCGTCGAGGCGTTCCGCGCCGAAGGCCTGCGCATCGGCCTCTACCACTCGCTGCTCGACTGGCACCACCCCGACTTCACCATCGACGGGTGGCACCCGCAGTGGGACGACCGGGCCGACCTCGGCGAGCTGAACGCTGGCCGCGACATGGACCGCTACCTGGCGTACCTGCACTGCCAGGTGCGCGAACTCGTCACCGCCTACCAGCCGGACCTGCTCTGGTTCGACTTCTCCTACGACGACGACCACCGGGTGACGGTCGGCAAGGGCGCCGCGGACTGGCGGGCGGACAAACTGGTCGGCTTGGTCCGCGAGCTGAGCCCGCACACCCTGATCAACGACCGCCTCGGGCTGTCGGGCAGCGAGGACTTCGCCACGGCGGAGGAGGCCTCGCCCGACACCGCGATGGGCGCCGTTCCCTGGGAGGCGTGCCGCACGCTCAACGGGTCCTGGGGCTACGCACCGGGGTTCCAGCAGTGGCTCGACGCCGGCCAGGTCGTCAGGATCCTCGTCGACTCGGTGTCGAAAGGCGGGAACCTGCTGCTCAACGTCGGTCCGGACGGCCGGGGCGCGTTCGAGCCGCAGGCGCGTGAGCTGCTGGCCGAGGTCGGCGCGTGGACGGAGCTGCACGGCGACGCCATCCACGGCGCCGGTGCCGCGCCGGAGTTCACCGCTCCCCGCGACACCAGGCTCACCAGGTCGGGGAACCGGCTCTTCGTGCACGTTTTCGGTTGGCAGGCGGGAACTCTGGTGCTGGCAGGGCTCGCGGAGCGGGTGCGTTACGCGTCGTTCCTGCACGACGGCGCCGAGGTCGAGTGCAGTGTCGTGGACGAGGAGGGCAACCTGCCCCACCTCCAGAACGCGGGCCCGCCGGGTTCGCTCGTGGTGCACCTGCCGACGCGGCGTCCGGACGTGCTCCTGCCCGTGATCGAACTGATCCTGACATGACGACCGGCTCGGATCCGGCGCTGTCGGTCACCGGCGCTCGTGCGGCACGCGCCGGTGACCGTTCGACAGCCCGCTGTTCAAGCGTTGGCTAGCGCCGCCAGTAGTGGATGTCGCGGAACCGGGATTCGGCGCGCCCGGAGCCGTGGTGGTAGACGCCGTTCTTGAAGTGACGTGTCGCGGGCCCTCGGTCGTCGACCGTCAGCGCGAGTTGGTCGTCGAGGTAGAGCTGGATCTTGCCGGTGCCGGCGTTGTGGGCGACCTTCACGTTGAACCAGCGGTCGTACACGCCGGTCCGCAGGACCGTCTTGTCGTAGTACCGCAACGTGCCGCCGTTGGTGTTGTAGACGTTGAGCATGAAGTCCGTGGCGGGCGTGCCGGACGGGCGCTTGACCCGCAGCACCTGCATGACCGTGGCGCCGTTCGTGCCCGCCGGGACGTACACGTCGGCGTCCCACATGTGCTGCCCCGACGAGTACTCCCGCAGCCAGCGCAGCTCGGTGCGCGGATCGGTCGCGCTGCCCTCGGACATCGGTTCGTCGGTGGAGTTGACCCACGTCGTGTGCGTGTTCGTGGCCTGGTCGAAGCGGTAGCGCCGGCTCTGGCTCAGGTTCCACGGCTTCTGGATGTTGTAGGTGAAGGAGGTCTGCGTCCACCCGGTGGTCGGGGACGCGGACGCCGGCACCTGTAATGCCACGATCGTCAGACCGGCCGTGATGGCTACCGCGGTCGTGGCGGAGATCAATCGTGCAACAGACATCCGATCACTCCTTCGTCATTCACGTTATGGTCTAGACCACCTCTAGCAGTGGGGTCGGTCGGCTGTCACCACTTGACCGGTGAAGTCATCCGGTTGCCGTCGCCCGAACGGCGCCATGTCGGTGCCCTCGCCCGCGTCTCATATGCTGGAGATGACGTTCGGCAGGGAGGCACCGGCAGTGCGATACGTGGCCATCGGCGACAGCTTCACCGAAGGGGTCGGCGACGAACTCCCCGACGGCTCACCGCGCGGCTGGGCGGACTTGGTGGCCGCCGGGCTGGCCGCCGCGCGCGGTGAGACGGTGCACTACGCCAACCTCGCCGTCCGGGGCAGGCTGCTCGAACCGATCGTGACAGGGCAGGTCGACGCGGCGTTGTCCCTGTCGCCTGCGCCCACGCTGCTGACGCTCAACGGCGGCGGCAACGACATGATGCGGCCCGGTGTCGACACGGCGCGGCTGGTCGGGCTGACCGAGCGGGCGGTCCGGCGCTGCACGGCCGCCGGTGTGCGGTTGGTGCTGCTCAGCGGGGCCGATCCGTCGGGCCGGCTGCCGTTCGGGCGCACGGTCCACCGCCGGGGCGTGGTGCTGACCGCCGCGATCGCGGACCTGGCCGCCCGCCACGACCTCCTGTTCGTCGACGTGTTCAACGACGTCGAGATCCGCCGCCCCGAGTACTGGTCGCCGGACCGGCTGCACCTCAACGCCGTCGGCCACCGGCGGGTGGCAGCCCTGGTCCTCACCGCTCTCGGGCACACCACGGCGGCGGACGAGGTCGCACCCGGACCCGCCGCCCGCCGTCGTCTGCCGGCCGAGGTCCGGTACTACCGCGAGCACGTGCTGCCCTGGGTGCACCGCCGACTGCGCGGCCGCTCGTCCGGTGACGACCTGGCCGGCAAACACCCCGACTGGATCCCCGTCGAAGCCATGCCGCGAGTCTGAAACTCACCTGATGACGGTGAGGACGTGGGCGACCGCCCGCCACGGCTCCAGCCGGACGAAGTCGGCCTGGCCCCAGCGGTACCGCTCACCGGTCACCTCGTCGAGGACGGTGAACTCCTCGCCCCAGCGCATGCCCAGCGCGGGCTGGTCCAGCCACACGGTTCCCTGCTCGCCGCCGAACGGGTTGAGGTTCACCACGCAGATCACGGTGTCCGAGGTGAGCGGGTCCACTTTGGAGTAGGCCAGCAGCGCCTGGTTGTCCACGTGGTGGAAGCGGAGCGTGCGCAGCTGTTGCAGGGCCGGGTGCGCCCGCCGGATCTCGTTGAGCCGGGTCAGCCACGGTTCGAGCGACCGGCCGGCCGCCCGCGCCCCGGCGAAGTCACGGGGCCGCAGCTGGTACTTCTCCGAGTCGAGGTACTCCTCGCTGCTCGGCCGCAGCGCCTGGCTCTCGAACAGCTCGTACCCCGAGTACACACCCCACGTGGGGGAGAAGGTCGCGGCGAGTGCGGCGCGGATGGCGAACATGCCCGGACCGCCGTTCTGCAGGGAGGCGTGCAGGATGTCCTGCGTGTTGACGAACAGGTTCGGCCGGCACTCGTCGACGTGCTGGACCAGGTCGACGCCGAACTCGGTCAGCTCCTCCTTGCTGGTGCGCCAGGTGAAGTAGGTGTAGCTCTGGGTGAAACCCAGCCGGGCCAACCCGTACAGCCGCGCCGGGCGGGTGAACGCCTCGGACAGGAACAGCACGTCCGGGTGCTCCTCCTTGACCTGCCGGATCAGCCACTCCCAGAAGTCCGGCGGCTTGGTGTGCGGGTTGTCGACCCGGAAGATCCGCACGCCGTGCTCGACCCAGTGCAGCACCACCCGCAGCACCTCGGCGTACAGGCCGTCCGGGTCGTTGTCGAAGTTCAGCGGGTAGATGTCCTGGTACTTCTTGGGCGGGTTCTCCGCGTAGGCGATCGTGCCGTCCGGGAGCGTGGTGAACCACTCGGGGTGCTCGGTGACCCACGGGTGGTCGGGCGCGCACTGCAGGGCCAGGTCCAGCGCGACCTCGATGCCCAGCTCGGTGGCCCGTGCCACGTACTCGTCGAAGTCCTCCAGGGTGCCCAGTTCCGGGTGGATCGCGTCGTGCCCGCCCTCGTCCGAGCCGATCGCCCACGGCGAGCCGACGTCACCCGGGCGGCAGTCGAGCGAGTTGTTCCGGCCCTTGCGGTTGACCTTGCCGATCGGGTGGATCGGCGTGAGGTAGACGACGTCGAAGCCCATCGCGGCCACGCGCGGCAGGTCCTCGGCGGCGGTCTTGAAGGTGCCGTGCGCCGGCTGCCCGTCCACCTCCCACCCACCCGTCGAACGGGGGAACAGCTCGTACCACGACCCGAACAGCGCCTTGCTCCGATCGACCCGCACCCGGTGCCGCTTGCCCCGCGTGACGAGTTCGCGGACCGGATCGCGGGTCATGACGTCGTGCACCGGTTCGCTCAGCGCGGGCGCGATCCGTTCCCGCAGCGGCCGGTCGGTGTCGCGCAGGGCTTTGGCGGCCCGTTCGAGCAACTGCCCGGTTCGCGCGCCGTTGTGGTGGGGGCGGGCGGCCACCTGGTCCAGCAGCCGGGCGCCGGTCTCCAGGTCGTTGGCCAGCTCCGCCGGACCCTGCCCGACGGCCGTCTTCGCTTCCACCGCGTGGTGCCAGGTGAACCACGGGTCGCTCCACGCCTCGACCCAGAACGACCAGAGGCCCTCCCGGTCCGGCACCAGGGTCGCCACCCAGCGGTCCACCGCGTTCTGGTCGGGCACCATGCGCGTGGAGCCTTCGTCGTCGTCGCCCGGCCCTTGCCACACGACGGTCGCCGCCACCGCGTCGTGCCCCTCCCGCCAGACCGTCGCGCCGATCGGGACGCACTCGCCGACCACCGCCTTGCTCGGATAGTGGCCGCAGTTCACCAGCGGGGTCACGTCGTCGATGCCGAGCCGTGCGTTCACCGGCGCCTCCTTCGCTGGATGGCAGAGCACCTCAACCCGGGTTCCCACCCACTGCGCAGATCGAAACCGCTCCGGGTCGCCCGGCTGCGACCGGTGTCCGAAGCCCGCTTGTCGTGCGGGGGGCACGGCCAACACGAGCTTTGCCCGACCGTGGATGGTCCTCTTAGGACTCATGCCCCCGGGGGGTAGATCGCCGCGCCTGCGCATCAGCAGGAAAGCGGCGACGCGAGCTGCCCCGGTGCCGGCCCGCGCCGCTGCCGCTGCTCGGGCACACCGACGAGGCGCCGGCCTGTGCCGAGGCGGTGATTTCGACCAGTCCACGCTCCGCGTCCGTACAGTTCGCTCGACGAGCCGGCCCCGGCCTCTCCGCCTAACGTCGGGCACGCCGACGAAGGAGGACGTCATGACCACCACCGGGCCTGACCTGGACCAGAACGCGGTCGAGGAGTTCGCGGGCACGCTGTTCGGCATCTACTCCGCGTCCCTGCTGGCGCTCATGATCGACGTCGGCCACCGGACCGGGCTGTTCGACGCCGCCACCCGAGGGCCCGCGACCAGCGCGGACCTCGCCGACCGCGCGGGCTTGCAGGAGCGCTACGTGCGCGAGTGGCTCGGCGCGATGGTGACGGGGGGACGTGTTCACCTACGAGCCGTCCACGGGCACGTACACGCTCCCGGCGGAGCACGCGGTGTGCCTGTCCGGCGGCGGCGCGGCCAACCTGGCGCCGTTCAGCGCGGTGTGCGCGCTGCTCGGGGCGCACCTGGACGAGATCAACCTCGAGGACAACGTCGGCAACCCTCTCGCGCCGATGCTGTACTCGTTCAGCGTGCTGCACTGCATGACCGTGTCACTGGCGCACGGCGGCGCCGGCCTCGGCACGATGTGGGGCGAGCAGTTGGCCCGCCGGATGCTCGCCGAGGCGGGGCTCGAGGTCGTCTCGGTCAGCGACGTGCCGGACGACCCGATCGACTGCGTGTACCTGTGCCGGGCGACGCGGTGATCGCCTCGCCCGCTCGGTTGAACGGGACGTCCAGCCTCTGAATGCCCGTATGGGCATCCGAAGGTGCACGGAACAACGCCCGGTCGGCGCTCGTGGAGACGACCTGGTTCGGGCAGATTCCAGGTCGGGGGTTCGGCAACGAAAGGGGCGGTCATGCCCTTGCGCGCGGACAACGCGGAGGAGCACAGCGACCCGGCCCGCGTGTCGGCCGTGCCCCGGGAGGTCGGCGCGTCGGCAGGTGGGCACAACGCCGTCGATCGGGCCGAGTCGTACGGCAACGCGGGCCGGGCGTCCGCTTCGCCGTCGAACGCGCGCCGCATGGGCCCGACGGCGGTGCTCCGGCTCCAGCGCGCCGCCGGCAACCACGCCGTCCAGCGGCTGGTGCAACGGCCGGCCGAAGCCCCGGCCCACCCCGCGCCCGAGCCGGTTCCGGAGGAGTCGTCGGAGTCGGCGGCGGTGCAGCGACTCGCGGAACCGGCCGCCCCGGCCGCTGCTCCCGCGCTCCCCGCCCTTCCGATGCCCGAAGCCATCCCCGCACCGCCGCTCCCCACCCCGGCGGCACCCACGCCGGCTCCCCGCCCGACGGCCGTGCCCGAAGCGGTCGGTCCGTCCGAACTCCCGTCGGCGGACGACTCCGTCCTCTCCGGCGACGCCGCCGGCCACGCCGCCCAGATCGACGCGAGCACGGCCGAAGCTTCCGCGCAGGTCCGTGCCGACGCCGCCGCACGCCGTCAGGACATCGCCGCCCACGCGGCCGAGAACCAGGCCACCACGGGCGCTTTCTTCGACGGCAGCGCCACCGACGCCACCGCGACCGTCAACCAGGGCCGCACCGGCGTCACGGGGTGGCTGAGCACCCAGGTCGCGTCCCTCGGCAACCTCGTCGGCGGGCTGGTCACCGGCGCGACCCAATTCGGCACCACCGTCCTCAACGGCCTCCGCCAAGGCGCCGCCGCCGTGACGTCCACCGTCACCGGCGTGGTCGGCGGGGTGGCGAGTGGCATCCTCGGGGCCGCCCGCGCCCTGCCCATCCCCAACCTCCCCGGGATCGGCCGCATCCGCCGGTTCGCCCTCGACTCGGCCGAGTCGGTCGCCGGCGCCATCCGGGGCGCGCTCGGCCACGTCACCGGGTTCATCACTTCGGCGGTGAACTCGGTGCTCGACCTGGTCGGCGATCTCATCCGGCGCGCGAGCGCGGCCGTCACGAGCCTGGTCCAGGGCTTCACCGGGCTGATCTCCCGGGCCATCGCCGCGATCGGGCGCGCGCTGTCCACGATCGCCAACCGCGTCATGACCGCCCTGCGCTCGGCCAAGGCCAGGGTGCACGCGGTGCTGCACGGATCGGCCGCCGACGCCACCGCGCGGATCAACCGGAACGAAGCCGCCGCGCTGGCCCGGATCCAGGCCAACCGGGCAACCGGGCGGGCGGGGCTCGACCAGGTCCTCGACTTCACCGACGGCGGCGACCACCCGGAGGACGAGGCGCTCAACCCGCACATGGAGGCCAACGCCAACACGTTGGACCAGAGCGAGTTCGACTCCACCGCACGCGCCGCCTTCGCCTTAAGCGCGGAACGGGTGCGCACCGAGAACGCCGAAGCCGTGGCCGAAGCCGACCGGGAGTCGACGGACGTCGTCACGCGGATGCGGCAGGGCGTGTCGACCTACCTCAGCGAGATCCGCGCCGGCATCGCGCGGATCCCGGGTGAGGTCGTGGGCGCGCTGGCCGGGATCGGCGTGAAGGTCCGCGAGGGCATCGCGGCGATCGTCACCGGGGTCGTGGACGGCGTGCGCGGCCTGATCTCGCAGGTCACCGCGGCGCTCGGCCGCGTGCTGTCCGCCGCTCTGGACGTGGTCCGCGCCCCGGTGGACGCGCTGGCGAACCTCGGCCGGTCGATCTTCAGCGGCATCCGCGGCTTCTTCGGCCGCATCCTCTCGCGGATCACCAGCCTGTTCGGCGGCGGGAGCCCGGGGGAGGGGACCGCGTCGCTGACCGCGGGTCTCGACGACTACTCGCCGTCCCGGCTGCGATCCGCCGCGCAGATGGCGTCACCGCCGATGGTGGCGACGGTGGCCGCGGCCCCGGCACTGTGGGCGATCGCGGAGGGCATCGGGGCGATCCTGGCCGGCGTCTCGATCGGGGCCGTGCTGTTCTGGGCCGGTGTGGTCATCCTGGTGATCCTGGTCATCGTGCTGATCGTCCTGCTCATCCAGTGGCTGATGGCCAGGTCGGCCGCGAAGCCGGTGCCGCGCGCGACACCGAGGGCCAAGCCGCGCACACGCACCCGCAGACGCCGCACGCGCAAGGAGTTCCGGTGGAACCTGCGGCAGACCAGTTCCATCGCCCGCGCCTCCGGCGGCGTGCCCGGCACGCTCGACCCGAACGCCAAGCTGCCCGCCAGCGCGCCGATCCACGCCCACCACGTGTGGCCGAAGTACGTGGCCGGCCCCGAGATCCAGCCGATGATGTCGGTGCGCGAGAGCGTGCACCAGGGCGTCATCCACACCACGATCCAGGTCCCACTGGTGGCCGTCGCCGCGCTGATGGGCTTCACCATCACGCCCAACGGCCAGAACCTCGCGTTCAAGGCGCACCTGAAGGCCAACCCGGCCGAACGTCCCAAGGTCGCCGCCGCCCTGACGACGTACTACTCGGGGTTGAGCGCCCGAACGGATCCGGGCATCCCGCCACCGGCCTATGTGAACGGCATCGGCGTCGCGCAGGCCACCATGTAGAGCGGAGGTCGAACGGATGAAGCGCGTGTGGAGCGTGATGCTGTCCCGCGACCAGCAGCCCGACGAACGGACCTGGTCGCGGATCGGGGACCTGGTCGCCGACCGGTTCGAGCCGGTCCTGGACATCATGTGGCACGCCTCGTTCGACTCGCGCGAGGAACTCGACCGGGTCACCGGCGTGCTCGGCGAGATCGACGCCAGGTACCAGCTCTTCGTCCGCGACGACCTGGGCGACGAGGACTACGCGGAGGCCGACTTCATCGGTATCTGGGGCGCGGACCCGGCCGTCGAGCCACCGCTGGTGCGCAACAAAGCCACCGCCTACCGGCCGGGTGAGACCTGTGCGCGTTGCGGTGCGCCACCCGACGAATTCGACCTCACCGCCGTGGAACCGCTCGTGGTGGACGAGTCCGTCATGGACGGCCCGGCGGCGGACGGCAGCCGTCCCGACGAGCACGGCTGGGACCTCGCCGACCTGCCCAACGGCCAACTGCTCGTTTCGCGGCGGGTGACCGGCCTGTTGACCTCGGCCGACGTCCGGGGTTGGACGTCGACCGAGGTCTTCTCCACCGCCACCGGGGAGCCGTCGCGCCGGTTCTCCGCTTTGGGCGCGGAACAGGCCGTTGTGACGCCGTGCGGGGTCGACAACGAGCCGGTCTGCCCGGAGTGCGGGACGACCCACGAGCAGATCGAGGGGCCGTTCCGGATCAGCCGCGACGCCGTCGGCGACGCCGAAGTGATCTCACGGCACCCCGGCAAGGTCTCGATGCTCTACGTCAGCCGCCGTGTCCACGATCTGCTGTGGGCGGCCGAGCTCAACGGGCTGGTCCGCGGCGACGTCATGGTGTTCGCCGGAGATGAGCCGTACCCCTGACCCACTGGCGCGGGGCAGGGGTAGATGCCCAAAACGATTTTGCACAACGCGCCGCCGTGTCACGTGGGCAGCCCCCACGCGGGCGCGGGGACGTCGGGGGAGACCGGTTCGACGTGCAGGTCGGGCCGCCGGCCCCGGGCGTGGACCACGACTTCCTCGCCGCGTCGCACGTCGATCCGCATATCGCCGCCGGGTAGCACGCGCCAAGGCACCTCCCGGCCCCACGAACTGCGGACGCTCAGTGGTCCGGGGATGTCGACGCGCAGCACGCACGGTGCGCCCGCCAGGCTGGTCAGCCGCACGAACTCGGTCCGCCCGGCCCGGCGGACGGCCGACAGCAGGAACGCGCCCCGGGTGCGGAAGTCGTGCACCGCGAGGTCACGCCAGTCCGCGGGCACGGCCGGGAAGACGCGGATGACCCCGCCCCAGCTCTGGCACACCATGTCGTGCAGCGACTGCCCCGCCGACAGGGGTGTCTCGATGACCGGACCGGACTCCTTGTACATCGTGTTCGGCTGCACGTACCGGCGCAGCAGTTCGCTGAGGTAGAACCGGGCGTCGTCCCCGCGTGACAGCAGCGCGGAGATGGACGCGGCGCCGGTGAAGCTGTACCCCTGCAACGCGCCCTCGAAGCTGATCCAGTGCCGCAACGACCGTTCGATCAGCGCACGGTCCTCCGGTCGTTCCCCGGTCACCTCGTGCAGCGGGTAGACCATCAGCAGGTGCGAGTAGTGCCGGTGCGACTTGGCGAACGGCACGCCCGCGCCGATCATGTACCCGTTGGCGTCCACCGGGTAGTCGACCAGCGTGGCGAGCACTTCCCGCCACCGAGGCGCGAGCGGGTCGTCCACGCCCAGCGTCGCCGCCGATTCCAGCAGGGTCCGGCATCCCCAGCGGATCAGCGCGAGGTCGTAGTTGCAGTCCGGCGCGTTGGTGCCGTACTCGGGGGAGGACGTGAACGGCAGGTGCAGCCTGCCGTCCGGTCCGGGGGTCAGGAAGTGCAGGTAGTAGTTGATCGACCGGCGCAGCAGCGGGAAGACGACGTCCCGGAGCACGCCGATGTCCATGCTGTGCCGGTAGGACAGCCAGACGTTGTGCAGCGCCCAGGTGAGGTTGCCGACCTCCGGTACGGGCGAGGCCTGGCCGGGGATGCCGACCGGGAACCCGCTGGTGCCGGTGCCCGCGCCGTTGAGCAGGGTCATGTCGGTGGTGCGCGGGATGCCCGCCGAGTCGGCGCGGTAGCGCTCGTCGACCTCCTCGACCAGGTTCGCCCGGAACTGGTGCAGGCTGCGCGTGACCGCGTCGAGTTCGGGGTGGTTGGAACCGTGGATCATCCAGTACTGCAGCTGGACGTTGAGGTTCCACCACACCGCGGGCCACGGTGTCGGCTCCAGCCACGGTCCGCAGGTCGCCATCACCGGCGCCTCCCGGCGAGCCGCCGAGGCGATCTTGTAGAGCTGGATCCAGTAGAAGCTCTGCACCCGGGCGTCCGGCAGGGACAGGAAGCTCCGCCGGTAGTACCGGTGCCACCACGCACGGTGGTCGGGCACGAGTGCCGCCGCCGGCAGGACGGCCGCTCGGCGCAACGCCTGGACCGCCCGGTCCTCGGCCGTGGTGTCCGGGAACGACCACGCGACCGTCGCGTACAGCGTGCGGGTCCGACCACGGGACACCTCCCGCCAGGCCGTGACGTGCTGCCCGCCCGCCAGCAGCGGCTGCACCACGACCTCCATGCCGTCGCCCCGCCGCACCACGGGCGGCGGGTTGGCGACGTAGCCCTCCGGCGGCGGCTTGCCGAACACCGGATCGGCTCGGGGGCTGACCGCCTCCTCGGGGTGGAAGTTCCAGCGGAACGCCGCTTCGCCCTCGGTCGGGGTGACCTCGACGACCAGCACGGACCGGCTGTCGTGCACCAGCGCGCGCAACGCCAGGCTGCCCGCCGCCGTGGTGATCGTCCCGCGCAACTCCGCGTTCCACAGGTCCAGCCGCCAGTCCACCCCGGTGATCGCGCCGACCGGCTCCAGCGTGAGGTGGCCGATCGGCAGCCTGGCCAGGCCGAACAGGGACCCGAATCGGGGCCGGTGGTCCTGCACCTCGCTGTGCGACACGGTGAAGCGCACCGCGTTGGCGCCGGGCTGCGCGTAGACCATCGACCCGAGCAGGGCGTTGCCCAGGAACGGGCCCTCGTACCAGGCCTTCGGCATCCGCTGCCACAGCGGGTCGGCGTCGGCGAGGAACCGGTCCCACCGGACGTCCGCGCGCACCAGGCTGCCGGTGCCATCCGCCCCCGCTGCCACAGCGGCACTCGTCCCGACGACCGCGCCCGCCGTGCCGGCCAGGGTGGCGCCCAGCAGTGCCCGCCTGGAGAATCCCGCCTCTCCTGGTTCCCGGTTCATCACGAAACCCCGTTCGCCGCGCAACGCACCCTGGCGTCGCCCCAGGAGGCGTGGTCGTTCTGCGAGCCGTCGCCGCCGTCGGCGACCCGAAGCGTGAGGTGCCGCACGCCGGTGATGTCGACCGTGACGTGCCGCGCGGGAGTCCGGGGGTTCACCGTCTCGGTTTCGGCGAGCACGGCGCCGTCGCCCAGTACCGCGAACGCGACGGTGCCGCCGACGCGTTGGCGGGCGACGTCCAGGCCGGCCTCGTCGTCGACACCGACGTCCGCGACGAACTCGGTGCACCGGCCGTCGACGGCGAAGGTCACCTCACCGGCGGCGTGCGCTCCCAGCCCCTTGCCGTAGGTCACCTGCCTGATGGCGATGCCCCGGCCGTCCCCGGCCGCCGTGCCGCCGTTGGCCAGGTCCCGCTCCACGGGCCCGTCGCCGTTCTGCTCGGCGGCGAACGGCAGGTCGCTCAGGTAGGCCCAGTCCGGTGGCAGGGGCCGCCAGGTGTGGACGCGGAGCTGCTCCTCGTCCTCCAGGTGTGACCGCCCGTCCCGGAAGGACGCGACCACGGGCACGTCGAGGTACCCGAACGCGGCCTGCGACGGCGGCACGGTGACGGTCCACGTGCCCGACAGGGTCTGCCCTGGCGTCACCCGCCCGGCCTCGACCCGCGTGCCGCTGACCGTCCACCCCTCGGGGACGCGCGGCGACAGCGTCACGTCGGACACCGCTTCCCGCACGGTGAACCGGCCGGTCACCTCGAACGAGGCGCCCGGCACGACCGCCGCCGTGGTCGGCGTGACGGTGACGGTGGTGTCCGGCACGGCGTCCACCGGCCGGTCGCACGTCCGCGCCGCCGGCGTCCAGCGGCACGCGATGGCCGCGAACCCGCCGTCCTTGGGCACGTCCAGCGCCAGGTCCGCACCGGCGGACAGCACCCGCTGCTCCCGGACCAGGCCGGCGGCGCCGTCCCGGACGATCTCCACCAGCCACCGGCCCGCGTCGAGGGCCAGCGGCACGTGCGCCGTCCGCGCCGGTCCGGAGTAGCCGCCTCCGACGAACCACCGGTCGCCGCTGCGCCGGGCGAACACCGCGCTGTCGGCAGGTGCTCCCGCGAGCAGCCTGGTCTCGTCCCACACCGTCGGCACCTGGTCGAGGAAGCGCTCGGCCTCGGGCCGCGCGGTGTACCCGTCGACCCGGCCCGCGAAGTTCTGCAACCCCGACTCGAAGACCACCGCCAGCGCCAGCTCGTGCGCGTCGGACGTGGGCCTGCTCGGCCGGTGCCACGCCATCGGCGTGTAGTCCATCGAGCCGGGCACGTTGCGGGTGAACGGCAGGGCGGTCAGGTGGGAGGTGGTGAGGTTGCTCGACTTCTCGCCGCCGTGCACGGCCTCCATCGTCATGACGTGCGGCCAGGTGCGGTGGATGCCGTGCGGCAGCGTCGAACCGTGGAAGTTGACCAGGAGGTGGTGCCGCGCGGTGTCGGCGAGCACGTCGTCGTACCAGCGGAACCGCTCCTGCCCGTCGGAATCCATGAAGTCGATCTTCACGCCCGCCACGCCCCACCGTTCGAACAGCGCGAGCCTGCTCTCCCGCTCCTGCGGGGTGTCGAGCTCGTCGAAGTGGATCCACAGCATGATCTCGACGTTCCTGGCCTTCGCGTAGGCGATCAGCTGCGGGATCCAGCTGGTCGTCTCCCAGGTCGGGTCGTAGTCCCAGTTCGGGTCGAAGTACCAGCCCGCGTCGACCAGGGCGTACGGCCAACCGTGCGCGGCGGCGTAGTCGACGTAGTCCTTCTGCATCGCCAGGCTCTGCCCCGCCTCACGACCGCCGGCCAGCCAGCTCCAGAACACCTTGCCGGGTTCGATCCACGACGTGTCGGCGATCTTCGACGGCGGCGCGAGGTCGTCCACCAGCGTCGACGTGGACACGGTCCCGAGGTCTCCGACGATCGCGGTGCGCCAGGGCGTGTCGAGCGGTCCGTCGACGGAGACCCGTTCGTCCCAGAGCTTCACCCGGTAGGTGCCGGAACCCGCGTTGTGCACGAGCCTGCCACCGGAGTAGGCGCCGTCCACATCGGACTCGGTCAGCAACGCGTAGTTCCCGCCCACGTCGAACAACGCCGGGTGCATGTACTCGCCCGCGGGCGCCGAACCGGCGGTGCCCCGCACGAACGGGTTCTCGTAGTCACGCCGGTAGGTCGCGAGCCAGGACGTGGCGTCGACGGGGACCCGGAAGGCCGACGTCTCACCGAGCACCGGACCGAGGTTCTCGGGCAGCGCGTAGCGGTAGGCGATCCCGTCCTTGGCCGCACGCACCACGAGGTCAACCCGCGCTCCACCGTCGCCCGCGAACGCGAAGCGCGTCTCCGTCATGAGCGCGTCGCGGGTCAGGCGCTTGCCCACGGTGGTGCGGTAGTGCTCGAAGACCGGCCGGCCGGCCCGCCCGACGAGCCGCAGGCCGCGGGACAGGTCGGCCCGTTCGGTGACGATGCCCACCGGTCCGGGTTCCAGCACGGTCCGCCCGCCGCGCGTCACGGCGAGCGTGACGGTTCCGCTGCCGGCGTCGTGCCGCACGACCGCGGTCGGGCCCTCGGACCACGGCGCCGACACCGTCCACGTCGAGGCGTCCGCGTGCGCAGGGGGCGACACGACAGCCGCCACGACAGCCGCCACGACACCGATCGCGATCACGGCCGAGCAGGTGCGCTGCACTCTTGAGATGATCATGTGAGTCCTCACCGGGAGTCCGCGGCGTCAGACGAGCTGGTAGGCCTTGTAGTTGCGGATCAGCTGGTAGCAGTCCCTCAGTCCGGAGCTCTCGATGCTGCGGTAGATGCCCCACTTGGGGCGCAGGTAGTTGACGTCCCGCCACAGGTCGACCGCCGTGGTGCGGGCGTCCACGACGGTGGTCGAGCCGTCGCGCAGCACCCAGCGGAGGTAGCCGCCGCTGTTGGACGCCTTGAACTCGAACTCCACGCCGATCCACTTGTTCTGCAGGGGCGCGTAGTCCGCGAGCACGTGCTCGGTGTTGGAGTCGTCGTCGCGCAGGGTGAGCACGGTGAGCGTCGGCTTGCTCTTCTGCCGCGGTGTCAACGTCCACAGTGGACCGCCGACGTCCTGGACCTTCATCTGCATGATGTGGGTGAACTTCGTGGTGGCGGTCAGCGAGCTCGGCCAGAAGGCCTGGTAGGTGATCCGCCAGGTCTGGTCCTTGCCGATCTTGTGCACGGTGCCGCCCGACCGCATGCCCTTGCACTCGTTGCGCTGCCGGTCGTCGCCGTCGCGGTCTCCGGTGTGCATGTCGAAGCGGTAGCTGTCGCCCTGCACCGAGATGTGCTTGACGCCGGGGTGCGAGCCGGACCGGTCGTCCTCCAGGCCTTCGAAGGCGCTCAGGCCGTCGGTCGCCGGGTTCGGGCTCCACTTCAGCTGCCAGGCGGCGGCTGCGGCGGGTGACGTGCGGACGGGTGCGCGGTCCGCCGCGGCGGGCGTGGTTCCGGCGACCAGGCCGCCGAGGGCGCCGGCGCCGAGCAGCATCGCCTTGCGCCGGTCGGTGATCGGCGCGCTGCCGGTGTTCTCGTTCATCGTGACGAGCCTCCTTGCGTCGATGCAGGGGTGGAGGCGGCGGTCGTCCGTGAAGAGCGTTCCTGCTCCGATCTGTGCCAGAGATCGGAGGTATGACCAATCGAGGACTGTATTGGCTCCGGTCACCGTCGTCAACGTCTTGCTGTGTATGCCGATCAGCTGCGCGAATGTGCCTGATGGTCAGCGTCTGATTTGCGGTTGATCATGCATAGCTCGGATGTAATGCGCCGGCCCATCACCCAGGAACCCGGCGACCCCAGCTGACCACCCTGTCCCGGGTGCGCCCGGCGTGACCCGGCACGTGGTCAGTCCGCCTGCTGGACGGTGGCCAGGCCGCGCAGCAACGGCACGTAGACGTCGTCCACCAGCGACGCCAGGGCCTCGTCGGACAGCGGGGTCCCGCAGCTGGTGATGGACTCGTTGCGGATCAGGTCCAGCGGGAGGCGCTTCACCCGGTGGGGCGGGTCCACCGGGGGTAGTTCGGCGCGGGCCACGGCGTTGCCGATGATGGTCTCCATGGCCGAGGTCAGCGGGGACGGTCGGGTCAGGCGGTCGCCCAGCAGGGCGGCCACCTCGGGGTGGCGGAAGGCCTCGCCCATGACGCCGGCGACCATCTCGTTCATCATCGAGTCCGCGCCCCGGGCGATGCGGGAGAACATGGCGAGCAGGTCGCCGCGCAGCGTGCCGGTGTCGGGGGTGCCCTGGTCCGCCGGGACCTGGCGGTACCACGCGGCCAGCGCCAGTTCGGCCCGGCTGCGCCAGCGGCGGTAGATGACGGGTTTACTCGTTCCCGCCCGCCCTGCCACAGCCTCTACGGTGAACCGGGCGTAGCCGACCTCGCGCAGCTCGGCCCAGGCCGCGTCCAGGATGGCCTGCTCCAGCTTCGCCCCGCGACGGCGCGACTTCGTACCCGACACCCTGCCCCTTTGCCCAGCCTTTAGATACTTTGCGTTTCTTATAGTCCCGGTCTACCTTGGCACATTAGACACGATCCGTTTCTTATGGGGGAGCATCGTTGCTGAGCCGTCTGCTGCGAACACACCTGCAGCCGTACAAACGTGAACTCACCGCCGTGCTCGTATTACAGCTGATCGGCACCGTCGCCTCGCTGTACCTGCCGAGCCTCAACGCCGACATCATCGACTTCGGCATCGCCACCGGCGACACCGGCTACATCCTGTCCACGGGCGGCTGGATGGTCGGCGTGTCGGTCGTCCAGATCCTCTCCTCCGTGGGCGCGGTCTACTACAGCGCCCGCGTCGCGATGAGCTTCGGCCGCGACGTCCGCTCGGCCGTCTTCCACCGCGTCGGGGAGTTCTCCGCGCGCGAGGTCGCCACGATCGGGCCGTCGTCGCTGATCACCCGCACCACCAACGACGTGCAGCAGGTCCAGTTGCTGGTCGTGATGGCGTGCACGATGCTGGTCAACGCGCCGATCATGTGCGTGGCGGGCATCGTGATGGCGCTGCGCGAGGACGTCGGCCTGTCCTGGCTGCTCGTCGTCTGCGTGCCCGCGCTGATGATCTCGATCGGCCTGATCGTCATCCGCATGGTCCCGCAGTTCCGGCTCATGCAGGAGCGCATCGACGCGGTCAACCGCGTGCTGCGCGAGCAGCTGGCGGGCATCCGCGTGGTCCGCGCGTTCGTCCGGGAACGCGCCGAGACCCAGCGCTTCGCCGACGTCAACGGCGCCCTCACCGACACCGCGCTGCGCGTCGGACGGCTCCAGGCGTTGATCTTCCCGGTGGTGATGCTGCTGCTCAACGGCTCCAGCGTCGCCGTCCTGTGGTTCGGCGCGTTCCGCGTCGACACCGGCGCCATGCAGATCGGCGCGCTGACCGCGTTCCTGAGCTACCTGATGCAGATCCTCATGGCGGTCATGTTCGCGACGTTCATCTCCATGATGATCCCGCGCGCCGCCGTGAGCGCCGAGCGGATCAACGAGGTGTTGGAGACCGAGTCTTCGGTCGTCCCGCCGACCGCGCCGCTGCTCGAACTGCCCCGGCACGCCTCGCTGGAGTTCCGCGGCGTCGAGTTCCGCTACCCCGGCGCGGACGAGCCGGTGTTGCGCGACATCAGCTTCCGCGCCGAGGCGGGGCAGCGGACGGCGGTCATCGGCAGCACGGGCACCGGCAAGACGACCCTGCTCAACCTCGTGCCGCGGCTGATCGACGTGACCGGCGGCGGCGTGCTCGTCAACGGCGCGGACGTCCGCGAGATCGACACCGACACGTTGTGCGAACGCATCGGCCTCGTGCCGCAGCGCCCGTACCTGTTCAGCGGCACGGTCGCGTCCAACCTCCGCTACGGCAACCCCGAAGCCACCGACGACGAGCTGTGGGAGGCGTTGGAGATCGCGCAGGCGCGCGACTTCGTGGCGGACATGCCCGGCGGGCTCGACGCGTCGATCGCCCAGGGCGGCACGAACGTCTCCGGCGGTCAGCGGCAACGGCTCTCCATCGCCCGCGCTCTGGTGCGCAAACCGGAGATATTCCTGTTCGACGACGCGTTCTCGGCGCTCGACCTCGCCACCGACGCACAGCTGCGTGCGGCGTTGCAGCCGCACACGCGGGACGCGGTCGTGGTGGTCGTCGCGCAGCGCGTGTCCACGATCCTGGACGCCGACCGGATCGTGGTGCTCGACGGCGGAACCGTCGTCGGCATCGGCACCCACCACGAACTGCTCGACACCTGCCCCACCTACGTCGAGATCGTCCAGTCGCAGCTGACCTCGGAGCAGGCCGCATGAGTACGACGACGACCGAGTCCCGATCCACCCCGCCGCCCCGGATGGGCGGCGGCATGCCCGGCATGGGCATGGCAATGGGCAAAGCGGAGAACTTCGGCCCGTCCGCCCGCCGCCTCGTGCGGCGGATGCGGACCGAGCGGCTCGCGTTGCTGATCGTGGTCGTGCTGGGCGTCATCAGCGTGGCGTTCGCCGTGGCGGGCCCGAAGATCCTCGGCTACGCCACCGACATCATCTTCGAGGGCGTCCTCGGCCGGATGCGCGGCGAGCCGGGCGCGGGCATCGACTTCGCCGCGCTGGGCACGGTCCTGGCGTGGGTGATGGCCCTGTACCTCGCGTCGTCGGTGTTCGGCTGGTTCCAGGGCCGCGTGCTGAACAACGTGGTGCAGCGCTTCGTGTTCCGGCTGCGCGCCGACGTCGAGGAGAAGCTCCACCGGCTGCCGCTGCGCTACTTCGACGGCCAGCCGCGCGGCGAGCTGCTGTCCCGGGTCACCAACGACATCGACAACGTGGCGACGACGTTGCAGCAGACGCTGAGCCAGCTGCTGACGTCGTTGCTGACCGTCATCGGCGTGCTGGTGATGATGCTGACGATCTCGCCGCTGCTGACGTTGATCGCGCTGCTGCTGATCCCGATCTCGATCGTGGCGACCGGGCGGATCCGCAAGCGCTCGCAGGCGTTGTTCGTGGCGCAGTGGAAGCACACCGGCGCGTTGAACGCGCACATCGAGGAGGCGTTCACCGGTCACCAGCTGGTGAAGGTCTTCGGCCGCCAGCGGGAGTCGGAGGAGGAGTTCCGGCGCCGCAACGACGAGCTGCTGGGCTCGGCGATGGGCGCGCAGTTCGTGTCCGGCCTGATCATGCCGATGATGATGTTCCTGTCGAACATCAGCTACGTCGTCGTCGCGGTTGTCGGCGGTCTGCGCATCACGTCGGGTTCGATGAGCCTGGGCGAGGTGACGGCGTTCATCCAGTACTCCCGCCAGTTCACCCAGCCGTTGACGCAGGTGGCGTCGATGGCGAACCTGATGCAGTCCGGTGTCGCGTCGGCCGAGCGGGTGTTCGAGCTGCTCGACGCGGAGGAGCAGGAACCGGACCCGGCGGAGGCGTCGCTGCCCGCCGAACGCCGTGGTCGGGTGGAGTTCGAGCACGTGAGCTTCGCCTACCGGCCCGAGCAGCCGCTGATCGAGGACCTGTCGCTGGTGGCCGAGCCGGGGCAGACCGTCGCGATCGTCGGACCGACCGGCGCGGGCAAGACCACGCTGGTGAACCTGATCATGCGGTTCTACGAGCTGGACGCGGGCCGCATCACGCTGGACGGCGTGGACATCACGGCGTTGAAGCGGGAGGACCTGCGCTCGCAGACCGGCATGGTGCTGCAGGACACGTGGCTGTTCGGCGGGACCATTCGGGACAACATCGCCTACGGCAACTCCTCGGCCACCGACGAGGAGATCGTCGCCGCGGCGAAGGCCACCTACGTGGACCGGTTCGTGCGGACGCTGCCGGACGGGTACGACACGGTCATCAACGAGGAGGCGACGAACGTCAGCGCGGGGGAGAAGCAGCTGCTGACCATCGCGCGTGCGTTCCTGGCCGACCCGTCGTTGCTGATCCTGGACGAGGCGACCAGTTCGGTCGACACGCGCACGGAGTCGCTGGTGCAGCACGCCATGGCGGCGCTGCGGTCGTCGCGGACGAGCTTCGTCATCGCCCACCGGCTGTCGACCATCCGGGACGCCGACGTGATCCTGGTGATGGAGTCCGGGCGGATCGTGGAACAGGGCAGCCACGACGAGCTGATGGCCGCCAAGGGGGCCTACCACCGGCTGTACGCGGCCCAGTTCGCCGCGGCCGTGTAGATCGGACGCCTCGGCAGCGGCCACACCCGGCCGCTGCCGAGGCCACCCCCAGGGAACGTTCCAGCGCCCTGACACGATCAGACTGCGAAGGCAATGATCGTGTGAGGGCGGACGATGGCGACTCAGATCTTCATCAGCTATGCGGAACAGGACAGGGACGCAGTCGAAGTGCTGGTGGAGAACCTGCCGGACGACGTCGAGACAGCTCGGGCGTTCACCGAATCGGACGTGTTCATCGTCCTGATGTCGTGGCACTACCTCCGCTCCGAGCGATGTCGGCTGGAACTCGATCTGGCCCTGGCGCACCGCCAGCGGGAGGGCGGTCCTGAGATCGTCGTCCTCCGATCGGGCGACGAGACTCCTCCCCCGTCTCTCGCTGACTACCGGCAGGTCACCTACGTCCCGCCCCTCACGGCCCGGACGGTTCCCGACATCCTCGCTGTGTTGGAACGCAGGTCGGCCCACGCAGTCGCGCCACGACCAGTCCCGTTCGTCGGGAGGACGGAGGAGCTGCGGGCTCTCGTCGACTGGTGCGAGTCCGCCGAGTCCCGCAGTGGCGCTCTTGTGGTGGGCGCTCCCGGCACCGGCAAGACGCGGCTGGCACGTGAGCTGTGCTCACGAATGGCCGCGGACGGGTGGAACGCGGGCTTCAGCACGGACCCGAAAATGCTGCCGTCCTCCGCAGCCCGGACTCTGGTGGTGATCGATTACGCCGAGATAGCCGCGGTGGACCGCGTCGGTGAGGCGCTGGGCACGGCTGCCGGCGGTCGGGCACGGGTGCTGCTACTACTGACCGACGGGCCGCTGGATCGTGTGTGGGGGGCGGTGAACCGGTCGGCCTTCGGGCGGCTGGGCGAACGACCGCCCGTCGTGTTGTCGCTGAACCAGAGGCGGATGCCGGCCGTCGAACTCCGGGTGTTGGCCGAGGGGGCGGAACTGCCGTCCGCCGTGATCGACCGCGAGGCCACCCCGTTGAGCTGCCTGCTCGCGGCGAGTCTGATCCGCATCGGGGAAAACTTCGACCGCTACAGCGACTTCGGGTCCTTGGCCTCCAGGTACGCCGATTCCGTGATCGCGTACTGGCGAGAGCGCCTTGGCGGCGACAGCACGATGCGGTCGGACATCCACCAGCTGTGCGCCGTCGCGACCCTCGTGGGAGTTCCACCGGACGGATTGGGCTCGCTCGCCACCGAGCTGAGGATTCCCCTCGCTGCTCCGTCTCTTGGCGGGGCGAGTGCGGGGTGGGATGTGTTGCCCGCGCGAGACGGGTCCACGCTGCTGGCGCACGAGTCGGTGCTCGTCGCGCTGGTGGGCGGGGCGTGGGAGGTACTGGACGACGCGCTCGGATGGGTGTTCACCCATCCGGACCACGCGGTGGTGTTCCTGCGCCGCCTCGGCGCGGCGGCCGTGTTGAACACCTACTTTCGACGGTTCGTGGTTCACGCGCTGCCGCAGCTGATCGAGCGCTGGCCGTTACTTGTTCAGGGCTCGGACCGCGCTGACATGGACGACGTGCTGTCGATGTGCATCTCGGCTGTCGCGCCCGATGTCGACGAAGCCGTGGTCGCAGAGTGGCGGAAGGTCGTCCGTGACGCTGAACGCGGGTCCACCATCGAGTTCTTCGGCATGGGTGACCAGCGGGCCAGGGCGGACTCGCTCGACCGGGGCGCGTGGATCGACGTGCTGACCGACCTGCTCGCGCCGTCGTCAGCCGCCCCGCTGGACGGCGACGCGACGGGACCGTCCGTGATCGCCGTGGATGGCCCGTGGGGCGCGGGCAAGACGTCGTTGATGGGCATCGTGCGGGACCGGTTGGACGCACTGCCCGGTCCGCCGGAACCGAAGTGGTGGGCGAAGGTCGGCGCGTGGTGGCGGGACCGGCGGCCACTGACCGTCGCGGGCGCGGTGTTCCTGTTGGGGCGGAAGGCGAAACCGGAATCGGACGTCCCGAAGACCACGGCGTCAACGACACCGGTCACGGTGTGGTTCAACCCGTGGGCGCACCAGTCCAGTGACCAGATCTGGGCGGGGTTGGCGCGGTCCATCCTCGCGGCGGTGAACCCGAAGCTGCACCCCCACGCGAACGGCCGGGCCCGGTACTGGCTCAGGCGCAACGCGGGCCGGCTGGACCGGCGGGCGCTGCGCCTCTCACTGGTGCGAAGCGCCCTGTCCCCGATGGTGAAGATCGCGTTCTTCGCGCTCTGGGTGCCGATCGGCGCCGCTCTGCTGCGGTACGACCGGTCGTTCACCTTGTTGGGTGTCCACGTGTCGAGTGGTGCGAAGGCTGCGGCCGCGGTCGCCGGCGGTCTGGTCGCGGTCGCGGTCCTGGACACCGTGCGCCGGTTCCTCTTCGGGCGTGCGGCGACCCGTTGCCCGGCCGGGCTGCTCGACGGGCCGGTGCTCAGCGGCACGCTTGCGCAGCCTGGCGCGGACGTGGCGTTGCGCGACCCGCTCTACCACGCGCGATCGGGCTACCTCTACCTCTTGCAGCACGACATCCGGCGACTGCTGGTGGACGCGGCCGAAAGCGGCCTCGCGGTGGTCGTGTTCGTGGACGACCTGGACCGCTGCGGGCCCAGGGCGGCGGGGGAGGTGCTGGAGGCGGTCAACCTGTTCCTCTCCGAGGCGTTCCCGGCGACGAGGTTCGTCATCGGGCTCGACATGGGCGTGGTCGCCGGTCAGATCGACCACGCCATGAAGGACTTCACCGTGGAGAGGATGAGGCGGCACTTCGACGACCCGTCGCCGGGGTGGACCTTCCTGCGCAAGCTCGTCCAACTGCCCGTGCTGCTGCCCAGGATCGAGCCACCGACGATGGACCGGCTGGTCAGCGGGTTCCTCGGCCCGGTCGACGTGGTCGACACCCCCGCGCTTCCGGGCGGCTCCGAGTCGGCGCCCGCAGTTGTGGAGCCGATCCAGCCGACCACCGGCACGCCCTCGAACGGCACCGCCGACGTCACCGCCCAGTTCGAGGTGGAAGCACCCGTCGTGGAGGTGCGCGAGGAGAGTCCGGGCGACGTGACGAAGCTCGAACGGCACCCGCTCGTCCGCCGCCGCATCCAGGAACGCCTCGACGCCTTCCCGGTCCCGTCCGCACGCGAGACGAAGCGGCTGCTCACGGTCTGGCAGTTCTACCTGCGGGTCCTGTCGCGCGGCGGCGCGCCGGTCACCGGCGCCGACGAGGTGCGCCAGGCCAGGGCCGCGGTCCTGCTGGCGGAGATCGTCGTGCGCTGGCCCGCCGTCCTGCCGGACCTGTTCGACATCGTGGACGGAGAGCAGGGACTCACCCGCCTCCACGGCGCGGCCGACGGCGACGACGTGACCTGGACCAGGACCGCGGCCAAGGTGGGCCTCGACCGCGTCCGGGACGCCACCGCCGCCAAGGCACTGCGGCAACTGCTGCTCGAAGACGATTCCCACCTCGTCACCGCACTTGCCCGGAGGCTGTTCTGACGACCGGACCGGCTGCGCGACGCGGGACCGCGCGACCGGCGAACCGGAAGCCTGCTGCTGGAAGTCCTTTCCGCACAAGGACGCCACGACGAGGTGGAACAAGTGCTGCGCGCCGCCGTGGAGCGGTACGGCCTCGAACCCGGAGGGGGCACAGCGGCACCGTGGTCCTTTCCACCACCGGATGCCACCCGATGACCACAAGCGACAGATAGACAGCCCCAGCCGCCTCCGTATCCGTGGGGTGACAGCGGCGTTTCGGCCCTGCTCACCCGACCCTTGACCTGTTAGCGATCTCACCCTAATGTCTTCCGGGTCATAGGACGTCCCATGTCCTATGTCGTGCTCGGACTCGTCCTGGGGTGACGAACTACAGAGTCAGGAGGCCCGGTGTCCAAGACTCCGCCCGCGTCCGGTCGGTCGTTCAACCGGCGGGACATGTTGCGCTTCACCGGCCTCGCCGGCGTGGCCACCGCCTTCTCGTCGTCACTCGCCGCGTGCGGCGGCCCGGCGTCGACGAACTCCACCGGTGACACCGCCGAGTCGATCACCGCCGTGATCGGCTACGGCAACAACCAGACGTGGGACCCGCTGCAGACGGCGTCGGCCTTCTCGATGGCCGCGATCCTGCACTGCTACGAGTCCCTTGTGGAGGGCGATCCGGTCACCCGCAAGCCGTACGCGGGGCTGGCGAAGGCGTTGCCCGCCGATGTCACCGGCACGAGCCTGACCTTCGAACTGCGCGAGGGCGCGAAGTGGCACGACGGCGCACCGGTCACGGCGGACGACGTCGTCTTCACCTACGCCAGGGCGCTCGACCCGACGGAGAACGTCCTCGTCCGCACCTTCCTCGCGAGTTGGCTGAAGGAGGTCCGGAAGGTCGACGACCGGTCGGTCGAGTTCGTCCTGTCGAACCCGTTCCCCTATGCGCTGCAACGGATCCAGACCGTCAAGATCGTGCCGAAGCACGTCTTCGAGGGCAAGTGGGCCGATGCCGTGTCCGGCAAGGTGGTCGGTTCCGGCCCGTACAAGGTCGTCGAGCAGGCCCCGCTGTCGCACACCCGGTTCGAGCGGTTCGACGACTACAACGGCCCGCGACCGGCCGTGTACAAGAAGATGCTGTGGAACTCGATCGTCGAGGCGGCTCCACGGGTCGCGAAGATCTCGGGCGCCGCGCCGGCCGCGCAGATCGTGGAGAACATCCCGGCGGCCAACGCCGAGCAGTTGCAGGAGGACGGCCGGACCGTCGAGTTCGCCGACGGCGGCAACAACCTGTGGCTGATGTTCAACACCGCGCACGCGCCGTTCGACAACAAGCTGGTGCGCCAGGCCCTGCACCACGCGATCGACCGCGAGAAGATGATCGAGGTCGGGCTGAAGGGCAAGGGCACGGCGGGCACGTCGTTCATCAACCCGAAGCTGGAGGCGTCGCAACCGGCCGTCAACGACTTCCGCTACGACCCGGACAAGGCGAAGGAACTGCTGCGGCAGGCAGGCGTCACCGACCTGAAGGTCACCCTGTCCACGACGAACACCACCCTGGTCGCCGACTGCGTGAACGTGATCAAAGAGGGTTGGGACGCCATCGGCGTGACGACCACGTTGGACACCCAGGACACGAAAGCCCTGTTCTCCAAGCTCGACGGCGGGTTCGACTTCCAGGTCGTGTCGACCACGCAGAACGCCGAGCAGTTCGGCAACGACCCGGACCTGCTCATCCGCTACTACTACGCGGGCGCGGGCGTCGCGCCCAAGTACGCCCGGTGGACGGGCCCCGACGCACAGGCGTTGCTGGCCCTGCTGGACCAGGCGGCAGCGGCGGTCGACGAGGCGGAGCGCAAGAAGCTCACCAAGCAGGCGCTGGACGTGATCTCCGAGCAGGCGGTCGTGTACCCGATCGTCTTCACCCAGAACGGCACGGCGTGGGACCCGAAGGTGTTGTCGGGAGTCCGCGCCCAGGGCTACCCGGGTATCAACCTCAACCAGGCCAAGCCGGTGGTGTGACGGGAGGCGTCAGTTGATCGTCCTGCGGATGCTGCTGGGGCGCATCCTCGCGCTGGTGCCGCTGCTGCTCGGTGTCACCCTGTTCGTCTTCATCGTGATGCGCTTCTCGCCGACCGACCCGGCGTTGGCGGCCTTCGACGGCGCCAACGCCACCGACGAGCAACTGGACCGGTTCCGGCGGGAGAACGGGTTGCTCGACCCGTGGCCCGTGCAGTACCTGCGGTTCGTCTGGCAGCTCGTGCACGGCGACTTCGGCACGAGTGTGATCACCAAGCAGCCGGTGGCCGACACCATCACCACCGCGTTGCCGCTCACCGTGCAGCTGACCCTGATGGGCCTCGTCATCGCCATCGTCGTCGCGCTGCCGCTCGGGGTGGTCTCGGCGCTGTTCCGGGACCGCTGGCCCGACCAGCTGATCCGGATCGTGTCGCTCGCCGGTGTGGCCGCGCCCGCGTTCTGGATCGCCCTGCTGCTCGTGCAGTGGCTCGCGGTCGGTGAAGGGCTGTTCCCGACCAGCGGGTACATCAGCATGAACGACTCGGTCACCGGCTGGCTGAACTCGATGACGCTGCCCGCCGTGTCGCTCGCGTTGCCGGTGGCCGCGCAGCTGACCCGCATCATCCGCACCTCGATGGTGGAGGAACTGGACAAGGACTACGTGCGCACGGCACGCGGCGGCGGGCTGCCGCCGGTGGTCGTGGTGGGGCGCAACGTCCTGCGCAACGCCCTGGTCACCCCGCTCACCGTGCTCGGTCTGCGGCTCGGCTACCTGCTCGGCGGCGCGGTGGTCATCGAGACGATGTTCGCGCTGCCGGGCATGGGGCAGAACATGATCCAGGCCGTCGGTGACGGCGACAGCTCGAAGGTGCAGGGCTTCGTGATCACCATCGCGCTCGGGTTCGTGCTGGTCAACCTGGTCGTCGACATCCTCTACCTGATCGCGAACCCGCGCCTGCGGAGCCACTCGTGATGCGCCCCGGTCTGACCGCGCGGCTGAGCCGGCCGGGAATCCGGTTCGGCAGGCTCAACCTCCCGTCGTGGCTCGCGCTCGCGGTCGTCGTGCTGCTGGCGCTGCTCGCCACCCTGGCCCCGGTCGTCGCAGGGCACGACCCGTACCTGACGGGCTCGGTCGTCGGCGGCCCGAGCGGTGAGCACTGGTTCGGCACCGACTCCTCCGGCCGCGACATCTTCTCGCGCCTGGTCCACGGCGCCCGGTGGTCGCTCACGATCGGTTTGGGCGCCACCGCGCTCGCGCTCGTGGCCGGCGGGCTGATCGGCGCGTTCGCGGCCACCTCGCGCCGCCGGCTGGACGAGACCGTGATGCGGGTCCTCGACGTGGTCATGGCGTTCCCCGGTATCGCGCTCGCCGCCGTGCTGGTCGCCGTGTTCGGGCGCGGGATCGGGGTGCTGATCCTCGCGATCGGCTTCCTGTACACGCCGTCGGTCGCACGGGTGGTGCGGGCGAACGTGCTGGCGCAGTACAGCGAGGACTACGTCGCGGCCGAGCGGATCATCGGGGCCAAGCGCGCGTACATCCTGGCCAAGCACGTCGCGGTCAACTGCGCGGCGCCGGTGCTGGTGTTCTGCACGGTGATGGTGGCCGACGCGATCGTGTTCGAGGCGTCGCTGTCGTTCATCGGGGCGGGCATCCAGCAGCCGGACCCGTCGTGGGGATCGGTGCTCGCCAACGGCAAGGAGCTGGTGCTGACCGGCGGCTGGTGGGCGACGCTGTTCCCCGGCCTGCTGATCCTCGTCACGGTGCTCGCGCTGAACGTGCTGTCCGAGGGGATCTCCGACGCCTGGGCGACACCGTCCGCGCGTCGGGCGAAGGCCGGACAAGCCGCGAAGGCGGTGGCGTTGACCGAGGGTGCCGTGGTCGAGGCCCCCGAGAGCGTCGAACCGGTGTTGCCGATCGCGGGACTGCGGGAGACCGGCGAACGGCTCAGCCGACGGGCCCGCGCGCTGGACGACCGGGAGGCCGTGCTGGAGGTGGAGCACCTCGCGATCTCGTTCCGGGACCGGCACAACGGGGTGAACGTCGTCGACGACGTGTCGTTCACCGTGCGTGCGGGCGAAGTGCTGGGGCTGATCGGCGAATCCGGCTGCGGCAAGTCCCTGACCTCGCTGGCCGTCATGGGACTGCTGCCGGACACCGCGCGCGTGTCGGGTCACATCCGCTTCGACCACCAGGACCTGCTCGCGCTCAAGCCCCGGCAGCGCCGCCGTTACCTCGGCCACGACCTGGCGATGATCTACCAGGACGCGTTGAGCTCGCTCAACCCCGCGATGACGATCCGCGCGCAGCTCAAGCAGTTCACCCGGCGGGGCGGCACCCGCACACCGGAGGAACTGCTGGAGCTGGTGAACCTCGACCCGCAACGGACACTGCGGTCCTACCCGCACGAGCTGTCCGGCGGGCAGCGGCAACGGGTGCTCATCGCGATGGCGCTGTCCCGAAGCCCCAAGCTGATCGTCGCCGACGAGCCGACCACGGCGCTCGACGTCACCGTGCAGGCCCAGATCGTGAAGCTGCTGCTGCGGTTGCAGGAGGAGCTGGGGTTCGCGCTCATCCTGGTCTCGCACGACCTCGCGCTGGTGTCCGAGGTCGCGGACCGCGTCGTGGTGATGTACGGCGGGCAGGTCGCCGAGATGGGCACGATCGCGCAGATCGTCGGTTCGCCCCGGCACCACTACACCCGTGGTCTGCTGTCCGCCGTGCTCTCGCTGGAGGAGAACCGGGCCACGCTGACCCAGATCAAGGGCGTCGTGCCGTCACCGGCCGACTTCGCGCCGGGGTGCCGCTTCGCCAACCGGTGCCCGGCGGCCCGTGCGGTCTGCCACCGCGAGGCGCCGGTCAAGGTGGGGGACAACGTCAACCACCTGATCGCTTGCCACTTCCCGGCGGAGCAGGTCCCGGCGGGGGAAAGCACAGGCGACACCGCGTCGGCGAAGGTGGAAGCCCGATGAACCTGCTGGAACTCGACGGCGTGCACGTCGTGCACCGGATCCGGTCGGCGCGCCTGTTCGGCCACGACAACGTCTACGCGTTGACCGACGCGAACCTCGTGCTGAACGCGGGCGAGACCGTCGGCGTGGTCGGCGAGTCCGGCTGCGGGAAGTCGACGCTGGCCAAGGTGATCGTCGGGCTGCAACGGCCCACCGGGGGGACCGTGCGCTACCGGGGCGACTCGCTGTGGGGGATGACGGCGGCCGAGCGCGCCACCGGGTTCGGCCGCAACGTCGGCATGATCTTCCAGGACCCCGCCACCGCGCTCAACCGCCGCCTCGCCGTCGCCAAGATCATCCGTGACCCGCTCGACGTGCACCGCGAGGGCACGCCCGCCGAGCGCGCGGACCGGGTGCGGGAACTGATGTCGCTGGTCGGGCTGCCGGAGAGCGTCGCGGACGCGGTGCCGGGGCAGCTCTCCGGCGGGCAACGGCAGCGGGTCGCGATCGCGCGGGCCCTGGCGTTGCGGCCCGCGCTGCTGGTCGCCGACGAGCCGACCTCGGCGCTGGACGTGTCCGTGCGCGCCCAGATCCTCAACCTGCTGGTCGACCTGCGCGAACGGCTCGGCCTCGCGATGGTGTTCATCTCGCACGACATCCAGACGGTCAAGAAGATGAGCGACCGCATCGTCACCATGTACCTCGGCCGCGTGGTGGAGGAGGCTCCGGCGGCCGAGGTCCCCGAGTCCGCGCACCACCCGTACATGCGTGCCCTGTTCTCGGCCACGCCGAGCCTGCTGCACGCCGTGGAACCGATCGTGCTCAGCGGACCGGTGCCGTCCGCGACCGCACCGCCGAGCGGCTGCAACTTCCGCACCCGGTGCTGGAAGGCGACCGAGGAGTGCGCGGTCGAACTGCCCGCGCTGGTCCGGGCGGGCGGATCCGCCGACCACACCTACCGCTGCATCCACCCGGAGCTGTAGATCTTCCAGAGGGGACGGACCGTGAGAGCAACAGCGTTGTTGTCCATGGCCTTGGTCGGGGTGCTGGTCGGAGGCGTCACCCCTGCCGCCGCCACACCGACCGCCGCCACACCGTTCACCGACGCACCGTTCACCGACGCACCGACCGCGCCGTACCTCGAAGAGCAGGTGCTGTTCAAGGCCTCGCAGGAGCAGGGCTACCGCTGCTTCCGCATCCCGGCGATAGTGCGCAGCGCGGACGGCACGCTCTTGGCGTTCGCCGAAGGGCGGGTGGACAACTGCGGCGACACCGGCGACATCGACGTGGTGCTGAAGCGCTCGACCGACGGCGGCCGGACGTGGTCGCCGATGCGGATCGTGAACGAGGGCAACGGGGACACGCACGGCAACCCGGTGCCGATCGTCGACCGCACCACCGGCCGGATCTTCCTGTTCACCACCTACAACGCGGGCCGTGACGACGACAAGCCGTGCGACGTGCCGTGTGCGCGCACGCCGCACCTCCAGCACAGCGACGACGACGGCGTGACGTGGTCGGACCCGGTCGACATGGCCGACCAGGTCAAACTGCCCGAGTGGGACTACTGGTACGCCACCGGCCCGGTGCACGGCATCCAGCTGACGCGCGGCCCGCACGCCGGTCGGCTCGTCTTCGGCGTGTGCGGCGAGACCAGCGACGGCGGCACCGCGAAATCGGTCGCCAACGACGCCGCGCTGGTCTACAGCGACGACCACGGTGCGACCTGGCGGGTCGGCGCCGTGGACAGCACCGGCTTCCCGGCCGGTGGGCCGTTCACCCAGAAGCCGCAGGAGATCACCGTCACCGAACTCGCCGACGGCTCGGTCTACGCCGGCGCGCGTGAACAGGGCGGCACCGATATCGGCAACCGGTCCTTCGCGATCAGCCGGGACGGCGGGGAGTCGTTCAGCACGCCGTTCCGGGCCATCCCGGACCTGGTGACGCCGACCGTGCAGGGCGCGGTGCTGCGCCTGGAGCGGATCGGCCGCCCCGACCGGATCCTGTTCTCCGCGCCGTCCGACACCGACCGGCGCCGCTGGATGATGATCCGCTCCTCGTACGACCACGGCCGCACGTGGGACAGCGCCGAGCAGGGCACCCGGATCACGTCCGACTGGTCCGGTTACTCGGATCTGGTGCAGATCAGCGATGCCGAGGCGCGTTCCACCGACATCGGCCTGATGTACGAGGGCGGGCCGGTCGACGCCCGCGACGAGATCCGGTTCGCCCGGTTCAACGAGGAGTACCTCGGCCGGCGCAAGCCGATCGGCCCGACGACTCGTGACGTCTCCAGGACTCACGCGGACGGCTACGTGCTCGGCGGGGCGACGTCGACCGACGGTCGGTTCGGTCGGGGGCTCGGGCTGGACGGTGCCGACGACTACCTGCGGGTGCCCTACGACCCCGCGTTGGTGCCCGGTTCCGGCGACCTCACGTTCAGCGCGTGGGTCCGTTACGGCGCCTCGAAAAGCGACCAGGCACTGCTGTGGCTGGGCGGGATGGGCGGCACCGCGCCGCAACTGTGGCTGCGCGCGGAGCCTGCCGACAACCGCCTCGTCGCCCGGATGACCACGGCGTCCGGCAGCGCGTCGGTCGCGTCGACGCAGGCGTACGACGACCAGGACTGGCACCACGTCGTTCTGCAACGGTCGGCCGGTCGGCTGCTGCTCTGGGTGGACGGTGCGCAGGTCGCGTCCGGTCCGGCGGTGGCGGGCTCGGTGAGCGAACGGGTGTCGTTCCAGATCCAGGTGGGGCAGCGGCTGGACAACGCCCAGCGCTTCCACGGCACCCTCGACGAGGTCCGCCTCTACACGCGCGCCCTGTCCGCGGCCGAGCTGGACCGGGTGCGCCTGACGAACGCCGACGTGCGGGACGGCCAAGTGCTGCGCCTGCCGCTCGACGTCGTGCGGGGAGGCTGACCGTGCGTCGCGGAGTCGCATTCCACAGTGGACGGTAGTGGGTGAGGTCGGTCTCCGCCAAGACCGCCAAGGCCGCCGAGGCGATCCCGGACGGGTGAACTCACGGTGATCGGACCTTCGGACAGGGTAGGACATTGGACATAGGACGTAGGATGTCAGGCGACCGCATGCCCACCGATTCCGGTTCGCAAGGGAGAGGCTCTTGACACAGCTCGATGGCGGCGTCGTGCCACCCGTGTGCACCCCGCTGACCCCGGAACGGGAACTGGACGTTCCCTCGCTGGAACGCCTGGCCGCCTTCCTGATCGACGCCGGCGTGCACGGGCTGTTCGTCACCGGGTCCACCGGCGAGGTCGCCTACCTGCCAGACGACGTGCGCTACCGGGCGCTGGAGGTGGTCGCGGGCGTTTCGGCGGGCCAGGTGCCGGTGCTCTCCGGGATCATCGACACGACCACGCCGCGGGTGGTCGAGCACGCGCGGGCGGCCAAGGCGTCCGGCGCCGACGCGCTCGTGGCGACCGCGCCGTTCTACGCGCCGACGCACCCCTCGGAGTTCCGCGGGCACTTCCGGGCCATCCGGGAGGCGGTGGACCTGCCGCTCGTCGCCTACGACATCCCCAGTTCGGTCGGTTCCAAGCTGCCGACCGACGTCATCGCGGAGTTGGCCGAGGACGGCACGCTGGCGGCGCTCAAGGACTCCAGCGGTGATCTCGACGGCCTGCGCGCGGTGCTGGAGTCGACGGACACGTCCCGGTTCCGGTGCTACTCGGGCTCGGAGACGCTCGCCGACCTCGGTCTGTTCATCGGCGCGCACGGCCTGGTGCCGGGCATCGCCAACATCGACCCGCACGGGTACCTGAGGCTCTTCGAGGCGGCCGGCAGGGGCGACTGGGACGCCGCGCGCGTCGAACAGCTCCGGCTGCGGCGGCTGTTCGGGCTGATCCACGTCGGCGGCACGAGGATGGGCCGCTACTCGTCGGCGATCGGGGCGTTCAAGGAGGGCCTGGCGATCCGGGGCGTGATCGCGAACCCGACGACGAGCGAGCCGATGATCCCGCTGGACGACGCCGAGCGCGCGGCCGTGCGCGGATTCCTGGACGAAGCGGGTCTGCTCTAAGGTTGGTTGGTTGGACGTGGGAGGACCTCATGACGGAGCAGCAGCCGCCTGCCAAGCTGGCCACCAGGATGAACCGGGCGATCCGCGACGAGATCACCGGGCTGATCCTCAGCCGTGGCCTGAAGTCGGGCGACCCGCTGCCCACCGAGACCGAGCTGGTCGAGGCGCTCGGGGTGAGCCGCAACTCGGTCCGTGAGGCGCTCAAGGCGTTGCAGGCACTCGACATCGTGGAGATCCGGCACGGCTACGGCACCTACGTCGGCCGCCTGTCGTTGGACCCGCTCGCCGACGGCCTGACCTTCCGCGCGTTGCACGACATCGGGCGCGACCTGAGGTCGATGGAGGAGATCGTCGAGGTGCGCGAGGCGCTGGAGGGCGCGCTGATCCGGCGCATCGCCACCACCATCCCGGAGGCGGACCTCGCGGCGCTGGACGACGTCACCCGCCGGATGAACGAGCGCGCCAAGGCGGGGCAGACGTTCGCCGACGAGGACCGCGAGTTCCACGAGGTGCTGTACCGGTCGTTGGACAACGCGCTGGTGACCCAGCTGCTGCGGGCGTTCTGGGACGTCTTCCACCGGGTCAACCACCGGCTGGGCGTGACCGACCCGAACCCGATGCAGACCGTGCGCAGGCACCGCGCCATCGTGACCGCACTCCGCAAGCGCGACGTGGCGCGCGCGGAGTCGGCGATGGCCGAGCACTTCCGCAACCTGGACGCGCGGGTCGCGCAGCTGCGTTCGACCTGAGCGGGCGCGTGCCGCGTCAAGACCTGTCTCAGCCGTCGAGGGACCTTCCGCGCCAGTTCGCGGGCGGCTTCGCAGGAGGCAGCGTGGGGTGGTCGAGCCGTCGCACGTCGTGTTCGGCGCGATATCCGAGGCCAGGTAGCGGCAGCGTCGGAGATCCGGTGTGGACACCACCCGGTCGAGCTTGTCGAAGACGGCGAGTCGTTCCCCCGGCGGAACTCGCGCCGCTCCGAGCACGACCGCCGTCAGTGACGTGGTCGCCTACCTCGGGACGTTGGGCTGCCGGTCGGTGCGCCGTGCGTTGAGGGCGAGGGTCCAGGCGGAGCCGGCGAGGGCGATGGCGGACGCGGTGGCCAGCGCCCAGGGGATGCCGGCGGACTGGGCCACCAGACCGAGCACGATCGGTCCGCCGCCCAGGCCGAGGTCGATGAACGCGCTGGCGGTGCCGGACGCGGCGCCCCGTTGGTCGGGGCGGGCGGTGGCGAAGACGGCGGAGAAGAACGCGGGCGTGCTGAAGGTGACGCCGAGTGCCATCAGGACTGTGCCGGTGAACAGGCCCAGGGGAGTGGTCCACGTCGCCGCGGTCGCCAGGCCGACGGCGATGGCGGCCAGGGCGGCGGCTCCGAGCGGTAGCGACGGCACCTTGTCCGGCACCTTGGCGAACGCGATCCGGCTCACCACCACGACCACCCCGTACACGAACAGGGGCGTGCTGCTGTTCTGCAGGCCCACGTCCTGCGAGTGCAGCGCGGCGAACGCCAGGAACCCGCCGATCGCGGCGAGCGACGTGAAGAAGCCGATGCTCGGGCCGATCGCCTTGCGGTGGATGAGCCTGCGCGGACCGACCGGGCCGTCGGCGGGCGCACGGGTCTCACCGATCAGGGCCGCGAGGACGGCCGCCGCCACCGAGAGGACCGCCGCGCCCAGCCAGGCGGCGGTGAAGCTGCCGTTCTCCACCAGGAACTCGCCTAGCGGCGGGCCGAACGCGATCCCCAGGTACAGGCCGAGCGAGTTGTAGCTCAACGCCTCGCCGACGCGTGAGGGCGCGGCGAGGTCCGCCAGGGCGGCGAACCCGGCCACGAAGAACGCGGCCTCGGCGACGCCGAGGAGCAGGCGCAGCGCGATGACCGCGGGCAGTGAGTCGACGAACGCGGTGAGTGCCAGGCTGACGGCGGCCAGCAGCGCGCCGCCGACGAGCAGCGGCCGGCGGCCGAGCCGGTCGGTCAGCACCCCGGCGAACGGCCGCAGCACGAGCGCGGAGATGGCGAACGCGCCGAACGCCAGCCCGGCCGCGGCCTCGTCGGAGCCCAGCGGGCCGGTCACGTAGAGCGGCAGCGTGTAGATGGCCACGCCCGCGGCCGTGAAGTACCCCAGGTCCGCCACTGTGAGCAGCACGAACCCGGTCGTGAACAGGCGGTCCGATCCGGTCACCGGTCCAGGATGGGCCGAACGGAGCAACGGCGCCATGGGGCGTTGGACCCTGAAAGGACCGGGTACCGGCCCGGTCAGCGGCGGTGTCTCACCTCTGGTTGCGCGGGTGGTTCCGCGCGGTCCGCTCGTTGCCGCGCCGGTAGTTCCCGGTCCACCGGGCCATGACGAGCTGGGGATCCGAGCCGACCTCGTCCAGGAACTCGGCCGCCCGCGGACCGCGCAGGGTCGTGGCGACTCGACCGTGGTGACGGATCACCACGGTCCCGTCGCGTGAGGTGTACGAGAAACCGCTGGGTGCGTTCACGCGACGCACGATCGGCGACCGATGCCCGCGTTCGCAACCCCATTAGCGCTCTCCTGACGATTCGGTCCATGGACGCCTGCTCACGCTGAGTTACAAGCCCGATGGGACGTGCAACGACCCGATCAACTCCGACGACAGGGAAACGACAGGTTTGTTCAGCCCGCTGAAGCCGGGCCCGCACTGATGTTCTTGGCAGAGAAGGAGAAGTACACTTGCCCGGCCACCGCCGCCGGCTTCCGCACCCCAGCTGACGAAGGGCGATCCATGAAGCTACGCGGTGCCACTCTCGTGACGGCATCTCTGATCATCTCGACCGTCGCCGTCGTTCCCACGGCCGCCGCGGCCACCAGCAGCGTGGTGGCGAAAGACGGCAGCGGCAACCACACCTCGGTGCAGGCCGCGATCAACGCGGTCCCGGCGGACAACAGCAGCCGGTACACCATCACCATCAAGCCGGGCACCTACAAAGAAGTGGTGGCGGTCCCGTCGAACAAGCCGTTCATCACGCTGGTCGGCAGCACCGGCAACGCCTCCGACGTGGTGATCACCTACGACCGGGCCAGCGGCACGCCCAAGCCCGACGGCGGCACGTACGGCACGTCCGGCAGCGCGTCCGTGACGATCGACGGCAAGGACTTCACCGCGCGCGCCCTCACGTTCTCGAACTCGTTCGACGAGGCGGCCCACCCGGAGATCAGCAGCAAGCAGGCCGTCGCGGTGCTGACCCGCGCCGATCGGCTGATCTTCGACAACGTCCGGTTCCTGGGCAACCAGGACACGCTCTACCACAACAGCGCCAACGTGAGCACGGTCGGCCGCGCCTACTTCCGCAAGTGCTACGTGGAGGGCGATGTCGACTTCATCTTCGGCCGGGGCACCGGGGTCTTCGACCAGTGCGAGATCAAGTCCCTGAGCCGCGGGTCGTCGAGCAACAACGGCTACGTCACGGCGGCGTCGACGAACCGGCCGAACCCGTACGGCTTCCTGTTCAGCAGGTGCACGCTCACCACGAACAGCGCCGCCGCGAAGACCGTCCACCTGGGACGTCCGTGGCACCCGGGCGGTGACGTCAACGCCATCGCCCAGGTCGTGTTCCGCGACTCGGTGCTGGGCGCGCACATCAAGAGCTCGCCCTGGACGGACATGTCGGGCTTCTCCTGGAAGGACGCCCGGTTCTTCGAGTACCAGAACACCGGCGCCGGCTCCACGATCACCTCCGACCGGCCGCAGCTCACCGCGACGCAGGCGGGCACCCTCACGCCCCAGCGCTACCTGGCGGGCAGCGACAACTGGAACCCGATCTACTGACCGCCCACCGTTCCCCGGGGTTCCGGTGCCACGATCGCCGTTGCCCGGAACCCCGAGGTCGGACACGGTCTAGTCGGGCTTGCGGGCGACACCGGCGAACGTGGAGGTCTGCTTCCCGTCGCAGTCCTCGTCCCCGGCGTCCGGGCGCCACTCGGTCAGGTAGACCACGCCCGGATCGACCAGCTCCAGTCCGGTGAACAGGTCGGTGATCTCGGCGCGGGTGCGCATCGAGAAGTCGGTCACCCTGTTCCGGAACTGCTCGGTGGCCTCCTCCGCCCGATCGGCTTCCCCGTCCAGGCTGGCGTGCGAGATGGCGACGTGGCTGCCCGGCACGACGGCGTCCACGTACTGGCGGATGATGCCCGCGGGGTCGTCGGAGTCCGGCACGAAGTGCAGCACCGCGAACATCAGCACGCCGACCGGCCGTGAGAAGTCCAGCATCCGCTGCGTCTCCGGGTTGTCCAGGATCTCCTGCGGCCGCCGCAGGTCGCCGTGCACCGCCGTCGCGTTGTCGGACTCGCTGAGGATGGCGCGGCTGTGCGCGACCGCGACCGCGTCGACGTCCACGTAGACGATCCGGCAATCGGGGTTGGCGCTCCACGCGACCTCGTGGACGTTGCCCACCGTGGGGATGCCCGACCCGAGGTCGAGGAACTGGGTGATACCCAGACCGGTCAGGTAACGCACCGCCCGGCGCAGGAAGGCGCGGTTGGCCCGCAGGATCTGCGGCAACCCCGGCATCACCTCGGCGATGCGCTGCGCCGCCTCCCGGTCCACCTGGAAGTTGTGCGCCCCGCCCAGGTGCACGTCGTAGACCCGCGCCGCGCTCGGCCGCGACAGGTCGATATCGGAACCCGCCCACGCTGGTCGTTCCACCGTGACCCCCATGCTTGTCAACGCTGACTGTGATCGATGCGGTGCAACGCTACAGCGGGCGCCGAACGGGCCGGTCACGCACCGCACCGGCACGTCCGTCAACGGTGAAGCCGCTGTTCACGGCGTCAGGAGGCCGTCATGGGAGCGCCGACAGCCGGGTCTTTGGTGTTGGTCAGGTACGGGGTCGAGGGGAGGGACCCGTCGGGGTTGCGGGGACCTTCGGCACCGGCGGGGTCGAGCGAGCGGAGGACGTCCGTGCTCCAGCCCTGCTCGTTCCACGTGTTGCCGTCCTCCTGGCCGGTGTCCGCCAGGACGACCTGCTCCCTGTTGCCCATGGACAGGTTGTCGCGCAGGCGGGCCGGTGAGGAGGGAAAGGCGAACCCGTCCCCGGCGTTGCGGAAGGCGGTGTCGGCGGAGAGGTCGTGGGGTGCGGCGCCGGACGCGGTGAAGCCGTGGCCGTTGTTCTTCCACGCCGCGCTGCGCGTCACCCGGTGGGCGGCGGCGGAGCCGAGGTCGAAGCCGTGGCCGGAGCCGGTCGCGGGCAGGCCCCACCGGTTGACGCCGTTGCCGAACGACCAGGTGGCGTCGATGGTGACCGGCGCGGCGAAATCGGCTACAGCCAGGCCGTCGTCGGAGTTGTTGTAGGTGCGGCAGCCCCGGATGACGGTGCCCGTGCCGGAACCCGGTCCCACCGCCAGGCCGTCGGCGTCCTCGCCGCCGCGGTCGCGGTTGTGGTGGAAGTCGCTGTCGAGCACCTGGTTGTCGACGGTGTCCGGACCGCGCAGGAGCAGACCCGTGCCCCCGTTGTCGTGGATCGACAGTCCCTGGAACACGGTGTTCCGGCAGGACTCGCACAGGACGGCCAGTCCAGGCGCCCTCATGAGGTCGAATCCGCGCACCGCCCAGTGCGCCGCCCTGTGGGTGATGTAGGGGCGGTCGGGGGAGCCGAGGCTCGCGTCGAGGATGGCGCGTTCGGCGGGGTAGCCGGCGAGGGTGATGGGCCGGTCGGCCGTGCCGCTCGTGGTGATCTCCAACGGTCCCGGCGTGCGGTGGATGCCACCGCGCAGGTAGATGGTCTGTCCTGGTTGGACGATGGAGAGCGCCTGCGCCAGCGTGCCGAACGGGGCGTCCTCCGTCCCGGCGGCGGTGTCCTGGCCGTTCGGGGCGACGTACAGCGCGGTGGGAACCGTCGGCGGCGGCGACGACGAGGCCGCCGTCGGCGACGCCGTAACGGTCGGCGTCACGACGGCCGACGCGGTGGAGATCGTGGGCAGGGCGATCGGTTCCGGCTCGTCGTCGGGCGTGGGGACGAGCATCGCGACCAGTGCCACCACCGACGCGATGCCCGCGACCGGCACCATCGCCATGAGCGGCTTCACGGTCGCGTAGTCCACGAGGGACTTCGCCGCCGTCACCGCGCCCGTCCCGGTCGACAGCAGGCCGGAGGTGCCTTGCAGCGCGGCGGGCACCGCCAGCACACCGATCTGGACGGCGAAGTACTCGGCGGGGAAGTGCGGTGCGCCGACCGCCCGGCACCGCGGGCACCCGCGCACGTGCCGGGCCAGTCGCTTGAACCAGCGCGGCTCGGGGTGCCCGTGCCAGCCCTTCCCCGCGACCGCGAGATCGGCGCAACGCGGATCGGCACGCCACGCCCGCAGCACGGTCCGTGCCGTGATGAGCTGCTCCTTCATCCGCTGCACGCGGACCGCCGTGTGCTGTGTGCTCAACGAGATGGCGGCGGCCACGTCGGCACGGGTCAGCGTCCCGTTGACCTCCTGCCACCACAACCCGAACAGCGCGCGGTCCTCATAGGACAGCCACCGCGTCGCGGCGAGGACGTCGCGCCCCTCTTCGACTTGCGCCATGCGGTTGACGGTGTTCTCGGCCAGGTCGGGCCCGACGTCGGCCTGCTCCTCCAGCACCTCCAGCGGCAGGAGCGGCCTGCGGGCCCGCAGGTGACTCCTGATCTGCCGGATCGCGGTGGTGACCAGCCAGGCGCGGAAGCGGTCCGGTTCCTTGAGCGCGCCCAGGTGCCGGACGACTCGCAGCATCGTCTCCTGCACCACGTCGTCGACGTCGGAACTGCCCGACAGCGCACGGGCGACCACGTTGTACACCAACGGCAGGGCGGCGGCGACCACTTCGTCGACGGCCTGCGGATCACCGGCCTGGGCTGCCTTCACCACCGCGGCGTCGACGATCGCCTCCAAGCCGAAGCCTCCCACCGTCGTGTTTCGTCACAGCCGGCGCGGGAGTCTGGCACAGCCCGCGAAGCACTGTAAAGCGCTACGCCGAACCGGTGAATCGATTCGGGTTCCGTTATCGCGCCCGGAGTCGTTGCGTCTGTGTTCGCGATCGGTCGACGCTCCGCCGCGCGGGACCGCTCCGCCGTCATCGTTGCCGGTAGCGAAGGGAAAGCAGTGTTCAAGGACGAAGTCAGAACTCACCACGCGCCGCGGTGCAGAGCCCCGGGCGGGCGGTGGTTGTCGAATACCTTGTCGAACACGTTGTCGAATGTGTTGTCGAACGCCGCCGCCGCCCTGGTGCTGGCCGCGGGTGTCGTCGCAGCGGTGTCGCCGGCGGCGCACGCGGCCGTTCCGGTGTCCGGGACGACCTACCAGGTCAGCGTCACGAAGAGCGGCAAGTGCCTGGACGTGGCGGCCGGGTCGACCGTGAACGGCGGTCTGGTCCAGCAGTGGGGTTGTTCCGGTGACAAGTGGCAGCAGTTCACCCTGAACAGCGCCGCCTCCGGCACCTACACCCTGGTCAACGTCAACAGCGGCAAGTGCCTGGACGTCCCCAACGGCACCACGCAATCGGGTGTCCAGCTCCAGCAGTGGAGTTGCAGCGGCGCGTCCAACCAGCAGTGGCGCCTGACGGCGTCGGGCAGCGGCACGTACCAGATCATCAACGCCGCCAGCGGCCTGTGCCTGGCCAACAAGGACGCCTCCACCGACTCCGGCGCACCCATCATCCAGGAGAGCTGCACCGCCAACACCAACAAGCAGTGGCTGTTCACGCCGGTGTCCACGGCCCAGCCGACCGTCGCGGCCGACGGCACCGGCCTGTACCGGACCGTGCAGGCCGCGATCGACGCGCTACCCGCCAACAACGCCAACCGGGTCACGATCACCATCAAACCCGGGACGTACCGCGAGATCGTCACAGTCCCGGCGAACAAGCCCCTGATCACGTTGCAGGGCCTGGGCACGTCGCCGTCCGCGGTGCTGATCGTGAACAACCGCTCCGCCTACACGCACGGCACGTCGGGCAGCGCCACGGCGTTCGTCCACGGCCGTGACTTCACCGCCACCAACCTGACCATCTCCAACGACTTCGACGAGAACTCCACGCCGAGCGGTCACCAGGCGGTGGCGTTGCACCTCAACGCCGACCGCGCGGTGTTCCGCAACGTGCGGCTGCTCGGCGACCAGGACACGTTCCTGGTCAACGACGCGACCCGCGCGTACATGACCGGCTCGTACGTCGAGGGCACCGTGGACTTCGTCTTCGGCGGCGGCACGATCGTGTTCGACAACTGCGACGTCTACGAGAAGCGCTCCACGGGTGGCGTGATCACGGCCGCGAGCACACCCGCGACCAAGACCTACGGCTACCTGTTCTACCGGTCGCGCATCAGCGGCGCGGCGTCCGCGGGCAGCACCAACCTCGGTCGACCGTGGCGTCCGGACGCCCAGGTCCTCTACCGCGAGTCCACACTGAACGCGCTGGTCAAGACCTCACAGCCGTGGACGGACATGTCCGGCAACACGTGGCGGAACGCGCGGTTCAGCGAGTACCGCAACACCGGCTCCGGCGCGGGCACCGGCAGCAACCGCCCACAGCTCAGCGACGCGCAGGCCGCGAACTACACGCCCCAGAAGTACCTCGCCGGCAGCGACGGCTGGAACCCGATCGGCTGACCACCCGTTGGTCGGCTTCGACCACCCGTTGGTCGGCTGACCCTCCTCGAAAGCAGGAAAGCCCATGCGTTTCCCCTACCGGCGTGCGATTCTCGCCGCCGTCGTCACCCTGGGCGCGGCGGTGGTCGTGCCCTCCACGAGCGCCAACGCCGCCACCCCCGTGTCCGGCACGACGTACCAGGTCAGCGTCACGAAGAGCGGCAAGTGCCTGGACATGGCGGCCGGGTCGACCGTGAACGGCGGCCTGGTCCAGCAGTGGGGTTGTTCCGGTGACAAGTGGCAGCAGTTCACCCTCAACTCGTCCGGATCGGGTGTGTTCACCCTGGTCAACGTCAACAGCGGCAAGTGCCTGGACATCCCCAACGGCACCACGCAATCGGGTGTCCAGCTCCAGCAGTGGAGTTGCAGCGGCGCGTCCAACCAGCAGTGGCGGCTCACCGCGTCGGGCAGCGGCACCTATCAGGTGATCAACGCCGCCAGTGGCCTGTGCCTGGCCAACAAGGACGCCTCCACCGACTCCGGCGCACCCATCATCCAGGAGAGCTGCACCGCCAACACCAACAAGCAGTGGCTCTTCACCCCCGTCGGCGGGCGGACGTGGCCGAGCACCGCCGACGGGTTCGCCGGCACGGGCGCCGGCACGACGGGCGGCGCGGGTGGCACGACGGTCACCGTCACGACCTACGCCGACCTGGTCCGGTACGCCACGGCGAGCGCCCCGCACGTGATCCGGGTCGACGGGACGATCACCGTCACGCCGATGGGGACCGAGGTCAGGGTGGCGTCGAACAAGACCATCGTCGGCGTCGGCACCCGCGGCCAGATCGTCAACGGCGGGTTCTTCCTCGGTGCGGGTGTCAGCAACGTGATCATCCGCAACCTGACGATCCGCGACACGCGCATGGCCGACGACGACCCGGGTGACGACACCTACGACTACGACGCCATCCAGATGGACACCGCGAACAGGATCTGGATCGACCACAACCACCTGGCCCGGATGAACGACGGCCTGATCGACAGCCGCAAGGACAACACGAACCTCACCGTGTCGTGGAACGTCCTGGCCGAGAACAACAAGACGTTCGGCATCGGCTGGACCGACAACGTCACCTCGCGGATCACCATCCACCACAACTGGTTCCGCAGCACCAACAGCCGCAACCCCAGCGGCGACAACATCGCCTACGCCCACATGTACAACAACTACCTCCAGAACACCGGCTCCGGCAACTGGTCCAGGGGCGCCACGAAAATGGTGCTGGAGAACAGCTACTTCGAGAACGTGAAGGACCCGTACTACAAGGACGCCGCCGCCGAGCTGCGGCAGTCCGGCAGCATCGTGGTCAACTCGACCGGCCGGCAGGAGACGGGCGGCTCGGCGTTCAACCCGGGCTCGTTCTACTCCTACACGCTCGACCCGGCCGCGAACGTCCCGTCCCTCCTGCGCACCTACGCCGGTCCGCAGGCGAACATCGGCACCTGAGTCGGTCCGGTGGTCCCGGAGGGAGGCGGCACTCCCTCCGGGACCACCCCGCTCCGCACCTATTCGGAAGGGGCCTCGGCGCGCTGCTCGGCGACCCACGTGGCGATCTGCACGCGGGAGGTGAACCCGAGTTTGGTGAGGATGTGCTCCGTGTGGGTTTCGGCGGTGCGGATCGAGATGACCAGTCGTGCGGCGATCTCCCGGTTGGTGAGGCCCTCGGCGATCAGTTCGGCGATCTGCCACTCGCGACGGGTCAGCACGCGCGGCGAGGCCGCCGGCGACTCCTCTGCCGGCACCGGGACGAGTTCCTCGCCGAGGGCGAACGCGATGGCCTCGTCAAGGCTCATCGCCCGCCCGCGGTCGAACGCTTCCTGGAACCGCTTGTCGCCAAGCCGCTCCTCTGCGTTGCGTCGGCATTGCTCGTGCATGGGGTACATGTGCTGGTAGGTGCGCAGCGGGCGACCCATGATCTCCCAGAGTCGGTCGGCGACGCCGAGCAGCGTCGCGACCCGCTCGGGCGGCTCGACCGCGGCCTCGGTCCAGGCCAACGACTCCAACGACCAGCCCAGTCCGGTGAGGTCGCGCACCTCTCTGCGCAGCCGGATGCTCTCGCGGTGCAACTCGGTCGCCCGGGAGTGGTCGCCCTGCTGCATCGCGAACAGGCCGAACGTCCACAGCGCGTACGAGCGGTGGAAGCACTCGCCCGCGGGCTCGGTGATGCGCGTGGACTCGGCGTAGCAGGCATTGGCGCGTTCCGCGTCCCCGATCAGCGCCGACGCGCTCGAGTAGCTCAGCAGCAGGTCCAGGCGCCGGGGCAGGTCGTGTCCCGGTGGCAGTGCCGCGAGGCCGCGTTCGAAGATCGTGATCGCGGTCGGCAGGTCGCCGCTGTAGAGGGCGAAGCTGCCGTCCACCCAGTGGGCGAAGGCCTCGATGGAGGGATCCGCCACGGTGGCGGCGATGGCCTCGGCGTCCGCCAAGCGCTGCCGGGCGGCCTCGAAGTCGCCGTCGGCCTGCGCCAGGCTGGCGTCGGTGAGCAGGGCGTTCGCTCGAACGGCGGTCGGCGGGCCGGGTTGGTCGAGCGCCCGCGCCAGCCACAGCCGGCCTTCCCTGGCCCACCCGCGGCCCCACCAGTAGAAGTGGAACAACGACGCCAGCATCCGCAACGCGGATTCGAGCCGGCCGGGCTCCTTGAGGAAGTAGTCCGCGGCCGTCTGGACGTTGGGGTGTTCCCGGTCCAGCCGGGCGAACCAGTCCACTTGTCGGGGGCTGACCCAGTCGCGCTCGGCCCGGTCCACCAGCAACGCGTACCAGTCGGCGTGCTTGCGGCGCAGCTCGGCGTGCTCGCCGGCCTGCTCCAGCTGTTCCGCGCCGAACTCGCGGATGGTCTCCAGCATCCGGTAGCGCATCACGTCGCCGTCCTGCTCCCCGACCAGGATCGACTTGTCCATCAGGGAGGCCACGGTGTGCAGCACGTCGCCGACGGCGAGGCCGTCACCCGAGCACACGTCCTCCGCGGCGTCGAGTTCGAACGCACCCGTGAACACCGACAGCCGTGCCCAGAGCAGCTGCTCCTGGAGCGAGCACAGGCCGTAGCTCCACTCGATGCACGCCCGCAACGTCTGCTGCCGGGCCGGCATGTCGCGCAGCCGGGCGGTCAGCCGGTGGGGCTGGTCCAGCAACCTGGCGAGGATGTCCTTCTCGGACAGCGCCCGCAGCCGGGCCGCGGCCAGTTCGATCGCCAGCGGGAGGCCGTCGAGGCGCTGGCAGATCTCGACCACCGCGGCCCCGTTGTGGTCACCGACCGTGAACCCGGGCCGGATGGTCGCCGCCCGTTCCACGAACAGGGTCACCGCCTCGGACTGGACCAGGTCCTGGTCGGCGAGCACGCGTTCCGGGTCCGGGAGCGTCAGCGGCGGCACCGGCATGACGACCTCGCCGTGGATGCCCAGCGACTCCCGGCTCGTCGAGAGGATCCGCAGCTCGCGACAGCGCTGCAGCAGCACGCCGGTCAGCTCCGCGATCGCGTCGATCAGGTGCTCCGAGTTGTCCAGCACGAGCAGCAACTGGCGCGAGGCCAGGTAGTCGACCAGCATCTCGACCGTCGCGCGACCCGACTGCTCCCGCAGGCCGACGGCCACCGCGACCGTGTTCGGCACCAGCTCCGGGTTCCGCAACTGGTCGAACTCGACCAGCACCACGCCGTCGGGGAACACCCGGCGCACGGCGTTGGTCACCTCCAGGGCGAGTCGCGTCTTGCCCACTCCGCCCGGCCCGGTGAGGGTCACCAGGCGTGACGTCGACAGCAGGCGCCTGACCTCGCCCACCTCACGTCGGCGGCCGACGAAGCTGGTCAGCTCCAGCGGCAGGCCCGACGTCCTCTGCCGAACGACGGTGCTCATACCGACGCACGGTAGTGCGGCCGACCCCGGCGCGCAGGGTGTACCCACGACGGTTCGGCCGCCGTCGACCTGCGGCGGCACCCGCTTCGCGCCCGTGGCGGAGTTCGCGCCTATCCGGCGGAGGGCCTGGCGCGCTGTTCGGCGACCCACGTGGCGATCTGCACGCGGGAGGTGAACCCGAGTTTGGTCAGGATGTGCTCCGCGTGGCTCTCCGCGGTCCGGACCGAGATGACCAGTCGTGAAGCGACCTCCCGGTTGGTGAGGCCCTCGGCGATCAGTTCGGCGATCTCCGACTCGCGACGGGTCAGCACGCGTGGCGCCGCCGGCGGCGACTCCTCCACCGGCGTCGGCGGCTGCTCGTCCAGGGCGAACGCGATGGCCTCGTCGACGCTCATCGCCCTCCCGCGCTCGAACGCGTCCTGGAACCGCTTGTCACCGAGTCGCTCCTGCGCGCTGCGCTCGCACTCCTCGTGGTAGGGGTAAAGGTGCTGGTAGGCGCGGAGCGGACGACCCATGATCTCCCACAGGCGGTCCGCGGTGCCGAGGAGCGTCGCCACCCGCTCGGGTTCTCCGAACGCCGATTCCGCCCAGGCCAGCGATTCCAGCGACCAGCCTGCTCCGGTGACGTCTTGGAGTTCTCTGCGCAGCTGGAGGCTCTGCTTGTGCAACGCCGCGGCCCGGTGGTGGTCGCCCTGCTGCATCACGTAGAGGCCGAGCGTCCAGAGCGCGTACGAGCGGTGGAAGCGTTCGCCCGCCGGCTCGCTGATGCGCAGCACCTCGGCGTGGCAGGTGTTGGCGCGGTCCGTGTCGCCGATGAGCCCGGCGGCGATGGAGTAGCTGACCAGGATGTCCAGCCGCAGCGTCAGGTGCTGCCCGGGTGGCAGCACGTCGAGCCCCCGCTCGAAGATCGTGATCGAGGTGGGGAGATCACCGCTGTACTCCGCGGCGCACCCCGCCGCCCAGCAGACGAAGCCCTCGATGGCGGGATCGTCCACGGTGTCGAGGATGGCCTTGGCGTCCTCGATGCGTTGCCGACCGCCCTCCATGTCCCCGGCGCCCAGCGCCAGGGTGGCGTCGGTGAGCAGGGCGTTGGCCCGGACGACGGAGAGCGGGCTCGGCTGGTCGAGCGCCCGCGCCAGCCACAGCCGGCCTTCGCGGGACCACCCGCGGCCCCACCAGTAGAAGTGGAACAACGCGATCAGGATCCGCATCCCGGATTCGAGTTCGCCGGGTTCTGCCACGCAGTGGTCCAGGGCCGCCTGGATGTTGGCGTGCTCGCGGTCGAGCCGGGTGAACCAGTCGACCTGCCGGGGGCTGATCCACTCGCTGCGGGCCCGCTCCACCAGCTGCAGGTACCAGTCGCTGTGCCGGTGGCGCAGGTCGGCGTACTCGCCGATGTGCTGGAGTCGCTCCACGCCGAACTCGCGGATGGTCTCCAACATCCGGTAGCGCATGACGTCGCCGTCCTGCTCCCCGGCCAGGATCGACTTGTCCATCAGGGAGGCGACGGTGTGCAGCACGTCGTCGGCGGTCAGGCCGTCACCCGAGCACACGTCCTCCGCGGCGTCGAGCTCGAACGCACCCGCGAACACCGACAGCCGTGCCCAGAGCAGCTGCTCCTGGGGCGAGCACAGGCCGTAGCTCCACTCGATGCACGCCCGCAACGTCTGCTGCCGGGCGGGCACACCCCGCCCCCGTCCGGCCAACAGGTGGGGCTGATCCGACAACCTGGCGAGGATGTCCTTCTCGGAGAGCACGCGCACGCGAGCCGCGGCCAGCTCGATCGCCAGCGGGAGGCCGTCGAGGCGGTGGCAGATCTCGGCCACCACGGCGCCGTTGTTCCCGTTGACCGTGAAGCCGGGCCGGGTGGTCGCCGCCCGTTCCGCGAACAGGGACACCGCCTCGGACTGGACCAGGTCCTGCTCGGCGAACGGCAGCTGCGGGTCCGGGAGCGTCAGCGGCGGCACCGGCATGACGACCTCGCCCTGGATGCCCATCGACTCCCGGCTCGTGGACAGGATCCGCAGTTCAGGACAGCCCCGCAGCAGCGCGCCGACCAGTTCCGCGACCGGGTCGATCAGGTGCTCGGAGTTGTCCAGCACGAGCAGCAACTGGCGCGGAGCCAGGTAGTCGATCAGCATCTCGACCGTCGCGCGGCCCGCGTTCTCCCGCAGGCCGACCGCCACCGCCACCGTGTTCGGCACCAGCACCGGGTCCCGCAGTTGGTCCAACTCGACCAGCACGACCCCGTCCGGGAACACCCGGCGCACGGCGTTGGTGACCTCGATGGCGAGGCGGGTCTTGCCCACTCCGCCCGGCCCGCTGAGGGTCACCAGGCGTGACGTCGACAGCAGGCGCCTGACCTCGCCCACCTCGCGCCGGCGGCCGACGAAGCTGGTCAACTCCAGGGAGAGACCCGACGTTCTCTGCCGAACGGCGGTGCTCATACCACCGCACGGTAGTGCCGCGATCCCCGCTTCGCCGGCCGTAACGACAACGGTTCGGCCACTACCGACATCGGGACGCCGCCGCGCGCCCCTGTTCCGGACGGTTCGCGCCTCGGCAGGAGGCGCTCGGCAACGGCTCCGCGACCACGGCGATGATTTGCGGCGGTGAGAATACCGGTTGATTTGAACCGTTTTGAATAGGGACGGTCGTGCCTGATGTGACGATTTCGGTAATCAGGCGATCGGTCGCCCGAGCGTTTTGTCGGGTCGAACTCCGACTGGTAGCCGTGCGGGCACTTTCCGTTGCCCTGTAACGCTTTCCGGTGCGTTCCCCGATGTCCACGTCAAGTGGAACGAAAGGGGGCCGCAATGTCGCAGCACCCCAGGTTCAAGGCAGCTCTGCTCACTTTTGCCCTGCTCGTGCCCACGGTCGTGGCGATATCGACCGCCCAGGCCGCGACGCTCCCGCCGAACTTCTCCGACCGGGTCGTCTTCAGCGGACTCACGAACCCGACGGCGATCCAGTTCGCCGACGACGGCCGGGTCTTCGCGGCGCAGAAGAACGGTGTCATCAAGGTCTTCGACAACCTGGCCGACACGACGGCGACGACGTTCGCCGACCTGTCCGCGAACGTCCACGACTTCTGGGACCGCGGCATGCTCGGTCTCGCGCTGCACCCCGGCTTCCCCGCGAACCCGTACGTGTACGCGCTGTACGCCTACGACGCGCCGATCGGCGGCACCCCGCCCACGTGGGGTGACGGCTGCCCGACGCCGCCGGGCCCGACGACCGACGGCTGCCTGGTGTCCGGGCGGCTCTCGCGGCTGACCGCGAGCGGCAACACCCGTTCGCCTCGTCCTCCGACCCGAACGCGAAGCGGATCATCGGCTACGGTCTGCGCAACCCGTTCCGGATGACGCAGCGGCCGGGCACGGACGAACTGTGGATCGGCGACGTCGGCTGGGGCACCTGGGAAGAGGTCAACCGGCTCACCGCCACCGGCGGCCGCAACTTCGGCTGGCCCTGCTACGAGGGGGCCGGGCCGCAGAGCGGGTACCAGAGCGCCGGGCTCACCATGTGCTCGCAGCTCTACAACACGGCCGGATCGGTCACGGCGCCGTACTACGCTACAACCACAGCGCGTGCGTGGTGAGCTACACCGGGTGCCGCACCGGCAGCTCGTCGATCACCGGCATGACGTTCTACCGCGGCGGCTCGTACCCCGCGGCGTACAACGGGGCGCTGTTCTTCGGTGACCACAGCCGCAACGAGATCTGGGCGATGATGCCCGGGACCAACGGGTTGCCGGACCCCGGGCAGCGGCAGTGCCTGGTCTGCGTGGACTCCACCGGCGCAGGCGCGGGCCACCCCGTCGACCTGGAGATCGGGCCGAACGGCGACCTGTTCTACGTCAACATGGACAACGGCACCATCCACCGCGTCACCCACTGGCGGCCGGTGTCCGATCCGGATACCGGCCGCCGAGGGCTCAGAGCAGGCGCGGCCCCGTTTCGGGACCGCGCCTGCGCCGGGTCGAACCGGGGTCAGCCGACCTGCACCAGACTCCACTGGTGGTCCAGGGTGCCGGTGTCGTTCCACTGGAGCGTCGCGGCGCCGGAGGTCTTGGACGCGTCCTTGACGCCGAGCACCAGACCGCTGTTCTTGTTGACCAGCTTGCGGTAGCCGCCGCCGGCGTCGACCACTCGCCACAGGTGGTCGGCGGTCAGGGTGTCACCCCACTGCAGGGCGGTCGCGCCGGCCGCCGTGGACGCGCCCTGGATGCCGAGGACGAGACCGCTGTTCCGGTTGAAGATCTTGACGTAGCCGTCCTCGGCCGGCTCCAGCTGCCACTGGTGGTTGACGCTGCTGTCGGCCGACTGCTGCACCACCGCACCGCCGAAGGCGGCGGACGCCCCGGCGACGCCCAGCTCCAGGCCGCTGTTCCGGTTGACGATCCGCACGGCGGCCTGCTGCGGGTACCACGACTCGAACTCCGTGACGCCGACGAACTTGCCCGCCTGCGGGGTGAACACGACCCGTAGCTGGGACGTGGTCACGGTCGTGAACTTCACCTCGTTGGGCTTGTTCGCGACCGGCGTGGCGGGCGTCTTGACCTGGCCCGGCACCGACTGCCACGTGCTGCCCGACAGGTACTGCACGTCGAAGCTCAGCGGCGCCCGCACGTTCTGCCCGTCGTCGTAGGTGTAGATCTTGACCTCGTTGACCGGGCGCTGGTAGCCGAAGTCCACGCCGAGGTGGTCGGTGGCGTTCGGCGACCCGGCGTTGGTCCACCGGTCGTCCGGCATCTTGTCGTACCGGATGAAACCGTTGGTGGCCTTCAAAGGCGCATCAAGAGCCTCGATGCAGCGGGGGTTGTCGGCGCTGCGGCAGCGCTTGCCGTTGGACGCGGTGTTGGTGTACGAGGCGAACGCCTTGGGGTAGGTCTGCGTGTAAGTGCGCCTGTCCCAGCCCTTGAACCACTCCTGGTCGGCGTTCCAGGCGTTGGCGGCCACGTTCTCCAACCGGGTGGCAGCGGGCGGCGCCACCGGGGCCGCGACCTGGATCGTGGTGTTGCCGAGCCCGGCGGACTGGTGGATGCGCGTGCCGTCCTGGAACACCTGCAGGCCGGAGCCCTGGCCGTAGCGCGTGCCGTCCCGGTCCCACAGGATCGTGTACGTGTGGCCGTGGTAGGGCATGTCCTGCACCGCGAAGTGGTTCCAGCTGTCCGGCACCAACGGCTTGAGCACGAGCGTGTTGCCCGCCTGCGGCTTGATGCCCAGCAGACCGGTCAGCACGAGGTCGTTGAAGCTGGAGTGGTTGTAGTGCTCGCTGAAGTCCTGCGCGTCGTAGACCCACTCGCCGGTGTCGCCGTTGGCGGCCTCGGCCACGTACGGCTCGCCGTTCTTGTGCTGGAGCGTGGCGAACTGGCTGAGCAGCTTGTTGTAGGTCTGCTTGGTGACGTAGTCCTGCGCCGGGTAGTCCTGCAACAGGTTCGCCAGCCCGGTCAGGGTCGCGCTGGTCGCGAACGGCCAGGTGGGACCGTTCCAGTGGCAGCAGTTGGTGTCGTCGCGGTTCTGCGTTGCGGGGTAGGCCTGGTAGTTGAAGTACGGGTTCGCGGCGATCTTGTCCAGCTCGGCGTACCCGGTGCCCCTGGTGAACTTCAGGGTGTTGGCGCCCGCCTGCATCGGCACCTGGACCGTCACGGCCTGCGAGCCGGAGAACGAACCCCACGCGCCGGTCGCCGGGTAGCTCACCGTGATCGGCGAGGTCGACCCGTTGACCGCGAGCCGGTGGGTGGAGGTGGCGCCGGTCGCGTTGGCGTAGTGCACCTTCACCGGGTACGTGCCCGCGCCGGGGGCCTGCACGGTGAACGTGACGGAGCTGTCGTCGAAGTCGATCTGGCCGATGTACTGGCCGTTGGACGCGCTCGTCGCGCTGCGCGTGTTCGCGTGGACCACGGCCGCCTGCTCGGCCTCGAAGTCGTGCACCCGCTCCAGCGTCGTCGGCCCGAACGCGGCACCGAACCGCTGCGGGTCGTCGAGGTACTGCCAGGCCGCCGAGTACTTCGCGTCCGGGAGCCCGAACGCCCACGGCGCGTACCCCATCGCCTCGCGCCACGTCGTGCGGGTCCCCGCGATGCCGACGTTGGTGGAGTTGTTGTTGTACACGTGCATGAAGAACTGCCGCTGCGGGTCCCAGAGCGAGTTCTGCACACCGGCTTTGAGCGCAGCGGCCTTGGCCGCGTAGGTGTTCGCGGTCGCGGTGTCGCCGGTCATCGTCGCGACCTTGCTGATGGCCTGCGCCGCCGTGTACATGTAGCTGTTGATCGTCGACCGGTAGCCGGTGCCGCCGGAGAACCAGTTGGTGCTGCGCATCGACGTCTCGGTGTACTCCGTGGCGTCGGAGATCGGCGACTGGAAGTAGAGGTCGTCGCTCGTCTGGGTCCCGTTGACGGTGATGTTCTCGGTGTAGTTCGAGTTCCACTTGTCGAACAGCATGATGAACTGCGGCAGGTACGCCTTGAGCTGCTCCGCGTCGCCGGTGACCAGGTACCGCTGGTACGCCGCGCCGGTGATCCACTCGCTGTAGGTGCGCACGGTGTCCGTGCCGGAGCCGCGCAGCCAGTAGTTGAGGTAGTCGTCCACGTAGGTGCGGTCGCGCAGCCAGCGGCCGTCCGTGATGTGGTACCCCGCCGCGTCCGGCAGCCCGCTGTAGGACACCTTGCCCGAATACCAGACGGGCTGGTCGTACTCGGTGGAGATGTAGCCGGTGCCCGGCGTCGTGTAACGCAGCGCGCGCTTGTAAGTGCTCCACCGGTAGTAGTACACGTCGTTGATGTTCGTGTCCGGCGTGTCCACGAACGGGATGTTGTCCTTGTACCACTGGGGCTCGTCCAAGCCCTGTGCGGCGAGGATGGCGTCCTTGTCGAGAACGGAGGCTCCCGCCTCGTCGGCGGCGCCGGCGTCGACGTTGGCGACGCCGACGACCAGGCCGGCGACCAGCGCCAGACATGCTGCCGCGAACGTCCGGTGACGTTGGTGGGTGCGACGGCGCACGGAACCTCCAAACGCGCGTGGATCCGCCGGAAGGCGGATCTTGTTAACGTTCACATGAACGCCGCGTCAGTTTCCGTGCGAGCGGCATCCGCGTCAACGCCGACTTCGAGACGTAATCGAAGCGACGTTCAGGGGTGCTGCGTGCCGCGTACTGAGACGGTGGGTGGTCACCGGGTGTATCGCAGTGGACGCATAACGGAAAACTGGGCGTTGACTTGACGCCGGGTGATCGCTGAGGATGTGTCGCAACTCGTAGGACATCAACACGAAACCTGGCCGGCACCCGGGTCGGTCCCGGCTGGTCGCTGCACGATTGTGCAATATGTTAACGTTAACATCCTAACATTGTCGAGGACTGACGCATGCCGCGTACCCGTTCCCGAGTCCTGCCCGCGACCGTGGCCGTGATCGTGCTGCTCACCGGCCTGCTGGTGGGCGCCACCCAGTCCGCGTCCGCCGCAGCCGGACGGCCGTACACCAACCCGATCAAATCGGGCAAAGCGGCCGATCCGTTCATGACCTTCTACAACGGCAACTACTACATGATGGGTACGCCGTTCTCGAACACGCTGTGGATGCGGAAGTCCCCGACGCTGGCCGGGCTGGCGACCGCGCCGAGCGTGCAGATCTGGCAGGACACCACGAGTTCGCGCGGTGCCAACTTCTGGGCGCCGGAAATGCACTTCGTCAACAACCGGTGGTACGTGTACTACTCCGCCGCGCAGGTCGGCGCCGCGTGCTGTGACACCCAGCGGACCCACGTGCTGGAGAGCGCGGGCGCCGATCCGCTCGGGCCGTACACGTACAAGAACATGCTCAGCGGGTCGAACCTCACGCCCGGCGGCTGGCTGATCGACGCGAGCGTGTTGCGGCTGAACGACTCGCTGTACCTGCTCGGCAGCGGGTTCCTCAGCGGCGGCGAGCAGAGCCTCGTGATCGCGCCGCTGACCAACCCGTACACGCTCGCCAACACGACGTTCAGCGTCATCTCGAGCCCCACGCTGTCGTGGGAGCGGTCCGGCGGCGCGGTGAACGAGGGCCCCGTCGCGCTCCAGCGCAACGGGCGGACGTTCATCGCCTACTCGGCGAGCGCTTGTGGCACCGCCGACTACAAGCTCGGCCTCCTCTCCTACAACGGCGGCGACCCACTGTCCGCCGCCTCCTGGACGAAGAACCCCAACCCGGTCTTCCAGCGCAACGACGCCAACGGCGTCTACGGGCCCGGCCACAACGGTTTCTTCAGCTCACCGGACGGCACCGAGAGCTGGATCGTCTACCACGCCAACAACTCCGCCACCCAGGGTTGCGGCAACACGCGCACCGCCCGTGCGCAGAAGTTCGCCTGGAACGCCGACGGCACGCCGAACTTCGGCCAGCCCGTGGCGCTGGGCACCACGCTCGACGGACCCTCCGGTGAGACGGCGGCGACGCCGACCGCGTACCGGATCGTCAACCGCAACAGCGGCAAGTGCCTGGACGTGGCCAGTGGCTCGTCGGCGGACGGCGCGAACGTCTTCCAGTGGACCTGCAACGGTGGCACCAACCAGCTGTGGCGCGTCGAAGACGTCGGCGGCGACACCAACCGGCTGGTCAGCGTCGCCAGCGGCAAGGTGCTCGACGTCGGCGAGTGCGGCACCGCCGACGGCGCCGACATCCGGCAGTGGTCCTGGCTGAACAACAACTGCCAGAAGTTCCGCGTGATCATCAGCGACGTCGGCGGCTGGGTTCGCCTGCAGAACGCCAACAGCGGCAAGGTCGCCGACGTGGCCAACTGCGGCACCGCCGACGGCGCCGACGTGCGCCAGTGGAGCTGGCTGGCCAACAACTGCCAGCAGTGGCAACTGCAACCGGCATAACCGCCGCTTCCCAGGACATCGACACAGATCGGGGCAATGATGAAGCGTCGACAACTGCTCTCCGCCGCGGGCCGGGTGGCCGTGGCGATCGGCACCGGTTCGGCCGGTGCGCTGCTGCTGCGTCCCGGCGCCGCCTCGGCGGCCACCTACTCCGGCTACGCGATGGCGTACTTCACCGAGTCGCCGTCGATGAGCGCCGCGAGCTACAGCCTGCACCTGGCGGTCAGCTCGGACGGTCTGAACTGGACTCCGCTCAACCAGAACAACCCGGTGGCCACCCCGACCCAGGGCAGCACCGGCCTGCGCGACCCGTTCATCCTGCGCAAGCAGGACGACACTTTCGTGGTGCTGGCGACCGACCTCAAGGGCACGGACTGGAACTACCAGAGCCAGTACCTGCACGTCTGGGACTCCGCCGACCTGCGCACGTTCACCAACTACCGGCTGCTCAAGGTGCACTCGCTCGCGACGCACGCCTGGGCGCCGGAGGCGGTCTGGGACGCCTCACGGGGCCAGTACGCCATCGTCTACTCGGCGGTCAGCGGCGGCCACAACGTCCTCATGGTCAACTACACGACCGACTTCGTCACGGCGTCCGCGCCGCAGGTGTTCTTCGACCCCGGTTACGACGCCATCGACGGCAGCTTCGTCACCGTCAACGGCGTCAACTACATGTACTACAAGAACAACACCAACAGCACGATGCTCGGAACCCGGTCGAGTTCGCTCAACCCCCGCAGTTGGAGCATCTACACCGGCGCGATCTCGCCCGGACGCGGTGTCGAGGCGCCCAACATCGTCAAGTCGAACACCTCGAACGTGTGGTACATGTGGGGCGACACGTGGAGCCCGAACGGTCGGTTCTTCTGCTGGCAGACCACCGATCTCGCGGGCGGGTCCTGGACGCAGCTGAACGACCGGGCCTACACGCAGCCGCTGAACTCCAAGCACCCCGGCCTCACGCCGATCACCGCAACGGAGATGTCCAACCTGGTCGCCAAGTGGGGCAACCCGACCTGGAACCGGATCAAGTCGTACAACTTCCCCGACCGGTACGTCCGGCACGCCTCCAACGTCGCGCGCATCGACCCGTACCCGTTCGACCCGTACCAGGACCAGCTGTGGAAGATCGTGCCGGGCCTGGCGGACTCGGCCGGCGTGTCGTTCCAGTCGGTGAACTTCCCGAACATGTACCTGCGGCACGAGAACTACGCCCTCGTGCTCGCCACCAATGACAACACGAGCGTGTTCAGGTCGGACGCCACCTTCCACCGGGTGGCGGGTTTCGCCGACTCGTCCTGGACGTCGTTCCGCTCGCACAACTTCCCGGACCGGTACATCCGGCACGCCGGTTACGTGCTCCGGATCGACCCGATCTCCAGCAGTTCGTCGAGTTCGGCCAAGCAGGACGCGACGTTCCGAATCGGGTACTGACGCCGATGTCGGCCGCAGGGTGTCCAGCCCTGCGGCCGACGCAATTCGCAATTGCCGCACTCGACGCCCGGCTCGGCTTCAGGCCGCGGTGCAGCCCCACGGCGAAGACCAGCGTCAGCACGCCGAACACCACGAAGTTGACCTGCTGAACCCAGCCCGCCGGACCGGCCTCCAAGGCGCTGACCGGCTCGGCGATCGGGTCGAACTCGTCGCGGCGGAACGCTTCCTGCGCCAGGAAGCCCACGGTGAACAGGACCGGGCCGACGATCCCCGCCCACGCGTGCGGTCGGACGCTCATGGTGCCTCCTCGGAGAACAACCGGAATGACCGGAATGCCTTCTCCGAAAGGACGCTACGAGCGCCCGGCCGCGTCCGCGATCGGGAGTCGATCGGGAGCCGGTCAACCCGGTCAACCCGATATGTCGTTTTCCTCCCGCATGAAGCCGGTGCTCACCAGACGATTGACCCAGGCGTCCATGTAGGCCCGGATCTGCTCGTAATCGATCTCCCACGTGTCCGCCAGTTCCGCGGCGGCGCGGTCGACCTGGCCGTCGTGTTGTTGCAACGCGATCCACATCGCCGCGGCCACCGGATGACCGCGGTAGTGCTCGTCCGTCTCGGTGGACTTGAGCTCCAAGTAGCCTTCCCGGGTGATGGTCACCGCGACGTTGCGGGCACGTTGCACACCCACAGTGCACCCCTCTCCGTGTGGCTCGGCGCAACGCGGTGCCGACAGTGCGCTGGTTGCCAAGGTCAGCCATGCCGGGGGCGGTTCCCAGGGCTTGCGTACTACATACACTTTCTGTGTATATCGTACGCACTATGATCTTGGTCGTCAACCTCGCACCGAATGCGCGCATCTCGGGTGAACGGCACGGCACCTTTGCCGCGTGTTGAATCGGCTGTCGTCACGCGGATAGTCTTCAGGTGTCCGATCGCCCGATCAGGTCGCGGAGGTCAGTGTTGGACGGAAAAGCTCCTGTTGCGGACCACCGCAAACCCCTGGTGACGATTCTCGGGGCTTCGGGTTTCATCGGATCGGCGGTGATGTCGATTCTCGCGGAACGGCCGATTCGGCTCCGCGCCGTCGCCCGCGGCGAGGTCCGGGCGCCCGCCGGTGCGCGGGCCGAAGTGGAACCGGTCCAGGTCGACATCACCGACCCCGCGCAGCTCGCCGCCGCGGTCGCCGGGTCGGACGCCGTGCTCCACCTGGTCGCCTACATCGCGGGCGACGGGGCGTGGCGTGCCGGCGAGGGCACCGACGCGCGATCGCGGACCAACGTCGGCTCGGTGCACGCGCTGATCGACGCGCTCGCGGACGACGGCGGACGCCCGACCGTGGTGTTCGCCGGCTCGACCTCCCAGGTCGGCCTGTCGGACCGGGTCCGCATCGACGGCACCGAGCCGGACGACCCGCGGACCGAGTACGACCGGCAGAAGCTGGAGGGCGAGAACGCGCTGAAGGACGCGACGGCACGGGGCGTCCTGCGGGGGATCACGCTCCGGCTGGCCACCGTGTACGGCATCGGCCCCGACCCCGGCGCGCTCGGCCGCGGCATCGTGCTGGCGATGGCGCGTCGGGCGCTGGCGGGCGAGCCGCTCACCATGTGGCACGACGGCTCGGTCGAACGGGACCTGGTGCACGTGACGGACGTGGCACGCGCGTTCGTCGCCGCCCTGGACAACGCGGACGCGTTGGCCGGCGGGCACTGGCTGATCGGCGGCGGCGAGAGCCGTCCGCTCAAGGACATCTTCGGCGTGATCGCGCAGGCCGTGTCGGCGGAGACCGGGCAGCCCCCGGTCCCGGTGCTGTCCGTGCCCGCGCCCGACTACGCCAACGCCACCGACTTCCACGGCGTGGACGTCGACGCGTCGGCCTTCCGGGCGGCCACCGGGTGGTCGCCGCGAGTGTCCCTTGAGGACGGACTGCGCGGCGCCGTAGCGGCCGTCGCAGGTCGACGGGAATCGGGTCGGCGGGAACCCGGTCCGCTGGAATCGGGTCGGCGGGAATGACGAAGGCCCGGGGTGGCCGGTGAGAACACCGACCACCCCGGGCCGTTCTCGCCGCGGAGGGGGTTCACGAGGGGTGGCCGCGGCGATGGGGGAGGGGGTCTACAAGGGATCAGGCACTCACCCGGCGGAACCGGCGGATCGACAGCGGGACGAACAGCACCAGCAGGACCAGCGGCCACACCACCGCCATCAGCTGGGCGTTCTGCACGATCCAGGAGTCACCGCCGACACCGGGGTTGCCCCACAGCTCCCGCGTGGCGTTCACGACGGACGTGATCGGGTTCCACTCGGCCGCGACACCGAGCCACTCCGGCATGCGCTCCGGCGCGACGAAGCTGCTGGAGATCACGGTCAGCGGGAACACCAACGGGTAGACGATCGGGGAGACCGCCTCGGCGGGCACCGTCAGCCCGAGCAGGATGCCGCCCCACACCAGGGCGAGCCGCAGCAGGAGCAGGATGCCGATCGCGCTGAAGAAGTCGCCCCAGTCGTTGTGCCACTGCCAACCGATCAGCAGGCCGACGGCGATCACGATGACGGTCTCCACGACACCGCGGATCATCTCGTAGAGGGCACGACTGGTCACCAGCGCGGAGGCGGCCATCGGCATCGAGCGGAACCGGCCGTAGACCGCCTTCTCGGTGTCCCTGGCCATGCCGGACGCGGTGTTGCTCAGGCCGTAGGCCATCACCATCACGATGATGCCCGCGATGAGGAACTCGCGGTAGTTCGCGCTGCCCGGAACCGTGATCGACCCGCCGAACACGTAGCCCAGCAGCAGCATCATCATGATCGGGATCATCAGCGACAGCATCGGCTCGATCGGCTCGCGGATGCCGTGGATCACGTTGCGCTTCAACAGGACCATCGAGTCCGACCAGGCCTTGGCCGCACCCGTGGCCCCGGTCCGCTCGACCTCCGCCGTGGTGCCCACCAGCGTCGTCTCCGCACTCGTGCTCGTCGATGTCGATGTCGATGTCATGACGACGTCGCCTCCAACTCAGGCTCGCCGGCCCGGCGTCCGGTCAGGCCGAGGAACACCTCGTCCAGGGTGGGCCGTCGCACGCCGATGTCCTCGGCGTGGATGCCCGCGTCGTCCAGCGCCCGGACCGCTTCGGTGAGGATCGCGATCCGCGCGCCGGACACCACGACGCTGATCTTGCGGTCGTCCGGCTCGATCTGCGGCTCGCCGCCGCCGATCCGGCGCAGCACCTCGGCCGCGCGCTCCAGGTCGTCTTCACTGCGCAGCACGACGTCGATCTGGTCGCCGCCGATCCGGGACTTCAGCTCGTCCGCGGTGCCCTCGGCGATCACCTTTCCGTTGTCCAGCACCGCGATCCGGTCGGCCAGCTGGTCGGCCTCCTCGAGGTACTGGGTGGTGAGCAGCACCGTGGTGCCCGCCTTCACCAGCGCCCGCACACCGCTCCACACCTGGTTGCGGCTGCGCGGGTCCAGCCCGGTGGTCGGCTCGTCCAGGAACAGCACCTCGGGCGCCTGGATCAGGCTCGCGGCCAGGTCCAGCCGGCGGCGCATACCGCCCGAGTACTGGACCACGGAGCGCTTGGCCGCCTCGACCAGGTCGAAGTGCTCCAGCAGCTCGTCGGCCCTGCGGTCGGCGGCGCGGGCGGTGAGGCCGTACAACCGGCCGAACATGACCAGGTTCTCCCGGCCGTTCAGGATCTCGTCCACCGCCGCGTACTGACCCGTCAGACCGATCCGCTTGCGCACCTCGTCGGGCTGGCGGGTGACGTCGAACCCGGCGATCTCGGCGCTGCCCGCGTCGAACCCCGACAACGTGGTCAGGCACTTGACCGCGGTGGTCTTGCCGGAGCCGTTCGGGCCGAGCAAGCCGTAGACGGTGCCCGTCGTGACGGTCAGGTCGAATCCGTCGAGGGCCTGCACGGAGCCGTAGCTCTTACGTATGCCCTTCGCGACGATGGCTGTTCCGGTTGTGGTCACATCCCCCTCCTCGAACTACCGGTCGATTGCCCTCATCCGAGCGGCACCCGGTAGAGTTTATAGCATACACGTACGCCATACACAACGAAAGGGATGTCCTGCCCCGTTCGCGTGGCCACGGGGGTGGTCGGCAGGTCTCGGCCCTGCTCCGGCCTGCGCGTCCGGGCTCGACGACGACCGCCGTCCACCACGGGTGGCCGGCGGTCGGCAGTCGTCGTCGCGTGCGCGACTCAAATCAACCGAGCATGTTTCACAATGTTTCGACAACGTTCCGAACGGCGCTGATGATCTTGTCCTGGAGGTCCGGTGACAGGGCGGGGTACATCGGCAACGAGAAGATTTCCCCCGCCAGTGCCTCGGTCACCGGGAAATCGCCCGTCCGGTAGCCGAGGTGCGCGAAACCCGTCATCGTGTGCACCGGCCACGGATAGCTGATGTTCAGCTCGATGTCGTACGCCTTGAGCGCTTCGAGGATTTCGTCACGCTTCGGGTGGCGGACCACGTAGACGTAGTGGACGTGCTCGTTGCCCTCGGCCGTGCGGGGCAGGACCAGGTCCGTGTCGCCCAATCCCTCCACGTAACGCCGCGCGACCTCACGGCGGCCCGCGATGTAGGCGTCGAGGCGGCGCAGCTTGCGCCGCAGGATCTCGGCCTGCACCTCGTCGAGCCTGCTGTTGTGGCCCGGCGTGGTGACCACGTAGTAACGGTCTTCCATGCCGTAATAGCGCAGACGGCGCAACGCGGCGGCGACCTCGTCGTCGGCGGTGATCGTCGCGCCGCCGTCGCCGTACGCGCCCAGGACCTTGGTCGGGTAGAACGAGAACGCCGCGGCGTTCCCCATCGTCCCGGCGAGTCGGCCGTGGTGTCGCGCGCCGTGGGCCTGCGCGCAGTCCTCCAGGACCACCAGGTCGTGCTTGCGCGCCAACTCCTCCAACGGGGCCATTTCGACGCACTGCCCGTACAGGTGCACCGGCAGCAGGGCACGGGTGCGCGGCGTGATCGCCGCGGCCACCTGGTCGGTGTCCATCAGGAAGTCGTCCGCGCGCACGTCGACGAACACCGGCTTGGCGCCGAGCGCGTCGATCGCGACCACGGTGGGCGCCGCCGTGTTCGACACGGTGATCACCTCGTCGCCCGCGCCGATCCCGAGCGCCTGCAAGCCCAGCTTGATGGCGTTGGTCCCGTTGTCGACGCCCACGCAGTGCGGCACGCCGTGGTACCGCGCGAACTCGCCCTCGAATCCGCGAACGCTGTCACCCATCACGAGAGTGCCGGAGCCGAACACGGTTTCGACGGCGTCGAGGATGTCGTCGCGCTCCTGCCCGTATTCCCTCAGGTAGTCCCATACGCGAGTAGTCATCGGCTCGCCACAACCTCCCGACGCGCAGGTGCACAGTATCCTTGCGACGCGATAGCCCGGTGAGGACATCACACGTCGCGAGAGCGCCACAACCCCCTAGTCGCACCCCAGTCGAACCGCCGTCCCCGGACTTTCCGCAGGTCTATTGCGGGGCGTCGAACGGCGGTCCTACGGTCGGCAGCACCTTATGGTTCGGCGAGGAGCTGGCAATGAAGGGCATCATCCTGGCCGGCGGGGCCGGCACACGGCTACACCCCATTACCCTGGCCTCGTCCAAACAACTCCTCCCGGTCGGCGACAAGCCGATGATCTACTATCCGCTGACCGTGCTGATGCTCGCCGGAATCCGCGAAATCCTGCTCATTTCGACACCGGCCGACATCCCGCAATTCCGCAGGCTGCTCGGTGACGGCAGCCGGTTCGGGCTGCACGTCGAGTACGCGGAGCAGCCGGAGCCGAACGGCATCGCGGCGGCGTTCGTCATCGGCGCGGACTTCGTCGGCGACAGCCCGGTCGCGCTCGTGCTGGGCGACAACATCTTCCACGGCCACGCGTTCTCCGACGTGCTGGCCGAGCACGTGCGGGACGTGGACGGCTGCGTGCTGTTCGGCTACCCGGTGCACGACCCGCACCGCTACGGGGTCGGCGTGACCGACGAGTCCGGCCGGCTCGTGGCGATCGACGAGAAACCGGAACGGCCCCGGTCCAACCGGGCCATCACGGGCCTCTACCTCTACGACAACGACGTGCTGGACATCGCCAAGAACCTGCGCCCCTCGGCGCGCGGCGAACTGGAGATCACCGACCTCAACCGCGTGTACCTGGAGCGCGGCAAGGCCGAGCTGGTCGACCTCGGCCGGGGGTTCGCCTGGCTGGACACCGGGACCGTGGAGTCGTTGCTCCAGGCCGGCCAGTACGTGTTGACGCTGCAACAGCGCCAGGGCGTGCGCATCGCGTGCGTGGAGGAGGTGGCGCTGCGGATGGGGTTCATCGACGCGGACGCCTGCCACCGGTTGGGGCAGGAGCAGGCGAACTCGGACTACGGCCGTTACGTCATGGACATCGCCCGGGAGTTCCAGGCCGGCGTGTGAGCCCTCGTGGGTGTGTTCCCGCGCACCCACGAGGCGGCGTCAGGCCCCGTGTCGGGCTTCGCGTCGGGCTTCGTGTCGGGCCTCGTAGAGCTTGCGCTCGATCGCCAGGCAGTCGGCGTACTGCGGCAGGATCCCCTGCTCGTCCGCCTCCGCGAGGGTGGGCGCGGCGGTGTCGCGATCGGACAGGACCGGCGTGATGCCCTCCGGGATCGGCAGCGCCAACGCGGGGTCGAGCGGGTGCAGGGCCAGCTCGTTCGCCGCGACGTAGCTGCGCGACAACAGGTAGTGCATCATCGTGTCGTCCTCCAGAGCGACGAACGCGTGCCCGACCCCGACCGGCAGGTACACGGCGCGGAACGACTCCGCGTCCAGCACCACCGAGTCCCAGCGGCCGAACGTCGGCGACCCCGGTCGGATGTCCACCACGACGTCCAGTGCGCGGCCACGCGGGCAGTACACGTACTTGGCGGTGCCGAACGGGTTGCGGCTGAAGTGCACGCCGCGCACGACGTCCTTGCGCGAGAGGCTGCAACTGGCCTGCCGCACCGGGAAGAGCGGGCGGCCGACCGACTCGGCGAACGGGTCGTGCTGGAACGGCGAGGTGAACAGCCCCCGGTCGTCGGCGAAGACGTCGGGGGAGAACTCGAAGGCACCGGCGACGGCCAGTTCACGTTTCCGCATCCGTCACACCAGGTGGACTTCGGGCACGTACAGGATCCACTTGCCGCCTGCCTGCCGGAACTTCTGCTCCTTGGCCATGATCTCCTCGGCGTGGTTCCACGCGAACAGCAGCGCGTAGTCGGGGTACGGGTCCGCGAACGCCTCGGCCGGCAGGACCGGGATGTGCGTGCCGGGGGTGAGCCTGCCCTGCTTGGCGGGCGTGGTGTCGCACACGTGCGACACCAGATCCGGTCCCAGACCGCAGAAGTTGGCCACCGTGGCGCTCTTGGCCGTCGCACCGTAGGCCACCACCCGCTTGCCCTCGGCGCGCAGGCGTTCCAGCAGCGCCGTGAGGTCGTCCCGGATGTGCGTGATCCGCTCGGCCAGCCGGGCGCAGGTCGCGGGCGACGCGAGGTCCCGCGCGACCTCCTCCGCGACCAGCTCGGCCACGGCCGGGTTCGGCGTGCGCTCGCCCGCGCGGGCGAGGGTGTACCGGACCTCGCCGCCGTGCACCGGCAGCCGCTCGACGTCGACCAGCGCGAAACCGAAGCGCTCGGCCATGGCCCCCACCGACCGCGCGGTGAACAAGTAGAAGTGCTCGTCGTAGATCTGGTCGAACGACGTCTTCTCGACGATGTCGCCGAAGTACGGGTCCTCGAAGACGAACACGCCGCCGGGCGCCAGCAGGGCGTCCACCCCGCGCATGATCGAGTCGAGGTAGGGGATGTGGCAGATGGTGTTCGCCGCGTAGATGACGTTCGCCGGACCGTCGGTGCCCGCGATGTCCCGTGCCGTGGACTCCTCGAAGAAGTCCGTGCGCACGCGGATGCCGTTGCCGCGCGCGACTTCCGCGACGCCGCCGGACGGTTCCACGCCCAGGTGCCGCACGCCCGCGTCCGCGACCGTGCGCAGCATGACGCCGTCGTTGCAGCCGATCTCCACGACGAACGGGTCCGGCCCGGTCAGCTCGGTCTCCAGGAACCGCTGCGCGGTCTGCTGGAAGTGCTTGCGCATCACCGAGGAGCCGGACGAGTGGTAGGGGTAGTCCTGGTGGAACATCCGGTCGCGCGGGACCTCCTCCACCAGCTGCACCATCGTGCAGGAGCCGCAGACGCCGACGGCTAGCCGGAAGAAGAACTCGTCGTCGGTCTCATGTGGACGGACGAACGCATCGGAGAGCGGCTGACGCCCGAAATCGAGGAACTCGTGCAGAGTCGAGTCGCACACGCGGCACTTCGGCATGCGGGCGACGGTACTGTCGGCCGTCCGGGACCGACAACCCCTGCTCACGGCCACCGTGCCGGGACGAGCACGGTCCCCTACAACCCCCCTTACCGGCCATTGATTGGTCGGTTCGCGGCGGTAGGGCCTCCCGGTCGCGCGGTCGGCGTCCATACGCTCCGGAACCGCACCGCACTGATCCGCTGGAACTCCGCTGGAACGGAGCCTTGTCGTGACCGAACTCCAGACCGGCCTGCTTCGGCCGCGCGACCTGACGACCCCGCTGCGCATCGCGGAGTCCGCCTTCGTCGCCGACGGGTCCGTCCTCGGCCTGTCGGACTTCTACGACTGGTTCCGCACGCGGACGGAGCTCGACGTCGCGCGGGTGACCCGGATCCCGTTCGACCGGTTGCGGCAGTGGAGCTTCCACCCCGACACCGGCGACGTCGTGCACGACAGCGGCAGGTTCTTCGCCGTCCAGGGCCTGGAGGTGCGCTTCCCCGGCGGACCGGTGCCGGTGTGGGCGCAGCCGATCATCAACCAGCCCGAGATGGGCATCCTCGGCATCCTGGTCAAGGAGTTCAACGGTGTGCTGCACTGCCTGATGCAGGCCAAGAACGAGCCGGGCAACCGCAACGGCGTGCAGCTCTCCCCGACCGTGCAGGCGACCAAGAGCAACTACTCCCGCGTGCACCAGGGCAAGGCCGTGCCGTACCTGGAGTACTTCCGGGACACCTCCGGGCACCACGTGATCGCGGACGTGCTCCAGTCCGAGCAGGGCGCCTGGTTCTTCCAGAAGCGCAACCGCAACATGGTGGTGGAGACGCGGGACGACGTGGAGGTGCTGGACGGGTTCTGCTGGCTGACCATCGGTCAGATGCACCGGCTGCTCGCGGACGAGGACCTGATCAACATGGACTCCCGGACCGTGATGTCCTGCCTGCCGTTCTCGGCGGCGGACCTGCCCGGCGCCTTCAGCCGGGACGAGGACGACTTCCAGACCGCGGTGCTGCGGTCGTGCAGCGAGGAGTACGGCAGCCTGCACGCGACCGGCGACATCCTCAGCTGGATCACCGAGGCCCGCACGCTGCACGGCGTGGAGACGTCCCGGATCCCGCTGGACGAGGTGCGCGACTGGACCCGCACCGACGATGCCGTCTCGCACCGGTCCGGGCTGTTCTTCGACGTCATCGCGGTCGACGTGGAGGTGGGGCACCGCGAGGTGAGCGCGTGGACCCAGCCGATGATCGACCCCGGCGGTCTGGGCGTGGTCGCGTTCCTGGTCAAGCGGATCGGCGGCGTGCTGCACGTGCTCACGCACGCCAGGGTGGAGCCGGGGTACCTGGACGTGGTCGAGTTGGCCCCGACCGTGCAGTGCTCACCGCGCAACCTGCCGGCGCTGCCCGCCGAGGCGCGGCCGTTGTTCCTCGACGAGGTGCTGTCCGCCGGTCCGGACCGGATCCGGTTCGACGCCGTGCTGTCCGAGGAGGGCGGCCGGTTCTACCACGCGCAGAACCGCTACCTGGTGGTCGAGGTGGACGACGACTTCGGTCTCGACGTCCCGCCCGACTTCCGCTGGGTGGCCCTGCACCAGCTGGTCGGTCTGTTGCGGCACAGCCACTACCTCAACGTGCAGGCGCGCAGCCTGGTCGCCTGCCTGCACAGCCTCACCAGCTCCCCGGCCTGACCGGACTGACCGGACTGACAGGACTGACCGGCGGAGCCGGGGCGGGGTCAGCAGGGCGGGGTGGCGAGGAAGAGCTCGATGGGCAGGGCGGCTTCGCGGTCCACGCCGAGCTTGCGGTAGATCCTGGTCAGGTGGTGCTCCACGGCGTCGACCGGGATGTCCAGCTCAACGCTGATCTCGCGATTGGTGTGGCCGCGCGCGGCGAGCACCGCAATGCGGTGCTCGCTCTCGGTGAGCCGGGCGGTCTGCTCCGGGGACAGCGGTCCCAGCCGGATCCGCCGGACGTGCGGCAGGTCGCCGAGATCGACGCCCGGCCCCGGCTGCGCGGCGGCCTCGCTGGTGGTCAGCACCAGCACGACAGCCGCGGACCCGATCCGCCGGTGGACGTGGAGGAGGGCGTTCAGGGACGGCTCGTCGGCGTACTGGAGGTCGTCCACGGCAATCACCAGCGGACGCTCCTCGGCCAACCGCAGCAGCACGGCGTGCAACTCCTGGTGGAACCGTTCGTCCGGTCCGGTGGCCGGGAGGTCGTCCAGCAGTTGCCGCAGGAGGCCCAACGGGGTGGTGTGCCCGGCGGGCGATCCGGTGGCGGACAGTATCCGGCCGCCACATTCCGCAACGTATTCGGTGAATTGTCGCAGGAGAGTGGTCCGTCCACAGCCGACGACGCCGTCGATCAGCACGGTGTGGCCGCGGCCGGAAAGCGCCTCGTTGTATATGTCGACCAATTCATCGAGTTTTGCCCGCCCGAAGCCAAGAGGCATGTGAAGAACTCCCCCTCAGTTCGAGTCACCACACGCGCAAGGCTCGGTCACCCCGAGTGGTGGCCGAGATCCCGAGTAGATAGAACGTCGTTAACCTGATAGGGCCTGCCGGTGACAAAAGGTACCGTGTCGGAGTGGCCCCGTGGAAGCCAACGGCGCCGGTTGCGACGTTCGGTGTAGTCCGGCAGTCCGAACGGACCGGCCGGTGGAGCGGGGCTCCTCCGCGTTTTTGATCCACAGTGTTTCCGAATGGTTGAGCACCAGAGCCTTCGTGACGTGCGGCGGCAGGCGCTGCGGAGTCCGCCGAGCGTCGCCGGCGCCGAAGTGGATCGCGGGTGCGGGATGCCGAACGGTGGCCGGCGCGGCGTCTGTTCTGCTTAACGCGCCGGTAGGTTTGCGCTGGTGCCGCCACACGGGTACGTCATCACCCCCGGGGGACCCCCAGATCACGGGTTGACGCCGCAACCCCTCATGATCAACTCCTCGTCGGGACCGTCGCGCGACCCTCCCACCAGCCAAGTTCGTGAAGCCGGGCCGGGGCGCAAGGGGGGCGTAGGGGGTGGCCCACCCGGGTAGGGGAGTAGGGGTTGTCCCCATCATGTAGGGGTGCTTTACTCCGGCTCGTTCGCGCATTGTGTAGACAATAAGCGTAAGGCCTAAACACAGGTAAAGCACACGTTACGAGAACGTGGCTCGATGGGCGGCAGGTCGGCGGCTCGTGGTGGCGGGCAGTGGGCGCCGGCAATGGGGATGGACCGGGGAAACCGGGGGAACTGGGGGAGCTGGGGAAGGGGAAGTCGGCATGGTGCTCGTCGAAAGGAACTATGCGCTATCAGCCCTCAAGCGGATGTTCGCGGAATGTGATGAGGGCAGAGGGAGGATGATGCTGGTCAGCGGGGCGCTGGCCAGTGGCAAGACGGAACTCCTGCACGCGTTCTGCGACCACGTCGCGGACTCGGGTGGTCTGCTCCTCACCGCGACCGGGGCTCGGTCGGAGAGCGGCGTGCAGATGGGCGTGCTGAGCCAGCTGGTGCACAGCGCCCCGCTACCGCCGGAGATCACCGACCGGGTGGCCGCCGCCGCTGCCGCCTCCGAGGCCGGTGCCCCGGAGACGGGTGCGCCGCTCGTGCCGTCGGCACGCCGTCCCGAGATCGGGCTGATCAGAGATTTCTGCGCGACCCTGCTGGAGCTGTCCAAGGAGCGTGCCGTCGTCATCGCCATCGACGACCTGCACTTCGTGGACCAGGCGTCCGTGCAGGCCCTGCTGTACCTCCGGCTGCGGATGCGGTCGGCACGCATCCTGTTGATCTCCACCGAGTGGACGCAGCCGTGGGCCACGCCGTCGTCGCTCCGGGTCGAGCTGACGAGGCTGCCGCACCACCGGATCATGCTCAGCGCGCTGTCCCAGAGCAGTGTCGGCGAACTCCTGGCCCAGCACCTGGGTGCGCCGGTGGCCGCGCAGTCGGCCGCCACGTACCACCAACTGACCGCGGGCAACCCGATGCTGGTCCGGGCGCTCATCGAGGACAACGTGGCCTTCATGGTGCGGGGCGGTGACGGCGGTCCGGTCACCGAGCCCGTGGTCGGCGTCGCGTTCGGCCAGGCCGTGCTGTCCTGCCTGCACCGCTGGGAACTGGGCCTGGTGGACATAGCGCAGGGCGTGGCCGTGCTGGGCGCGCACGCCACGCCCGCCCTGGTGAGCAGGCTGCTCGACGTCGAACCGGACGCGGTCGTGCGCGGTATCGGCATACTGACCGAGGCAGGTCTGCTCGGTGCGGGCCGGTTCCGGCACGCGGCGGCGGGTGCGGCGGTGTTGGACAGCCTCGCCGCGACCGACGCGTCACGGCTGCACCTGCGGGCAGCCGAACTGTTGTACCAACAGGGCGCCGCGACCGTGGAGGTGGCGCGGCACATCGTCGCCGCCGACGACGTGGGCGGTCCGTGGGCCGTGCCGCTGCTGCGCGAGGCGGGCCGCCAAGCCATGATGGACGACGAGGTGCAGTTGGCGGCGCAGTGCCTCCTGCTGGCCTTGCGCGCGTGCGACGACGAGCGGGAACGCGTCTCGATCACGGCCGAGCTGGCGACGGTCCGGTGGCGGGTCAACCCGTCGGCGGCGATCCGGCTGACGCCGCTGCGCGGAGCGTTGTTCGAGGGCGAGCTGAGCGGCCGGGACGCGGCGACGGTGGTGCGGAACCTGCTGTGGCAGGGCGACCACGAGGAGGCGGTCAAAGCCCTCACGGTGCTGCACGGCCCGAAGGGCGTGCTGGACCCGCAGACCGGCGCCGAACTGGACCTGGCCTACCAGTGGATCTACGGTCCGCGCCGGGCGCGGGTGCCCCGGCAGGCCGTCGGCGACCACCACCGCGCCGGTGCCGCCGCGAACCCGTGGACCAGGGCCGCCTCGGCGCTGACCGCCGCGCTGCACGACCGCACGCGTGACGACCTGGTGGACAGCGCGTGGCACCTGCTGCGCAGCTCACGGCTCAGCGACACGTCGCTGGAGGTGCTCGCCAACGCCCTGCTGACGCTCACCTACGCCGACCAGCCCGACTGCGCCGCGTCCTGGTGCGACAACCTGCTCGCGGAGGCGGTGCGGCGGCGGGTGCCGACGTGGCAGGCGGTGCTGGGCAGCGTCCGGGCGGACATCGCGCTGCACCAGGGCGACCTGCCCGCGGCGAAGGCGTGGGGGCGGACGGCGCTGGAGAAGCTGCCCGCGCAGAGCGGCGGCGTGCTGATCGGCTACCCGCTGTCCACGTTGGTGCTCGCGGCCACCGCGATGGGCGACTACGACGAGGCGTCTGCCCTGTTGCAGCACGCGGTGCCGGAGAAGATGTTCGAGACCGTGTTCGGCCTGCGGTACCTGCACGCGCGAGGTCACCTCTACCTGGAGACCGACCGGGTGCTGGCCGCGTTCACGGACTTCCAGAACTGCGGCAGCCTGATGCGCAAGTGGGACATCGACGTGCCGGTGATGGTCCCGTGGCGCAGCGATCTCGCCCAGGCGCACCTGCGGCTGGGGCACCTGCCGGTGGCCAGGGACCTGGTCACCAAGCAACTGGAGCAGCCCAGCGCGATCGGCTCCCGCGTGTGGGGCATCTCGTTACGGGTGCTCGCCGCGAGCGGTGACGTCAAACAGCGGCCACAACTGCTGCGCGACGCCATCGACCGGTTGCGCGCCTCGGGTGACCGGCTCGAACTGGCCAAGGCGATGGCCGACCTCAGCCAGGCGTACCACGAGATCGGGGAGTCCGGCCGCGCCCGCAAGATGGCGCACCGGGCCAGGGAGGAAGCCGAGGTGTGCCAGGCCAACGTCCTCTCCGAGCAGTTGCGGGAGAGCGGCGGCCGGGCCGCCCAGGGCGAACGGTCCGAACAGCAGGCCGACCTGGACGGGATGTCGGTGCTCAGCGACGCCGAACGCCGGGTCGCGTCGCAGGCCGCGCTCGGCTACACGAACCGGGAGATAGGGCTGCGGCTGTTCATCACCCCGAGCACCGTCGAGCAACACCTGACCAGGGTCTACCGCAAGCTCAAGGTGAACGGCCGTCGACACCTGCCGCCCGAACTGCTGCTCCAGGGCGTCACCGAGGAAGCCCGCCAGAAGCAGCCGAGCTGACCCACCCGCGTGGGCACTCCGACACGGCGAACCGCGTCGGAGTGCCCACTTCGGTTTTCTGGGGGGTGCGCGGTCGTCCTAGGGGGTCTGCACGGCACTTCCCGCCGGTAGAACAACCAAAGGACCGCAGACAGAGGAGGACTCCCATGGGTGGGCGGGTGGAAGGCAAGGTCGTCGTGATCACCGGCGCCGCGCGCGGTCAGGGGCGCGGGTACGCCGTCCGACTGGCCGAGGAGGGCGCGGACGTCATCGCCATCGACCTGTGCGAGGACATCGACACCGCCGGCTACGCGATGGCCGGCCTGGACGACCTGGACGAGACCGCCCGCCTGGTGGAGAAGGCCGGGCGGCGTGCCGTGACGCAGCGCGCCGACGTGCGCGACCGGGCCGCGTTGCAGGCCGCCATCGACGCCGGTGTCGCGGAACTGGGCAGGCTGGACGTGGTGATCCCCAACGCGGGCATCCTGCCGATGGGGCCGCAGCGCCCGGTCAGCGCGTTCACCGACGTGCTCGACGTCGGCCTGCTCGGCGCGATCAACACCGTGCACTGCGCCCTGCCGCACCTGGGCGCCGGCGCGTCGATCGTCGTGATCGGGTCGATCGCGGCGTTCATGCCGCCCGCGCCGGAGGACGCGGGCGCGGGTCCCGGGTACAGCGGCTACAAGTTCGCCAAGCACACCCTCGTCGAGTACGTCGACGCGCTGGCCAAGCAGCTCGGGCCGTCCGGCCGCCGGGTCAACGCCGTGCACCCGACCAATGTGGACACCGACATGGTCCGCAACGAGTCGTACTACCGGACGTTCCGGCCCGACCTGGAGAACCCGACGCTGGAGGACGTCCAGCAGACGTTGACCATGATGCACGCGCTGCCGATCTCCCACGTCGGCCCCGAGGACGTCGCCCACGCCGTGGTCTACCTGGCGTCCGACGAATCGCGCTACGTCACCGGAACCCACCTGCGCGTCGACGGCGGCGCGCTGGCCAAGCTCGGACTGTGAAGGGAACCCCCGCGATGGCCCACCACCTCCTCTTCCTCTGCATGCCGAACTACGGCCACCTGCTGCCCAACCTCGCCGTGGTGGAGGAGTTGAAGCGGCGCGGGCACCGGGTCACGTTCGTCACCGGCGAGAGCCTCGCCGAGATCGTGCGCACGTCCGGCGCGGACGTGGTCACCTATCCCTCGCTGCACGACAAGCACGCCCCCGGTGAGCGCAAGTGGACCCAGGAGGGGGAGAACAACCCCGTCCACACCCTGGAAGACAGCGCGCTCATGCTGAGGGAGGCCAAGGCCAAGCTGGACGACGACCGGCCCGACGTCGTGCTGTACGACTTCGCGGCGTTCCAGACCGGGCGCATCCTCGCCGGCCGGTGGGGCGTGCCCGCCATCCAGCTCAACCCGATGTTCGCGGTGAACGAGCACTGGTCGCTGGCGCACGCGATCCACCCCGCCGAGCAGGACGAGGCCAAGGCGGAGGAGCAGGTCAAGCAGGAGGAAGCACCCGCCCAGGGCCTGCCGCCGGGTCTGGAGGCGTTCCTGGCCAAGCTCGGTGAGCTGCTGGCGGACAACGGGGTGCAGGCCTCGCCGTGGGAGTTCCTCAGCGCGATCGAGAAGTTCTCGCTGGTCTACGTGCCTCGCGCGTTCCAGTTCGCGGGCGAGACGTTCGACGAGCGGTTCGCGTTCGTCGGACCGTGCCTGAGCGACCGGTCGTTCTGGGGCGAGTGGCGCAAGCCCGACACCGACCGGCCGATCCTGCTGGTCTCGCTGGGCACCATCTTCAACGAGTTGGCCGACTTCTGGCGCGCGTGCGTGCGGGCGTTCGCGGACGAGCCGTGGCACGTGGTGATGACGGTGGGCCAGAACATCGACCCGGCCGAGCTGGAACCGCTGCCGCCCAACGTGGAGGTGCACCGGTTCGTCCCGCACCTGGACGTGCTGCGGCACGCGCAGGCGTTCGTCAACCACGGCGGCACCGGCAGCGTGATGGAGTCGCTGATCTGCGGCGTGCCGATGGTGGTCGTGCCGACGTCCACCGACGGCCGCCCGGTGACCGTGCGCGTGGAGCAGCTGGACCTCGGCCGGGAGGTGCTGCTCGACGACGTCACGCCCGAGCGGCTGCGTGACGCCGTGCGCGAGGTGGTCGGCAACGACACGATCCGCAAGAACGTGCAGGAGATGCGGCAGCTCATCGAGGACGCCGGCGGCGCGCCGCGTGCGGCGGACGAGATCGAGGCGTACGTGGCCCGGTCCACCGCCTGAGGCGCGCGCCAGTCGTCGGACCAGATCAACGCCCTAGCGGACTGGAGAGCCGAGTGATGCAACCGGTGCGGGTCGGGGTCCTCGGTGCGTCGTCGATCAGCTGGCGGCGCATGCTGCCCGCGATGCGGGACAACCCGGGCACCACGGTGGTCGCGGTCGCCAGCCGGGACAAGGCCAAGGCCGAGAGGTTCGCCGCGGAGTTCGGCTGCGCGGCGGTGGACGGGTACGCGGCGCTGCTGGCCATGCCGGACATCGAGGCGGTCTACCTGCCGCTGCCGAACTCGCTGCACTTCGAGTGGGCACGGGCCGCGCTGGAGTCCGGCAAGCACGTGCTGTCGGAGAAACCGCTGACCACGTCCGCCAAGGACACCGCGGAACTGGCGCGGTTGGCCGACAGCCGCGGCCTGGTGCTGCGGGAGAACATCGCGTTCGTCCACCACGGGCAGCACCGGCGGGTGGCGGAACTGGTCGACGCCGGTCGGATCGGCGCGTTGCGCCACCTCGTCAGCTCGTACTGCTTCCCGCCGCTGCCGCCCACCGACGTCCGGTACCGCCCGGAGCTGGGCGGTGGCGCGTTGCTGGACGTCGGTGTCTACGGGGTGCGTGCCGCCCAGTTCTTCGCCGGGGACGACCTCACCGTCGTCGGCGCGGTGCTGCGGCACGACCCCGAGACGGGGGTGGACGTGTCCGGGTCCGTCCTGCTCCGCTCCGGGAGCGGGGTGATGGCCACGGCGAACTTCGGTTTCGAGCACAACTACGGCTCCCGGTACGTGCTGTGGGGCAGCAAGGCCACGCTCAGCGTCGACCGCGCGTTCATGCCCGCGCCGTCGGCGGCGCCCGTGCTCCGCATCGAGGAGCAGGACCACGCCGAGGAGATCACGTTGCCCGCCGAGCACCAGTTCAGCAACTCGGCGGGCGCGTTCGCCGCCGCCGTGCGCACCGCGCAGCACGTGGGGCACGATCCCGACCACCGCGAGTGGGCCGGCACCGCGGTGCGGACCGGCGAGCTGATCGAGACCATCGCGGAGACCGCCGACCGGGTCACCATCGCGGCGGGTTCGTGATGGAGGTCGTCGGTCGCGGTTTCCTCGCGGGCAGCATCGGTGTGCTCGGTGACCGGCACCCCGGCGCGACGGTGCTGGCCGCCGGCGTGTCCAGCACGTACGTCACCTCGGCGGAGGACTTCGCCAGGGAGCTCGACCTGGTGTGCGAGGTGGCGCGGTCGTGCGTGCGCACCGGACGCGTGCTGGTGGCGTTCTCCACCGCCTCGCACGCGATGTACGGGGCGACCACGACACCGGCGCGGGAGGACAGCCCGGTCGCGCCGGTGTCCCCCTACGGCCGCAACAAGCTCGCGCTGGAGCAGGTGGTCGCCGAGTCCGGCGTGAAGTGGCTGGTGCTGCGGCTCAGCCACGTCTTCGGCGCCGGGCAGCGCGAACACCAGCTGCTGCCCAGTTTCATCCACCAGATCAGGACGGGGACCGTGCGGCTGTACCGGGGCGTGCACCGGGACGTGGTGGACGTCGCGGACGTGGTGTCCGTTGTGGACGGACTGCTGCGTGACGGCGTCACGGGCGAGGTCGTCAACGTCGCGTCCGGGAACCCGGTACCCGTCGAGCGGATCGTCGACGGCATCGAGCGGCGGATGGGCGTGACCGCCGACCGCGAGCACGTCGACGCCGAACCCATGCGCACGGTGGTGTCCCTGGAGAAGTTGCGGTCCCTGCTGCCCTGCGTGGGGCCGATCGGCGGCGGGGACTACCTCGACGCGGTGCTCGACCGCTACGTCGGGTGCTACTAGCAGAACGTCGGAAATCCCGATAGGAGAAGCACAGTGTCGGAGCACTACCTCTTCCTGACCGTGCCGGACCGCGGGCACGTCTTCCCGAACCTGGCGGTGGTGGAGGAACTCGTCCGCCGGGGCAACCGGGTCACCTACGTCACGGCCCCGAGCCTGGCCGACCGGGTGGAGGCCGCGGGCGCCGAGTTCCTGCCGTACGAGTCCGAGTACGAGGACATCGACAACAAGCTGGAGAACTTCAACAAGGGGCACGGCCTGCACGTGCTGATGCTCGTGGTGGACGAGAGCGCGGCGATGCTGCGCGCGGTGGAGTCGCACTTCGGCGACGAACGGCCCGACCTCGTCGTCTACGACGTGGTCACCTCGCACGCCGGCCGCATCCTGGAGCGCAAGTGGGGCGTTCCGGCGGTGCAGACCAGCCCGCTGTTCGCGCAGAACGAGAAGTTCAACTTCGGCTCCTCGTTCGACGACCAGGGCGAGACCGAGCAGCCCGACATGACGCCGTGGGTCGGCAAGATCATGGGCCTGCTGGGGCAGCACGGCCTGCAGGTGCCGTTCGACGAGTTCTTCATGAAGCCGGCGGACTTCACGGTGGTGTACGTGCCGCGGGAGTTCCAGCCGTTCGGGGAGAGCTTCGACGAGCGCTTCGCGTTCGTCGGCCCGTGCGTGGGCGACCGCAGCTTCCTCCAGCCCTGGCAGCCGCCGGAGACGGACCTGCCGATCGTGCTGATGTCGCTGGGCACGCTGTTCAACGACCTGACCGACCTGTTCCGGGTGTGCGTGGAGGCCTTCACCGACGCGCCGCTGCACGCCGTCATCTCGGTCGGCCAGGCGACCGACCCGGCCGCGTTCGGTGAGCTGCCGCCGAACATCGAGGTGCACCGCTGGGTGGCCCACCTGGACGTGCTGGAGCACGCGAAGGCGTTCGTCAACCACGGCGGCATGGGCAGCGTCCTGGAGTGCCTGAGCGTGGGACGGCCGATGGTCGTCATGCCGCTCGGCCCGGTGGACCGGCCGACCGGCAAGCAGGTCGAGCAGCTCGGCCTGGGCCGGATGATCCCGCCCGCCGAGGTGACGCCCGAGCTGCTGCGGCAGACCGTGCTGGAGGTGGTCGAGGCCGATCTCGACGAGAACCTGGCGCGGATGCGCCAGAGCATCGAGCGGGCCGGCGGGACCACCCGGGCCGTGAACGAGATCGAGGGTTACCTGAAGCGGCGGCGCTGACGTGGGCGGCGCTGACACGGGCCCCGACTCGGGCACTGACTCGGGCCCTGACACGGGCACTGACATGGCCGCTGACACGGACCGACTCGTCCACGGGCTGCTGGACCGGGCGGTGGCCGAGACGCCGGACGCGCCCGCCGTCCGGGACGCCACCGGCGGGTGGACCTACCGGCACCTGTCCGAGGTCAGCCACGCGTTCGGCGAATGGCTGCGGCTGGCCGGGATCGGCCGGGGCGACCGGCTGGTGGTGCAGTTGCCGAGCACCCGCGAGCTGGTCGCGATGTTCTACGGGGCGAGCAGGCGCGGGGTGATCTTCGTGCCGCTCAACCCCGCGATGCGCGAGTACCACCTCGCGTCCGTGCTGACCAACGCCGAGCCCGCCGCCGTGATCGCGGAAGGCGCCGCCGTGGAACGGATGCGCCGGGTCACCGGTGTTCCGGTGCACGACCTGGCGGACATCCGGCCCCGGATCGAAGAGCTCCACGGCACACGCACCGAGGCGGAGGTGCTGCCGGACGACATCGCGGCGCTCGTCTACACCTCCGGCAGCACGGCGGTGCCGAAGGCGGTGATCTGCCCGCACGCGCAGGTCACGTTCGCGTCCGAGGCGATCAACGCCGTGCTCGGCTACCGGCCGGACGACGTCGTGTTCTGCCGGTTCCCGCTGTCCTGGGACTACGGGCTCTACAAGGTGCTGCTGTCCTGCCTGGGCCGTTCCGAGATCGTGCTGGCCGGCGAGGAGTCCGACCTGCGGCTGCTGAGCCGGATGCGGCAGACGGGCGCGACGGTGGTGCCGATCGTGCCGTCGCTGGCCACGATGATCGCGACGCTGGCGCAGCGGGACACCGAGCCGCCGCCCCCGATCCGGATGATCACCAACACCGGGGCGGCGCTGCCACCGGCGACGATCGCCGCACTACGCGAGGCGTTCCCCGGCGTGCGGGTGGTGCGCCAGTTCGGCCAGACCGAGTGCAAGCGCGTGTCGATCATGCCTCCGGAGGAGGACGGCGAGCGCCCGGGTTCCGTGGGCCTCCCGCTGCCGGGCACCACCGTCGAGCTGCTCGGTCCGGACGGCGAACCGGTGCCGGTGGGCGAGGTCGGGGAGATCGTGGTGCGCGGGCCGCACGTGATGCCGGGCTACTGGCGTGCGCCGGAGGTGACCGCGCGGACGTTCCGGCCCGACCCGAGGACCGGGGAGACGCGCCTGCACACCGGGGACTACGGCCGGGTGGACGAGGACGGCTACCTGTACTTCGAGGGCCGGCGCGACGACATGTTCAAGCGCAAGGGCATCCGGATGAGCACGATCGAGATCGAGGCCGCGGCCATGGACGTCGACGGCGTCCGCACGGCGGCGGTGCTGCCGCCCACCGAGGCGCGTGATCTCGCGATAGTGGTGGAGAGCGACCTGGAGCCGCACGTGATCCTCAAGGAACTGGCCCAACGCCTGGAACCCGCCAAGGTGCCCGCGGTCTGCCGCGTCGTGGCGGAGCTGCCGCTCACCCAGCACGGCAAGAACGCCCGCGACGCGCTCGCGCGACTGGTCGACGGGGACCGGTCGTGAGCGGCCACACCGAAGTCGCGAGCGGCCACGCCGAGCTCGCCGCCCGTTTCGGCACGCCGCTGTACGTCTACGACCTCGACGAGGTGGCCGCCGCCCGGCGTGAGCTGGCCGACGCGTTGCCCGAGGAGTTCGAGCTGTACTACGCGCTGAAGGCCAACCCGCACCCGGACGTGGTGCGCGAGCTGCGCACGGGCGGGGACCGCGGCTGCAAGGCGGAGATCAGCTCCACCGGGGAACTGGCCGTCGCCCTGGCCGCGGGCTTCACCGGCGCCGACTGCCTCTACACCGGACCGGGCAAGACCTCGGCGGAACTGGACGAGGCCATCGAACTCGGCGTGCGGACGTTCTCGACCGACTCGGTCACCGACGTGCGCCGGGTCGGCACGGTGGCCGTCGGGCACGGCGTGGTCGTGGACTGCCTGCTGCGGGTGAACAGCGCCAACGCGAGCGCCACCACGAGCATCCGGATGACCGGCACGCCGTCCCAGTTCGGCTTCGACAGCGAGACGCTGGCCGACGTGCTGCCGGAGCTGCGCCGGGTGCCGGGTGTGCGGATCGCGGGGTTCCACTTCTTCCCGCTGAGCAACGCCAAGGACGAGGCCAGCCTGGTGGCGGAGTTCCAGCACACCGTCGAGCTGGCCGCCGGGCTGGCCAGGGACCTCGACCTGCCGTTGAGGGTGCTGGACATCGGCGGCGGTTTCGCGGCGCCGTACGGGGTGCCGGGCTCGCGCGGGTCGTACCCCAAGCTGCGCGCCGAGCTGACCGACGTGCTGGACCTGCACTTCCCCGAGTGGCGCGCGGGCTCGCCCCGGCTGGCGTGCGAGTCGGGGCGGTTCCTCGTCGGCACGTCGGGCACCCTGCTGGCGACGGTGAGCAACGTGAAGGTCAGCCGTGGCCGCAAGTTCGTGATCCTGGACGCGGGCATCAACACCTTCGGCGGCATGTCCGGGCTGGGCAGGCTGATGCCGGTGTCGGTCCGGCTGGACGGGCGGGAGGCGGAACGGGCCAGCCTGGTCGGTCCGCTGTGCACGCCCGGCGACGTGCTTGGCCGGGAGATCGAGCTGCCCGTGCTGTCGCCGGGAGACCTGGTGGCCATCCCGAACGCGGGCGCGTACGGGCCGACCGCCAGCCTGCTGGGCTTCCTCGGCAGGCCGGCGCCGACCGAGGTCGTCGTGCGCGGTGACGAGGTCGTCTCGGTGTCGCGGCTGGAACTGCGCCGGTCCGCCGCGCCGTGACCGGGGTCGACGTCCGGCCGGCCGGCACGGTGGTGGTCAGCGGTGTCTCGTCGGACGCGCACACCTGGAACCTGGTGTACCTGCAACTGCTGATCGAGGAACTCGGGTTCGAGGTGGTGAACCTGGGGCCGTGCGTCCCGGACGAACTGCTCGTGGACACGTGCGCGCGGGTGCGGCCGGTGATGGTGGTGGTCAGCAGCGTCAACGGGCACGGGCACGTGGACGGCCTGCGGCTGATCCGCGCGCTGCGCACGCGGGTGGAGTTGGACGGGGTCGTCGCGGTCATCGGCGGCAAGCTCGGCATCGACGACGGAGACGCCGAGCAGAACGCCGCCAAGCTGGTGGCCGCCGGGTACGACGCGGTGTTCGCCGACGGCGCGGGCGTGGGCGATTTCCGCGCACTGGTCCGTTCGTTGCGTCCGGAGCTGCGTCCGGAGCTGCGCCCGGACCTGCGCCGGGAACTGCGCCCGGACCTGCGTCCGGAACTGGAGGAGTCGGCGTGAGTTCGCTGGATCGGCGGCGGGTCGCGGACTTCGGCGCGTTCGTCAAGGCGGCGGGCGGGCTGGTGGTGCAACCGCGGATGGGGTTCGGGTCGCCGGAGCGGATGCGGGCGGGGCTCGCGGCCACGAAGTCCGCCGACGCCCGCACCGTCGGCACCATCACGCTCGACAGCTACACCAGGGTCGGCGACCACGAGGCCGTGGTCGACGCGTTGCGCCAAGGCGTCGGCCTCAACGGCTACCCGATCGTGCACTACGACCGTGCCGTCACCGAACGGGTCCTCGACGGCATCGGCGGCCCCGACTTCCCGGTGCAGGTGCGGCACGGCTCCGCCCAGCCCCGTGACATCTTCGCCGCGCTCGTGGCCTCGGGCATGAGCGCCACCGAGGGCGGCCCGGTGTCGTACTGCCTGCCGTACGGCCGCACCCGGCTGGCCGATTCGGTCGCGGAGTGGGCGGCCTGCGTGGAGAGCTTCGCCCGGCTGCGCGAGGTCGGCGTCGAACCGCACCTGGAGACGTTCGGCGGCTGCATGATGGGCCAGCTGTGCCCGCCGAGCGAGCTGGTGGCCATCAGCGTGCTCGAAGCGCTGTTCTTCCACGCCCACGGCGTCCGCAGCGTCTCGGTCAGCTACGCGCAGCAGACCAACCACGACCAGGACGTCGAGGCGGTGCTGGCGTTGCGCAGGCTGTGCGCCGAACTGCTGCCGCACCCGGACTGGCACGTGGTCGTGTACGCGTACATGGGCCTGTACCCGGTCACCCCGGAGGGCGCGTACCGCCTGCTGGGCAAGGCCGCCGAACTCGCCGTGGCCACCGGGTCCGAGCGGCTCATCGTGAAGACCGTCGCGGAATCGCGCCGCATCCCGACGGTCGAGGAGAACGTGTCCGCGCTGGAGCACGCCGCACGCGTGGCGGAACGGTCGCGCCCGTTGTCGGGTCCCGCCGATTCCGCGACCTACCAGGAGGCGCGGACGCTCATCGAGGCCGTGCTGAACCTGCACCCGGACATCGGGACCGCCCTGCGTACCGCGTTCGCCCGGGGGTACCTGGACGTGCCGTACTGCCTGCACCCCGACAACGCGGGCCGCACCCGCGGCTACATCGACGACCGGGGCTGGCTGCGCTGGGCCGACACGGGCCGGCTCCCGCTCGGTCGTGCGGTGTCCAGCCCGCGCACGGTCACCGCCGGCGGCCTGCTCGCGGACCTGTCCCACGTGCGGCGGGCGTACGACGCTCCCCACGCGCAGGTGGAGCCCGTCGCCGGGGTCTGACCGCCGCGCCGGCTTCGGGGGTGCCTAGGGGGTCGGGGTGGGGTTTGCGGCACCCCCTTGATCGTGTCCGATGGGATCGGTGGTCCTTGCCTGCTCTAGGAGTGTGCGCGGATGAGGGATCTGCTCGGTGTGGTGGTCCAGGCCACCGGTGACGTGCTTCGCGTGATCCGGCCGGACGGGTCCGTCGAGGTGCCGCCGGACCTGGCGTTCCGCGAGTTGGGCATCGACTCGCTCGGGGCGATCGAACTGCATCGCGTGCTGGTCGCCGCGACCGGCGTCGACCTGCCGGTCACGGTGGTGTTCGAGTGGCCGACGCCGCGCGCGCTGGCCGAGCACCTGCGATCCGTGCTGTCCGGCGGGGCCGTGTCCGAGGACGGGGCCGAGCCGGTCGACGTGGTGATGCCGGCGGCGGCCGACGACGACCCGATCGCGATTGTCGGCATCGGCTGCCGCTACCCCGGCGGGGTGACCGGCCCCGAGGAGCTGTGGCGGCTCGTGGCCGACGGCAGGCACGTGATCTCCGGGTTCCCCGCCGACCGGGGCTGGGACCTGGACGCGCTCTACGACCCGGACCCGGACAAGCCCGGCACCACCTACGTTCAGCACGGCGCGTTCCTGCACGACGCCGGGCACTTCGACGCGGACTTCTTCGGCATCGGCCCCCGCGAGGCCGCCGCGATGGACCCGCAGCAGCGGTTGGTCCTGGAAACGGCCTGGGAAGCCGTCGAACGCGCCGGGATCGCCCCGGACTCCCTGCACGGCACGCGGTGCGGGGTCTTCATCGGAGCCGAACCGCAGGAGTACGGCGTCCGCCTGCACGAGGCCCCGGACGGGCTCGACGGCTACCTGCTGACCGGCACCGCACCCAGCGTGGTCTCGGGCAGGCTGGCGTACGCGCTCGGGCTGGAAGGCCCGACCCTCACCGTGGACACGGCCTGCTCCGGGTCGCTGGTCGCGCTGCACCTGGCCGCGCAGGCGTTGCGCCGCGGTGAGTGCACTTTGGCGTTGGCCGGTGGCGTCGCGGTCATCGGCAACCCCGGTGTCTTCACCTCGTTCAGCCGCCAGCGCGGGCTCGCGCCGGACGGCGTGTGCAAGCCGTTCGCCGCCGCCGCCGACGGCACGGGCTGGTGCGAGGGCGCCGGGATCCTCGTCCTGGAACGCCTGTCGGACGCCCGGCGCAACGGCCACCGGGTGCTCGCCCTGGTCGCCGGTTCCGCGGTGAACTCCGACGGCGCGTCGAACGGCCTCACCGCGCCCAGCGGCCCGGCCCAGCAGCGGGTGATCCGGCAGGCGCTCGCCTCGGCAGGGATCAGCGCGTCCGAAGTGGACGCGGTCGAGGCGCACGGCACCGGCACCCGGCTCGGCGACCCCGTCGAGGCACGGGCGCTGATCGCGGCCTACGGGCACAACCGCACCCGGCCGCTGTGGCTGGGTTCGCTGAAGTCCAACATCGGGCACGCGCAGGCCGCCGCCGGCGTGGCGGGCGTGATCAAGATGGTGATGGCGCTGCGCAACCGGCTGCTGCCGCGCACGCTGCACGTCGACGCGCCCACACCGCACGTGGACTGGTCGGCGGGTGACGTGCGCCTGCTCACCGAGGCGGTGGAGTGGGAAGCGGACGGCTCGCCGCGCCGTGCCGGGGTGTCCTCGTTCGGTGTCAGCGGCACCAACGCGCACGTGATCCTCACCGAAGCTCCCGAGGAGGCGTCGGAGGAGGCGTCGTCGGAACAGCCGCCGGTGTCCGGGCTGTTCCCGGTCGTCGTCTCCGCCAAGACCGCGCCCGCGCTGCGCGCACAGGCCGGGCGATTGGCGCAATCCCTGCGCGACGGGCAGCTCACGGGCCGGCTTGTCGACGTGGCGATGTCCCTCGGCACCACCCGTGCCGCACTGCCGCACCGCGCCGTGGTCCTCGCCGAGGACTTCGAGGAACTCGGGCGCGGGCTGGATGCCGTGGCGGCCGGCGAGCCGGGACCGGTGGTCGGCAAGGCAGGCGGGCGGCTCGCCGTGCTGTTCACCGGGCAGGGCAGTCAGCGCGTGGGCGTGGGGCGGTCGCTGTACGCGCGGTACCCGGTGTTCGCGGCGGCGTTGGACGAGGCGGCCGGGTACCTGGACCTGCAACTCGACCTGCCGGTCCGGGACGTGCTGTTCGGGCGGGACGACCTGCTGGACCGGACGGTGTACGCGCAGACCGCGCTGTTCGCGGTCGAGGTCGCGCTGTACCGGTTGCTGGAGTCCTGGGGCGTGACACCGGATTTCGTGGCCGGGCACTCGGTCGGCGAGATCGTCGCCGCGCACGTCGCCGGCGTCCTGTCCCTGGAGGACGCGGCCACGCTCGTCGCGGCACGCGGCCGGTTGATGGACGCGTTGCCGGACGGTGGCGCGATGGTGGCCGTTGAGGCGACCGAGGACGAGGTCCGGCCGCTGCTCACGCCGGGAGTCGGGATCGCCGCGGTCAACGGGCCGGGCTCCGTGGTGCTGTCCGGCGAATCGGGTGCGGTGCTCGCGGTGGCCGCCCGGCTCGGTGGCCGGGCGAAGCGGCTGCGGGTGAGCCACGCGTTCCACTCCCCGCTGATGGAGCCGGTGCTGGCCGAGTTCTCCCGCGTGGCGCGGGTGCTGACCTACCACGAGCCCCGCATCCCGGTGGTCTCCAACGTCACCGGCGAGCCGATCGCGCTGCTCGACCCGGCGTACTGGGTCGAGCACGTGCGCCGCACCGTCCGGTTCTCCGATGCTGTGCGCCACCTGGAGTCGGCCGGTGTGACCACGTTCCTGGAGCTGGGGCCGGACCCGGTGCTCTCGGCCATGGGCCGGCAGTGCGTCAGCGGTGAGGACATCGCGTTCGCCGCCGTGCTCCGCCGTGACCGTGATGAGCGACGCGAGCTGCTGTCGGCGTTGGCGGTGGCTCATACGCGCGGCGCGCGGGTGGACTGGGGAGCCGTCCACGGCGAGGGCCGGTGGATCGACCTGCCGACCTATGCCTTCCAGCGCAAGCACTTCTGGCTCGCGGGTGCCGCCAAGCGGCGAGGCGGGACCGGGCACCCGTTGCTGGACACGGTGGTGGAGCTGGCCGAGGACGACGGTGTGCTGCTCACCGGCGAGGTCTCGCCGCACACGCACCCGTGGCTCACCGACCACGTCGTGGCCGGCGCGAACCTCCTGCCCGGCACGGCTTTCGTGGAGATGGCCGGGTTCGCGGCGGAGCAGGTGGGCTGTTCCGCCGTGGAGGAGCTGACGCTCCAGGCCCCGCTCCTGCTGTCCAGGAGGGTCGCACTGCAAGTGGCGGTGGGTGCCGCCGACGAGAGCGGCCGTCGCCCCATCGCCATCCACTCCCGGTCGGGAGATGCCGACTGGGTGCGGCACGCGGCGGGCGTGCTCGCGGACACGGCGGGTGCCCGTGTCGACCTGGTGGAGTGGCCTCCTGCCGGTGCGCAGCCGATCGGGATCGAGGGCTTGTACGGGGACTTGGCCGAGCAGGGGTACGGCTACGGTCCCGCGTTCCAAGGACTGCGCGCGGTCTGGCGGCGTGAGGCGGAGGTGTTCGCGGAGGTCGTGCTGCCGTCTGACGTTGCGCCGGAGCGGTTCACCCTGCACCCGGCGTTGTTGGATGCGGTGCTGCACGCCACCGATTTCGCCACTCCCGAGCCACCCGACCAGCGCGTCCGCCTGCCTTTCGAGTGGTCGGGCGTCACGCTGTTCGCCGGCGGCGCGTCCGCCCTCCGCGTCCGCATCGTGCCGACCGGGCCGGACTCGGTGGCGATGGCGATCGCGGACGCCTCGGGACGACCGGTCGCCGCCGTCGAGGGCTTCCGGTCGCGTCCAGTCGACCGGGTGGCTGCCGGCCCAGGACTGCTGACCAGGGCCTGGGTGCCGTGGACCGGCGCACCCACCGACCCCGGCGATTTCGTGGTCGAGCACTTCGAGCCCGGCCCCGCTGACGGTGACGTGCCGCAGGCGGTGCGGGACACCCTCGAGCAAGCGCTGGCCTGGCTCGCTACGAACACCTCGACCAAACTCGTCGCCGTCACGCGGGGCGCGGTAGCCACCTCCGAGGACGACCTGATCAGCCTGTCAGCTGCACCGCTCTGGGGTCTGCTCCGCGCGGCACAGGCCGAGAACCCCGGCCGGATCGTGCTGGTCGACACCGACCCCAACGCCGACCCCAACGCCGACTCCGGCTCCGGCTCCGGCGACATGCTCGCGGCAGCGGTTGCGGCGGGGGTGGCGGAGGTCGCGATCCGGCGTGGCGAGTTGCTCGTGCCCACCCTCGTCGCGGTGCCGCCAAGGCTCGACGGGGTGTGGCAGGCCCAGGGCACGGTCCTCGTCACCGGTGGCACGGGTGCGCTCGGTGCGTTGGTCGCCCGGCACCTGGTCGAGCAGCACCGGGTTCGCAGTCTGCTGCTGGTCGGCAGGCGGGGGCTGGAGGCACCGGGCGCGGATCGGTTGCGCGAGGAGCTCACGGCGGCCGGCGCGTCGGTGACGATCGTGGCGTGCGATGTCGGGGATCGGGCGGCGGTGGCGGCGTTGTTGGCCGAGCACCGGGTGGACGCGGTCGTGCACACCGCCGGCGTGCTGGACGACGGTCTCGTGGACTCCCTCACCGCCGAACGGATCGACAGCGTGCTGCGGGCCAAGGCCGATGCCGCCTGGCACCTGCACGAGCTGACCGGGAACCTGTCCGCGTTCGTGCTGTTCTCCTCGACGGCGGGTTTCCTGGACGGGGCCGGGCAGGGCAACTACGCCGCCGCCAACGTCTTCCTCGACGCGCTGGCCCACCACCGCCGGGCCGCGGGCCTGCCCGCCACGTCGATCGCCTGGGGACCGTGGCGGTCCGGGATGGCCGCCGACCTGGACGACGCCGCGCGACGCCGCCTGGCCCGGCTCGGTGTCGAGCCGATGTCGGACGAGGACAACCTCGCCGCGTTCGACACCGCTGTCGCGGGCGCGGAAGCCTGCGTCGTCGCGGTGAGGATGCGCCGACCCAGCCGACCCAGCCGACCCGGCCGAGCCGAGAAGCCGACCGGGCAGCCGGCGGTGGGTGACCCGCTCGAACTGGTCAAGTCGCAAGTCGCGGACGTGCTCGGGCACGCGAGCGCCGACGAGATCGACCCGGACCGGGCGTTCAGCGACATCGGCTTCGACTCGCTGGCCGCCGTCGAACTGCGCAACCGCCTCAAGGCGCTGACCGGACTCCCGCTGAGCGCCTCACTGGTCTTCGACCAACCGACACCTCGCGTGCTGGCCGCGTACCTGGCCGACCGGCTCGGCGGCGTCGAGCGCAAGACCGCCGTCCGGGCAACCGCCGCGACCGAGGAACCGATCGCGATCATCGGCATGAGCTGCCGCTACCCCGGCGGCGTCACGTCGCCGGAGGAGCTGTGGCGACTCGTGGTCGACGGCGTGGACGCGGTCTCGGGGTTCCCGACCGACCGGGGCTGGGACGTCGACAACGGGTACGACCCCGGCGCGACCCGCGAGGGCGGGTTCCTCTACGACGCCGCCCGGTTCGACCCGGACTTCTTCGGGATCAGCCCGCGCGAGGCGGCGGCGATGGACCCGCAGCAACGCCTGCTCCTGGAAGCCTCCTGGGAGGCGTTCGAACGGGCCGCGATCGACCCGACGTCCGTGCGCGGCACGCCCACCGGCGTCTTCGCGGGCGTGATGTACCACGACTGGGGCACCAGGCTCGGCGACGTGCCCGAGGACATCGCGGGCTACCTCGGCAACGGCAGCCTGGCCAGCGTCGTCTCCGGGCGGGTCGCGTACACGCTCGGTCTCGAAGGACCCGCCGTGACGGTGGACACCGCGTGCTCGTCCTCCCTCGTCGCGCTGCACTGGGCGGTGCGGGCGCTGCGGCAGGGCGAGTGCACGCTGGCACTGGCCGGCGGCGTGACCGTGATGTCCACTTTGGACACGTTCGTGGACATGAACCGGCAGGGCGGGCTCGCCGGGGACGGTCGCTGCAAGTCCTTCGCCGCCTCCGCCGACGGCACCGGGTGGGCGGAGGGCGTCGGCGTGCTCCTGCTCGAACGGCTGTCCGACGCACGGGCCAACGGGCACCGCGTGCTGGCGGTGGTGCGTGGTTCGGCGGTCAACTCCGACGGCGCGTCGAACGGCCTGACCGCGCCCAACGGCCCCTCCCAGCAGCGGGTGATCGAGCAGGCGTTGTCCGTCGCCGGCCTGCGTCCGTCCGATGTGGACGCGGTCGAGGCGCACGGCACCGGCACCCGGCTCGGTGACCCGATCGAGGCCGAAGCCCTGATCGCCACCTACGGCCAGGACCGGCCGCAACCGTTGCTGCTCGGTTCGGTCAAGTCCAACCTCGGCCACACCCAGGCCGCCGCCGGCGTGGCCGGTGTGATCAAGACGGTCATGGCGATGCGGCACGGCCTGCTGCCCAAGACCCTGCACGTGGACGAGCCGACGCCCCAGGTCGACTGGACGGCGGGCGCGGTGGAGCTGCTCACCGAGAGCCGCGCGTGGCCCGACCTCGGCCGTCCCCGCCGCGCCGGCGTCTCGTCCTTCGGCATCAGCGGCACCAACGCGCACGTCATCCTCGAACAGGCGCCGGACGCCCCGGAACCAGCAGGGAGCGGCCCCGCGATCGTCCCCTGGGTGCTGTCCGCGAAGACGCCACAGGCGTTGCGGGCGCAGGCGGCCCGGCTCAAGTCCGTCGACGGCGACGTGGCGGCGGTGGCCCGGACGTTGGCCACCGGACGTGCGGCGTTCAGGCACCGCGCGGTCGTGGTCGGCGCCGACCACGCGGAGTTCGCCCAAGCCCTGGGCGCGGTCGTGGGGGACGAGGTCGGCACCGGCAAGCTGGCCTACCTGTTCACCGGGCAGGGCGCGCAGCGGCTCGGCATGGGACGCGAGCTGCACGCCGCGTTCCCGGTCTTCGCGCACGCCTACGACGCGGCGATGGCCGAACTGGACCTGCCGGACACCGACGACGTGCGGCGGACGGACGTGGCCCAGCCGTTGCTGTTCGCGGTCGAGGTGGCGTTGTTCCGGTTGCTGGAGTCGTGGGGCGTCCGGCCGGACTTCCTGGCCGGCCACTCGGTCGGTGAGATCGCCGCCGCGCACGTGGCCGGTGTGCTGTCCCTGTCCGACGCGGCACGGCTGGTCCGCGAGCGCGGTCGGCTCATGTGGACGATGTGCGACCCCGGCGCGATGGTGGCGGTCCGGGCCTCCGAGCAGGAGATACGGCCGCTGCTGACCCCGCACGTCGACATCGCGGCGGTCAACGGCCCGGAGTCGCTCGTGCTGTCCGGGACGGAGGAGGCGGTCGACGAGCTGCTGGCGCGGCTGGGTCGCAAGGGCGGCAGGCTCAAGGTGAGCCACGCCTTCCACTCGCCGTTGATGGAGCCGATGCTCGACCGGTTCGCCGCGGTCGCCGCCGACCTGACCTACTCGCCGCCGTCGATCCCCGTGGTGTCCACCGTGACCGGCGACCCCACCGACGAGATCGCGACGCCGGAGTACTGGGTGCGGCACGTGCGCGCGACCGTTCGGTTCGCGGACGCCGTGCGCTACCTCGAATCGGCTGGGGTCACCACGTTCGCCGAGGTCGGGCCGGACGCCGTGCTCACCGCGATGGGACCCGACTGCGTGACGGGGGAGGCGGCGTTCACCCCGCTGCTGCGCCGTGACCGGTCCGAGGAACGCGAGGTGCTCGCCGGTGTCGGAGCCCTGTGGGCCCGGGGGACCGACGTCGACTGGGCGGCGGTGCTGGGCGAGCGGGGCGCCGGGCACGTGGACCTGCCGACCTACCCGTTCCAGCGCGAGCACTACTGGCTCGACGCCCGGCCCGGCCCGGCCGACGTGTCGTCCGCCGGCCTCGACCGCGTCGGTCACCCGTTGCTCGCCGCGGCGATCGCGGTGCCGGGTTCCGACGAGGTGGTGCTGACCGGGCGACTGTCCCGCCGGACGCAGCCGTGGCTGGCCGACCACGAGGTGCTCGGCCGGGTCCTGTTGCCGGGCACCGGTTTCGTGGAACTCGCCTTGCGGGCGGCCGAGCACGTGGGCGCGTCCGGGGTGGCGGAGCTGACGCTCGAAGCGCCCCTGGTGCTGCCGGAGGACGGCGGCTTGCCCATCCGGGTGGTCGTCGGCGGCGATGGCACGATCGCCGTCCACTCCCGTGCGGAGGATGCGGAGTGGGTGCGGCACGCGACCGGGCGACTGGCCGTGACCGCAGCCGCACCGGAGTTCGACCTGGTGCAGTGGCCGCCGCCCGGCGCCGTCCCGGTGCCCGTGGCCGCCGCTTACGACAGCCTGGTGGAGCGCGGGTACGGGTACGGACCGGCCTTCCGCGGCCTGACGGCCGCGTGGCGGCGCGGCGACGACGTGTTCGCCGAAGTCGCCCTCCCCGATTCGGTCTCCGCGTCCGGGTTCGGCCTGCACCCCGCGTTGCTGGACGCCGCCATGCACGCCGACCTGCTCGACGAGCACGGCACGGCGGCCGGTGACACGCTGCTGCCGTTCTCGTGGAGCGGTGTCACCCTGCACGCGCCCGGCGCGGACGCCCTGCGCGTGCACATCCGCCGGATCGACGGTGACGAGCGGTCCGCGATGTGGTTCGCGGACACCGCCGGTCGTCCGGTCGCGACCGTCGAGTCGCTGGTCTCCCGGCCCGCCGAGCGCAGCCGGGTCGTGTACCGGCTCGACTGGCAGCCGGTGTCGGGCGACGGCGCGTGGTCGACGGGCACGTCCACGGCCGCACCCCGGAGCACGGCTGTGGGCGGTGGGAGGTCGAACGCCGCGGTCGTCTTCGAGGTCCCGGCCGGCGAGGGCGATGTGCCGACGCGCGCCCGTGCGGCGACCGGCGCGGTGCTGACCGCCGTCCGGGACTGGCTGGACGACGAGCGGTTCGACACGAGCAGGCTGGTCGTGGTGCTGCGCGGCGACGACCTGGCCCACGCCCCCGTCCGGGGACTGGTGCGGGCCGCCGAGGTCGAGAACCCCGGCCGGTTCACGTTGTTGGAGGTCGACGACCCGGACAGCCCGGCGGTCGCCGACGCGGTCGACTCGGGCCTGCCGGAGGTGGCGGTCCGCGACGGCCGGGTCCTGGCACCGCGCCTGGTCCGCACGGCGGTGCCGGACGGCACGGCACCGTGGGACGGCACGGTGCTGATCACCGGCGGCACCAGCGGGCTGGGCGCGCTGGTCGCGCGGCACCTGGTGACCGAGCACGGGGTGCGCCGGCTGGTGCTGACCAGCCGCCGGGGTGGTGCGGAGGAGTTGCGGGCGGAGCTGACCGCCGCCGGTGCCGAGGTCACCGTCGCGGCCTGCGACGTGGCCGACCGGGAGGCGCTGGCCGCCCTGCTGGCGGACATCCCGGACCTGCGGGCCGTGGTGCACGCGGCGGCCGTGGCCGAGGGCGGGCTGGTCGGCTCGCTCACCGAGGAGAAGATCGACACCGTCTTCCGGCCCAAGGTCGACGGCGCGTGGCACCTGCACGAGTTGACGCGGGACCGGGACCTGGCGGCGTTCGTGCTGTTCTCGTCGGCGGGCGGGCTGGTGCTGGCCGCCGGACAGGGCGACTACGCCGCCGCGAACGTCTTCCTCGACGCGCTGGCCGAGCACCGGCAGGCGCAAGGTCTGCCCGCGACGTCGATCGCGTTCGGCATGTGGGCCGTGGACACCGGACTGGGCGGTCCGCTCACCGACGCCGACCTGGACCGGATGCGCAGGCTCGGCCTGCCGGCCATCGAGCCCGCCGAGGGCTTGGCGCTGTTCGACGCGGTCGTGGCGTCCGGTGAGCCGCTGCTCGTGCCGTTGCGGGTGGATGCGAAGGCCGCGGAGCTGCCCGTGCTGCTGCGGCCACGCGCCGCCGTGCCGCCCGTGGCGTCGGGCACCACGGACCGGCGGTCGCTGGTCGACCTGGTGCGCACGCACGTCGCGGCGGTCCTCGGGCACGCGGGCGTGGCGGCGATCGGGCCGGACCGGGCGTTCAAGGAACTGGGCTTCGACTCGCTGGCCGCCGTGGAACTGCGCAACGCGCTGGACAAGGCGACCGGGTTGCGGCTGCCGGCCACACTGGTGTTCGACCACCCGACCGCGCGCGCCGTCGCGAGCTTCATCGCAGAACGGCTGGCGGGCACGACGGCGACCACCCCTGGCACGTCCACCCCTGGCACACCCGCCCTGGTCGTGGACGCGGACGAGCCCATCGCCATCGTGGGCATCGGCTGCCGCTTCCCCGGCGACGTGCGCGACAGCGCCGGGCTGTGGCAGCTGGTGGCCGAAGGCCGTGAGGCGATCACCGGCTTCCCGACCGACCGAGGCTGGGACCCCGACGCCCTCTACGACCCCGAACCGGGCGTGCCGGGCCGCACCTACGTGCGGGAAGGCGGGTTCCTGCACGACGCGGCCGAGTTCGACCCCGAGTTCTTCGGGATCATGCCGCGCGAGGCGTTGGCGATGGACCCGCAGCAACGGCTGCTGCTCGAAGGCGCGTGGGAAGCGGTCGAACGGGCCGGTATCGACCCGACCAGCCTGCGCGGCAGCCGGACCGGCGTGTACGTGGGCGTGATGTACCACGACTACGGCTCCAGGCTGCACGACGTTCCCGACGACGTGGCCGCCTACCTGGGCAACGGCAGCGCGGGCAGCATCGCGTCCGGTCGGGTCGCCTACGCGTTGGGGCTGGAGGGTCCGGCGGTCACCATCGACACCGCCTGCTCCTCGTCGCTCGTCGCGCTGCACATGGCCTGCCAAGCCCTGCGCCGCGGCGAGGTCGGCCTCGCGCTCGCGGGTGGCGTCACGGTGATGTCCACGCCGGAGATCTTCGTGGAGTTCAGCAGGCAGCGCGGGCTGGCGGCCGACGGTCGGTGCAAGGCGTTCGCGGGCGCGGCCGACGGCACCGGCTGGTCCGAGGGCATGGGTCTGCTGCTGGTGGAACGCCTGTCCGACGCCCGGCGCAACGGCCACCCGGTGCTCGCCGTGATCCGCGGCAGTGCCATCAACCAGGACGGCGCGTCGAACGGCCTCACCGCGCCCAACGGACCGTCGCAGCAGCGGGTGATCCGGGAGGCGCTGCGGGCGGCCGGCCTGCGCCCCGGCGAAGTGGACCTCGTGGAGGGCCACGGCACAGGTACCCGGCTCGGTGACCCGATCGAGGCCCAGGCGCTCCTGGCCACCTACGGCCAGGACCGCACCGAGCCGGTCCGGCTGGGCTCGGTCAAGTCGAACATCGGCCACGCCCAGGCAGCGGCCGGTGTCAGCGGTGTCATCAAGGTCGTGGAGGCGCTGCGGCACGGAGTGATGCCCCCGACCCTGCACGTCGACGAGCCGTCGCCGCACGTGGACTGGAGCGAGGGCACCCTCGAACTGCTCACCGAGGCACGGCCATGGCCCGAACACGACCGCCCACGCCGCGCGGCGGTCTCCTCGTTCGGGCTCAGCGGCACCAACGCGCACGTCATCCTGGAGCAGGCGCCAGCTCCTGTCCCCGCCCCAGCCCCCGTGCCCGTTCCCGCATCCGTGCTCGTTCCAGCGGAAACCGCGGCACCCGTAGTACCGCTCGTGCTGTCCGCGCCGACCGCGGAAGCCCTGCCCAGGCAAGCCGAACGACTGCGGGAACACCTCCTGGTCAACCCCGAACAACGCCTGCTGGACGTCGGCTTCTCCCTGGCCACCACGCGCGCCCTGCACGACCACCGCACCGTCATCGCCGCCACCGACCGCGAGCAGGCGCTCCGAGACCTCGCCGAGCTGAGCGGGCCGATCCGGACCAGGACGGACGGCGCGACCGCGTTCCTGTTCACCGGACAGGGCGCGCAGCGCCTCGGCATGGGACGTGAGCTGCACGCCGCCTTCCCCGCCTTCGCCAAGGCGTTCGACGCCGTGGCGGCCGACATCCGCGACGTGATGTGGGGCGAGGACCCGGACGCGCTCAACCGCACCGAGTTCGCGCAGCCCGCGCTGTTCGCGATGGAAGTGGCGCTGTTCCGGCTGCTGGAGTCGTGGGGCGTCCAACCGGACTTCCTGGTCGGGCACTCCATCGGCGAGATCGCCGCCGCGCACGTCGCCGGCGTGCTGTCGCTACCGGACGCGGTGCGGCTGGTCTCGGCTCGCGGCCGTCTCATGCAGGCGTTGCCGGCCGGCGGGGCGATGGCCGCGATCGTGGCGTCCGAGCAGGAGATCCTCCCGCTGCTCACCCCGGACCTGGGCATCGCGGCCGTCAACGGACCGAACGCGGTGGTCGTGTCCGGCGCCGAGGAACGGGTGCGCGACGTCGTGGCGGCTTTCGCCGCACAGGGCAGGCGGACGACCCGGCTGCGGGTGAGCCACGCCTTCCACTCGCCCCTGATGGAGCCGATGCTCGACGAGTTCGCCCGCATCGCCGCCGACCTGTCCTACGCGTCGCCGCGCATCCCGATCGTGTCCACCGTGACCGGGACCGTCACGGACGTGGACGCCGACCACTGGGTCCGGCACGTGCGGGCCACCGTGCGGTTCGCGGACGCCATGCGGCACCTGGACGAGCAGGGCGTCACCACCTACGTCGAACTGGGACCGGACAGCGCGCTCGGCGCGATCGCGGACGTGCCGGTGGTGCCGACGGTCCGCAGGGACCGGCCGGAGGCGGACACCCTGCTCACCGCCCTCGGCGCGCTGGACGTCGACTGGCGCGCGTACTTCGCCGGTTCCGGCGCCCGCCGGGTCGACCTGCCGACGTACTCGTTCGAGCGCAGGCACTTCTGGCTGCGCTCCACGCCCGCCCGCCACGACGTCACGCGGCTCGGCCAGACCGACGCAGGTCACCCGCTGCTCGGCGCGGTGATGGACACCCCCGAGGGCGGCGTGGTGCTCACCGGGCTGATCTCCACCGCGACGCACCCCTGGCTGGCCGACCACGACGTGCTCGGCCGAGTCGTGCTGCCCGGAACCGCATACGTGGACCTGGCGTTGCGCGCGGGGGAAGAGGTCGGCTGCGACGTCATCGAGGAGCTGACCATCGAGCAGGTCCTCCTGCTGCCCGAACGCGGCGGGGTCGCGTTGCGGGTGGTGGTCGGGGAGCCGGAGCCGGACGAGCGGCGCTCGCTGGCCGTGTACTCGCGGGTGGACGGCGAACCGTGGACACGGCACGTCTCCGGTTGGCTCGCCTCCGGTACCGCACCGCCCGTGCCGCTGGACGTGTGGCCGCCCGCCGGCGCGGAGCCCGTGGACGTCGACCTGGCCGAGGTCTACGACTACCTCACCGGCCAGGGCTACCACTACGGGCCGACGTTCCGGGGCCTGCGCGCGGTGTGGCGGCGGGACAAGGAGGTGTTCGCCGAGGTCGCGTTGCCGGAGTCGGCCGGGCCGGACGCCGCCGGGTTCGGTGTGCACCCGGCGTTGCTCGACGCCGCGATGAGCGCCACCGACTTCCTCGGCGACCGGACCCCGCAGCAGGCGGGCGGCACCCAGCTCCCGTTCTCGTGGTCGGGGGTCGCGCTGCACTCCGCGGGCGCTTCCCGGCTGCGCGTCCGCATCACGTGGACCAGCTCGGACCCGGCGGCCGGAGCCGAAGCGGTCCGGCTCGACCTGGCCGACCCGGCGGGCACACCCGTGGCGACGGTGGAGTCGCTGGTCGTGCGGGTGCTGACACCGGAACGCATCGCCGCCGCGGGTGCGCGGACGACGGGGGCCGACTCGGTGTTCCGCCACGACTGGCGGCAGTTGCCGCTGGGGGCCGCGGCCGACGCCGAGCCGGGGGACTGGGCCGTGCTCGGCAACCTCCGCATACCCGCGAAGCCATACGCCACCCTGGCGGACATCACCGAGGCACCGGAGGTCGTGTTCCTGCCGTGCGGCGCGGGCGGTGACGGCGACGTTCCGATCGGCGTGCGTTCGACGCTGCACCACGTGCTCGGCGTCGTGCGGGAGTTCCTCGCCGACGACCGGTTCGCCGCGACGAAGCTCGTCGTGGTGACCACGGGAGCGGCCGGGCTCGCCGGCGAGGACGTGGACCTGGTGCAGGCGCCGGTGTGGGGCCTGGTGCGGGCCGCGCAGGCGGAGAACCCCGACCGGATCGTGCTGGTGGACGTCGACGGTCTGCGTTCCTCTCTTCGCACCATGGCCGCCGCGCTGGCGTTGGGCGAGCCGGAGCTGGCGGTGCGGGGCAGCGAGGTGCGGGTGCCGCGGCTGGCCGCCATCCCGGCCGGACCACGGCGGGACGCGCCCTGGGACCCCGATGGCACCGTGCTGATCACGGGCGGCGTCAGTGGCCTCGGCGCGGTGCTGGCACGCCACCTGGTCGAGGCCCACGGCGTGCGGAACCTGCTCCTCGTGGGCAGGCGCGGTGCGGACACACCGGGTGCGGACCGGTTCGACGCGCTCGAAGCCAACGTGACGATCGCCGCGTGCGACGTGACCGATCGGGACCAGTTGGCACGGCTGCTGGAGGGAAGGCGGCTGACTGCGGTCGTCCACGCCGCCGGGGTGCTCGACGACGGGCTGGTGGCCGGGCTGACCACCGATCGGCTCGACCGGGTGCTGCGCCCCAAGGTGGACGCCGCGTGGCACCTGCACGAGCTGACCAGGGACATGGACCTCGCCGCGTTCGTCGTGTACTCGTCAACGGCGGGCACGATCGACCCCGCCGGCCAGGGCAACTACGCGGCGGCGAACGTCTTCCTGGACGCGCTGGCCCGTCACCGCCGTGCGACGGGACTGCCCGGAACGTCGCTGGTGTGGAACCTGTGGACCGGCCCGGACGGGATGGGCGCGCACACACCCGAGGCGGTGGCCGCGCGGATCGCGCGGATGGGGATGCCCGCGCTGTCGCCGGAGGACGGGCTGGCGCTGTTCGACCAGGCCATGGGGTTGGACGACCCCGTGCTGGTCCCGTTGCGGCTGGACCCGGCCGCGCCCGGTCCCGTGCCCGCCGTGCTGGGTGACGTGATGCGCGCGCCCACACCACCCCGTCCCGAGCGTCGACGGACCCGCCGCGCGGAACCCGTGGCGGCGGGCGGCCCCACGTTGGAGCAGAAACTGGCGGGGCTCGACGAGTCCGGTCGCGAGCGACTGGTGCTGGACCTGGTGCGCGAACACGTGGCCGCGGTCCGGCACGACGAGTCCGGTGCGGTAGAGGCGGGCAAGGGCTTCACCGAGATGGGCCTGGACTCGCTGGCGGCGGTCGAACTGCGCAACCGACTCGGCACGGCCACCGGCCTGCGCCTGCCGGCCACGCTGATGTTCGACCACCCGACCCCCGCCGCGCTCGCCCGGCACCTGCTCGCGGAACTCGCGCCCGCACTGCCCTCGGCCGGCGCACCCGCCGAGAACGGTGCCTCCGCCGACGACGAGCGGATCCGCGAGTCGTTGTCCCGGATCCCGATCGAGCGGCTGAGGGAGGCCGGTCTGGTGGACGCGTTGCTGCGCCTGGCCCCGGCGACGCAGCCCGCACCGACCTCGCTAGCGACACCGACGACACCGACGACACCGGCGCCCGAGGACGACCTGAGTGACGCGATCCGCGCGATGGATGTGGATGACCTCGTGCGGACCGCGCTGGCCGGAGGGGATTAGGGACTGAAGTGGACACCGAGCGGGTTGCCGAAGCACTGCGCGCGTCGCTGCTGGAGAACCAGCGGTTGCGGCGGGAGAACAAGAAGCTGACCGAACCCATCGCCATCATCGGGATGGCCTGCCGGTACCCCGGCGGGGCGGACACGCCGGACGAGCTGTGGCGGCTGGTGGTGGAGGGCCGGGACGCGGTCACGCCGTTCCCGACCGACCGCGGCTGGAACCTCGACCGGCTGTCGGCCGACAGCGCCGCCCTGGCGGGGTCGTTCCTGCACGACGCGGCCGATTTCGACGCCGACCTCTTCGGCATCTCGCCCCGCGAGGCTCGCGCCATGGACCCACAACAGCGCGTGCTGCTCGAAGTCGCCTGGGAGGCGCTGGAGAACGCCCGGATCAACCCGCTCTCGCTGCACGAGAGCAAGACCGGCGTGTTCACCGGCGTCATGTACCACGACTACGACGGCGCGGACGGCGTCGGCAGCCTCATCAGCGGCCGGGTGGCGTTCAGCCTCGGTCTCCAGGGACCGGCGGTCTCGATGGACACCGCCTGCTCGTCGTCGCTGGTGGCGATGCACACGGCCGCGCAGGCACTGCGTTCCGGCGACTGCGCGTTGGCGCTGGCGGGCGGGGTGACCGTGATGACGACCCCGGAGACCTTCGTGTACTTCACCAACCAGCGAGGACTCGCGGCGGACGGCCGGTGCAAGGCGTTCGCGGACAGCGCCGACGGCGTCGGGTGGGGCGAGGGAGCCGGGCTGGTCGTGCTGGAGCGGCTGTCCGACGCGGTGCGCAACAACCGACGCGTCCTGGCCCTGCTGAGCGGCTCGGCCGTCAACTCCGACGGCGCCTCCAGCGGGATCACCGTGCCCAACGGACCGGCGCAGCAACGGGTCATCCGGCAGGCGTTGGCCAACGCCGGTCTCGGTCTGTCCGATGTGGACGCCGTCGAAGCGCACGGCACCGGCACCCGCCTAGGTGACCCGATCGAGGCCCAAGCCCTCCTCGCCACCTACGGCCAGGACCGCTCGGAGCCGCTGTGGCTGGGGTCGGTCAAATCCAACATCGCGCACACCCAGGCCGCCGCCGGAGTCGCGAGCGTGATCAAGGTGGTGCAGGCCATGCGGCACGGCGTCCTGCCGCGCACCCTGCACGTGGACCAGCCCACTTCCCAGGTGGACTGGGAAGCCGGGAACGTGCGGCTGCTCACCGAAAACCAGCCGTGGCCCGACACCGGACGCCCCCGACGCGCCGGCGTGTCGTCGTTCGGCATCAGCGGCACCAACGCGCACGTGCTCGTCGAGCAGTCCCCCTAGCCATCCCCCTGAACCCGTTGTGCCAACCCTAGAACACCGCCGCGACAGCACCGCGGGCACGCACGGCGGCTCTAGCCTTTCGCCAGACCCCATGACGCGCGGAGGGAACCATGCGATTCGGTCTCATCTACCACCACCAGCTCCCTCGGCCTTGGTCCGAGGACGCCGAAGAGCGGCTCTACAACGAGGCGCTCGAGCAGATCGAGCTGGCCGACCGACTGGGCTTCGACTACGCCTGGGCGACCGAGCACCACTTCTTCGAGGAGTACTCGCACTCCTCCGCGCCGGAGGTCTTCCTCGCCGCGGCTGCAGCCCGGACCAAGAACATCCGCCTGGCGCACGGCATCGTGCACCTGCTGCCGTCGGTCAACCACCCGGTGCGGGTGGCCGAACGGCTCGCCACCCTCGACCTGATCTCGGGCGGTCGGCTGGACTTCGGCTCCGGGCAGGGCAGTTCGCAGCTGGAGGTCGAGGCGTTCGGGGTCGACCGCGACGAGAAGTACGACCAGTGGCGGGAAGCGCTGTCGGTGGTGACCCGGATGCTCACCGAGACCCCCTTCAGCGGCCACACCGGCAAGTACATCGACGTGCCGCCGCGCAACGTCCTGCCGAAGCCCAAGCAGAAGCCGCACCCGCCGCTGTGGCGGGCGTGCACCCGGCGCGAGACGATCGAGGAAGCCGCCCGCGAAGGGCTCGGCGCGCTCGCGTTCTCGTTCATCCAGCCGGAGGACGCCAAGGAGTGGGTGGACACCTACTACCGCACCATCGCCTCCGACGAGTGCGTCCCGGCCGGGTTCGCCGTCAACCCCAACGTGGCGCTGGTGCTGCCGTTCATGTGCCACCCCGACGAGGAAACCGCTCTGGACCGCGGCCTTGAGGGCGCGCACTTCTTCTCGTACTCGTTGATGCACTACTACGTCTTCGGCGAGCACCACCCCGGTGTCACGGACGTCTGGGCCAACTTCCAGGCGGCCAAGGAGCAGATGGGCTTCACCCGCGAGGAGGTGATGCCCGACGACACCGAGGCCGCCGACCCGGTGGTGCAGAAGATGCTGGAGCAGATCACCTCGCTGCGCCGCGGCATCAGCACCCCGGACAAGATCAGGGACATCCTGCGCCGCTACCAGGCCGCGGGCGTCGACCAGATCATCTTCTCGGTGCAGATCGGCAACAACGCCCACGAGCACATCATGGAGTCGCTGGAGCTGTTCGCCCGCGAGGTGATGCCGGAGTTCGTCGACGGCCGGGACGAGCGCGAGGCGGCCAAGGCCGAGCGGCTCGACGAGGCCCTGCGCAACGCGCACGAGCGCATCCCGGACCGGGCGGCCGACGGCACGGGCTACGTGATCAAGCCGGAGCTGATGTCCTGATGACGGTGGTGAACGGGCAGAGCCCGCAGTGGGAGCACATCAGCAACACCCGGATGACGCCGGAGGCCGTGGCCGAGCTGTCCGGGTTCAAGTCCGGCGCGGTGAACTTCAAGCTGGGCCTGTGGGACACCGGCGTCAACGGCGTGCGGTACCTCAAGGCGCTGACCTACAACCTCGCGGCCACGTTGAGCGAGCCGAACTGGGACCGGCTGCGCCGCATCCACAACCGCGACGTGGGCGACCCGATCTCGGTGACCTACCACGGCGAGTCCGTCTGCATGGACTACCTGCGCGCGGTGTACGAACTGGAGTTCATCGCCGACCGGGCGCCCCTGGACGGGGCGAGGGTGTTGGAGATCGGCGCCGGCTTCGGGCGCACCTGCCACGCCCTGCTGGCCAACCACGACATCGTCGAGTACGTCATCGTGGACCTGGCCACCACGCTGGAGCTGGCGCGCAACTACCTCTCGGAGGTGCTGCCGCCGCACCTGTTCGAGCGGCTGCGCTTCGTCCCCGTGGAACGCACCGAGGAGGAGCTGGCCGGTCTGCGGTTCGACCTGTGCGTCAACATCGACTCGTTCGCCGAGATGACCCCCGAGACGGTCGGGTACTACCTCTCCCTGGTGGACCGGCAGTGCGAGCGGCTGTACGTGAACAACCCCGTCGGCAAGTACCTCGACAAGAGCCTGGACGGGCACACGCAGGGCGAGGAGATCGTCAAGCTGGCCCTGAGCACCGGTCTGCTGCGCGATGTCATCGACATCCACGACGACCGCGCCGTGGCCGCGCAGTCCCGCAAGTTCCTCGACGCCTACCGACCCGGCGACGGCTGGACCTGCGTGGGCGAGAGCTGGGCCGTCCCGTGGAGCTACTACTGGCAGGCCCTCTACGCCAGGTGAGCGGAAACCGGTGCGGGGAAGGCGGTGATCCGCCTTCCCCTCACCGGTTCGCACACGTGAGCCGTCAGTCGTTCGGCGGCAGGTACTTCGGCGCGAAGAGCTCCTCGATGGGCTTCGGACCGGTGTACTGCCGGCAGGTGCAGGGCACGTACACGTGCCGGACGACCACGCCGTCGAACTCGTCACGGCGCACCTCGGCGTGGCACGTCCACGTCTCCGGGTCGTGCTGGTCGAGCCCGTGCCCGCAGCCGCAGATCGCGGTCAACTGCGGTGCGCTCGGCCGGGACCGCTTGGTCAGAAAGCCGATGACGTAGCCTGCCGCGAAGATCACGCCTCCGACGGCCAGGCTGATCGGGTCCATCTCGCGGGCTCCCCTTCCCCTTGTGAGCGCTCAGGCGTGTCCAAGGGCCTGGGCGGCGTCCACGAGGGTAATGGCCCGGACGGGGCAGCCCGCGACGGCCTTGGCGGTCAGAGCGGATGGTGTGTCGGCGCGCAGGACGACGCGGCCGTCGACCTCGTCCTGGTCGAACACGCGGGGCTCGGCGAACACGCAGTTCCCCGAGCCCACGCACGTTTCACGGTCGACGACCACCCTGGTCGCGGTCACCACGTGACGGGCACCTCGTAGGGGCCGTGCACGTGACCGCCCTCGGTGAACGGCAGGTCGTCCACCGGCACGGCGAGCTTGAGCGTCGGGATGCGGGTGAACAGCGTGCTGTAGATGATCTCTAGCTGGACCCGGGCGAGGTTCGCCCCGAGGCACTGGTGCGCGCCGGAGCCGAACGCCAGGTGCTCGCTCGCGTCCCGGTGGATGTCGAACTTCTCCGGCTCGGGGAACACCTCGGGGTCCCAGTTCGCCGCACCGTTCAGCGCGACGACGCCCTGGCCCGCCGGGATCCGCACGCCCGACAGCTCGACGTCCTCGGTGGGCACCCGGACCGAACCGTCCAGCACGCTCAAGTAGCGCAGCAACTCGTCGACGGCCTTGCCGGTCGACGACGGGTCGCGGAGGATCTCGTCGACGGCCTCGGGGTGCTCCAGCAGGGTCAGCGCACCGAGCGAGATCATCTTCGTGGTGGCGTCGAACGCGGCGATGATCAGCGTGCGCGCGATGGCGACCAGGTCGTCGTGGTCCAGCTTCTCCTCGGACTCCTCGTTGCGCGCCACCAGCCTGCTGAGCAGGTCGTCGCCGGGATCGGCCGCCTTCTGCCGGATCAGCCCGCCGAAGAAGGTCTCCATCTCCGCGAAGACCGCGTTGGTCTCCTCGGGTCCCGCGTCGCGGTTCGTGGTGACCTCGGCGAACCGGCGGAAGGTGTCGATATCGGCCGGGTCGGCGCCGAGCAGCTCGCAGAAGAACAGCGACGGCACCGGCGCGGCCAGTTCCCGCACCAGGTCCACCGGCCCGTCCATGGCCAGGATGGCGTCGATCCGCTCGTCCACGATCTCCTGCATGCGCGGTCGCAACGCCTGCACCCGCTTGGCCGTGAACTCCGGGATGACCAGGCGACGCCGCGCGGTGTGCTCCGGCGCGTCCATCGCCACGAACGGGAACTTGATGAACTGGATGATCTCTTCCGGGATGGGGATCTGGTGCAGGTAGCCCGGCCGCTTGGCGTCGGAGCTCATCGCCTTGTCGTTGAGCACCTTCTTCACGTCGGCGTGCCGGGTCAGCAGCAGGGCCCGCGCTCCGGTCATCCGCATCGTCGCCTCGGCCACGGGCTGCTCGTCGCGCAATTCGGCGTACTGCGGCGGCATGTGCATCGGGCAGGTCCGCGTCATCGGGAACTGCACCGCCGCCGTGGGTTCCCGGCTGTCGATGAGGTCGGTCATTGCTGCCCTCCGGAAAATTGGAGTCGGGCACGGGCAGACTGCCCGATGGGCGCAATTCAACCGGCGCACGCATAGCGCGCTCAACGCCCGCAGCCCCTTAGAAGAGGGCCGGAACCCCCTTAACCAGTACCCCTGCCTGCCCCGGAAACCTGTCGACGGGAGAGCTGTGACCTGCGACTTCGACTGGTCCGGGCGGGTCGTGGCCGCATGTCGGGAGGTCGAGCGCGTACGGCGCATACTATAGTGTGTGTACCGTACGTAATCCCGCGGTCCCAGTCGCCCAGGAAAGCCGAGGCAATGGACGAAAGAACCGGTGCCGGTCTGCCCTCGGTCATCGAGGCAGCGTGGGGAGTTCGGGAACGTCCGGGCAAGGGCCGGCAGCGCGGCCTCAGCCTCGACCGAATCGTGGAAGCCGCGGTGAACGTCGCGGAGTCCGAGGGGCTCGCGGCGGTGTCGATGAGCCGCGTCGCGGCGGAGCTGGGCGCCTCGACGATGGCCCTCTACCGCTACGTCGTGGCCAAGGAAGAGTTGCTGGTCCTGATGTCCGACGCGGCCTACCGGACGCCGCCGTCGGCGGTCGTGCCCGGCGAGCCGTGGCGGACGGCGCTGTCGCGCTGGGCGTGGGACCTGCACGCGATACTGCGCCAGCACACGTGGGTGCTGCGCATCCCGGTCACCGGGCCGCCGGTCACGCCCAACCAGGTGATCTGGTTGGAGCACGGGCTGAGGTGCCTGCAGGACACCGGCCTGCCGGAACGCGAGAAGCTGTCGGTGATGATGCTGCTGACCGGTTTCGTGCGCAACGAGGCGTCCGTGATCGCGGACGTGACCGAGGCGTTCGTGGCCGCCGACGCAGACCAGCAGGAGGCGATGTCCTTCTACGGCCAGTTGCTCGGCAAGCTCGCGGACCCGAACCGGTTCCCCGCCGTCACCGCCGCGCTCCAGGCAGGCGCCATCGACCACGAGGACGCCCCGGACGACGAGTTCACCTTCGGCCTGGAACGCATCCTCGACGGCATCGAGGTGCTCGTCCGGCAGCGCGCCGAAGCCAGGCGCGGATAACGCGGCAGCCGGGTCGACAACGCCGCGACGGACACGGGTTCTTGTGGCGTTCATGTGGGTGGCGGCCACCCGCGAATGCCCGTGTCACCGCGTCGGCAGATACCCCTGGTGTTGGGCGGGCGTTCGCGGTCGGGTGTGGCGCGCGTTCACGCCTGGCCTCACCGGTGGTCGGCGGCGCTTCCCAGCGGTGCGGGAGCGGTGGTGCGGCGGGGTACCAGGGTGGGTGAGAGTTTGATCTGGGCCGATGGTTTGTGCCGGTCGGCGATGCGTTCCAGCAGCAGCCGTGCGGCGTTGGCGCCGATCTGGTGGCCGGCCTGGTCGACGCTGGTGAGTGAGATCGGTCCGAGGGCGGCGAAGGTGGTGTTGTCGTAGCCGGCGACGGAGATGTCGTCGGGGACGGACAGGCCGGCTTCGGTGAGGGCTTCGAGCACGCCCATGGCGACGATGTCCGCGTCGGCGAATACGGCCGTCGGGCGGTCGGTGCGGGCGAGGAGTTGTTGTGCGCCGCGGTAGCCGCCTTCCTGGGTGTAGGCGGTGGAGACGATGTCGATTTCGAGGCCCCGGGCGCGCATGGCCAGCCGGTAACCCTGGGCGGCACGAGCCCCTCGGCCTCGGCGAGCCGCGCCCCCGGCTGTCGTGGCGGCTCGAGAGCGACCGGACGGGCGCCGCGCAGAGCGCGTACCGGATCACCGCCGCCGAGCGCCCTGCCGACCTCGACGACCCGGCCCGCCTCGTGTGGGACAGCGGGCGCCGGGAGTCCGGGGACGGCGTGCTGGTGCCGTGGGACGGCCCGGTCCTGCGCTCCGCCACGCGCTACCACTGGCGGGTCGAGGTCTGGGACGAGACGGGCGCGGCGGCCGGCGTGGGGGAGAGCTGGTTCGAGACCGGCCTGCTGCACCGCGAGGACTGGGCCGCCGTGTGGGTCGGCCGCGATCCCCACGCGCAGCCGCCGTTCGACCCGCCAACCGACCACGACCAACCACCCGGCGAGCCGCCGCTGGACCTGCGGCGCGAGTTCGAGCTGGCGCGGGAACCGGTGCGGGCTCGGCTCTACGCCACTGCCCGCGGCGTCTACGAAGCCCGGCTCAACGGCACCCGGGTCGGTGACGTGGAGCTGGCGCCGGGCTGGACGGAGTACCACCGCAGGCTCCAGTACCAGACCTACGACGTCACCTCGTTGTTGCGCACGGGGAGCAACGTGCTCGGCGCGATCGTCTCCGACGGCTGGTGGTGCGGGTTCGTCGGCTTCGACGAGCGCCGGCCCGCGCGGCACTACGGTGACCGCCCGGAGTTCCTGGCCCAACTCGTGGTCGACTTCGCCGACGGCTCGCGGCAGGTGGTGGCCACCGACGCGGCGTGGACCGAACGGCCGGGCGCCACCCGGTTCGCGGACCTGCTGATGGGGGAGCACGTCGACGCCTCCGTCCCGGACCGACCTGGCCGGCCGGTCGTGGTGCTCGACCGCGAGCCCGGACCGCTGGTCGCGGAACCGGACCACCCGATCCGGGTCACCCGTGAGGTGTCGGCGATCTCCGTGACAGCACGGGAGTCCGGCCGGTTCATCGTCGACTTCGGGCAGAACCTGGTCGGCCGGGTGCGGCTGACCATCCGCGGTGCTGAGCCAGGGCAGCGGATCGTCCTGCGGCACGCCGAGATCCTCGACGGCGACGAGCTGTACACGGAGAACCTGCGGCGAGCCAAGGCAACCGACGTCTACACCGCCGCCGGCCGGGAGGCCGAGGTGTTCGAGCCGAGGTTCACCGTGCACGGTTTCCGCTACCTGGAGGTCAGCGGCCATCCCGGCACGTTGTCCGCGGACGACGTCGTCGCCCGCGTCCTGCACAACGACACGCCGTGGACCGGGCACTTCGAGTGCTCGGACCCGATGGTCGACCAGTTGCAGGCCAACATCTCCTGGGGTCAGCGCGGCAACTTCGTGGCGGTGCCGACCGACTGCCCGCAGCGCGACGAGCGCCTCGGTTGGCTGGGCGACGCCCAGATCTTCGCCCCCACCGCGAGCCGCAACGCCGACGTCGCCGCGTTCCTCGCCCGCTGGCTGCGGGACGTGGTCGACGGACAGGACGAAAGCGGCGCGTTCCGCGACGTCGCCCCGCTCGTCTCGACACACCGCGAGGCCGCGCCGGCCTGGGGTGACGCCGGGGTGATCATCCCGTGGCACCTGTGGCGCACCTACGGCGACCGCCGCGTGCTGGAGGAGTGCTTCGACGCGATGGTCGCCTGGGGCGGGCACATCCGCCGGCACAACCCCGACCTGCGGTGGCGGCACCGCACCGGCAGCTCCTACGGCGACTGGCTGCAGATCGACGTCACCACCCCGCGTGACGTGCTGTCGACCGCGTACTTCGCCCGCAGCACGCAGATCGTGGCGCAGGCCGCCGAGGTGCTCGACCGGCACGACGTCGCGGCCGAGCACCGCGCGCTGCACGCCGCGATCCGGACCGCGTTCATCGAATCCTATGTGGACGATGACGGCAAGGTCGAGGGCGGCACCCAGACCGCCTACCTGCTGGCGCTGGCGTTCGGCCTGGTGCCGGACGAACTCGTGCCGGCCGCGGTCGGGTACCTGGCGGCCGACGTCGAGAAGCGGGACAACCGGCTCACGACCGGGTTCGTCGGCTACCTGCGTGACCTGTCCGACCAGCCGTGGGCCGTCAAGTACCCGGAGGTGGTCAGCGACGTCGCCCAGTACGAGGGCAAGACGTACAACGGGATCTTCGGGATCAACGGCATCGGCGCCATCTGCAACCAGGAGGCCATGGCGAACGCCGGCCTCACCCCGCCGGGCACGTGGACCGAACTGCTCGCGTTCTGCCGCGCCGCCAAGGAGAAGGGGACACCCGCGTTCGCGCTGGGCATCCAGGACAACTGGGTCACGCAGATCGCGCTGTTCCCGCTGGTCGCCACGACCGTGTACGGCCAGGACCGGGACTTCGACAAGAAGATGCAGGCCGGTCAGGCCAGTTTCGCGACCTCGCCGTGGACCACCGCCGTCGCCAAGTACGTGGAGATGGTGCGGACCGGCTGCTTCCAGGACGACCCGCTCGGCACCGGCTACGAGGCCAGCCAGAAGCTCGCCGCCACCGGCAAGACGCTCGGCATCATCCAGGGCAACTCGGTGATCGCCCTGCTCAAGAAGCAGAACCCCCAGGGCAAAGCTGTCCTACCCGGCCGACTGCACCATGCCCATGGGCGCCATCCACCGCAACTTCGGCGCCGGACACCTGGCCATCTGGAACTCCCCTGCCGGTGAGGAGCGGAGCCATTCGATCGCCTCCGCGTACTCCGGTGATGTGCTCGTCGCCGAGGCGGACGCGGTGTACCACGGCCATGACGGGGCGGCGAAGGCCGTCGACGCACTGCAGGCCGCCCTGCCGGGGATGCGGCTCGAACTGGGCGGCGCGATCCGGACCGTTCAGGAGTTGACGACCTATTCCTGGACCATGGGGCCGGCCGGAGGGGCCCGTGGTCACCGGCCGGGACGTGATCACCGTCCAGCACGGTGTGATCCAGAGCGTGCACGTCTTCATCGACGCGTAGAGCCGGCCTGTCTGGTCGACGGCGTGGTCCCGTCTCCGTCGCGCAGGTGTGCGAGCGGTGTTTCCGCAGTTCAGGGCTTCGGTCGGGGCGCGTGTCTGCTCCGGCCTCCGGCCCGGGGTGCCGCTGGGCCGCCCGGTGGAGGGTCCGCTCGACCGGGTTCTCTCTCCAGTGCCGCGACGATGCGGTCCGAGATCCGGGCGAGCGTGTCGAGTTCCTCCGGGGTGAGCCGGTCGATGAACAGCCGCCGGACGGCGCTGACGTGCTGGGGAGCGGCGGCCTCGATCGCCTCGCGGCCGGCGGGCGTGATGGCCACGAGGACCCCACGGCCGTCGCCGGCGCACTCCTCCCGGACGACCAGACCCCGCTTGACCATCCGGGCGACGTGGTGGGACATCCGGCTCTGCTCCCGCTCCAGTGCCCCGGCCAGGTCCTGGAGGCGTCGCCGGCCGTCGGGCGCGTCGGTGAGTTCGACGAGCACGCCGTAGTCGGGGGTGGACAACTTGGAGTCCGCCAGCAGCTCGCGGCCCAGTCGGGCGGCCAGTTTCTCCTGCATCCGGAGGAAGCTGCGCCAAGCGTGCTGCTCGGTCGGGGTGAGCCAGCCCGGTGTCTCGTCCATGTGTGACCAGCCTACCGATTGTTGACGTGTCATGTATATCGGTGTAGAACATGATGTGTCATACAAGCTTGATGGTCACGAGAACGGGGAGAGCCGTGGAGAAGAAGATCATCGCCGTGGTCGGTGCGACGGGCGGCCAGGGCGGCGGAGGCCGCCGGGGCCGACCACGTGATCTGGTCGACGCTGGAGGACACCCGCGAGCACATCCCGCTCGACGACGACCGCATGCCGACGTTGCTGGGCACGTACAAGGTGCCGCACTTCGACGCCAAGGCCGAGGCCGACCAGGTCTTCGTCGACGCCGGTGTGCCGACGACGTTCCTGCGGACCACGTTCTTCTGGAAAACCTCCTCAGCGTGCTGACGCCGCAGCGTGGTGAGGACGGCAAGCTGACCCTGGCGATGGCGATGGCCGACAGCAAGCTCGCCGGCGTCGCGTCGGAGGACATCGGCAAGACCGCCTACAGCATCTTCAAGCGCGGTGGCGAACTCATCGGACAGACCGTGAGCCTGGCCGGTGAGCACCTGACCGGCGCGGAGATGGCCGCCGCCATGAGCGACGTGCTGGGCGAAGAGGTGACCTACGTGCCCGTGCCGTTCGACGCCCTGCGCGCCCAGCCGTGGCCCGGTGCGGTGGAGATGGGGAACATGTTCCAGTTCTACGCCGAGGTGCCGGAGTTCAACGCCGCGCGTGACGTCGACCTCGCGCGTGGTCTCAACCCCGGGTTGCAGACGTTCCAGCAGTGGCTGGACGACAACAAGGGCGCGCTCGCCGGCGCCTGACCGCACGGCCGCGACCTCGAACCGCCACCCCGCACCCGCACCCGCACCCCGCGAAGGAACGCCATGCCCGCGATCACCGTCGACGATGTGCTCGTCCTGCCCAGACTGCCCCGGCTCGACCCGGTGGCGACGACCTACCGGCCGGTGCGCCGCATGATCACCGCACCGACCGGCTACGAGGGCGAGGGCTTCCCGGTCCGCCGGGCCTTCGCCGGGGTGCCGCTGTCCGAACTCGACCCGTTCATCCACCTCGACCAACTGGGCGAGATCGACTACGGGCCGGGCGAGCCGATGGGCACGCCGTGGCACCCGCACCGCGGCTTCGAAACCGTCACCTACGTCATCGACGGCACCATCGACCACCAGGACTCGAACGGCGGCGGTGGCCGCATCACCGACGGCGACACCCAGTGGATGACCGCCGGAGCCGGGATCCTGCACATCGAGGCGCCGCCGGAGAGCCTGGTCATGAGCGGTGGCCGGTTCCACGGCACGCAGCTGTGGGTCAACCTGCCGCGGGCGATGAAGATGAGCCCGCCGCGCTACCAGGACATCCGCGGCACGCAGTCGGCGCTGCTGACCACGCCGGACGGCGGCGCGTTGATCCGCGTCATCGCCGGCGAGGTCGCCGGGCACCGGGGGCCGGGGTCGACGCACACGCCGATCGCGCTCGCCCACATCACCGTCGAACCCGGCGCCCGGGTCGACCTGCCCTGGAACCCCGGCTACAACGCGCTGGTCTACGTGCTCGCCGGCAGCGGCACGATCGGCCCCGACGGCCGACCGGTGCGGTTGGGACAACTCGCCGTCCACGGAGAGGGCGACGCGCTGCGCTTCACCGCCGACCGCCGGCAGGACTCGCACACGCCGACGCTGGAGCTGTACGTCATGGGCGGACAGCCGATCCGCGAGCCGGTCGCCCACCACGGCCCGTTCGTGATGAACAGCCGCGAGGAACTGGTCCAGGCGTTCGAGGACTACCAGGCCGGGCGGCTGGGAGTCATCCCCGCCGAACGGCTACCGCACACCGACATCCCCGGGGAGACCACCACATGATCACCGTGACCGACAACCGCGCCAAGAACCGGTTCGAGGCGCACGACGGCGAAACGCTCGCCGGGTTCGCCGCCTACGTCCGCACGGCGGAACTCGTCGCGTTCGTCCACACCGAGGTCGATCGGGCCTACAACGGGCGCGGCGTCGGTTCCCTGCTGGCGCGCGAAGCCGTCGAGTCCACCCGCGCCGACGGGCTGCGGGTGCTCGCGGTCTGCCCGTTCATCGCCGGGTGGCTCGCCCGGCACCCCGAGTACGCGGACCTGGAGTACCGCGCGGCCAGCAAGGTCACGGACTGAACCCCGAGGACCGACACCAGCCTTCGGAGAGGACGACCAATGGACAACCAGGCCGAAGACGCGTTCCCGCCACCGGGAGCGAAGGCCTACCACGGTGCACGCGTGTCCGTCTCGTTCGAGGCGGCACGGTGCCGGCACGCCACCGAGTGCATCCGCGGCCTGCCCGAGGTGTTCGACCCGGCGGCCAGGCCGTGGGTGCGGCCGGACGCCGCCGAGCCTGAAACGGTGGTCGAGGTGGTCGATCGCTGCCCGTCGGGCGCTCTGCGGTACGCCCTGCCGGACTCCGCCAAACCGTCCGGATGAGCCGACGGGCCCGCGCTGGGCGCGGACGACCGATCTTCGTTCTGCCGTAACGTGAACCACGTCGTGTACGAGGGGCGCGCGGCGTGGTTACACTCCCGGCCATGAGGCTGACGGGAGACGATGATCCGGTGTGGCACCGGTTCGGTCCCGATTCGACGGAACGGCGGATGTTGGAGCGCCTCAGCGAGAGGTTCGCCGTCCGGCTTCGCCCGCGGACGCTCCTGTTGCCCGACGGGACCCGGGTGGAGGTCGAGGGAGTCGACGAGGACAACCGCTTCCTCGCGCAGTTGGTGGCCAACCAGGGCGCGTACAAGTCGCACCACCGCAACAAGGTCATGGCGGACATGTTCAAGCTCGTGTGGCTGAGCCGGTCGATCCTGCCCGGTGGGCAAGCGATCCTGTGCGTGAGCGAGACCGTGGCCCAGGCGTTCTCGGGCTGGGTGGCCACGGCCGCGCGGGACCTGGGCGTGGAAGCGCTGCTGTTCCGGGGCGACGGCGAGATCGTGCCGTTGCTCGGTCACGACCGGGGCGGCGTAACAGGGTTGAAACAGAAGCGGTGAAGCTCCGCAACACAGGCTGCTTACGGTAGTCCACACTTGGGATTCCGCGGTGCAGACACGTCCTCGCGCCGCACGCTCTCCAGACTCGGCAACGCTGTCATCGGTTGGGAGAGCTGTCATGGTTCCTGGTAGGCCTGTTCACCGTCGGCGGAGCCGACAATCAGACAGCCGTCCCGAACGCCCGGTCGTCGCATGAGGACGGCCGCGATCGAGGTGCGCGGCGCCCGCCGCGTCTACGGTTTCGGGGCTTCGGCCATGGTGGCGCTCGACGATGTCGACCTGTCCATCCAGCCCGGCCGGTTCGTCAGCGTCATCGGCCCCAGCGGGTGCGGCAAGTCCACGTTGCTCCGCCTGGTCGCCGGGCTGGAACCGGCCGACCGCGGCGAGGTCGGCATTCACGGGGTCAGCCCGGAAGAGGCTTGTGCGGCGAAGATGGTGGGGCTCGTGCCCCAGACGCCCGCGCTCCTGCCGTGGCTGTCGGTGCTGAAGAACGTCACGCTCCCGCAGAAGGTCAACCGGGCCGCGGCCCGTCGGCGCGCCGCCATCGGCGAGGCCGCGGATCGCGTCGCCCCACCAGAACCGCCGGACATGGCGGAACTGCTCCGCAAGGCGGGCCTCGCCGAAGCCGCGCACAAGCTGCCGAGCGAACTCTCCGGCGGCATGCAGCAGCGAACGGCCATCGTCCGCGCTTTCGGCCTGCAGCCCGAAGTCCTCCTGATGGACGAGCCGTTCTCGGCCCTCGACGAGTTCACCCGCGAGAGCTTGCAGGAGCAGTTGCTCGACCTCTGGGACGAGCTGAAGACGACGGTCCTCTTCGTGACCCACTCGGTCAGCGAAGCCGTCCGGCTCTCCGACGCGATCGTCGTCATGGCCGCGAAGCCGGGCCGGATCACCGACGTCGTCAACGTCGACCTGCCCCGGCCACGAGGGCGCGACCTGCTCAAGACACCCGAGTTCCACCAGCTCGAGGACCTGATCCGGGACAAGCTGCGTGGCGCCTGGCACACGCGGGTCGCGTGAGGGGATGAGTACCGACATGACGTCACTCGACGATTACGTCGCGACCTCACCGGAGATCGAACGCCCTGTCGCGGAGGCCGAGCCGTCCCGCTACAGCCTCCGCCACCCGAAGTCGCGGATCGGCTTCCTGCGCCCGAAGGTCTGGCTGCCGCTCGTGGTCATGCTGGTGGTGCTCGGCGCGCTGTGGGAGTGGGGCGCCCGGTCGATGCCGTACCTGCTGCCGAAGCTCTCCTCGATCGGCGAGGCACTCGCCGACGAACCGGACTACTACCTCCGCAACGCCTGGGTCACGCTCTGGGAGGCACTCCTCGGGCTCGGTCTCGGCTTCGCCTCCGCGTTCGTCCTGGCCGTGTTGGTGAGCGAGCACGCGTGGGCACGGCGGGCGATCATGCCGGTCGCGGTGGTGCTCAACGTGACGCCCCTCGTCGCGATCGCACCCGTGCTCGTGGTCGCGTTCGGGTTCGGGCCGGAACCCAAGCTGATCGTCACCGGCCTGATCTGCTTCTTCCCGATCCTGATCAACACCTCGGTCGGCCTGCGAGCCGTGCCGCCAGAGGTCGTGCAGGTCTACCGCACGCTCAAAGCGTCGCGGCTGGAAATGCTGTGGCGCATCCGCGTGCCCAGCTCGCTGCCGTACCTGTTCGCCGCCCTGCGCATCGTGTTCCCACTGTCCATAGTGGGCGCGGTGGTCGCCGAGCTCTCGGCGCCCGGCGCCGCGGCCGGCCTGGGCACCGCGATCAGCCTGGCCTCGACCATGAACCGACTGCCCGTCGTGTTCGCGTCGATCGCGATGCTGGCCGTGATGGGCTCGGTGCTGCTGCTCATCGTCACGATCGCCGAACGCAGGGTCCTGCACTGGCACGAGACCACGCGGGGCGCGGCCGGCTGACGCCGGGGAAGCCCAGCTCCGCACTGCCCCAGGACGGCGCACGAACCGGCCTGGAGCCACCGCGCGCCCACCGCCACTCACCGATACCGGTTTTGCGCTGCCCGCTCGCCGAAATCCAGGAGAGGTCCATGAAGACACCCTTGCTGCGCGCCATCGCACTCGCCGCGACCGCCGTCGCCGCGGCTTCCGGGCTCGCCGGCTGCTCCGGTGACGACAGCGGCGCCCAGGCGGCGGCGGTCGGCACCGCCATCTCCGCCGAGCGCTGCGCCAAGAACAAGGAAGCCGGCAAGATCACCTTCCTCACCGGCTACTACTACCAGGCATCGGCGTCCATCCTGGAATTCCTCGCCGCGAAGCGGCTCGGCTACTTCGACGCCCTCTGCCTCGACGTGGACATCAAGCCCGGCACGGGCGACACCGGCCAGAACACCCAACTCCTCGCCAGCGGCCAGGTGACCATCAGCCCGGTCAGCGAGCAGGACGTCATCCAGGCGAGGGACAACGGCGTCGACGTCCTCGGTATCTCCGCCTATTCGAACGCCGGGCTGGAGGTGCTGCTGACGATGCCCGCGACCACCGATCTCAAGCAGCTCGACGGCACGACCCTGGGACACAAGGGCAGCCTCCCCATCGGGGTCCAGGCCATGCTGACCAACGCGGGCGTGGACGTCGGCTCGCTCAAGCAGGTCGTCGTCGGCTACGACCCGTCGATCCTGCCCCGCGGCCAGGTCCAGTCGCTGACCGGCTTCGTCTCCAACGAACCCAACCTGCTCGCCGCCTCGGGCCGAGAGGTGAAGGTGTGGCGGCCCTACGACTACGACGTTCCCGGCTCGCTGGCCGGCATGGCGGCCAACCCCGCGTTCGCCGCGAAGAACCCCACCGCGGTCCAGGACTTCCTGCGGGCCGGCCTGCACGCCTACGCCCACTGCTCCACCAATGCCGAGGAATGCGTCGGGTACGCCGCCGAGGAGTCCGAAGGCGGCTACGACAAGGCGCACAACGTGAAGATCTGGCAGACCGAGGTCGCGCTCGTCAAGGAGACCGGGTCGGCGGGCAGTCCGCTCGGCGCCGTCGACGCGGACAACGTCACCGCGCTGGCCGGGCTGCTGAGCAAGTACTCGATGGTGAAGCAGGCGACCGCCGCCGATGCGAAGTCCTACTTCGACCCTTCGTTCATCGAAGCCGTCTACGACTCGGGCCGGCTCGTCTGGCCGGCGCCCTGACACCCACCCCGCACACGGAAGGCAGCACAGTGTCACCGAAGGAATACGGGATCTTCCTGCCCATCGGCAGCGGCGGTTGGATGCTCTCCACGACCGCGCCGCACCCCGAAGCGACCTACGCGTACAACAAGCGCGCGGCACTGCACGCCGAAGCCATCGGTCTGGACTTCATCATGTCCATGGCGAAGTGGCGCGGCTTCGGCGGCAGCACCGACCACTGGGGTGAGAGCCTGGAGTCGATGACGATGATGTCGGCGCTGGCGGAGGCGACCGAGCGGGTGAAGATCTGGGCGACCACGCACGCGAACGTCCACCACCCCGCGATCACCGCCAAGATGTACACCACGCTCCAGCAGATCTCCGGCGGCCGTGCCGGGATGAACATCGTCAACGGTTCGTACGCCGCGGAGTTCGCCCAGTTCGGGCTCTGGGACCCGGAACTGAGCCACGCCGAGCGGTACCGGATGACGACCGAGTGGACGCAGGCGGTGACGCGCCTGTGGTCGGAGCACTCGGTGACCATGAACGGGGACTTCTTCACCCTGGACGAGTGCGAGTCGCGGCCCCACCCCGAAACCCGCCCGACCATCATCAGCGCCGGCCGTTCGGCTGACGCGCGGGAGTTCCAGGCCGTGTACGCCGACGGCGCGTTCCTCGGGGCACCCACTCTGGAGGAGATGCGGGCCCACTCGCGGGACGTGCACGAGAGAGCCGCGAAGCTGGGCCGCACGGTGAAGACGTACTCGATGCTCACCGTGGTCCAGGCCGAGACGGACGCCGAGGCCAAGGAGAACGTCCGCCGGTGGGGCGAGGGCGTCGACCGCGAGGCGCTGGCGGCCATGCAGGCGTCGTGGGGAATCCCGGCTACGCAGGCGCGCGCCTGGGCGGAGGGTGCCACCGGGGAGGCGGCGTTCCAGACCCCGTACGTGAGCGGAAGCGCCGAGACCGTCATCGAGCACATCGCGACGATCGTGCGCGAGGCGGAGTTGGACGGGCTGATGCTGATCTTCCCGGAGTACGACCAGGACATGCTGCTCTTCGGTGAGACCGTGCTCCCCGCGCTGCGCGCGATCGACGAGGCGTCGGACTGATGGAAAGCCTCCGTGAGCGACAACTGTCATTCCTGTCCGCACCCGACCGGCGGCCCGCGCTGCTCGTGGTCGACGTGCAGCGTTCGTTCGGCGATCCCGAGTTCCTGACCCCCTACGGCCTCGACGCGCAGGCGTCGGCGCTTGTCGGGGGTGCCATCACGGGCACAGGGATGCTCGTCGACGCCGCGCGCGCCGAGGGGGTGCCCGTGGTGTGGATCGAACTGGCCAGTGACCCGTCAAGGCCGTGGCGGTCCAGCGCGTGGTTCCGCGACGGTGACCTCGACGCGCCGTTCGGTCCTGACGAACCGTGTGTCATCGGAACTCCTGGTGCGCAGTGGTACCGGGTCGCACCCGCGGAAGGAGAGCCGCGCGTGGCCAAGCGGCACTACAGCGGTTTCGTCGGCACGGATCTCGAAGCGCACTTGAGGGCTTCGGGCGTCGACTGCGTCGTGGTGGCCGGCCTGACGACCGAGTGCTGCGTCGCCGCCACCGCGACGGACGCCTTCCAGCTCGGCTGGCCGGTCGTCGTCCCCACCGACGCGGTGGCGGCGTACGACACGCGCGTGCACGAGAACGCCCTCGAACAGCTGGCGCTCAACGTCGCCGTGCTGTGCGCGGTGGAGGAGATCACTCGCATGTGGACGGAGGTGTCGAAGTGAGCGGAATGCACATCGCCTTCGACTTGTCCTTCACCCACACCGAAGGTCGCTGGGCCCGTCAAGGTTCCTGGGTGGGGCGCGACTTCCCGGACGTCCGGATGTTCATGGAGCTCGCGCAGACGGCCGAGCGCGCCGGCGTCGACATGCTCTTCTTCGGCGACGGCAGCGGCATCCCCGACACCTGGCGCGGGTCGATCGCACCGGCCGTGGAGTGGGGCATCCAGTGGCCGAGGCACGACATGGCGCCGGTCATCGCGGCCATGTCCACGGTCACGTCGTCCATCGGTTTCGGGCTGACCTACTCGTCGACGTTCATGCACCCCTTCTACGTGGCGCGGCTGCTGAACTCGCTCGACCACGTGACCTCCGGCCGCATCGCGTTCAACGTGGTGACCTCCACCAGGAGCGCCGACGCCGCGAACTACGGCTACGACGAACTCCTGGAGCACGACCTGCGCTACGAGCGCATGGAGGAGTTCATCGACGTCTGCCAGGCGTTGTGGGGATCGGTGGCGCCGGACGCGATCGTCCGCGACCGGGACTCCGGTCGGTTCGCCGATCCCACGAAGGTGGCGGCGATCGACCACCGCGGCCGGTTCTTCACCGTGAAAGGGCCGCTGCCCGCCGTGCCGAGCCCGCAGATCAGCCCGGTCCTGGTGCAGGCGGGCAACTCACCGCGCGGCATCGCGGCGTCGGCCCGGTTCGCCGACGTGGTCTTCGGCTTCGGCGCGAACCTCGGCGGCCAGCAGCGGCACCGGCGGATGCTCGACGAGGCGCTGGTCGCCGAAGGTCGCGAACCGGCCGACGTCGGCATCCTCTGGGCGACGCAGGTGATCGTCGGCCGCACCGAGGACGAGGCGCGCACCCGACGTGCGGAGGTGCTGGACTTCTGGGACGAGGAGGCGGTCGGCGCTTTCCTCTCCCACAACACGGGGTACGACCTGTCCGGGCTTCCCGCGAGCTTCCTGCTCGGTGACCTCCGCGACCGGATCCACGCCGCGCAGGCCAGCCAGTCCGGGCTCGTCGCCCGGCTCGTCGCCGAGCACGGGGACGGCTACCGCATGGACCGGGCCGAGTTCTTCGAGCACGGGTGGAAGAGCGCCACCGGCATCGACCACACGCTCACCGGCGACCCGGCCGGTATCGCCGACGCGCTGGAGGAGAACTTCGCCGCCACCGGCGCTCGCGGTGGCTACATGCTGTCCAGCCCACTCGGCATGCCTTCCGGCTTCGACGACATCGCCGAACTGCTCCTACCCGAACTCGGTCGCCGTGGCGCGCTCGCTCCCCGTTACGCCGGCCGCACGCTCCGGGAGAACCTCACCCCATGAAGCGCTCCGAGTGGCTCGCGCTGGCCGCACTCTGCCTGGGGTTCTTCCTCCTCCTCGTCGACGGCACGATCATCTCGGTGGCGCTGCCGGCGTTGATGGAGGATCTCGACGCCTCCGAGGGTGCCGCGATCTGGGTCAACAGCGCCTACCTGTTCGCCTACGCCGTCCCCCTGCTCATGGCGGGCCGGCTCGGCGACCGGTTCGGCGCACGAGGCGTCTACCTCCTCGGGCTGGCGCTCTTCACGGCTGCCTCGCTGTTGTGCGCCCTCGCCCCGACCACCGCGATCCTCGTCCTGTGGCGCGTCGTCCAAGGGCTCGGGGCGGCGCTCATGACACCGCAGAGCATGACGATCATCCGGAGGCTCTTCGCCCTGCCGGCACTCGCGACGGCGCTCGGGATCTGGGCGTCGGTGGGCGGGATCGCCGCGGTGAGCGGGCCGCTGCTGGGCGGCGTCCTGGTCGGGAACTGGGGCTGGCAGGCGATCTTCCTGGTCAACGTGCCGATCGGGGTCATCGCCCTGGTGGCGGCGTGGCGCTGGGTGCCGCGCTCGACCCGGCTCGGCGCGCGGATCCCGTTCTTGTCCGTGCTGATCAGCGGCGTCGGGGCGTTCGCGGTCGTCGCCGGGATCCACGAGGGCGCGGCGTCGCCCGGCCGCGTCGTGCTGGGGCTCATGCCGGCGTGGCTGCTCGTGTGCGTCGGCGCGGTGCTCGTGGCGAGCGTGCTGTACGCCCAGCGCCGCAGGCCGGACACCGCGTTGCTGCCGGTCGCCCTGTTCCGCGGTCGCGGTTTCGCGATGGCCGCGCTGGGCAGTGCCGCGGCGTCGTTCACCGCAGGTGCGGCCATGATCCCCGTGATGATCCACCTCCAGGAGGATCGCGGGCTCGGTCCCGGTGAGGCGGCGCTGACGCTCGTCCCGATGGGCATCGCCGCGGCGATCGCGGCGCCGTTCGCCGGTCGTTCGGTGAACTCGCGGGGTAGCCGTTTCACCGCGCTCGTCGGTTCGGTGTCGTTGGCGGCCTCGATGGTGGCCTCCGGCGTGCTCGTGCTGACGAACGTGAACGAATGGGTGCTCGCTTCCGCGTTCGTGCTCTTCGGTTTCGCCAACGCCTTCATCTGGGCGCCGCTCGCCGTCGTCGCGCTGACCGGGGTACCGGACGGGCTCATGGGTGCCGCCGCGGGCGCCTACAACGCGATCAAGCACGTGGGCGGTGTCCTCGGCAGTGCCGCGACCGCCGCGCTGCTCGCCGCCACCTCCGAAGGAACGACGCTCGTGGCGCTCGCCGGATCGGCGGTCGTGTGCGTCGCCGCCGCCGGCGTGTTGGGGTCGGCGGCAGGCACGCCGGAGCGCGGCGGGAACGGCAGTCACCTCGCGGAATCGAACCCTGGAAGCGTCCTCGGGTACGCGACCGGCCCCGTGGTGCGCGGCGCCGGGCGGGGGAGGGGGCTCGGCTTCCCGACGGCGAACATCGACTTCGACCCGACCGCGCCGATCCCGGGTGACGGGGTCTACGCGGGCCGGCTGACGATCGTCGAGAGCGCCGATCCGGACGAGGCCCGGCCGTTCGCGTCGCTGCCGGCGCTGGTCTCGATCGGGTCGAACGTCACCTTCGACGCCACCGCCCGCACGATCGAGGCCTACATCCTCGACTTCGACGAGGACATCTACGGCTGCCGCGCCGAAGTCTCGGTCGAGTGGTTCATCCGCCCCCAGGTCCGGTTCGAGACCGTCGACGACCTCGTAGTCCAGATGAACCAGGACGAGGTGCGCGGGCGGGAGTACTTCCGGTCGAACGAGTCCGGCAAGTCGAACGAGTCCGGCAAGGCGAACGAGTCGAACAAGAGATACGAGGCGATCAATGAGTGAGGCCAGGATCGTGGCCCTCGTCGGCAACCCGAAGCCCGGTTCGCGGACGAGGGACGCGGCGGAGAGGCTGGCGCGCGGGCTGGGGAGCGAGGGCAGCGTCATCGAGCTCTCGGAGTTCGGCGCGGCTCTGCTGGACTGGACCGATGCGCGAGTGCGGGCGGCGATCGACACGGTGGCCGAGGCCGACGTGCTGATCGTGGCCTCGCCCACGTTCAAGGCGACGTACACGGGTCTGCTCAAGCTGTTCCTCGAACGGTTCCCCGGCCAGACCGGGCTCGCCGGCGTCGTCGGGATTCCGCTGATGCTCGGTGCGGCGCCGACCCACGCGATGGCCCCGGAGGTGCACCTCAAGCCCCTCTTGGTCGAGATCGGGACGACCTGCCCGGCCCCGTCGCTCTACCTGATCGACAGCACGTACCGCGACGACGGTGTCCTGGAGGCCTGGCTGGACCGCTGGCGAGCGGTCGTCCTGCGCGGTGTCGGCGGGAGGGAGCGCCCGTGACCACGCCGTACGTGGACGACGTCCAGGCCCTCCGCAGGGTGTTCTCGGGCTTTCCCTCCGGCGTCGCCGCTCTCGCCGCCGTCGTCGACGGCGACCCGACCGTCCTGGTGGTCTCCTCGTTCAGCGTCGGGGTGTCGCAGGACCCGCCGCTGGTGCTCTGCGCGGTCCAGCGGTCGTCCACGACCTGGCCCCTGCTCGCGAAGGCACCGGCGATCGGCGTTTCCGTGCTCGGGGAGGACCACACGGGCAATGCCCGTCGGCTCGCGTCCCGCGACAAGGACACCCGGTTCGAGGGGATCGACACCCTGGTGTCCGACTCGGGGTCGGTGTTCCTGCACGGCGCGCCGATCTGGCTGGACTGCTCGATCGAAGGCGTGCACGACGCGGGGGACCACGAGATCGTCGTCCTGCGCGTGCTCGGTTTCCGCGACTTCCCACACCGACCACTGATCTGGCACCGCTCCGCGTTCACCACCCTGCACAGTGCCGCACAGGAGGAAGTCAACGGCCTCGACCGCGTGAAAGGGGAGCGGTGAGTCGGCCACGCCCCGCGCACGGAACGCGCACTGGGGCGTGATCGTCACCAACGATCGCGGCAACCGGTGGATTCGGCGCGCCGTACCGCCCGACTCCGCCGGGGTTGGACCGGTTCGCCGGGTCGGTCGTCCACGCGGCCGAGTTCCGCGATCCGGCTCCGCACCCCGACCTGCGGGTTGTGGTGGGTGTGGGCAACTCGGCGGCGGCTACGCGGGTGCGTCGAGGAGTTCGGCGAGCAGGGTGCGGACGCGGCGGTCGATGTCGTCGCGGATGGGGCGGACGGCGTCGACGCCCTGGCCGGCCGGGTCTTCGAGTTCCCAGTCGAGGTAGCGCTTGCCGGGGAAGACGGGGCAGGTGTCGCCGCAGCCCATGGTGATGACGACGTCGGAGGCCTCGACGTCCTCGGTGGTCAGCTTGGACGGGACTTCGGCGGTGATGTCCAGGCCCAGTTCGGCCAGGGCCTCGGCGGCGGCCGGGTTGACCTTGTCGGCGGGCGCGGAGCCGGCCGAGCGGACGGTGACGCGGCCCATCGCGTAGTGCTGGAGGAGGGCGGCGGCCATCTGGGAACGGCCGGCGTTGTGCACGCAGACGAACAGGACTTCGGGCTTCTTGCTGTTCAACGCGATCGTCCTTCGGTTACGGGTACCGCGGTCGCCTCGACAACGGTCTGGTTCGGGTAGAGCACGCGCAGTAGCGGGATCGCCACCGCGACGCCGACGAGCTGCGCCAGCACGAAGACCGGCACGGACAAGGGTGCGATGCCGGCGAAGGTGTCGCTGAACACGCGGCCGATGGTGATGGCCGGGTTGGCGAAGCTGGTGGAGCTGGTGAAGAAGTACGCGGCGCCGATGTAGGCGCCGACGGCGGCCGGGGCGAGGGCGGCGCGGCCCGACCGGACCAGCGAGAAGATCACCAGCAGCAGGCCCGCGGTGGCCACGACCTCGGAGACGCCGTGGGCGACGGTGGCGCGTCCGGTGGTGCTGATGCTGATCGGAGCCGCTTCGAACATGGTGTTGGCGAGGACTGCGCCGGTGACGCAGCCGAGCACCTGGACCAGTGCGTACGCGGGCACGTCACGCCACGACAGGCCGCCGAACGCGGCGTCGGTGATCGACACGGCGGGGTTGAAGTGGGCGCCGCTGACGGGGCCGAAGATCAGGATGATGGCGAAGAGGCCGACGGCGGTGGCGGCGGCGTTCTCCAGCAGTTGCAGGCCGACGTCGCCGGGGGAGAGGCGTTGGGCGGCGATGCCGGAGCCGATCACCAGGGCGGCGAGCATCAGGCTGCCGAGGTATTCGGCCAGCAGCCGGTGGGACAGCGGGCGGGTCATTCAGGATCCCTCGGAGGCGGGGCGGACGGCGGGGACGAGACGTTCGACGCGGTCGGCGAGGTCGCGGTAGGCGGCGTCGAAGGCGTCCCGGGTCCCGACGGCGGCGGGGTCGGGCACGGACCAGTGCAGCCGGTCGGTGTGATCGGTGAGCTCTTCGTGGGCGTTGTCGCACACCGCGACGACGAGGTCGTCGGGGCGCAGCACGTCGTCCAGGTGGTGGGTGCGGGCACGGGTCAGCGACAGCCCGTGCGTCCGGGCGGTGGCGACGGCCAGCGGGTGCACGCGCTCGGCGGGCCGGGTGCCGGCGCTCGCCGTCGGCACGTTGCTCCGCTGCTCCCACAGGGCGGCGGCCAACTGCGAGCGGGCCGAGTTGTGGCTGCACACGAACACCACGCGCGGCGCCTCACGCAATCCGCTGGGCACCAGTTCGGTGAGCGCGGCGGTGCGCAACCGCAGGTAGGTGCGCCGGTGGTCGCCCTCGGAGCGGGACCGCTCCACGATGCCCGCCTGTTCGAGCAGCTTCACGTGGTGGGCGAGCAGGTTGCTGGGCAGCCCGAGCGCGCGACCGACCTCGCCGGGTGAGGCGTCGCCGAGCACGAGCAGGTCCACCACGGCGAGCCGGGCGGGCTCGCCGAGGGCCGCGTGCACGCGGGCACGGGCCACCGTGTCGGAAGGCCAGTCAGTAGTCATTGACTCAATCATGCTTGAGCGGGTCGGCTCCGTCAACTTGCCTGCGCGGGTTGACTTCCGCAGTAAAGCTCAACCACTATTGAGTCAATAAACCCTGACTGATCGACTCGGAGGCCGAGTATGGCTGAGACACGCGAGTACCGCCGCCACGACCTGAGCGTGGACCAGCAGTTGGCCCTGCGCACCGCCGCCGTCCGGCTGCGCGAGGCGTTCGACGGGGTGTTCGGCGCGGAGACGATCGAGCGGTTCCTGTACTCCAGCTACGACCAGTTCGCGGCGCACAGCACCATCCCGAACTACCTGCCGCTGCTGGCCGAGCGGTTCGCCCGGCAGCGCCTGAACGCCCTGGCTCGCGTCGAGGGCCACCACCAGGACGGCAAGCCGACCGTGCTGTTCCTGTGCGTGCACAACGCCGGCCGCAGCCAGATGGCCCTCGGTTTCTTCCAGCACCTGGCCGGCGACGCGGCCGTGGCGTGGTCCGGCGGCTCCGAGCCGGGCTACGAGATCAACCCGTCCGCGGTGGAGGCGATGGCCGAGCGTGGCATCGACATCTCCGGCGAGTTCCCCAAGCCGTGGACGGAGGAGATCGTCCGCGCCGCCGACGTCGTGATCACCATGGGCTGCGGCGACGCGTGCCCCGTCTACCCCGGCAAGCGCTACCGGGACTGGACCCTGGACGACCCGGCGGGCAAGAGCGTGGCCGACGTCAGGCCGGTGCGCGACGAGATCGAACGACGCGTCCGCGCCCTGCTCGCCGAGCTGGACGTCCCCGTTGCCTGAAAGCAGAGCTGAGTCATCGCCGACATCCAGTGCCGAGGTCCACTCGATCGGGTGAAGTCGCCGAGAGTGCTGGTCAGCCGGTCGTCTGCCGGGACCTACAACCAGCGGAAGACGGCGTGGCGTGGCTACGGTGCCGTGGTCATGGGTCTTCGGTCCGGGAGGAGTTCCGGGGTGGATGTCGAGCGGACCACGTTGCCGGGCATCGGGTTGCGGCACACGTTCACCAGCGAGCGGGGGCGCCGGATAGCGGTGATCTCGCACCGGTCCGGCCACCGTGACGTGGTGATCTACGACCGGGCCGATCCGGATACCGCCACCGAGACGGTGTCGCTGAGCCGCGACGAGGCCGACGGGATGGCCGAGCTGCTGGCGACCAGCCGGGTGGAGGAGCGGCTGGCCGAGTTGAGCCGCCAGGCGGAGGGGCTGACCTCGGAGCAGATCGCGATCACCACCGGGTCGCCGTACGACGGGCGGACGCTGGGCGACACCGGTGCGCGTAGCCGCACCGGAGCCTCGATCGTCGCGGTGGTCCGCAACGGGGAGGTGATCGCCAGCCCGCGCCCGGACTTCCGGTTCCGCGGCGGTGACGTCGTTGTGGTGGTGGGCACCGCCGACGGCACGGCGGCGGTCGCCGAGATCCTCACCGACGGCTGATCGCCGTGCACAGCAGTGCGTTGCTGCTGTTCGAGCTCGGCGCGATCGTCCTCGGGCTGGGTCTGCTCGGCGCGGTGTCCGTGCGGTTCGGGTTCTCCCCGATCCCGCTGTACCTGCTGGCCGGGTTGGCGTTCGGGCAGGGCGGGCTGGTGCCGCTGGCCACCAGCGACGCCTTCATCTCCGCGGGCGCGGAGATCGGGGTGATCCTGCTGTTGTTCACCCTCGGCCTGGAGTACACCACCACCGAACTGGTCACCACGCTGCGCCGGTCCGCCCCGGTCGGCCTGGTCGACCTCGTGCTCAACGCCGCACCGGGCGTGGCCGCCGGGTTCCTGCTGGGCTGGGGGCCGATCGCCGCCGTCGTGCTCGGCGGCGTCACCTACGTCACCTCGTCGGGCATCACCGCCAAGCTCCTCGGTGATCTGGACTGGATCGGGCACCGCGAAACCCCGGTCGTGCTGTCGCTGCTGGTCCTGGAAGACCTCGCGATGATCGCCTACCTGCCGATTCTCGCGGCACTGCTGGTCGGCACCGGCCCACTCGACGCCGCCGCGACCCTCGGTGTGGCCGCGGTGGCCGTGACCGTGGTGCTGGTCGTCTCGCTGCGGTTCGGGCGGCGGGTGGAGTCGTTCCTGCACAGCCCCAGCGAGGAGGTGTTGTTGCTCAAGGTGTTCGGCACGACCCTGCTCGTCGCCGGCGCCGCCCAGTCCCTCCAGGTCTCGGCGGCCGTCGGCGCGTTCTTGGTGGGGGTCGTCCTGTCCGGACCCGTCGCGCACACCGCCCACACGCTGATCACCCCGCTGCGGGACCTGTTCGCCGCGGTGTTCTTCGTCTTCTTCGGGTTCAGCACCAACCCGGCCGACCTCCCGCCGGTCGCCGCGATCGCCGCTCTGCTCGCTGCCGCCGGCATCCTCACCAAGCTCGCCACCGGGTGGATCGCCGCCTCGCGCGCCGGCATCGGCCCGATCGGCCGTGCCCGCGCCGGCGCCGCGCTGATCCCGCGCGGCGAGTTCAACATCGTCATCGCCGGCTTGGCGGTCGCCGCCAACGTCCACCCCGACCTCGGGGCCCTCGCCGCCGCGTACGTCCTCATCCTCGCGATCACCGGACCGCTGGCGGCCCGCGCCGCCGAACCCCTCGCCCGCCTGGTGCGCCAACGTCACGACGGCGCGTAGGCGACGCCCCCGAGGCGGAGCCGGAGCGCTTGGTCGCGCACATGCACAGACTGCGGATTTGACCCGCCGACGCGAAGCAGGGTCTGTGTCAGCTCCGGGCGGGCAGGGCGGGAGCTGCCATCGCCAGGTGGGGTTGGCGTCGCCTGTTGCCGATCGCGGAGGGCGATTCGGACCAGGACGGTGCCCCGCCTTCGTCGGTTCACCGCCCTGCGTGACGGGTACGCCTCCGGTGGAGCACGACACCGCCGTTGCGAACTCGGAGGTTTGGCGACCATGCCTGGTGACGACGAAGCCCAGACCGAGCACGTACGGATGCCCATGCCGCCCGGTGGCGACGCCGACCGCCACCCCGGCAGCCCCGACATCGGCGAGCCCGACCCCGATCCCGAGACCTCTGAAAAGGACGAGAGCAGCGGACACCCCCACTCCGGTCGCCGGCACGACGCGGCCGGAGACGCCGAACTGCCCGGCGAGTCCGGAGGACGGCACGTGGTCCGCCCACCCGGGGAACGCTGAACCTGGACCGCACGTCCGGACGATCCGCCGGCACCAAAGCGCAGCACCGGTCGGCGAACGCCAACGCGGTAGCCCGCCCGATACCGCTGGACGCCCCGGTGACGACGACTACGAGGTCCTTGGTAGGCATGCTGACGGCGCACTCGGTACCACGGCGGCCAACCGCTCCGGCGGACGTCCCATACCGGAGGGGCACGCGGGCAACCGACACTCGCGCGGCCCGGTCCACCTCAAGCGGAACGGACTCTGCCGACACAGCCGTGATGACCGCCATGCCTCACCAATGTGCGTCGAGCGCCTCGTGGTGGGGGATTCGGTCACTGAACGGCACGTAACGGCGCGTGAACGTCCGTCTCCTCCAGCAGGCTTCACAGGCCGGCCGCGCGACCGCGTGATCCTGCCGGGGAGCGCGCCAGCCGACCGGTGTGCACGAGTTCGTCGGCGAGGTCCCGGAGCTTGATGTTGGCGCGCTGGCTGGCCCGTACGAGCAGGGTGAACGCCTGGTCGCCGGTGAGCTTGTGGCGTTCCATCAGGATGCCTTTGGCCTGTCCGATGAGGTCGCGGGTCCGCATCGCCTCGGTGAGGTGCTCGCGTTGTTGGGCGGCGGCCAGGGCGACGGCGGCGTGGCTGGCGAACAGCAGCCCGACGTGTTCGGACTCCTCGTCGAACGCCTCGGTGTCCGGGGAGTAGAGGTTGAGCGCGCCGAGGTCGTCATCGCGTACGAACAGTTGGAACGACAGCATGCTGGAGACCCCCAGCCGCCGCGCTCGTTCGGTGAACCGCGGCCATCGCGTCTCGTGGTTCACGTCGGGCATGCTGGTGGTCTTGTGCTCGTAGAGCGCGTCCAGGCACGGGCCCTGGCCGGTGTCGTACTGGGCTTGGTCGACCTTGGCGGACAACTCACCGCTCATGGACACCGTCCGCACCTCGCGCTTGGCGAGGACCGTCGTGATCGCCGCGTCGTGGGCGCCGGGAATGGTCTCCACCGCCGACCGCACGATCTCGTCCAGAGTGCCCTGGGTGCTGTGCTGCTGGTGCAGTGTCTGCGCCACCTCACTCAAGTGGACCGCCAATTCGTCCGGGTCGGGGCGATAGCCGGTCGTGTCGTCGGCCACCGGCCGCCTTGCATCAGTCACTTGCTCCACGCACATGTCGGGTTCCGCTACCGGGCGGCGTCAGTTCCGATCGAGCGGGCATGGGAATTCCTCAAGCCTGCGCCGCCACCCCCACTGTCCACCTTCCCGACCTCGACCGCGAGCGCCCGCAGTGAATGACACGGGTAGCGCCGTGCGCGCCCCTGCGGGGACGTGTGACGACGTTTCCCAGTGGGCAAGATAGTGAGGTGACAGACAGCGACACACACGCCCAGGTCCCACGGCGTGCGGGTCGTGATGACGGCGTGCAGGTGCCGCAGGATGAGCTCGGCCCGTGCGGTCGGCGGTGCTTGCCGGTGATCCGGGTTCGGGGGACAGTGACGGGGTGACCTGTTTACTTGTCACTCCCTGGTGGCGTCGACGCATGCCCGGGGAGGACTCTGGGGCGGTGGACGGCGGTGTCGGTCCGACACCGATTCTCGACTGGGACCACCCACTGGTCCGTTCGCTGGCGGAGCGGGTGACACCGTTCCGGGACGGAGATCCCGTCACCACGTTGAGGACGGCCCACGAACTCGTCGCGAGCGCTGTGCGACCGGTGTACGCGGTGGACGACATGCAGCCGATTTCGCGCACCCTCAGCCGGGGACGGGGGTCGTGCAGCCAGCGGATGGCGGTTCTCGAAGGTCTCGCGCGCGCTCATGGGATCGCGACGCGCGTGCGGGGAATCGTTGTCGACGGACGGTTCTGGTATCCGCGGTTCCGCCAGGTGCCGTTCCTCGTGCCGGCGCGGGTTCTCCTGGCGTGGCCGGAGTTCCGGGTGGCACGGGAGTGGGTCCCGGTCGGTGAGATCTTCGGGACGCTGTCGGAGATGGAGGCCTCTGGCGGGTCCGGGTTCAGCAACGCGGGCGGCGAGACGCTGTTCGACGCCGTCGCGCGAACCGCGGTGGACTGGGACGGCCTGACCTGCTCGCCGGGGGTGCCGTCGCCGTGCGACCTGTCCGCGACCGTGCTCACCGACCTCGGGCGGTTCCCCTCGCGTGATGAGCTGTTCGCCCGTCACGGCCAGACACTCTGCGGCCCGCTCACCACCCTGGCGGACCCGTTCCTGAGCCGCTGGGCACCACCGGCCGTCACAAGTCGCTGAGACCCGAACACGCCACCAGTGCTGGTGATGGGCTTCGGACCGGAGTCGCCGGGTGACCGGCAACGATGTGGTCGTGAGGCTTCGGGTCGTCTTTCATCGCTGCTGTTGTGTTGCGTGGCAGCGGTTGCCGATGGTGCGGAGGGCGACGAGCAGTTCGGGTGGGCCGTCGACTTCGAAGTCGGCGTCGATGACGAGGATGTGTGCGGCGAGCATGTGTGGGGTTTCCGCGCCGACGTGGACCAGGCAGGTGTGGTCGTCGACGGGTTCGACGGCTGTGGCCGGGGTCAGCCATTGCACCAGTTCGGTGGCCGGTTTGTGCACGAGCACCTGGGCGCGGTAGCGGGTGAGTGCGGCGTCGACGCCTTTGGCGACGTAGGCGGTGAGGTCCTGCCCAGGGGGCTCGCGGGGTGTGAAGCGCGGCCCGGTGGGGGTCCGCGGCCGCATCCGGTCGACGCGGAAGGTGCGCCAGTCGGCGCGGTCGGGGTCCCAGCCGACGAGGTACCACTTGCGGCCGAGGTGCACCAGCCGGTGCGGCTCGACCTCCCGGTGCCGGTCGGTGCCGTCGTGGGTGCGGTAGTCGAAGCGGAGCCGGTGGTGGTCCCGGCAGGCCGCGGCGATCGCGGTCAGTACCTCCGGGGCGACGGTCGGGCCGCCGTGCCTCGGGGTGACGGTGGAGGTGCGGAGGAGGTCGATCCGGTGGCGCAGCCGGGAGGGCAGGACCTGGTCGAGCTTGGCCAGCGCCCGGGTGGCCGCTTCCTCGATCCCGGCGACCGCGCCACCGGTCGCGGTGTTCAGGCCGATCGCGACCGCGGTGGCCTCGTCGTCGTCGAGCAGTAGCGGGGGCAGCTTCGCTCCGGGTGCGAGCCGGTAGCCCCCGGCCACGCCGGGCAGCGCGTGCACCGGGTAGCCGAGTTCGCGCAGCTTGTCGATGTCGCTGCGCACGGTGCGCGAGCTCACCCCGAGCCGCTCGGCGAGCTCCTGCCCGGTCCACGAGGGGCGGGCCTGGAGCAGGGACAGCACCTGCAGCAGCCGGGCCGAGACGGTCATCACATCGAGGACGTTACCCCTGGATTGCGGAAGGAATCCTTCCGCAATAGGGGATGTCATCGGGGCATGACGAACAACAACCACGGCACCGACACCGGGATCCGTCCGTTCCGGATCGACATCCCACCGGCGCCCCCGGCGAACTGGACGACCTGAGCGACCAGGACAAGGCCCGCCTCGGGCTCTACGAACGGTTCCAGCACGACTTCGGCGGCTGCCTGGCCATCCAGTCCACCCGGCCGCAGACCCTGGCGTTCGGCCTCGCCGACTCGCCGGCCGGTCAGCTCGCCTGGATCACCGAGAAGTTCAAGGAATGGACCGACTCCCGCGAGCGACCCGAAGACGCGGTCGATCGCGACGCCCTGCTGACCAACGTGACCTTGTACTGGCTGACCAACACCGCCGCCTCCTCCGCCCGCTTCTACTACGAATTCGCCCGATCCAGGAGCCTCCCCGCATGGTCGGAGACCCCGCTGGGTGTCGCGGTGTTCCCCCACGACGTGGTGCTGCCCATCCGTCCGCTGGCCGAACGAGCCGCCAACATCACGCGGTGGACCGAGTTCGACCGTGGCGGCCATTTCGCCGCCCTCGAACAACCCGAACTCCTCACCACCGACGTCCGGGCGTTCTTCTCCGGGCTGGCCGGGTAACCCGGATCGTGACCGGCTCCCGCCGCCGCGCCTCAGAGATCTCCGTCGGTGTCGGCCCGACGTCCGGTTTCGCTTTCCTTGACCATTGCCTCTACCAGGACTCGTGCGGCCCAGGTGATGGTCTCCTGCTCGGCCTGCGGGTCGTCGAGGCCGCGGACGTCCCGCAGGGCGATCTGCGCCTCCCAGCCGACCACGATGGTCAGGGCCGAGATTTGGTCCAGCGTCGCGAAGTGCATGTAGATCGTGCGGCGTGACACGTCGGCGGCGGCCGCGATCTCGTCGATGGACGGCGTGGATTCGTTGGCGCTCAGGCGGATCGCCGCGTCGACGATCGCCTTACGGGTGCGGCGGCGCTGTGCTTCGCGGCCGCGGCCTGGCTCAAGACCTGGGCCGACTGGCAGGACCTCTCGGTGGAGTCGCACGGCAAGCTCGATCAAGAGACCCGTGCCCCTCGGCACCGGGTTCTGCGGAGCGCTGACCACCTACAGCACGTTCAGCTACGAAACCCTGCGCCTGGCCGAGCAGAAGGCCTACTCCTACGCCGCGATGAACGCCGTCATCAGCGTCGTCGCCGGGCTCGGCGCCGCCCTGCTCGCCCACACCACCGCGGCGATGATCGGCTGAGACGGGTCAGCTGCCCGTGGGATCGGCGACCAGCAGCACGGGTCGGTGGGCGACCCTCGGCAGGCTGCGGCTGACCGAGCTGCGCATCATCCGACTCAGTGACCGGTGCCGGTGCGTCCCCACCACGATCATCAGGGCGTCCTGCTCGTCGGCAACGGTGACCAGCAACTTCACCGGGTCGCCGTTCCACGCGTGGTAGGTCCACTTTCCGGGGTGCGCGGCCAGGGTTTCCCGAACCCGGGCGTGCAGGTGTTCGAGTGCCTTGCGCGCGTGGCTGTCCCAGAGCTCGACGGCGGCATCGGGGTCGACCGGGTGGTCGCGCTCATCGATGCCGTGCACCACGTGCAGATCCGCGTCGAGACGACGCGCCAGGTCGGCCGCCGTGCGCAACGCGGCCAGGCTCGCCGCCTGGTCGTCGAAGCCGACCACCAAGGCCGAAGCCCCGCGTCGCGCATCGGGCCGACCGGCGGGCAGCGTCAGCCGGCGCTTGTCGGGATCCGCCGCACTCACCGCACCACTGTCGCGCCGTCGGCCGACCGTCGCAGTCCGGAACTCACGGCCGCCCGTGACGTTCGCCCTGACCGCACCGGGCCGCGGCACCTGCCGAAGGGCGCGCAAGACGGTGTGCCGGCGGCGCACACTGGGGGCGTGGACAAGCAGGCGGTTCACGACGACATGGAGCGGGCACGAACCACGTTCCACGCGCTCCTCGACCAGGCGAGCGACGCCGACCTGCGCCGCAAGTCCGACGGCACGCTGTGGAACAACCGGCAGCTGCTGTTCCACATGCTCCTCGGGTTCCTCATCATCCGTGCGCTGCTCACCCTGGTGCGTCTGTTCGACCGACTCCCCGTCGGGATCAGCCGGGGGTTCGCCCGCTTGCTCAACGCGGGGACCAAGCCGTTCGACATCGTGAACTACGCCGGGTCGTGGCTGGGTGGCACGACTCTCGGCCGTCGCCAGATGGCCACTCTGTGCGACCGCGTGATGGCGGCACTGCACCGACGACTCGACCGCGAAACCGACACCGACCTGGCCCGAGGCATGCACTACCCGACCCGCTGGGACCCGTTCTTCCAGGACTACATGACCCTGGCCGACGTCTACCGCTTCCCCGTGCAGCACTTCGACTTCCACCACCGCCAACTCACCCTCGGAGATCGAGGCTGACGCGTGTCGAGGCTGTCCCTTCAGACCGCACCATGGCCGCTGAGTGCTCACCGTAGGGCGGTGCCATGACCGGGCCGGTCGAACAGCACGTGAAGCACGTCATCGTGGAGGCCACAGGGACCGGCAACTTCCTCGACCCCACCGCCTATCTCGACCTGCTGCCGACTTCGGCCGGCGCTCTCCCACCTGGAGCACGGGAATTCGCCACCGATCCCGATCACTATGACTTCTACAGCCAGCGGTGCGTGAAAGACCTGAAGCCCGACGCACTGCTGCGCGGGGAAACCGCCGGCGAACGCTGGCTTCAACTTGGCTTCCGCCACAACTGCTGGAAGCACGAGGAGGATCTGACGATTCGCTACGTCGGCGTCAGCAGCTTCAGCCTCGACACGACCAACCGGTCCGATTGGACCGGTAGGCGCGTTCGATGGACAGCGACCAGGTCGCCGCGACCGTGGCCCGGTGCTCGGGCAGTGCTTTGATCTTCCCCTTCGGCGACGCGACTGGCTTGTGGGCGATGAAGGTATGGACATGCCACTTGTCCGGCGGTTTTCCCGTCGGTACAACCGAATTCTCCGCCGTGTCGATCAACCGGGGCGGTCCGGAAAAACATTCGCATCGACGACCGGGGATGTTCGCTCAATAGTGTGACATTCTGGGTGCTGACCTGCGCATTTGCTGTGGCTGGAGGGAGTTGCGCGGGAGCTGTCGATCAATAGTGCTTGACATTCCGCGTCACGGGCCGTCAATCTCGACCACGGTGACGACCGGGGGAGTCGTGGCCGATCAGTTTCGACGTGATAATGGGGGAATCATGTCGGTGAGCGATCGCACCCTGGGTGAGAAGCAGGGCTGTATCGGTATCGGGAACCTGGTCGAACGGCTGGAGGCGCTCGCGCGCGACAACGGCTGGCTGGATCGGCCCGCCTACCACGTCGGCGCCGAGACCTACCGGTTCGCCGATGTCTACGAGGGCGCGGGCCGAGCCGCCGCCGCGTACACCGCGCGAGGGCTCGGCGCGGGCAGCCGGATCGCGCTGGTCCTGCCGGACGGCATCGACATGGTGTGGGCGTTCCTCGGCGCGATGAGGATCGGCGCGGTCGCGGTGCCGGTGAACTCGACCATGCACCCGGACGAACTGCGCCGCGCGGTCGAGATCGCGGTGCCGGACGCCATCGTGTGCGAGGAGGACCCGGGCGGTCGGCCCGCCGACGTGATCGCGCCGGAGGACCTGCGGGCGGACGGTGTCGCGCCCTACGCCCCGACCACGCCCGACAGCCCGGCGTACGCGGTGTTCACGTCCGGCACCACGGGCGACCCGAAGCTGTGCTTCCACACCCACGGTGACCCCGGCGTGTTCGAGCAGGCCATCGGGTCGGTCGTCGGCATCACGCCGGACGACGTCACGTTCTCGGTGTCGCGGATGTACTTCGCGTACGGGCTGGGCAACTCCGTGTTCCTCCCGCTGCACCGGGGCGGCACGACGGTGCTGTCGCGGGCACGCGCGACCGAGGACGACGCGCTGCGGATCATCAAGGTCCATGGCGTGACGGTCTTCTACGGCCAGCCGAGCTTCTACGCCCGGCTGTTGCGCCACCCCGATCACGCGCTGCTGTCCGGGCTCCGGCTGGCGCTGGTCGCCGGCGAGGTGCTGCCGGACGCGCTGGAGGCACGGCTGAGGCGGGTGCTCGGCGAGCGGCTGCTGAACATCTTCGGCACGACGGAGATCGGACATGCGTTGGTGGCCAACGCGATCGGTCGCAGCCGTGACCACACGATCGGGCGAATCCTGCCGCCGTACCGGATGCGGATCGTGGACGAGGCGGGCGCGGAGGTGCCGCCGGGTGTGCCGGGCGCGCTGGAGGTGGCGGGTCCGTCGATCGCGCTGGGCGTCGGGCGGGGCAGCGATCCGCCGTTGCGGGCCGGGGACTCCTGGTACGCCACCGGTGACGCGGCCACCGCGGACGAGGACGGGTACGTACGGCTGCACGGCCGGTTGGACGACGTGGAGATCGTCGGCGGCCAGAACGTGCACCCGGCGGAGACCGAGGACCTGCTGATGCGGCACCCCGAAGTGCGCGAGGCCGCGGTGTGCTCGGCGCGGCGCGAGACCGGTGTCACGACCCTGCGCGCCTTCGTGGCGTTGGAGGACGACGCGTCACCGGAGAAGGTGCGCGCCGAACTGCTCGCCGGCGCGCGGGCGGCCCTCACCTGGTACAAGGTTCCGGAAGACGTGGTCTTCGTTGCCGAACTGCCCCGCACGCCGACCGGGAAGCTGCGACGACGTGACATCCGCGCGATGGCGGGGGTTGAACCGGTGGAACAGAGCGGTGTCAACGGGAAGGCCGCCGCGGCGGTCGTGGTCACCATGGTGCTGTGGGCGTCGGCGTTCGTCGGTATCCGGTACGCGGGGGAGCACTTCGAGCCGGGGTCGCTGGCGCTGGGCCGGTTGCTGGTCGGCGCGATCGCGCTCGGTGCGATCGCCGCGGTGCGCGGTGTCGGGGTGCCGCCGAAAGCGGCCTGGCCGGGGATCATCGGATCCGGGGTGTTCTGGTTCGCGCTGTACATGGTGGCGCTGAACTGGGGCGAACGGCACGCGGACGCCGGGACGGCTGCGCTGATCGTCGGTGTCGGCCCGATCCTGGTGGCGTTCCTGGCCGGTTGGCTGCTCCGCGAGGGCTTCCCGGGACGGCTGCTGGCCGGGCTCGCGATCGCGTTCGCGGGCGTCGCGGCGGTCGGGCTCTCCGACGGGGGCGGCGGCTCGACGACCCAGGGTGCGCTGCTCTGCCTGGTCGCGGCGGCCGGGTACGCGGTCGGGGTCGTGGCGCAGAAGCCCGCTCTGCGCCACGCGTCCGCTCTGCAGGCCACCACGTTCGGCTGCGTGGTCGGCGCGATCGTGTGCCTGCCGTTCAGCGGACAGCTCGTCGGCGACCTGCGCGACGCACCGGCGAGCGCCACGATCTCGGTGGTGTACCTGGGGTTGCTGCCGACCGCGCTGGCGTTCTACACGTGGGCGTACGCGCTCTCCCACATGACCACCGGGAAGCTCGGCGCCACGACGTACCTGGTGCCGGCGATCGTCGTGCTGTTGTCGTGGGCGCTGCTCGACGAGGTCCCTGGTCTCGTGGCGTTGGCGGGCGGCGTGCTGTGCCTGGTCGGCGTCGCGGTGTCGCGCGGCAAACCCAAACCCGCCGTCACGGCGGCGACGTGACTCCGCGGTCGTGTCACCAGCGCCCGAAGCGCACGACCTCGCGCTGGTCGAAGACCTCGGCGGCGGCCATGACGCACTGCCCCGATGCCACGCATTCGGGTTGGTCCGGTTCCACGCGCTTGCGCTCGATCAACCCGGCGATGTAGGCGGTGTGGGGAGCCGACACCGCGTACCCGCAACCGCCGCCTCGCCAACCCCGATCCCGGACGAGCTCATGCGCCGAGTCGAGGAGGACGGGGGGCGCTGTTCGATCCGGACGAGGTACCCGGAGCTGCCCGACCTGTGGTGCGAGGACGGGTTGGTCGGCCCCGTGGGTTACCGCGCCGCGAGGGCGGGGTCGCTGCCGGTGGTGGTGTGATCAGCCTGGCCGGAACCCAGCCGCCCGTCGTCCTGCCGCACTGCGCAGACCTCGGTTCCCAGGCGCGCCGCCAGCAGGCGGAACTGGACGTGACACGGTGGCTCGCTGACCGGGGAACCCCCGTGATCCCTCCCAGTCCTCTCGTACCACGGGAACCCGTTCAGCGCGACGGGTTCTCGATGACGTTCTGGCAGTTCGTCGAGGAAGACCGGGACAAGGAGCCCGACTACGTGGCGAACTCCGAAATCGTTGCCGACCTGCACGCCGCGATGCGCGCATACCCGGGTCCACTGTCGTTCCTGTCCGCGGCCGAACCGCAGTTCATCACAGAAAGCCTTGCTCTGCTCGAAAAGAGCCCCGACCTCATCGGTCCGACCGATCTGGACCGCGCACGCCGCGAGTGGCAGGTCCTGGAACCTCTCGTGCGCTCGCGCACGGCGTTCGAAAAAGCGTTCCCGGGGATCGACCTCCAGCCCATCCACGGCGACTCCCCGCCCGCGAACGTCTTCTCCGGGGTGGACAGGGACCTCTACTCCGACTTCGAGCTGGTCACGTTGGGCCCCGTCGAGTGGGACCTGGCCGCTCTCGGGCCCGTCCTCGAATCCGCCTACAACCGCGGCGCGCAGCGCAACGGCATGAGGCCGTTGAACGAGGACGTCCTGAGCTTCGTCAACGCCGTGGGGATGCTGCGGGTCGTCGCCTGCCTCACGCTCGTGCCGCAACTGCCCTCGTTGGTGGAGTACCTGAAGCCGGCCATCGACCAATGGCAGACGATGCCGTTCGCCGGTGGCACGGCCGACTGACACCGACAAGTGCACCGCTGGTACGGCGCGTTCTGCACCGAGAGCGGACCTGTGCCGGTCGAGAAGTCATCGTCGCCGGCAGAGCGATGGGCCGCTCGCTTGAGAGCATCTGCGGGTGATCGTATTCGTGCTGTCCTGAGCGAACGGGCAGTGCGGGCCCGTGAGTGCTGACGGCGTGCCGACCGCGCGCAAGCAGCGCGAGCGTTGACGTCTCGGCTACGCGGGGGCCGGGCGGACGGAGGCCAGCGCCTCGGGCAGTGTCGGGAACAGCGTGAGGAACCCGACGGCGCCCGCGACGTGCAACGGCCGCAGGACGGGGCATCGGGCGGCGGCGATGGCGAAGGTGAGTTCTTCCTGCTCGGCCTGGCTGCTCACGGCCACCAGCATGGCGATGCCGATCGAGTCGAAGTGCGTGACCTCGGACAGGTCCGCGATCAGGCCGTCCGGTCTTTCCGTGAGCTGGTTGACCAGTTCCGTGCGGACGAGGTCGCAGGTGCCGATGTCCACGTCACCGGTCACCCGTGTCACGGCGACACCGTCCACCGATCGCGTCTCGACAGCGCACGGCTGCGGCGTGCCCACGGGCTGAACGTTTCCCACTTGACTCCCATGATCGCGAGGGGCACAACACGAAACGATTTCGGGTCCGCCGCTGCACTTCAACACATCCTCCACATGGGACCTCACGTTGCTCCGATAGCACTAGACGCTACGGGTACATGTGGGCGTAAGGCCAGGAAGGTGTCTGCGTACGTGTCGGATTTCATTGGTCGGCAACGTGGTTCACCGGTCGGCAACGCGGGGTGAACGCGACGTGATCCCACCGGCCTCGTCGGCGCCTTCCGCGTCGCCGACGACGCCGTGCACGGTGGGACACCTGGGCTTATGGGCGGTGCGTGGTCGGGGGAGAGTGGACGACCGCCGCGTTCGCCGCGAGGCCGGGAGCGGTCCCAGCCGTCGCTGTCCGCATCATCGGTGCTGTTCCGCGGCGAGGCGGCGAAGGATGCGGGGTTTCTCGTGCTGCGACACGAGAACGCGGTCCTTCGGCGGCAACCGGCAGGCACGGCCCGCTGCGAACCGGCAGACCGGTTGTGGTTCGCCGCCCTGTCCGGACCGGTGGATCGCTCGCGATGGCGGGAGATCTCCCCGGTCACTCCCGGCGCCCGGCTCGGCCGGCACCGCAGGTTCATCGCCGGAAGATGGGACTGCACCGCCCGTCGACGCAGAACACGCCGAGTCCGCCACCGCTACCGCCGTAGCCGGCCCAGCCGGTGTACCCGCCGGCCCCCGCGACACCGGCGTCGCCCCCGCGACCCGCGCGGTTACCGATGATCATGGTTTCGGTGATGACCGGATTCAGCGGTTGACCCAGTCGGGAGAACCTTTACGTGAAAAACATTAGGAGCATTACCATTGCCCTTCAAATAGGCGTGATTCCACATTGCATGCCACTTCTGGGTGTGTGGGGATCGCGCCATTTTCGCTGGTTGCCCGCCTGGGATGTGGGTGAGCACTGGAAAAACGACGATGGTAAGATGGAATGCGCGTCTACGGGTGTCTGCTGGTCGGGGTCGAGCACCCTCAACCGGTCACTCATCTTGTCCGGACTTCGGCGATCGTGTCCGCGAGGAGGTCGACGCCCGCCGTGACGGCCTGCTCGCTCAGTGCGCCGTACCCGAACACGAGACCCCCGGCGCCCGCACCGGCCGTCCAGTACGGCCTGAGCCCGTACACCCCGAGACCCCGCCGCGCGGCGGCTTCGACGACGGCCGCCTCGTCGAGGTCGGCGGGCAGGTCCGTCATCACGTGCAGACCCGCCGACACGCCGGTCGGCCGCAGGTCGGGCAGCCGCTCGCGCAACGCGCCCACGAGGACGTCACGCAGGCGCCGGTAGTGGGGCCGCATCCGGCGCAGGTGCCGGTCGAACTCACCGCGGGACACGAAGTCCGCGAACGCGAGCTGGTCGAGCACCGCGCGTGGGTCCAGGGCGGCGCGCTGCTCGGCGCACTCGACCGGGCCGCGCAGGAGCACGGTCTGGCCACGACGGCGGGCAACGTGTCGCACACCGGGGTGGGTGGCCTGACGCTCGGCGGAGGGATGGGGTGGCTCGCCCGGCAGTTCGGCCTGAGCTGCGACAACGTGTCGGCCTACGAGATGGTCACCGCCGACGGGGAACTGGTGCGGGCCACTGCGACCGAGAACCCGGAGCTGTTCTGGGGCCTGCGCGGCGGTGGCGGGAACTTCGGGATCGTGACCGGGTTCGAGTTCCGGTTGCACCCGGTCGGCAGCCGGGCCCTGATAGCGGACTTCCGCTTCGAGGACGCCGTGACGGCGCTGCGCGGCTGGCGCGATCTCAACGCCGGCGCACCTCGCCAGGCCACCTTCATGGCGTCGGTCACCGACGCGGGAGCGACCGTCGGCTTCGTCTGGGTCGGCGACCCGGACGAGGGCAGGCGGCTGGTCCCCTCCTTGCGCACGCTCGGAAATCCGTCGTGGAGCGCGTCGAGGAGCTGTCGTACCTGGAACTGCAGCGGATGGACGACGCCGTCGCGGCGCACGCACGCCGGCGGTATTGGAAGGGCCACTACCTCGGCGAGCTCACCGACGACGCGATCGATGCCTTCCTGCTGCGCGGCACGCCGGACGGCCGCGGTGCGCATCTCCCCTCGGTCAGCCTCCAGGCCTACGGCGGCGCCATCGCCGACGTGCCCGACAGCGAGGCCGCGTTCAGCCAACGGGGCACGGCGTTCGAGTTCGTCGCCGCCGCCTCGTGGACCGACCCGGCGCAGGACGATCTCCGGATCGGCGCGGCACGCCGGTGCGGCGCCTCGCTCGACCGGTTCGCCTGCGGCGCCTACGTCAACACCCTCACCGACGAGGGCCCGGCGGGTGTCCGACGTGCCTACCCGCCGGACAAGCTCGCCCGACTGACCGCGCTCAAGGACGTCCACGACCCGGACAACGTGTTCCACCTCAACCAGAACATCCGACCCACCGCCCGATGACGCGCAAGGAGAAAGGTCATGGGAGACGTCGTCCTGGACATCTCGGTATCGCTGGACGGCTTCGCCGCGGGGAGGGACGTGTCGCAGGCTCTCCCGCTCGGCGAGGCGGGCCACCGGCTGCACGGCTGGATGTTCGGCGACGGTGCCTCCGCGCCGACCGAACAGGACCGGCAGGCCGCCGCGACGTCCGAGTCGATCGGGTCGTACCTGGTCGGACGGCGGACGTACGACGTGGGAGTGGACCTGTGGGGCGAGGACGGCGCGTTCCGGCGCCCTTGCTTCGTGGTGACCGATCGCGGACGGGACACGGTCGTGAAGGGACCGACGACGTTCACCTTCGTCACCGACGGAATCGAGTCCGCTCTCGACCAGGCCAAGACGGCCGCCGGCGACCGGAAGGTCTGCGTGATCGGCGGCGCGACCCTGGCCCGGCAGTACGTCCGAGCGGGACTGGTCGCGAACGAGGGGTTTCCGGCCGCCGTGTCAATGCCGGCCAAAGCAGATCGGAGGCGGACACCGGCTGCCTGGACGCTCCTTGACACCCTGATCACCCCGCACGACCATCTGGTGTGCTCGGTTCAGGGCGGAACGACGTTGCGTCCTCCCGGGCGTTCACGAGGAGGCCCCACGTGCGGTTGTCGTCGGCGCAGCTTTTCCACGAGATCGCTACGCCCGGACCGCCTTCGGGGACGCGGGTGGTCATGCGGCGGGCGGTGGTGCTCGGCGGGAGCATGGCGGGGCTGTTGGCGGCGCGGGTGCTCAGCGACCACGCCGACGAGGTGCTCGTGATCGAGCGCGACGGGTCCGACGTGGACGACGGGCCGCGGGTCGGTGTGCCGCAAGGCAGTCAGGTGCACGCGCTGCTGCCGGCCGGTGCGGTGCAGTTGGAGCGGTGGTTCCCCGGTTTCGCCGACGAGGCGATCGCGGGCGGCGCCGTGGCGCCCGAGGACGGGTCGCGAGACCGGTTCTTCATGAACGGGAAGGTCCGGCTCGCGCCGCCGCTCGAGCAGGACTGGCCGGTGTTGGTCAGCACCCGGCCGTACCTGGAGGCGAAGGTGCGCCACCGGACCCTCGCGGTGGACAACATCCGGCTCGTCGTCGGCCGGGCCGACGGTCTGGTGTTCGACGGCGAACGGGTGGTGGGGGCGAGGTACGTGCCGGAAGGCGGGACCGAGGCCGTCACCGCGACCGCGGACTTCGTCGTGGACGCGATGGGCCGGTCCAGCAGGCTGGGCGATTGGCTGGAGGGCGCCGGGTGGCCACGCCCGCCGATGCGCCGGATGCCGATCAAGCTCAACTACGCCACCGCGATGTTCGCCTACGACGAGGCGATCAGCGACCTGTGGAGCGTGATCGCGCAGTACAGTCCCGACGACGGGAGGCCCGCGCGGATCGGCGGCGTGCTCCGGGTCGAGGGCGACCGCTGGATCATGCTCATCGCGGGCTACGGCGACGACCGTCCCGGCCGGGACGTGGCCGACTACACCGCCCGGTGCCGCAACCACTTCCCGGCCGTGTTCGGCGACGTCGCCGAACGCGGGCGGATGCTCGGCGACGTCGTCACCTACCACCAGGCCGACAGCAGGCGGCGGGACTTCCACGAGTTGGAGCGGCTGCCGGCCGGGCTGGTCGCGGCGGGTGACGCGATCGCGTCGTTCAACCCGGTGTACGGCCAGGGCATGACCTCCGCGGCGCTGCACGCGTCGTGCCTGTCGACGTACCTGCGCTCGGAGCCCCGTCTGGACGAACCGGCGAAGGCCTACTTCGACCGGGTGGCGGTCGTCGTGGACGCGGCGTGGCAGGTCTCGACGTTCGCGGACCTGGAGCTACCGCACGTGGACGGCCCTTATCCGCGTGGCTACAAGCTGATCAGGTGGTTGAGCGGCCAGGTGTTCAAGGCGTCGATGACCGATGCCGTCACGAACGAACGGCTGGCCCGGATCACCACCATGCTCGCCCACCCGCAGCAATTGGCCAAGCCGGGCACGATCCTGCGCGCACTGCGGGTCAACCTGCTGCCCGCCCCGACCCGGCGCTGATCAAGTCGCGACCGCCGACTGCGCTGTTCGGCCCGGAACAAAGTGGAGGAACTGCTGTGCCAGGGGCCGGCACCGACACGGAGGGGCGAGGCGAACCCGATCCGCACGGCGTCTGGAACCATTGCGGGCACTGGCTGTAGGCGCACGCATCGATCTGCGGTGCTGCGGTGGGCGGGTCGACTCCCGGCCACTTCAGCGGCCGGTGGGCCGGATCGGTGCGACGATCGACCCGTGAGCACGATGCGGGCGTGGCACGTGGATCGGCCCGGCCCGATGGCGGGCGGGCCGTTGGTGATGCGGCGGAGTCCGGTTCCCGAGCCGGGGCCGGGGGAGTTGCTGCTCAGGGTGCTGGTCTGCGGGGTCTGCCGCACCGATCTGCACGTCGCCGAAGGCGATCTGCCCGTGCACCGTCCGGGGGTCGTGCCCGGCCACGAGGTCGTCGGCGAGGTCGTCGGGTCCGATGACGACCGGTTCGCGATCGGCGACCGGGTGGGTGTCGCCTGGCTGCGCGGTACGTGCCGGCAGTGCCGGTACTGCCTGCGTGGCGACGAGAACCTGTGCCCCGACTCGGTCTACACCGGGTGGGACGCCGACGGCGGTTACGCCGACTTCACCGTGGTCCCCGCCGACTACGCCCACCGCCTGCCCGCCGGGTACTCCGACGCCGAGTCGGCCCCGCTGCTGTGCGCCGGGATCATCGGGTACCGGGCGTTGCGGCGGGCGGAACTGCCCGAAGGCGGACGGCTGGGCATCTACGGCTTCGGGGCGAGCGCGCACCTCGCGGCACAGGTCGCGCTGGCCCGCGGGGCCGTCGTGCACGTCATGACCCGCAGTGCGCGGGCCCGTGAGCTCGCGATGGCACTCGGCGCGGCGTCGGCGGGCGACGCCGCGGACCCGCCACCGGAGCCGCTGGACTCGGCGATCCTGTTCGCCCCGGTCGGCGCGCTCGTGCCGCCCGCGCTCGAAGCGCTGGACCGCGGGGGCACCCTGTCGATCGCGGGCATCCACCTCACCGACATCCCGCCGCTGGTCTACCGGACGCACCTGTTCCAGGAGCGGCAGCTGCGCAGCGTCACGGCCAACACCCGGCAGGACGCCGCGGAGTTCCTGCGCTTCGCGGGCGCGCACCGGCTGGAGGTCACCACCACGCCCTACCCGCTCGACGCGGCCGACCGGGCGCTGACCGACCTCGCCGCCGACCGCGTCGACGGCGCCGCCGTGCTCGTGGCGGGTGCGCAGACGTGAGCGCACCCATCGGTTCTTCCGCCGAGCGGCCTCACCAGGTGTTCAGCCGGCAACTGTTCCTCGGCGCCACGTTGGACACCGACGCCGAGACCGGCCCCGCCGTCGATGACCCCCGCACGGGACGTCAGCCGGCCGGCTGGGCGGGGTCACGTTCGAGCCAGGACTCGACGTCCACGGCGAAGGTGCTCGACCGGTCGTAGAGGTCGACCGACGCGTCGCCTCGCCGTCCTTCGCTGGCAGGTTTCATGCGCATGTCCTAATATGTTGCCGACGTTCGGTCGCGCCGTTCGCGGCCGTTCGGGGCAGCCGGGAACGGCTCCCGACCAACATCGGAGAGGTGAAACCTTTATGACGGCAGCGCACGTCGAACACGCCGAACACGACCACGTGCACGGGGAGGGCTGCGGCCACGTCGCCCTGCCTCATGTCGACCACGTGGACTACGCCCACGACGGTCACCTGCACCGCGACCACAACGGCCACTACGACGAATGCGAGCCGACGGGGCACGACGCCCACGCGGAGCACGTGCACGCCCACGGTGAAGGCTGTGGTCACGTGGCGGTTCCGCATGGCGACCACGTCGACTACATCCACGACGGCCACCGGCACGCGGTCCACGCCGAGCACTACGACGAGCACTGAACCGGCGCGGCACCGCCGGGTCCATCGACGGCCGGTGTGGCCGCTGGGCCGTGCTCGACCTCTAACGCCTGCGCCAGGCCAGTACGCCGGCCGGCGCGTCCGTCACCGGTTCGCAGCCCGCTTCGCGCAGCTCGGCGTGCAACACCTCGTCCGAGGCGACGAAGGAGGGGAAGGACACCGACTCCTCGGAGACCAGCCGGTCGCCTTCGTGCACGCGGTAGGTGACCGTCCACACCAGACGGTCACCGTCGACCGCCGCCTCGGCGACGGTGTCGTAGCGACGACGCCCGAGCGCACGCCCCGGCATCACCGTGGCCGGCACCGCGACCGGCTCCTGCGGCGCTTGGACGTCGACGACGACCAGGCCGCCGGTGCGCAGTCGGGGCACCCAGCGCCGCCACACGGCCTGTCGGTCGGCGGCGGAGAAGTGGGTGAGCACGTGCAGCATCACCACGGCGTCCACCGGTCCGTCGACCTCGGCGGTCAGCGCGTCGTCCGGCAGCACCGTGACCGGGGGATCGCCCAGCGCCGCCAGTCGGGTGGTGAGGGCGGCGCGCATGACCGGCGCGGGTTCGACGGCGAACACCTCCCCGCCTGCGGGGAGACCGGCCAGCAGGGTCTCGGTGAACAAACCGGTGCCCGAGCCGATCTCCACCACGCGCGCAGCGTCACCCAGCAACGCGCCGAGTGCCGCGCGCATCGCGTCGCGGTGTGCCGAGGGGAAGATCAGGTCGTAGTACTGGGCGTTGACGGCGTAGCCGCTCGCGCCCGAGGTGTCGGTCATCATCGGTCAGGCTGTCCTCGGGGTAGGTGGTTCCAGGGCGGTCGCCACGTCGTCGTCCGCCGACCACGCGGCGGTCCGGTGCGGATCGGGCACGTCGGCGGCTGCCGGAGCCCGAGCCCGCAGACGCCGCGGCGGCTCGGTCGACGAAGAGCGACTGGGGTCGATCAGGCGGCGCAGCCGGGGCACAAGCCGTTGACGCGGATCCTGATGACGATGTCGGTGAAGCCGAGGTCTTCAATCACCGGTGAAGTCCATTCGACGAGCGGCGACGGCTCGGGGAGTTCGACCGTCGTGTGACAGCGTGAGCAGATGAGGTGTTGGTGCGGCGACGGGGAGCAGTGCCGGTGCAGGTGCCGCCCCTTCCCGTCGATCACCGTGTCGACCAGTTTGTGCTGCTCCAGTACGTGCAGGGCGCGGTAGACGGTGATCAGGCCGATCGCGTGTCCCGTCTGCCGCATCAGCAGGTGCAGGTCGCCTGCGGTGACGAACCTGTCCTGCTGGGCGAGTGCTTGCAGCACGGAACGGGTCTTGCCGCTCAGCCGTCGGCCCGGCTTCACGTCGGCCGCCCGTTGCGGGGCGGACGACTGCGGTGATCGTGGCGTTGTGGCAGCGGGGTGGAGCCGTGGCACCGCGACGGGGGGTGAACGCGGTGCCACGGCTCGGCTGCCC
>NZ_ML775959.1:388681-555798 GCF_009769385.1 Saccharothrix deserti
GGCTTTCCTGGGGGGTTGGGGGCGGGGGGTGCGCGCGTGGCCACGGCGGGGGGGGGTGAACGCGGTGCCACGGCTCGGCTGCCCCTGCCTGGGGCGGTCCCAAATCCGTCCCTGGAGTTGGACGGCACGGTGGTCTTGGTTGTCGGCACGGCGTCGAGAACGACCGCGGACGGCGGGCGGTCGACGGGGTGGGTGACCGTGCCGTCGCGGCCGTCCTCGAACGTGACACCGATGACGTCCACACCGTAAGCACGATTGCAGATGATAATCATTATCGGCAGGGCCGGTTGGTCGAATGGTCGCCCCGCCGCATCAGTGCTCCACCGACCAGCGTGGCGCGGGGAACGGGTGCTCGTGCAGGTGGGGTTCGAGGTCGTCCCACGAGGGCAGGGGGTCGTCGAACCGTCGCCACGCGGCCGGACCCGCCGCCAGTTCGGCGTCGGTGAGCAGGGCGGGGTCGAGCCTGCGGCGCGGTTCGTCGCGGTCGAGGTCGACGCCGATGAACACCAGCTCCTGGCGGGCGGTGTGGCCGTCGAGCAGTTCGCCCGGCTCGATGGTCAGGTTCGGCCCGGCCTGGGACCACACGGCGAGGGTGTGCGGGCGGCTGGCGATGTGGCAGAAACCCTTGCTGCGCACGACGCCCTGCCAGTCCTCCAACGCGGCGGCCAGCCGGGCGGGGTGGAACGGGCGGTCGGCGCGGTAGGTGACCGAGCGGATGCCGTACTCCTCGGTCTCCGGCACGTGCGACCCCGCCAGCTCCTCGGCCCATCCCGGTGACGTGGCGGCGGTGACGGGGTCGTAGCGGCCGGTGTCGAGCACCTCGGCCAGGTCCACCACGCCGCGGTGCGACCGGATCAGCCGGGCGCTCGGGTTGAGCTTGCCCAACAGCCCCTCCACCACCGCCAACTGCTCCGGTGTGGCCAGGTCGGTCTTGTTGAGCACCAGCACGTCGGCGAACTCCACCTGGTCCACCAACAGGTCCGAGATGCCCCGTTCGTCCCCCTCGGCCGCGGCCAGGGCGCGTTCGTCGAGCCGGTCGCCCCGTTCCAGCTCGGTGAGGAACCCGGAGGCGTCGACGACGGTGACCATCGTGTCCAGGCGGGCGTGGTCGGACAGGCTGGTGCCGTCCTCGAACGTCCACTCGAAGGTCGCGGCCACCGGCATCGGCTCGGAGATCCCGGTCGACTCGATCAGGATCGTGTCGAACCGGCCTTCGCGAGCCAGGGCCCCGACGCTGTCCAGCAGGTCTTCGCGCAACGTGCAGCAGATGCACCCGTTGGTCAGCTCCACCAGCCGTTCACCGCCGCGTCCGGACACCAGGGCGGCGTCGATGTTGACCTCGCTCATGTCGTTGACCACCACGGCCACCCGGCGTCCTTCCCGGTTGGCCGGCACGTGGTTGAGCAGGGTGGTCTTGCCCGCGCCGAGGAAGCCGGACAGCACGGTGACGGGTACGCGCGGGGGAGTGGGCGCAACAGACATGATCATCAATCTCGGTGGGGGGACGGTGGCGGATGCGGGCCGCCGGTGGCGGCGGCCCGTCCGGTCAACGTCCTTGGCTGGGGTAGGGCAGTAGTGCCATCTCTCGTGCGTTCTTGATCGCGGTGGCGACCTGGCGTTGTTGTTGCGGCGTCAGGCCGGTGACGCGGCGGGAGCGGATCTTGCCGCGGTCGGAGATGAACTTCCGCAGCAGCGTCACGTCTTTCCAGTCCACTGTGGTCACGCCCTCTTTGCGCAACTGGTTGACCCGGCGCTTCGGGGCACGCTCGATTTTGGGCACCCGGCTCACCAACTCGACTTGGTCACGCCGGGCAGCTCGCCGCGGTGCGCCATCTCACGCAGTCGGATGCGGGACAGGCCGAACGCGCGGTTGAAAGCCCTGGGGCGGCCGTCCACGGCATCGCGGTTGCGCAACCTGGTGGGACTGGCGTCGCGAGGCAGCTTCCGCAGTGCCCGCTGGGCCTCCGCCCGCCGCTCGGGGTCGAGCCGGATGATCTCCTTGAGCTCCTGCCTCCGCTCGGCGTACCGGGCGACGACCTGCCTGCGCTGCTGGTCGCGGGCGATCTTCGACTTCTTCGCCACGTCTCAGCGCTCCTCTCGGAAGTCGACGTGCTTGCGGACCACCGGGTCGAACTTGCGCAGCACCATTCGATCCGGATCGTTTCGGCGGTTCTTGCGGGTCACGTAGGTGTAGCCGGTGCCCGCCGTGGAGCGGAGCTTGATGATCGGCCGCACGTCGTTGGCCTTGCCCATCAGACCTTCTCCCCGCTCGCGCGCAGCGCCGCGACGACCGACTCGATGCCGCGCCGGTGCGAGTGCGGGACCTGCTCGCCGAAGCCGGGTTTGCGGCCGGTCAACCGGCAGTGGTGCGAGGACACGCGACCTCCCGTTTTGTAACGACAATCATTTCCAGTTACGCTACAGCACATGGGAACCGAGGTCGTACTGGTGGCCGGGCTCGCACACCACGACGTCGCCGACGAGCTCTGGCGCGCGTCGCCGGGCTCGGTGCTGGTCCGCCACGACCTGAGCGGCCTCGCCGAGGGCGTGGTGCGCCGCTGGGTCGACGGCAGGCTGACCGTGCTGGAACTCGCGCACGGCTGCGTCTCGTGCACCCTGCGCCTGGACCTCCTGCCGTTGCTGAAGCGGCTGGGCGGTCGGGTGGTCGTGCACCTGGACCCGGCGCTGGAGCCGGAAGCCGTCTGCTTCGCGCTGCGCGGCCTCGACGTCCGGGTCGAAGCCGTGATCACGGTGGTCGACCGGACGACGTGGTTGGCCGACGCGACGGGCGGCGTCACGCTGGCCGAGCGCGGCATGGCGGCGGCCGAGGGCGATGAGCGCACCGTGGCGCAGGTCGTCGTGGGGCAGGCCGAGTTCGCCGACGCGCTGGTGATGACCGGTGTCGGCGGCGGTGAGGTGCTGGACGCGGTGCTCGACCGGTTGGCGCCACTCGCGCCGCGGCACGAGCTGAACACGCTGGACGTGGCGGCCCTGCTCGCGGCGATCCCGACCGACGCGCGCAGGGGTCGCGTGGACGACGGGTTCGGGCCTTTGCTGCACGGGCAGCCGCCGCTGGAACCGGCGCACGGCGTGTCCGTCGTCCACTTCACGGAACGGCGGCCGTTCCACCCGATGCGGTTGCACAAGGCCGTGGACGTCCTGCTCGACGGTGTCGTGCGCACCCGTGGCCGGCTGTGGGTCGCCGGCCAACCGGATGTCGCGCTGTGGCTGGAGTCCGCCGGCGGCGCCCTGAACGTGGGAAGTCTCGGCCCGTGGCTCGCCGCCGTGGAGGACTGGTCCGAGGTCGACGCCGAGCGGCGGGCGACGGCGGCGGCCCTGTGGGACCCGGACTACGGCGACCGGTCGCAGGAACTGGTGGTGATCACCGAGTCCGCCTCGCCGGACGAGATCACGACGGCACTGCGCGAGGCGTTGGTGACCGACGAGGAATTGGCGTTGATCGACGAACTCGAGTTCGTCGACCCCTTCGCCGAGTGGCACGACCAGATGGAGGAGTTGTGAAGCAGGGCATCCACCCCGACTACCACCCGGTGGTCTTCCAGGACCTGTCGACCGGGAAGGCGTTCCTCACCCGGTCCACGGCCACGTCGAACAAGACCGTCGACTGGGAGGACGGCAACACCTACCCGCTGATCACCGTCGACATGACCTCGGACTCCCACCCGTTCTGGACGGGCACCCAGCGACTGGTGGACACCGCCGGCCGGGTGGAGAAGTTCAACCGCCGCTACGGGAAGAGGACCACCTGATGGCCGTGCCCAAGCGCAAGACCTCGCGCAGCAACACCCGCCACCGCCGCGCGCAGTGGAAGGCCACGCCACCGGACCTCGTCCCGGTGACCACCCTCGACGGCCGCAAGCTGACGGTGCCCCGCCGACTGGTGGCCGCCTATCGACGGGGACTTCTCTGACGTCAGGATCACCGCGGTCCTTGCTGAGCGGGACTTTCAGCCGAAGAACCCCGGTCCGCCGGGCACGGCGGGTTCGCCGAGCACCTGAACTTCGTCCGCGCGACCGACTACCCCGGCACGATCCCCGGCGATCCAGGCGATCCGAACGGCCCCGGCACGACTCCGGGCGACCCGACGGGCGGACTGCCCGGCGGCTGCTGAACACCGGAGGGGCCGCCGATCGGTATCGGCGGCCCCTCCGCTCACACGAGGGTACGAACCGGCTCGGGGGTGGATTTCGTGCCGGCCGGAACCTCGGTGGCTCGTGTTGGGCTGTCGGGGGTTTCCGCGCAATCCCGGTTGATTACTTGAAGTGACCGGGTTATTGCACAGCGAGGTCTGGCACATGCCGTTGACGAGTGGTGGGTCCCGAGGAGGTCCTGTTATCGCCATCCAGCGTTTTTCCGGACGCAGTGGGGGTAATCGCATCGACACGGGGCTCGGCCGAGGACGGGCAACGCACGACAAACCACGTGGAGGTGGCCATGTCCGCGTACACCACTCGCGAACGGCTTCGGCAGTGCTTGAAGGAGATCGACTTCCCCGCCAGCAAGGACGAGTTGATCTACGCGGCGCAAGAGCTGGGGGACGAGATGACGGCGCGGGCGCTTCGGGCGATCCCGCCGGTCGACTACGCCAACATGGCCGAGGTGATCGCCTCTGTCCGGTTCGACGACGACACCAGGCGTGCCAACCCCAGCGGGCGCTGACCGGCGGGAGGGGGGACCGTCGTCCACGTGCCGCCGTGCCCGCGGGTGTTCCTGGCGGATGTCGAAGTCGACGGGGCGACGGATGACCCACTGCGGACCGCATCAAGGCAGCGGCGTGACGGTGAAGCCGCCGACGCCGTCGAACCTCACTTCGCACACCTCGTCGAAGCCTTCCTGGCGCGTCGGCGGTGTGAGTCGTTTCGCCGTCGCGAACAGCCCCACGTCCGGCACTCGGGCCCGCCCGGCACGAGTGGAGTTGCGCTGGAGCGATTCAGAAAGATCGGGCGGGAACCAGTAGCCGACAACCGGGACACCGGCGGCCCGTGCGAGCGCGATCAGGGCCGCTCGCTCCCCGATGGAGGCGTTGGTGTTGTCGACGGCGACGGAGTGCCCGTGCCCGAGCGCTGCCGCCACGACCCGCTGCTGACGGGAATCGCGTCGGCGTGAGTTGGGCCAGTGGTCCTTGCTGACGTGGACATGGGTGGCCGCGAGGTGACGGGCGTAGAAGGTGCTCTTGCCCGACGCCTGCAACCCCACCAGGACCACGAGTCGCGCCATGTCTGCAAAACCTCGCAGGGCGGATACCACCCGAGGCGGATCCGGATACGGGCGAACGGGGAAAAGCGGTGGTGACGGTGTTGGGCGCGCAGTCACCGCCGTCCGTATGCAGTACCGGTGAACCTCTCACGCGTGTGGCCCGTTCAGTCACGGCGGTACCGGCTGGTGGCTGTGGTGCCACTGTCGGCTACCCCCTCGACCCGACGCCGGCGTTGCTGCTCGCGGTAGCCGTAGGTGGCCTCGCGGACCGTGGTGTCGTCCTCGAGCCCGGACCCGACGGCGCCGGCGATCGTGCCGAGCACGCTGGCCATCAGGGCGAGGACCAGGTAGTGGGACGGGCCCACCGGGTGACCCAGCGTGCCGGCCAGGTACGAGGGCGGGATGACCAGTGCCACGGCGGCGAGGGCGATGGTCAGCATGGCGAGGAAGAACGCGACGGTGCCGACGGTGACCGTGACGAGCGTGCTGGCGTTGCGCAACCGGACCCGGGGGTCACGGCCGCCGCCGTCGGTCCGCCGCCCGCGTTCCCACAGCTCGTGCCCGACGATGACCCAGACGGTCATCGCGGCCACGGCGGCCACGGTGACCCCGGCCAGTCGCAACGGGCCGAGCGAGGTCCCGAGGGTCCAGATGGTGGAGTACAGCACGCCGAACGCGATGCCGGTCAGCGCACCGGCCAGAGCCCTGGACAGTCCGCGGAGCAACCGCCACGGCCGGTTGACGCGGACCATCCCGGCCAGCAGGCGGGGCAGCGCCCGCCGGAACGGGCGGACGACCTCGACACGGGAGTCGGCATGGGCGTCGGCGTGGGCGTCGAGGTGCGGAGAGCCCGGTTCCGCGCCGAGCACGCAGGTGGTGCGCGAGGACAGCCGCCGTCGTAGCTCGCTGATCGCGACGGGCTCTCGCGGATCGTGGGTCTGCGCGGTGAAGTAGCCGATGATCGCCACCACGGTCGCGCTCAGCCGGCGGCGCAGACGCCACCCGCCGAGCGCGGGCAGCGAGATCACCGAGACCCGGTCGGCGGTGTGGAGGCTGGCGACGACGACGGTCGAGTCGTCCTGCATCGGCTGGTCGGTGACACAGACCACGAGGTCCCACACGGTGCCGCGGACGTGTTCGCGCGCCTTGTCGATCAGCGGGCTGTAGTCCGGGTACATCGCCTCGAACGGCTCGTGCACCGTGTCCACGGTCCAGGCGACCTCGTCCGTCACACCGTCGCGGAGTCGCTCGGGCAGCGCGTCGCGCAGCCGGTCGGTGAGTGTCGCGGGCAGACCCGGGTCGGCGAGGAGACCGACCGCAACCGCGGCCGGCGGCGCGTCGTCGGATCGCTGCCCGATGCCGACGTCGAAGCGGTGGTCCGGATCGGTCATCGGTCTCGGCCCGAGGTCACAGGTCGTTCCTCCAATTCGACGTCGCCTCTCGTGGCCTACCCGCTCCTCTCGGGGGAAAAACCGGGCACGGTGGTGGAGCCCGGCGGGCTCCACCACCGTGTGCGGTCAGTGCCGGTAGGAGCCCATGTCCCAGACGGTGAGGCGGTCGACCCGGGCGCTGCCGCCCTCGGCGAAGACCTCCACCCCGTCGCTGGTCGGGTCGGGGAAGACCTGGCTGGTGATCACGGCCTGGCCCGCGCCGCCGAAGACCTCGACCGACGACCAGTCCACCAACGCCCGCAGCGTCACCTTCCCGTTCACGGCGGCCAGCGGCGCGCGTTGCACGGCGGGGAACTCGGGACTGAAGTCCACGCGCCCGGACCGCGTGCGGTCCACGTACAGCTCACCGGTCGTCGTGTCGTAGCCGATCACCGTCTCCTGCCCCGCACCGCTGCGCACCTTGAGGCCGAAGCGCTCGGCGTCGCGGAGGGAGAAGGTCGCCTCGATGTCGAGTGCCTGCCCCTCGGCGTCCAGTGATCGCGAGCCCTCGGGGACGGTGCTGCCTTGCACGAAGACCGGCCGGCCTCGGTGGAGTTGGCTCAGGGAGTGCACCGGCTCCTGCACGAGTTGGATCTCACCTCCGATGGTGCGCAGCCCCACCTGCCTGGGCGCACTCTGGGCGCTGCGCCACGGCGAGGTCGGGGTGTTGCCGGCGTACTGCCAGTTGTTCATCCACCCGATCATGTAGCGCTTGCCGTCCGGGACGTCGTCCCACGACACCGCGGCGTAGTAGTCCTTGCCGAAGTCGACCCAGTCCGCCCGCTCGACGGTGGACCTCGCGGGTGCGTCGGCGAACGTGAACTGGTCGACCATCACGTGTCCCCAGCCCGCCGTGTTCATGTCCACCACGGAAATCCGCGCCTGCCTGCCGTGGTACTCCCGCAGGTCGAACGACGCCCAGTCGAGGGTTTCGCCGTCCGCACCGGTGGCGGTCCGCACGACCTTCCCGTCGACCACGAGGTTGACCGACGTCTCGGTGGAGCGCGGCTTGGCGGGGGCGTCGGCGAGCACCACGTGGTCGACCAGGATGTGTCCCCAGCCGCCGGTGTTCTCGTCCACGACTTCGACGCGCGCCTTCCTGCCGGCGAGTTCGCGCACGTCCCACGAGGCCCAGTTCAACGCCTCGGAGTCCTTGCCGGTGGCACTGCGCACGACTTCGCCGTCCACGACCAGCCGCACGGCGGTGGGCGCAACGGAGGTGACCGGGTGGTTGCCGCCGCCGATCAGGAAGTTCAGGTACGGCGAGGAGACGGTGAACTCCGGTGAGGTGAGCGTGCCGACCGTGGCGTCGCCCCGCAGGTAGGTGTTGACCAGGCCGCCGCCCTGCCAGCCGGACACCTGCTGCTGGTCGGGGAGCGTGCCGGTCGCGGGCGCGGTGCCGAACGCCTCGCCGGTGGTGGTCCAGGTCCCGTAGTCGCCGCCCTCGAAGTCGGCCAGGACTTCGCCCGAAGGCGCCGGCTCGTCACCGGTCACGGCTGCCGGGTCGTGCGGGTGCCTGCCACCGCCGATCTTGAAGTTGAGGTACCGCTCGTCCACCGTGAACGGCGGCGAGGTGAGAGTGCCGGTCGAGCTGTCACCGCCGTGGAAGCTGTTGGCGTAGCCCGTTCCCTCGACACCGCCCACGGGGGACTGCCCCGCCGGCGGGCCGGTGGCCGGTGTGTCACCGAAGGCGCCGCCGGTGGTGGTCCACCCGCCGTAGGACGACTCGAAGTCCTGGAACACCAGGCCGGCAGGCGGGGTGTAGCTGCCGTCGTCGTCGGCGGTGAAGCGGGTGCCGTCGAAGTCGCCGACGAAGTACTGCGTGGCCGAACCGCCCGCGATCCCGCCGGGGTTGATGCTGACCACGAGGACCCACTTGGTCTTGCGGGGGTCACCGTCGACCTTGAGCGGGAACAGGTCCGGGCACTCCCACACGCCCCCGACCGCGCCCGCCGGGCCGAAGTCGCTCAGCGCCTCCCACGTCTTCAGGTCCTTCGACGAGTAGAACCGGATCTTGCGCTCCGTGGCCAGGGCCACGGCCATCAGCCAGCTCTGCGTGGGCGCGTGCCACTGCACCTTCGGGTCGCGGAACTCGGTCGAGCCGATGTCCAGGACGGGGTTGCCCGCGTACTTCGTCCACGTGCGACCGCGGTCGGTGCTGTAGGCCAGGGATTGGGCCTGTTTTCCGCCGTCCTTGAAGAAACTGGTGTAGACGGCGACCATCGCCGGTTCGTCGGGGGTGCCGAAGCCGGAGGTGTTGGCGTGGTCGACGACCACGCTGCCGGAGAACACCATCTCGGTGTCGTCGTGGGCGATCGCGAGGGGAAGCTCCTGCCAGTGCACGAGGTCGCGGCTGACCGCGTGACCCCACGACATGTCGCCCCACGAGTTGCCGTTCGGGTTGTGCTGGTAGAAGAGGTGGTACTCGCCCTTGTGGTGGACGAGGCCGTTCGGGTCGTTCATCCAGTTCCGCTCGGGGGTGAAGTGGAACTGCGGTCGGTACGTCTCGGTGGCCGGCGCCGCGAGGACGGGGCTCGTCGAGACGACGAGCGCCGCCGCGGTAAGCACGGCGGTCATCAACCTCTTCGTCATGGCTGCCCTACTTTCTGTTCGGGGGAGCGGAATCGGTTGCGCCGACCGCTGGTGCCCAGCTCCCAGGCGTCGACGATGTGGTCCGGCGCGCCGAAGGTCCGCAACCGCCACGGAACGGGCCCGGTGGGGTAGCACCGCAGCGTCAACGCCTCGCCGCTGTCGAGGAACAGCTCCACGATCGAACCGTCCACGATCACCCTGAGGTCGACCGAGCCGTCCGCTGAGCCGTCCGTTGAGCCGTCCGCCGTCCGCTGCCCGGACAGTGGAATCCGGTAGCGGCCTTTCAGGGCGCGGGGGTCGAGCGACGCGTTGTCGCGATCCACCACCAGTTCGCCCGCGATCGGGTCGACGACGATGTCGAGGTGTTCGGCGCCGTCGTCGGTGGTCTCCAGGCGCAGTCCGCCCGGCGCGCCCGAGCCGGGCCGCAGCCTCGCGGTGAGGTCGAAAGCCGAGCCGACCGTGCCGAGATCGGCGGTGGAGGACCAACCGGTGGCGTGCACGAGTTTGCGGCCCCGGTGCCCCAGGACCTCGACCGCGGGCTGCTGGTGAACCCTCCCGTCGTCGGTGAGCGAGACCTCGCGGGGAACGGTGAGGACCCCCGCCCACCCCGCCGCACGTGACCATTGCCCGTCGCGGGCTTCCCAGGACCACCCCCACAGCAGCCATCGGCCGTCCGGCGCGGGCAGCAACGCGGGCGCGTACATGTCCGGGCCGTAGTCGAGGGGCTGGTGCCGGGTGGGGACGAACCGGTCCTCGTGCTCACCGCCCACGTAGGCACGTGTGCTGCGCGGACCCGCGACGGCGTCCCACAGGCTGACGACCAGCACCGAGCGGTCACCGAAGGTGGCGTACTGGGGGCACTCCCACCCGGTCCAACCGTCCGCCGCGGTGACCACGTCCGGTCCGTCGGTGAAGAACGGTCCCCGGTACCGCCAGTCTTCCAAGTCAGACGACTCGTACAGCAGCGCCGCGCCGCGTTCACCGGTGACGCTCGCGCCGACGAGCATCCGCCACCGGTCGCCCTGGCGCCAGACGTAGGGATCGCGGTACATCGACGTGCCGTCCGGTGGCTTCGGGATCACCAGTCCGGGGTGCTTGCGCCAGGTGAGTCCTCCGTCCCGGGACTCCGCCGTCGCGATCGGCTGCCACCAGCGGTCGGTCCGGTAGGCGGAGTAGAACGCCAGCACCCGTTCCCCGTCGGAGATCGCGTTGCCGGAGAAGCAGCCGTCGGCGTCGTCGCCACCGGGTGTGGGTGCCAGCGCCACCGGCAGTTCCTCCCACGTGACGAGGTCGGTGCTGCGGTAGTGCCCCCAGTGCATGCCGGCGTGGTCGGGTCCGCTCGGGTTGTGCTGGAAGAACACGTGGTAGTGGCCGTCGTGGAAGGTGAGCCCGTTGGGGTCGTTGATCCAGTTCCGCGGGGGTCTGAGGTGGATCGCGGGCAGGTGGGTGTCGGGAGATGGGGTCGACAAAGGAGTCCTTCGATCGGAAGGGCCGCGCCGGGGAGCCGGCAGTGGAGAAGGGAGTCGGCGGGTCAGCCTTTGACGCCGCTGGAGGCGATGCTGTTGATGAAGGACCGCTGGAAGGCCAGGAACAGCGCGAGCACGGGAACCGTGATCATCGACGAGTACGCCATGATCTCGCCCCAGGAGGGGTTGAGCTGGAAGAAGTACTGGATGCCGACCATGACCGGGCGGAGTTCCTCCTGCTGCACGACCATGAGCGGCCACAGGTAGGAGTTCCACGCGGGCAGGAAGGTCAGGATCGCCACGGTGGCGATCGCCGGACCCGACAGCGGCATGACGATCCGGCGGTAGATGCCGAACCACCCCGCGCCGTCGATCAGCGCGGCCTCGTCGAGTTCCTTGGGGATGCTCTGGAAGTACTGGTGGAACAGGAAGATCGAGAACCCGTGCGCGACGAAGGGCAGGACCTGCACCCGGTAGGTGTCCAGCCAGCCCTCGGTGAGGGTGAGGCCGAACCCGTTCAGTTCGAGCCACGGCAGTTCGTTGACCCACCAGACCAGGGGCAGCGCGAAGGTCTCGAACGGCACGATCAGGGTGGCGATGATGAGCGTGAGCAGGAGTTTCCGGCCGGGCCAGCGCATTCTCGACAGGGCGAACGCGGCGAGGCTGTTCACCACGATGCCCAGCACGACGGTGGTCGCCGAGATGGCGAGCGAGTTGAGCAGGAACCGCAGCGCGGGCACGCGCTCGAACACCGCGGTGTAGTTGGTCAGGGAGAGGTCGCCGACCGGGAGGAAGGCGCGGGGGCCGCTGAGGTCGCCGAAGATCTGCTGGTCCGGCTTGAACGAGGAGACCAGCATGAACACCACGGGGAACGCGAAGAACAACGCGAGCACGACCCGCACCGCGTGGACCGGCAGCCTCCGCCACGCGGTCGGGGGTCCGGACGTCGCACGCGACTGGGACGACCTGGTCGACATGTCAGTCCTTCTCCCTGGTGAGGTAGCGCTGGACGAGCGAGACGATCAGCACCAGCACGAAGAACACCAGCGAGATCGCGGAGGCGTACGCGGTCTGCTGTTGCTGGTACCCGCTGCGCACGGCCTGGTAGACCACGGTGGTGGTCGAGTCCAGCGGGCCGCCCTGGGTCATCACGTTGACCTGGGTGAACAGGCTGAACGCGGCGATGGTGATGGTGATCAGCACGAACGTGCGGGTCGCCCGCAGCCCCGGCCAGGTCACGTACCGGAACCGCGTCCACCGGCTCACGCCGTCGATGGAGGCGGCCTCGTACAGGTCGGCGGGGATGGTCTGGAGTCCCGCCAGCCAGATGATCATGTGGAAGCCGGCGCCCTGCCAGACGGACATGAACACGATCGCCGCCAGCGAGGTCGACGGGTCGTTCAACCAGTCGGGCCCTTCGACCTGCCCGAACGTGACCGCCTCGATGACCCGGTTGAGCAGACCGTCCTTCTGGTACAGCAACGTCCACACGATCGACACCACCACCATGGAGGTGACCACCGGGATGAAGTAGACGGTGCGGAAGAAGTCGGTGCCCCGGAAGCGCGCGTTGATCAGCAGGGCCAGCCCGAGGGCGACACCTGCCTGGAGGGGCACCACGACGGCGGCGAAGACGAACGTGTTGAGCACGGAGCGGAGGAACACCGGATCTTCCGCCAGCATGGCGAAGTTGCGCAGGCCGACGAAGCGGGCGGGCGTGGGTGAGACCAGGCGGGCACTGGTGAAGGCCAGCACGAACGCCAGGCCGATCGGGATCACGACGAAGACGAACAGCAGCAGGACCGCGGGGGCGGCCATGCCGACGGCGATGATGCCCTCCCGGCGGCGGGCGCCGGTCTGCGTGGTGCTGTGCGCGCGTCGCAAGCGCGCGCGGAGGGGGACAGCGGCGGTCAACGAGACCTCCGGAGGAGGAACGGGCGCGCCTGGTGGAGACGATCAGGCCACCACCAGGCGGGCGTGGCGGGGCCGTCAGCCGGCGTAGAAGTCGTTCATCTTCAGGTTGGCGTCGATCTGCTTGACCGCCTCGTCCAGTGCCGAGTCGGGATCGGCGCCCGCGACGACGTCCTTGGCCGCTTTCTCGAAGACCGAGGCGATGAACGGGTACGCGGGCGTCACGGGGCGCACCACGGCGAAGTCCCTGGCGGCACGGACCAGGGGCTCATACCGGCCACCGGGTTCGTACCCGGGGATCTGCGCGGCGGCGGCGTCCGTCGCGGGAATGGTGCCGGTCGCCTTGGCGTACTCCGTGAAGTACTTCGTCTTGCGGGAGAACTCCAGGTACGCGCGCGCACCGTCCGGTTCCGAGCAGTTGGCGCTCATGGCCCACTGCCAGGAGGCACCGCCGATCTTCGGCCCCTTGCCGAAGTCCACCGGCGGCAGGATGACGAGGTCGTCGCCCAGCTTCTCGACGTTCTTGGCCGCGTCCCAGCTACCGTCCCACTCGATGGCCGACTTGCCGTTGAGGAAGTCGTCGTTGGGGCTGGCGCCCGACTTCTGGGCCATGTACCCGTCGGTGACCAGGGAGCGGAACCACTTCGCCCAGTCGAGCGCCTCAGGCCCGTTGAGCGTGCCGTCCGCGGTCTTGTAGGTGGTGCGGTCCACCAGGTCGCCGCCGAAGCTCTGCAACTGCGGGGAGTACGCGTAGGGCCACCACTCGCCGCTGCCCCCGGTGCCCATCTCCAGCGGGTGCTCGAACTTGCCGGTCGCCTTCAGGGCGGTCAGCGCGGCGGTGAACTCCGCGCGGGTCCACGGCTGGTCGGCGGTCGGGATGCGGATGCCGTTCTCGTCGAGGACCGACTTGCGGGCGAACATGGTCAGCGCCACGTCGTAGAAGCCGAAGGCGTAGACCTTGTCCTGGTACTTGCCGACGGTGCTGGGCAGCTGGTCGGCCACGGGGACCTCTCCGTCGGAGATCTCCAGCGGGGCCAGGTACCCGCCCCAGGCCCAGTTGGGCACGTTGGGGCCGTCCACGTCGAGGATGCAGGGCAGCTTCTTCGACGACGCGGAGGCGACCACGGCGTCGTTGTAGGCGCCCTGCGGGAAGGCCTCGATCTCGACCTTGTAGGTGGACTGGCTCGCGTTGAAGTCGTTGACGATCTTCTCCACGACCGCGTACTCGGCGGCGTTGCCCGCGTTGTGGGTCCACAGCTTCAGGGCGCCGCCCTGGCCGCCCGATCCGCCGCCTCCGGTGGCGCAGCCCGTGAGCGCGGCCGTCGCGGTGATCACGGCTAGACTCGCTCTCGCGAGACGCCTGGTCCTCGCATTCATGGTTCCTCCATCGTGCTGGGCTGGGTTCTCGCCGGGCGACCGGTGTCAGCGGTCGCCCTCCTCCAAGTCGCTCTGCCGTTCCGGTGGTCAAGACCGGGGCGGCGGAGCGACCGAATCCCTGGCCACCAAGGGGCAGCGCAGTACCTCTTGGGGAGCAGGGCCGGTCGTCGTCTCCGATGTGTCGATGACGGCCTGGAGCCGGGCGATCGCCCGTGCCCCCATGTCGTAGTGGGGCAGGGCGACGGTGGTCAGCGCGGGGTGCAGGTTCTCGCTGATCAGTTCCTGGTTGTCGAACCCGATCACGGACAGGTCGGTCGGGACCGTGAGGCCGAGTTCGGCAGCCGCGCGGTAGGCGCCCATCGCCATGCGGTCGTTGAAGCAGAACAGCGCGGTGGGCCTGTGCGCGGACGAGAGCAGGGTCCGTGCCGCGCGGTAGCCGCCGGGCGCGTCGGAGCGGTCGGCGACGACCAGCGCGGGGTCGAACCCGATGCCCCCTCCGGCCAGCGCGGCCCGGTATCCGGCAAGCCTGCCCCTGGTGGCGGGTATGTCATCGATGTTGGTGACGAACCCGATCCTGCGGTGGCCGTGTTCGAGCAGTTCCCGGGTGGCGGTCAACCCGCCCTGTTCCTCGTCGGGCACGATCGAGGGGACCGTCGGGTCGTCCGCGCTCGCGTCGACCAGGACGGTGGGCACCGAACGCAGCTGTTGCGGCACTTGCACGACCCGGTGGTACATCGACGCGTAGAGGATGCCGTCGACGCCGTGCTGGAGCAGCAGCGCTATCGCCTTGCGCTCCAGCTCGGGGTTGCCCCCGGTGTTCAGCATGAGCAGCAGCAGGCCGTGCTCGGTGCCCGCGTCCTGCGCGCCCCGGATGATCTGACCGGCGTGAGGCGTCGTGGCGATCTCGTCGCTGACGAAACCCACCGTGTAGGTGCGGCTCGTGCGCAGGCCGCGGGCCAGGCTGTTCGGGCGGTAGCCCAGCTCGCGTGCCACCCGGAGCACGGTCGCCCGCGTCTCGACGTTGATCCGCTTGCCCTCGACGTCGTTGAGGATGTGGGAGACCGTCGTCGCGGACACCCCGGCCGCCGCGGCCACGTCCTTGATCCCGATGCGCTTCACGCCAGCCTGCCAAATCGTTTGGGCACCTTGGTTCGGTAGACCATTCATCACGATCAAGCGCGTGTCAACGATCCGTTACGTACTCGTGTCCGATGTTGGACGACCGTGCGCCAGGGCTCGCAGCACCCGCCGTCGTGAGGGCGGTGACCGTCGCAACGACGAAGCCGCGTGCTCGTCCGGCTGCAGCCGAGCGCCGCCGGGACTCATCGGTCGTCCCCGGTCGGGTGGACGACAGGGTGCCGCCCCGTATAGGCGACACCGCGTCACACTGGCGAGTGGACGCATCCCGATAGCATATCGTGACTGTTTGGTCACTCTTAGTCTGACGTCATGACTGAAACTCGTAGTGGCGCACGGCATGGTGCGGTGACCGACCCGCCGTCGCGTGCGGCGATCTATCTGACCGACTGGCAGGCCGCCGACCTCGAGGCGGGCAAGTTCTTCCCGGCGACGGAAGCCGGCCTGCAGGACCCGTTCGCACCCGAGGACGTGGTCAGCGCCACGCCGCCGCCGGACGGCCGGATCGCCAGCGCGGGCCGTGACTACGCCGCGATGCTGGACGAGCCGCGCCCCGACTGGCAAGCGCACCAGGTGAGCCCAGGGGAGTCCCTGACGGTGAGCTGGCACTTCCGCATGCCGCACAAGACGCGGCGGTGGAACTACTTCCTCACCCGTCCCGACTGGGATCCCGGCCTGCCCCTGTCGCGCGCGCAGTTCGAGCCGGAGCCGTTCCACGTGGTCCAGTTGCCCTGTCAGCCGTTCTGGCAGTGCGACGACCTCGAGCCCGAGAACCCGACCCAGCACACCTTCACCTTGCCCGAACGCAGCGGCCGGCAGGTACTGCTGGCTGTGTGGGAGGTCGCCGACACCGGCAACGCCTTCTACCAGGTCATCGACCTCGACTTCGGCTGATCCCCGCTTCCCGCGGTATCCGCGAGTCGACCCGCCTCCACGAGCTGCAGCCCGTCGACGCTCCACGTCGGCGGGCACTGCCGCACAACAGCTTCGGCGGCGGCAAGGTCATCCGCGAGTCATGGGCCAGGCGCCGTGGACGGCCTGCCGGTGAACATCCTGCAACTGGGCAAGGGCAGCACCGCGCACCCCGACGGGCTGTGGGAGCAACTGCGCGCCGTCGCCGCCGGGTTCAAGATCCACGAGGACTGGGGCGCGACGCCCGCGGCGCTCGACATGGCATTGAGCGTGGCGGGGGAGAGCGGCGTGCAGGTCGCCATCCACACCGACACCCTCAACGAAGCGGGCTTCCTGGAGTCCACTCTGGACGCCGTCAAGAACCGCTCCGTCAACGCCTTCCACACCGAGGGCGCCGGAGGCGGGCACGCGCCGGACATCCTCCGCGTCGTGGCCTACGACAACGTGCTGCCCTCCTCGACCAACCCGACCCTGCCGCACACCGTGAACACCTTCGACGAGCACTTGGACATGCTGATGGTGGCCCACCACCTCAAGCGGTCCACCCCGGAGGACCTGGCGTTCGCCGGCTGCGCCAACACCTCGACCTCGGCGATCTCGGCTTGGACGCCTGCCCCACGCACCTGGCCGGTCACCGCGTCATCGCCACCGAACTCGTCATCGGTGGCCACGACCCCCTCGAACCCGTGGCCGGCGACTGGTGGTCCCTGGTTCCCCTGGCCCGCGGCGGCTCCCTGGCCACGGTCCTCGCCGAGGACACCATCACCGCCTACCGCCTCCTCGACACCGCCACCGCCGCACGCCCCGGACTTCCGGCGCGCGATCGCGACCCGATCACCGACCCCGGGCACGTCGACCGTGAACCGGCATACGCCACCAGCCTCGGCTGAGCCGCCTCGCGCTCTTCCGCCCCGCGACGGCGTGTTCGTCGAGGACCGCTTCCGCGCCGCCCTCGGGTTCCAGCCCTTCTGACCACTGCGGTGCTGATCGGGGTACCGCGAGCGATCTTTCAGTCGACGCGCTGGGCGAGGAAGTAGTAGCCGTCCTGCCAGGGGTTGCCCAGGTCGCGATAGCCGCAACCGGACGTCACGTGGCCGGCGGCCTGGAACCCCAGTTCGGAGATCTCGCACTCCGCGAGCGTCGGGTACGGACCAATCGACCCCCACTCGGTGGCGGTGGCCACACCGGCGCAGCCGAACACCAGAGCCGTGGAAATCCCGAGCACACCCACAAGTCTTCGCATCAGACAAGCACACTGCCTGGGGACCGGAGTCACAATCCGCCGTTGTGTGCAGCCAGCCCGGGCGAATGGCGCGAGCCGCGCACGTCGCGTCATCGGTACCCGCCGGCGCACTGCTCGTGGGCTTGGATGCTCGGAGCCGGTGAACCCCGCCGGCGGCACCCGCAGCAGCGCGGCCGGCACCACTTCGGGCGGTTCGCCTTGTCGAACGAGGCGTTCCTCACGAACTCCACCCCGTTGAACCAGGCTTCCCCGGCGAACCTCGCGTCGTTGAACCGGGCTTTCCCGCCCCACCACTTCGTCGAGCCGGTCCGGCCGTTCACGCCGTGATTGCTCACGGTGGGTTTCCCGGCCCGCCCGGCACCCCGGGTCTGGAGCGCAGTCGGCTCTTGCGGTCACTCCGCGGCCCGGCGGGCCTGGTTTGTCTCGCGGAGGACTGCCCAGGCGTCCGCCACCGGACCCATGTGCCCGAGTTTGTCGGGGTTGATCACCGTGCGGATCGTCTGGATCTGCCCGTCGAGGACGTCCAGCGCCCAGGTGTTGATGACCTTGCCGTCCCGGTCGCGGAAGACCGCGCCCGGCTGGCCGTTCACCTGGTGCGGTTCCACGACGCCGCCGATCCGGACGAACGGCCGGACGAGTGCGACGAGCACCCGGGCCACGTTCTCGGCGCCGATGAAGTGAGTGGCCCATTGCGGTGCCTTGCCGCCGCCGTCACCGACCATGTGCACGTCGGCGGCGAGGAGCTCCCGCAGCCCGTCGACGTCCCCTTCCCTGAAGGCGTCGAAGAACCGTCCGGCGAGTTCCTCGCGCTCGCGGCGGTCGGCCTCGAACCGGGGCCGGCCCGCGTCCATGTGGCGGCGCGCCCGCACCGCGAGCTGGCGGCACGCCGCCTCCGAGCGTCCCACCGCCGACGCGACCTCGGGGAAGCCGAACCCGAACACCTCCCGCAGCACGAAGACCGCGCGCTCCAGCGGGGTGAGCCGCTCGAGCAGGAGCAGGGCCGCCATCGACAGCGAGTCGGCCAGCTCCGTCGAGCGCTCCGGGTCCTGGTACGGGTCGGTGAGCAGCGGCTCGGGGAACCACGGCCCGACGTACTCCTCGCGCCGGACGCGGGCCGAGCGCAGCACGTCGATCGAGATCCGGGTCACCACGGCCGAGAGGTAGGCCTTGGTCGATGTGGGCCGGGTCGGGGAGGCCTCGTGGCGCAGCCAGGTCTCCTGGACCGCGTCCTCGGCCTCGCTCACGCTGCCGAGGATCCGGTAGGCGATCGAGAACAGCAGCGGCCGCAGCTGTTCGAACTCCTCGGTACGGGTCACGCCGGCTCCTCCTGGAAACCCTGCCACCGCCAGGGGGCGCGCGGCTCCCAGCCCAGCTCCCGCTCGGCCTCGGCAGGGGAGAAGCCGCGTCCCTCGGTCATCATCACCACCGCTTGGTCCCCGGCCGGCAGCCGGGCCGGCCACTTCATGACCCGCGTCGGCAGCCAAGGTCACCATCACCAGGGCACCGAGCCGTCCGCGCTGAAGAACCCGCCGGTCGCTCCGTCCGCGCCGAGCGTGGCCAGGCGCACCACGACCGCGGCGCCCTGCGCGGGGGTGAGGTGCCCGCTGTGGTTGTTGCTGTCCGTGTCGACGTAGCCGGGGGCGACGGCGTTGACGAGGATGCCGTCCTTCCGCAACTCATTGGCGTACTGCACGGTCAGCGCGTTCAGCGCGGCCTTGGACGGCGTGTACGCGGCCGACGTCGGCAGATCCGCCAGCGGGCCGTCCGGGTCGCTGGTGATGGTCAACGACGCGGCGTGACTGCTCACGTTGACGATGCGCGGCGCCGGTGACCGCCGCAGCAGCGGGAGCGCGGCGTTGGTCACCGCGATCACCCCGAAGACGTTGGTCTCGAACACCGCCCGGACCATGTCCAGGTCGACGGAGCTGGGGATCTGATCGAGGGCGTCCTCGGGCGCGACCTGCCCGGAGCCGGTGATGCCGGCGTTGTTGATCAGCACGTCGAGGTGGCCGAAGCGCTCCTCGACCTGCGTCGCGGCTGCCCGGATGGTGGTCGGGTCGGTGACGTCCAGGGTGACCGCGTGCGCGTCGCCGCCTGACGCGCACAACGCCGCAGCGGCCTCCTCGCCGCGCCGCGGGTCTCTGGCGCCGATCAGGACCGTCATGCCCAGCGCAGCCAGTTGCTCGGCAGCCGCACGGCCGATCCCCTTGTTCGCCCCGGTGACCAGCGCGACCTTCTGGTGTGTGGTCCGCTCGCTCATGACCAGCTCCTCGTTACGGGATGGTGTGTTCTTCTCAGAACCTGTCTTCGACACCCGAGACGAGACAGCCACGGTCATCTGTGACATGCGGACAGAAATTGCCGGGAGAAGATCGTTGGCGGCGCCGCCCGGGGACAAACCCGAGACAAACCCGAGACAAGTCCGGCTGCCCGCCGGCCCAAGACCAGGCCGCTCACGGGCCGTCCCGGAACCCGGATCGGAGCGCCCGGGTTCCGGGACGGTTCACGGAACGATCAGGGTGGCGAGACCACCATCCACGGCTTCATCCCCGGCCACGAACTCCGCGCCATCCAGGCCCGAGTACGCGAACGCTTCGGCGGCTCCGCCCACGCCTTCCGATGGCGCCAGGGGCTCCATCTCCGTCCGCTGCCGGTCAACCCCCCTCAGCGGACGTTCGCGCCGGTTTCCCCGCTCGCCGGGGCGTGTTTGTTCGTGAAAGCCGACGAGGCCGGCCGCGCCGGGAAGTGCCGTGCGGATGCCGCAGGGCACCTACCTGCGATCCGACGCGGACGGAACTCGTCGTCGTGTGCTGTCGTCAGCCCGTGTAGCGGACGTCGGCCTGCGGTACGTAGCCGTAGCTACCGGTGCTCAGGTACACCCTGAACCAGCCACTGGTGGCCACGCAGGGCGCCGGTCCGGTCATGTGCTCGCCCCGGAACTTGGTCCGCACGACCGGGTACTGCGTGCCTCGACCGCTCCTGACGCCGGTGGCCCACGCGACGACCACGTAATTGCAGTCGGCCGCGACCGCCACATCGTCCGCGGCCGGCGTCCTCGGTGCGGCCTGCGCGGTCGCCGTGGTCACCCCGAACGCGAGGAACGCCGCCATGGCGAACAGGCACAGTCGCAGCGCCGACGCCTTGATGTAGGAACCCACTTCTACCTCCATTTCTCACCGCCCGGTTCTCCGGGGCGGTGCTCACGACCTGTCCAGGACGGTCTTCGACCACGCGGTCCACGAATTTGAGTGACGTGGCGTCCCTCTCGGGTGGTGCCGTGTGGCCGTGAAGACACCGTGGGCCGCCGTTCGTGTGAATCACCCGTGATTTCCTACAATGCGCTGGTCAGAGCCGGTAGGCAGGCCCTCGGGGATCGGGTGTGCGGGGGTGGCGAGGCGGCGGACGAGGGCGGATGGCGGTGCTGCGGAACACCCCGTACTCGGGGTAGGTCTTCCTCCGGACGACGCGGGCCGGCACGCCCTCCGCCCGCACCGCGTCGCAGAACTCCTGGGCGCTCGACGCGCTGCGCGCCAGGAACAGGGTGTGCGAACCCGCGTCCAACTCGGGCGCCTCGGTGTCGACGACGGCGGACATCACGTCGATGCCGAGCATTTCCCGCAGTTGTGCGCGGTTGGCCCGCTGCCGCGCGATGCTGTCGTCCAGCGCTCGGGCCTGGTCCATGACGAGCGCCGCTTGCAACTCGGTCATGCGGAGGTCGTCCGCGACGACCGCCCGCTCGTCGTCCCAGTCGGGCACCTGACAGCGTTCGGACGCGTTCGGATGCGTTCGGGACAGTTCGCGCACCCGCTCGACACCACCTCGGTCGGTTTTGCTGGCACGGGCAGCCCTGCCTGTCGCCCGGACCGTCCCGAGGAGGGATCGCGGATGCGCTCCGCCCGAAGAACCCGCCCGCGCACACCCGTCGCGGTCGCGACCGCGCTCGCCCTGGTGGCGACCGCGGTCGTCGCCACGCCCGTACAGGCCGACCCGCCGAAGAAGCCCGGGTGGTCGTCGACCACCCGCACCAAGTCCGTGCCCGGCACCCCGGCCACCGCGCGACCGCGTCCGGCCGACCCGCCCGCCGAGCACGCCCTGACCGCCGCGCCTGCCGTCGCCTGGCCCAAGGCCACGACGGCGGACGTCGCGGTCACCGCCGCGGCGGCGCGCGTCGCCGACACCCCGGTGTCGGTCAAGGCGGCCGGCGGACCGGACCGCGTGCGCGTGGAGGTGCTGGACCGGGCCGCGGCGGACAAAGCCGGCGTCAACGGCGTGCTGTTCCGGGTCGGCCGCGCCGACGCCGCGCAGCCTGCCGGACCGGTGACCGTGGAGGTCGACTACTCCGGCTTCCGGCACGCCTTCGGCGGCGACTACGCCACCCGGCTGTCCCTGGTGCGGCTGCCCGCCTGCGCGTCCTTCGCGCCGCAGCGGGCCGACTGCGCCCGGGGCACGCCGCTGCCCGCGCACAACGACGTCAAAGCCGGCAGGCTGCGCGGCGAGGTCACCGTCTCCGGCAAACCCCGCGCGGGCGACCCGGAGAACGGCCGCGCCGCCCTCGAACCCGACGCGCTGTACGCGGTGACGGCCGCGCCGTCCGGCAGCGCGGGCACCTTCAAGCCCACCTCCCTGGCGCCGTCGGCGATGTGGCAGGTCGGCCTGCAGTCGGGCGACTTCGCCTGGTCCTACCCGCTGGAGCTGCCCCCGGTGCCCGGTCCGGAGCCGGAGTTGGCGCTGTCGTACTCCTCGGGCGCGATCGACGGCCGCACGGCGTCGACCAACAACCAGTCATCGTGGATCGGCGACGGCTTCGACTTCCAGCCCGGCTTCATCGAGCGCCAGTACACCTCCTGCACCGCCGATGGCGGCAGCACCGGCGACCTGTGCTACGCCTCGGCCAACGCGGTGGTCGCGCTGCCGGGCGTCGCCGGGGAACTGGTGTGGGACGCGACGAAGGAGGTCTGGCGCGCGGAGGAGGACGACGGCTGGCGGGTCGAGCAGCTGTTCGGCGCGGCCAACGGCGACAACGACGGCGAGCACTGGCGGCTGACCTCCCCGGACGGCACGCAGTACTTCTTCGGCCGCAGCGCGGAGGCCCGCTCGGCGTGGACGGTCCCGGTGTACGGCAACCAGGCCGGGGAACCGTGCCACGCGGCGACTTTCGCCACGTCGTGGTGCCGGCAGTCCTACCGGTGGATGCTCGACCACGTCGTCGACCGGCACGGTGACGCCGTCGCGTACTTCTACGACACCGAGACCAACCACTACGGCCGCGACAACACCGCCTCCCTGGCCACGCCGTACGTGCGCGCCGGGCACCTGGTCCGCATCGACTACGGCCTGCGTGAAGGCCAGGAGCCCGCCGCCCGTGTCGTGTTCACCCCGGCCGACCGCTGCGTCCCCGGCTCGGCGTGCACCCGGTCGCAGCCCGCGGACTGGCCGGACGTGCCGTGGGACCAGCAGTGCGACGGCGGCACGTGCACCGGCAAGCACTCACCGGTGTTCTTCGGCTCCAAGCGGCTGGCCGCGATCACCGCGCAGGTGCGGACCGGCGGCGAGCTGGTGGACGTGGACTCGTGGCGGCTGAGCCACCTGTTCCCGTCCACCGAGGACCACACCAGCCCCGGCCTGTGGCTGGAGTCGATCGTCCACACCGGGCACATCGGCGGCACGGCCACCCTGCCCGAGGTGAACTTCGACGGCGTGCTGCTGGACAACCGGGTCGCCGCCAACGGCGTGTGGACCCTGCGGTTCCGGCACACCAGCACCAGCGGCGCGCCGACGGTCACCGCGTGGAGCCTGTCGTCGTCGATCAACCTCCAGGCGTCCACCACCGCGCCGGACACCAAGTTCGCCAATCCCGCCGACCTCACGATCGACGGCTACTACACCTTCGGCTCGGCGCGGGCGTGCGGCGTGCCCGGCACGGGCGCGAACGACGTGCGGGTCGCCGTCGACATCCGGCACCCCAACCGGGGCGACCTGAAGCTGGAGTTGGAGGCCCCGGAGGGCGCGGCGCGGTACCTGCTGGAGGACGTGCCGGACAGCGACACCGGCGACGACCTGTTCAAGACCTACTCGGTGCCCGGCGTCGCGCAGATCGCCAACGGCGACTGGGAGCTCGTCGTCCGCGACACCAGAACGGGCAACACCGGCACGATCGACGGCTGGAGCCTGCACTTCGGCGGGCTCCAGGCCGTCGCGCCCGGCACCCGGTTCGAGAACGCCGCGGACGTGCCGATCACCGACAACGGCACGGTCGAGTCGACGGTGTCGATCACCGGCGTGACCGGCGCCGCGCCGGCGGGACTGCGCGTGGGCGTGGTGATCCGGCACCCGCGGCGCGGCGACCTCACCCTGCACCTGGTGGCGCCGGACGGGACGGCGTACCCGTTGGAGGACCTGACCGGCAGCGGTGACGGCGACGACGTGGTCACCGAGTACGGCGTCAACGCCGACGGCGAGACGGCCAACGGCACTTGGCGGCTGCGCGTGGCCGACACGGCGCTCGGCGACACGGGGGTGGTGGACGTCAAGCACCCCAACCGGGGCGACCTCGTGCTGACCCTCGTCGCGCCCGACGGCACCGCCTACCCGGTCGCGGACCTGCCGGACACCGACACCGCCGACGACCTGGCCGCCACCTATTGGGTCGACGCCTCCGGCGAGGCCGCGAACGGCGGGTGGGCGCTCCAGGTCCGTGACCTGGCGCCCGGCGGCACCGGCCTCATCGACGCGTGGAGCCTCCAGTTCGGGAGCGACTAGGCATGTGTCGAAAGTGGGTTCTGGTCGACCAGCTCCAGGCCCGGCTCGGTGAACGCCCGGACGACTTGCTCGACCGACGGCCTGCCATGGCGTGCCCCGGGGGCGACCGCGGAATTGGCGAAGCTGCGCGTGCTCATGGCGGGCGAGCTGGAGGCGGCCGACCGGGTCGCGGTGCCGGGCCGCGGCCTCGACGTCGATCTTCTCGCGTAGCCTTTTGGCAAGATCGGCAACCGGAGGAACGACCGATGCGGGCATGGGGGTTCAAGGCCAACGGCGGGCCGGAGGTCTTCGAGTGGATCGAACGGCCGACACCGCAGCCGGGCCCGGGTCAGGTGCTCATCGAGGTCGGGCACGCGGGCCTCAACTTCGCCGAGGTCCAGCACCGGCGCGGTGAGTTCGGTGCTCCGGACGGCGCCGACGGCTACGACGTGCCGGGTCTGGAGGTCGCGGGGACGATCGCGGCCGTCGGTGACGGCGTGGGCGGACTCGCCGTGGGCGACGCCGTGGCCGCCTACCTCCCCAGCTTCGGTGGCTACGCCGAGCACGTCCTCGCGGAGGCCGCGTTCACCCGCCGCACCGACGGCCTGCCCTCTGCCGTCGCGGCGGGAGTGCCGTGCGTGTACCCGACCGCGTACGGCGTGCTGTTCGACGCGGCACGCCTGACAGCAGGCGAAACCGTGCTGATCCACGCGGCCACCGGCGGTGTCGGCTCGGCGGCGGCGCGGGTCGCGCGCCTGGCCGGTGCCGCCGCGGTCTTCGGCACGGTCGGGTCACCGGGCAAGCAGGCCCTCGCCGCGGAACTCGGCTACGACGCGCTGTTCCGGCGCGAGGACTTCGGTGACGTGCTGCTCGACGCCACGTCCGGCCGCGGCGTCGACATCGTGCTGGACCCGGTCGGCGGCCGGGTGCGACGTCAGAGCCTGGACGTGCTCGCCCCCTTCGGCCGCGTCGTCGTCTACGGGGATCTCGCCCGCGACCCGGACTGGACCGTCGACGCGTGGGACCTGTGGAAGCACAACAAGTCGCTGGCCGGGTACAGCATCCGCGACCTGTCGCGGCGGGACCCGGCTCGCCTGGGCGACTACCTGGCCCGCGCTCTGGCCGAACTCGCCTCGGGCGAGCTGCGCCACGAACGACCCACCGTCGCCCCTGTCGCCGATGTCCGCGATGTGCACCGACGTTTCGAAGGCGGCGACACCAGCGGCAAGACGGTGTTCAGTTTCGCCTAGGTCGCCCGGCGACGCCGCCCGACCACGGACGCAAGGGCTTCGAGTGCGAATGCCGGTCGGTGACCCGGTGGGCGGGACGTCGGCTGGTAGGCATCAGGCAGGGGTACGGCCGGTGCCGGAGCTGAGGGGTGGGGGCCAGGTGGTGAGGTCCGTCGGGTCGGGTGGGGCGGTCGCGCAGATGACGTAGTGGCGGGGGGTGAGGGCCGTGGGGTGGTTGGCGAGGGCGGCCATGCAGCGGGCGTGGGCTTGCTCGGGGGTGTGGACGGAACTGGTGGCGACCAGGTAGGCCACCAGGGCGCGGCCGTCGGCCGAGGGGAAGATTCGGGCTACCGCAGGCGCGAGGGCCTCGTCGAGGAGGTGTTGCACCTCGGTGAGGTCGACCCAGCAGGAGTCGACCAGCACCGAGTCCGGGGTGCGGGCGATGGGCTCCAGACCGACGAGTTCGCGGATCCGTCCGGCGTCGAGATCACTGTGGGCGGCACCTACGAGCAGGCGCTCGACGGCCAGGAGCAACGACTCCATCTCGGCGCGGGGCACCAGGCCGGTATCGGCGCTCCACAGGTCGAGCAGGACGCGGTCGTCGACCTGGTTGAGGCCGAACCGCACCGGCGTCCCGTTGCGGTGCACCGGGCGCCACCGCAACTCGGTCCGCCGCAGCTCGGCGCTGATCTGCTCCGGCCGGTAGCTGACGCCGGCGTTGAACCCGGACCAGGACTCGGGGACGAGGCTGTTGAACAAGGGGGCGTAGAGGAAGCGGAGACCTCGTTCGTACTCGATCCGGTCGCCCATCCCGGCCCGCTCGGCCCCGTCGTACCTGGCGTGTCTGCTCGCCTCCAGGACCGAGGTCCAGGTGTGCTTGACCAGCGCGTCGAAGCTCCGGTCGCCGACCTCGACGGTGACCAGGCTGCCTTGGGCCAGGGTGCCGACGTAGTTCGTCAGGCGGCGTTCGAAGCGGTTGGCCGACAGCAGGGGGAACACCAGTTCCCGGTAGCCCGTGCGCTGGGCGAGCACAGCGCAGATGGCGGCGAGGACGATGCTGGACCGGCTGGACCGGATGCGCGCCGCCACCCGCCGCACCGCCATCGCGGCGGCCACGGACGACAGCTCCACCGCCAGCGACTCGCCGGAGGCCTGGACATTCGGCAGGGCGTACAGGCAGCGGGGTATCCGTTGCGATTGCTCCCGCAGGTAGGCGAGCGCCGACTCGGCTCGGCGCCGCTCGGCGGGCGTCGCCTCCAGTTCCGCCTGGTCCAGCGGCTGGTGACGCGGTTCCCCCACCTGCCGCAGGGCGGGGTTCCCGACCATCTCGGCGAACTCGCGCTTGACGACCTCGATCGCGCCGAGGTCGACGGCCATGTGCGAGAGCCCGGCGGCGCAGGCGACGACCCGCCCGTTCTCGCCGGTGGCCACCGCGATCCGCATCGCGGTGGCCACCGTGCCGCGCCGTTCGCGCAGCCACGCGACGAGCGCCGCGGCCACCGCCGGGCGGTCGCGCGGTCCCCAGCGGCCCTCACCGAGCGAGCAGACGTCGAGCATGAGCACGCCGGTCGCCGCGACCTCCTGATGCGGGTGCTCGCCGCCGACGTAGGTGGTCCGCAGGCCTTCGTGCCTGGTGACCAGCACGGCGGTCGTCTCGGCCACGTCGTCGACGGACACACCGTCGGGCACCGGGAGTTCGACGCAGAGGATCGCGTTGAAGTGGTCGGGGGTGAGGCTCAGCCACCGCAGGGTGTTGAGCTGGCCGAGGGTGAGCGGTCCCTCGCCCGCCCGCCGGCCGGTGAAGGCGACCGGGACCGACTCCACCGGGGTCAGCCGGATCCGTCGTCGGCGGTGCTGACCGGTGTCGAAGGAGGTGGTCATCGCCGGTCAGCCGATCAATTCGTGCAGCGCGCCGGCCAGGTGCCGGCTGTCCGTGGTGTGCTCGTGCACCCTCTGGACCGCCGTCACCGGCCAGTCGGCGGTCGGTGACCGGTCGCCTGAAGGGCCGCGGAAGACGTCGAGCGGGCCGGAGTACGGCTGCGGGCTCCAGTCGCGGACGGCGTCCTGGTTGGCCTGCCACACGCGCAGCGAGCGCGCGACGAACTCGGGAGTCGCGTCCTGCGGTACGACGCCGCGTGCCTTCCACCTGTCCAGAACCCCGGTCAGGTCCTCGTCCCGGGGCGACTCGTCGAACCAGGACTCGGTGACGGCGTCCAGCAGTCCGACGTCGATCACGGCCAGGAGTCGCACCTCGGCGCCGGTGTGGGCGAGTTGGGTGGCCATCTCGTAGGCGATCGCCGCGCCGGTGGAGCAACCGCCGAGGAGATACGGGCCCGCGGGCCGCACCGCTCGGACGGCATCGACGTAGGCGCGGGCCATGGCCGGCACCGTGCGGACGGGGTCCGCATCGGAGTAGAGCCCGGTCGCCTGCAGGCCGAACAGGGTGAACTCCTCGCCCAGCGCCTGGGCGAGGTGGCAGTACGCGCCGACCTGCCCGGTGGCCGGGTGGACCAGGAACAGCGGGGGACGGGTTCCGTCGCCGCGCTGGATCGGGACGAGGGGGTCGGACAGGCGCTCGTTCTGGTCGCGCAGACGGGTGGCGAGGCTTTCCACGGTCGGGTGCTCCGTCATCACGTTCAAGGGGAGCTGGACACCGAACTCTTCGAGCACGGCGTTGATGAGCCTGGCCGCGTCCAGGGAGTTGCCGCCCACCTGGAAGAAGTTCTCCCGGATCCCGACAGCGAATCCGATGACCTCCTGCCACTGCCGGGCCAGCCACAGCTCCACCGGGTCCCGGGGGTGTTGGTAGCCGGTGTCGGTCACATCGTCGACGGTCGGGTTCATTGCGTGGGTGCACCGCCCTCGTGGCTGGGAGCGAGTCGCCAGCGTTGGATCTTCCCGGCCGCGGACCGGGGGAGCCGGTCGACGAACGTGAAGTGCTTCGGGATCTTGTAACCGGCCAGCCGCCGCCCGCAGTGCGCGGCGAGGTCGGCCTTGCGGACGCTCGCCTCGGGGTGCAGCACCACCTGCACGCCGACCACCGACCCGAGCGTCCGGTGTGGGACGGCGAGGGCGACGGCGTCGACGACCGCGGGGTGGTCCAGGAGCGCGGCCTCGACCTCGTTCGGGTCGACCTTCTCCCCACCCACGTTGATGGTGTCGTGATGGCGTGGGTCGAGGTACAGGTAGCCGTCCCGGTCGAGCCGGCCGCGGTCGCCCACCGTGGCGAACCCGTCCGGGGTGGAGCGGACCACCTGGTCGTTGACGTAGTCGGATCGGTCGACCCGCTGTGGGGTCCGCATGAACACGGTGCCCGCCGTGCCCGGCGCGACCTGCTCGCCGGTGTCGTCCAGGACGCGGACCTGGGTGAGGAAGCCGCGCCCGACCGTGCCCGGACGGGCCAGCCACTCGTCCCCGCGCACCAGCGTCACGCCGATTCCCTCGGTCGCCCCGTACAACTCGAAGACCCGTTCCGGACCGAGCAGGTCGATCCACCCGCGTTTGGTGTCCGCGTCGCAGCGCGCTGCGGTGTGCAGCACCGCCCGCAGGCTGCCGAAGCTCGACGGTCCCGGGTGCGCGAGCATCAGGATCTCGCGCATGTGCGTCGGGGTCAGCTGCATCCACTCGACGGCGTACCGCTCCACGAGGTCCACCGTCCACTGCGGTGAGAACTGCGGCTGGAGGACGACGGTGTTCATGTCCAGCAGGGCGTCCACGAACACCGTGAACGGGGCGGCGTGGTACAGCGGCCCGACGATGAGCTGCCGCTGGCCCGTTCGCCAGCCGGTCTGCCTGATGACGAGTGACGGTGTGCGGGCGGGGTCGTAGCGCAGCGGCCCCGGTTTCGCGGAGATCTTCGGGATGCCCGTGCTCGCACCGGTGGCCAGCAGGTACGCCACGGCGCTCGCGCCGGTCGGACGCACGGGCGCGGCGCGGGGGTCCGCCGGTCGCGGCTGGTGCCGGGCGTCCATCAGGTGGACGTGCTCGAATCGTCGACCCAGCAGTCGCAGCAGGACGTCCCGCTCGGCCTGCGGGGTGGCCGGGTTCAGCGGGAAGACAGGTACCTCGGCCGCGAGGGCCGCCGCGATGCCGGTGGCCGCGGACAGGGTGTTGCCGGCCTCCACGACGACGCACGACCGGGTGTCCGGGTCGAGCGCCGCGCGCAAAGCGCCCACCGCGGCCCCGACCAGATCCGCGAGTTCCCGCCAGGACAGGGTGTGCTCGACCAGGTCCGCGTCGAAGCCGACGAGGGCCGTCCGCTCGGGTGCGGCGCGGGCGATGTCGGTGATCCGCTGGTGAACGGAGAGGGTCATCGCTACCGGAGGATCTCTGCCAGCCGCCGGACACTGGACGCGCTCATGAACTCGTACACGTCGAGCGGCCGGTCGAACTCCGTCTCGATGGCGGCGATGATGCCGAGCGCCGACAGCGAGTCGCCGCCCAGTTCCAGGAAGTCGTCGTTCGCGCCGACGGACCGCACGTCCATCTGCGCCGACCAGATCTCCGCCACCCTGCGCTCGACGTCGTCGCGCGGATCCTCGAACAGCGTGCACCGGCCGTCGGCGACGGCCGACGCGAGGTGCTCGACATCCACCGCGCCGCCCGCCATCGGGATGCGCTCCACGACCAGCACGCCGGTCAGCCCGCTGTCTTCGCCCAGCCGCTGCCGCACGTGGTTGCGCAGCATCGGTCCGCTCAGGTACTCGCTCAGCTCGACGACCGCGATGGTGACGTCCCGCCCGTCGTGGGGCACGACGGCGACCTCGGTCTTGCTGACACCGGGATGTGCCGACAACACGTCGGATATCTCGGCCAGGCTCACCATGGGTGCTCTCCCATCAGCAGTTCGGCGACGAGTTCGTGCACCTCGGCGTCGCGCAGCATGTCGGCGTGGCCGACGTCCAGCGCGACGTTCCTGGCGCCGTCCACGGGTGGCTCGTGGTCCTTTGAGGACAGGAACAGTGGCGTTCCGGTGCGCGTGTCGAACCTGCCCTCGCCGGCCAGGAGCAGGTAATCCACGTACCCGGTGAAACCCCTGGTGAGTTCCTGCCGGAAGAACTCGTTCAGGGACAGCCTGCCGGTGACCGCGCCCATCAGGCTGTCGTACCGGTCGGTCAGGGCGGCGGCGATGCGCGGCAGGTCGTCCGGGTGCGCCTCGACCATTTCCTCCGACAGCGCGCGAGCGCCGTCCAGCTCGTCGGCGGTCAGGTGCTCGGCGGACGACTCCAACGCGGAGGTGAACTGGTTGGCCAGCGAGCCGGCGGTCGTCGCCACGGCGTCGAAGAGCAGGGTCACGGGCTGTGGTCCCGACTTGGCGACCGCGTCGGCGACGCAGGTGGCCAGCGCGGCTCCGGCGCAGTACCCCAGCACCGCGCGCACCGGACGACCGGTCGCCAGCGCCTCCGCCACCCACCGGTCGACGCACGCGTCCAGCGAGCCGGAACCCGCCTGTCCGAGGTGGAGGAAGCACGCGTCCACCGGCACCCCGGCCGCCAGGTCCGCGAAGCCCGCCGCGGCCCGTCCTCCCGGGAAGTCGAGGCACAGGACGAGATCAGGTCCCCGGTCGGACAGTTGCCTCCAGTGAGTCAGTTCCACTGCCCGACCTCCCGCGTGTCCACGACTGCCGCCAACGTCCGGTAGTCGACCTTCCCGCCGGGTGTCCGGGGTAGGTGGTCGACGGGCCGGAGGACGACGTGTCGGCTCGGCACCCCGAGTGCCTCGGCCAGTTGCCGGCGCTGTTGTTCGTGAACGGCCGCGTCCCCTGCGCCGAACAGGTACACGACGTCATCGTCACCGCAGATCACCGCGGAGGGGTGATCCGGCCGTTCGACCATGCGCTCCAGGTCGTCGAGACTCGTGCGGACGCCCAGCACCTTGACGATGCGCTTGGTGCGGCCGGTCAGGTACAGGTAACCGTCGCGCAGGTACCCGAGGTCACCCGTGTCGAGGAGGTCCACCTCCGCGCCGCGGCGGAGGTCCGCGCGACCGGTCGCGTAGCCGAGCATGACGCCGGGGCCGCGGTAGTGGACCGCGCCCTCGCCGGGCGCGGCCCGGTCGTGTGGTCGGACCGGCCCGATCGTGATGGTGCCGCCCGGTACCGCCACCCCGACCGACCCGAGGCGACCCGGCAGGTCGGCCGGGTCGAGGCAGGAGATTCGCGAGACGGCCTCGGTTTGGCCGTACATCGCGAAGAACCGGCCCCGCCTGTGCTCCATCATCCGCGCGAGCCGCATCGTCAGTTCGTCGCCGAGGCGTGCGCCCGACTGGGTCATGGTGCGGATCTCCGTACGGCCCAACAGGTTCACGTGTGCTGGGCCGAACGCCGCGTAGGTCGTCGGCACGGCGCTGAACGACGTGGCGCCCGCCCTGGTCAGGTGGTCCCACATCGCCAGCGACAGCGGCGACCGGTCGCTGAGCACGATGCTCGCGCCTGCCAGCAGGTGGGTGTTCAACACCGACAACCCGTAGGCGTGGGTGATCGGCAGCGTGGTCGGCGCGCGCTCGGCGGACGTGATGCCCAGTGCGCGGATGACGGCGGCGGTGTTGTCGGCCAGCCCGTCGTACGACAGCCGCACCGCTTTGGGACTGCCCGTCGTTCCCGAGGTGGCGAGCAGCAGGGCCGTGTGCGCGAAGATGTCGTCGGCCGGTCCGGCCGCACGGCGGCGGAACACTTGCGTGCCGCCGATCGAGTGCTCGCCCGGACGGTAACCGAGGTCCGCCAGACCCTCTCCGGCACCGGGAGCCGGCACCACGAACTCGGGCTGGTACGCCGAGAGGACCTCCGCGGTGGCAGGCAGGAACGCGACGGTGTGGCCGAGCCGCAGTGCGGCCAGGTAGACGAGCAGAGTGGGGAGATCGCGGTCTCCCGCGCACAGCACCAGCGCCTTGCCGTCGTGGCGCAGCGACCGTTCGGCCCCACCGACCAGTCCGGTCAGATCCGCGTAGGTCAGCGTCCGGGCGCCGGCGAGGTGGACGGCCGGGGATCGCGGCGGTGCCTCTTCGTGCGTCACGAGATCGAGCATCGCCAGTGCCATGGGCACAGTCTGCGGGCTGACCCGAACCGCGGTCCATAGCCCGTGTGCGGACGAAGCGCCGTGCTTGACGGCTCCGACCCCGGTGGTGCAGATTTCGTTGACCTCCCGGGGAAGGGAAGCGTGCGCAATGACTTCTGAGATCCGCCAGTTCCTTTTCGAGTCGTTGACGGTCATGAAGTACAGCACCGCCGACATCGACGACGACACGGTGCTGGGCCCGGCCGGAGCCGACCTGGAGTCGCTCGCCCTCGCCGAACTCTCCATGAGGGTGGAGGACCAGTTCGGTGTCCGGTTCGACGAGGACGAGGCCGAGAGGTTCGCCGCCATGACGGTCGGCGAGTTCTGTGCCGAGGTGGCGCTTCGGGTGCAGACCACCTCGGCCACGTGAGCAGAAACGTTGCCGTGACCGGGATCGGGCTGGTCAGCCCGGTCGGCACGGCGGTGGAAGAGGTGTTCGACGCGGTCTGCGCCGGACGGTCCGGGGTGGTGCGTCCGCCGGAAGGGCATGCGCTGCACGGAGTCGTCGAGGTGGCCGCGTTCGCCCCGGCCATCGACGCGGAGAGCGTGCTCCCGGCGAAGGACGCGCGGGTCGTGGACCGTTCGATCGTGATGGCCCTACGGGCTGCCGAAGATGCTTTGGCGGACGCCGGGATCGAGGTCGGCCGGGATGTCGACCCGTTCCGCGTCGCGGTCGTCCTCTCCGGGGTCGGTGGCCTGGAAACCCTTGCGGACCAAGCGGTCGAGCGGTCGAAGCGCGGTCGCCTGGGCGTCAGCCCGTTCATGCTGCCCGGCGTGCTGCCGAACATGGCGGCGGCGCGGATCGCCATCAAGTCCGGCATTCGGGGGTACACGTCCTCGGTCGGCACGGCGTGCGCGGCCGGTGGGCAGTCGATCGGCGAGGCGATGCGCATCCTGCGGTCGGGCGAAGCGGACGTGGTGGTGTGCGGGTGCACCGAGGCGCCGCTGTTCCCGACGTTCGCCGACGCGTTCGGCAACGCGCTCGCGCTCGCCAGGGGTTGGCCCGACCCGACCACCGCGAGTCGCCCTTTCGACCGGCGCCGCAACGGTTTCGTGCTCGGCGAGGGCGCCGGTGTGCTCGTGGTCGAACGGCCCGAGTTCGCGCGGGCGCGCGGTGCGGCGGTCCACGCCGACGTGCTCGGGTGGGGTGCGACGAGCGACGCGTACCACCCGGCCACACCCCGGCCGGACGGCTCCAGCGCGGCCGAGAGCATGCGGATAGCCCTGCGGGACGCGGGACTGTCCACTGGTGACATCGGCTACCTCAACGCGCACGGCACCGCCACGAAGGCCGGTGACGCCGCCGAGACGATGGCGATCAGGAACGTGTACGGCGACGACATGCCACCCGTGAGTTCGACCAAGGGGGTCACCGGGCACATGCTCGGCGCCTCCGGTGTGGTCGAGGCGGCGATCGGCATCGCGGCCATGCGCAACGGATTGCTCCCGCCGACCCACAACCTGGACGACCCGGACCCGGCCTGCGACCTCAACCACATCCGGGGCAAGCCGTTGCCCGTGGACGTGGACGCGGTCATGTCCAACTCGTTCGGCTTCGGCGGCCACAACGTGAGCGTCATCTTCGGGAGCGTCGATGGATGAGCGGATCGTCTCCGACCGGATCGTGTCCGACCGGATCACGGTGCCGTTCTCCGGGCCCGGCGCGGGGACCGCACCGCTGACCTGGGGGCAGAAGGCCATCATCCAGGACATGCGGACGAGCGACTGGACGTACAACATCAGCGGGGCGCACCCCTTGCCGGAGGGCCTCACCGTCGAGGACATCGCCGCACGTCTGAGCCGGCTCATGGGCAAGCACCCGGCGCTGCGGACGCGGTTGGGCACGGACGCCGAGGGCAGGCCGTGCCAGGTGGTGTCCGCGTCCGGGGAGATCGACCTGGAGGTCGTGACCTTCGCCGACGAGCTGGAACGCGACGCTGCGGTCAACTACGCCAACAAACTGTGGCTCGACTGGATGGCGACCCCGATCGCCCGGCACTCCCCGTGGTCGCTGCGGATGGCGGTGATGCGGCACCGGGGGGCCGCGGTGTCCCTGGTGCTCACCATCGGCCACCTGGTCGCCGACGGCGTGGGCGCGTTGCTGCTCATGACCGACCTCGGGATCGGTGAGCTGGCCGGCCGCGCGGTTGACCCGGACGCGCTGTGCCTCGCCGATCTGGCCCGGCGTGAGCAGACGCCGGAGGTGCGGCGCGTCAGCGACCGCGCCATGCGCTACTGGGAGGGGCAGTTGCGGCCCCTTCCGCCGCTGACCTTCGGTGCGCCGAAGTCTCCGGACTACCGGCCGGGCGAGCGGTGTCGGAACGTGCGGTTCCACTCGCCGGCGGCGTACCTGGCCGTGCTCGCGATCGCCCAGCGGACCCGCACGGACACCTCACGGGTGCTGCTCGCCGTGATCGCCATCGCGATCGGTCGGACGACCGGCGTCAACCCGCTCACCACGCACGTCGTCGCGAGCAACCGGTTCCGGCCGGCGCTCGCCGACGTCATCGGCTCGGTGGTCCAGAACTCCGTGCTCACCCTCGATCTCGACGGCAACGTGGGCGACGTGGTCGCACGGGCACGCCAGGCGACCACGCTCGCCTGGATGCAGGCGTACTACGACCCGGATCAGCTGGCGGAGCTGACCGCGCGCCTCGACGCCGAACGCGGCCACCCGGCCAGGATCACCTGCCGGATCAGTGATCGGCGGTTCAGCACCAGGGTGGAGGCCGAGGCGATGGCGCGCAGTGCCTCCGTGACCGCGGAAGCGATCCGGGCCCAGCTGCCGGAGACGTTCCTCAAGTGGCACAAGTACGTGTACCGCTGGACCGACCAGGTGTTCATCAACATCGAGGACCGCCCGAAGACCGTCTACCTCCAGATGGTCTTCGACACCGAAGTGTTCACCACGCAGCAGGTGGAAGCGATGTTGCGCGCGGTGGAGGAGGTGGCCATCGAGGCCGCGTTCGACCCGGACGCGTTGACCCGGGTGGCTCCGGACCGGATGCCCTAGCGACGTCGGAATCGCCGATCCTCACGGCCCCGCAAGCGGATCGCGGATGTCCGTTCGTCGTGCGGTCGTCTACTGGTCGCGCACCTCGACGACGGCAAAGCAGAGGTACCGCAGTTCGCGGTCGTAGTCGCCGATCACCACCGGACCTCCGGAACCGGCGAGCGCTTCGGCCAGGTGCCACCACACCCCCGTGGTCGGCTGTCCGACCGGCGCACGCGTGTGGTCGGGAGGCCCCGGCCACACCGCGGCGAGCGAGTCGCTCAGCACGACACGCGCGCCGGGGTGGCCGGCCGACAGTTCGGCCACCCCGAGGGAAGCGAGCCCCGCAACGGCCTCCGGGGCCACGTCGGGGTACTGGCGGAGGTCGGTCACCCGGGTACCCGGGTGACCGCTGTACAGCATGGCGACGCCACGGTGTTCCAGCGGTGGTGCCGTCGTCGAGTCGTAGGGCAGCGACGCCTGCTCGACGACGATCAGCAGGGCCCGCCGCGCGCCGTAGTCACGGATGACGCGCAAGCCGGTGAACGGCGCGGCGCTGCCCTGGTCGCAGACGGCGAACGACAGCGGCGTGCCGGGGCAGAGGTGGCTGAGGTAGGTCGCGGTGGCCCGGCCCGGCCACATGTCGTGGATCGAGAACGCCAGCACGAGCAGGTCGACCGGCTCCGCCGCGGGCACGACCGCCGCGACCAGGGCCTTGGCCATCTCGCCGTAGGAGTGGCCGGACAACTCGGTGTCCAGCTCGGCGCCGAAGGGACGCGTCATGTCCGCGAAGTAGGCGGCGACATCGGCGCGGTGGTCGTCGTCGTCGAGGATTCCCGCGGCGCCGGTGAAAGTCCTGCGCTCGGCGCGGATGAGGCGCATCCCGGCTTACCAGGGTCGGCTGTGGCCGGCGATGAACGTGGCCAGTTCGCCGACAGTGCGCAACTCGTCGGGGCGCATCTTCTCGACGTCGATCTGGATTCCGACCTGCTCTTCCACCTCCAGCAGCAACTCCAGCCCCAGCGACGAGCTGACACCGAGTTCGTCGGCCATGTTCATGTCCTCGCTGATCGGCTCGTCGCGGTCGACCAGCCGCTTGAGCACGGCCGACATGGCTTGGACCACGCGTTGCCGTAATTCGACGTCGATCTGCGCATCGGGTGCGGTCATGTCGGCCTCCTGTTCAGGACAAGGGGATCAGTGCTCGAACACCATCGCGGCGAACGTCGCCCCGGCACCGGCGCCGACGGTCGCGACGAGGTAGCGGTCGCCCTCGCTCAGCAGGCCGAGTTCCCGCGCGGTCTGGTAGTTGGCGAACGCATCGGTGCAGAAAAGGTGCCCGTTGGCGGGCACGTTCGACAGCAGCACGCGCCGCACCGGGAAGTCGATCAGCAGGCACAAGCGCTGCCACGTCACGACGTTCACGTTGTGCGGCAGGACCAGGCGGATGTCGTCGAGCGCCAGACCGGCGTCGCCGACCGCTCGGTGGATCACCTCGGCCAGCGACGAGCGGTACTCGCGCTGGAACTTCTCGGCGCGTTCGCCGAACTCGGTGTCGAACTCGCCGCGCTGGGAGCACGCGTAGGAGAGTAGCCGGTCGCGGGACCCGTTGGCGCTCACCAAACACGCGGACGCACCCTCACCGAAGATCGAGGTTCCCGGCAGCAGTCGGGCGTCGCGGGTGAACGCCTTCTCGCCCGTCAGCACCAACGCGAGTGCGTCGTCGGCCGGATCTCCGGCGAGCAGCCTGCCGGCCAGGTCGATCGCGAGTAGTCCACTTGCGCAACTTTGTTGCGTGACGGTGAATGTGAGGGCGTGTTCGAGGCCGAGCTCCCGGCAGACGTCGTGCAGGGGGTTGTGCGGGTACGGGACCACGACCGGCATACCGCGGCCGTGGATGACGTACCGGACCCGGTGTTCTCGGCCGCGCAGCGCGGTGAGCCCGTCGGCCGCGGCGTGCAGGAGGTCGGCCAGGGACCGGTCGGGGTCGAACCGGATCTGGTCGAGCCCGTGGAACCGTCGGAAGAGCCTGACTTGGATGTCGGTCAGTTCGAGCGGGTCGGCCAGGTCCTCGATGGGAACGCGGAACGCCGGTGTGTACACCGACACCGCGTCGAGAGCGGTCACACTTCGGGATCCCACCACGTCGTTCCGGTGACCGTCAATGTGTGCCACGATGTTGTGGTGTCGCGGTTTCTGCTCGTCGTACTGCCGCTGCAAGGTCACCTCTACCCCATGCTCGCGATCGGGCAGGAACTCGTCCGCGCGGGACACGAAGTCGTCTGGTGCGGTCCCGAGAACGTGCTGCGCCCACTGGTCGGTCCGGACGCGACGGTGCACGCCACGGGCGCACGCGCCTACCGCCGTTACGACGAGATGGGCATGGCCGGGCTGCGGGCGCTCTGGGACGGGTACCTGATCCCGTTCACGCGCTTCACCCTCGGCCCCGTCGACGCGGCGGTGGTCGAACACGAGCCGGACGTCGTGGTGACCGAGCAGTACGCGCTGGCCGGCGGACTGGTGGCACACCGCCGCGGCGTGCCGTGGGCGACCCTGTGCACCGGGACGCTCGAACTGACCCCGCCGGCGGACCTCCCGGAGTTCGAGGACTTCGTGGCCGACCGGGTTTCGCAAGTGGTGGCGATGGCCGGCCTGCCTGCGGGTGAACCCGTCGACCCCAGGTTCTCGCCGCACCTGGTGATCGCCTTGATGACCAGGGGACTCGTCGGCGACGTCGAGCTGCCGGACCGCTGCGTGCTCACCGGCGCGGCACTGGGCGTCAGGCCGAACGCTCCCGAATTCCCCTGGCACGCTTGGGATCCCGACCGCCGCCACGTGCTGGTGACGGTCGGCACCCTCGTCGGGCACATGATCGGGGACTTCTACGAGCGGGCGGCGGCGGTGCTCGCGCCCATGGCGGACGAGGTGCAGGCGGTGTTCGTCACTTCGGGGGTCGCCGCGGAGTCGTTCCCCGACAACGCGATCGCCGCCGAGCTGGTGCCCATGCTCGACCTGATGCCCAAACTGGACGCGTTGGTGTGCCACGCCGGTGGCGCTGTCAACGAGGCTCTTGCCTTCGGGGTTCCGATGGTCGTGGCGCCGGTCAGGTCCGAGCAGGTGGCCTTGGCGCGGCAGGTCGACCGGTCGGGCGCCGGTATCGAGGTCTCCATACTCGATGCCACGGTGGCCGAACTGGACGCCGCGGTGCGGGCGGTCCTGGACGAGCCGGGCTACCGGCGCAACGCCCGGCGGATCGCCGCGGAGTTCGCCGCCGCCGGGGGAGCGGCCGCCGCCGCCGCGCACCTGGCCGAACTGGCATCCGGCGGGTAACCGCCCCGAGTCGCGAGGATGGGTGGGTGGACGGGTCCAGAGTGAACGCGTTGCCGGCGGCCGAGGAGTTCGCGTGGGCCAGGCAGCGGCGTGCCGACATCCGGGCGACGGGCGGGATCCTCGACCTGGTGCTGCCGTTGCGGGAGGGCGGTGAGGGGCCCGCCTTGTTCTGCGCGCCGCCGCTGGTCGGTGCGAGCTGGTGCTACCTCGCGCTGCTGCCGCACCTCGGCCCCCGGCACCCGGTGTACGGCCTGCAGTCGCGAGGGCTGCGCAGGCCGGAGCCGCTGCCGGTCGACATGGCCGAGCTGGCACGGGACTTCGCCGACCAGATCAGGATCACGCAGCCGCACGGCCCGTACCACTTGTTCGGCTGGTCCCTCGGCGGCAACACGGCCCACGCGATCGCCGAGGAGCTGGAGCGGCGCGGCCACGAAGTCGGTCTGCTCGCCATCGGCGACGCGATGCCGGATCAGCCGCGCAGCATCAGCGTGGCGGACGACAACGTCTGGTTGCTCTGCGACTTCGTGCTCCGCGAGTTCGGCTACCAGCCGGTGATCGAGCCGGACGAGCCGGATCCCGTTGGCCGGATGCTCGAGCTGATCAGGGCGCGGCCGGGGCTGGGGCTGCACGAGTGGCCGGACCGGCAGTTGCTCGCCCTGCCGAGGGTGATCAGGAACAACATCGCGGTGGCACAAGGCCATCGCCCCGGCCGGGTCCACTGCCCCGTGCTGTTCTTCGCCGCGACCCGGAGCCCGCAGACCACCGAGTCGAAGCTGGCGTCCTGGGACGAGCACGTCAGCACGGCGATCGACGTCGTCACGGTGGACTGCAAGCACGAGCACATGTTGCTGCCGGAACCCGTCGCGCGGATCGGCGCCGGGATCACCGCCCGCCTCGCCGAGCTCTCCTGAGTGTCCGGTGGCGTCCCGGCGGACGGCGGACACGTCCGAAAGCGCGATTGCCACAGTGGATCCGCCAACTTAGTCTCGGTTGATGAGTCCACGACCGCTGTTGCCGGTTCACGAGACCGGCAGCCGCCGTCGCCGCTCGCGGGCGTGCCCACCTCGTTCACGCCCGCACCGCCGCTGACGCGGAACCTGGCTCGACGGAACCCGCTCACTCGGGCGACCAGTGGCGTGCGCGCCCTGATCGCCCGCCGCTCCACCGACAACGCCACCCGGCAGGGCGCGCCGATCGTGGTCGCGGTGGGTGTCGGGTGGTCCATCCATCTCTTCAACCGGGAGGTCCCATGAGTCGGGCGAACCTGCGCACCGCGCTGGCGCAGGACATGCGGGTCGGTGCGGGCAACGTGCTGTTCATGCTGGCGGAGCACGGCGCGGACCCGGACGCCCCCCGGGTGACCTTCGACGTGGACGTGGACGGCATACCCGCGTGGACACCGCTTTCCCTGCGCGACCTGACCGAGCGGGTCGCGGCACGGGCGGACTGGTTCGCGCGCAAGGGGATCGGGCGACGTGACCCGGTCGCCCTCTTCGTGACCACGGCGGCCGACGTGTTCCTCAACTTCTTCGCGTTGAACCACCTGGGCGCGATCCCGGCGCTGATGAACGGGAACATGCCGATCGAGATCGCCGCGGAGTTCGTCCGCCGGCTGCGCGGTGTGGGCGTGGTGATCGACGCCGACCACGCGGCACTGCGGGAACACGAACTCGGCGTGCCGATCCTCGGTGACGCGGCGGAGACCGGCACCGGCGATCCCAGCCAGGCGCCGCCGCACTACCGCCACCACGCGGACGACCCCGTGGCGATCACGCACTCCTCCGGCACTACCCGGATGCCCACCGCGGTCGTGCACTCGCACCACAGCCTGTTCGCCGCCGTGCGCGCGGTGCGGCTCACCGAAGCCCGGCCACACGGGCACGTGCGTGAGATGTCCGTGCTGCCCGCCGCGCACGCCGCCGGCGTCATCGTGGTGAACCAGGCGTTGTGCAACGGCTACGAGATCCTGTGCCTGTCCGCGCAGGGCGGCCCGTTCGAGCACAGCGGCGAGGTGGTCCTGGACGCCATCGAGCGGTGGCGGCCGACCGGCGTGTTCGGCTTCGCGGTGACCTGGGCCGAACTCGCCCGGTTCGACCTGTCCACACGCGACCTGAGTTCCGTGCGCAACTGGTCCAGCACCGGGGACTGCGCGCACGAGGCGCACATCCGGCGCCTGGTGGCGGTCGGCAGCCACCCGACCTGGACCCGGGACGGCGTGGTCGACGTGCCGGGCTCGAAGTTCATCGACACGCTCGGTTCGACCGAGATGGGCCACAGCGCGTTCTCCATCAGCCACCGGCTCGGCAGCGACCGCTACGACCGTTGCGTCGGCAAGCCGTACCCGTTCGCCGAGGTGGCGCTGCTGGACGTGACGACAGGCGAGGAGGTGCCGGTCGGTCAGGTCGGGCAGTGCGGGCTCAAGTCGCCGACGCTCGCGCCCGGCTATTGGAACGACTCGACCGCGACGTACCGCAACCGCCTGAACGGTTACTACCTGACCGGCGACCTGATGTACCGGGACGAGGACGGCTACTACTACCACCTCGACCGGGCCAACGACGCGGTCGACCTCGGCGACGGCAACTGGCTCTACACCGCGCTGTCCGAGGAGCGCATCCTCGCCCGGTGCCCGGACGTCCGCGACTGCACGGTCCTCGCGACCAGGCAGGAGGACGGGCCTCCGGTCACCGATGTGCTGCTGGTCCTCCACGAGGGCGCCGACCCCGAACTCGACCGCGGCGAGGTGGTCCGCGCCGCGCTCGGCGAGGCGGTGGCGCGCACCCTGCGGCGGATCGACGTCGTTCCCGACGACCTCATGACGGTCGGACCGACCGGGAAGGTGCGCAAGTTCCTGATGCGTCAGCGGGTTCTGGTGGAATTACCCCACGGGAGGTAGCTCGTGCGGTATCCGGTGTCGTTCGCACAGCGGCGGCTGTGGGCGCTCGACCGGCTCGTGCCGGGCGATCCCGCGTCGCACCTGTCCCACGCGACCTGGCTGGACGGTCCGGTCGATCCCGTTGCCCTGCAACGGGCGATGGACGCAGTGGTCGCCCTGCACGCGACGCTCCGGACCAGCGTCGTGACCGTCGACGGCGTGCCCGAACAGGTCGTCGACGACACGGGCGGCGTGCTGGTCGACCACGTCGTCCTCCCCCGTGGTCCGGAGGACGTCGAACGGGCTGAGTCGATCGCCGCCGAGCTGGCCGTGCGCCCGTTCGACCTGGAACGCGGGCCCCTGCTGCGGGCCGCGCTGGTCGAGGCGGGCACCGACCGGTGGCTGTTCGTGCTGGTGGCGCACCGGATCGTCGTCGACGACACCGCGTTGACGATCCTGCTCGACGACCTGTCCACGGTGTACCGAGATGGCACGGCCGCGCTGTCGCAACCCTGGATGGACTACGGGGACTACGCCGTGTGGCAACGGGAACGGCTGCGCGGTGAGGAGCTGGCGCGTCAGCTGGACCACTGGCGCGAGGTGCTGCGCGACGTGCCCGAGAAGCTCGCCCTGCCGACCGACGCGCACCGGCCGACGCGGTCGTCGCGTGGTGCGCGGGCGACGGCGGCGATCGACACGACCTCCACACGGCGCCTCGCCGACGTGGCGCAGGGACTCGGCGCCACCCTGTCCGCGGTGTTCCTCACCGGGTACGCGGTGGTGCTGTCGCGGTACGCCCGGCAGGCCGACCTGGTGATCGGCCTCCCGGTGAGCGGCCGCATCCGGGCGGAGCTGGAACCGATCGCGGGTCCGTTCGCCGACACGGTTCCCGTTCGGGTGTCCCTGGCCGGCGCCCCCACCTTCGCCGAGCTGCTCGACCGGGTGCGGGACGCGACGGCGGAAGCCCTGTCGCACGACGAGCTCCCGCTCGACAAGCTCACCGAGGAGCTGGGGATCGACTTCTCCGGCCACGCGGTGCGGTTCGCGTCCCAGCCGCCCGCGGCGCCGGTGCCGGACTTTCCCGGTGTGGCCGTGCGGAGCCGGGTCGTGTTCACCCCGACCGCCGAAGTCGACCTCGACCTGACCGCGAGCGATGACGGCGCCGTGACGCTCGGGTACCGCGCCGACCTCTTCGGCGCACCCTTCGCCGACCGGTTCCTGCGTTCGGTGGTGACCGTGCTGGAGCACGCCGGACAGGCGCCGCACACCCCCGTGGCCGACCTGCCACTGCTGCCGGCGGAGGAGATCGTGGTCCCGACGAGTGCCCGGCCCGTGCCGCCGGACGAGTTCGACCTGCTGCGATTACTCAGCGAGTCGACGGCCGTGGTCACCGACGGCAGCGGCACCGTGCCGGTGTCGGTGGTGTGCGACCGGGCCGCCCGGCTCGCCCGGACGATCAGCGAACGAGGAATCGGCCAGGACACGCGGACAGGGGTGTGCCTGGATCGCGGCGTCGGTCTGCTGACCGCGCTGCTCGGGGTGTGGTGGGCGGGCAGCGCGATCGTGCCGCTGGAACCCGACCTGCCGCTGTCGCGGTTGGGGATCATGGCCCGCGACGCGGCCCTGGCGCTCGTGGTGTCCGACGACGACCACGCCGGCTTGGCCCGCTCGGTGGCGGGCGACGTCCCGGTGATCACCCTGGGCGAGGCCGCCACCGAACCGCTGGACCGCGTTCCGGCGCTCGCGGACGCCCTGGCGTACACCGTCTTCACGTCCGGCCCGGCCGACGGGCCAACAGGTGTCGACATCACCCACGGCGCGTTGGCGAACCTGCTCGCCGTGCTCCGCCGCGATCTCGGGTTGGGCGCGGACGACCGCTTCGCGGCGGTCACCACCACCTCGTCCGACGTCGCCCTGCTCGAACTGCTTTTGCCGCTGGTGTGCGGCGCGGATCTCGTGATCGCGGCCGCGGCCGACACCAGGGAGGCCGGCCCGTTGCGATCGCTGGTCGAGCGGAGCGCCGTGACCGCCGTGCACGCGACGCCGCACACCTGGCGGCTGCTCCTGTCCGGCGGATCCGTGCCCGCGAGCCTGCGGCTGCGCCTGTGCGGCGGCGACCTGCCCAGGGATCTCGCCAACTCGCTCACCGCCCCGGACGCGGTGCTGTGGCGCCTCTACGGCCACGCCGAGACGGCGGTGTGGTCGGCGGTCGGTGAAGTGGTCGCGGGGGAGGGGCCGGTGGTGATCGGGCCGGCGGTCGGCCACACCCGCGTGCACGTCCTGGACGAGCGGCTGGCCAAGGTGCCGGTCGGGGTGGTCGGCGAGATCCACATCGCCGGCGTGGGCGTGGCGCGCGGCTACCCGGGCCGCCCGGAGCACACGTCGGCGGCGTTCCGCCCCGAGCCCTGGGCAACCGGGTCGGGAGCACGCATGTACGCCACCGGCGACCTCGGCCGGTGGCGCGAGGACGGTGGTCTCGAACTGGTCGGCCGGACCGACCACCGGGTCGTGGTCCGCGGCGTCCGGGTCGACTGCGGCGAGGTCGAAGCCGCGCTGCGGGCACACCACGCGGTGCGCGAGGCGGTGGTGGTCAGCACGCGCAAGGACGGCGAACCCGTCCTGGTGGCCTACGTCGTGCCCGACCCGGACGGACCCGCCGCGCGGGTCGGTACCGACCTGCTCGCGCTGATCCGGCCACACCTGCGGGCCATCCTGCCCGAGCCCGTGGTCCCCGCGCTCGTCGTCGCGCTGCCGGCGTTGCCGACGACCCGCGACGGTGGAGTGGACCGGGCCGCGCTCCCCGCCCCGGAATGGGCGACCCGGCCGAGCGTGGACCGGGTGCCGCCGCGTGACCCGGTGGAGGAGACCATGGCCCGGATCTGGGCCGAACTGCTCCGCACGACGGAACCGATCGGGGTGCACGACAACCTGTTCGGCCTCGGCGGGGGCTCGCTGACCGCGGTCCGGTTCGCCGCCCGGATCGCCGACACCTACGGCGTGAACCTGCCCATGCACCGCATCGTGGTCGCTCCCACGATCGCCGCGCTCGCCGAGATCGTGTCGGCCGACCTGGGCTCCGCCCGAGCCGATGAGAACACCCACGCCGATGAGACGGCCCACGCCGCTGAGACGACCCGCGACGTCGAAGCCGCCCGCGACGCCGAGTTGGTGGGACTGTCCGACGACGAACTCGACGATCTGCTGCGCGCGGTCCTGGCCACCCGCGACCGCCGCCGGACCGCCAAGGGGGACGCGCAGTGAGCACGACGTCGAGCACTTCGTCGCTGTGGTCGGAAGCCCTGTGAGAACCCCGCCGGTGAACGTCGAACACATTGCCGACCTGGCCACGAGCACGCTGTTCGGCGCGCTGGAAGATCCGGCCCTGAACTCGATGAATTTCCTCAACGAGGTGGCCGGCCACTATCCGGACGCGATACAGCTCGCAGCCGGGAGGCCCAGTGAGGAGTTCTTCGACCTGGACGACGTGCACCGATATCTGCGAGTGTTCTGCCGGTATCTCGCCGAGGAACTCGGGCACACCGAGGAAGAGGTGCGGCGCACCGTATTGCAATACGGTCGGACCAAGGGAATTATTCACGGACTGATCGCGGAGAACCTCCGATTGGACGAGGGGACCGCGGTCGACCCGGAGTCGGTCGTGGTCACCGCCGGCTGCCAGGAGGCGATGTTCCTCGTCCTGCGCGCGCTGCGCGCCGACGAGCGCGACGTGCTGCTCGCGGTGTCGCCGACGTACGTCGGGCTGACCGGCGCGGCGCGACTGGTGGACCTGCCGGTGCGGCCGGTGCGGACCGGCGAGCGCGGGATCGACCTCGACGACCTGGTCACCGTCATCCGGCGGGAGCGCGCCGCCGGCCGCCGACCGCGTGCCTGCTACCTGATGCCGGACTTCGCCAACCCGTCGGGCCTGAGCATGGACGTGGCGACCAGGCGCCGGCTGCTGGAGGTCGCCGAGGCCGAGGACGTCCTGTTGATCGAGGACAACCCGTACGGGCTGTTCCACGGCGACTCGGACCGGCTGCCCACCCTCAAGGCCCTGGACGAGCGGCGTCGGGTGGTGTACCTGGGCTCGTTCGCCAAGTCCGTGCTGCCCGGCGCACGCGTCGGCTACGTGGTGGCCGACCAGCGGGTGGCCGCGGCCGACGGCGTCGTCGGCCTGTTCGCCGACCAGCTGTCGAAGATCAAGAGCATGGTGACGGTGAACACCTCCCCGGTCGCGCAGGCCGTGGTCGGCGGCAAGCTGCTCGAACACGGTTGCCGCCTCACCGGGGCGAACGCGCGCGAACGCGAGCTCTACGCCGCGAACCTGCGGCGCGTGGTGGACGGGCTGGCCGAGCGCTTCCCCCGTGCCGCGGACGGTGCCGCGGACGTCACCTGGACCGTGCCCGCCGGCGGGTTCTTCGTCGTGGTCACCGTCCCGTTCGTGGTGGACGACCGGCTCCTGGAACGCTCGGCCCGCGACTACGGCGTGTTGTGGGCGCCAATGGGGCATTTCTACGACGGGGTCACCGCCGTCCCGGCGCTCCGGCTTTCCTGCAGCGCCGTTCCCGCCGACCGGATCGACGCCGGTCTCGATCGGTTGGCCGCATTGATCAATGATCTGATCGGCCGACCGGCGGGCGCGATGATCGGTCGCGACCGATTGGCCGATAGTGCTGCCGGTGAGCCTTGACGTACCATTCTGTCCACTCGGTACGTCGATGATCGCCCACTCTTGCGCATATTTCCCGACAAACGCGCGACCAGGCGGGAGTCCTGATGACAAAAGGCCTGGCGTCGACCGGGTTCGAACTGGTGGCGAGTCCGGAATGGGTCGACGAGATCCTGCTCCGCGGCGCGGACGGTGATATCTGCCTGTATTCGGGTGGACCGATCGACCGAAGTGCGCTGCGCCGGATGGTCGCGGAACGGCAATCGCGTCTGGCGGCGGCGGGACTGCGGGCAGGCGGCTCGCTCGCGCTGCGGCTGCCGCCATCGCCGGCGTACGTGGCGAACCTGCTCGCCGGGTGGCGCATCGGCGCCCAGGTGATCCTCCTCGACCACCGCCTCACCCCGTTCGAGGTCGACACCGCGTTCCAGCGGCTCGCCCCGCAGGTGGTGGTCGCACCGGGACGGATCACGAGCAGCCCGCTGCGGGCGTTCGCCGACGTGGAGGAAACCGTCACGCCCCACCCGGGCCGCCCCGCGGCGACACCGCACGCCGTGATCCAGTTCAGCTCCGGTTCCACCGGCCCCTCCAAGGTGATCGGCCGGACGGCCGCCGACCTGGTCGCCGAGATCGACCGGTACACCCGGATCGACGGCGTGCCGCTGCCGGGCGAGCGGGTCGTCGTGCTGGCCTCGATGGTGCACGTCCTGGGGCTGGTCGGCGGCCTGCTGTACGGCCTGCACGCCGGCGTGCAGATCAGGCCGCCCGAGCGGCTCACCGGGGACAGCGTCCTCGAAGCGGTGGCGGCCGAACCCGCCCCGGCGACGGTGCTGGGCGTGCCGTTCCACATCGGTCTGCTCGCGTCCGTCGTGGACCCTCCCGCGCTGCCGCAGCTCAAGCGGATGACCACCGGGGGCGAACCGGTGCCTGCCGCGACCGCCGCCGCCTTCACCGGGAAGTACGGCGTGCCGCTGGGCAACATGTGGGGCATGACCGAGGTCGGCGTGATCGCCACCGACCTGTTCGGCGAGCACCGGCCCGCCCTCACCCCGGCACCGGGGCTCGTGGTGGTCGAGCGCGGCGGCGAGCTGCTGCTGAGCCGGCCGGAGTCGCCGTACGTCGGCTCGTCCGACCCGGACAGGTGGGCGGACGGCTGGCTGCGCACCAGGGACGCAGGCACGGTCGACCCGGTCACCGGACTGGTCACCGTCAAGGGGCGCCTCGACTCCCAGGTGTCGGTCGGCGGCCTGAAGGTCGACCTGACCGAGGTCGAGGCGACGGTGGCCGAACTGCCGGGAGTGGTGGCGGCCGTCGTGCTGCACGACGACGTGATCACGGCGTACGTGCAACTCACCTCGCCGGCCACGGCGACGACCGTCGAGGCCGGGCTGGCCGAGCGGCTCGCCGCCTACAAGAGACCGCGCCGGATGCGCGTGCTCGACGCGATGCCGCGCACGACGACGGGAAAGCTGGTCCGCGACCGCTCGGTGCTCCGCCAGGCCGCGCGTGGAGGAAGGTGATCCGATGAGGACACAGGTCGTCGCCTCCGCTGCAGGAGACGAGGCGCCGGTATGAGCCAGGGCGCGACACCCGATCGGGACGACATCCTGGCCATGCTCGGCAGCCTCGACGGCCGGCCGGCGGAGGACGTTCCCGAGCTGATCGAATCGATGGAGCTGGCCTGGCTCGTGCACCAGGTGGAACAGCGCTACGGCGTGCGCATGGAACTCGACAGCGACCAGTACGGCCGCATGACCACCGTCTCGGGAGCCGCTGACGTGCTCCGGGAAGTGATCGGGATGCCTGATGAACATTTCCGGTATTGACCACATCGAGTTGTACGTCGGCGATGCCCGCCAGACGGCGTTCTACCTCTGCACCGCGTTCGGGTTCAAGGTCTGCGGGCAGGGCGGTCCCCAGACCGGGCTCGACGGCCAGTTCTCGTTGCTGCTGCGGCAGGGTGAGATCCAGGTCGTCCTGACCTCCGGTCTGGTCGCCGACCACCCCGCGACCGAGTACGTGCGCCGGCACGGCGACGGCGTGGCCGTCATCGGGATCGGGGTGGACGACGCCGCGGCCGCCTACCGCCGCCTCACCGAACGCGGCGCGGAGCCGGTGTCGCCGCCCAGGGAGTACGTGCCCGGGGAATCCGCGGCCAAGGAATCCGGGGCGGACGACCAGAGGGTCGTCGTCGCCGAGGTCTCCGGTTTCTCCGACGTGACGCACCGGCTGGTCGAGCGGCACGGTCCGCGGCGGGAGTTCCTGCCCGGCGCGATCGAGGTGACCGAGCCCGATCCGCACAGCGACGGCAAGGTGCTGCGCACGATCGACCACATCGCGATCTGCGTGCCGGCCGGCGGCCTCGCGCCGACCGCCCGGTACTACGTGGACGTGTTCGGGTTCGAGCAGATCTTCGAGGAGTACGTCGAGGTCGGCGGGCAGGGCATGGACTCCAAAGTGGTGCAGAGCCCGTCCGGGCACGTCACCTTCACGCTGATCGAACCGGATCCGGAACGCCAGCCGGGGCAGATCGACAACTTCCTGTCCTGGCACGCCGGCGCGGGCGTCCAGCACGTCGCGTTCGGCACCGACGACATCGTCAAGGCGGTCGGCGCGCTGAGCGACCACGGGGTGCGGTTCCTCGGCACCCCGGCCGCCTACTACGACACGCTCGAAGAGCGCGTCGGTCACCTGGACGCGCCGCTGGACGACCTGCGCCGGCTCGGCGTGCTGGTCGACCGGGACCACTGGGGGCAGTTGCTCCAGATCTTCACCGAGTCGATGCACGTGCGCCGGACGCTCTTCCTGGAGATCATCGAGCGGCGGGGCGCGCTCACCTTCGGCAGCGGGAACATCAAGGCGCTGTACGAGGCGAAGCAGGGCGAACTGTCCGGCACGACGGCCACCTGAAGGAGAAGTGACCACGGTGAACGCGTTCACACTGACCGAGCAGGAGCGTGCCCTGCTCCCGTCGGACGATGACGTCCGGTTCTTCGCCGAGCACGGCTGGTACCTGTCGAAGAAGCTCTTCTCCGACAGCGAGGTCGACGACCTGGCCGAGGCGGTCGAGCGGTACTACGCGGGGGAGCGGAGCCGCCGATTACCGGTGCGACCGCCCCGGCTGGCCTACTGGTCGCCGGACGACGGCGACGTGCAGCGGCACAACGACTACGTGCACTACGAGAGCGACGCGATCGCCAAGGCGCTGATCAAGCCGGTGATCGGCGCGGTGGCCGCGCGCCTGGCGCAGGCGGAGGAGATCCGGGTGTTCCAGTCGACCCTGATCTACAAACCGCCGATCGCCGAGGAGCCGTCGAACGTCGTGCCCTGGCACTTCGACAAGCACTACTGGTCGTCGTCCTCGTCGGACCGGATGCTCACCGCGTTCATCCCGTTCCACGACTGCGACGAGGAACTGGGCACGATCACGATGGTCGACGGCAGCCACCGCTGGGAGGAGGTCGGCTCGGACGACAGCACGACGAAGCACTTCGCCGAGCGGGAGGCCGGCCACCTGGAGAACCTGCTGAAGGCCAACGCGGCGCACAACGGCACCGAGGTCACGAAGATCCCGATGATCATCCCGAAGGGGCACATGAGCTTCCACCACTGCCGGACCTACCACGGCAGCGGCCCGAACCGCTCAACCCGGCCGCGCCGGGCCATCTCGCTGCACCTGCAGGACGGCGACAACGCCTACCGCGAGTTCGCCCTGTCCGACGGGAACCTCGCCTTCTACAACCACGACTCGCTCGTCCGCCGCACACCGGACGGCAGGCCGGACTACGGCGACCCGGAGTTCTGCCCGACCGTGTGGCGCTCCTGACCACCGGGGCGAGGAGGACGGGGTGATGGTGCGAGCGCCGGACACCGATGTCGGCCTGTACCGGACGGTGCGGCTGATCCGCCGGTTCGAGGAGCGGGCGGTCGAGCTCGTCCGCTCCGGCGACATCGTCGGCGGGATCCACCCGTACACCGGCCAGGAGGCCGTCGCCGCCGGGGTGTGTGCGGCGCTGCGCGACGACGACATGATCACCAGCACCCACCGCGGGCACGGGCACGTCCTCGCCAAGGGCGCCGATCCCGCCCGGACGCTGGCCGAACTGACCGGCCGCGCCACCGGGCTGAACCGGGGCCGGGGCGGTTCGATGCACGCCGCGGACTTCCGGTTGGGGATCCTCGGCGCGAACGCGATCGTCGGTGCGAACGGGGCGATCACCGCCGGCGCGGCCTGGGTCGCCCGGCAGGAGGGCGGTGACCAGGTCGCGGTGAGCTTCTTCGGTGATGGCGCGGTCAACCAGGGCGTGCTGTTGGAAGCCATGAACCTCGCCGCCCTGTGGCGGTTGCCGGTGCTGTTCGTCTGCGAGAACAACGGGTACGCGACGACCCTGACCGTGGCCGACGCGGTCGCCGGCACGATCACCGGCCGGGGCGCGGCGTTCGGCATACCGGCGGTGACGGTGGACGGGATGGACCCGCGGACGGTGCTCGGGGCGGCGCGCGAGGCGGTGGACCGGGCACGGGCGGGCGGCGGGCCGTCGCTGATCGAGTGCCTGACCTACCGGTTCGACGCGCACCACACCTGGGAGCACCGGGCCGGGGTCCGCTACCGCGACGACGATGAAGTCCGAAGTGGACGCGAGAGGGACCCGGTGGTGATCCAGGGCACGCGGTTGACCGACGGCGAGCGGGAGCGGGTCGACGCCGAGATCGAGTCCACAATGGACAGCGCGGTCGCTTTCGCACTGGACAGCCCGCACCCCGATCCGGCCGGTGCGCTGGACTACCTGTACGCCACCGGGATGCGCGCGCGTCCGGGCGGTGGTTGGTGATGCCGTGGCTGTCCTACCAGAAAGCGCTCAACCGGGCGCTCGCCGACGAACTGGCCCGTGATCCCGCGGTGTTCGTGCTCGGCGAGGACGTCCGCGTCGCGGTCTCCAACGTGACCGCCGGCCTGTTCAAGCGGTTCGGGCCGGACCGGGTGCTGGACGCACCGCTGTCGGAGCAGGCGTTCACCAGCTTCGCCACCGGCGCCGCGCTGACCGGGCGGCGGCCGGTGGTCGAGTTCCAGATCCCGTCGCTGCTGTACCTCGTGTTCGAGCAGATCGCCAACCAGGCGCACAAGTTCTCGCTGATGACCGGCGGCCAGGCCCGCGTTCCGGTGACCTACCTGGTGCCCGGCTCGGGGTCGAGGACCGGCTGGGCCGGGCAGCACTCGGACCACCCGTACGCCCTGTTCGCCCACGCCGGGGTGAAGACGGTGGTGCCGGCCACGCCCGAGGACGCCTACGGCCTGCTGACCACCGCCATCCGGGACGACGACCCGGTGGTGGTGTTCGCCCCGGCGGCAGCGCTCGGAGTCCGGGTCGACATCGACTACGACGAGCTGGGCCCGGTGCCGCTCGGCGTCGGCCGGGTGCACCGGGAGGGCGGTGACGTCACCGTCGTCGCGATCGGACACCTGGTGCACGACGCGCTCGCGGTCGCCGAGGAGCTGTCCGGTGACGTCTCGGTCGAGGTGTTCGACCCGCGCACCGCGTACCCCTTCGACTGGGACGGACTGGCGGCCTCGGTGGCCAGGACCGGCCGCCTGGTCGTGTTCGACGACTCCAACCGCATGTGCGGGATCGCGGCCGAGGTCATCGCCACCGCGGCCGAGCGGCTCGACCTGCTCGCCCCGCCGGCCAGGGTGACCAGACCGGACGGCGCGGTCGTGCCGTTCGCCCTCGGGCTCGACCACGCCGTGCAACCCGATCGTGGCCGGCTGACGACCGCGATCCAGAAGGTGCTGAAGTACTGACGATCGCGCGACGGAGGCCGGCATGTCACTCGACCCGCAGTTGCAGGCGATGCGCGATCGCGCGATCGCCGCCGGCACCCCGCCGCTGTACACCCTCTCGATCGAGGAGGCGCGGGCCGCCGACCTCGCGGCGATCCGAGCCGCGGCGGGCACCGGTGAGCGGGTGCGCCACGTCACCGACCGCCACGTCCCCGGACCGGGCGGCGACCTGCCGATCCGGATCTACCGCCCGGTGGACACGGCCGAGCCCATGCCCACCGTGGTCTACTTCTTCGGCGGCGGCTGGGCGCTCGGCAGCATCGACACCTCCGACGCGATCTGCCGGGCCCTGGCCAACGCCGTGCCGTGCCAGGTGATCACCATCGGCTACCGCCTGGCCCCCGAGCACAAGTTCCCGGCCGCCGTCGACGACTGCCTCTCGGCCGTCACCTGGATCGCCGCCAACGCGGCCGAACTCGGCGCCGACCCGGACCGCCTCGCGGTCGCCGGCGACAGCGCCGGCGGCAACCTCGCGGCCACCGTCACCCTCCAAGCCCGCGACCGCGGCGAGCCCGTGCTCGCCGCCCAGGTGCTGATCTACCCCAACACCGACTACCGCGGCGACACCGGATCCATGCGCGCGAACGACGACCCCGCCCTGTTCAACCGCCGATCCGTCGCCTGGTACTGGAGCCACTACCTGGCGAGCCCCGACGACGGCCTCAACCCCCTGGTCTCCCCGCTCCTCGCCGAGGACCTGACCGGCCTCCCCCCGGCATTGGTGATCACCGCCGAGCACGACCCGCTGCGCGACGAAGCGGAGCACTACGCCGAACGCCTGCGCGAGGCCGGTGTGCCGGTGGTCGCGACCCGCTACCCCGGGATGGCGCACGGTTTCTTCGCCATGTCCGACATCGTGGACGCGGCCCGCGAAGCCCGGGACGAGGTCGCCGCCCACCTGCGCGCCCACCTCGTCCCGGACCGCTGAGCCGGATGCGGACCGTCCACCCGACTCACCCGACTCACCCGGGCCGGTGCCGCTCCGCCGGCCAGACCGACGACCCGAGGCGGCGCGCGGACGCCACGTCGGGGCAGCCCGCCAACCGCATTGCCGTCTCCAACTCGTCCCGCAGCAGGTCCAGCACCGCCGTCACGCCCCGCTCACCGCCCGCCGCGAGTCCCCACAGCACGGGCCTGCCGATCAGCACGGCCGTCGCGCCGAGCGCGAGCGCGCGCAGGATGTCGACACCGCTGCGGACACCGCTGTCCAGCAGCACCGGGCACCGCCCGCCCACCGCGGCGACCACGTCCGGCAGCGCGGTGACGCTGGGGATCGCGCCGTCGAGTTGCCGGCCACCGTGGTTGGACACCACCACGCCGTCCACACCGAGATCCACGGCCCGCACCGCGTCCTCCGCGTCGAGGATGCCCTTGACCACCAGCGGGAGTCGCGTGCGCGCCCGGATCCACGCCAGGTCGCGCCAGCTCAACGACGGGTCGAACACCGCCCTGGTGTGCCGGGCGATCGCCGAGTCACCCGGCAGCGCGTCGCCGACGTCGCCGTCGATGTTCACCGGCCGCACCCCCGGCGGCAGGGCGAACCCGTTGTGCTCGTCGCGCAACCGCCGGCCGAGCACGGGCACGTCCACGGTGAGCACGACCGCGCCGCACCCCGCGTCCTCGGCGCGGCGGAGCAGGTCGGCGACGACTTCGCGGTCACGCAGCCAGTAGAGCTGGAACCAGGTCGTGCCGCCCACGCCGGCCACGACGTCGATCGGTTCGGAGCTGAGGGTGCTCACGATGTAGGGAACCCCGGCCGCCGCCGCGGCGGTCGCGGCGGCGCGCTCACCCCCGGCGTGGATCAGTCGCTGATAGGCCATCGGCGCGACGGCGAGCGGCAGCGCCGACTCGACGCCGAACAGGTCGCAGCCGGTGTCGCAAGTGGACACGTCCACCAACGCGCGCGGCACGACGGCCACCCGGTCGAAGGCGGCGCGGTTCGCGGCGAGGGTGACCTCGTCACCGCTGCCGCCCGCGACGTAGTCCCACACGTCCGGCGGCAACCGCTCGGCGGCCAACCGCTCCACGTCGGCCGTCGACCACACGCCCGGCAACGCCCGTGAGCCGGCATCGCGTTCCATGCGCCCCCTCAGTCCACCCCGGTCACGCGTAGGCCGCCGCCTGCATGTCGTACAGCTCGGCGTACAGGCCGTCCGCGGCCATGAGTTCTTCGTGCGAGCCCTGTTCTTCGACGCGGCCGTCGGCCACCACGAGGATGAGATCGGCCATGCGCACCGTGGAGAACCGGTGGGAGACGAGCACGGTGATGGCGCCGGTGCGTCGACCGACGCGCCGTGCCCCTGCCGCGTACTGCTCGAACAGCCGGTGTTCGGCTTGCGCGTCGAGTGCCGCGGTGGGTTCGTCGAGGACGAGCAGCAGGGGGTCCTGGCGCATCATGGCCCGGCCGAGCGCGAGTTTCTGCCATTGTCCGCCGGACAGTTCCGCGCCGTCGGCGTAAGACTTGCCGAGTTGCGTGTCCAGGCCGTTTTCGAGGCGGTCCAGGACGTCTTCGGCACGGGCGCGGTGCAGTGCGCCGCGCACGGCGTCGGGCGATTCGACGTCGGCCAGCTCGCCGACCCCGACGTTCTCGCGGGCGAGCAGTTCGAAGCGGACGAAGTCCTGGAACCCGGCCGCGATGCGGGTCCGCCACTGGTCGACGGGGAAGCGCGTGAGGTCCGTGCCGTCGAGCGCGATCACGCCGGTGGTGGCCGGGTAGAACCGGCACAGCAGCTTGACCAGGGTCGTCTTCCCCGCCCCGTTCTCGCCGACGATCGCGACCGTGGTGCCCGCGGGCAGGGTGAGGTCGACGTCGGCGAGCACGGTCCGGTCGGTGCCCGGGTAGGTGAACGAGACGCCGCGCAGCTCGATGCCGTCCCGGACGCGCTCGGGCACGTCCCGGTCGGGCGGTGGCGGGGCCTGGCTCGCCAGGAGCGCGCGGACCCAGCGCATGTTCGCCATCACCCGCCCGGTGCGCTGCATCTCCTGCAACGCGGTTACGGCCGAGGTCACCTGCTGGTTCACCTGGGCCGCCAGGGTCAGCACGAGCAGGACGTCGCCGACGCTGCGCCTGCCCGCCACCGCGTCGCGCACCACGAGCAGCGTGCCCAGCACGTAGGCCGCGGCGAAGATCAACTGTCCGGTGGTGCGCAACAGCACGGCTCGGCGCTCGCCGTGCCACAGCTCCTCCGACGCGTTGTCCCAGGCGCGTCGCTGGCGGGCCCGCATGTCCGACCCGAGGCCGTTGACGCGCAGCTCCTTGGCCGAGGCAGGGCTCGCCACCAGCCCGAAGAGGTGCTTGGCGTGCCGCGACGGCGGCGCGGCCAGTTCGCGTGCGGCGTTCACGATCGTCTCGGCCCGCCGCCCGAGCAGCAGTGGCGGCACGGCCGCCAGCGGCAGCAGCAACAGCAACGGGTTGAGCCGGGCCAGCAGGACCGCGGTGATGGAGATCGCCACCAGCAGGCCCAGGCTGTTCAACAAGCCCTCCATCGAGCCCCACGCCGCCCGGTGCAGTTCCTGGCGCAGCACTTGCAGCTTGTCGGCGTACTCGGGTCGCTCGTGGTGCTCCAGCCCGGCCGAGCCGTTGGTCATCTCGATGAGCTCGCGCTCCAGGCGCGGCACGGCGCGGTCGCCCAGCTCGAAGTAGAAGATGTGGGCGAAGTGCCCGGCGGTCAGCGCGGCGATCACCGCGACCACGACGAGCACCGCCGCCACGGTCGCACCCCGGACGTCACCCGCCAGCGCCGAGTCGGCCAGCGCCGCCATGGCCGGTGCGGCCAACGGCATCGCCGCCGCCTGGGCGATCATGAGCACGACGGACAGCACGAGCCGGTACCGGCTCTCCCGCCAGGCGATGACGAACAGCTCCCAGCCACCGCGGACGACCTCGATCACCGGTTGCCCTCCCGCGCCTCGTCCGCCATGCCGCCGTCCGCCACGCCCGCGTTCGCCACGCCGTCGTCCTCGGCGTCCAGGCCGTGTGCGAACCGCTCCGCCTGCAACGCGAACAGCCGTGCGTAGTGGCCGCCCGCCGCGATCAGCCCGTCGTGCGAACCGCGCTCCACCACGCGCCCGCCGTCGAGCACCACGATGTGGTCGGCGCGCCGGACGCTGGAGAACCGGTGCGAGATGAGCAGTGAGGTGACCCCGCGCGTCAGCTCGACGAACCGGTCGAAGAACGCCGCCTCGGCGCGGACGTCCAGCGCCGCGGTCGGCTCGTCCAGCACCAGGACCTTGGCGCCCGCCTCCAGGGCGTAGAGCGCGCGGGCGATGGCGATCCGCTGCCACTGGCCGCCGGACAGGTCGGTCCCGCCGGGGTAGGCCCGGGAGAGCGGCGTGTCCAGCCCGTCGGGCAGGGCGAGCAGCGCCTCGGCGATCCCGGCGCGCTCGGCGGCGCGCAGCACCACCGCCCGGTCGACCGGGACGTGCGCCGCGCCGAGCGCGATGTTCTCCGCCGCGGTCAGCTCGTAGCGCACGAAGTCCTGGAAGATCACCCCGACCTGCCGGCGCCACTGCTCCGGGTCGAACTCCGCGATGTCCACGCCATCGGCGCGCACGCTGCCCGAGGTCGGCTCGTACAGCCGCCCGAGCAGCTTCACCAGGGTGGTCTTGCCCGCACCGTTGACACCCACCACGGCGGTGCAGCGCCCGGCGGGCAGCTCCAGCTCGATGCCGTCGAGCACGGTGCGGCCGGCACCCGGGTAGCGGAAGCCGACGCGGTCGAAGGTCAGCGCCACGGCCGGCGTGCCCGCGGGCACCGCGGCCCGACCGGGTGGCCGCTGTCCCGCCTCCACCTCGTCGAGCCGCTCCCGCAACCGCTGGAGGGCGCTCAACGACAGCATCGCGTACTGCGTGCTGGTGTCCGCCTCGGGGTAGTAGCCGCCCAGCGAGATCGCCAACGCCACCGCCTGCACCCCCAGGGCCAACGCGGTCAGGCCCACCTGGCCGGTCGCGGCGAGCTGGGCGGTGTGCACCATCGCGCCGCCCGCCAACAGCAGACCCACCGACGTCAGCACCAGGTACGGGACCAGGTAGACGCGCCGGCGTGCCCGCTCGAAGGGCCTCACCACGGCCTCCCAGGCGGCCACGTAGCGGTCCGCCAGCCACCCGCTCAGGCCGAAGAGCCGGATCTCCTTCGCCGCGACGTCGGTCATCGTGACCTGGTGCAGGTACGTGACCTCGCGCTGCTTGCCCACGACCTCCCGCCACACCCGCGAGTACTTCCGCAGGCCACCGCGCTGGCCGTAGCGGAACAACAGCACCGCCGCACCCACCGCCGGTCCCGCCGGCCAGGCGACCGCCACGCCGATGACCACGACCAGGGCCAGCAGGCGGGTGTAGCGGGCGACCAGCCCCAACAAGCCGACGCACGCCTGGCCGGGCGTGCCCCACTCGCGGTCGAAGGCGCGCACGGTCTCGCTCAGCTCGTCCAGGATGCGCTGGTCCTCCAACGGCCCGATCCCCACCGGGCGCAGCATCAACGCCATCGCCTCGTCCCGCAGCGCACCGTCCACCCGGCGTCGCAACCGCTGACCCAGGGCGTTACCCACCGGCGTGAGGAGCTGGGTGAGCAGGAACGCGGCGGCGGCGAGCAGGAAGATCCCGGTGAGCCGGTCCCACGCCGCGCTGTCGACGCCGCCGTCGACCGCGGCGGGCACCTCGCCCACCAGGACGCTCGTCGCGACCACGAACGCCACCGGCAACAGGCCGAGGGCGACGTTGAGGACGGTCAGGAAGACGACCAGGCCATCACCCCCGGACGTCAACAGCCGCACGATCCGCAACCGCGGGCGCACCGCCTCGTCCACCCAGTGCGACCACGTGACGCGCAACCCCGGCGGCGCAGTGGCCGCCGCGGGCTCAACCGCGGAGGGTGTTCCGGTCGTCATGGCGCCCTTCGAGTCGTCCGGTGCCGGAGGTCGGTGGTGGTCGGGCACGAGTGCCCCGCGGGCGGCCGTGCGATCGCCGGAACCGGCCGTGCAGTGCGCGGTGAAACCCCGATACCAGCTCTTACCGGCGGTACCGGCGGTATCGTCGCTTTCCGCGGTTTCTCAGCAGCTCGAATGGGCGAAGGAACCAACTCGGTTCACGAGGCATCAAAGCACATCAGGGCAAGCGCCATCAAGACGATAACCGGGTAAGTCCGTACGATTTCTCGCGCAACTCCGCAGTTCGCGGACCTGCTGCGAGAGTGGCCGGACAACGATGGATCAGCCGAACTGTCAACCATTCTCAGGTCGGATTGCGCCGATTGGTTCAACACCGACCTACGGGTTCCCGCCGGCACCGCCACGGCAGCCGGGTCACCGCCACCGCCACCGTCGACTCCGGATGTGGTCCCTCTGGGGGATGGGCCTTCGGAGCCTTGGACGTTGCCGCGCGGCGGTCGGCGTGCGCGGTGTGCTCGCCGTCGAGGGGACGACATGAATGGCTTGCGGATCGGCTGCCTTTTCACCGCTACCTGCTGAAGGTCGGCGTCGCAGCACGCATTCCGAGTGATGATCGCCGCGTGGCCCGCGACCGAACGGATAGGCGACGAGCGCCGGTTCCGGCGGGATCCATTCGAATACATCGAGAATCTTGTCGTCACGACCAGGCGGGTGTGATCCGGATTCCCCGGGGCGGCTGGTGCGTGAGTGATGCCGATCTGGCACGGGTGCTGCTGCGCGGCCCGGACTTCAACGACGGGAAGTCCGGCTTCTTCGGGGCACTGCTGCCGTCGCGGTCGGCCCAGGTCGACGTCGGCCGCGCGGTGCGGGACATCGTTCGAGCGCACGTGTCCGAGTACCGCGACCGGCCGGCCGTGGCCGTGGCCCGCCGACTCGGATCGGTTCGGTGAACCTCGGCCCGGTGGCACGGGCACCGGTGAAGGGCGGGGCGGCCGTGGCCGTCCCGCCCTTCGTGTCGTGGACCCCGGGTCAGTTGGACGTCAGCTTGGCGAGCGTCTCGACGCCGCGGATGACCGACGCCTTCAGGTGACCGGCGACGGCCTCGCCGACCTGTTCGGCGGCGAAGCCGCTCAGCTCGCAGCGGTGGGTGATGCTCGCGCCGTCCGCCTTCGGGGTGATCTCCAGGACCGTGCGCAGCGCGACCTGGTCGACGATGCCGGTGGCCTGCGCCGGCGCGTACGCCTCCAGCGTGAAGCCCTCGTTCTCCTTGACGTCCACCAGCTTGAACGGCACGGCGCCCGGGACGTGCCCGTGTTCGACGGCCTGCTCGATCTCACCGCGGGTGCCGCTCGCGAACGGTCCGTCGATCTTGATCGACACCACGTCGGGGTACCACTCGGCCCAGGTGCTCAGGTCGGTGTAGCGGGCCCACACCGCGGCCGGCGCGGCATCGGTGTCGGCGGTGTGCTCAAAGCTCCACATGGCAACAAACCTCTCCGGGCGATACTCCAGTCCGCCTGTCATTGAAGGCCCGCCGGCCGTCGGGTGGCTCCCCTATCGGCCGGGCCGACCCCCCTGAAGTGGCGACCACCGCCGGGAACCACCGTGTTTTAGGGGGACGCGCGGCGCTCTCGCGTACCTAATGTCCGAGTCGAGGCGTCATCAGGCGAGGCCACGCGTGTGCGCATTCGAGGAGTGCGAATGACGAAGGCAGTTGTGCTCGGGGGCGGTTTGGCCGGGATGCTCACCGCGGCGGCGTTGGCCGGCCGGGTGGACGAGGTGACGCTCGTCGAGCGCGATCAGCTGCCGGAATCGCCGCGACCGCGCAGGTGCCTGCCGCAGGGCCACCACAGCCACATCCTGCTGCGCGGCGGCGCGGAGACGTTCGACGTGCTGCTGCCCGGCGCCGTCGGGCGGTTGCACGAGGCCGGGGCGCGGGAACGGGTGCTGGCCCGCGGCGCGCTGGCCCGCGGCCCGGAGGGGTGGTTCGAGCGGCTGGACACCGGGGCGTCGATGGTGGTGTGCAGCAGGGACCTGATGGACCACGTCATCCGCGCGGACGTCCTGGCCGACGAGCGGGTCACGCTGCTGGAGGGCGCCACCGTGGCCGGACTGGTCGGCACGGCCACGCAGGTGACCGGTGTGCTGGTGGAACGCGACGGCGGTACCGGGACGATCGAGGCCGACCTGGTCGTGGACGCGTCGGGCCGGTGGTCCGACGCGCCGTCCTGGCTGGCCGGGCTGGGACTGCCGGAGGTGCGCGAGGACGTCGTGGACGCCGGCGTCACCTACGTGAGCCGTTGGTACGAGGCGCCGGAGGGCACCCGCGAGGACTTCCCCGGCGTGCTGGTGCAGATGGTGCCCAACACCGGGGAGCCCGGCAGGGGCGCCTCGCTGCTGCCCATGGAGGGCCGTCGGTGGCTGTTGAGCCTGTTCGGCAGCAGGGGCGGTGAGCCGCCGACCGACGAGGCGGGGTTCGTCGCCTTCGCCCGCGAACGCCACCACCCGATCATCGCGGACCTGATCGCGCAGGCCCGTCCCGACGGTCCGATCCGCGCCTACCGGGGTATGCCGGACCGGCGTCGCCGCTTCGAGAAGCTGCCGATGCCCGACGGTTTCGTCGTCATCGGGGACGCGGCCACCGCGCTCAACCCGATCCACGGCACCGGCATGTCGTTGGCCGCCAAGTACGCCGTCCTGCTGCGCGACCAGCTGGACCGCGGCGGGCTGCGGCCGGGGTTCGCGCGCCGCGTGCAGGCGGGCATCGCGAAGATCAGCGCCGGTGCGTGGCGGATGGCCGTCACCACCGATCAGGGTTTCCCGGACGTCCGCACGAACATCACGCTGCGCAGCAGCAGGATGCAGGAGCGGATGAACGTGCGCGTCGCCCGCACGGCGTGCCACGACGCCGAGGTGTCGAAGGCGTTGTTCCGCGTCGCGTCCCTGTCCGCGCCGGCGAGCTCGCTGATGTCGCCGTCGTTCCTGTGGCACGTGCTGCGCGGCCCGCGCAAGCCCGCGCTCACCGCCGAGCAGGCGATCGCGCAGTTCCCCGAGTTCGGTGACCTGGTCGCTCCCGCGCCGGCCACCGACGCCGCCTGAGAATCGAGGAGGTGCACTGCTTGAGCGGCGCGGATGTGGTTGTTTGGGTGCTGTCGGGCCGGAACGCTCGGGCGGTGCGGGCACAGGCGGAGAAGCTCGCGTCCTTTGTGGCCGAACGCCCCGAGCTGCGTCCGGCGGACGTCGGGCTGTCGCTGGTGCGCACGCGTGCCGCGTTGAGCCACCGCGCGGTCGTGCTCGGCGCGGACCGGTCGGAGTTGCTGGCGGGTTTGGCTCGGATCGCGGACTCGATGCCTGCGGGCGAGGGACGTCCGGTGTTCGTGTTCCCTGGCCAAGGGGCGCAGTGGCAGGGCATGGCAGTGGAGTTGCTGGGCTCGTCGCCGGTGTTCGCCGCGCGGATGGCGGAGTGCGCGGAGGCGTTGCGGCCGTTCGTGGACTGGGACCTGACCGACGCGCTGTCCGGCCCGCTGGACCGGGTGGACGTCGTGCAGCCGGTGTTGTGGGCGGTCATGGTGTCGTTGGCCGGGTTGTGGCGTGCGTATGGCGTGGAGCCCGCTGCGGTGGTGGGGCATTCGCAGGGGGAGATCGCGGCTGCTTGTGTGGCGGGGGCGTTGTCGTTGGAGGACGGCGCGCGGGTGGTTGCGTTGCGCAGTCGGGTCATCGCGACGGAACTCGCCGGGCGGGGCGGGATGATGTCTGTGCCGCTGCCCGCGTCCGAGCTGGCGGCGTGGCTGGACGTGGTCGAGCTGGCGGCTGTGAACGGTGCGCGGTCCAGCGTGGTCTGCGGTGAGAGCAAGGCGCTGGACGAGCTGTTCGCGGAGCTGACCTCCAGGGGTGTGCAGGCCAAGCGCATCCAGGTGGACTACGCCTCGCACTCGCGGTACGTCGAGGCGGTCCGCGAGCCGCTGGCCGACCTGCTCGCCGCCGTTCGGCCGCGGTCGGCCAAGGTCCCTTTTTACTCCACGGTGACCGGTGGGCTGTTGGACACCACCGCGCTGGACGCCGGGTACTGGTACCGCAACCTGCGGCAGACCGTGCGGTTCGACGAGGCCACCCGCGCCGTGCTGGGCGCGGGTGCCGACCTGTTCATCGAGGTCAGCCCTCATCCGGTGGTGCGGCTCGGGCTCCAGGAGACGATCGAGGCCGAGCGGTCGGTCGCGACGACCGTCGGCACGCTGCGGCGCGGCGAGGGCGGCCTCGCCCGGTTCACCGAGTCGTTGGGCGAGGCTTACGCGCGGGGCGCGTCGGTGGACTGGGAGCCGTTCTTCCCGGACGCGGAGTTGGTGGACCTGCCCACCTACGCGTTCCAGCGTCGTCGGTACTGGGTCGACGCCGCTCCGGCGGCCGACGCCGCCGGGTTGGGGCAGGCGTCTGCGGGGCACCCGTTGCTGGGTGCGGTCGTCGACCAGGCGGGCGCCGACGGGGCGCTGTTCACCAGCAGGTTGTCGCGGGGCACGCACCCGTGGCTGGCCGATCACGCGGCGCTGGGCGAGGTGCTGCTCCCCGCGACCGCGTTCGTGGAACTGGCGCTGCGGGCGGGGGACCACGTCGGCTGCCCGGTGGTCGAGGAGCTGACGCTCGCCGCGCCGTTGGTGCTGCCCGAGCGGGGCAGCGTGCAATTGCAGGTCACGGTCGGCGCTTTGGCGGAGTCGGGCGCCCGCCCGATCACGGTGCACTCCCGCGAGGACGGCCCGTGGACGCTGCACGCCGAGGGCGTGCTCGGCCCGCCCGCCGCCGCACCGGCCTTCGACCTCACCGCTTGGCCGCCGCGCGACGCCACGCCGATCGCGCTCGACGGCCTCTACGACCGCCTCGCTGTTCGGGGTTACGCCTACGGTCCGGTGTTCCAGGGTTTACGCGCTGCCTGGCGGCGGGGCGCCGAGCTGTTCGCGGAAGTGGCCCTGCCCGAGCAGGCGCACGGCGACGCGGAGCGGTTCCTGGCGCACCCGGCGTTGGTGGACGCGGCCATGCACGCGAGCCTGCTCGACGGTGACGGGACGGTGCTGCCGTTCGCTTGGACCGGTGTCGCGCTGCACGCCGCCGGGGCGAAGGGCCTGCGCGTGCGGCTGGGCCCGGACGGTGCCATCGAGGCGGCGGACCAGACCGGTCGACCGGTGCTGTCGGTGAGGTCCCTCGCGGCCCGGCCGGTGACGGAGATCAGGCGGCCCGGCCCGACGCCGATGCGGATCGACCTGGTGCCGGTGGCCGTTCCGGAGATGTCCGAGGACATGCCGGTCTACACGTGCCAGAGTGGCTCGGGCGACGTGCTCGCGGACCTGCGAACCCTGCTCCACGACGCTTTGCGGGCGGTCCAGCAGGCCGATCGGCTCGCCGTGGTGACGCCGCCGGGCGACCTCGCAGCAGCGGCCGTGCGCGGCCTGGTGCGCGCCGCTCAGCGCGAACACCCCGACCGGCTCGTGCTGGTCGATTCGGACGGCACCGCCGCCTCGGCCGAGGTGCTGCCCCGAGCGTTGGGGTCCGGTGAACCCGAGATCGTGCTGCGGGAGGGGCGTGTGTTCGCTCCTCGGTTGGTGGTCGGGTCTGGGCCGGGGGAGCCGTTGCCGCCGGGCGACACCGTGCTGATCACGGGCGGCACGGGTGGGTTGGGTGCGGTGGTGGCGCGGCACCTGGCCGCTGAGCACGGTGTGCGGCGTCTCGTGTTGACCAGCCGTCGCGGTCCGGAGGCTCCTGGTTGGTCGGAGTTGCGCGACGAGCTGGCTGCGTTGGGGGCTGAGGCGACCGCTGTCGTCTGCGACGTGTCCGACCGTGGTCAGCTGGCCGATGTGCTTGCGGCGCACCGGTTCACCGGTGTCGTGCACGCCGCCGGGGTGCTGGACGACGGGGTGGTCGACTCGCTCACGTCGGAGCGGATCGACACCGTGCTGGGTCCCAAGGCCGACGCGGCTTGGCACCTGCACGAACTCACCGCGGACGCCGATCTCGGCATGTTCGTGCTGTTCTCGTCCGCCGCCGGGATGCTCGGCTCGGCAGGACAGGCCAACTACGCGGCGGCCAACGCCTTCCTGGACGCACTGGCCGAGCACCGGCGGGCGGCCGGCCTGCCCGGCATCGCCATGGCCTGGGGCATGTGGGCGGAGGACACCGGCATGACCGCCCACCTCGCCGAGGCCGACCGGCGTCAGGTGGGTTTCCCGGCGCTGTCCCGCGCTGAGGGCCTCGATCTGTTCGACGCGGCGCTGACCGCCGACCAGGCCGTCAGCGTCCTGCTGCGCCTGGACCTGCCCGCGTTGCGTGCCGGCTCCGGGGCCGTGCCGCCCGCATTGCGGACGCTTGTTCCGCCCAGGATCAGAACGGCCTCGGATGCCGAGCTGTCCTTTGCGGACAGCCTGGTCCGACTTCCCGTTGACGAGCGGCAGGCGGCGTTGCTCGACCTCGTGCGCGGTCGGGTGGCGGACGTGTTGGGCCACGCCGAGGACGCGGACGCCGTCTCGGCGGACCGGGCCTTCAAGGAGTTGGGTTTCGACTCCCTGACGGCCGTGGAGCTGCGCAACCGGCTCAACAGCGCGACCGGCCTCCGGCTGCCGGCGACTCTCGTCTTCGACCACCCGAACGTCCGCGCGGTCGCCCGGCACATCGACTCACTGCTCTCCGGCACCGACCAGGCGGTGCACGTCCGGTCGGTCGCGGGGGCCGACGAGCCGATCGCGATCGTCGCCATGGCGTGCCGGTTCCCCGGCGGGGTGGCGTCGCCGGAGGACCTGTGGCGGATCGTCGAGCAGGGCGTGGACACCGTCGACGGCTTCCCGACCGATCGCGGCTGGCCCGACGACCTCTACGACCCGCGGCCCGCGACCCCCGGCCGCACCTACACCCGGCACGGCGGCTTCCTGTACGACGCGGCGGCGTTCGACGCCGACTTCTTCGGCATCAGCCCGCGTGAGGCGTTGGGGATGGATCCGCAGCAGCGGTTGTTGTTGGAGACATCGTGGGAGGTTTTCGAGCGGGCCGGTATCGACCCGGACACGCTCAAGGGCAGCCCGACCGGCGTGTTCGTCGGGGCGATGTACCACGACTACGCGTTCAGCACGGCGACCGGTTCGATCCTGTCCGGCCGGCTCGCCTACCAGTACGGCCTGGAAGGTCCGGCGGCCACAGTGGACACCGCGTGTTCGTCGTCGCTGGTGGCGATGCACTTGGCGGTGCAATCGCTGCGCAGCGGCGAGTCGGAGCTGGCGCTGGCCGGCGGTGTCACGGTGATGGCGACGCCCGAGGTGCTGGTCGAGTTCGGCACCCAGCGCGGCCTGGCACCGGACGGCAGGTGCAAGTCGTTCGCCGCGACGGCCGACGGCACGGGCTTCGGTGAGGGTGTTGGTTTGTTGTTGTTGGAGCGGTTGTCGGATGCGCGGCGTTGTGGGCATCCGGTGTTGGCGGTGGTTCGTGGTTCGGCGGTGAATCAGGATGGTGCGTCGAATGGTTTGACGGCGCCGAATGGTCCGTCGCAGCAGCGGGTGATCGGTCTGGCGTTGGCCAATGCCCGGTTGTCGGCGGATGAGGTCGATGTGGTGGAGGCCCACGGGACCGGTACGACGTTGGGTGATCCGATTGAGGCGCAGGCGTTGTTGGCGACTTATGGTCGGGATCGTGATCGTCCGGTGTGGTTGGGGTCGGTGAAGTCGAACATCGGTCATACGCAGGCTGCTGCGGGTGTGGCGGGTGTGATCAAGATGGTGCAGGCGATGCGGCATGGTGTGCTGCCTCGTACGTTGCACGTGGACGAGCCGTCGTCGGAGGTGGATTGGTCGGCGGGTGCGGTGCGGTTGTTGACGGAGTCTCTGCCGTGGCCGGAGGTGGACAGGGCGCGGAGGGCGGCGGTGTCGTCGTTCGGGATCAGCGGCACCAACGCCCACCTGATCCTGGAGGCCGTCGAGCAGCCCGCGCCCGTGGAACGGACCCCGCGTGACGTCGTGCTGCCCTTCCTCCTGTCGGCCCGCACCGTCGAGGCGTTGCGCGCCCAGGCGGCGCGGATCGACACCGGTGAGAACCTGATCGACCTGGCCTACTCCCTGGCCACGACCCGCACCGCGCTGGACGAGCGCGCGGCGGTGATCGCCGGGGACGCAGAGGAACTGGCGAAGGCCCTGGCCGGTCTCGCGAGCGGCGACGTGGACCCCGATGTGCCGAGGGGCCACGCCCGACCGGGTGCGACCGCCTTCCTGTTCCCCGGCCAGGGGTGCCAGCGGATCGGCATGGGCCGCGAGCTGCACGGGAGGTTCCCGGTGTTCGCGCAGGCGTTCGACGCCGCCGTGTCCGAACTCGACAAGCACCTGGACCGGCCCTTGCGCGACGTCGTCTGGGGCGACGACCAGCAGCCCCTCGACCGGACCGGCTACACGCAGCCCGCGCTGTTCGCCCTGGGCGTCGCGCTGTACCGGCTGGTCGAGTCCTGGGGAATGCGCCCGGATCACCTCGCCGGGCACTCCATCGGTGAACTCGCCGCCGCACATGTCGCGGGCGTGCTCTCCCTGACCGACGCGTCGAAGCTGGTGGCGGCACGCGGCAGACTGATGCAGGCGTTGCCGGAGGGCGGTGCGATGGTCGCCGTGCGCGCGACCGAGGACGAGGTCCTGCCGCTGCTGTCCGACGGGGTCGGCATCGCCGCGATCAACGGCCCCGACTCGGTGGTGCTGTCCGGTGTCGAGGACGCCGTCCTCGCGCTGGTCGACCGGTTGGGCCGCAAGTCCACCCGGCTCAAGGTGAGTCACGCGTTCCACTCGCCGCTGGTGGAGCCGATGCTCGCGGAGTTCGGCGCGATCGCCGCGTCGCTGACCTACCACGCCCCGGAGATCCCGGTGGTGTCCAACGTGACCGGGGGACCGGCCGACCTGACCGATCCCGGCTACTGGGTGCGCCACGTCCGGGAGGCCGTGCGGTTCCGCGACGGCCTCGACCACCTCGCCGGACGCGGTGTCCGCACGTTCGTCGAACTCGGCCCGGACGCCGTGCTGTCCGCGTTGGGCGAGCAGTGCGTGGAGGCGGACTTCATCCCCGTCCTGCACCGGACCGGCGGCGAGGAACGTGCCGTCGTGACGGCGGTCGCCACGGCCCACGTGCGCGGCGTGACCGTGGACTGGGAGGCGTTCTACGACGGGTTGGAGCCCCGCGTGGTCCCGCTGCCGACCTACGCCTTCCAGCGCGGCACGTACTGGCTCGTCTCCACCGGCGCCACCGGTCCCGCCACGTCGCTGGTGTCGGCTCCCGCCCAGGTGGACACCGGGCTCCTCGCCCGGCTGGCCGAGCTGCCGCCGGACGAACGCGACCGGGAGGTGCTGGAGCTGGTGCGCACGCACGTCGCCGTCGTGCTGGGGCACGCCTCGGCCGAAGCGGTCGACCCGGACCGGCCGTTCCTGGAACTGGGCTTCGACTCGCCGGGCGCGGTCGAGCTGCGCGGGCGGCTCACCACCGCCACCGGTCTCGACCTGCCCGCGACGCTGGTGTTCGACCACCCGACGACGCGGGACGTGGCCGCCAGGCTGACCGCGGAGCTGGCACCGCGCGAGGACGACCCGACGAACGCGGTGCTGGTCGAGGTGGACCGGTTGGACGCCACGATCGCCCGACTGCCCGTCCTCACCGACAAGGTGACCACCCGGCTGGAGGCCCTGCTGCGCAAGCTGCGCGACACCGGCGCCGTCCCGGCGGACGACAGCGCGGACGACAGCTACGAGACGGCCAGCGACGAGGAACTGTTCGAGGTCCTGGACAACCTCGAGATTGGGTGATGCGGGATGAGCAACGACGGCAAGCTGCGCGACTACCTCCGGCGTGCCACCGCCGACTTGCAGCAGACGCGCCGCCGGCTGCGCGAGGTGGAGGCCCGCGACCACGAGCCGATCGCGATCGTGGCGATGGCCTGCCGTTACCCCGGTGGCGTCGACTCGCCGGAGGCGCTGTGGGACCTGGTCGCCTCGGGCGGTGACGCGATCACCCCGTTCCCGGTCAACCGCGGGTGGAGCACCGAGGAGCTGTACGACCACCGGCCCGCCACCCCCGGCAAGACGTACTCGACGTTGGGCGGGTTCCTGCACGACGCGGGGGAGTTCGACGCGGACTTCTTCCGGATCAGCCCCCGTGAGGCGCGGGAGAGCGATCCCCAGCAACGGCTGCTGCTGGAGCTGGCGTGGGAGGTCGTGGAACGCGCCGGCATCGACCCGACGTCGCTGAAGGGCAGCCGGACGGGCGTGTTCGCCGGTGTGGCCTACCACGACTACAACGCGCCGGGCGCGCACAACCTGGCCAGCGTCGTGTCCGGCCGGATCGCCTACGTGCTGGGGCTGGAAGGCCCGGCGATCACCGTGGACACCGCGTGCTCGTCGTCGCTGGTGGCCCTGCACCTCGCCGTGCAGGCGCTGCGGTCCGGCGAGTGCGAGCTGGCGCTGGCGGGCGGTGTGACCGTGATGGCGACCCCGGACTCGTTCGTGGGTTTCAGCCAGGAACGCGGGCTCGCGCCGGACGGCCGGTGCAAGTCCTTCGCCGCGACGGCCGACGGCACTGGGTGGGGCGAGGGCGCGGGTCTCCTGCTGGTCGAGCGGTTGTCCGACGCCCAGCGGCTCGGGCACCCGGTGCTGGCCGTCGTCCGGGGCAGCGGGGTGAACCAGGACGGCGCGAGCAACGGGTTGTCCGCCCCGAACGGCCCGGCGCAGCAGCGGGTGATCGAGCAGGCGCTGGCCAACGCCCAGTTGACCGCGTCCGAGGTGGACGCCGTCGACGGGCACGGCACCGGCACGGTCCTCGGTGACCCGATCGAGCTCCAGGCGCTCATCGCGACCTACGGCCAGGGACGGGAGCACCCGCTGTGGCTCGGCTCGCTGAAGTCGAACATCGGCCACACGCAGGCCGCCGCCGGCGTCGGCGGCGTGATCAAGATGGTGCTGGCCCTCCAGCACGGCGAACTGCCCCGCACCCTGCACGTGGACGAGCCGACCCCGCAGGTGGACTGGTCGGCGGGCGGCGTCCGACTGCTCACCGAGGCACGGCCCTGGCCCGAGGTCGACCGGCCGCGGCGGGCGGGCGTCTCGTCGTTCGGGCTCAGCGGCACCAACGCGCACGTGATCATCGAGGAGGCGGGTCCACCGGTCGAGCCGGACGTCAGCGTGGCCGAGATGGTCACCCTGGTGGCCTCCGGCCGGGGCGGCGACCTGCTGCGTGCCAAAGCACACGAGCTGTGGTCCAAAGTGGAGTCCGCTGCCGCGTCGGTGCTGCCACCGGACCTGCGGTGGCCGGATCCGGGCGCCGGTGGCCGTCCGGTGCCCGTGCTCGTGTCCGCCCGCACCGAGGACGCGTTGCGCGCGCAGGGACGGCGACTGCTGGAGCACGTGCGGCGGCACGGCGAGCACCGCGTGCACGACCTGGCGTTCTCGCTGGCGACCAGCCGGGCGGGGCTGGAGCACCGGGCCGCGATTGTGGCGAGTGACCACGACGAGCTGGTCCGCGGGCTGACCGCGTTGGCCGAGAACCGCACCGAGGCCGGGTTGACGCTCGGCGTGGTGCCCACCGAGGGGCGCACCGCCTTCGTGTTCACCGGTCAGGGCACGCAGCGGATCGGGATGGGCCGCCAGCTCCACGACCGGTTCCCGGTGTTCGCGGAGGCGTTCGACGCGGTCGTCGCGGAACTGGACGTGCACCTGGACCGGCCGCTGCGCGACGTGGTGTGGGGCGAGGACCCGGAGACGCTGGACCGCACCGGGTACGCGCAGCCCGCGCTGTTCGCCTTCGAGGTCGCGCTGTACCGGCTGCTGGAGTCCTGGGGCATCCGACCCGACTACCTGATGGGGCACTCGATCGGTGAGCTGTCGGCCGCGCACGTGGCCGGGGTGCTGTCGCTGACGGACGCGGCGACGCTCGTGGCGTGGCGCGGCCTGCTCATGCAGGAGTTGCCGGACAGCGGGGCGATGGTCGCGGTGCAGGCGAGCGAGGAGGAGGTCCGGCCGCTGCTGGACGGGCACGCCGACATCGCGGCGGTCAACGGGCCGCAGTCGGTCGTGGTGTCCGGTGAGCTCGACGTCGTCCTGGCGCTGGCCGACCACTTCGCCGCACTCGGCCGCAAGACCAAGCGGCTGAAGACGTCGCACGCGTTCCACTCGCCGTTGATGGAGCCGGTGCTCGCGCGGTTCGGGGCGATCGCGGCGGGGCTGACCTATCACGCGCCGGACATCGCGGTCGTGTCGAACGTGACCGGCGAACTGGCGGCGGCCGGTGACCTGACCTCGCCGGAGTACTGGCGGCGGCACGTCCGGCAGGCCGTGCGGTTCGGGTCCGGGGTGCGGTGGCTGGAAGGCCGGGGTGTGACGACGTTCGTCGAGATCGGCCCGGACGCCGCGCTGTCGGCCCTCGGACCGGACTGCCTGACCGGCGACCGGGACGTGGCGTTCGTCCCGGTGGCCCGGCGTGGGCGCGGCGAGGAGCGGGAGTTGGCCACCGCGGTCGCGCGGGTGGCGACTCGGGGTGTGTCGGTGGACTGGCGCGCGTTCCACGACACCACTGACGCGCGTCGGGTCGACCTGCCGACCTACCCGTTCCAGCGCCGGTGGTACTGGTGGGAGGAGCCGACCAGGGTGGACGGGGATGGCGCCGACGCGGCGTTCTGGGACGCGGTGGAACGGCTGGACCTGTCGGGGCTGGGCGGGGAGGTGGACGCCCGTGCGCTGGAACAGGTCGTGCCCGCGATCTCCGCGTGGCGGCGTCGGTTCCGGGAGCAGTCCATTGTGGATGGGTGGCGGTACCGGGTTTCCTGGGAACCGTTGGACGACCCGGTGCCCGCGAGGCTTGCAGGTGCGTGGCTGGTGGCCGTGCCCGACGGGTACGCGGACGACCCGCGGGTGACGGCGACGATCGCCGGGCTGGTCGCGCACGGTGCGGAGGTGGTGCGCGTCGACGTCGGCGACCGATCGGGGCTGGAGGCTCGGCTTGCCGCCGAACGCGATGCCCGTGGCGACATCGCGGGCGTGCTGTCCCTCCTTGCGTGGAACGACCGGGACCATCCGTTGCACCCGGAGCTGTCCTGGGGCACTGCCGCGACCGTGACGCTCATGCAGGTGTTGGCGGCGTCCGGGCTGCAGACCCGCTTGTGGTGCGTCACGGCGGGGGCCGTTGGAACCGCCCGTGCCGAGGTCACCGAACCTGGCCAGGCGTGCGTGTGGGGACTCGGCATCAGTGCGGGCCTGGACCGGCCGGACGCCTGGGGAGGTCTGGTCGACCTGCCCCGGTCCGTGGACGAGGAGGCCGTGCGCAGGTTGTGCGCGGTGCTGTCCGGGACCGAGGACCAGGTGGCCGTCCGGCCGAACGGGATGTTCGCCCGGCGGCTCGTCCGGGCGTCCTCCCCGGAGAAGGCGGGCTGGCAGCCGCGCGGGACCGTGCTGATCACGGGCGGCACCGGGGCGTTGGGGGTGCACGTGGCACGGGTGCTGGCCGAACACGGCGCCGAGCACCTGGTGCTCACCAGTCGGCGCGGCGCGGCTTCCCCCGGCGCGGAAGAGCTGGCCGCCGAGCTGACCGCGCGCGGCACCCGGGTCACCCTCGCCGCCTGCGACGTCACCGACCGGGAGGCGGTGCGCCAGGTGCTCGCGGACGTGCCGGGGTTGACCGCCGTCGTGCACGCAGCCGGCGTCATGCAGCGGATCGTGCCGTTGACGGACCTCGACCTCGACGAGGTGGCGGAGGTGGTGCGCGCCAAGACCACCGGAGCGGCCAACCTGGACGAACTGCTCGGCGACCGTCCCCTGGACGCGTTCGTGCTGTTCTCGTCGGGCGCGTCGGTGTGGGGCAGCATGGGCCAGGCGGCCTACTCGGCGGCGAACGCCTACCTCGACGCGCTGGCCCACCGCCGCCGTGCCCGCGGCCTGACCGCCACCGCGATCGCCTGGGGCTCTTGGGACGCCGGCATGGTCGGTGACGACCTGGGCCGGGAGATGCGGCGGATCGGCGTGACCCCGATGGACCCCCGGCTCGCCGCCGGGGTGGTGCTGCAGGCGGCCGACGACCTCGTGGTGGCCGACATCGACTGGGCCCGGTTCACCCCGATCTACGCGCTGGCCCGGCCGAGGCCGCTGCTGGGCTCGTTGCCCGAGGCACGGGCGGCGCTCGACGACGAGCCCGGCGGCGGCAGCCGACTGCTCGACCAACTGGCCGGGATGCCGACCGCCGGGCAGCAGCGCGCCTTGCTGGAGCTGGTGCGCACGGAGGTGGCCGCGCTGCTCGGGTACGCCGACCCGACCGAGCTGGAGGCCGCCAGGACGTTCACCGACCTCGGTTTCGACTCCGTGGCGGCGACCGACCTGCGCGGCAGGCTGACCCGCGCGACCGGTCGGAAACTGCCCGCCACCATGGTGTTCGACCACGTGACGCCGACCGCGCTCGCCGGGTTCCTGCACCGGGAGCTGTTCGGGGGAGGACAACCGGCCGAGGCGGCGGTGCTGGTGGAACTGGACCGGCTGGAGGAGGCGCTGACCGCGCTGCCACCGGAGGAGATCCAGCGCAACCGGGTCACCGCACGCCTGCGGGCGATCGCGGACCGGTTGGGCACGACCTCGGACACGCCGGACCCGGCGATCGGCGCGGACGCGACCGCCGACGACCTCTTCGACTTCATCGACCGCGAACTCGGCATGGCCTGAAAGGCTTCTCATGGCGGACGACCGGAAGCTCCTGGACTACCTCAAGCGGGTCACCACCGAGCTGGCGGACACCCGGCGGCGGCTGCAGGAGGCGCAGTCGGACGACCCGATCGCGATCGTCGCGATGAGCTGCCGCTACCCCGGTGGCGTCGAGTCGCCGGAGGACCTGTGGCGGCTCGTCGCGGACGGCGTGGACGCGATCGGCGACGTGCCGCGCGACCGGAGCTGGGACATGGCCGGCAGTTCCGTGCGGTCGGGCGGCTTCCTGCACGGGGCGGGCGATTTCGATCCCCAGTTCTTCGGCATCTCGCCCCGTGAGGCGCTGGCCATGGACCCGCAGCAGCGGTTGGTCCTCGAACTGGCGTGGGAGGCGTTCGAGCGGGCCGGGATCGACCCGCACAGCAGCCGTGGCGCGCCGGTCGGCGTGTTCGTCGGCACGGGTGCGCAGGACTACGAGATGCTGCACGCGGCCAACCCGGAGGTCGCCGCCGCGTACGGGGCCACGGCGACCGCCGCGTCCGTGCTCTCGGGCCGGATCTCGTACACGTTCGGCTTCGAGGGCCCGTCGATCAGCCTCGACACGGCGTGCTCGTCGTCGCTGGTGGCCCTGCACCTGGCGGCGCAGGCGCTGCGGCAGCGGGAGTGCGACCTCGCGCTGGCCGGCGGGGTCACGGTCATCTCGACACCGGGCGTGTTCATCGCGTTCGGCGACCAGGGCGCGCTGGCTCCGGACGGCCGCTGCAAGGCGTTCTCCGACACCGCCGATGGGACGGGCTGGGGCGAGGGCGCCGGGTTGCTGCTGCTCGAACGGCTGTCCGACGCCCAGCGCAACGGTCACCGGGTGCTCGCGGTGCTCGCCGGCACGGCGGTGAACTCCGACGGTGCGTCGAACGGCCTGACGGCGCCTAACGGGCCGTCCCAGCAGCGGGTGATCCGGCAGGCGCTGGCGAACGCGAGCCTGTCCGCGGCGCACGTGGATGTTGTCGAGGCGCATGGCACCGGCACGACGTTGGGCGATCCGATCGAGGCACAGGCGGTGCTCGCGACCTACGGCCAGGGACGCGAGCGGCCCCTGTTGCTGGGTTCGCTGAAGTCGAACATCGGCCACACGCAGGCCGCGGCGGGCGTCGGCGGTGTCATCAAGGTGGTCATGTCCATCCGCAACGGGATGGTGCCCCGGACGCTCCACGTTACGGAGCCGTCGTCCCACGTGGACTGGTCGACCGGCGACGTGCGGCTGGTGACGCAGCCCGAGCCGTGGCCGGAGACGGGCCGCCCGCGCCGTGCCGGCGTGTCGTCGTTCGGCGTGAGCGGGACCAACGCGCACGCGATCATCGAACAGGGCCCCGACATTCCAGTAGGCACCCCAGTAGACATCCCAGTCGACGCCGGCTCGTTGGTCAACACCCCGGTTGCTGACAACCCGTCCACGACGCACCCGGTCCTGGCGTGGCCCGTGTCCGCTCGCACGGCTCCGGCGCTCCGCGACCACGCGAAGCGGCTGGCGGCGGCGGTGGGTGGGTTGGATCCGGCGGATGTCGGCTACTCGTTGGCGTCTCGCGCGGCGTTGGAGCGGCGGGCGGTCGTGCTCGGCGCTGACCGCGAGGAGCTGTTGCGCGGGTTGGTCGCGCTCGCGGAGGACGCGTCCCCCGGCACATCGGTGAGCGGTTCGGCCCCTGTGGTGTTCGTGTTCCCTGGTCAGGGCTCGCAGTGGCGGGGGATGGCGGTGGAGTTGCTGGACTCCTCGCCGGTGTTCGCCGAACGCATGGCGGAGTGCGCGGAGGCGCTGCGGCCGTTCGTCGACTGGGACCTGTTCGAGGTCCTGCGGGGCGAGCCGGACGCGGTGGACGTCGTGCAGCCGGTGTTGTGGGCGGTCATGGTGTCGCTCGCTGGGTTGTGGCGTGCGTGTGGCGTGGAGCCGGCGGCGGTGGTCGGGCACTCGCAGGGGGAGATCGCGGCTGCGTGTGTGGCCGGTGCCTTGTCGTTGGAGGACGGCGCGCGGGTGGTTGCGTTGCGCAGTCGGGTCATCGCCACCGAACTCGCCGGGCTCGGCGGGATGATGTCGGTGGCCATGCCCGCCGACGAGGTCCGCGAGCGGCTGTCCGGCAGGGAAGACCGGCTGTCCCTCGCGGCCGTGAACGGCCCTGGTTCGGTGGTGGTGTGCGGGCACGTCGACGCGTTGGACGAACTGCGCGCCGAGCTGACCGCCGAGGACGTCCGGGTGCGCGTCATCCCCGTCGACTACGCGTCGCACTCGGTGTTCGTGGAGGGCATCCGGGACCGGCTGCTCGACGTGCTCGCCCCGGTCCGGCCCCGGTCGGCCGGGATCGCGTTCTACTCCAGCGTCACCGGCGGTCTGATCGACACCGCCGGGCTGGACGCCGAGTACTGGTACACCAACCTGCGGCGGACCGTCCTGTTCGAGGACGCCACCCGGGCGCTGCTGGCCGACGGGCACCGGCTGTTCATCGAGACCGGCCCGCACCCGGTGCTGCACGTCGGAATGGCCGAGACCTTCGCGGACGCCGGTTCCGACGCGGCGGCGGTCGGCTCCCTGCGGCGCGACGAAGGCGGGCTGCGCCGGTTCGCGGAGTCCCTCGCGGAGGCGCACGTCCACGGCGCGAACGTCGACTGGGCCCGGCTGACCCCCGGTCGCCAGGTGGACCTGCCGACGTACCCGTTCCAGCGCAAGAGGTTCTGGCTGCGGCCGGCCGAGGTCTCGACCGTGGTGGCGGACCCGGAAGGCGACGGCGTCACGGTCACCGGACAGCTGTCCCTGGCGACGCACCCGTGGCTCGCCGACCACGTCGTGCTGGGCGAGGTGCTGTTCCCCGGCACCGGGTTCGTCGAGCTGGCGATCCGCGCGGGTGACCACGTCGGCCGTGACGTGGTCACCGAGCTGACGATCGAGACATCGCTGCGCCTGCCCGAGCACGGCGCGGTGGACGTCCAGGTCGTGGTCAGCGGCGCGGACGTGCGGATCTACTCGCGCGCCGACGACGAGTGGACCCGCCACGCCACCGGCGTCCTCGGTCGGGGCGCTGGGCGGGCACAGTTCGACCTCACCGAGTGGCCGCCACGCGACGCCACCGCCGTGCACGGCCTCTACGACGAACTGGCCGAGGTGGGTCTGGCCTACGGGCCCGCGTTCCGGGGCGCGCGGGCGGTGTGGCGGCGCGGTGCGGAGGTGTTCGCCGAGGTCGCCCTCCCGGACGGGACCGACCCCGCGCACTACTCGATCCACCCGGCCCTGCTGGACGCGGCACTGCACCCGATCGCGGTGAGCGCGGTCGCGGGCCACGCGGCGGCCCTGCCGTTCGCGTGGTCGAACGTGGCCCTGCACGCGACGGGCGCGACGGTGCTGCGCGTCCGGCTCGCCCCCGACGGGGAGCACGCCGTGTCGGTCCAGGTGGCCGACGCGGCGGGGCAGCCGGTCGCCACCGTGGGGTCGCTGGCGCTGCGACCGGCGGCCGGCGGGCCGAAGCGCGACCCGCTGTTCGCCGTGCGCTGGTCGGAGGTCTCGGCCGGACCGGGGACGCCGGTGGACGTCACCACCTGGGACGACCTGGACGATGTCGTGCCTGGGGCCGTCGTGTCCGAGGCCGTCCTGTCTGGGGCGGTCGTGCTGCCGGCTCACGACGTGCACCGGGTTCTCGACGTGCTCCAGACCTGGCTGTCGGACCCCCGGTTCGACGCCGCACGACTGGTGGTCGTCACGCGTGGCGCGGTCGCCCTGCCCGGCGAGGACGTCACCGACCCGCCCGCCGCCGCCGTGTGGGGCCTGGTGCGGTCGGCGCAGACCGAACACCCCGACCGGTTCGTGCTGGCCGACGTCGACGCCGAGCCCGATGTCGCCGCGATCCTGGCCACGGGCGAACCGCAGGTCGTGGTGCGCGGCGGAACGCTGCACGGCGCACGGCTGGAACGACTGCGGGCACAACCCGCCGAACCCGCGCCCCTCACCTTCGACGGCACCACCCTGATCACGGGCGGCACCGGCACGCTGGGCCGTGCGCTGGCACGGCACCTGGTCACCGAGCACGGTGCCAGGCGCCTGCTGCTGCTGTCGCGCAGCGGCACCGACGACGGGATCGTGGCGGAACTCGCCGCACTGGGCGCCACCGCCGACGTGGTGGCGTGCGACGTGGCGGACCGCGCGGCGCTGGCGGACGTGCTGGCCGCGATCCCGGCTGACAGCCCGTTGACCACCGTGGTGCACGCCGCCGGTGTGCTGGACGACGGCGTGATCACCTCGCTCACCCCCGAACGCCTGGACCGGGTGCTGCGGCCGAAGGTGGGCGCCGCGCTCGCCCTGCACGACGCGACCCGCGACCTGCCGGTCGAGAGGTTCGTGCTGTTCTCGTCCACCGCCGGCGTCCTCGGCGCGCCCGGTCAGGGCAACTACGCCGCCGCGAACGCCTTCCTCGACGCGCTGGCGTGCCACCGACGGGCGAACGGGCTGCCCGCGCAGTCCCTGGCGTGGGGTTTCTGGGCCGAGGGCACCGGCATGACCGGCGGCCTCGACAACGCCGACCGCGCCCGCATCGCACGAGGCGGCGTGCTGGGCCTGGAGACCGACGAGGGCCTCGCGCTGTTCGACGCCGCCCTGGCGCACGGTGAGCCCGCGCTCGTTCCGGCCAAGTTCGACCGCGCTGCGGCCCACCACCTCTTCCTGCCACGCACCTCGGGTCGCCGCGACGCCGCCGAGGTCCCCGACGCGAGCCCGTCCGCCGACCTGCCCGCCGTGCTGGACGTGGTGCTGGACCGCGTCGCGGTCGTCCTGGGCTACGACTCGGCGGCCGAGGTCGACCCGGACCGCGCCTTCCGCGAACTGGGTTTCGACTCGCTGACCGCCGTGGAGTACCGCAACCGCCTGAACGAGGCGCTGGGCCTGCGGCTGCCGGTGACCCTGGTGTTCGACTACCCGTCACCCGTGGTCCTGGCCCGCCACCTGCACGGCCTGCTGTCCGGTTCGGACGTGCCCGGCTCCGCTGTCGCGGTGGTGGCACGGGACGACGACCCGATCGCCATCGTGTCGATGGCGTGCCGGTTCCCCGGCGGGGTGACCTCGCCGGAGGACCTGTGGCGGCTGGTGGCCGACGGGGTCGACGCGATCTCGGGGTTCCCGACCGACCGCGGTTGGAACGTGGAGTCGCTGTACGACTCGGAGGCCGGCACACCGGGCACCAGCTACGCCCGTGAGGGCGGCTTCCTGTACGACGCGGCGGAGTTCGACGCGGGGTTCTTCGGGATCAGCCCGAACGAAGCGTTGGGGATGGATCCGCAGCAGCGGTTGTTGTTGGAGACGTCGTGGGAGGTGTTCGAGCGGGCGGGTATCGATCCCGGCACGCTCAAGGGCAGCCCGACCGGTGTGTTCGTCGGCCTGATGTACCACGACTACGCGGGCAACAGCGGCACCGGAGCCATCGCGTCCGGTCGTCTGTCCTATGTGTACGGGTTCGAGGGGCCGTCGGTGACGGTGGACACCGCGTGCTCGTCGTCGCTGGTGGGTCTGCACCTGGCCGTGCAGGCGTTGCGGTCGGGTGAGTGCTCGATGGCGTTGGCCGGCGGCGTCACGGTGATGGCGACGCCCGAGCTGTTCGTGGAGTTCACCCGACAGCGGGGTCTGGCGCGGGACGGCAGGTGCAAGTCGTTCAGCGCCGGGGCCGATGGTGCCGGTTTCGGTGAGGGTGTTGGTTTGTTGTTGTTGGAGCGGTTGTCGGATGCGCGTCGCAACGGGCATTCGGTGTTGGCGGTCATCAGGGGTTCGGCGGTGAATCAGGATGGTGCGTCGAATGGTTTGACGGCGCCGAATGGTCCGTCGCAGCAGCGGGTGATCGGTCTGGCGTTGGCCAATGCCCGGTTGTCGGCGGATGAGGTCGATGTGGTGGAGGCCCACGGGACCGGTACGACGTTGGGTGATCCGATTGAGGCGCAGGCGTTGTTGGCGACTTATGGTCGGGATCGTGATCGTCCGGTGTGGTTGGGGTCGGTGAAGTCGAACATCGGTCATACGCAGGCTGCTGCGGGTGTGGCGGGTGTGATCAAGATGGTGCAGGCGATGCGGCACGGCGTGTTGCCGCAAACGCTGCACGTCGACGAACCGACGTCGGAGGTGGATTGGTCGGCGGGTGCGGTCCGGCTCCTGACCGAGTCCGTGCCGTGGCCGGAGGTGGACAGGGCGCGTCGGGCGGCGGTGTCGTCGTTCGGGATCAGCGGCACCAACGCCCACCTGATCCTGGAGGGTGTCCCCGCCGAACCGGAGCCGGCACCGGTGTCGAACACGGTCGTGCCCTGGGTGCTCTCCGCGAAGTCCGCGGACGGCGTGCGGGCCCAGGCGGCGCGGCTGGCGGCGTTCGTGCGCGACAACCCCGACCTGCGTCCCGTGGACGTCGCGCTGTCCTTGGCGACCGAGCGCCTGGCGTGGCAGCACCGGGCCGTCGCGGTCGGTGCTGGGTGTGACGAACTGCTGGCCGGCCTCGACCGGATCGCCGATGGCAGCGAGCCGGTGAGCACCGCCGTGCCGGGCCGACCGGTGATGGTGTTCCCCGGCCAGGGCTCGCAGTGGCGCGGCATGGCGGTCGAGTTGCTGGAGACCTCGCCGGTGTTCGCCGCCACGATGACCGAGTGCGCGGACGCCCTGCGGCCCCACGTGGACTGGGACCCGGTCGAGGCGTTGCACACCGAGATGGAACGGGTGGACGTCGTCCAGCCGATGCTGTGGGCGGTGATGGTCTCGCTCGCCGCGTTGTGGCGGTCCTACGGCGTCGAGCCGGCGGCTGTGGTGGGGCACTCGCAGGGGGAGATCGCGGCGGCTTGCGTTGCCGGAGGTCTGTCCCTTGAGGACGGCGCGCGCGTGGTCGCCCTGCGCAGCAAGCTGATCGCCGCGGAACTCGCCGGGCTCGGCGGGATGATGGCGGTGTCCCTGCCCGAGTTGGACCTCACCCGCTGGGCCGGGCGGCTGTCGACGGCCGCGGTCAACAGCCCGTCGTCGATCGTCGTCGCCGGCGAGGTCGACGCGCTCGCGGAACTGCGTGCCGACCTGGAGGCGCGGGGCGTGCGGTTCCGGGTCATCCCGGTGGACTACGCCTCGCACACCCCGTACGTGGAACAGTTGCGCGAATCGCTCCTCGACGTGCTCGCGCCGATCCGGCCGCGGTCGGGTGACGTCGACTTCTACTCCACGGTGACGGCCGAGCCGGTCGACACCGCCGGGCTCGACGCGGAGTACTGGTACACGAACCTGCGTCACACGGTGCGGTTCGAGGAGACCGTGCGGGCACTCTTGGCGCAGGGGCGGACGCACTTCGTGGAGTGCAGCCCGCACCCGGCGTTGACCCACGGGTTGGAGGAGTTCGACTCCGTCGTCGCGGTCGGATCGCTCCGTCGCGGTGAGGGTGGGCCGGCGCGGTTCGTCGCCTCCCTCGCGGATGCCCACGTCCGGGGTGTCGCGGTCGACTGGGCCGCGTTCTTCGCCGGGACCGGCGCGCGGCGCGTCGAGCTGCCCACGTACGCGTTCCAGCGCAGCCGCTACTGGCTGGACAGCCTGGACTACTGGAGCACCGCCTGGGCCGCGGGTTCGGGTCCGATCACCGCCGCCGGTCTCGACGAGGTCGAGCACCCGATGCTGATCGCGGCGGTGCCATCTGCAGAGTCCGACGAGCGCGTGTTCACCGGGCAGCTGTCCGCGCGCACCCACCCGTGGATCACGGACCACGAGGCGCTGGGCACGGTGCTCCTGCCCGGCACCGGTTTCGTGGAGGTGGCGTTGCGCGCGGGCGACCAGGTGGGCTGCCCGGTGGTGGAGGACCTGACCCTGCGCGCACCGCTGGTGCTGTCCGGTCCGGGTGCCGTTCAACTCCAGGTGCACGTCGGTGCACCCGGTGCCGATGGGACCAGGTCGGTGAGGGTGCACGGCAGGCCGGAGGGTGGGTCCTGGACGCTGCACGCCGAGGGTGTGCTCGCCCCGGCTCGGGCGCACGACCCGGCGGATTACGACTTCACGGCCTGGCCGCCGGCGGACGCGACGGCGGTGGACGTCGAGGACGCGTACGAACGCCTGCTCGACATGGGGTACCGCTACGACGGGGCGTTCCGGGGACTGCGGGCCGCCTGGCGGCGGGGTGACGAGGTCTTCGCCGAGGTGGCCCTGCCGCAGGACGTCCACGCCGAGGCGACCCGTTACGGCGTCCACCCGGCCTTGCTGGACGCCGCGCTGCACGCCGGTCTGCTGGGTGAGGACGACGGGCGGCCGACGGTGCCGTTCGCGTGGACCGGGGTCGCCCTGCACGCGGTCGGCGCCACCGAACTCCGCGTGCGACTGCGGCCTTCGGGCGAGGACGGCACGCGGATCGACGCCGCCGACACCACGGGGGGCTTGGTGCTGTCGGTCGAGTCCCTGGTCGCCCGGCCGGTGTCGGCCGAGCAGCTGCGGACGGCACGCCGAGAACAGCCGCTGCGCGTGGAGTGGACCGCCGTGCCGGCAGTTGTCGACGAGGTGCCCGACTACGTCGTGTGGTCGCCGCCGACCGGAACCGGTGACGTGCCGACCGACGTCCGGACCGCCGCCCTGGCCACGCTCGACGTGGTGCGGGACTGGCTGGCCGAATCGCGCCCGGAGCGCTTGGTGATCAAGCTCGGGGACGACCTGGCCATGACCGGTGTCCGCGGCCTGGTCCGGGCCGCCCAGGCAGAGCACCCGGACCGGTTCGTCCTCGTAGACACAGACATGGCCACCACCACCGCTCCCGACACTGCCACCGGCTCCGGCTCCGGCTTGGGCTCGGGCATGGGCAGCGGCTCCGACATCGAGGATGCGGTCCGCGTTGCGCTGCGCACTGGCGAGCCCGAAGTGCGGGTGCGTGACGGCGTGGCGTTCGCGCCCCGGCTGGCTCGGGTCGCGGCCTCGGATAGTCGGGTCGAGTTGGACCCGGACGGCACGGTCCTGATCACCGGCGGGACCGGCGGTCTGGGTGGTCTGATCGCCCGGCACCTGGTCACTGCCCACGGCGCGCGGAACCTGTTGCTCGTCAGCCGTCGGGGCATGGCGGCACCGGGCGCCGCCCAGTTGCGGGACGAGATCGAGGCGCTCGGGGCGACCGTGACCGTGGCGGCGTGCGACATCACCGACCGGGACGCGTTGGCGAGTTTGGTCGAGTCGGTGACCCTGACCGGGGTCGTGCACGCGGCGGGAGCGCTGGACGACGGCGTGGTCGAAGCCCTCACCGCCGACCGGTTCGAGACCGTGCTGGCACCCAAGGTCGACCCGGCCTGGTGGTTGCACGAGTTGACCGACGACCTGCGCCTGTTCGTGCTGTTCTCCTCGGCCGCCGGCGTCCTCGGCGCGGCCGGGCAGGCGAACTACGCCACGGCGAACGTCTTCCTGGACGCGCTGGCCGCCCACCGCCGCGACCTGGGCCTGCCGGGCATCTCCCTGGCGTGGGGCCTGTGGGACGTGGGCACCGGCATGACCGGCCACCTCGACGAGGACGACCTCCACCGGCTGCGCAGGCAGGGCTTCGCGGCGATGTCCACCGACGACGTGCTGGCGCAGTTCGACGCCGCACTGTCCGGCGACGCCGCATTGCGCGTCCTGATGCGCCTGGACATGTCGGCCCTGCGCGCCCGCGAGTCGGTTCCGCACGTCCTGCGCGGCCTGGTCCGGGCGCCCGTGCGGCGCGCGGCAGCGGCCACCCGGCTGGACGCGGTGCCGCAGAAGGACCGCGAACGTGTGCTGCTCGACCTGGTCCGCGCACGGGTGGCCGACGTGCTCGGGCACTCGTCCGTGGCGGCGGTCGAACCCGACCGGGCCTTCACCGAGCTGGGCTTCGACTCGCTGACCGCCGTGGAACTGCGCAACAGGCTGAGCGCCGAGACCGGTGTCCGGCTGCCCGCCACGCTGGTGTTCGACCACCCCACGGCACGCGACGTGGCCAGGTTGCTCGCCGGCGGCGCCACCTCGGACGCGCCGAGCACAGCGGCGCCCCGGGACGACGAGCCGATCGCGATCGTGGCGATGGCCTGCCGCTACCCGGGCGGCGTCACGTCCCCGGAGGACCTGTGGCGGGTGGTGGCCGAAGGTCTCGACGTGATCTCCGAGTTCCCGGCCGACCGCGGCTGGGACGAATCCGCGCGGACCTCCGTGCGCCGGGGCGGTTTCCTGCACGACGCGGCGGAGTTCGACGCGGGGTTCTTCGGGATCAGCCCGAACGAGGCGTTGGGCATGGACCCGCAGCAGCGGCTGCTGCTGGAGACGTCGTGGGAGCTGTTCGAACGGGCCGGGATCGACCCCACCGGATTGCGCGGCACCGACGTCGGCGTCTTCGCGGGCATGATGCACCACGACTACGCGGACAACAACAACACCGGCTCCATCGCATCCGGCCGTCTGTCCTATGTGTACGGATTCGAAGGGCCGTCGGTGACGGTGGACACCGCGTGCTCGTCCTCGCTCGTGGGTCTGCACCTGGCGGTCCGGGCACTGCGGTCCGGGGAGTGCTCGATGGCGCTCGCCGGCGGCGTGAGCGTCATGGCCACACCGGACGTCTTCGCGGAGTTCAGCCGTCAAGGGGGTTTGGCCTCGGACGGGCGCTGCAAGGCGTTCGCCGGTTCCTCGGACGGGACCGTGCTGTCCGAAGGCGTCGGCCTGCTGCTGGTCGAGCGGCTGTCCGACGCGCGGCGCAACGGGCACCCGGTGGTGGCGGTGGTGCGCGGGTCGGCGGTGAACTCCGACGGCGCGAGCAACGGTCTGACGGCTCCGAACGGTCCGGCGCAGCAGCGGGTCATCGGCCGGGCGTTGGCGGACGCGGGGTTGTCGGCCTCGGACGTGGACGTCGTGGAAGCCCACGGGACCGGTACGACGCTGGGCGACCCGATCGAGGCGCAGGCGGTGCTGGCGACCTACGGCCAGGACCGGGACCGGCCGCTGTGGCTGGGGTCGCTGAAGTCGAACCTGGGGCACACGCAGGCCGCGGCGGGTGTGGCCGGGGTGATCAAGGTCGTGATGGCGATGCGGCACGGCGTGCTGCCCCGCACGCTGCACGTGGACGTGCCAACGCCGAACGTGGACTGGTCGGCGGGGGACGTGCGGTTGCTGACCGAGCCCGTGGACTGGCCGCAGCCGGGGCGGGCCGGGGTGTCGTCGTTCGGCATCAGCGGCACGAACGCGCACGTGATCCTGGAGGCGGTGCCGGCCGAACCGGAGCCCGCCGCGCCCGAACCCGCGCCCGGTGTGGTGGTGCCGTGGGTGCTGTCCGCCAAGTCTCCGGAGGGCGTGCGGGGCCAGGTCGCGCGGCTGACGGCGTTCGTGCGGGACAACCCGGACGTGCGCCCGCTCGACATCGCCTACTCGCTGACCCGGCGTGCGGCGCTCGACCACCGTGTCGTCGCAGTGGGCAGTGAGCCCGACGAACTCGTCGCCTCCCTCGAAGCTCCAGCCACCCGTGCGGGCACCGATCACCGGGTCGCGGTGCTGTTCACCGGCCAGGGCTCGCAACGCATCGGGATGGGACGCGAGCTGTACGACAGGTTCCCGGTGTTCGCGCAGGCGTTCGACGCCGCCGTCACGGAACTGGACAAGCACCTCGACCGGCCGCTGCGGGACGTCGTCTGGGGCGACGACCAGGACCTGCTGAACCGGACTTCGTACGCCCAGCCGGCGCTGTTCGCGGTGGAGATGGCGTTGTTCCGGCTGGTCGAGTCGTGGGGGGTCGAACCGGATTTCGTGGTCGGCCACTCGGTGGGCGAGATCGTCGCGGCACGCGCGGCAGGCGTGCTGTCCCTGCCGGACGCGGCGACCTTGGTGGCCGCCAGGGGTCGGCTGATGCAGGCGTTGCCCGCCACCGGGGCCATGTTCGCGGTCCAGGCGACCGAGGACGAGGTCGCGCCGCTGCTCACCGACGAGGTGAGCCTGGCCGCGGTGAACGGGCCGGACGCCGTCGTGGTGTCCGGCGCGGAGCACGTCGCCGCCGGGATCGCCGCCCGGTTCGCCGCCGACGGGCGCAAGACCCGCCGCCTCGCGGTCAGCCACGCCTTCCACTCGCCGCTGATGGAGCCGATGCTGGACGAGTTCCGGAGGGTCGCGGAGGGCCTGACCTACCGGCAGCCGCGCCTGGCCGTGGTGTCGAACGTGACCGGACGCCTGGCCGAGGAGCTGACCGACCCGGAGTACTGGGTGCGGCACGTCCGGTCGGCCGTGCGGTTCGCGGACGGCGTCCGCACGTTGGCCGACGAAGGCGTCGGCGTCTACCTGGAACTGGGGCCGGACGGGGTGCTCAGCGCGCTCGTGCCGGACGGCGAGCGGATCACCGCCCTGCGCGGGAAGCGGCCGGAGGTGGCGTCGATCGTCACGGCACTCGGCCGCCTGCACGCCCACGGCGTGCCGGTGGACTGGTCCGCGTTCTTCGCCGACACCGACGCCCGCCGCGTCGAGCTGCCGACCTACGCGTTCCGCCGCAGGCGGTACTGGATGCCCACCGTGTCCGCCGCCGACCCGGCCTCCCTCGGGCTCGGCGCCGCCGGGCACCCGCTGCTCGGCGCCGCGGTGCCGGTGCCCGGAACGGGTTCGGTGGTGCTCACCGGCCGCCTGTCCACGGCGACCCAGCCGTGGCTGGCCGACCACGTGGTGCACGGCGAGATCGTGTTCCCCGGCGCCGGTTTCGTGGAGCTGGCGTGCCGGGCCGGGGACGAGGTCGGCTGCCCGGCACTGCGCGAACTGGTCCTGCACGAACCGCTCGTGCTGCCCGAGCAGGGCGGCGTCGCCGTGCAGGTGGTCGTGTCGGCCGCCGACGAGTCCGGCGCACGCGAGGTCGCCGTCTACTCCGGTGACGAGACCCGCCACGCCTCGGGTGTGCTCGTCGCCGCTGTCGGTCCGGGTGAAGGGTCGGAGCAGTGGCCGCCGGCCGACGCGGTGGAGGTCGACGTCGAGACGCTCTACGACGACCTGGCCGATCTCGGGCTGCGGTACGGGCCGGCGTTCCAGGGCCTGCACGCCGCCTGGGTGCGGGGTGACGAGGTCTTTGCCGAGGTGACACTGCCCTCTGGGACGCTGCCGACCGGTCAGGTGGAGGGGTTCGGCGTGCACCCGGCACTGCTCGACGCCTGCCTGCACGCCATCGGGCTGCGCGCGGGCGGCGGGGGAACGGCCCGGCTGCCGTTCGCCTGGACCGGCGTGACGACGCACGCCGCCGGCGCCACCTCGGTCAGGGTGCGCGTGTCGCAGTCGGGCGCGATCACCGTCGCGGACGGGGAAGGACGGCCGGTCGTGTCGGTGGAGTCCTTGGCGCTGCGGGAGGTCTCGCGGGCCGGCGATTCCCTGTACCGGGTGGAGTGGCAACCGGTGCCCTTGCCCGGGGAACCGGTGGCCGAGGACGTGCTCGTGCACCGCAGTGAACCGGGCGGCGACGTGCACTCCCGCACGGCCGAGGTCCTGGCCGTGCTTCAGGCCGAGCCGGACAGGCTCCTCGTGGTGACCAGCGGCGCGGTGGCGTTGGACGGCGAGGACGTCACGGACCTGGCCGGTGCCGCCGTGTGGGGCCTCGTCCGCTCGGCGCAGGCGGAGTACCCGGACCGGATCGTGCTCGCCGACACCGACGGGTCGGTGGACGTCGCCGCGATCCTCGGTGCGGGTGAACCGCAGGTCGTCGTCCGGGAGGGCACGGTGCACGCGGCGAGGCTGGTGCGTGCCGTCACCCGTGCCGATGCCGGCGAGCCCAGCCCTCGGTACGACCGGGGGACGGTGCTGATCACCGGCGGCACGGGGACGATCGGGCGCCTGCTGGCCAGGCACCTGGTCGACGTGCACGGCGCGCGCAGGCTGCTGCTGCTCAGCCGGAGCGGCGGGTCGGTGGACATCCCCGGCGCCCACGTCGACGTGGTGGCGTGCGACGCGGCGGACCGGGACGCCGTCGCCTCGGTGTTGGCCGACATCCCCGTCGAGCACCCGTTGTCCGCGGTGGTGCACGTGGCGGGTGTGCTCGACGACGGGGTGATCGGGGCCCTGACGCCGCAGCGCCTCACGACCGCGTTGAGGCCCAAGGTGGGTGCGGCGCTCGTGCTGCACGACCTCACCCGCGACCTGCCGCTGGACGCGTTCGTGCTGTTCTCCTCGGCGGCCGGGGTCATCGGTACCGGTGGCCAGGGCAACTACGCCGCTGCCAACGCCTTCCTGGACGCGCTCGCCGCGCACCGCCGCGCCAACGGGCTGCCCGCGCAGTCGCTGGCGTGGGGGCGGTGGGCGGACGACGCGGGTATGGCGGGCCGCCTCGACGCGGCCGACCGTGGCCGCCTCGACCGCACCGGCGCCCGTGCGCTGTCCGCCGAGGACGCCCTGGCGCTGTTCGACCGGTCGGCCGCGGTGGACTACCCGGTGGTGGTCCCGATGTCGGTCGATCTCGCCGCTCTGACCGAGGTGCCGCCGCTGTTCGGTGCGCTCGTGCGCCGCCCGGCACGTCGGGTGCGCGGCGACGTGACCGCGATCCGGCGTCGGCTGGCGTCGCTGTCCGGCGAGGAGCGCGAGGAGGCGTTGCTGGAGCTGGTCCGGACGCAGGCCGCGGTCACCCTCGGGCACGCCGACCCGACCGCCGTCGACCCGGACCTCGCGTTCCGCGAGTTGGGCTTCGACTCGTTGAGCGCGGTGGAGTTCCGCAACCTCGTCAACGCCGCGACCGGCCTGCGGCTCGCGCCGACCCTGGTGTTCGACTACCCGAACGCGCGGGTGCTGGCTTCCCACCTGGGCAAGGAGCTGGACGGGCCCGCCGACGAAGCGGACGCCGACGCCGCCGCCGACGCCGCCGACGACAGGATCCGCCGGGTCCTGCACGCGATCCCGATCGAACGGCTGCGGGAAGCGGGGCTGCTGGACAGCCTGCTGGAGCTGGGCGGCTCGATCACGCCCGCCGTCGTGGATACCCCACCGGACGACGGTGCCGACGGCATCGACGACATGGACGCCGACGATCTGATCAACATGGCCCTCGGCCTGGAGACGGGAGAACGGTGATGCCCGGACAGGACCAGCTCGTCGAGGCTCTGCGGACGGCGCTCAAGGAGACCGAGCGGCTGCGCACGCAGAACCGCACGATCACCGCGGCGGCCGCGGAACCCATCGCGATCGTCGGCATGGCGTGCCGGTATCCCGGCGGCGTGGCGTCGCCCGACGACCTGTGGCGGTTGGTGGCAGACGGTGTCGACGCGGTCGGCCCGTTCCCCGCAGACCGGGAGTGGGACCTCGACGCCCTCCACGACCCGACCGGGGAGGCGCCGAACACCAGCTACGTCCGGGAAGGCGGCTTCCTCGACCGGGTTGCGGAGTTCGACCCGGACTTCTTCGGCATCAGCCCGAACGAGGCGCTGATCATGGACCCGCAGCAGCGGTTGCTGTTGGAGACCGCGTGGGAGGCCGTGGAGCGTGCCGGGATCGACCCGGCGGCGTTGCGGGGCAGCGACACGGGCGTGTTCGCCGGGATGATGTACCACGACTACCCGGGCAACGCGAACAACGGCTCGGTCGCGTCAGGGCGCGTGTCCTACGTGTTCGGTCTGGAAGGACCGTCGGTGACGGTCGACAGCGCGTGCTCGTCTTCGTTGGTGGCGCTGCACTTGGCGGCACAGGCCTTGCGCAACGGCGAGTGCTCGCTCGCGCTCGTCGGCGGCGTGGCGGTGATGTCGACTCCCGAACCGTTCATCGAGTTCAGCCGTCAGCGCGGGTTGTCGCGGGACGGCCGGTGCCGGTCCTTCGCGGCGTCGGCCGACGGCACCGGGTGGGGTGAGGGCGCGGGCGTGCTGCTGGTCGAGCGGCTGTCCGACGCGAAGCGCAACGGGCACCCGGTGTTGGCGGTGGTGCGCGGGTCGGCGGTGAACTCGGACGGCGCTTCGAACGGCCTGACCGCACCCAACGGGCCGGCGCAGCAGCGCGTGATCCGGCAGGCGCTCGCCAACGCCCGGTTGTCGGCGTCGGACGTGGACGTCGTGGAGGCCCACGGCACCGGTACGACGCTGGGTGATCCGATCGAGGCGCAGGCGTTGCTGGCGACCTACGGCAAGGGGCGCGACCGGCCGCTGTGGCTGGGATCGCTGAAGTCCAACATCGGGCACACCCAGGCGGCGGCCGGTGTCGGCGGCATCATCAAGATGGTCATGGCCATGCGACACGGCCTGCTGCCCCGCACGCTGCACGTGGACGAGTCCAGCCCACACGTCGACTGGACCGCGGGCAACGTGCAGCTGCTCACCGAGCCCCGCGAGTGGGGCGGGGGAACGCGGCGCGCGGCGGTGTCGTCGTTCGGCATCAGCGGCACGAACGCGCACGTGATCCTGGAACACGTGGCCCCGGAACCGATCGAGCCGGGCGCGGACGCCGCCGGGGTACCGGACCGATTCGCCGCACCGAACTCCACCGCCGCATCGAATACGGCCGCATCACCGGATCTCGCCGCATCATCGACCCCCATCACCGCACCGAACCCGACCACCGTGCCGAGCCTTGCCGCCGAGCCGGAGGTTGCTGCCGTGCCGCTGGTCCTGTCCGCTCGAAGCGCGCGGGCGTTGCGGGGACAGGCTGAGCGGTTGCGGTCGCACTTGGCCGCGAAGCCGGACCAACCGCTGGCCGACGTGGCGTTCTCGCTCATCGGGAAGCCGCTGTTCGACCACCGGGCCGTGCTGGTCGGCCGTGACCGCGACGAGCTGATCGGCGCACTCGCCGAACCCCCGGGCCTGGTCCGCACCGGCGGCCGGACCGCGTTCCTGTTCACCGGGCAGGGCGCGCAGCGGTTCGGGATGGGACGCGAGCTCGCGCGGGCGTACCCGGTGTTCGCCGCCGCGCTCGACGAGGTGCTGGCCGAACTCGACCCCGCGCTGCGCCGCGTCATGTGGGAGGAGGACGACGGCGCGCTCGACCGCACGGTGCACACCCAGCCCGCGCTGTTCGCCGTCGAGGTCGCGCTCCACCGACTGCTCGCGTCCTGGGGACTGCGGCCGGACTTCGTCGCCGGTCACTCGATCGGGGAACTCGCGGCCGCGCACGTCGCCGGCGTCTTCTCGTTGCGCGATGCCGCGACGCTGGTCACCGCCCGTGCCGAGTTGATGCAGGCGTTGCCCGCCGGCGGGGCGATGGTCGCCGTCGAGGCGACCGAGGACGAAGTTCTCCCGCTCCTGTCGGACGAGGTCGGCCTGGCCGCCGTGAACGCGCCCGACTCGGTGGTGCTGTCCGGGACGGAGGAGGCGGTGCTGGCGGCGGTGGGTCGCCTGGCCGGCCGCCGGACCACCCGGCTCAAGGTCAGCCACGCGTTCCACTCTCCGCTGATGGAGCCGATGCTCGACGACTTCGCCGCCGTGGTCGGCCGGATCGCGTTCGGCACGCCCGACATCCCGGTGCCCGAGGAGTTCCGCGATCCGGACTACTGGGTGCGGCAGGTCCGGCAGCCCGTGCGGTTCGCGGATCGGGTGCGCGAGCTGGTCGACCAAGGCGTCACGCGGTTCCTGGAGGTCGGCCCGGACGCCATCCTGGCCGAGATGGTGCGGCGGACGGCGCAGTCGGACGTCGTCGTGGCGTCCGTGCTGCGCCGCAACCGCCCGGAGGCTCCCACCCTGCTGTCCGCCGTCGGCCGGATGCACTCCGCAGGTGCCGTGGTCGACTGGCGGGCGTTGCTGAACGGCGGCCGGCGGGTCGAGCTGCCGACGTACGCGTTCGACCGGCAGCGGTACTGGCTGTCCACGATGGACTACGTCACCGAGTCGTGGATCGGGGCGGGCCTGGCGGGCAACCCCGAGGCGATGGGTCTGGAGGTCGTCGGGCACCCGCTGCTCGCGGCCGCCGTCACGCTGCCCGGCTCCGATCGGGTCGTGTTCACCGGACGGCTCGCGCAGAGCTGGCTCGCCGACCACGAGGTGCTGGGCACGGCCATCCTGCCGGGCACGGCGTTCGTGGAGATGGCGTTGCGCGCCGGCGAGCACACCGGTTGCCCGGTGGTCGAGGAACTCGCGATCCAGGCGCCCGTCGTGGTCACCGAACCGGTGGACCTGCGCGTCGTGGTCACCGAACCGGACGACGGCGGGCGGCGGGCCATCACGATCCACTCCCGCGTCGGGGACGCGCCATGGGCGCTGCACGCCGAGGGCGTCCTCGCACCCGGTGAGGCGACGCCGTCCGGATTGGCCGAGTGGCCGCCGAAGGATGCGGTCGTGGTCGAGACGGATGGCGCGTACGACCGGCTGCGCGATCGTGGTTACCACTACGGGCCGGTCTTCCAAGGTCTGCGCGCCGCCTGGGTGCGCGGCGACGAGGTCTTCGCGGAAGTGGAGCTGCCCCGCGAGGCGCACGACGACGCCGAGCGGTTCGGCCTGCACCCGGCGCTGCTGGACGCCGCCATGCACGCCACGCTGCTCGACGACAGTGGCGACGCGGAAACCCTCCTGCCGTTCCTGTGGCGTGGTGTGGCGCTGCACGCCGTGGGCGCGACGCGGCTGCGGATGCGGATGAGCCCCGCCGGTCCGGGCAGCGTCCGGGTCGTCGTGGCGGACGGCACCGGCCAACCCGTGCTGTCGGTAGAGGCGGTGGTGTCCCGCCCGGTGTCGATCGGAAAGGCGGCCACCGGACCCGACTTCCTGTACGTGGTCGCCTGGCGCCCCCTGACCACGACGGCCACTACGACGGACTTCGAGGTCGTAGAGGTGGCGTCGGGCCAGTTGCGCCCGGTGGCCGAGCAGGTGGTCGACGCCCTCCAAACCGCCAACGGCCGCCTCACTGCCGGCTCCCGCCTGGCCGTGGTCACCCGAGGCGCAGTCACTCGGGGTGCAGCCGCTGGGACCCCGGCCACCGGCAGCTCGGCCACCGGCAGCCCGGCCGGCGAGGGCGCAGTCAGTGCGGGCCCAGCCACCGGGAGCGCCGTCGCCGGGGGTTCGGCCGGCGGGAACGTGGTCGTCGACCCGGTTCAGGCTGCGGTGTGGGGGCTGGTTCGAGCCGCTGAGGCCGAGAACCCCGGCCGGTTCGTGCTCCTGGACCTGGAACCCGGCGAGGCCGTGCCCGGCTCGCTACCTGAGGGTGAGCCGGAACTCGCGTTGCGCTCCGGCCAGTTCCACGTGCCCCGCCTGGCGCGAGCGACCGCGACGCCCGGCGCCTTCCCCACGAACGGCACGGTGCTGGTCACCGGCGGCACCGGCGGGATCGGTGCGGCCATCGCCCGTCACCTGGTGACGCGGCACGGCGTCCGTTCCCTGGTGTTGGCGGGCAGGCGCGGGCTCGCCGCGCCCGGAGCCGAACGGTTGCACGCCGACCTGACAGGTCTCGGGGCCGAGGTGACGATCGCCGCCTGCGACGTGTCCGACCGGGACGACCTCGCCGCCCTGCTCGCCGCCCATCCCGTCACCGCCGTAGTGCACGCGGCAGGCGTGCCCGACAGCGGACTGGTCGACTCGGTGACCTCGGAGCGGCTGGACGCGGTCCTCGGGCCGAAGGCCGACGCGGCGTGGCACCTGCACGAACTCACCAAAGACACCGATCTCGACGCCTTCGTCCTGGTGTCCTCCGCCGGCGGTCTGCTGCTGCCGGCGGGACAGGCGTGCTACGCGGCGGCGAACGTCTTCCTCGACGCCCTCGCCGAGCACCGCAGGGCGCTCGGCCTGCCCGCGATCTCGCTGGCGTACGGGCTGTGGGACATGGCGGCCGGTCTCGGGGCCGAGTTGACCGAGGACGACCTGGCCCGCATGGCACGGCGTGGTTTCCCGGCGCTCACCGCCGAACAGGGCTTGGCCGCGTTCGACGCCGCCCTCAACGCGAACACCGCCACCGTGGTCCCGGTGCGGCTGGACCGGACGGCGCTGCGGACCGGGGGAGAGGTGCCGGCGCTGCTCCGCGCCCTGGTCCGCGTCCCCCGGCGAGCGGCGAAGGCGCTCGCCCCGACTGCCGATCCGCTGGACCTGGTGCGCTCGACCGTCGCCGCCGTACTGGGCCACACCTCCGGTGAGGCGATCGACCCCGACCGGTCGTTCCACGAACTGGGCTTCGACTCGCTGTCCGCCGTGGAACTGCGCAACCTGCTGGCCGACGCGACCGGCCTGCGGCTGCCCGCCACCCTGGTCTTCGACTTCCCGACCGCCAGGGACGTCGCCGCCCACCTCTCCGGAGCCGGGGCCGGAGCCGGAGCCGGAGCCGGGGCCGGGGCCGGGGAGACGCCGGCACCACCAACCATCACCCCGACCAGGGCGGACGACGATCCGATCGCGATCGTGGCGATGGCCTGCCGGTACCCCGGCGGCGTCACCGCACCGGAAGACCTGTGGCGCGTGGTCTCCGACGGGCTGGACGTCGTGTCGGACTTCCCGACCGACCGCGGCTGGCCGAGTGACCTGTACGACCCGTCGCCCGGAAAACAAGGCAAGTGCTACGCCAAAAACGGCTCCTTCCTGTACGACGCCGGGGCGTTCGACGCCGGGTTCTTCGGCATCAGCCCGAACGAGGCGTTGGCGATGGACCCGCAGCAGCGCCTGGTGCTGGAGACGTCCTGGGAGGCGTTCGAACGCGCGGGCATCGACCCGACGACGCTGAAGGGCACCCCCACCGGCGTCTTCGTCGGCGTCATGTACCACGACTACGGACAGGGCACCGGGGCGCCGACCAGCGCCGGGAGCGTCGTCTCCGGCCGGGTGGCCTACACCTTCGGCCTCGAAGGGCCCGCGGTCACCGTCGACACCGCCTGCTCGTCGTCCCTGGTGGCCCTGCACTGGGCCGCGCACGCCCTGCGGTCCGGTGAGTGCTCGATGGCGCTCGCCGGCGGCGCGGCGGTGATGGCCACCCCGGAGATCCTGGTCGAGTTCTCCCGCCAGCGCGGGCTCTCCCCGGACGGCCGGTGCAAGGCGTTCGCCGCCGCGGCCGACGGCACGGGCTGGGCCGAGGGCGTCGGCATGGTGCTGCTCGAACGGCTGTCCGACGCGCGCCGCAACGGCCACCCCGTGCTGGCGCTGGTGCGGGGCAGCGCGATCAACCAGGACGGCGCGAGCAACGGCTTCTTCGCCCCGAACGGCCCCGCCCAGCAACGCGTCATCCGCCGCGCGCTCGCCGACGCCGGACTCGAACCGTCCGAAGTGGACGCCGTGGAGGCGCACGGCACCGGCACCACGCTCGGCGACCCGATCGAGGCGCAGGCGTTGCTGGCGACCTACGGCCAGGACCGCGAACGCCCCCTGTGGCTGGGCTCGATCAAGTCGAACATGGGCCACGCCCAGGCCGCCGCCGGCGTGGCGGGCGTGATCAAGGTGGTGGAAGCGCTGCGGCACGGTGAACTGCCGCGGACCCTGCACGTGGACCAGCCGACACCGCAGGTCGACTGGTCGGCGGGCGCGGTGCGGCTGCTGACCGAAGAACAGCCGTGGCCGGAGACCGGCCGTCCGCGCCGCGCGGGCGTGTCGTCGTTCGGCCTCAGCGGCACGAACGCGCACGTCATCCTCGAACAGGCACCACCGGTCGACGCGCCCGCGGAGCCGGCCGACGCGCCCGCCGTGCCCCTGGTGCTGTCCGGCGCGTCCCCGGAGGCGTTGCGGGCCCAGGCCGCGCGGCTGCGGGACGGCCTGTCCGGGCGGTTGGCCGACATCGGCTACACGCTGGCCACCGGCCGGGCGGCGCTGGAACACCGGGCGGTCGTGGTGGCCACCGCGCACGACGACGCCGTGCGCGGCCTCACCGCCCTGGCCGAGGGCGGGCGCCGGACGGGATCGGCCCGCACGAAGGGCGACACCGCGTTCGTCTTCACCGGGCAGGGCGCGCAGCGGTTGGGCATGGGACGGGACCTCTACGCGGCGTTCCCGGCTTTCGCGTCCGCGTTCGACGCGGTGATCGCCGAGCTGGGCGACGACGTGCGGGACGTGATGTGGGGTGCGGACCGGGCGCGGCTCGACCGGACCGAGTACGCCCAACCAGCGCTGTTCGCGCTGGAAGTGGCCCTGTTCCGGTTGTTCGAGTCGTGGGGTGTGCGGCCGGCGTTCCTCGCCGGGCACTCGCTCGGTGAACTGACCGCCGCGCACGTGGCCGGCGTGCTGTCCCTGCCCGATGCCGCCCGACTGGTGCTGGCCAGGGGCAGGTTGATGCAGGCGCTGCCCGAGGGCGGCGCCATGGTCGCCGTGCAGGCGGGTGAAGCGGAGATCACGCCGACCGGCGGCGTCGCCATCGCTTCGGTGAACGGTCCGTCGGCCGTGGTCCTGTCCGGTGCGGAGGAGGAAGTGCTCGCGTTCGCGGCGCGGACCGGCCGCAAGACGCGCCGGCTCGCGGTCAGCCACGCGTTCCACTCGCCGCTGATGGAGCCGATGCTCGACCGGTTCCGGGCCGTGCTCGGGGAGATCACCTTCGCCGAGCCGCGCATCCCGGTGGTGTCGAACGTGACGGGCACCTGGGCGGAAGAGCTCGGCGATCCGGAGTACTGGGTGCGGCACGTGCGCGAGACCGTGCGGTTCGCGGACGGCGTGCGGACCCTCGCCGCCGCTGGTGTCAGCCGGTTCGTCGAGCTGGGGCCGGACGGCGTGCTGACCGCGATGATCCAGCAGTGCGTGGACGACGAACCCGCCGTGCTGACGCCCGCGTTGCGGGAGAACCAACCGGAGGCGGTGGCCGTCCTCACGGCCGCCGGGCACCTGCACGCGACCGGCGTCGCGGTGGACTGGCGGCCGGTGTTCGAGGGCGCCCGCCGGGTCGACCTGCCGACGTACGCGTTCCAGCGCACCGACTACTGGCTGCGCGCGACCGCACCCGCCGGCGATCCGTCCGCACTCGGGCTCGCCCCGGCCGGTCACCCGTTGCTGGCCGTCGCGGCACCCGCGCCGGACGGTCTGCTGTGGACGGGTCGGCTGTCGCTGGACACCCAGCCGTGGGTGGCCGACCACCGGGTGCTCGGCACCGTTCTGCTGCCCGGCACGGCGTTCGTGGACCTGGCGTGCTGGGCGGCAGGGCAGGCCGGGTGCCGTTCGGTGGACGAGCTGACCCTGCACGCCCCGCTGGTGCTGGGAGCCGAGGACGCGGTGTCGTTGCGGGTGGCTGTGACCGAACGGGTCGTCACCGTTCACTCGCGGGCCGACGCCGACGGTCCGTGGATCCTGCACGCGGAGGGCGCGATCGGTGACGAGCCTGTGGCGCCGGCGTTCGACTTCGCGCAGTGGCCGCCTGTGGACAGCACGCCCTTGGACGTCGCGGGACTGTACGACGAACTGTCCGACCGGGGGTACGAGTACGGGGAGGTGTTCCGCGGGCTGCGGGCGGCTTGGCGTCGCGGTGACGAGCTGTTCGCGGACGTGCGGCTGCCCGAGCAGGCGAGCGGGGACTTCCCGGTGCACCCGGCCCTGCTCGACGCCGCCATGCACGCGCTCGGTCTGGGCGAGTCGGACGCCACCGTGCTGCCGTTCTCCTGGCAGGGCGTGACGCTGCACGCGGGCGGTGCGCGTGCGCTCCGGGTGCGGATCGCGTCCACCGGACCGCGGGCGCTGTCGTTGGACTTGGCGGACGCCTCCGGCGCTCCGGTGGCGTCGGTGGCCGGTCTGGCGTTGCGCGAGGTCGCCGCCGGACAACTCGCCGCCGCCAACCGCTCGCTGTTCCGGATCGGAACGGCCCTGCTGCCGCCCGTCTCCGCCGACCGGTCCGAGGTCCGGATCGTCCGGCTCGACCCCGGTCCGGGTGACGTGCCCTCGGCCGTGCGTGCGGTCACCGGCCAGGCCCTGGACCTCGTGCGGTCCGGCGGGTCGCTGGTTGCCGGGTCGCGGGTCGCCGTGGTGACTCGCCGTGCGCTCGCCGTGGAGCCGGGCGAGGAGGTGGACCCCGCTGCCGCGCCGGTCTGGGGACTGGTGCGGGCCGCGCAGGCCGAACAGCCCGGCCGGTTCGTGCTGATCGACACCGACGGTCCGGTGGCCGACGAAGCGCTGGCCGCCGCCGCGTCGAGCGGCGAACCGGAGATCGTGTTCCGCGACGGCACGCCCGCCGTGCCCCGCCTCGTGCGGATCACCGATGCCGGCCCGGCCGACCAGCCGTGGGGCGGGACCGTCCTGGTCACCGGCGGCACCGGCGGTCTCGGGGCCATCATCGCCCGGCACCTGGTCACCGAGCACGGTGTGCGCCGCCTGGTGCTCACCAGCCGGCGCGGGCTCGACGCGCCCGGTGCGGCGGACCTGCGTGCCGAACTGACGGCGGCGGGCGCGGACGTGGTCGTGGCCGCGTGCGACGTCTCCGACCGGGCCGCGCTCGCCGCGCTGCTCGACGAGGTCGGGGAGCTCGGCGGCGTCGTGCACGCGGCGGGCGTCGCCGACAACGGACTCGTCGAGACCCTCACCCCGGAGCGGGTGAACGCGGTGCTCACCCCCAAGGCGGACGGCGCGTGGCACCTGCACGAGCTGACCCGCGCCATGCCGCTCACGGCCTTCGTGCTGCTGTCCTCGGCCGGTGGCCTGGTGCTGCCCGCCGGACAGGGTGGTTACGCCGCCGCCAACGTCTTCCTCGACGCCCTCGCCGCCCACCGCCGTTCGCTCGGCCTGCCCGCGACGTCCCTGGCGTACGGGTTGTGGCAGGTCGACACGGGACTGAGCCAGTGGTTGGGCGAAGCCGACCTGCACCGCATGCGGCGTCAAGGACTGCCCGCGTTGTCCGCCGAGGAAGGCCTGGCGCTGTTCGACGCCTCCCTCACCGCCGGCGTGCCGAACGTGGTGCCGCTGCGGGTCAGCCTGCCCGATCTGCGTGCCCGGACCGACCAGGTGCCCGCGCTGCTGCGCGGACTGGCCGGGGGAGCGGCACGACCAGCCGCCGTGCGTGACTTCGCCGCACTGTCCGGGGACGAACGCGACCAGGCCGTCCGCGAGCTGGTGCTGGCGCAGGTTGCGGACGTGCTCGGGCACGGTTCCGCCGCCGACGTCGACCCGGAGCGCGACTTCCTGGAGCTGGGCTTCGACTCGCTCGGCGCCGTCGAGCTGCGCAACAGCCTGAACGCGGCGACCGGCCTGCACCTCGCCGCGACCGTGGTGTTCGACTGCAAGAACCCCGCCGAGCTGGCCCGTCGGATCTGCGAGGAACTCGGCGTCCAGCGCCCGGCGGCTGCCCGGACCGGGGACGACACGGTGGCCCGGCTGTTCAGCTCGGCGGTGCTGTCGGGGCAGGTCCTGCGCGGGTTCGACCTGCTGCGCGCGGTCGGCGCGCTGCGCCCGAGGTTCGACGCGGCGGCCGACTTCACCCGCGAGGCGCCCGCCGTGAGGCTCGCCGACGGCCCCGCCCGGCCGGTGGTGATCGGTGTGAGCACGCCGATGGCGACCGGTGGCCCGCGCCAGCACGCGCGCCTCTCGGCGGCGTTGCGCGGCATCCGGCCGGTGCACTCGTTGGCACTGCCCGGCTTCGACGGAGACGAGCCCCTGCCCGCGTCCGTCGAAGCCGTGCTGTCGGTGCTGGCCGAGGACGTGCTGCGGGCGGCGGAAGGCGACCCGTTCGTGCTGCTCGGCTACTCCGGTGGCGGCACGCTGGCGTACTCGCTGGCCGGTCACCTGGAGCGGGTGACGGGCGTGCGACCGGCCGGGGTGGTGCTGCTGGACACCTACGCGGTCGATCCGGAGGACGACGGCCAGGCGAAGCTGATGGAACGGCTGGCGCACGGCATGGTGGCCAAGGACGCCGAGTTCGGCCTGTTCCACAGCGGTGTGCTGTCCGCGATGACCTGCTACTTCGACCTGATGCCGCACTTCGGCCTCGCGGATGTCGAGGCACCGGTGCTCTTCGTGGGCGCGGAGCGTTCGTTCGACCCGTCGGACACCGGGGACGGCTGGCGGGCGCGGCCGTGGCACCCCGCGCACAGCCACCGCACCGTGGCCGCCGACCACTTCACGATCATCGAGCAGGACGCGGCGGCGACGGCCGCCGTGGTGGAGGAGTGGATCAGCTCGACGCTGACGTGACGGCACGCCGACCTGACCGATGCCGACCCGACCCATGCCGACCCATGCCGACCTGGCGGACGTCGACCCCGAGGAGAACCGTGCCCACCGTCGCTTTCGGCCCCTACCGGACGTGGTACCGCGTCACCGGTGACCTGCGTTCCGGCCGTCCGCCCGTCGTCGTCGTGCACGGCGGCCCCGGCAGCACCCACGACTACCTGCTGCCGCTGACCGTGTTGGCCGAGGACGGCTGGCCGGTGGTGCACTACGACCAGCTCGGCAACGGCGGGTCCACCCACCTGCCCGACCGCGGGGCCGACTTCTGGACGGTGGACCTCTTCCTGGACGAACTCGACAACCTGCTGGACCGCCTCGACATCGCCGACGACTACGTCCTGTTCGGGCAGTCGTGGGGCGGGCTGCTCTCGGCGGCGCACGCGGCCGAACGCCCCGCCGGCCTGCGCGGACTCGTCGTCGCCAACGCGCCCGCGTCCTACCCGTTGTGGCTGCGGGAGATGAAGGTGCTGCGGGACGCCCTGCCACCCGGCATCGACGACGTGCTGCGGCGGCACGAGGCCGCGGGCACCACGGACAGTGACGAGTACCAGCAGGCCGCCCGGGAGTTCTACCGGCGGCACGTGTGCCGGCTCGACCCGCTTCCCCAGGAGTTCCAGGCCTCGCTGTACGAGCTCGACAACGACCCCACCGTCTACCACACCATGAACGGCCCCAACGAGTTCCACGTCGTCGGCACGCTGGCCGAGTGGGGCGTGGAGGACCTGCTGCCCGACGTCGAGGTACCCACCCTCGTCCTCTCGGGTCGCCACGACGAGGCCACCCCGGTCACCGTGCGGCCCTACCTGGACCTGATCCCGGACGCCCGGTGGGAGATCTTCGAGGAGTCCAGCCACGTGCCCCACCTCGAGGAACCGCAACGGTTCCGCGAGGTGGTCGTCGGTTACCTCAGCGGTCTGCCATCCGCGTCAACCGCGAGCGGTCGATCTTCCGGTTGAAGTTCAGCGGGAACCCGTCCACGTGCCGGTACTCGCGCGGCAGCATCCCGGGTGGCAGCACCTGTCGCATCCAGCGCGCCAGCTGCGGCGCCGGTGTCACGGCCCCGGTGTAGAAGGCGACCAGCTCGGTGCCGTCCGGCCCGGAACGGGCCACCGCGACCGCCTCCCGCACGCCGGGGCAGCTCCGCAGCGCGTGCTCGACCTCGGCCAGCTCCACCCGCCACCCGTGCACCTGCACCTGCGAGTCGAGCCGGCCGAGGTAGACCAGCTCGTCGTCGGGCAGCCGCCGGACCCGGTCCCCGGTGCGGTACCAGCGCTTCCCTGCGCGGTCGAGGAACCGGCCGTCGCCGTCCGCCGGGTCGAGGTAGCCCGGCGTGAGCTGCGGGCCGGCGATGCACAACTCGCCCTCGGTCTCCGCGTCACCGCCGTCCTCGTCCAGCAGCAGGTAATCGTGTCCATCGTGGACGGTCCCGATCGGGACCAGCCCGTTGACGCACCGCGCCGGAGAGGTGAGCGGGTCCCAGCGGTGCCCGGTGACGGTCACCGTCAGCTCGGTCGGCCCGTAGATGTTCTCCAGCGCGGACCCGTTCGCCGCCGCCTGCCAGTCGGTCGCGTCCGCCGCGTGCAGCGCCTCGCCCGCGAACAGGCTCCACCGCAGCGACGGCATGGCGCCCGGACCGAGCCCGCCCATCCTGCGCACCAGGGCGATCGCGCTCGGCGTGGAGAACCAGACCGTCAACCGCCGTTCCGCGACGAACGCGGGCAGGTCGCGATAGGCCGTCGGCGGGACCGCGTGCACGCTCGCACCGGCGCCCCACCCGCAGAACAGGTCGAACATCGCGCAGTCGAAGTTCAGGTCGAACGTCTGCGAGAAGACGTCTTCCGGCGTGAAGTCGTACCGCCGGTCCAGCAGCCGGAAGTAGTGGTCAGTGTTGGCGTGGGTGATCGGCACCCCCTTCGGGCGACCGGTGGACCCGGACGTGAACAGCACGTAGGCCGTATCGGAAGGGGCGACGGGACGCGGTTCGGTGAGCGCCCGGCGCGGGTCGGGTTCGGTGAGCACCGTGACGCCGAGGTCCGCGGCGGGGGAGTCGGAGACCACCACCGACACACCGGCGGCGGCCAGCATGCCGCGGGTCCGCTCCAACGGGAAGTCGACGTGCAGCGGAACCACCGTCACGCCCGCGTACAGGCAGGCGAGAACGCCCACATAGGACTCGACGCTCTTGGCCCCCAGCACACCCACGGCCCGTGGCGGCTCGTCGGTCGCCGACAGCAGCGTGCCCGCCCACACCAGCGCGCGTTCGTGGAGTTCGGAGTAGGTGAGGCAGTCCCGGCCCACCCGCAGCGCGACCCGGTCCGGCGCCACGGCGAGCCCGCGCAGGAAACGCGCGTGCAGGGCGTGCTCGGTCATCTCTGCTCCCGGCGGTAGTGGTTTGCGGCGGTAGGGGTCTGCGGCAGTAGGGGTTTACGGCGGTGTCGCGATCGGCTTTCTTCGAGTGCGTAGGAATCACGAGGATTCGGAGTCGCCATGTGGGATCAGCAGTTCGAGGACATGCTTCGCACCTACCTGCCGTTCATCGCGGCCGACGAGCCCCTGGCCGAGGACGCCGACCTGCGCGACCTCGGGCTGGACTCGCTCGGCGCGGTGGAACTGCTGGCATCGCTGGAGAACGCGTACGGCGTGCGGTTCGTCGACGACATGCTGACGATGGACAACTTCGCCACGCCCGGCGTCCTGTGGGGCACGCTGGACAAGGCCAGGGAAGTCGCGGCCTGAGTGCCCCGGGGCCGGGTGCCGTCGCCGTCGGGTCCGTCGCCGTCGGTCCGGTGCCGTCGGGTTGCGGTGCCGTCGGGTTTCCGGGCAAAGCCTCCCGCCCGGCATCAGGCCACCGGCACCGGGCGCCGGGGACGCAGAGCCGTCCTCGGGTCCACCAGGGTCACCGATGAGAACGACTCCCGCACCCGTCGCACCCGACCGAAGAGCCGGTCCGGCCCGGCGACGTGCAAGTGCTCGATCCCGTTGTCACGCAAGCTGTCCACCACCGCGGGCCACCGAACCGCCCGCACGTACCCGTCCAGCAGCCGCGTCCGGACGTCTTCGCCGGTACGCAGCACGGCACCGTCCTGATCGGCGACAACAGGGATGACCGGATCCACGAAGGGAATTCCGGCGAGCACTTCGCGTTCCACCACGTCACGCAGCGGGCCGAACACACTGGCGTGCAACGGCGGTCGCATGGTGTAGAGCGGCATACCGCCCACCGACCGGATCCGGCGCTGCAACCACTCCAGCCGGTCCTCCCGCAGGGTGACCATGTAGAGGTCCTCGTCCACCTCGCACGAGACCTCGTACCAGTCCAGTTCGGTCAGGATCTCGTCCAACCGCTCACGCGGCGTCCGCGCGAACGACTCGGTCACCACGTCACTGTGGTGCAGAGCGAAGTACTCGCGCTCGCACCGCGCCATGCCCACCGTCACGCGCACCGCGTCCTCGAACCCGAGGGCGCCGGAGTAGACGGCGGCGGCCTTGCCCCCGAAACTCGCACCCGCGCACAGCTCGGCCTCCTGCCCCGACCACTGGGCCAAGGCCAGACACGTGACCAGGAACGCGACCTGCGCCGCCTCCGAGTAGTCCCCCTCCTCGACCTCGTACCGGTCGAACAAGGAGTACCCCAACACCTCGTCCGCCCGCCCGGTCAACTCCCGGGCGAACGGGTTCACCACCATCAGCCTGGCAACGTCCTGGAACCGCACGGGCCCCATCCCGGGAAAGGCGATCGCGGTACCCGCCACCATTGAACCCCTTGCGAGAAAGTGCACGGCCACCGCCAGTCTGCCGCCCACCCCCGCCCGCCCCGTACCCCCTAACCTCCCCTAACTATCACAAAGCCACAACGGTGAGAACGATGCCCGACACCAGAATCAAACCCGGCAGATCGCGGCGGCCGAGGTCTGGGGGTCCGGACTCGGCGTGCACGGCGTGCTGGGCGCTGCTTTCGGCAAGCCCGGAAAGCGCTAGCCTTTCGAGTGATACACAGCGTTCTTCCGGTAGCATTCGCCGTGCCGTGGTAACGCTGCGTGTTCAAATTGCGATATCGCAGCGTAGTGCCTGTCGAATCAGCGCGATCACGCCGTGCCACAGCGGGTGATCGCGCGAGAAGTGGACCTCTTACGTGACTTACGCAGCCGAGATCAGTCGCGCCAACCCCTCCTGCTTCGTGTTCCTGGTCGACCAGTCGGCGTCGATGAGCGACCCGATCGGGGGCGGTGCGCGGCAGCGCAAGGCGGACGTGGTCGCCGACGCCATCAACCGGCTGCTCGCCGAGCTGAGCGTGAAGTGCGCGAAGGAGGAAGGCGTCCGCGACTACTTCCACATCGCCGTCATCGGGTACGGGCACACGGTCGGCTCGGCGTTCACCGGGCCGCTCGCGGGACGTGACCTCGTGCCGCTCAGCCAGGTCGCGGACAAGCCCGCGCGGGTGGAGAAGCGGGTCAAGAAGGTCCCCGACGGCGCGGGCGGGCTCGTGGAGACGACCACCCGCTTCCCCGTCTGGGTGGACCCGGTCGCCAACGGCGCGACGCCGATGTGCCGGGCGCTGTCCCGGGCCGAGGCACTGGTGTCGGACTGGGTTGCCCGGCACCCGGACTGCTTCCCGCCGATCGTGCTCAACCTGACCGACGGCGAGTCAACCGACGGCGACCCGGCCAGTGCCGCGTGGGCCGTGCAGACGCACGTGAGCGCCGACGGCGCGGCGTTGCTGTTCAACCTGCACGTCTCCGCCGCCAACGCCGTCCCGGTGACGTTCCCCGACACCGACTCCGCGCTCCCCGACGCCTACGCGCGCACCCTGTTCGACATGTCCAGCCTCCTGCCGCCGCACATGCGGTTCTACGCGATGCAGCAGGGCGTGATGGCGAGCGACAAGACGCGCGGCTTCGTCTACAACGCGGACATCACCTCGCTCGTCCAGTTCCTGGACATCGGAACGCGTGCGACGGACCTGCGCTGAGCAGCGGCATGTTCACCTCCTCCCTCCGCGTGCCCAAACAGGGCAACACACTGCGGGAATGCGAGGACGCCGCCCGCGTCCTGCCCGCTTCCGACCCGGGGACCTGGCTCGCCGAACCGGTGTTCGCGGCCGTGGCCGACGGTGCGTCGGAGAGCCTGCTCGCGGGTGAGTGGGCCGACCTGCTGGCGAAAACCGTCATCGACGCCGTGCGGGACGACGAGTGCGTGCTCCAGGACGTGGACCGCTTCGCCACCGCGCTGATCAGCGCAGGGGCGGCGTGGGGCGAGTGGCTCGCCGACTACGTGGCGGAGCGCGAGGCCAACGGACGCCCGATCGCCTGGTACGAGCAACCCGGGCTGGACCGCGGTCCGCACGCCACCGTGCTCGCCGCGCGGTTCGAGACCGATTCGTCGCAGGTCACCCGGTGGGATGTCGCCGCGTTGGGTGACAGCTGCCTGTTCCACACCCGCGACGACCGGCTGCTGCGCGCGTTCCCGGTGGAGTCGCCGGAGGCGTTCGACAACTCGCCGGGCCTGGTCAACGCGTTCAACCGCGACCACGCGCTGCTGGCGCGCCACGTGCGGACGGTGTCGGGCGGCGCGGAGCAGGGCGACCAGTTCTTCCTCTGCACCGACGCGCTCGCCGAGTGGTTCCTCCGCGAGACCGCACGCGGTGGCCAACCGTGGCACGTGCTGTGCGAGTTCACGCGATCCGGTGATCACGACGAGTTCGCGGCGTGGTTGGAGAAGACGCGGGGGGAGGGGTTGATGCGCAATGACGACGTCACCGTCGTTCACGTGGACCTCGGATGACGAGCCCGTCCGCGCGTTCCCGTCCGGCGCCGCCTACGTCGAGGCGCTGCAGAACACCGCGCTGTGCTTCCGCGGCACCGACCTCGCCGGGGCCGAGGTGCGCGTCGACGCGCTGGGCCGGCCACGGGCGATCTCGGGCAACTTCGCCGGCGTCTTCTCGCTGACCGTCTCCGACGGCACCCGTTACGCGATCAAGTGCTTCACCCGGGAGGCACGGGAGCAGGCGGCCCGCTACCGCGCTGTCGGCGAGCACCTCGCGCGCCTGGACGACGACTGGACGGTCGGCTTCGACTACGTGAGCCAGGGCATCCTCGTGGAGGGCGCCTGGTACCCCGTGCTGCGGATGGAGTGGGTGGAGGCCGTCAGCCTCATCCGCTGGATCGAGCAGAACACCGACGACCCCGCGGCCGTGTCCCACGTCGCCGCGCGGTTCGCGCGCCTGGTCGCGGAACTCGCGGCGGCGGGCGTCGGGCACGGCGACCTCCAGCACGGCAACCTCCTGATCGGCGCCGACGGCTCGGTGAAGCTGGTCGACTACGACGGCATGTACGTCCCCGCGCTCGCCGGACTGCCCGCGGCCGAGACCGGGCACCGCAACTACCAGTCGCCCGACCGCACGGCGTCCGACTTCGGCCCGGAGATCGACCGGTTCTCCTCGTGGGTCGTCTACCTGTCGCTCGTGGCCCTGGCGACCGACCCCTCGCTGTGGCGGCAGTTGCGCGACGAGGACGCCGAGCACCTGCTCCTCGCCGAGCCCGATTTCGCCGACCCGGCGGCCTCGTTCCGGCTGGCCACCCTGACCAGCCACCCGGACGCGCGCCTGCGCGGACTGGCCGAGCGCTTCCAGGAGATCCTGCTCCACCACCGCGCCGCGCCCCCGCCGCTGGAACCAGTCGAACCGCTGGAACCGCTCGACACCGTGAGGACGGTCATGGCCCCGGCCCCGGTCAACGCCGCGCTGCCGTCGTGGATGGCGGAACGCGTCCAGCCGCACGTGCCCGCCCCACCGCCCTTGGTGCGGTTCAACCGGCGCGCGCCGGCTCTGGCCGTGCTGACGTGGGCGTTGTCGGTGCTGTTGCCGTTAGGCGTGCCGGCGGCGATCTTCGTGGAAGAGGCGATCGCGGTCGCCGACGTGTCGGCGCTGCTGGCGTGGACCGCGATCACGACGTTGGGCTACCGCCGCCAACCCGAGCGATCACGGGCCCGCGACGCGCGTGCCGAGCGCAAACGGCTCCACCGCGCCCGACTGGCCGCCGCCGCCCGCGCCACCCGGCTCGACAAGGAGACCCGGAAGATCACCCAAGAGGCCGAGAAGTCCAAGGAGGTGCACGACTACAAGCGGCGGCTCCTCCAACAGCGGCACAACGCGCGCCTCGGGGCGCACCAGCAGGCCGTCAAGCAGCACCTCGACCGGATCGACCGCGACCGGCAGACGTCGTTGGCCCGGATGCACCTGGAGGAACAGCGGCTCCTGGCCGTGCGGCAGAAGGAACACCTGCGCGCGCACCTGGCGGAGTTCCCGGTCAAGACCGCCGGTGTCGAAGGCGTCGGGCCGGCGCTGACCACCAACCTCGAAGCGGTCGGCATCCGCACCGCCGCGGACTTCGTCGGCGTCCGCTACGACGTGCAGGGACCCAACCGCGTGGCGATCTTCGTCCTGGTCGACGGCCGCGGCGTGCGCGTCGCCGGGATCGGCGAGGTGAAGGCGGGGCGCATCGACCAGTGGCGTGCACGCCTGACCGTCAAGGCCGCGAACAACCGGCCGACGTCGCTCACGCCCGCCGAGCACCAGCCGATCAAGGACCGGTTCGCCGCCGCGAAGGGCCGGCTCGACGCCCAGTACAAACAGGTGCTGGACGAGGCCGCGACGACGACCCGCGAGCTGCAGGCGGCCCTGCGCGCCGAGCAAGCCGTCCTGGCCGACGAGATGAAAGCCGCCAACACCGCGACCGCCCGGATCCGCGTCGACCACGACCGCGCGGTCGCCGAAGCCACCGTCGTCCTCGAACGCGCCCGACAAGCCGCCGCCGACGGCAACACGCGGGCCGACGCGTTCCGCACCATCACCTACCGCCGCTACCTCCGCTTCACCCTCACCGGCAAGGGCTGACCGCCGGCGTCGGTTCACCCGACGCCGGCGGCCGCGGAGGTCGGCGGAGGTCAGTCGTAGCCGCCGAACATGAACAGCGAGATCTGGTGGTCCGACGGGTTGGCCAGGCCGTGCAGGTTGCCGCCCTTCAGGAACGCCATGTGCCCCGCCCGCAGCAGGCGCACCTCGAAGCAGCGGGTGCGGGTGTCGGGCTCGGCCCAGTCGCCGATCACCATCCAGCCCTCGCCGTCCAGCATCAGGAACACCTCGGAGTTGTCCCGGTGGCGGTGCAGGCCGATACCGCACCCGGCGTCCATGACGTGCAGGTCCATGTAGTCGACGGCCAGGAACGGCTCCTTCGCGCCCGGCGCGGCCTTGCGGCCGAACGCGTCGAGGTTGTACGGCTCCAGGCTCCGGCCCAGTTCATCCGAACCGGTGAACCGGAAGTAGTTCGACAGCAGGTTGCGGTACTCCAGGAAACCGATGCCACCGTGCGGGTTCGGGCTGCGGCCGACCTCCAGGAACGCGTCCCAGCCGCGCACCACCATCTGGAACGCGATGGTGACGGGCCCGACCTCGGCGGTGCGGTCCGTGCTGCGCCACCGCAGCACGACGCGCAGCGGCCGAACCGGGTGCAGCAGGTGGTCGGGCGCCACCTCGCGGACGTCCCGACCGTCCAGCTCCGCGCGGCTGAACGCGTTCGGCGCTCCCCTCGCGATGTCCGGGCGGGCCTGCAGGACGCCGAGCTTGAGCGACTGCCGGCCACGCGCCCCGAGGCGGGACTCCAGGTCGTCGCCGCCGTAACCCCACAGTTCGGCGACGTAACGGTCGCTTTCGGGGTCGTAGGGCGCCTCCAACTCGGCACGCCCACCGCCCTCGACCTCGACGTCGACCAGCACCCGATCGCCCAGGGAACCGTTGTGCGCCTGGGCGAGCGCGCTGTCGGGCCCCGCGCGGTACGACAGGTGCAGGAACGGGCCGGTCCAGTCACCGGCCAGCGCCCAGCCGCGCACCGCCCTCGTGTCGCCCAGCCGGAAGTCGGCGACGTTCTGCTTCTGGAAGTCGGTCTTGAAGTCCTGCGCGGCCGGGTCGAGGACGTCGGTGTTCGGGCTGCTCGGCCCGTACAGCGCGAGCCATTCGTGGGGTAGCAGGTACTGCAGCGACGGCGTGGCGTAGCACTCCAGCTCGGCGGCGAGCCGGGTTTGCTGCACCACCGTGAGCAGTCGCTCCAGCGGGTTGTCGGACGAGTAGTTCGGCACCGTGCCGGGGTCGACGCGGTGGACGGCGTCACCTTGCGGGATCCGCACGGGGCACCTCCCTTTCAGGGGGTTGGTCTCCGCTCAGGGATGGCAAAGGTCAGGGATGGTAGAGGAATGCCACGAACTTCAACGGCTCGTCGCCGTCGGCGCGGATGCCGTGGATGCCCCCGCTCTTGGTGAACAGGGTGCTGCCGGGGCCCACGGCGACCTCCCGGCACGGCTTGGGGCCGATGCCGTACACATGGCGTTCGACGACCGGCTGCTGTGCCGCGGCCGGGTCGTCGTCCACCCCGAGGTAGGCCCGACCACGGCCGGACACCACGTAGTACAGCTCCTCGGAGCCGATGTGGCGGTGCGTGCCCTCCACGACGCCCGGCGGGATGGTCACCTCGTGGAAGAACACCAGGTCGCCGCCCAGCTCGCGCTGCACGAGCCACCGCATGTCCAGCACGTTGCCGTCGCCGGGCTTCGCCTCCGGGTTGTCCGGGTCCATCATGGCGTTGCGGTAGCGCACCGGCGGCACCTGCGCCGAGTCCGGGATGAACCACGCGCGCTGGTAGTCCAGCAGGTAGTTCAAGTCCCGCACGGTGTTCTGGTCCGAGGACGGCTGCGGGTCGCGCGGCTCCTGGTGGGAGCGCAGGAAGTTGTTGTCCCACTGGACGTCCGGCACCGGGTGGCCGGTGGGCGTCGTCATCGCCACCTCGCTGAACGCCACTTCCAGGCGGCGCAGGGCCTTGATGTCGACCAGCGCGGGCGCGAGCGACGGCGGGCGGGTGATCGGGGCGTTGGCACCCATCAGCGGGATCACCCGGTAGTCGTGGTCGGTGTTCTCGGGCGGCTCCAGGGTGTCCCACATCTCCACCGCGTACGCGTCCACCGACTTGTCGTAGCGCAACGTCACCGTCGCGTCGGCGGTCAGCGACTCGTCGTTCGGCAGCACGCGCACCCACGCGTTCACCGAGTCGCCGAGGCGGCGTCCGCGTTCCCGCACCAGCTCGGTGAGGCGCCCGGCGCGGTACTCCAGGCGCAGCACGCTGCACAGCCGCGTGCCGTCGAGGTAGACGCTGCCCTTCATCGCCGTGACGTCCGGGCCGTTGCGGACCTCGTCCACGTCGTACCGGTAGCGGGGGCTGCGCGCGGCCAGCAGGTACCGCGAGTGGTAGATCCGGTCGGGGAAGAACACGACGCGGAAGATCTCGTTCTCCGGCTGGGTGAAGATGTCGTCGAACGCCGGGTCCATGGACGTCACACCCTCGTGGTGAGCAGTTCGCCGACGCGGAAGGCGTTGGCCTGGATGGTCAGGGTCGGGTTGGCGCCGCCGGAGGTCGGCATGAACGACCCGTCGGTGACGTAGAGGTTGTCGAACCGCCACGCGCGGCAGTCCGGGTCGAGCACCGAGTCGGCCGGGTCGGTGCCGAAGCGCGCGCCGCCGAGGACGTGGTTGGCGATGCGCCGCACGTCGTTGCCGACGTGGCCGAAGCCGATCAGCTGCACGCCGTCACCGCCGCGGGCGAGGATCTCCCGGCAGCGGTCGGCCAGCACGTCCATCACCGCGCGGTCGTGGCTGTGCCAGCCCTTGTCGATGTGCGCCACCGGGCGGTTCCACTTGTCGCGCACCGACGGGTGCAGCGTGATCCGGTTGGTGGGCAGCGGGAGTTGGTTCGCCATGAACGCCACCGACAGCTGCCGGCCGAAGTTCTCGGTCAGGTAGCCGTCGAACTGGTCGCCGCGCATGTCCAGGTCGTAGAGGTAGCCCTTCCACATCGTGTCCATGTCGTTGGCGGCCCACGTGCGCGCCATGCTGATCGGCAGCGCCGAGTCCGACGTGTTGTTGTAGATCGCGCCGCCCGCCCACAGCCCGTTGGCGCGCACGAACTCCGGCGTGGCACACGCGTCGGTGGCCCAGTCCGAGTCGAGCGTGCGGGACTTGTCGTGACGGCCGGGTACGCGGGCCGACGCGCCGCCGAAGCAGTGCGTCAGGAAGTAGCGGCCCAGCAGGCCGTTGCCGTTGATCCGGTCCGCGAAGCCGGCGTCCCGCTCGGCGGACAGCTGCAACAGCCGCACCGACTCGATCGCGCTGCACGCCACCACCACGACCGTGCCGCCCACCGTCCGCTCGCGTCCCAGCGGATCGCGGTAGTGCACGTCCGTCACCCGCCCGTTCGTCGCCGACAGGTGCGTCACGACGCAGTTGGCGCGCAAGGCGAACCCCGGCTGGGTGGAGATCGGGTGCAGCAGCGACACCCACGTGTTGGACTTCAGGCCCAACGGGTCGCCGTAGCGGTTGACGAACGCGGTCTTGATCGACTCGCGGTCGGTCGGCACCGTGCGGCCGCTCGGCGCGTGGTCCTCGGTGATGACCGCCAGCGGGGTGCGGTAGCGCCGGAAGCCCAGCGCGTCCATCCCGGCGGCGACGTGCGCGCTGATGTCGTTGGGCTCCAGCGGCTTCTGGTAGTTGTCCACGCTCGCGGGCTTGAGCTGGCCGTCCCTGGTGCCGTTGATGCCGACCAGCTCCTCGGCCCGGCAGTACCACGGTTCCAGGTCGTCGTAGCCGAACGGCCAGTCGCGGGCCTCCCGGGCGACATCGCCGCCGGGGTCGGCGCGCAGGTCGTCCCGCCCCTGGTTGGCCGAGCGCAGCCGGAAGTCGTCCGGGGCGAACCGCAGCGACACCCCGCCGTAGAGCTGCGTGCCGCCGCCCACGACCTGCGCGGTGTACCCCTCGATCGTGACCCTGTCCTGGCCGTCGGTGTCGCGGTAGACGTGCGGCTCGTCGTTCAGGTCCGGCTCGACGTGGCTGGAGTAGAACGACACGCCGGTGTTCGCGACACCCTGCACCTGCAGCACCTTCTCGGCGCCGGTGGCGAACTCCTCGTCGCGCTTGAAGTCCGACAGCCCGTCGGGACTGGTGTGCTGTGAGTGGAACAGCGGCCCCTTCTCCAGCACCAGCACGCGTTTGCCCGCCCGCACGAGCGCGTGCGCGACGGGCGCGCCGCCCGCGCCGCTGCCGATGATCACCGCGTCGAACGTCTCGTCGGCCATGGTCTCACCCCCGGTAGTCGGTGTTGCGGCCCAGCGGCGCCTCGACCGCCGCGCGCCAGTCGAACTCGAAGCGCTCGGCGAGGTACGCCCACGCCGCCGCGCCGTGGTTGCCGCCGTGCTTGGGGTGCGCGAACGCGCCCGTCATGGCGTGGCGGCGCAGCAGGAGCAGGAAGTACCGCGGCTCGCCGTACCGGCCGTGGTCCCAGCCGGGCACCTGGTTGGCGGCGAGCTCGTCGTAGAGGTCCATGAACGCCTGCCTGCCCAGCTCCGCCGGTTCCCGACCGGGGAAGCGGGCGCGCAGCACGTCGTCGATCAGCCGCAGGCAGATCTTGTAGTCGTCGAGGTTGTGCCGTTCCTCGCGTGCGAGGAGCTTGTCGATGAAGTTGACGACCCCGACCGACTCGTCCATCAGGAACGCCAACGGGAACTGCCGGTCGCGCTCGGACCGGCTGAGCTTGTGGTAGAAGTCGGCGAGGAACCGCCGGTTCTCGGCGAGTTGGAAGGGCAGCACCTGCGTGACGAGTCGCTCCAGCAGCCGCAGCTCCCACCGGTCGAAGCTGACCGGGACCGCGCAGCCGTGGGTGAAGAACCGCGACCACTCCTGCCCGTTGTCCGTCCGCTGCCGCTGCGGGTTGACGGGGTCGAGCACCGACCTGCCGTCCACGGTGAACCGGTAGCGGTGCACCTGGCCCTTGCCGACCCGCACGGTGGCCGCCCAGAGGCCGGTCGGCTCGTCGAGGAACCGGACCTCCCGCAGCGGGACCGGGGTGTGGAGTTCACCGAAGGTGCCCACCACGCCGACCTCGCGTGCCTCGTCGTCGCGGTGCACGAACGTGACGTCGTTGAACTGGTAGGACGTTTCCGCCGATGCGCCGTCCCAGTGCGTGTCGACCACCGGCAGGTGGAACGGCTCGGACACCGTGCCGGTGTCGCGGGCGATGAAGCGCGTGGTGTGGTTGAGCACGTATTGGTCGTCTCGCGCGATGAGCACGACGGGCATGGGCCTTCACCCACCTGATGAGCACGGGGCCGCAGAGCCGGCCCGGTCGTGAACGGACGTGCCGAGCAGCGCTCCGCACACGGGGGAAGTCGCGACCCGCCGGAGCCGGGTTAGCCGGTTGCCGCCGGTTTCAACGGTCCGGGTGAAATGCGGGAATCACCGTAACGAATATCTTTCACACATCCCGGGCGTGGCGGCGGTCCGGTCCGCTCGGCCGGGGCATCGGCCCTTCGTGGCCTGGGCGTCATCGGGTCGACCGCCCGCGCGGTGAGGTCGTCGGGTCCGGCCTCCGGGCGCGGCAACTCGAACGGGTGTACCAGGTCGGGTGGCCTGTCGGCCCCTGTGGAGGGGGAGGGCATCGGTGCCGGTCAGGGGTGCCCGGAACTCTTGTCACCCGTGTGACAAATCGACCGTCCCTTTCTGTCGGGGTTGCCGAAAAATGCGGAAAATGCGTAGTGAAACTTGTTCGCGATTGCCTGTCCGCGCTACATTACTCACGGGTAGACAGGTGACCCGGCCGCCGCGATCGCGTTTCCACACAATCTCAACGAGGAGATTCTCCATGCTCAAACTGAATTCCATGTCACGGAGGCTGTTCGGCGGACTCGCGGTAGGAGCCGCCATCGCGGGCACTGTCGTGTTCGGTGGGGCGGGCGTGGGCCAGGCGGCGACGGCGTCGTTGACGCTCGTGTACAACTGCCCGTTCCCGTTGATCGGCGCGCAGGACATGAGCGTGAAGATCGTCGCCGAGGACCTGCCGGACTCGGCCGTGGTCGGCCGGCCGATCCCGGCGACGAAGGTGACCGCGACGGCGACCGTGCCCGCCAACGCGACCATGGGCTTGTCGCTGGTCGGCGCGAAGACCGTGGAGGGCACGGCGACGTCGCAGACGCGCATCGACAACGCCGGCACGCCGGTGGACGTGGTGGCGAACCTGACCGTGGTGAAGACGAACGTGCCTTCGTCCGGCACGTTCGACACGGTCGCGAGCGGCGGCACGCCGCCCGTCACGCTGGCGAACCCGGGCAGGACGACCATCACGGTCGGCAACTTCACCACCACGCTCACCCCGCGTCGCGCCGACGGCTCGACCACCGGCCTGGGCACGTTCACGGTCAATTGCACGCTCAAGCCGGGGCAGGTGACCAAGCTCTACGAGTTCACCGTCGCCGCGGCGTAGCCGCGACGGCAATTCGCCACACCGATTCCGCGCCGAGGCGGGCCGTTTCCCGAACGGCCCGCCTCGGCGCGGGTATACCCGGGTCTCGGTCGGGTCCGGGCGGCCGGGAGTGCGCGATCACCACGTCGCCGTGTGTGGAGCGGGCAGTCGAATGCCCGGTCGAATGGGGCGATCGAACCGATCGAATGCCGGGAATTTCCGCCGGGGATGTCCGTCTCATTCGGTCGGCGCCGGCGCGGGCGTTGACCTGCGACCCATTGGGCTGCGATAGTTCCGGCATACCGCCGCCACATCATGGGATGTTCCGCGCCCCTCCAGTCGAAGCGCTTCGACTCCAAGGGCGCGGCGACTTTGGGCAACGTCGCCCGGGAAGAAGTGTCATGAACAGGATGCGTTCGGCCGCGATCGCGGTCGCGTTGGTGGGATTGCTCCTCGGCACCGGCGGGGTCGCGCAGGCCGCGACCTGGTCGTCCACTGACAAGTGGGGCACGTGGTCCAACGGTGGGTACACCGTGCGCAACAACGTCTGGGGATCCGGTGTCGGTCCGCAGTCGATCTGGGCGAACTCCTACAGCAACTGGGGTGTGTGGGCCAATCACCCGAACACCGGCGGCGTCAAGTCCTACCCCCACTCGGCGAAGATGGTCAACCGCACGCTCGGTTCGCTGGGCAGGCTCTCCAGTTCGTTCAACGTGTCCCGGCCCGGTAGCGGCGCGTACGCGACGGCCTACGACATCTGGGCGAACAACCACGCCTACGAGATCATGATCTGGGTGAACAAGCAGGGCGCGGTCGGGCCGATCGGCTCCAGGGAGGCCACGGCGACCGTCGGCGGCCACACGTGGGACGTGTACCGGGGCTCGAACGGCTCCAACGCCGTGTTCTCGTTCGTGCGCACGAGCAACACCAATGCCGGCACGGTCGACGTGCTGGCGGTGCTGAAGTGGATCCAGGCACGCGGGTGGTACGGCGACGTCACGGTCGGCGACGTGCAGTTCGGGTTCGAGATCACCTCCGCGTCGGGTGGCATGGACTTCGTCTCCAACAGCTTCTCGATCACCACGTGACGGCACGGATCACCGTCGTCGCCACCGCCCGCAAGTACCTCGCGGGCTCGGACGGCCGGAACCCGGTCGGCTGAGCTCTCGGGTCGCGCGGTAGGACGACGGCCGTGTCATCGGCCGGCTGGTCCGACCCCACGTGCCGTTGTCCGGCACGTGGGGTCTCGTCGTTCGAGGGTGGGTCAGGCGAAGGCGGCGAGTTGCTCGTCGACGGGCGCCCCGGTCATGCGGTTGGCCAGGGTGGACAGGGTGTAGGTGCCGATGCCCATGACGACCTCCAGCGCGTTTTGTGGCGTGTAGCCGTGCGCGGTGAAGGAGTCCAGTGCTTCGCTGTCGACCGCGCCCGCGGTGGCGAGCACTTCGAGGGTGAACAGCCGGACCGCTTCCAGTCGGTCCTCGTGCAGTGGCAGCTGTTCACGCAGCGCCGTGATCAGCTCCGGCTCGGCGCCGAGCGCGGTCAGCTTGGCGGTGTGCATCGCCACGCACACGTGGCAGCCGTTGCGCGTCGCCATGGTCATGATGACGACTTCGCGGGCCACGGGGTCGAGCGTGGTCTGCTCGAACATGGCGCTGAGTTTCAGGAATCCCTCCAGCAGGTGGGGTGAGGAGGCGAGCCGTGCGACGCCCGCGGGCAGGTACCCGAGCTTGGCGACGGTGGCCTGCATGGACCGGCGGGCGGCGGCGGGTGCGGACTCGGGGGTGTGCTCGATGAACATGCGGTCCTCTCGCGGGGTAAACTCGACAACGTGGTTGACCAAACCGTAAACCAGGTTGTCGAGTTCGGCAATGGCTTCGGCAATGGCTGAGGACACGTCCGGCTTCGAGCTGCCGTTGCTGCTGTTCGCGGGTTTCCGCACGATCATCGACCGCCTGCACGCCGAGCTGGCCCGCCAGGGACATCCCGACGTGCGGCCCGCTTACGGCTTCGCGATGCAGGCCATCGGCAGGGGCGGGGCCACCGCCAGCGAGGTGGGCCGGCGGCTGGGCGTGTCCAAACAGGCGGCGGGCAAGACGGTGGACCGGCTGGAGGTCCTGGGTTACGTCGAGCGAGTCGACGACCCGGCCGACGCCAGGCGCAAGCTGGTCCGCCTCACCTCCCACGGGATCGACGCCCTCGACCGCTCGGCGGCGATCTTCGAGGAACTGCGGGCGGAATGGGCGAAGGCGCTCGGCGTGGAGCGACTGCGCGCACTCGAAGTCGACCTGCGCACCGTGGTCCCGCCCGGCCTCTTCCGGCTCGACGTGGCCGGCTGGTTCGGCTCCTGACCGGTAGGCCGGCTTCGATCGCGGCGCGCGTGCAAGAGACCGTCAGCGGCTGGCGACGGCGGCCGGCGGCCGGCGATGACGGCCGGCGCTTGGCGATGGTGGCCGGTGGTTGGCGATCGCGGCTGGTGGCTGGTGATGGCGGGTGGTGGTCCGCGCGCGTTGGTTGGGACGACGCGCGCGGACCGGGCTGTCATCGAGTGGTGCAGAGGGTGCCGTTCAGCCTGTAGGTCGTCGGCCGGACGTTGGGGCCCTGGTAGGCGCCGACGAAACCGGCCGTGGTCGTGGTGCCGGGGGTGAGGCGGGTCGTGCTCGACACGCGCACCTCGGTGCCGGTCTGGGTCCACGTGGCGTTCCAGCCGCTGGAGACCTGCTGCCACGTGGTCGGCCACGTGTAGCTCAGCGTCCAGCCGTCGAGGGTTTCGGCGCCGGTGTTGGCGATCTCGATGTCGGCGACGTAACCGCTGCCCCAGTTGGTGGTCTCGCGGAACGTGACGGCGCAGGTGGACGTGGCGGGTGTGCCCGTGGTGAACGTCAGCGGCGGGGAGGACCAGGAGACGCGGCCGGCGTTGTCGCGGGCCACCAGGTTCACCGTGTAGCGCGTGCCGGGCGTGAGGTTGGCCGCGGTGAACGAGGTGCCGGTCGTCTCGCCCCACTGCTCGTCGCCGACGCCCGCGTGCCGGTGGACCTCGTACTTCACGCCCGCGGGCGGTGCGGGCCACGTGAGGGTGGCGGTGGTGTCGGTGACGGCGCCGGCGGCGGGGCGTGGCGGCGCCGCGGGACCGGCGGTGGAGCCGGCCGGGCGCAGCAGGAGGGTGGTGATCGAGTACGGCGGGAGCGTGGCGGCCGACGGGGGTCCGGACGTCGTGTGGTTGGTCGCGGTCCTCATTGTTTCAACCGACGTTTCACCTCCTGATATAACAGCGTTTCCGGAGGTCGTCGGACCATGATCACCCGATCGTGTGTCCAGGCCCGGTGCGGGGAGGTCGGTGATGCCCGTGTCGCCGTTGGCGAACGTCAGCACCTGCGCGTCGGCGGCCGGCACGTAGCCCGCGTAACGCAGCGACACGGTCTTGGCCGCGTCGGGGGCCTGGTTCACCAGCATCACCGCCAGGCCGCCGTCGGCACGGCGGGCGGCGTGGGCGCGGACCAGCGGATCGGTGGCCGAAGCCGCCACGAACTGGTCGCCGGGGCGGGCGAAGCGGGAGACCATCGAGATCGCGTGGTACGGCGCGAACGGCGTGTTGAGCGCGGGCTGGCACGTCGTGCCGTCCGGGGTGCAGGTCGCGCTGGACAGCAGGCCGTAGTCGTCGTAGTCGGTGTGACCGGCCACTGTGGACACCCGGCCGATTCCGTTGTGGACGTTCCACCAGTCCACGGTGAACACGCCGTTCGCCATGAGCGTCGCGTACGCGTCGGCGGCGAACAGCGCGCCGGGCTGGGTGTTGCGACCGAACGACGTGTTGATCTCCGTCATGGCGATGCCGAGCTCCTTGCCCGCGAGACGGCGGGACTGCTCGCGCACGAGGCGGACCGCGTCGGCGATCCGGTCGGTCTTGGTCAGCACCTGCGCGGCCGTGTCCCCGCTCGGGTACCAGTGCAGGATCGCGAAGTCCACGACCGGCCCGGCGACGGACAGCACGGCCTGGTTCCACGGCCCGGCGTCGCCCGAAGCGGTGATGCCGTCGGGCCACTCGCCCGGGGTGGTGAGCACCGCGCCGACCTTGATGGTCGGGTCCACGGCCTTCATCGCGAGCGCGTAGTCCCTGACCAGGGTCGCGTAGCCGGTGGGGCTCTTGTCCGGGTGGTCGTCGGCTTCCCAGCCGGAGCCGTAGTGGCCGTTGCCGTACAGCTCGTTGCCGATCTCCCAGTACTTGACGCCGTAGCCCTTCTCCACGTTGGCGTAGCGCACCCACTCGGCGGCCTCGGCGGGCGTGCCCGTGCCGTAGTTCGCGGTGACGACGGCCTGCGCGCCCGCCCGCCGCACACCGGCCATGAAGTGGTCGAAGTCCGTGTTCGGCGCGACGTAGCCGCCGGGCGCGGTGTGGTCGCGCCAGTGGTAGATGTCGGAGTAGGAGCCGCCGGGGTAGCGCATGGCGCGCACCCCGGCGTCCTTCATCAGGTCGGCGACGGCGTCCGTGCCGAGTTGGGCGTCCCAGATGGCGTGGTTGACGCCGATCGCGGCCTCGTCGACGGTCTCCAGTCCCGCCTGCGCGTTGACGGTGACCGTGACGGCGGGGTCGGCCTGCGCGGAAGGGACGGTGAGCGGGACGGCGATCAGTCCGGCGAGCAGTGCGGAGAGCGCGGGTAACACGGCAGGGCGCGGTCTCATGGCGGTGTCCTCATCGACGATGATGATTGGGAGCGCTCCCAGATTCGGTGTGGTCGCGATCTTTGTCAATCGGCCCGTCAGCCGTCATGCCGGCCGACCGCCACCCGCCGTCACCCGGATGAGCGACCCACCGCGCGGAACGCGACCGCCGAACGGACGATTCCCCTGTTAGGCGGTCGTCGCACCCGGTGCGGCAGTGAGGAGGGTCGACGATGACCAACCAGCTCCGGGCGGGTGTCGGCGACAACCGCCCGAACCACCCCGAGGACGTCGCCCTGGTCCAGCTGTTCCTCAACGGCAACCCGAACGCGAAGATCGCGGTGGACGGCCGTTTCGGGCCGGCGACCCGGGCGGCGGTGGAGAAGTTCCAGAAGGCGCAGTTCGGGTTCGGCGACGGCATCGTCGACCCCGGTGACATCACGTTCCACCGGCTGCGCGGCAACGGTGAGGTGGAGTTCCGCACGTCCGCGCTGCTGCGCGCATTCGCGGTGCACAAGAGCGAGAGCACCGAACCGGACAGCGGCACGCTCAGCGACGAGCGCTTCACCGCGGACAGGCAGGGCGCGGTGTTCCGGTGGATCAGCCCGAACGGGGTCGCGCACATCTACACCCACCCCGTGCTCGGCACGTGGGAGGTGCGCGGGCTGATCCTGGTCCGCTACCAGGAGTTGGGGGAGGAGAGCAGCGGGCTGGGCCTCCCGATATCGGGTGAACGCGGTGCGCCGCCGGGCCGCGTGAGCTGGTTCGAGCACGGCCACATCGCGTTCTCCACCGCCGACGGCACCGTCCGCGAAACCATCCTCCCCTGATTGGGCACGTTCGGCCTGGTAGGAGGGCAGCCGTGCCGGTTGGGGCGGCCGGTCGGGCGTGACTGCCGATCGGGTTGGACAGTGCCGCGGATGTGCGAAAACTCCGGGGTCGTCGAAGGTGGCCAGTGGGCGGTTCGGCGCAGTAGCGTCGGCTTGTGCCGGAACAGGACGAGGTCATCGCCGGGCGTTACCGGCTGGTGTCGCTGGTCGGGCGTGGGTCGATGGGGGTCGTCTGGCAGGCGCGTGACGAGCGCCTCGACCGCGTGGTGGCGGTCAAGTTCATCGAAGCGGCCGTCGACTCCCCGGACGCCGTGGAGCGGATCGTGCGCGAGGGGCGGGTTGCCGCGCGGTTGCGGCACCCGCACGCGATCAGCGTGCACGACGTCGTCGAGCACGGCGGGAAGCCGTGTCTGGTGTTGGAGTACCTGCCGTCACGCAGCCTGCAGCAGTTGATCGCCGAACGCGGTCCGTTGCCGGAGGCGCTGGTGGCCGCCATCGGCAGCCAGGTGGCGTCGGCGCTGGCGGCGGCGCACGCCGAGGGCATCGTGCACCGGGACGTCTCCTCGTTCAACGTCCTGCTCGCCGAGGACGGCACCGCGAAGATCGCGGACTTCGGCATCGCCCGCGCCGTCGGCGAAGGCACGGTGAGCGATCCCCGTGCCATCGTCGGCACACCGGCGTTCCTGGCGCCGGAGGTGGCGGCGGGGGAGCAGGCGACGTTCGCCTCCGACGTCTTCTCCCTGGGCGCGACGCTGTACGCGGTGCTGGAGGGCAGCCCGCCGTTCGGGACGGTCGACAACCCCTACGCGTTGCTGCGGCGCGTGTCGAGCGGGGAGATCACGCCACCGCGGTCGACCGGCCCGTTGGCCGAGGTGCTGCTGCGGATCCTGCGGCGTGACGCGGCGCAGCGACCGACGATGGCCGAGGCCCACGCTCTGCTGGCCGCGGTCGCGCAAGGACGGCCGGTCCCGGACGCGACCCGGGCGTTCGGTGGCACGAAGCTGCTCCCCGCACCTCGCCGCGTGCGAGGGCGGACGATCGCGATGGCCGCCGGCGCCGTGGCGTTGGTCGCCGGTGGCGTGCTGATCGGCACCGCGCTGAAGGACGACGAGCAGGCCAGCGCCCAACCCTCGCCCTCGACGAGCACCACCGCGTCGACGCGCGGCTGCGACGCCCACTTCGAGGTGATCAACTCCTGGCCGGGCGGCTACCAGGCCCAGGTGACCGTGCGCAACGCCGGCCGGCGCGAACTCGCCGACTGGACGGTGACCTGGTCACAACCCGCCGGCCACAGCATCGGCAACCTGTGGGACGGCACGCTCACCCAGGACGCCACCTCCGTGACCGTCACCAACGCGCACTACAACGCCGTGCTGCCCGCGGAAGGCTCCACCACCTTCGGCTTCACCGCCAACGGCTCCCACCCACCGCGACCGGAAGTGACCTGCACGTCCGGCGGGTAGCGGTCAGTCGACGTGAGGAGGGCCACGTCGCGCTCCGGCCCGGTGCGGCTGTCAGACCTCGGCGACGAGTTCCCCGACCTGGACGCGGAAGTGGAAAGTGGACGTGCGGCCGTTCGCGATCACCACGTAGGAGCCGTCCGCCAGGCGCAGCACCTGACGGGAGCGGACCGACCACGGGTAGGCCGGGACGTATTCGCGGGCGAGCCGCAACGCCTCGGCCCGAGCCGCCTCGTGATCGCCGACGGCCTGGGAGTGGGAGAGCTTCCACTCGCGCCCGTCTCCCATGCCGCGGTTCTCCTCGACGACAACCCACCACTGTCCGGTGCCCATGTGGTTGGGACGATCGGCATCCGCCCGCGGTTCCGCCGGCCGGGCGCCGTCGGCAGCCGAGGGGTTCACCCGGCGAAGTGCGGCTCGGGGTGTTTGTTCTCGCCCTTTCGCCGGCGCCTGGTACTACGGTGGTGATCGGCCGGACGCGGGAGGCGACGACGGTGACCACCTGGACCGATGTGATCAACTACGTCCGCACGCGGTACGAGGTGCTGGAGGAGACCGACAGCTGGCTGCGTTTCCGGCTCGACACGGACGGCAGCCGCACCCAGCAGGTCGCGGTGCACCACGTGCCCGACGTCGGCGGCCGGGCGTGGCTCGAGATCTCGTCGGCGGTCGGCCGGGCCGACGCGATCGACCAGGGGCGGCTGCTCGAACTCGCCGGCACGTCACTCGTCGGCGGAGCGGCGGTGGTGGACGGCGTCGCACTGCTCAAGCACACCGTGCCGTTGGAGGACCTGAGCGTCCAAGAGGAGTTCGAGCGCCCGCTCACGATGCTCGTCGCCAGCGCGGACGCCTTCGAGCACGAGCTGACGGAGAAGGACCACTTCTGACATCGGTCCCCCATGCGGTGGCGGGAGGTCCGGGTCTCAGCGACACCAGACCTGCGCCACCAGCTGCGTGCGGTCCTTGCAGTCGAACTTCCGCAGCAGGTTGGAGACGTGGTACTTCACCGCGCTGACGGTGATGAACATCGCCGCGGCGATCTCGGCGTTCTCCCGGCCGTCGGCGAGCAGCCGCAGCGCCTCCCGCTCGCGGGCGGTCAGCGCGGGACCGGCCGGGCGGAGCACCGGCAGCATCCCGAACACCAGTCCGGTGAGCCGCGGCGAGATCCACCCGCCGAAGCGGTGCACGTCCCGCACCGCCCTGGCGAAGTCCTCGACCGGGTCGTCGGCGAGCACGAGCCCACTCACCCCGGCGTGGACGAGGGACTCGAGCAGCGAGCCGTCCGGTGAGTCGAGCACGGCGACCGTGGCCGACCGGGGCACGACGCGGACGGCGGCACGCGCGTCCAGCACCGTGACGCCCGCAGTGAGGTCCCTGGGCGAGCAGACCTCCGCCCATCCGGTGTTCCCGAGCAAGTCGTTGATCTTGTCCCGCAGCACCGGGCTCTCCAACGACAGAGTGACGCGAATCGTGTGCATGACCCCTCCCCGTCTCACGGCGAGAAGGCTGGGCACGGGCTGTTGTCCGCGCGTATGCCGGACGTATAACGCCTGGTTGGGCTATCGTGCGGCGGACTCGTGGGGGGTGCTGCGGTGGAGTTCCAGGTGCTTGGCCCGCTCGTGGTCACCGCCGACGGCGGGGTGCTGCCGTTGCGCTCGGCGAAGCAGCGGATCCTGCTGGCGGTACTGCTGCGGTACGCGAACGCGCCGGTGTCCCAGCACCGGTTGATGGAGGCGCTGTGGGAGGTGCCGCCCGCCTCGGCGGCGGAGAACCTGCGGCTGTACGTCTACCAGCTGCGACGGGCGCTGAACCTCGGCGACCGGATCAGCCGCCACCCGACCGGGTACGCGCTCACGGTGCGTGCCGGCGAGTTGGACTCGGACCGGTTCTCCGACCTCGCCGCGGACGGTGAGCGGGCGCTCGCCGAGGGCGACCCGGAAAAGGCGGGAGAGCTGCTCGCCGACGGACTCGCCCTGTGGCGCGGTCCCGCCTACGCCGACCTCGCGGACACGCCGGTCATCCGCCAGATCGCGCTGCGGCTGGAGGAGACCAGGCTGCACGCGGTGGAGGCGCGGATCACCGCCGACCTCGCGCTCGGCAGGCACGCCGCGGTCGTGGGCGAGCTGATCTCGCTCGCCGACGCCCACCCGTACCGGGAATCGTTGCGCGCCAAGCTGATGATCGCGCTGTACGGCTCAGGGCGGCAGGCCGAGGCGCTGGAGGTGTACCGGCGCACCAGGGAGCTCCTGGCCGAGGAACTGGGCATCGAGCCGGGTGCGGAACTGCGCGGGCTGCACGAGACCGTGCTGCTCGGTGAGTCGCCCGCCCGGCTGGTCGACGTGCCGGTCAAGCGGCGATCGCCGCGCAACGACGCGGAGTGCCCGTACCGGGGCCTGATGGCGTTCCAGCCCGAGCACCGCGCCTGGTTCTTCGGCCGGGACCGGCTGATCGAGGTGCTGGAGCGGCGGGTCGACCAGCACCCGGTGGTCGGTGTCTTCGGCGCGTCCGGCAGCGGCAAGTCGTCGCTCTTGCGCGCCGGTCTCATCGGCAGGCTGGCCGACGACCCGCGTTGGCGGTCCGTGCTGCTGACGCCGACAGCGCGGCCGATGGACGCGCTCGCCGCCGCGCTGGCGGAGCTGACCGGCAAGGACCAGACCCGGCTGCGCGCCGAGCTGGCCGCCGATCCGGCGCACCTCGACATCGCGGTGCGCACCGAGCTCGCCGCGGGACCGGAGGACGTCCGGGCAGTGCTGGTCGTCGACCAGTTCGAGGAGCTGTTCACGTTGTGCGGCGACGACGGCGAGCGGACGCGGTTCGTCGGCGCGCTGCTCGACGCCGCGCGTGGCCCGCACCGGCGCACCAAGGTCGTACTGGGGATACGCGCGGACTTCCTCGCGCACATCACCCAGCACCCCGAGCTGGTCACCGCGCTGGCGGACGAGGCGACCGTGCTGGTCGGCCCGCCGTCGTCCACCGACCTGCGTGAGATCGTCCTGCGCCCGGCGACGATGACCGGGCAGAGCGTGGCGGCCGACCTGCTGGCGACGGTGCTCGCGGACGTGGAGTCCGAACCCGGCGCGTTGCCGCTGCTGTCGCACGCGCTGGTCGAGACGTGGCGGCGTCGTGATGGCGGGACGCTCACGTTGTCCGACTACCGGGCGGGCGGCGGCGTGCGCGGTGCGATCGCGCAGTCCGCCGAACGGGAGTACGACGACCTCGACGCCGAGGGGCAGTCGGCGCTGCGCCGCATCGTGCTGCGGCTCACCGCGTTCGGTGACGGCACCGAGGACACCCGAAGACCCATCGACCGCGGTGAGCTCGCGGGTGTCGCCGCGCCGGCGGTGGTCGACCGCGTGCTGGACCGCCTGGTCACCGCCCGTCTCGTGGTGGTCGACGAGGACACCGTGGAGATCGCGCACGAGGTGCTGATCCGGGCGTGGCCCCGGCTGCAGCGCTGGCTCTCCGACGACCGCGCGAGGCTGTTGGTCCACCGCAGGCTCACCGCCGCCGCGCACACCTGGGCCGAGCTCGACCGCGACGAAGGCGCGCTGTACCGGGGTTCGCAGCTCGCGACCGCGCTCGCCTGGGTCGACGACCACGCCGGTGAGCTCAACGACGTCGAGGAGGCATTCCTGCGGGCGAGCCGGGAACGCGCCGAGGGCGAGCGGACCGCCACCCGACGTCGGACCCGGCTGCTCAAGCGGCTGGTTTCGATCATGGGTGTGCTCCTGCTGCTCGCCGTGACCGGCCGGTGGGATCGCGGTGTGGCAGAGCCGGGAAGCCCAGCTCCGCCAACGCGTCGACCAGTCCCACCGGATGGCGCTGACCTCCCGGCAGCTGCTCGACACCGCGCCCGACCTGGCCGGCCTGCTCGCCGTCGCGGCTTCGCTCGGCCGGTTCCGCTGGAACCTGCCCGAGCTGACTTCGCAGCCGTTCTCCGGTGGGCCGATCGTGGCCGGCGCGGTCGAGTTCACCCCGGACGGCGGGATGCTGGTGTCCGCCGACCCGGCGGGCGGCGTGCTGATCTGGGACGCCGTCGGGGACCGCTTGGTGCGCAGGATCAAGACCGGCCAGGGCGACGTCCGTGACGTCGCGATCAGTCCCGACGGGGCGGTCGTGGCGACGGCGGGTGCGGACCGGACCGTCAAGTTGTGGCGCACCGAGTCCGGGGACGAGATCACCACGCTGGTCGGTCACACGGCACCGGTGCAGGTGCTGGCGTTCAGCCCGGACGGCGCCACGCTCGCATCCGGCGGCGAGGACCACTCGGTCGTCGTGTGGAACCCGGCCACCGGCGCGGGAACCGCGCTCGCCGGCCACACGGGTCCGGTGCAGGCGCTGGCCTTCACGCACGAAGGCGAGCTCGTCTCCGGCTCCGACGACAGCCGCGTCATCCGCTGGGCGCTGTCGCCCGCCGCGGCGGTGGTGAAGATCTGTGCGGAGACCGGACGCGATCTCACCGCCGCGGAACGGTCCGCCTACCTCCCGGACGGTCCCGACGAACCCGTTTGTCCCGCGGTGCGGCGCTGAAGACTGGTCTCCGGACTAGGGCGCGAACGGGTGGTGCCGACGAAAGATCTCGGCCATGGATGACCGTTCACGATCGGTGTCGCGCCGGGGAGTTCTCGCCGCGGCCGCAGCCGGGTCCGCAGCCGTTCTGCTCGGTGGTGGCAGGGCGCTCGCGGGCGAGGTATCGGCCCTCGCTCTGGTGACGCAGAGCGAAATCAACTCACAGCCCACCTACTACGAACCGACCGGCGCCGCCACGTCGTTCCGGTACGAGCCGGGTTTCCACTCGCGGTTGGAGACCCTGGCACCAGGCGTTCCGCGCCTGGACGCCGTACCACTGGACGGCGCCGCACCGCATCTACTCCTACGGCGCGTACGTCAACAAGCCGGGCATGCACGGTGAAGGGCGGGCGTTCGACCTCGGTCGGATGCTCGTCACCAACCGCAACACCGGCGCGTTGTTCACCGGCTTCAACGGCCGCTACGACCAGTGGAAGAGCTACACCGGTGACGCGTTCACCATCGCCCGGACCCGGTACTGGGGCACCGCGGCGAGCCTGCACCACCACTTCCGGCACGTGATCTCGTACCTGGACAACACCGAGCACCACAACCACATCCACATCGACAACGCGGTGTCCGGCAGCGGGAACTCCAGCTTCAGCACGTCGTCGGTCACGCAGACCTACTACGTGCAGGCGGCCTGCCGCTACCTGTGGGGATACGACACCGGGATCGACGGCGACTGGGGTCCGCAAACCCAGAGCCACTCGTCCGCCGTGCTCACGCGGACCGGATCGGACGGCGTCATCACCACGCAGAGCCGCTGGCTGCACTTCTGCAAGCAGAGCGCGCTGCGCGCGTGGGCGCTCGCTCCGTGATCGACCCGAAAACCCGACTAGGAGGAATTGCCATGCGCAAGGCACTGAAGGCAACGGTGGCGGCGGCCACGCTCGGTACCGCGCTGCTCGCCGGCGCCCCCGCGGCCCAGGCCGCGGAGGACAACGGCGACGGCAGCGTGAGCTGCAACTACACCGAGATCTGCTTCCGGCGTGAGACCGGTTCCAACTCCCACATCAAGCAGTTCCACAACGGCGCCAACCACTGGTCCGTCTCCGGGGTGCACAGCCCCTACCAGTGTGGTACGTCACGGCGACCGGCACGCGCACCGGATACCTCATGGACAGCGCGATCGAGTTCAGAAACCGCGACTCCACGTGCACCGTGTACATCTGGGACGTCGACGGGGCGGGCAACTGGTACAAGTACGCGCACCAGCCCCGGAACTCGAGCTCCTGGTTCTACTCCCTGGACCGCCGGAACAACGGGCACTCGCGGTGCAGTGAAGGTGCTCCGATCAACAAGTGAGACCTCGGTGACGGGCCGGTGGGCAGCGGCACCGGTCCGTCACCCCGGACAGGAAGGGGAGTCGGGTGCGACAGCGAGCGACGTCGGTGCTGGCGGCGTGCGGTCTGGCCGGGATCATCCTGACCGGCTGCACGGCCGAGTCGACGCCCGCGGTGGGAACGGTTCCGCCGGCGGACGAGGTCTCCGAACCGTCCGAACCCGGGCAGCCGTTCGACATCATCCTGGGCAGGCAGGTCGGGTTGATCGACCACACGCACATGAAGATCCGGGACCGGTGCATGGCCGAGGCCGGCTACCGGCAGAACATCGACACCGCGCCGACCCGGCCGGAGGACCCTTTCTCCTTTCTCACCGTGTCCGTGCGCGACTTCGGCCCGACGAGCGAGGAGGAGGCGCGTCGCGCGGGCTTCGGGAGCGACACGCAGGCGGCTCCCGCACGCGTCGTGAGCACCGACGCGAATTTCGACAAGGCCGCCGACCGTTGCGCGGACCAGGCCTGGAACGAGTTCGGCCCGGGAGCCAGGCAGGCGGTCACCGACTACAGCGATCTGGTCAACGCCCTCGCCCCGTACCGCAAGGAGATCGACGCGGAGCTCGCCCCGGACCTCCCGGCGAAGATGTTCGACTGCATGGCGGAGCGCGGGTACCGGGCCCCGGACCGTGAAGCGTTCTTGAAGACCCCGCGCCACCAGCTCTTCGGGGTCGCCTACGGCCGATTGGACGGCGGCGCGGAGGACGCGTGGAAACCGGTGCGCAAGCCGGGCACGGTGGAGATCGGCCCCGCGATCCCGGTCCGGAAGTACACGCCGACACCGCAGGAGTCCGAGCTCGCGGTCGCCTGGTTCCACTGTGGACAGAAGACGGGGCGGACCGCGGCTCAGCTCGCGGCGGTGCAGGAGGTGCAGCAACGCTACGTGGACGAGCACCAGACCTGGATCGACGAGCTGAACCCGGTGATCGAGGAACTGGCTCGCCGCGCGTCCGCGATCGGTGGGTCCTGATGGCCGCACTTCGACCAGGCCCCGGTCGCCGGTGCGCTGTTCGGCCGGGAGGAGGTAGGTGCGCAGGCCACAGGCGGTGGCGCCGACCCTGTGAACACTTGTTGCGAGATATTTAGCGCCAACTTACCGTTAGGTCATCGTGACGCAGCGCACAGGGCGACGTCGAACGTTGGCAGTGGATCGTTCGAGAGCGCCGACGCGCGGAGGCGGTTCAGCTCCGAGGCCCGCCAGGAGCGGCGCCCGCACGGGCGGGGTCCACGTTGGTGTTGTGCAGGGCGCTGATCCACCAGGAGCCCTCGCGGCGCACCGCGAACACCGTTCCGTGGTTGGCGAAGCCGCCGTCCGGCGTGGTGGTCTCCTGCCGGAAGTGCACCAGGGCCGTGTCCGAGCCGGGCGACACGGCGCTCAGCATCACCACGCGCGTCGTCCACGTCGCGACGGCGTCGGCGAGTCGGGCGGTGTGGTAGGCGAACAGGTCGTCCCAGCCGCGGATCACCGTGCCGTCGGGGACCACGACGACGGCATCGGCGGTGAACGGCCGGTCGAGCACCTCGGCCACCTTCTGGTTGAAGCCGTGCTCCAGATCGGCGAGGAGATCCGCCAACGCGGCCACGTCCTCGTCGCCGAGCGGCGTGGTGAACGCGGCAGGCCTGTTTGTCATGTCGATTCCCCCAGGTGTGTCGGGCTTCGGAGGCTCCACGGTAGGGCGACGTGGACGGCCTCGGCATCTGTCGGCCGACTGGTCAGGGGCGGCGGCGACCCCGTGTGCCGGACAACGGCACGCGCGGTCGGCAATCCGGCGGAACGGACATTGGATGAGGCTCCCCGTCCCACCACACCACGAAAGCAGGCTGCAACGATGTCCCTGCCTTCCCTGACCGCGTCCCCAGCCGGGGTGCGTGATCATCGCGAGGCCCGGAAGGTCGCCCTCGCGAGCTTCGTCGGAACCGCGATCGAGTGGTACGACTTCTTCCTCTACGGCGCCGCGGCGACCCTGGTGTTCGGGCCGCTGTTCTTCCCCTCGAGCGATCCCGTGGTGTCCCAGCTGGCGGCGCTGTCGGCGTTCGCGGTCGGCTTCATCGCCCGCCCGATCGGGGGCATCGTCGCCGGGCACTACGGCGACAAGATCGGCCGCAAGCGGATGCTCGTGCTGAGCCTGCTGCTGATGGGTGGCGCCACGGTGGCCGTCGGCCTGCTGCCGACCTACGCCCAGATCGGCGTGTGGGCGCCCGTCCTGCTGGTGCTGTTGCGGCTCGCGCAGGGCTTCGGCGTCGGCGCCGAGTGGGGCGGCGCGGCGCTCATGGCGGTCGAGCACGCACCTCCGCACCGCCGCGGCCTCTACGGTTCGGCGGCGCAGATCGGTGTTCCGGTCGGCGCGATCGTCGCGAACCTCGTCATGCTGGTCTCGTCGAGCACGAGCAAGGAGGCGTTCCTCCAGTGGGGCTGGCGGGTCGGGTTCATCGCCAGCTTCGTGCTGGTGGCGTTCGGTCTGATCGTGCGCAAGGCGGTGACCGAGAGCCCGCTGTTCGAGCAGGCGAAGCAGAAGGAGCCCACGCGGTCGCCGTTGGTGCAGGTGCTGCGGCAGCGTCCGATGGCGCTGCTGCGGTCGGTGTTCCTGACCGCCGCGTGCACCACGTTCGGCTACCTGGTGCTGGTCTACGTGCTGTCCTACGGGTCCAAGCAGGTCGGGTACTCGCGCGAGTCGCTGCTGATGATCATCATCGTCGCGTCGGTCGTGCAGATCGTCGCCACCCTCGCGCTGTCCTCGCTGACCGACAAGCTCGGCAGGCGCCGGGTCGTGGTCGGCGGCGCGATCGGCCAGATCGTGGTCGCGATGGTGTTCTTCCTGCTGTTCGACACCGGCGTCGTCGCGCTCGCGCTGCTGGCGTGCGCGCTGGGCATGATCGTGGTCTCGGCCCAGTACGGCCCGCTGCCCGCGCTGCTCGCCGAGCAGTTCCCGACCAAGATGCGGTACAGCGGCGTGTCGTTGGGCTACCAGCTCGGCTCGGTCGTCGGTGGCGGCATCGGCCCCATCGCGGCTACCGCGATCTTCGCGGCGACCGGCAACTCGCTGTGGGTCGGCGCTTACGTGGCCGGACTGGCGGTGCTCACCATCATCGCCGCCCTCGCCACCGGCGAGACCCGTTCCGCGAAGCTCGAAGAGGTCTGACAAGCAACAACAAGAAGAGGCTCTTGCGCGATCCCCCGCGCAAGAGCCTCTTCTTGTGTGCCGGTTCCCGTGTGCCGGGAACGTCAGCGGCGAACCAGGTCGAGGGCGATGTCGACGATCATGTCCTCCTGGCCGCCGACGAGACCACGCCGGCCGACCTCCAGCAGGAGGGCCCGCGCGTCCACGCCGTAACGCCGGGCGGCGGCCTCGGCGTGCCGCAGGAACGAGGAGTACACGCCCGCGTACCCGAGGGTCAGCGTCTCCCGGTCCACCTGCACCGGCCGGTCCCGCAACGGGCGCACGAGGTCGTCGGCGGCGTCCTGCAGCGCGAACACGTCGCACCCGTGCTTCCAGCCCATCAGGTCGGCCACCGCGATGAACGCCTCGATCGGGCAGTTGCCCGCACCGGCGCCCTGACCCGCGAGCGACGCGTCGACGCGGGTCACGCCCTCCTCCACCGCCACGACGCTGTTCGCGACGGACAACGAGAGGTTCTCGTGCGCGTGCACCCCGATTTCCGTCGTGGGCTCCAGGACGTCCCGGTAGGCGCGGACACGTTCCCGCACGCCGTCCATCGTGAGCCTGCCGCCGGAGTCGGTCACGTACACGCAGTGCGCGCCGTAGGACTCCATCAGCTTCGCCTGCGCGGCGAGCTCGGACGGGGGCGCCATGTGGCTCATCATGAGGAAGCCCGACACGTCCATGCCGAGGTCGTGCGCCTTGCCGATGTGCTGGGCCGAGATGTCGGCCTCGGTGCAGTGCGTCGCGATCCGGATCGACCGCACCCCGAGGGCGTGCGCCCGCTCGATCTCCGCGATCGTGCCGATGCCCGGCAGCAGCAGGGTCGTCAGCACGGCGCCGCCGATCGCGTCCGCCGCCGCCTCGATCCACTCCCAGTCGGTGTGGCTGCCGGGGCCGTAGTTCACCGACCCGCCGGCGAGGCCGTCGCCGTGGGCGACCTCGATCGCGTCGACACCGGCGGCGACGAGTGCGGCCACGATGAGCCGGACGTCGGCGGGGTCGATGCGGTGACGGATGGCGTGCATCCCGTCCCGCAACGTGACGTCCTGGATGTACAGGTTCCGGTCGACGGTCATCGGGCGGCCTCCGCGGGCAGGCGACGGGCGATCGACTCGGCGACCCGCACGGCGGCCGAGGTCATGATGTCGAGGTTGCCCGCGTAGGCGGGCAGGTAGTGCGCGGCGCCCTCGACCTCGAGGAACACCGACACCCGCGTGGTCACGTGGACGCCGGGCGGCACGAGCGTGTGCACCGGTTCGTCCGGCGGGATCGGGGTGAACTGCACGTCCTGCTTGAGCCGGTAACCGGGCACGTACTGGGCGACCCGCTCGACCATCGTCGTGATCGAGGCCCGGACTGCGTCGTGGTCGGTGTCGCCGATCAGGCAGAACACGGTGTCGCGCATGATCAGCGGCGGCTCGGCGGGGTTGAGCACGATGATCGCCTTGCCCCGCGCCGCACCGCCGACGACCTCGATCGCGTGCGACGTGGTCTCGGTGAACTCGTCGATGTTCGCGCGGGTGCCGGGTCCGGCCGACTTGGACGCGATGGACGCGACGATCTCCGCGTAGCCGACGGGTGTCAGCCCGGAGATCGCCGCCACGATCGGGATGGTGGCCTGGCCGCCGCACGTGACCATGTTGACGTTGTCCGCGCCCGCGTCCAGGTGTTCGTCCAGGTTGACCGGCGGCACGACGAACGGCCCGATGGCGGCGGGTGTGAGGTCGATCAGCTTCTTGCCGTGCGGGGCGAGTTTGGCGGCGTTGGCGATGTGGGCCCGTGCCGAGGTCGCGTCGAACACGATGTCGATCTCGTCGAAGCCCGGCAGCGCGATGAGGCCGTCCACGCCGTCGTGCGTCGTGGGCACTTTGAGCCGGGCGGCGCGGGCGAGTCCGTCGGAGGTGGGGTCGATGCCGACCATCGCGCCCACCTCCAGGGTCTCCGACAGCCGCATCACCTTGAACATCAGGTCGGTGCCGATGTTGCCGGAACCGATGATCGCGACCTTGGTCATGACCGCACCTTCCGCGAGAACGTGGCGCCGACCTCGCCCAGCGAGCTGATCTCCGCCCGGATCCGGCAGCCGGGAGGTGCGGGCACCATCGGCCCGAGCGCGCCCGACAGCACGACCTGGCCCGCGCGCAGCGGATCGCCGAAGCCCGCCGCCGTCCGCGCCAGCCACGCCAACGCGGCCAGCGGGTCGCCCAGGCAGGCGGCGCCGGTGCCCTCGGAGGCGAGCTGGTCGTCCGCGTACAACCGCATGGTGACCTCGCGCGGCTCGAACTCGTCCAGCGTCAGACGCCGGTCGCCCAGCACGAACAGGCCGCTGGACGCGTTGTCGGCCACGGTGTCGGTGATCGTGATGTCCCAGTGGGCGATGCGGCTGTCGACGATCTCGATGGCCGCGACCGCGTAGTCGACCGCCGCCCGCACGGAGGCGGCGTCGAAATCGGTCACGTCGTGCTTGAGCACGAACGCGATCTCGGCCTCCGCCTTGGGCTGCAGGAGCCGGTCGGACGGCACCTCGGCCCGTGCCGTGACGTCCATGTCGTCGAACAGCACGCCGAAGTCGGGTTGGTCGACGCCCAGCTGCCGCTGCACGGCGGGGGAGGTGAGGCCGATCTTGCGACCCACCACCACGGCACCGTGCGAGGCCCGTTGGCGGGTCAACTCCCGCTGTACCGCGTAGGCGGCGGCGACATCGTCGCCGAGCAGGTCGCGGACGGGCGCCACCGGACGGTGTTCCCGCAGCGCCCCGGTGATGCGGGCGGCGGCCCGCGACACGGCGTCGGTGCTCACGGCGGTCATCGCGGCACCGCCGTCGCGACGGCGAACCCGGCGATCCACTCGGGGATCGCCTCGTAGAAGCGCGACGTCGGCTCGTAGGGGCCGGTCGCGGCCAGCGAGGCGAAGGCGGCGACCCAGGTGCGGACCTCGTGCGCGGAGCCACCGCCCTCCCGGCCCATCCACTCGACCGTCCAGGAGTCGAACTCCGCCAGCTGCCCCTTTTCGAGGTGGTCGAGCAGCAGGTTGTCCCACTCGGGGTTGATCGGGATCATCGTGGTCGAGCCGGCGGCGTAGTCGCGGCCCGCCTGGACGACGCGCAGCTCGCCCTTGGCGCGTTGCTCCGGCGTGGGCGGGTGGCCCTCGATCAGCGCGTCGGCCACGCGCGGCGGCGCGCCGTCCAGCACCGGGACCGGCGGGTCGTGCGACAGGCCACCGGAGCCCAGGAACAGCACCCGGCGGTCCAACTCGGCCGCGGCCTCGCCGATCGCGGTCCCGAGGGCGCGGATGCGGCTCATCGGCCCGAGCGGGGTGGCGACGCCGTTGACGAAGACGGGCACCACGGGCACGGCGTCGATGCCGCCGAACAGCACCTCCAGCGGTTGGGCGAACCCGTGGTCGACGGTCATCCGGGCCGACACGGTCAGGTCGATCCCGCGGTCGAGCACCCCTTGCGCCAGCGCCTTCGCGGCGGCCGTGTCGACCGACAACGGCCCGGCGCCCGAACCGAAGTCACCCACCGCGTGCGCCTCGGTGGCCAGGCAGAACGGCGGCATCTCCTTGTAGAAGAACCCGTTGTAGTGGTCGGGCGCGTAGAGGACGACCAGCTCCGGGTCGAAGGCGCGGACGAACGCCCTGGCGTACTCGACGGCCTCGTCGACGCGGGCCAGCACGTCCGGCGCGGGGTCGTTCTTGCCGATGAGAGGGGAGTGGGACAGTCCGACGGTTGCCGCGGTCATGGGCTTCCTCACTGCTGTGTCCCCACTTCCGGGGCAACGGGCGGGTGGACGACGAGCTTGCCGGTGAGGCCGCCGTCGATCATGAGCTGGAATCCTTTGTGGACGTCGCTGAGCGGCAGTGTCCGGTCGATCACCGGTCGGACCCCGGTGGCCTCCAGCATCCGCAGCATCGAGACGAGTTCGCCGCGCGTTGAGCCGGTCGAGCCGATGACGCGCTGCTGGAGGTAGAAGATCCGGCCGAGGTCGGCGGGCGGGTTCATGCCGCTGGTGGCGCCCGCGATGACGACCGTCCCGCCGGGGCGCAGCGATTTCAGCGAGTGCGACCAGGTCGCCTCGCCGACCGTCTCGATCACGACGTCGACCCGTTCGGGGAGGCGTTCGCCGGTGGGGAACGCGGCACGGGCGCCCCACTCCAGGGCTTCGGCGCGCTTGTCCTCGCTCCGGCTGGTCGCGTAGACGACGGCGCCCGCCGCCACGGCCAGCTTGATCGCGGCCGAGGCGACACCACCGCCCGCGCCCTGCACGAGCACGCGGTCGCCGGGCGTGATCCGGGCCTGCGTGAAGAGCATCCGGTAGGCCGTGGTCCACGCGACGGGCAGGCACGCGGCCTCGTCGAACGACAGCCACGCGGGCTTGGGGACCAGGTTGCGGGTCGGGACGGTGAGGTACTCGGCGAACGCGCCGTCGTGCCGTTCGGACAGCAGGGCGCGGTTCGGGTCGAGCGTCTCGTCGCCCATGCCCGCGTCCACGTCCGCGATCACCGGGTGGACGATCACCTCGTTGCCGTGCTCGTCGTAGCCCGCCGCGTCGCACCCGAGCGTGATGGGCAGGCGGTCCGGGGGGTGCCCGACGCCGCGCAGCGTCCACAGGTCGTGCATGTTCAGCGAGGAGGCCACCACCCGGACGATCGACCAGCCGGGGCGGGGAACCGGTGTGGGGGCGTCGCGCAGGACCAGACCCGACAGCGGGTCGGTGGCGCTCTGGGACACCGCGGTTGCAGCGAGCATGGTGCCAACCTCGCGCGGGCCCGGTGCCGTCCCCTAGCCGGTGTGCCGCCGTGCGGAACGGCCCCTGGAGCCGGGGGCCCGCGCCCGGTTCGCTGTGGCCCATGACGTCCACCACCGAACCCGGTTGCGGGGCCACGGCGACACCGCGCGGCGCCTTGCGGCGTCCCGCCGAGATGACGCGGAACGTCGACGTCTCCGGGCTGGTCGACACCGCGGGGGGGCTGCTGGACCGGGCGATCTTCACCGATGACCGGATCTACCGGCAGGAACTGCGCCGCGTCTTCGCGCCGAGCTGGCTGTTCCTCGCGCACACCGACCAGTTCCACAAGCCGGGCGACTTCTTCACCACGTACATGGGCGAGGACCCGGTCATCGTGACGATGGACAAGCACCGGCGGATCCGCGCCTACCTGAACTCCTGCCGGCACCGGGGCGCGCGGGTGTGCCGGGCGGACTTCGGCGCCACCCGCAACTTCACCTGCACCTACCACGGTTGGTCCTACGACCTCGAAGGCAAGCTGGTCAGCATCCCGAACAGGGACGGCTACCCGGAGTCGTTCAAGGCCGGCGACTGGGGCCTGGTCGAGGTGCCGCACGTCGACAGCTACCACGGTCTGGTCTTCGGCACCTGGAACCCGCAGCCGGTGTCCCTGCGCGAGTCGCTCGGTGACATGGCTTGGTACATGGACGCGATGCTCGACCACGACCCCGAGGGCACGGCCGTCGTCGGCGGGGTGCACAAGTGGGTGCTGGAGGGCAACTGGAAGCTCGCGGCCGAGCAGTTCGCCACCGACTGGTACCACGTGAACATGAGCCACGCGTCGGCGCTCATGCTGCTGTCGCCGATCGGCAAGGGCCCCAAGGACGAGATCGTGCACCGGACGGGACGGCAGTACGTCGACCCGAACGGGCACGGCGCGGGCTTCCCGGTGCACCCCAAGAACCGCTTCGACGCGCGGACCGTCCACCAGTGGATGGACTACGACGCACTGCGCGCACGTCTGGGTGACGCCCGCGTGGAGGGACCGCTCACCAACGGTCACGCCACCGTGTTCCCGAACTTCTCCTACCTGCCGGTCAACGGTTCCATCCGGATCTGGCACCCCAAGGGGCCGGACCGGATGGAGGTCTGGGCGTGGACGATCGTCGACAAGTCCATGCCGCCGGAGGTGCGGGAGGCGCAGCGGCTGTACAACCTGCGCACGTTCGGTCCCAGCGGCATCTTCGAGCAGGACGACGGCGAGAACTGGAGCGAGGTGCAGGCCGTCTCCAACGGCTTCATCACCAACGGCGTGCCGCTGAACTACCAGATGGGCATGGGTTCCGAGCGCGAGGACGGCCGCTTCCCCGGCACGACCAGCGAGCTCTACAGCGACGCCGCCGGCCGCTCCTTCTACGCGCGGTGGCGCGAGTTGATGAACACCCCGGCGTGGCACGAAGGAGGAGACCGATGAGCACCGGCATCCGCGTCGCGTCGCTGGAGGACATCCCCGAGGGCGAGGGCATCGCCGTCGCCAAGGACGTCACCGGCACCGCCGACGACATCGCCCTGCTGCGCGACTACGACGGCTCGGTGTGGGCGCTGGACGACACGTGCACGCACGAGACCGCGTCGCTGGCCGACGGCTGGGTCGAGGGCGGCTACGTCGAATGCCCCCTGCACTCCAGCAAGTTCTGCCTGAAGAGCGGCGAGGTGCAGGGCCTTCCGGCGACGAAGAGCACGTGCCCGCACCGGGTCGAGATCCGTGACGGCGAGGTCTACCTGTTCCCGAACGAGGCGCCCTGATGCGCCGGGCGGTCGTCGTGCGCCGGATAGTCGTAGTGGGGGGCGGGATCGCCGGCGTCGGCACGGTCGCGGCGCTGAGGGCGGGCGGCTTCGACGGTGACCTGACGTTGGTGGACGCGGGGGAGTTCCCCTACGACCGCCCGCCCTTGTCCAAGGACTTCCTCAAGGGCGACAAGGACATCAAGGACATCGCGCTGCAGCCGCAGCAGTGGTACGACGACCAGGCCGTGCGGCTGGCCTCGCTGACCACGGTCACCGCGCTGCGGCCGGACGTCGGTGGTGTCGAGCTCTCCGACGGCACGACGCTCCCCGCCGACCGGGTGGTCCTCGCGACCGGTGGCCACGCGGCCCGGCCGCCGATCCCCGGCGTGGCGAGTCCGCTGGTGCACGTGCTGCGCACGGCGGAGGACGCCGATCGGCTGCGGTCGGCCTTGACGCTGGGCGCGCGGGTGCTCGTGGTCGGCGCCGGGCTCATCGGGGCCGAAGTCGCGTCGACCGCACTCGACCTCGGCTGCGATGTCGTGCTCGTCGACCCCGTGCACCCACCCCTGGCCCACGCGGTCGGCGCAGACGTCGCGACCTGGCTGCACGACCTCCACACGCGGTGGGGGATCCGCACCGTCCACGCCGGCTTGGAGTCCCTGGTGGACAGGGGAGCCGAAGTCGAGGCACCCGGAATCGGCGTGTTCGACGTCGTCGTGCTCGGTGTGGGCATGGCCCCGGACACCGCACTGGCGCGGGCGGCCGGACTGGACGTCGACCGGGGCGTCCTCGTGGACGAACGGCAGGTCACCTCCACCCCGGCCGTCCTCGCCGTCGGCGACTCGGCACGCCTGCGGGACGGCACCCGGACCGAACACTGGGAGGCGGCCCAGCACGACGGACAACGTGCCGCCGCCACGATCCTCGGCCTCCCCGCGCCCACGACGACCGCGCCGTGGTTCTGGACCGACCGCCACAACCTGCACGTCGAGGTCGTCGGGGACATGGCGGCGGCGGACGTCACCGTGATCCGGGGTTCGTTCGACACACCGCCGTTCGCGGTGTTCGGCCTGCGTGACGGGCGGGTCGTCGGCGCGGTGGCGGTGGACGACTCCACCGCCGTGCGGGCCGCCCGCCGCATGATCGACCGCACCCTCGCGGTCGATCCAGGCAGGCTCGCCGACACCGCCGTGGACCTCCGCAAGCTGCTGCGCGGCTGACGAAAGGGAACGAGTGACCACCACGACCGAGCGCGGGCGGGCCGGGCAGCGCGCGGACCGCGACACGCACTTCGAGGTCGAGCAGTTCTACTACCACGAGGCCGAACTGCTCGACGACGGCCGCTACACCGACTGGCTGGACCTGCTCGACGAGGACCTCGACTACTGGATGCCGACCCGCACCAACCGGTTGCGACGGCAGCAGGCGATGTCGGTCGCCGCCCGTGGCGAGGCCGCGTTCTACGACGAGACCAAGGAGAGCCTCGCCTGGCGCATCCGCCGGTTCGACTCCGGCATGGCCTGGGCGGAGGACCCGCCGTCCCGCACCCGGCACCTGATCACCAACATCGCGGCACGTCACGTCGACCCCGCCGACCACCCCGGCTTCACCGAGGACGACCTCGTGGTGCGGTCGGCGTTCCTGGTCTACCGCAACCGCCTGGAACGCGAGGAGAACGTCTTCGCGGGAGGCCGCACCGACGTGCTGCGCCGTGCCGGCTCCGGCCTCCTGATCGCCCGCCGCACGATCCTGCTCGACCAGAACACCCTGCTGTCCAAGAACATCTCCACCTTCTTCTGACCGGCGATGGGACGAACGTGACCGAGATCGACCTCCAGCCCAAGCAGCACCACGTCGCGACCACGCTCGGCGAGATCGCGGTCGCCGAGATCGGCGACGGACCGGTCCTGGTGATGCTGCACGGCGGCGGCCCCGGTGCGTCGGGGCTGAGCAACTACCACCAGAACCTGCCCGCGCTGGCCCGCCGGTTCCGCGTGCTGCTCCCGGACCAGCCGGGCTTCGGCGGCAGCTACCGCCCCACCGAGGCCGACCTCGACGCGCGGTCGATCACCGAGATCACCGTCGACGCGCTGTTCCAGGCGCTCGACTCGCTCGGCGTGGACCGGTTCCACCTGCTGGGCAACAGCCTCGGTGGCGCGGCGGCGATCGCGATGGCGCAGGCGCGGCCGGACCGCGTCACGGGACTGGTCCTCATGGCGCCGGGAGGCGGGTGGCTGCCGTTCGGTCCGACGCCCACCGAGGGGCAGAAGGAGATGTTCCGCTACTACAACGGCGGCGGGCCGTCCGAGAAGAAGATGGCGAACTTCATCCGCACGATGGTGTTCGACCACCGGCAGTTCGGCGAGGACGTCGTCAAGGCCCGCTACGAGGCGTCGCTGGACGAGAGCCACGTCGAGTTCTACCACCGCTACAACGCCGCGTTCGCCAAGCGGCACGGCATGGACCCGCTGTGGCGGGACCTGCACAAGATCAAGGCCCCGACGCTGCTGCTGTGGGGACGTGACGACCGGACGATCACCCTCGACGGCGCCCAGATCATGCTCAAGCAGATCCGCAACGTGCAGCTGCACGTGTTCGGCAACTGCGGGCACTGGGTGCAGTTGGAACGGCAGCGCGAGTTCGAGCGGCTGGTCGCGGACTTCCTCGGTGACCTGGCATGACCGGCTGGCTGGACGGCTACGTCGCGCTCGTCACCGGCGGCGGGTCCGGTATCGGCCGGGCCGTCGCCGAGCGGTTCGTGGCGGAAGGCGCGTCCGTGACGATCCTCGGCCGCAACCTCGACCGGCTCGCCGACGTGGTCGCGTCGTCACCGGACCCGTCGCGGATGCACGCCGTCGAAGCCGACGTGCGGGACTCGGCGCAGCTGCACGCCGCGGTCGCGGACACCGTGGCCCGGTTCGGGAAGCTCGACACGCTCGTGGCCAACGCGGGCGTGTGGGACTTCCAGCGGCAGCTCACCCGGCTCACCGCCGAGGAGCTGGGAGCGACCTTCGACGAGCTGTTCTCCATCAACGTCAAGGGCTACTTCCTGGCCGCCGAGGCGGCGTGGCGGGAACTGGTCAAGACCCGCGGCAGCATCGTCATGACGCTGTCCAACGCCTCGTTCCACGTCAACGGCGGCGGCCCGGTCTACACCGCGAGCAAGCACGCCTGCCTCGGCCTGATGCGGGAGCTGGCCTACGAGCTCGCGCCCAAGGTCCGCGTGAACGGCGTCGCCTGCGGCGGCATGAACACCGACCTGCGCGGACCTGAAGCACTGTCCCTGCACGAGCGCTCCATCGCCGCGTCGTTCGCCAGGAAAGGCCCGGACGCGCCACCACCGCCCATCCCGCTGCACGATTCGAGCACCGACCCGCGTGACTTCACCGGGCCGTACGTGCTGCTCGCCTCCCGTGAGCAGAGCGGCCCGATCACCGGACAGGCGATCTCGGTCGACGGCGGCATCGGCGTCCGCGGCTTCGCCACCGCCGCCGGCGGCGACCACCTGTGAGGAGGCCCCAGTCATGACCACCGCAGCCCTGACCCCCGCTGTCACGACCACCGCTGTCACGACCACCGCTGTCACGACCGCCGGACACCCCGCCAACTCCGGCACCGCGGTGAACGTCAACCCGGCCACCGCGATCCACCGCAACGCGCTCGACCAGCCCGACGCCGTGGTGATCCGGTACGCCGGGGGAGACCTCACCTACGCCGCGCTCGACGACCGGGCCGCCCGGTTGGCGTCCGTCCTGGTCGACGGCGGCGTCACCGAGGGCGACCGCGTCGCGTACCTGGGGCTGAACAGCCCGTCGTTCCTGGTCACCCTGCTCGCCGCCGCACGACTCGGCGCCGTCTTCGTGCCGGTGAACTTCCGGCTCGCCGGGCCGGAACTGCGCAGCGTCCTGCACAACAGCGGCGCGACGACGATCGTGTGCGAGGACGGGCACCGCGCCGTGGTGGACGAGGTGCGCGACGACACCGCCCTGAAGCGCTTCCTGCTGATCGACGACGACCCGGAGGTGCCGGTCACCGTCGCCGACCCGGCGGGCTGGGAGCCGTGGTCGGGGTTGCTGGCGAACGCGTCGCCGACCACCGCGATCGCGCACCGGGGCTTCGACGACCCCGCGATCCTGATGTTCACGTCCGGCACCACCGGTCTGCCCAAGGGCGTGGTGCTCACCCACGGCAACATCTGGTGGAACTCGGTCAACGTCGACTCCCGGATCGACACCCGGCGCGGCGACGTCACCCACGCCGCCGCCCCGATCTTCCACGTCGGCGCGCTCAACAGCTTCCTGGTGCGCACGATCGTGCGTGGCGGCACGGCGGTGCTCCGCCGCGCCTTCGACCCACGAGGGCTGCTGGACGACCTGGTCCAGTACCGCGTCAACTCGTTCTTCGCCGTGCCCGCGATGCTGGCCGCGCTGGCGCGAGTGCCCGGTGTGTTCGAGACGGACCTCTCGCACGTGCGCTCGATCGTCGTGGCCGGCGCGCCGGTGCCGCCTTCGCTGATCAAGCAGTACGCCGACCACGGCATCTGGTTGCAGCAGGCGTGGGGCCTGACCGAGACCGCGCCGTTCGCCACGCACCTGCCGGTCGAGCGCACGCTGGACAAGCTGGGCTCGGCGGGCATCGCCATGCCGCACACCGAGGTGCGCGTGGTCGACACCGTGTCCAACACCCCGGTGGGGCCAGGTGTCTCCGGCGAGGTGGTGGTGCGCGGACCGAACGTCACGCCCGGCTACTGGGAGAACCCCGAGGCGACGCGCGCGGCGTTCGACGACGAGGGCTGGTTCCACTCCGGCGACATCGGCTACCTGGACGAGGACGGCTGCCTGTTCATCGTGGACCGACTGAAGGACATGATCATCAGCGGTGGTGAGAACGTGTACCCGGCGGAGGTGGAGCGCGCTCTCGCCGACATGCCGGGCCTGTCGGACGTGGCCGTCGTCGGCGCTTCTGACGAGGAGTGGGGCGAGACCGTCGTGGCCGTGGTGTCACTCGCCGGGGGTTCCCAGGTGACCTTGGACGAGGTGCGGGAGCACGCCGCCGCCAGGCTGGCGCGGTACAAGCTGCCGCGCCAGTTGCGGATCGTGCCCGCCGTGCCGCGCAACGCCTCCGGCAAGCTCGACAAGCGTGCCGTGCGCCGGATCGTCGAGTCCTGAGGTGGACGCGGACGTGACCGTCGAGGTGGAGCGCTGCTCGGCGGGGCCACTGCGCGACGCCTACCCGATCGCCGCCAACGACGTCGAGGTTCGGGTGACGGGCGCGTCCACCTCGGAGGTGCTCACCAACGTGCTCACGACCTTGGTCGGCGAGGTGCTGACGGCGGACCCGCGATGCCGACGCGTCGTGTTCGCCGCGCCGGCAGGCGACCACGACACGGTGTCGGCAGCCGAAGCGGCAGGCTTCCGCTACGTGCTGGACGTCGACCTGCCCGGCGCCGAACTGAGCCTGCTGGTGGCCGAACCAACCTGGGTCACGCGGGTGGACATGGACCTGGACCGAGTACCCGGCACCTAACCCACCCGCGTGTGTCCTACACCCAGACCGCGTGTGTCCTACACCCAGACCGCGAGAGTCCTACGTTCAGACCGCGAGAGTCGAACGTTCAGGAGCCCCGAGTTCTACGTTCAGAACGCGCAAGTCCTCCGCCCGAAGCGGCCGGGACGTCAGGCGATGCGGTCGCGTGGCGTCGGAGTGCCGAGCCGCGCGCAGGTGAGCGCACGTGTGGCAGCGGCGCTGACGCGGCGCAGGTGTGCGCCCTGGCGTCGCGTGTCGATCCGGCCGGTCGCGCCCGCGACGGAGAACGCCGCCACCGGCTTGCCTCCCGGCCCCATGACCGGCACCGCGACGCAGCTCAGCCCGACCTGGCTCTCCTCGTCGTCGAACGCGATGCCGTCACGGCGGATGGCGTCCAGCTCGGCGGCCAGTGCCACCGGGTCGGTGATGGTGTTCGCGGTGAACGCGCGCAGCGACGTGGACAGCGCATCGGCGGCCGCGTCGGGGTCGTAGGCCAGCAGCACCTTCCCGACGGCCGTGCAGTACGCGGGCATCCGCCCACCGATCCTGGACGGCGCGGGCGCCGGGCGGTGGCCGTACAGCTTCGCCAGGTACACCACCTCGGTGCCGTGGAGCGTCGCCACGTGCACCGTCTCGCGGGTCAGCTCGTAGAGGTCGGTGAGGAACGGGATCAGCAGGTCCCGGACCCGTTCGTGGCCGGGCGCGTACACGGTGCGGCCGAGTTCGTGCAGGCGCGCCCCGAGCCGGTAGTTCCTGCCGACGCGCTCCACGACCCCGTTGCGCTCCAGCATCCCCAGCACGCGGAACGCCGTCGACTTGCTCAACTGCGCACGGCGGGCCAGCTCGCTGACACCGACGCCGGTGCTCCCGTGGTCGCCGAACGAGACGAGGAGGCTGATGGCCTTGTCCACGGCCGCCCGGTCGTCGCGGCCGTGCTCGGCGATCGAGACGGTCATGCTCGTCCACCTCTGCTCTGAGGATCGACTGTCGACTCCACCGTCAACTTCAGTGTGCCGAACGGTCACTTGAATGTGACAATGATGCGAATCGAGGGGGCGTTCGTCAACAATGACGGACCGGACATTAAAAGTGACGGTGCCAGCATGACCGACAGCAATCAGCTCGTCGCGCGCAACGTGCGGCGCTTCCGCCAGGAGCGCGGCCTGTCACTGGGCGAGCTGGCCCGGCGCTCCGGCCTCTCCAAGCAGACCCTGTCCAAGATCGAGCAGGGCGTCGGCAACCCCACGGTGGAGACGTTGTCGCTGCTCGGCTCCGCGCTGGACGTGTCGGTGCGGCGGCTGCTCACCGAATGGGGCACGCCGGTGTTCGTGCAGCGGCACACCGAGAGCGAGTGGGTCGACGGCGGGAACTGGTCGGAGCGACTCCTCGACGAGGTCTACGGCTCGGGCTACGTGCGCACGCTCGTGCTGCGGCTGGAGCGCAACGGCCCGGAGCCGAAGCCGATCGACCCCCACCCGGTCGGCACGCTCCACCACCTCTACGTCATCACCGGCAAGCTCCGCACCGGCCCGCTCAGCGAACCGGTCGACCTGGCCGCCGGTGACTTCGTGCGCTTCCCCGGCGACATCCCGCACCGCCACGTCTGCCTCAGCGACCGCGTGGTGGCGCACATGGTCACCACGGTCCCGCAGGTCCGCCAGTTCGGCCCGACCGTCACCAGGGGCGGGCAGACCAGCTGAGCAGTCACGTCAATCGCGGGCGCGGGGAAGGCTGAGCCGGAACGTCGCGCCGCCACCGGGGTACCCGTCCGGGGCGTGGGCGCGGACTCGACCACGACCTCCGCCCCGGCGGGTGCCGAGCGCGCCGCGCGGTGCTCGATCGACCTCAGGCCTCGACGACCACCGGGATGACGACCGGTCGGCGGCGGTAGGTGCGTTGGGCCCACATCTGCACTTCGCGGCTGATCAGCCGTTCCAGTTCTTCGATGTCGGTGACGCCGCGTTCACTGGCGCCGGCCAGGGCCTTTTCGATCGCGGAGGTCGTGGGCCGGAACGTCGTGCCGTCGTGTTCGAAGCCGTGCGCGATGTAGTCCGGTGCCTCGGCGAGCCTGCCCGTGTCGGTGTCGATGATCGCGACGACCGTGATGACGCCTTCCTCGCCGAGCGTCCGGCGCTGGGCCAGCGACGCTTCGGTGACGCCGCCCACGGTCTGCCCGTCGACGTAGACGTTGTGGATCTCCACCTTGCCGGTGAGCCGGACCCGTCCGTCCTGGAGGTCGATCACGTGGCCGTTGGCGGCGATGGGCACCCGGTCGCGGTCCACGCCGGTGCTGACGGCCAGTTCGGCGTTGGCCCGCAGGTGCCGCGCCTCGCCGTGCACGGGCAGCACGTTGGCGGGTTGCACGATGTTGTAGCAGTAGACGAGTTCGCCGGCGCTGGCGTGGCCGGAGACGTGCACCTTGGCGTTGCCCTTGTGCACGACCTTCGCGCCGAGGTCGGTCAGGCCGTTGATCACCCGGTAGATGGCGTTCTCGTTGCCGGGGATCAGCGAGCTGGCCAGCAGGACGGTGTCGCCTTCCTCGACCTGGATCGAGTGGTCGCCGCTGGCCATCCGCGACAGCGCGGCCATCGGCTCGCCCTGTGAGCCGGTGCACACCAGGGTCACCTGGTGCGGTGGCAGCCTGTCCATGCGCTTGATGTCCACGACCAGACCGTTCGGCACCTTGAGGTAGCCCAGCTCGGTGGCCACGCCCATGTTGCGGACCATGGAACGGCCGACGAAGGCGACCTTGCGGCCGTGGGTGTGCGCGGCGTCGAGGACCTGCTGGATGCGGTGGACGTGGCTGGCGAAGCTGGAGACGATGACCCGGCGCGGTGTGGTGCGGAACACCTCGTCGATGGCGGGGGCCAGGTCGCGTTCGGCGGTGGTGAAGCCGGGCACGTCGGCGTTGGTGGAGTCGACCAGGAACAGGTCGACGCCCTCCTCGCCGAGGCGGGCGAAACCGCGCAGGTCGGTGATCCGACCGTCCAGCGGGAACTGGTCCATCTTGAAGTCGCCGGTGTGCAGCACGAGACCGGCGGAGGTGCGGATGGCGATGGCCAGGCCGTCGGGGATGGAGTGGTTGACCGCGAGGAACTCCAGGTCGAACGGGCCGCGCGCGAGCCCCTGCCCTTCCTCGACCTCGATCGTGACCGGCGTGATGCGGTGTTCGAGCAGCTTGGCCGAGAGCAGGCTCAGCGTGAGCCGCGAGCCGACGATCGGGATGTCGGGTCGTTCCCGCAGCAGGTAGGGCACCCCGCCGATGTGGTCCTCGTGCCCGTGGGTCAGCACGACGGCGACCACGTCGGCCAGCCGGTCCCGGATGCAGCTCCAGTCCGGGAGGATCACGTCCACACCGGGCTGGTGCTCCTCGGGGAAGAGGACTCCGCAGTCGACGACGAGCAGCTTGCCCTCGTGCTCGAACACGGTCATGTTCCGGCCGATCTCACCGAGCCCGCCCAGGGCGACGACACGCAGGGCGTCAGGGGCGAGGGGCGGCGGAGGGACGGAGGTTCGAGCCATGGTCACACTCTCACGCTACGTGAGTGCAGTTTCCCGCTGAACACGGCCGGCTACCTGACGCACCTGAACGGCGGCATCCACCTCTCGACCGCGATCTACGGAGAGTCCGGATGGTGGGGGCATCCGCCGGGATGTAGACCGGAACGGGGCCCGCCGAGGCGGCCCCGACCCGTCAGCTGCACCACCTGAAGAAGTCCGACCGGATCCAGACGCCCGTCCGGCCACCGTAGAGGTCGCCCTTCCACCGGACATCCGGCAGGACGCGCGGAAGGTCGCCTCCTTCGGCGGTTTCGCCGGCTTCGTGACCGCGATCCGCCATCGACGCGACACCGGCGAGTTCGTCGCGTTCGACCAGGATGGGCAGGCGGTGTGGACCCTGCGGCTGAACGTGGCGGACGTACGCGCGACGCTGTGCCGCGAACCCGGCACGGAGCTCACCGACGAGGAGTGGAACGAGCACCTCCCCGGCGTGACGCGGCAGCCCGTGTATGAGTGACGCCGAGGTCACTCGGGGCGGATCGAGTACGCCCGTGGGTACTTCCTGCCCGGTGTCGGTGTGGGCGATCCGGTGAACGACACCGGCGTCCCGGTGGGGAGCACGGTGTGGCCTTCGGGCAGGTCGTCGCGGGAGACGAACCACGAACCGCCGCGCGTGTCGGTGATGAACCCGTGCGGCTGGCCGACCCGCCAGCCGGTCACGGTCCCGCGACGGCGACCACGCGGTGAGCCCACAGGGGAGGCCACCACCTCGCTGGAACGCACGAAGGACGGCCGCAACGGGTAGTCGTAGCGGTCGGTGGGCGCGAACAGCGCGTCGAAGGCAGGCGTCAGGCTCGCCGCGGCCCGCAGCGGTGCGGCGGTGCGTGGCGTCCAGGCGGGCGGCGGCGAACCCGGGGCCGTCAACTGCACGTCGACAACCGGCACGACGACGCGCACACCGCGACCGGTCAGCCGGGTCACCAGCGGGGTGAAGTCGGCGTCGCCGGTGACCAGCACGACCCACTGCAACGGCGCGGTGGTGGCGCGCTCCCACACTTCGAGTGCGAAGTGGACGTCGACCCCCTTCTCCTTGCCGCCGTGGAGCGGGAGGTCGTGCCGGGTGACCCCGGCTGCGGCCAGGGCCCCGTCGAAGGAGGCGGCCGGGGTCTCGATGCGACCACGCACGTAGTGCGCCTCGTGCACCCGGCAATCGTCGAGGGCGCGTCCCGTCTCGGTGTGGACGTACCAGCGCAACGCGTCGTGAAAGCCGTCGAGCGAAATCCGGGCCGCACGTTGATGCGCGGTGGCGTAGAAGTCACTCAGATACGCGAACCACGTACCGTCGTAGAACACACCGATGCGCACGATCTCCCCCACCCGAACGACCTTACCGGCTACGGCACGTCGACCGAGCGGCCCGTTTCGCACGCTCCGTAGCGACATGTGCACACTGTGGAACGGGATCGGCACACCAGTGGGTGTTCGCGGCGTCGAGCCGACACCTGCGGCATGACGTCGGGTCAGGGGACCGACCAGCCCGGATGCCGGATGCCCATGCGGGGTCCACCATGGAGGCGTCTTGCCACCGTGCACCGGATCGACCGCTGCGCGAGGAGGAGGCGTCATGCTCAACCCCATCGATTCCCGCAACTTCCACCGCACCTTCCAGGCCCTGGCCCTGATCGTGGGGCCGCTGTTGCTGCTGGCCGCGATCCTGATCGACGCCGCGGTGTTCACCGGGGACGACGTCGCCGAGCGGCTGCCCCAGATCCGCGAGAACGGCGGTCTCTACCTCACCTCGTCCTGGCTGTTCCTGCTCGCCGGGCTGGTGCTCGTGCCCGGCATCGTGGGTCTGATCCACGTGCTGCACGGGGCCCGCATCACCGTGGGCGAGGTCGGCGGCTGGCTGATGCTCCTCGGCGTCATCCTCACCATCGGCTTCTTCGTGGCCAGCATGTTCGAGTACACGCTGGCGCAGACCAACGCGGTGCCGGAGGGCACCGCGGTCACGATTCTCAACGAGTTCGACAACAGCCCGGCCGGCTTCGTGGTCTTCATCGCGTTCGCGGTCGGTCTCGGGCTGGGCGCCATCCTGATGGCCATCGGCGCCTGGCGGCACGGCCTCCTGCCGGTGTGGGCCGCCGTCGCGCTCGCCCTCCTCGGGCCGCTGTCCCTCGTGCCGGTGGACTGGGAGCCCGCCGGCGCGCTGTCGATCGTGCTGTTGCTGATCGGCTTCGGCATGGCCGGGCTGCGGATGCTGCGCATGCCCGACGCCCAGTTCGAGAAGTGGGAGCCGTTGCCGGAGGCCAGGCACAGGGCCACGCCCGGAGCCGCGGCCTAGCTGGTCGTCCCGGACGGCGTCGACGGCTACCTCAGCGCGTCGGCGTGGGCCGCACCGCCGGCCGGGTGGTCTCAGAGAACAAGTCGAGGATGCGGTCGAGCAGGGGTCTCCCGACGGGTGACAGACGACGGATTGGGTGAGTCGGCTCGTCGACCACCGCGCCGACCAGGTCGACCACCGCCGCTTGCGGGTGGTTTCGCCACCCACAAGCGGCGGATCGCCGTGCGGTCGGTGTTACGGGGCGGGCTCCCCGGACGGGACGGCGAGCCTGGTGCCCAACGCGGCCGGGGTACCGAAGTTCGGTGTCCCGTCGGCGTTCCAGGTGATCTTCTGGGCACGGGTGGAGCGGTTCATGTCGCGACCGCCACGACAATGCCTGTGGCAGGGTGCCGGCGCTCGTCCGCGGTCAGGCGGTGGCCTTGCCCCACCGTTGGTTCGCGCCACCGGTGCAGGCCCACTGGACGAGACGGGTCCCGCTCGTCGTGCCGGCCGAGGGGACGTCGAGGCACTTGCCGCTGGCGCGGTTGACCAGTGACACGGTGGTCGCGTCGTGCTCGCGCACGGTCCACTGCTGGTTGGTGCCGCCGTGGCAGCGCCATTGCAGGACGCTCGCGCCGTCCGCGGTCGAGCTGCTGGACACGTCCAGGCAGGAGCCGGTGGCGCGGTTGAGGACCTCGACGTAGCCGCCCGGCTTGGCGCGGAGCTGCCAGTGCTGGGACTGCGCGGTCGACGCGGTCGCCTGCTGGACCGCCGAGCCCGAGGTGTCCAGCCGCAGGCCGCTGTGCTGCGCGGTGAAGGTGGCGAACGGCCCCACACCGCCCGCGGTCTGCACCACCGTGCGGATCGTGCCGTCCGGGTTGTGCTGCAGGCGGTCCATCACGACCGACCTCTTGTAGCCACCGCCGCCCTCACGGGCGTTCTTGTGGTACGCGACGTACCACTGTCCCTGGTACTGGAAGAGCGAGTGGTGGTTGGTGTCCACGTTGACGTAGTCCAGGAGCACGCCGCGGTAGGTGAACGGACCCAGCGGCGACGAGCCGGTGGCGTAGTGGATCTGGCCGGGCCAGCCGGTCGAGTACGAGAAGTAGTAGGTGTCGCCGACCTTGTGCAGGTGCGGCGCCTCGCCGTACTGGGTCGCACCGGTCACGTCGATGTCGGTGATCGGCCCGGCCGTGGACACCATGTCCGCGCCCAACCGGACCACCTTGGGCGTCCGCGTGCCGAAGTACAGGTAGGACGAACCGTCGCCGTCGGTGAAGATCATCGGGTCGATGGGCTCGTCGCCGACGCCTGTGTCGCGGGCGCGGTCCACCAGCGCGCTGCCCCGCGCGTCGGTGAACGGGCCGGTCGGCGACGACGAGACGGCGACGCCGATCTTGGTCCGGTCCACGGGGAGGTAGAGGTAGTAGCGGCCGTTGCGCTCGGCCGCGCCGGGAGCCCACGCGTACTGGCTCGCCCAGGAGAAGCCCGCGATCGAGAAGATGTCGCCGTGATCGGTCCAGTCCACCAGGTTCGCCGACGAGTAGGACCGCCAGGACCGCGAGTCCCAGTAGGTGCCGCTGTTGGTCTGGTCGTCGGTGACGTAGAGGTGCACCCGCCCGTTGAACACGTGCGCCGAGGGGTCCGCGATGAAACGGTCGGGGACGATCGGGTTGGCGGCGCTCGCCGACTGCGCGCCGGCCACCACGGAGCCCGCGAGCAACCCGGCGACGACCACGCCGCGCAGTGCACCCTTGCGCCTGCCGCGTGCAGGTCGCGGGCGCGAGGGACCAACGTGTGACGTGTCGATGGTGATCACTTCCGTCCTGGTGGTTCAGGTGCGAAAGGCGGCGTGATCAACAGGCTAGAGATCCGGAGAGGCTCGCCGAAACCCCCGATCGAACGTGCCGTGCGCCGGCTTGTTGCTTGTAGGCCCGCCGTGCCGGGCGCTGCCTGTCGGAGGCGGTGCTCAGTGACCGGCTCCGGAAGTTGACCGCGACGGGCATCATGCGGCCCGTCCCGTACCGGGAGCCGGGCAGCCGCTCCCGCAACGAATACCGCCTGACCCGAAAGGGCTGGACCTGTGGCCCGTGGTGGCGGCGTTGAGACAATGGGGCGAGACGTACGCCGGCGAGCCGGAGGGGCCGGTCATGGACATCCGCCATGACGAGTGCGGAGCCCCGGTGCGTGTCGTGGTCGAGTGCACCGCCGGTCACGCCGCCCTGCCGCCTTCCGAGGTCACCGCCCGGCCCGGTCCGGCGGCCCGACCCCGGGCGTGACCTCCACGCGCTGAGACCGCACGCTCGCCGCACGGAGCTGGCCCGGTGACGATGGTGGTCTGGTGGCGGTAGTCGATCTTGGTCATGTCATACACTCTAGGCACACTCGTGCACTGAGTGTAAATTGCTTCATTGGGTGAATCTCCGTACCGTTGGTGCATGGCCCGGAAACCGACGCCTCTGCGTGAGCAGACCCGCACCGTGGTCCGCTCCCTGCTCGCCCGGACCGCTGTCGAGCTGTTCGCCGCCAAGGGGTACGACGACACGACGCTCGACGAGGTCGCCGCGGCCGCGGGTGTCTCCCGACGGACCCTGTTCAACTACTTCCGCAACAAGGAGGACCTCGCGCTCGGCGGCCTGTCCGAACAGGGCGAGCTGATCGCCGCGCGCTTCGCCGAGCGCCCGGCCGACGAGGACGCCTGGGCGTCACTGCGCGCGGCGTTCCAGGTGCTCGAAGAGATCGGGATGACGGCCGAGCGGCGGCTCGAGATGATCACGCTGCTGTTCGGGAACGAGGCCCTGCGCGCCGGCCACGCCGAGAAGCAGGCCCGCTGGCAGGACCTGCTCGCACCGCTGATCGAGCCGCGGTTGCCCGACTCCGACCGCCGCGCCCTGCAGGCGCGCGCGATCGCGGCCGCGGCGATCACCTGCCTCCAGGCGGCGAACGAGGAGTGGGCGCGCCTGGGCGGACAGGTCGACCTGTTCGACCTCTACGACACCGCCGTGCGAGCCATCCGCCGCCCCGCCTGAAACCCGGCCCCGCCGGCCCCCACAGCGCGACGAGCCAGAACGACACCAGGCCCGCCGCTGTCTTCGGCGACCGCGGAAAACCTGTGCCGCTCGAAAAGTCATCGCCGCAGGTCACGCGGCAGGTTTGTACTCGTTGACGAGTCCGCCCATGATCCGGGTGCGAAGGAGTCCGCGGGTACCGAGATCGTGCACTGCGGTGGGGTGCTCCTGGGCTTCGGGCGGTAGTTGGAAGCGCACCAGCCCCGGCAGCGGGAACTGCTCACCTTCCTGTTCGGAGCCTGCCGCGTTCGGGAGCGGCGTTCCCCTTCCGCTACCGCCGATCCGGTTCGGCGGCGGGTCGCCTGCCGCGCATGACGGGTTCCTCGATGTACCGCCAGCTCAGTGCCGCGGCGATGATCGTCAGCACCGCGGCCAGCGGTCCGGCGACCGCACCGAGCGAGGGGCGCAGCCACAGGGTCAGCGGGTAGTTCCACAGGTAGGCGCCGTAGGACAGGGTTCCCAGCATCGCCAGCGGACGGGAGAACCGTCCCAGGTTCTGCCAGTGCGACCAGGAAAGCAGCAGCACCGCCGTGCACCCGGCGATGGCAGGACCCCCGATCAGGTAGGTCAGCTCGTGGCCGCGCAACGGCACGACCGACAGCACCGCCAGCGCCACGAGCGCCACCGGCACCGCCCAGCGCGGCACGTGCCTGCCACGCAGGCGGGTCGCGGCGCCGATCACGAAGCAGACGAACCACGATGTCGGCAGCGCGTAGGCGTTGTCGGCGTTCGGCCACAGCCAGATCAAGGTCGCGACGCAGGCGGTGAGTGCGGCCAGACCGGTGGCTACCAATGCCACACCGACCCTGCCGCGCACCCAGGCGAACGTCAGCAACGCGGGCCAGAGCAGGTAGAACTGCTCCTCGGTGGCCAGCGTCCAGCCGTGGAACGCCGCCGCGCTGACGCCGCCGATCGGCAGGTTGCCGGTGAACGTCAGCAACACCGCCGCGGTCAGTGGCAGCCGGTCGCGGTCGCCCAGCGGGTCGAACACCCACGTCACGACGGCGAACACCAGCACCAGCGCGACCAGCGCGGGCAGCAGCCTGCGGGCCCGGCGCAGGTAGAACCGCCGGTAGTCGACCTTTCCCGTGCGCTCCAGCTCCTTGGCGAGCACGCCGGTGATCAGGTAGCCGCTGAGCGTGAAGAACATGACCACGCCGACCACCCCGGCGCCGGGGAAGATGTCCGGGAAGGCGTGCCGCAGCATCACCAGCAGGATGGCGATGCCGCGCATCACGTCCAGCCCGGCGATCCGTCCGCTCACCTGGCCGCCGCCGAACGGATGAGCCGGTCCAGCAGGTCCGGGTAGGACAGCCCGGCGGCGGCGAACATCTTGGGCACCTGTGATTGGGCGGTCATGCCCGGCATGGTGTTGACCTCGTTCAGCACGAATCCCTCGTCGGTCAGGAAGAAGTCGACCCTGGCGATGTCCCGGCAGCCGAGCACCTCGTACACGCGCAGCGCCGCATCGCTCAACGCCTTCGCCTCGACATCGGTCAGCGGGGCCGGAATCACGAAGTCGGCGCTCCCGTCGTACTTGACCGTCGTGTCGAACAGGCCCGACGACACCACGATCTCCAGCGGTGGCCCGGTCCGGCGGCCTTCGTCCGGGTCGTCCAGCACCGCGATGTCGATCTCCCGACCGGTGATGACCTCTTCGACCAGCACCCGCTCGTCCAGCTCCAGCGCGGCTTCGATCGCCGGCCCGAGGTCCTCCTCGTGCTCGACCAGGCGCACGCCGAAGCTCGACCCGGCGGCGACCGGCTTGACCACGACCGGCCCGGTGAAGTCCACAGTGGATGACCTGGTGACCAGCCTGCCGGGCGCCGTGCGCACCCCGACGGCCTCCGCGACCAGCTTGGTGGCCCACTTGTCCATCGCGAGCGCGCCCGCCCGCACCGGCGATCCCACGTACGGCACCCCGGCCAGCTCGCACAACGCGGCGAGCGTGCCGTCCTCGCCGAGCGGTCCGTGCACGAGCGGCAGGACCACGTCGCAGGTGGCCAGCACGTCCACCGCGGCGGCGAGGCTGCCCGACGTCGACGGGTCGAGCGGTTGGCCGCCCGGCCCGTGCCAGGTGCCGTCGCGGCCGATCGTCAACGACACCGCGTCGTACCTCGACGGGTCGAGCGCCGCGCGGACCGCGGCTGCGGAGGCGCAGGAGACGTCGTGTTCGCAGTTCTGCCCGCCGCCGATCACGGCGATCCGCGCCCGCTTCCTCATCGGACACACCGCCCCACGCGTGGACCGATGCCGGTCACGATCTCGTGCGCGATGGTGCCCGCCCAGCGCGCCCAGTCGTCCACCGTCGGTTCGCCGTCGTCACCCGGCCCGAACACCACCGCCTCGACGCCCGGCACGACCGGGTCGTCACCGACGTCGACCACTGCCTGGTCCATCGACACCATGCCGACCACCGGGCGACGCCTGCCGGCCAGCAGCACCTCGGCCCGGCCGGACACGGCGCGCCGCAGTCCGTCGGCATAGCCGACCGGCAGCAGCGCCAGCGTGGTCGCCCGCTCGGTGACGTGCGTGTGGCCGTAACCGACCCCGGTGCCCGCGGTCACCCGCCGCACCTGCACGACCGGTGCGGTGAGCCGCAGCGCCGGGCACAGCCGCGTGGTCCCGGAGGGGTCGATGCCCACCAGCCCGGCGCCGATCCGGACCAGGTCGAGGTGCGTGCCGGGATCGGTCAGCGTGGCGCTCGTGGCCGCCAGGTGCCGCACCGACGGCCGAAGTCCGGCCTGTCGCGCCATCTCGACGCCGCGCAGCATCGCCTGTCGTCCGCCCGCGTTCGCCGGGTTCCCGGGCTCATCGGCCCGCGCGAGGTGACCCATCACGCCGACGACCCGGACGCGTCCGGCGACCTCCGCGCGCCGGGCGGCGGCCATCAACGCGAGCCAGGTGTCCGGGGCGGCGCCGTCGCGGGCCATCCCGGTGTCGAGCTGGAGGTGAACGCGAACCGGCCGCCCGGGGTGTTCGATCGCGGCGAGGTGTTCCAGACTCGGCACGCTCAGGTCGATCCCGTGCCGCCACGCCGCGGACACATCGGCATCGACCCGGTTGAGCCAGCTCAGCACCGGGGCGTCCACACCGGACTCCCGCACCGCGACGGCCTCCGCGATCGACGTGACCCCGATCCAGGTCGCGCCGTTGGCCAGCGCGGTCGCGGTGACGGCGGCCAGGCCGTGCCCGAACCCGTCGGCCTTCACGACGGCCATCACCTCACCCCGCGCGGTCCGGACGAACCGCCGGGTGTTGGCCGCCACCGCATCCAGGTCGACCTGCAGCTCCGGACCGGCCGACACCTGCCTGGTGCCGGCCACAAGGGCGCTCATGCCGGCACAACCGCCTCGACCGGCACGTACAGGGCGTGCTCGGCGCCGGTGAGCAACGCCCAGTACCGATCGCCGTAGGACCAGTGCCACCACTCCGTCGGGTAGTTGACCAGCCCGGCGGAGCCGAGCGCCTCGGCGAGCACCGTCCTGTTGCGACGCGCCTCCGCGTCCACGTCGGCCTCGAACCAGCACGCTCCGTCGCTCTGTTCCGGTGTGTCGTCGACCGCGGTGCCCATCCACAACTCGGCGCCGTCGGCGCCGACGAGGGTGAGGTCCACCGCCGCGCCCGCCACGTGCGGCGCCACGGACACCGGAGCGACGAACCTGCTCGACAGCCGCTCCAGTTCGACGGCGTCCGCGGACGGGTGAAGCACCCGCAGCTCACCGGTGTACTCCTCGATGATCGCGCGCTGGGCGGCGACGCTGCGGTGACCCTCGATCACCTTGAAGTCCACTCCGCACGGCAGCGCCGCTCTGGCCTCGATCAGCCGCTCCGCGAGTCCCGACCGCACCAGCACGCCCGGCTCGAACGCCAGTGGCACCAGTGGATCACCGTTGTCCCGCACATGCACCGCGTGCACCCTCGGATCGGCCAGCAGGATCGTCATGCCCGGCAGGTTAAGGAAACGCCCGCACGCCGCGAAAGCCTCCGGGGCAACTTCCGATGATTTCTGGTGACTGTCTCATATGGACTGACGCAAACCCGGCAAAGCGGTCGTGCTGCCCGTTGCGGCAGCCTCGCCATCACCAGGCTGTCACGTCACGTCACCGTCACGTCACCGTCACGTCACCAGGAAGAGTGGTCCTGGCCGTTCGCACTGCGACCGTTGCCCTGCCGCGGCCAGCATGTCGACTGTGCTGAACCGTGCGTTCCGGGTCCTTCTCGCCGTCCTGACCGCGACGGTGCTGGTCGCCGCGCCCTCGGTCGCGTCCGCCGCCGTCGAACCCCTCACCGACGAGCAGTGGGCGGCGTACGTCGAAGCCCTTGACGCCGCCGTGGAGCAGGCGAAGCGGGACGGGCGGACCACCGATGTGCTGTACACCGTGAACGGTGACGGCGTGCGCTGGTTCTCGGCAAGGGTGATCCAGCAGCGCCTCGCCGCCGACGCCTTGTACGCCAAGGGTTACGAGGTGCCCGACGAGGGTCGGGCCGTGCTGACCGGCGGCCTGCCGGGCGCGGGCAAGACCACCGCGTTGACGAGCAGTCCGTTCATCGACATGTCGAAGTACCTGGTGTTGAGTTCCGACGACGCCAAGGAAGTGATGTGCGAGTACGGGATGATCCCCGAACTCGAGGGGTTCGCGCCGATGGAGACCGCGGACCTGATCCAGAAAGAGTCCTCCCTCATCACGAGGATGGTCGCGGACCGGGCGTACCGGGAGCGGAAGAACGTCATCTGGGACACCACGATGTCCTCGGTCGACGCGGTGGACCGGCGCGTCGCGCCGCTGCGCGAGGCCGGGTACGACGAGATCGCGGCGGTGTTCCTGGACGTGCCGATCGAGGTGAGCGTGCAGCGGGTCGACCGGCGCCACCGCGTCGGCTACGAGCGGTACCGCAACGGCGAGCGGTGCGAGGGGCGGCACGTGCCGGCCGAGTTCGTCCGCAAGCACGCCGACGCGGAGTGGGGCAGCGTGAACCGCAAGTCGTTCGAGGCGACCAAGCCGCGGTACGACCGTTGGTACTTCTACGACTCCACCGAGCTGCCGCCCGTTCTGGTCGACCAGGGTCCGTGAGCGAGGTCGCCGACCTGCTCGCCGCGTTGCGCGACGGCACGCTGGACCTGGAGACCGTGGCGCGGCGTTTTCGGGAGCGGAGTTGGCCCACCCCACCGGATGACGACCCCGTGACGACCGTGCCGGAGTCGTTCGAGGAGGTCGTGCTCGCCTACGCACGTGGTGACCTCACCGACGAGCAGTACACGACCCTGCTGTACGCAGCCGTTTCGGCGGCCGGAGGTCCTTGACGTCACGTACAAGGAGCTCGGGTCCGCGATCGGGCTGAAGGACATCGAGCTGCGCAACGAAATGCGTCTGGTGCTAGAACAGCTGGCCAATGATTGCCACACGCCGGGGAGCGTCCGATGACGGCGCTGGTGATCGCCTACGCCGAAAGGCCGAGCAACGGTGAACGTGCAGCCGCTGCGGCGGAAGCCACCGCGAGTCGGTCACCACGACAGGACCCGGCCTCGACGGGGGCATCGCGGTCGCGAGCGAACTGCGCTGAAGGTCAAGCGTTCCCTGGTATGCGTTCGGGGGGCATGCCGGGCCCGATCGTGGCCTGGATCCCGGCCGGGTGTCCACGCGACGCAATGTCTTCGGCGTCCACGGCGTGACACAGGCCTTCCTGCCCCTGCTGGCCCGTTCGCGCGGTGCCATCGTCAACAACCTGTCCACAGCGGCCCTCGTCCCGATACCGATCGTCCCGGCCTGCTCGATGTCGAAGGCGGCGGCGCTCTCCCTGACGCAGTCGCAGCGGATGCTCCTCGCCGATCAGGGCGTAAGAGTCCACGCCGTTTTCACCGGCCCGACCGACACCGACATGAACCGCGAGTTCGACTTCCCGAAGGCCTCGCCGGAATCGGTAGCGCGAGCCATCTTCGACGGTGTGGAGAACCAGGAGGAGGACATCTTCCCCGACTCCATGTCGCAGACCATGGCCGCCGGTTGGCGGAGTGGTCCTGGGTGAGTGGGGTCCCATGGGCTCACGTGGGTCTCCTCGGTCGTTGGTTCAGGAAATCGGCTCGGCGGCTTTCTCGATCAGTCGGGCGACGGCGTCGGGTTGCGAGACGCAGGCGGCGCGGCTGCCGGGCGTCTCGACCGTCGTTGCGCCGGCCCGTTCGGCTGTCGCTCGCTGGGCGGGTGGGGAATCATGCGGTCCCTTGGGTGGGACACGGGGGCTACCCGGCCTGGGCGGGCGACTCGGCGTGCCGACTCGGCCACATCACCCTTTTTGTGATCTTCCTACAGCCGTACCGTGTGCCCCGAACGCGCGGCTGGCGGTTGCTTTCGTGAACGGTCGTCGGCCGCTGGCAACGCCGGACAAAGGGGCTCGCACAGTGCCTGTCGACCTTTCCCCCGTGATCGCGGCCACGACCCAGTGGCTGGTGCGGGCCTACCCGGCCGCGAGGGGTGGGAGCTTCAGCGACACCTTGGTGAAGGTGCAGGCGCGACAGGCGGTGACGGTCGCGGCCTGGCTGCGCTACCCCACCGCGCTCGATGCGGCGTTCCTGGAGATGGCGGGTCCGGGCGGGGCGGACGGGCTGGACCGGCTCGTGGGCGCCGACGTGGAGCCCCTGGACGACCAGGGGTGGCGCAGCTGGGTGGACGAGGTCGTCGCGAGCTGGGCGGCGTGCCTGCTGATCGACCCGGAACTCGCGGCGAGCGCGGTGGAGGCCCTGGACGTGACCGATCACGGACGCGAGTTCGAACGGGATTTCCGCCGGCTGACCCGACCCGACGACCGGGACCGGGAGGCCGCGGCCCTGCTCCGCCACCCGGATCTGCCGGCACCGGTGGCGGACCTCCACCGCGGTCAACTGCTCGAGCGCCTCGGCGCGGGCAGCCTCGACGCTGCCTGACCGACCCGCGAACCAGGGCAGCGTGCCCCAGGCCCCGGCGATGGGGCGAGTGCCACCAGTGTCAGGCGAGGCGGGCTCGGCTCCGCGCTCTGCGGGGCCGGGCCCACCCGGCTGAAGCGTGCACGGGGGTGCTGGTAGGGGACCGTGTCCCGTCGAGCCCGAAGCAAGCTCCGCCGACGCGCGACGGCCTGACCGATGTCAGCGCTCGTCGTGGGACTGACGCCAGTCGCGGACCGCGTCCCGCACCCGGTCGAAAACCGCCATGGGCGGCCCGGCCAGCATCTGCGTTATCGCCGATTCGCCGACACCGGGGTGGGGACGCGTCGGGGCGATCGCCTCCGCCGCCCGCACCGCGCCCGCCATGCGCCGCAGCTGGTCCTGGTCCAGGTTTTGCCGCAGGAAGATGAACTCCTCGTTCTCCTCTCGTGTGGCGTGCTCGATGACCGCCTGTGACAGCATCATCAGCTTGGCGTCGAACTCCGGGTGGTCCACGCCCATGTCGTGCAGCTCGGCCAGGGCGGTCTTCGCCTCGTCCTCTTCCTCGAGGCGGGCGTCCACGACCTGCTCCCCGCCTTCGATCCGACGGCGGGCGGTGGGGTGGACGACCTCCTCCTCGGCGCTCTCGTGCACCGCCAGCAGCCGGACCAGATCCTCGAACAGTTCCCGCTTGCTGTCGCCCGTGGCGGTCCTGAGCTGCTCGAACAGCCTCTTGATCTCGTTGTGCTGGGCGAGCAGCAGTTCAACCACGTCCTGTTCCTGCGCTGTGGTCACGCCGATCACCTCCTGGGTCAGACGGCAGACTCGCTCTGGACTTCCCCAGGGGGCGTGCGTCCATGCGCGGCGTGCGCATGGACGCACGGGGCTCAAGGTGAGCGGGCCGCGGCGGACGGGCGGTTCGGTCATGCCTGCTGCGGGCCTGCCTGGACGAACAGGAGCCGCGCTGCCGCGCACCTCATCATCGCTGGAGGCAGGGCCTCACGTTTGCCGGCGCCGTCGGCGCGAGGCTTCGGGTTCGTCGGCACCTTCCGTCGCGGTTCTCGTGGTGTTCGTCGGCGTCACCCGGTGAACGCGAGGGGCTTGCGGTGGTGGGGAGGGGCGAGCAGGGACGTGCGGTGTGGTGGCCACAGGTCGTCCTGGTCGCTGATGACCGTCTCGTCTCCCGAGCGCAGCAGCCAGACCTCCTCGAGGTCGCAGTGCAGCACGAGGTCGCCCGGTACGCGGCCGAGCAGATCGGAGACCAGTTTGATCATGTCGTCGGTCTGCGTGTCGATGTCGCCGAACTTGTCGAATCGGAAGACCGCGGTGACCGTGGGGCGGAAACCGAAGCTGGTGAGCGCCGGGGGCCAGGGGCTGGGGGGTGTGGCGATCACGCGGAACCAGGTGCCGGACGTGGTGACGACGCCGGGATCGAGCACTCCGGTTTCGCTGGTGGACGCCGCGAGCAGCCCGACATCCACGGCCACCCGGTGGAGTTCGCCTGCCACCTGTGCCGCGGACAGCGGTGTCTTCACGTCGAGGGTGTAAGAAATGGCCATGTGCCTGTCCTCGTCCAAGGTGGGCTAGGGGTACAACCGTACCAAGTTTTTGTTCTTGTCGATGCCGACCACTTCTTTCAATCCCTCGACCTCGTAGTTGTGCAGGTTGTCGCGCACGACCTGCGGGTCGACGTGGCTGTCACCGAAATTGACCACGACGCGGTCGACCTGTCCTGAGGCCACCTTCTTCTGGATGTTGTCGTGAATGCCTCTCTCGGATGCGGCCCCTGGTGCGTAGTTGTCGAAGTACTTGCCTTCGATGAGGTAGTCGGGCGCTTTGCCGTTGGGCTTCACGGCTGGGTTCTGCTCGACGTCGAAGCCCTGTTTGGCCAGGACTTCGGCGGACTCGTTCTCCCTGTTGTCGCTCCGCTGCCGTTCTGCGCTCGCCTTGGGATCGCTCACGGTCGGAGTGCCGTGGGGCCGGGCGTCGGGGTCGGGTTGCCGTGACGGCGGTGTGTACCCGGGAGCGGTGTCCGGAAATTCGGCGCGGGGTTTCCCGCGTTCGTCATCGCCGCGCGCGGCGATCCGGTCCGCCATCGTGGTGATGAATTGGTCCACCGAGGTGGCGACCGAGTCCACGAATGCGTCGAGAGGCGTGGGGACCGCGATTCCACCGACATCCCTCTGGAACGCCGAGTTGAGCAGGTACAGCGGTTCGAGGGACTCCACGTGTTCCTTGATGGCCTCCTTCGTGTACCTGATGTCCGAACCGAACGCCGAGGACAGCCTGCCGAGTCGCTGCATCCTCTGGCCGGTGCGCAATGTCGAACCGCGCTGCTGGGCCGTCCTCAGCCGCAACTCGTCACCTCCCTGGTCACCCCAGGCCGACTTCGGCGGCTCTTCACCGGATTGGCCGCCATGGTCGACGAAGACGTCACCGGCCCCGCTCCACGCGAGGCCGAGCCCGTCCATCTGCTCCTCGACGGTCGTGGGCCACCGGTGTTGCATCCGGTTCTTGACCTGGAGCCAGAGACGCGCGGTGGGCTCGGGAATCGGCATGGCCGTGTGCTCTCCTGATCGAGGTTGGTCGCCCTAGCGGGGAGGGGAGAAGCCGTCCCGGCCGGCTTGGTCGTGGGCCAGGTACGTCTCCACACCCGCCTGGGCGGCGTCGGCGAGTTCCTCGTACCTGACGGGCTCGTGTTCGGCGGTCGTCCGGAGCGCTTGGGCGGCCGCGTCGTAGCTGTTGCGGAACGTCCGGGCGAGGAGGTCCGCCGGATCGCCGATACCGCCCTCCTCGGTGTCGATCGCGGCTTTCGCCCTGCTCCACGCGTCCGCCAACGCGGCGGCGGTCACGCGCAGCGATCTCACCGCGTCCTCGACCTCGGGCGTCGCCATGTGGACGAACCCGCCTAGTTGACTCACTTCCACCTCCGTGTCGGGTCGGTGCGCGCACCCGGTCGTGCGCGGGAACTCCCGTTCACGAGCGCCGCCGCGGCGAACGGCCGGCCCGGATCCGCGCACTCGCGGCCGACACCTCGTCCCTCGCCCGCTCGGCGGCTTCGCGCACGGTGCCGGTGATGTCCGCGGCGAGCCGACCCGAGTCGGTCACGCGGTAGAGCCTGGGGTTGAGCCCGAGGTCGCGCAGCCGGCCGTGGCCATCCGTCGTGGCGGTGATCAAGCCGTCACCGGACACGGCCGTGCCGCTGATGCCCGTCACCTGCGCGCGCAGGTCCAGCAGGTTCTGCCGGAAAGCCCCGAGGTCGAGGTTCATCTCCAGGGCCGGCAGGGAGGGGGCGTCGCGACGGGGTCGGGGCGGATTCGCGATCAGGCGGTCCAACTCGTCGATCAGCGGGTCGAAGACGAGATCGACCTCGTCCGGGTCGCGGCGGCCGGGCAGCAGCACGGCGGCGACCTCGACCGCCTCGCGGTGCGCGACACTCTCGGCCGCCCGGACCGTCGCCACGACACCGCGGGCCAGGTCGTCGACCTCCAGGTTCCGGTAGACACGTGGCTCCAGGCCGAGTTTTAGGAGCCTGCCGCGGTGATCGACGACTGCCGTGATGAGACCGTCGCGGGACTGCGTGCGCGCCCGGACATCGGCGAACTCGCGGAACACCCGGTCGACCCGCTGGGCGGGTGTCTCGATCATGCGCACAGCATGGTGAACCCGCGTGGCGGGCGGACCGGGCTGACCTGTTGCTGCCAGGAACCCACCCGGGCTCGACCCCGCCCGACCGCCACCATCAGCGGGACGGAGCGCCTTGCCGGCGAATCGGTCGGTCCGGCAGGTTGTGGGCTCTGAAGGTATCTGGATGCCACGGCCGGGACATGTCAAGCCCGAGACGGCGACCGCGCCGGCGCACCGCGCAACAGGCGCAGCCGCAGCTGCGTCGACTGCTCGACAACCTCACCACGATTCCCGGCATGGTGCTGGGCCGCAGCACGGACATCCTGGCGTGGAACCCGCTCGCCGCCGCCCGTACGGTCGTCGCACATCTGCGGACGCGCGCCGCCAAATACCCCGACGACCCGCGGTTGGCCGTCCTCGTCGGCGAACTGTCGATGCGGAGCCCTGAATTCCGGAAGTGGTGGGGAGCCCACCCCGTGGCCGCCCGCACCATGAGCACCAAGGCGCTCAACCACCCGGTCGTCGGCACCCTCACCCTCGACTGGAACCTCCTCGCCAGTGGCACCGACGCCGGCCAGGAACTCGTCATCTGGACTGCCGAACCCGCACGCCTTCCTACGAAAGTCTGCAGATCCTCTCCTCCTGGAACGCGACCGCGACGGGCAGTGCCACCTTGTGACCTACTGCGTGTCCTTCGCGCCGGCGGAGTTGCTCCTCCCAGGCGGGTTTGGTTCGCGAGAACGGAAGCCCATGCTTGTCGCTTTCAGCATGACTTCCGCCTGCACGTTCCTCACCACCAGTAGTTGTCCTGGGGCGTGTAGGACGCCTCCAGTTCGGTGGTCTCAGCGTCGGTGAGTGAGAGATCGAGGGCGGCGACGGCGTCCGCCAGGTGGTTCGGCTTCGTGGCGCCCACTACCGGGCAGGACACGACCGGCTTGGACAGCACCCAGGCCAGGGCCACCTGAGCCATCGGAACGCCGCGAGCTCGGGCGATCTCGTGGATGGTGTCGACGACCGGCTTGTCGGCGTCCCGGTCGAAGGTCTTGGCGACGCTGTCCGACGAGGAGCGTGCGGTTTGTTCGCCCCAGGGGCGGGCCGCGCGGCCCTTGGCCAGCGGGGAGTACGGGGTCAGGCCGACGCCCTGGTCGAGGCACATCGGGATCATGTCCCGTTCCTCTTCCCGCTTGAGCACGTTGTACTGGTCCTGCATCGCCGCGAACGTGGTCCACCCGTTGAGCACCGCGGCGTGCTGCATCTTCGCGAACTGCCACGCCCACATCGACGACGCACCGAGGTAGCGCACCTTGCCCGTCCGGACCAGGTCGTCCAGGGTCGCCATGGTCTCCTCGACCGGTGTCTCGGGGTCGAAGCGGTGGAGGTAGTAGAGGTCGATGTAGTCGGTGCCCAGCCGCCGCAACGAGGCGTCCACCTGTTCGAGGATCGCCTTGCGGGACAGGCCGCTGCCGCCGGGGCCCTCGTGCATCTTCCCGCTGACCTTGGTCGCGAGCACGACGTCCTCGCGACGGGAGAACCTGCCGATCGCCCGGCCGACGAACTGCTCCGAGGTGCCGCCCTGATAGACGTTCGCGGTGTCCCAGAACGTGACGCCCAATTCGACGGCCTGCCGGAAGAACGGGGCCGCGGCGTCCTCGTCCAGCGTCCACCGGTGCATGCCGGCGCCGGCATTGCCGTAGCTCATGCAGCCCAGCCCGATCCGGCTCACCTTCAGGCCCGTACGGCCCAGCCGTGTGTACTCCACCTCAATGCCCTTTTCTGCGTTTGACCCACGATGCGGACGGAGGCCGTCGACCTCATGTTCGCAGGACGACCTTGCCCTGGACGTGGCCGGCTTCGACGAGCCGGTGGGCCTGGGCCGCGTCGGCGAGGTCGAAGACCTGGGCGACCTCGGGAACGACGGCTTTCACCGCGGCGAGGTGTGTGATCTGTTCGAGCCATGCTCGCTCGGTGTGGACGGCGGTGGTGGCGACCCGGACACCGGCGGCCTCGGCTGCCGCTCGCAGGTCGTCGGCCGCGCAGCCAGTCGTGCTTGGCCGCGCCCGCCACCGCGGTGACCGTGGCGCCGAGGTGGTGGGCGATCTGCACGGCGAAGTGACCGACACCGCCGCCGGCACCGGTGATGAGGACGCGTTGGCCCTTCGTGACGCGGGCGGTGTCGGCGAACGCCTGCCAGGCGGTCATCGCCGCCAGGGGGAGTGCCGCCGCGGCGTCGTCGGTGAGCGTGTCCGGGGTGGGTGCGAGGTCGACGGCCGGGACGATCGCGTACTGGGCGTACGCGGCGCCCTCGCGGGGGAAGCGGGCCATGCCGAACACGCGGTCGCCGACGGCCAGGGTGTTCACCTGGCTGCCGACCGCTTCCACCGTGCCGGCGAGGTCCCAGCCCGGGGTGAACGGCAACGAGATGACGCCGGCCGCGGCCATGCCACCGCCGGTGCGGGTCATCACGTCGATCGGGTTGACCCCCGCGAACGCGACGCGGACGAGGACCTCATCGGCGGCCAGCGCGTCCGGGGTTGGGGGCGCCTGTTCCACCAGTTCGAGGACCTCGGGCCCGCCGAACCGTGTCTGGATGATCTTCGTGCTCATGCGGTGGGCCTTTCTGCGTTCATGTACGGGAGGTGCCGCTCAGGGTCTTCATGCCGGTGCGCGATCCGGGCCTCCCACACGTTGAGGGCCACCAGCACGGCGACGAGCGCGGCCATCGCGGCGAGCGCCGGCACGTACCCGGCCGGCGGCAGCAGGGCCAGGCACAGGACGGCGGCGCTGAGCCGGGTGGTGGAGACCGTGTGGAACATCCGCCACCGGGTGTAGCCGAACGTGGCCAGGTAGAGCGCGGCGCCTCCGAACAGCAGGGCCGCGGCGTCGGTGTGCAGGTGTGCGAGCGGGTGCGTGATCACTTCGCCGGTGGCGGCCGCGATCGCGATGGTGCTGCCGATGAACGCGAGGTGCCCGTACGGCAGTACCGGCCGGATCACCTCCATGGCGACCTCGGCGGTGCGCAGCGCGTGCCGGATGGCACCGGCGGCGAACACGAAGTACACCCACCACAGCGCGCAGACCAGCGCGAAGGCCACGGCGACCGCGGCGAGCCGGTCCGGTGTCAGCGGTTGGTGTCCGGCCACCACACCGGTCTTGGCGACCGACTCGCCGAGTGCGATGATCAGGAACAAGCCGAACCGTTCGGGCAGGTGTGACGGCTCGTACGCGATCCGGGCCATCCGCCGCCGCGCGAGCAACGGAACGAGCAGGTCCACCCCGGCCGCGAGCGCCCACAGCGCCACCCGCACCCCGCCGTCGGCCAGGCCTCCGAGCGCGAGCAGCGGGCCGCTGACGAACGCGGCCGCGGTGAAGGGGTTGAACCCGACGCCGCGGTAGCTGCGCCACATCAGCGCGTAGAGCACCAGACGAGCGACCCAGTAGCCGGCCCCGAACAACAGTCCGCGTGACCCGTACGCCTCCGGCAGCGCCAAGGCCATGAACAGGCCGCACAACCCGACAGCGAACACACCCAGCCGGGCCCGGGTCCGATCGACGTCGTGCAAGTTGGCGTGCATGGTCATGCCCACCCACGCCCAGTAGATCGGGATGAACACCACCAGCGCCCGCGCCGCCCCCGACCAGGAGTGGTCGGCGTGCAGCAGGCTGGTCACCTGCGTGATCGCGACGACGAACACCAGGTCGAAGAACAATTCGACCCAGGTGACTCGCTTCTCCTGGTCAGGCACAGGGCGTCAGCCGTTGAGCGCGCGGTCGACGACGAGGCTGTCGGCGGCCTGTTGCAGTCGGGCGAGCTTGCCGTCGCGGACGGTCCACAGGTGGATGAACCGCACCTGGACGCTCGTGCCCGTCTTGGTCGATCCCTCGTAGTGCCCGAAAGCGATGACGCGGTCGCCGTCGGCGTAGAACTCCTCGCCCACCGCGTAGAAGACGTCGAACCGCCCGAACAGCGGGCCGAAGAAGTCGTTCACGACGCTGTCGAAGCCGTGGTAGACGCCACCGCCCGGAAAGCCGGGTGTGATGTCCCAGACGATGTCCGGCGCCATGACCTCCTGGGCGACGACCGGGTCGCCCTTGGACTCGTACATGCGCCGGACGACGGCGATGTTCGCGGAGTCGGACACGTCATGTTCCTCGACGGGTTGCGGTCAGGTCCTTGCAGCATGCAGCGGCCGTCGCCGGAGCCGGGAGGGACAGTTTTCTCCCTGGATGGATCGCTCCCCGGATGAAACTCTCCCTTTCACGGGCGCCCGGACGCGGAAAGACTCAGCGATGGAATGCGGCGTCGGCACGCTCGGCGAGATCGCGTACGCCTTCGACCACCTGGGCGTGGACGGTGTGGCCCTGATGACCAACACCGGCGGCGCGTACCTGGGCGACCTGCGCCTCGCCCGCCGGAATCCCGCCCCCGTAGATCCACAACCCTAGGGAGACACCCGTGACGAAGGTCCTCTTCGTGATCACCGCCGCCGACCACTGGACCCTGGCCGACGGCACCGGACATCCGGCCGGCTTCTGGGCCGAGGAGGCGATCGGCCCGTACCAGGTGTTCAAGGAAGCCGGCTACGAGATCGCCGCGGCGACCCCGGGCGGCGTGCCGCCCACGGCCGACGCGCTGAGCCTCACCCCCGACTTCAACGGCGGCCCCGAGGGTGCCGAACGGATGAAGACCGCGCTGCGCGAGGCGACCGAGCTGGCGCACCCGATGCGCATCGAAGACGCGGACCACCGCGACTACGACGCCGTCTTCTACCCCGGCGGCTGGGGACCCATGGAGGACCTGCCGGACAACGCCGAGTCCGGCGAGCTGCTCACCGAGCGGCTCGCCTCCGGCAAGCTGATCGCCCTGGTCTGCCACGGACCCGCGGCACTGCTGGCCACCGCCGACGCCGACGGCAGGTCCCCCTTCGCCGGCTACCGCCTGACCGGTCTCAGCAACGCCGAGGAGATCCAGAACGGCCTGGCCGACCGTGCCAAGTGGCTGCTCCAGGACCGGCTCGTCGAGCTGGGCGTGGACTACCGCGAAGGCGAGCCGTACCAGCCGCACGTCGAGGTGGACCGCACCCTCTACACCGGACAGAATCCGGCGTCGGCCGTTCCGCTGGCCCAGGAGATCGTCAAAGCCCTGAGCTGACACATGAGCGTTCGACGGCCTGGGGGCGCATACCCGGGCCGCCAAGCCGTCCCCCGCAGGCCTGACGAGAGGTAGCGTGTCGGTGAGATCCTCCCGCACAGCGCAAATTCCGTACGAGGCTGACAGTCATGACCCGCGATCCGAACCGCAACGACCTGGGCGAGTTCCTCAAGGCCCGCCGCAGCGAGCTGAACCCCGCCGACCTCGGCCTGCCCACCGACGGCCAAGCCAGGCGGGTCGCCGGCCTGCGCCGTGAGGAGGTCGCCCTGCTCGCCGCCATCAGCACCGACTACTACACCCGCCTCGAACAAGGCCGTATCCAGGCATCCCCCTCCGTCCTGGCCTCGCTGTCCCAAGTGCTGCGCCTGGACCAGGACCAGCGCGCCTACCTCCACGAACTCGCCGGCCGGCACAGCCACCGTCCAGACCACCGTCCAGCCGGCTACCAGGCCGAGCCCCAGCTGCAGCGGATGCTCGACGACATGGCCCACACCCCGCCTTCGTCATCGGCCCCCGCACCGAGGTCGTCGCGTGGAACACCATGGGCGCCGCACTGATCACCGACTTCTCCAAGCTCCCGGACGAGCGGTACTACATCCGGCTGCTGTTCACCGACCCGGCGATGCGCGACCTCTACGCCGACTGGGAAGGCGTCACCCGCCTGGCCATCGCCCAGATGCGCAGGCACAACGCCGCCAACCCCGGCGACCCCCGACTCACCGCCCTCGTCGACGAGTTGTCCGCCCACCACCCCCAATTCCGGCAATGGTGGGCAGACCACGAGGTGGCCACCCGCGGCACCGGCACCAAACACCTGCACCACCCGGTCGTCGGCGACCTCACCCTCGACTGGAACGCGGTCACCTGGGCTGCCCAGCCCGACCTGCAGATCATCGTCTGGACCGCCGAAGCCCGCAGCCCGTCCAGCGACGGCCTGCAGTTGCTCGCCGCCTTCACCGCCGACAACGCCGCTCGCACGACCGGTGCGAACGCAGGCTGATCTCACGAGTCGCCGGGGCCGCCGCCTGGTCTTACCGGCCGCACGGGGGGCTACCGGCGACGACGTGTGGGTGGGGCTCCGCTGGACAGCGGATCGTCGACTCGCCGGCAGGACCGGCTCGTGGAACGTAGCGCAGACGATCTTCCGGTGTCGTCGTCCACAATGGGCGGCGGCCTCGCTGTGGGACGTCGGCCAAGGTCTTCAATCGACAGCGTCTAATTCGGACACTGCAATCCACAGTAAGCCGCCGGGCCGACCTGTGGCTGACGGCTCGTCAACGCGGGTGAATTTTTGGCCCGCTCGGACAACGCCAGATCCATAATGGACTGAAGGCGCAGCCGCCCTCGCGGGTCAAGGGTCATTCCCCCGAGGACCGCTTCGACACCAGTCACCTAGCAGGTGCCGTCCGACTCCTTCATGCCCGTGTTGGCGCCTGCCGTCCGGCTCACGATGTTCGGTACGCAGTTGGTCTGGTCGAGCTTGTAGCTGTAAGGGATGTTGACCGTGGTGGTGGACTTGGGGTCCGGACCTGCGGGGTTGGTCTCGCTGTCGGGGCTGGACCAGGTCACGTTGTCGAAGATGTTGCCGCTGACCTGCCAGTACCCGGCCTGGTCGGTGTAGAAGGTGCCGAGGACGTCACGGGAGTTCTTGAAGTAGT
>NZ_ML775960.1:0-114721 GCF_009769385.1 Saccharothrix deserti
ATCGCTCCGAACAACACTGACAATAATGTCAGTTGTCCAGTAACAATCTCAAAGGAAAACCTCTTGACGAGGTTCATACAATTTACTGGCTATTCGGCACGCTGTTGAGTTCTCAAAGAACACGCGCACACCATCACTCATCACTTCTGGTGATTCGATCTGGGGCTGATGTTCGCCGCGCTCCGTTCCGGTCTCTCTCCGGCCCGTTCCGCGCTGGCAGAGAGAAAGTTACACCTCGCCCAACGCAGACACAAATCGGGGGTCAGGAGCCCTGTCTTCGCAGGTAGGACCACGTGCGGTCGCCCCCGAACCGGATCATGTGTGATCGGGACCACTCACGCGAGTTTGCCGTGCGGTGCGGACGGCAGGTGCACGGCCACCGACAGCCCTCCGCCGGGCACCGCCGAGGCGTGCACCTGACCCTCGTGAGCTGCGACGGCGGCCTTCACGATGGACAGCCCGAGCCCTGTGCCGGTGCGCGCGGTCCGGTCCGTCCCACCCCGGCGGAACGGCTCGAACAGTTCGTCCACCCGGTCCGGTGCGATGACAGGACCGGACGACGACACCCGCAGCAACGTCCACTCGGGGCCGCCTTCGGTGCGCACCTCGATCCACCCACCGGGCACGTTGTGCCGCACGGCGTTCTCCAGCAGGTTTCCCGCGATCCGCTCCAGCAGCGCCGGGTCGCCGACTGCGGGCGCCGGCGCGGTCACGAACGACACCCGCAGCTGACGGTCCTCCGCCTCCGGCCGTGCGGCCTTCCACGCGGACTCGACCACGGCGTTCAGGTCCACCGGCTCACGCACCGCCAACCCGAGCCCGTCCGTGCGCGCGAGCAGCAACAACGCACTGACCAGCTGCTCGGCCCGTTCCGTCGCGGCACGCACCACACCCGCCATGCGGCGCAGTTCTTCGGCGTCGGCGTCCGGGTCGGCGAGCGTCACGTCCAGTTCGGTGCGGACCACGGCCAACGGTGTGCGCAGCTCGTGGGAGGCGTTGGCGACGAACCGCCGTTGCGACTCGAACGCCGCCTGCAACCGGTCGAGCATCTCGTCGAACGTGTCGGCCAGTTCGGCGACCTCGTCACGCGGGCCGTCCAGGCGCAGCCGCTCCCCCAGCGATTCGGCGGAGAGGCGGCGGGCCGCGTCGGTGACGTCGTGCACGGGTTGGAGCACGCGGCCGGTGATGGTCCACGCGAGCAGGGCGGCTGCCGCCACCACGCAGAGGAACGCGACCGAGCCGGACCGCAGCACGTCGTCCCGCGCTTGTTCGCCGAGCAGGTCCACGAGCGCGCCGGCGTCGACCTCGCGCCCGTCGACCACGACGGTGCTGCCCTCGGCGAAGCGGGGTGAGGAGGCGATGACCCGGCCGACGAGCAGCCAGCCGAGCAGGAGCAGCAGGCCGCTGACGAACGCGACCAGACCGGTCGCGAGGAGGGTGAGCCGCGTCCGCAGCCCGGGTCCGCGCCTGCGGGCGAGCTCAGAGTTCAGCGTGGGCCTGCTTCGGTGAAACCTGCCGAAGGAACGCGGTAGCCCGAGCCGACCACCGTGTCGATGATGCCCGGTTCGCCGAGCTTCTTGCGCAGCGTCATGACGGTGACGCGGACGGTGGTGGTGAACGGGTCGGCGTTCTCGTCCCACACGCGTTCCAGCAGTTCTTCGCTGGAGACGACCGAGCCCTTGGCGGCCAGCAGCACCTCCAGCACGCCGAACTCCTTGCGGGTCAGCTCGACCGGCTGGCCGCCGCGGCGCACCGTGCGGCGGGCCGGGTCGAGTTCGACGTCGCGGGCGGTGAGCAGTGGCGGGGTGGCCGGGGTGGCGCGGCGGGCGAGGGCGCGGACGCGGGCGACCAGCTCGGGGAACGCGAACGGTTTGGCCAGGTAGTCGTCGGCGCCGAGGGACAGTCCCGCGACGCGGTCGTCGATGCCGGCGCTCGCGGTGAGCATCATGACCCTGGTCAGGGCGCCGGAGCTGAGGATCTCCTTGCACAGTTCGTCGCCGGACATGCCGGGTAGATCGCGGTCGAGCACGACCACGTCGTACCGGGTCACGGTCGACTTCTCGTGGCCGGTCTCGCCGTCGTAGGCGACGTCAACGGCCATACCTTCGCGCCGCAGGCCACGCGCGATCGCGTCGGCCAACGGCACCTCGTCCTCGACTACCAGGATCCGCACCCCACAAAGGTGCCACACATCCCTGAGAGCGCGCTTAGCGTCAAGCTGTCGGAACGCTGTCGGCGTGCTGTCGCAGGGGTGCTCCCGGCCGGGGATCCCCTCGCACATACCCAACCACGGCGGACCGACGAATCGGCTCGCCGCGGGACAGGGTGTGGATAACTCCGGAGCTGGGGCGCGAGGGCTGTCCAGGATCCGGCTGGGGTGGGTGGACGGCGACCGAGTGCGTGACAGGGACGACCCACGTGTCCTGAGCGTTCAACTCGGGTGTTCTGAACGTAGGACACACGCGCTCCCAACGTAGGACACGCGCGTTCTGGACGTAGGACACACGGGGTTATGTGGGGGTTGAGGGGCGGTTGACGACGACTGTCGTGGCCGATTGGAGGGCGCGCAGTTCCAGGAGGGCCGGGTGCGCTTCGGCCAGGCGGGCGGCGTTGAGGAGGGAGCGGAAGGCCGCTGTCTCGCCTCGGGCGCGTTCCAGGGCCGCGCGGGCCTCTGAGCGGGCCACCAGTTCGGCCAGGGCGGCCTTGCGGAGCTCTGAGGGCATCACCACGTCCCGAACGGCTACCTCGCGGACCTCTATGCCGAAAGCCACGGCGCGAGGGGCCACGGCGGCCAGGGTCTCGGCGCCGATGGCTTCGCGGGACGGGTCGACCTCGTCGTGAGCGCGTGTGAGCACGGCCGTGCGGAGGGCGACCTGGACCAGCAGGTGCAGTTCCACCTCGGGCTCGGCCACGGTCCGGACGAACATCGCCGGGTCGGCGACCGCCCACACCACGACCAGGGTGACGCGGATCAGGACGCCGTCGGACGTGGGGATGTCCTGCCACGCGGGTGTGTGGGAGCGGGGGCGGACGTCGACGCGGTCCACGACGTCACGCCAGCGCAGGCGGTGGCGGCCGGGAGCCAGGACGTCCACCAGCTCGCCGTGCCGGAACACGACACCGCGTTCCCACGGCATGAGCGTGTGCTTCACCGGTCCTCCTCCACCCACAAGAGCGCGCAAGCCGTAGCGGACCGCGACCCCGGCCGTGGGGCGGAGGGCGGGAGCACGTGGCTCGCAGGGCCCTACGCCCCGTGGTCGGCCGGGGTCGCGGCAGTGGGAGTCGAACCCATCGCGTTCCGCAGACGCGCCTAACCGAAAGGCTTGCCCGGCTGAGATCGCGGTACCCGGTGAGGCAGTGCCGTCCGAGCCGCTGACCGGGCGTGGAGGAGGGTATCCGGCTTACTTCTCGACCGTCGCGCCCATTTCCGCGGGCTCCGCCGCCACGGCCCACTCGGTGATGTGCCGTGCGACGTCCTGTGCGGTCAGGCCGATCTCGGCCAGCACCTCGCCGCGCTCGCCGTGCTCGTGGAACGCCTGCGGGATGGCGAGGTCGCGCAGCGGGACGTCGACCGACGCGTCGCGCAGTGCCGCGGCGAGCGCCCAGCCGAAGCCGCCGTGCCGGCCGCCGTCCTCGACGGTCACCACGAGTCGGTGCCGTGCGGCCAGCTCGACCAGCTCACCCGGCACCGGGAACACCCAGCGCGGGTCGATCACGGTCACGCCGATGCCCTGGTCGGCGAGCCGTTGCGCGGCGGCCATGCCCAGCTCGCCGAACGCGCCCACGGTCACCAGCAGCACGTCCTCGCCGGACCGGTGCAGCACGTCGACGTTGCCGACGCGTTCCAGCGCGGGCAGGTCGGGTCCGACCGACGCCTTCGGGTAGCGCACCACGGTCGGCGCGTCGGAGATCCGCACGGCCTCGCGCAGCTCCTCGCGCAGCGAGGCGGCGTCACGGGGCGCGGCGACGTGGATGCCGGGGATGAGGCCGCAGATCGACAGGTCCCACATGCCGTGGTGGGAGGCGCCGTCGGGGCCGGTGATGCCCGCGCGGTCCAGCACGACGGTGACGCCCTGCTTGTGCATGGCGACGTCCATCAGCAGCTGGTCGAACGCCCGGTTGAGGAACGTCGCGTAGATCGCCACCACCGGGTGCATGCCGCCCATCGCGAGGCCCGCGGCGGAGGTCATGGCGTGCTGTTCGGCGATGCCGACGTCGAAGCAGCGGTCCGGGTAGAGGCCGGCGAACTTGTCCAGCCCTGTCGGGCCGCGCATGGCGGCGGTGATGGCGACCAGGTCGGGCCGCTCTCCGCCCAGGACGGCGATCTCGTCCGCGAACACGTGGGTCCAGGTGCGCTTGGACGGGCCGACGTTCTCGCCGGTGATGGGGTCGATGACGCCGGTGGCGTGCATCTGGTCGGCCTCGTGGTTCTCGGCGGGCGCGAAGCCGTTGCCCTTGCGGGTGACGGTGTGCACGATGACCGGTCCGCCGAACGACTTGGCGCGCCGCAGCGCCGACTCCAGCACCGCGTGGTCGTGGCCGTCGACCGGGCCGATGTACTTGAGGCCGAGGTCTTCGAACATGGCCTGCGGGCTGAGGGCGTCCTTGATGCCGCGCTTGGCCGCGTGCAGGGCCGCGTAGAGGGGCTTGCCGACGAACGGGGTGCCCTGCAGGGCGCTCTTGCCGCGTTCCAGGGCGCGTTCGTAGCCGGGCTGGAGGCGCAGCGACGACAGGTGGTCGGCCAGGCCGCCGATGGTGGGCGAGTAGGAGCGGCCGTTGTCGTTGACCACGATCACCACGGGGCGGTCGGCGCCCGCGGCGATGTTGTTGAGCGCCTCCCAGCACATGCCGCCGGTCAGCGCGCCGTCGCCGACGACCGCGACGACGTGCCGCCGCTGGCCGCCGAGCTGGTAGGCCTTGGCCAGGCCGTCGGCGTAGGACAGCGCGGTCGAGGCGTGGCTGTTCTCCTCGACGTCGTGCTCGCTCTCCGCGCGCGACGGGTAGCCGGACAGGCCGCCCTTCTGGCGCAGCGTGTCGAAGCCGTCGCGCCGGCCGGTGAGGATCTTGTGCACGTAGCTCTGGTGCCCGGTGTCGAAGACGACCGAGTCGTGCGGCGAGTCGAAGACCCGGTGCACGGCCATGGTCAGCTCGACGACACCGAGGTTGGGCCCGAGGTGCCCGCCGGTCCGGGAGACCTTGTCGACCAGGAAACGCCGGATCTCCTCCGCGAGCCGCACCAGCTCGTCGGCCCCCAACCGTTTCAGATCCGCCGGTCCGTGCACGGATTCCAGCAGCGTCACTCGCTCCACCTCGCCCTGTGGTTGGACACCCCGATTCGTCCGGTCAGTCTACGGACCACGGACTGAGATGCCGCTCAGCGAGCGGGCCTCAGCAGCGCGATGCACTCGACGTGATGAGTCATGGGGAACGCGTCGAACGCCCTGAGCTGGGTCAACTCGTAGCCGTGCTGGGCGAACGCGGCGATGTCGCGGGCCAGTGCGGCGGGGTCGCACGCGACGTAAACCACACGAGCGGGTCGGCTTCGGGCGATGGCGGTGACGACGACCTTGCCCGCGCCCTTGCGCGGCGGGTCGAGCACGACGACGTCCGGCGGCAGGTCGGTGAACCCGGGTGTCTCGAGCACCGCCTCCGTGCGGCCCGCGTACCAGCTGATCTGCGGCTGGTCGGACAGGTTGCGCCTGCCGTCCTCGACCGCGCCGAACGACGACTCGACCACGGCGACGGACCCGGAGGGGCCGACCTGCTCGGCCAGCACGGACGCGAACAGGCCCACGCCGCCGTACAGGTCCCAGGCGCGTTCACCGGGCTGGCAGTCCGCCCAGTCGCGGACGACGGCGGCGAACGTGTCGGCGGCGGCCGGGTGGACCTGCCAGAAACCGTCGGCGCGGAGGTTCCACGCCCGGCCGGCGGCGAGTTCGGTGGCCGGGCCGCTGCCACGACGCCGCCGGGACGGTCCGGGCACGGGACGGCCGCGGCGCACGACCGGCGGGCCGATCTCGGTCAGGTGCACCTGCGCGCCCGCGTCCCGGGTGACGACCAGCTCGGACTTCGGCGGCCACGTGCGGTCCAGGACGCCCTTCAGCGCGTCCGGCGCGGCGATGACGCAGTCGTCCACCGGGATGACCTCGTGGCTGCGGTGGGCGCGGAACCCGGCCCGGCCGTCGGGGCCGACGGCCATCCGCATCCGGGTGCGCCAGTCCTCCGGCCCGCCGGGCAGGTCCTCGACGATGACCTCCCAGTCGAGCTTGGCCAGCCGGTGCAGCTGCTCGCTGACCACGGCGGCCTTCAGCTCGCGCTGGGCCTGCCACGACGCGTGCTGCCAGTCGCAGCCGCCGCACAGGCCGGGCCCGGCGTACGGGCACGGCGCCTGGACGCGGTCCGGGGACGCCTCCAGCACCTCGACGGCGTCACCGCGGCAGAACGAGCCGCCGGTGTCCTCGGTGATCCGCACGACCACCCGTTCGCCCGGCAACGCGTGCCGGACGAACACGACGCGGCCCTCGTACCGGGCCACGCAGTGCCCACCGTGGGCCACCGCGCCGACCTCGACCTCGATGAGCCGCTGCTTCCAGGTCGCCGTCACTTGCCGTTCCCCTGATCCTCTTGGCCGCGCTTGTCCAGGCCGCGCCGGATGGCTCCGGGCGCGAGGACGTCCCTGTCGGTCACCTTCGAGGATGACGCCAGCTGCCACGGCACGCTCGTCACCATCACGCCGGGCTGGAACAGCAGCCTGCCCTTGAGCCGCAGCGCGCTCTGGTTGTGGAGGAACTGCTCCCACCAGTGACCGACCACGTACTCCGGGATGAACACCGTCACCACGTCCCGCGGGTTGTCCGTGCGGACCCGTTTGACGTAGTCCAGCACCGGCCTGGTGATCTCCCGGTAGGGCGATTCGATCACCTTCAGGGGCACCTTGAAGTTCTCCTTCTCCCATTCCCGCACCAGGCGGCGGGTGTCCCCGTCGTCGACGTTCACGGTGACCGCCTCGAGGATGTCCGGCCGGGTCGCCTTCGCGTACGACAGGGCACGCAGCGTGGGCATGTGCAGTTTGGACACCAGCACCATGGCGTGGTTGCGGGCGGGCAGCAGCTTCTGCCGCTCCTGCTGGCGCAGTTCCTCGGCGACCCGGTCGTAGTGCCGGCGGATCGCGGTCATCAGGGCGTAGATGGCGGCCATCACGGCGATGGCGATCCACGCGCCGTGGAGGAATTTGGTGATCAGCACGACGATCAGCACCGCGGCCGTCATCACCAGGCCGAACGTGTTGATCGCCTGGGACCGGCGCATCCGGCGGCGCGCCGCCGGGTCCTCCTCGGTGGCCAACAGCCGGTTCCAGTGCCGGATCATGCCGGTCTGGCTCATCGTGAAGGACACGAACACACCCACGATGTAGAGCTGGATGAGCTTGGTCACCTCCGCGTCGAACGCGATGACCAGCACGATCGCCGCGCCCGCGAGGAACACGATGCCGTTGCTGAACGCCAGCCGGTCGCCGCGGGTGTGCAGCTGGCGGGGCAGGTAGCGGTCCTGGGCGAGGATCGAGCCGAGCACCGGGAAGCCGTTGAACGCGGTGTTCGCCGCCAGCACCAGGATCAGGGCGGTGACACCGGTGATGAAGAAGAAGCCGACCGGGAAGCCCTCGAACACCGCGCCCGCGATCTGCGCGACCATCGTCTTCTGCTCGTAGCCCTCGGGAGCGTTGACCAGTTGGTGCGCCGGGTTCTCGGCCATCTTCACGCCGGTGAGCTGGGCCAGCACGATCAGGCCCATCAGCATCACGACCGCGATCATGCCCATCAGGAACAGCGTGGTGGCCGCGTTGCGCGACTTCGGCTTGCGGAACGCCGGCACGCCGTTGCTGATCGCCTCCACACCGGTCAGCGCGGCGCAGCCGGAGGAGAACGCGCGCAGCACGAGGAACATGAACGCCAGACCCATCAGGTGGTCGTCCTCGGCCCGCAGTTCCAGGCCCGCGCTCTCCGCGCGCATCTCGTCACCGAGGACGAAACCGCGGAACAGCCCGTAGCCGATCATGAGCATGATGCCGGCCATGAACGCGTAGGTCGGGATGGCGAACGCGCTGCCGGACTCGCGGATGCCGCGCAGGTTGATCGCGGTGAGGATGACGATCGCGGCCACCGCGAAGCCGACCTTGTGGGTGGCGACGAACGGGATGGCCGAACCGATGTTGGCGGCGGCGGCGGCGATCGAGACGGCGACCGTGAGGATGTAGTCGACGAGCAACGCGCTCGCCACCGTGAGGCCCGCTCTGCGACCCAGGTTGACCGTGGCGACTTCGTAGTCGCCGCCCCCGGAGGGGTAGGCGTGCACGTTCTGCCGGTAGCTCGCCACCACCGTGAGCATCACGATGACGACCACGATGCCGACCCACGGTGCCAGCGTGTACGCCGACAGACCAGCCACCGACAGCACGAGGAAGATCTCCTCGGGGGCGTACGCGACGCTCGACATCGCGTCCGATGCGAACACCGGCAAGGCGATCCGTTTGGGCAGCAAGGTGTGGGCTAGGCGATCGCTGCGGAAGGGCCTGCCGACCAGGAGGCGCTTGGCCGCGGTTGCGAGCTTGGACACGGGTCGAAAGCGTAAGGGGTGGTGACCTGCCGAGTGTTGTCGTCAGGTGAGCACTGGGTGGCTTGTGATGTGCGTCGCCGGTCTGGTGTGGCGGCTCGAACAGGTGGTCGTTCGCGTGTTCGTCGGGGAGTTCGTCATGTGTTCGATACGTTGGGCCTGCACCAGCAGGTAGGGCGCCGAGCACTGACGCAAGCCCCTCACCAGCGAGGATCGCGCCATGACCCGTCACGACGCGGCAGCGGTCGCGATCGGACGACGCGCCCTCGGCCACCCGCTCCGGCGACGGACCACGGAACGCGCACACGATGCACGCCGCCGGACAGGGACCACCAAGAAAACGGGACCACCAAGAAAACGCGGGCGACCAGCGCACCCGACACCGTTCGGGATGCGCGCGGTGCCGGGACGCGGGGCCAACACCCACTCTCGCTCACCGATTAGGAACGGTAGGTTCTCCGTAGGCGTCGTTCAGGAGGCTTTCGTGCACGTGGTGATCATGGGCTGCGGCCGGGTGGGCTCCTCCCTGGCCAAGGCTCTCGAACGCCTGGACCACCAGGTCGCGGTGATCGACAAGGACGCTCAGTCGTTCCGCCGGCTCGGCCCCGACTTCCACGGGCAGCAGGTCGTGGGCAACGGCTTCGACCAGAAGGTCCTGATCCAGGCCGGCATCGAGCGGGCGGGCGCGTTCGCGGCCGTGTCCAGCGGCGACAACTCCAACATCATCTCGGCGCGGGTGGCACGGGAGACGTTCGGGGTGGAGGCGGTGGTCGCGCGGATCTACGACGAGAAGCGCGCGGCGGTGTACGAGCGGCTGGGCATCCCGACCGTGGCGACCGTGCCGTGGTCCACCGACCGGTTCCTGCGGATGCTGCTGCCGGAGGGCACCGCGACCGTGTGGCGCGACCCGTCGGGCAGCGTGGCCGTGCTGCCGCTGGAGCTGCACGAGGACTGGGTGGGGCGCACGGTGCGCGACCTGGAGGAGGCCACCGGGTGCCGGGTGGCGTTCGTGATGCGGTTCGGGACCGGTGTGCTGCCCGATTCGAAGACCGTGCTGCAGGCCGACGACCAGGTGTACGTGGCCGCCCTGTCCGGCACCGTGACCGATGTGGCCGCGGCTGCGGCTCACGCGCCCGAGGAGAGCTGAGTGCGTATCGCGATTGCGGGTGCCGGTGCGGTGGGCCGGTCCATCGCGGCCGAGTTGGTGTCCGACGGGCACCAGGTGATGCTGATCGAACGGGATCGGACGCAGTTCGAGCCGCACACCGTGGAGCAGGCCGAGTGGGTGCAGGCCGACGCGTGCGAGCTGTCCTCTTTGGAGGACGCCGGGATGCAGCTGTGCGACGTGGTGATCGCGGCGACCGGTGACGACAAGGTCAACCTGGTGGTGTCGTTGCTGGCGAAGACCGAGTTCGCGGTGCGGCGCGTGGTGGCCCGGGTGAACGACCCGGCGAACGAGTGGCTGTTCACCGAGTCGTGGGGGGTGGACGTCGCGGTGTCGACGCCGCGCATCCTGTCGGCCCTGGTGGAGGAGGCGGTGACGGTCGGTGACGTGGTGCGGCTGATGACGCTGCGCCAGGGCCAGGCGAACCTCGTGGAGATCACGCTGCCCGGTGACACGCCGCTGGCCGGGTCTCCGGTGAACGGGCTGGCGCTGCCGCGGGACGCGGCTCTGGTGACGATCCTGCGCGGGGGCCGGGTCATCGTGCCGACGCCCGACGACACGCTCGAAGGTGGGGACGAACTCCTGTTCGTGGCCGCGGCGGACGTGGAGCGCGAGATCCGCTCGGCGCTCGGCTACTGACGCTGACGCCTGGCGGGTTGTCCACAGGCGGGGTCGTTCTGCCGAGTTGTCCACAGGCGACGACGAGCGCCCGGATTTCGTCGGTGCTCTCCGGCAGGATAAAAGCAGGGGTCCCCTGGCGGGGACCCCTGCGAAGCGTTCTGGGCGTGGAGCGTTCGGCGTGTGAAGCGCTCCGCGTGTAGTGGTGCGGCTACCGCTCGTCGGCCCGCGCGGGCTGGGGGCGGGGGTTGGCGGCGTCGTCGAGGATCTTGTCGGTGACGTCGTCGAGGATCTCGTCGGTGGCGGTTTCGAGCACCTTGTCGTAGATGTTCGGCCTGCCCTCGGCCTCGGCCTGGGCTCGGAGGCGTTCCTCCGCTTCCCGGTTCTCCTCCTCCTCGCGGGCGAGGGTGGCCTTGAGGCGCTTGTCCGAACGGCGCACCGCCCACACGGTGACGACCAGCGCCACCGCCATCAGCGGGTAGCCCATCGCCAGTCGCGCCGCCGCCAGCCAGCCGACCGACGCCTCGTCGTACAGCCAGCGCTGCACCACGAACCGGGCGCCGAAGACCAGCGCCCACACGAGGGTGGCGATGTCGTAGTCGCGGACACTCGCCTTGTCCCGCCGCCACGCCGTGCCCTGACCGTTGAGGAACGACCAGATCACACCCGCCAGAGGCCATCTGACCAGGATCGACACCAGGAACACGCCGCCGTAGACGAGGCTCTGCCAGATGCCGTAGAGGAAGAAGCCCTTGGCGTCACCGGTCCGGTAGGCGATGAACGCGGCGATGCCGACGCCGAACACCGCCGAGACGGCCGGCTGCACCGAGCCCTTGCGCATGGCCAGCACGATGCCGATCAGCACGGCCGACGCCAACGCGCTCCAGATCGCCGGCATGAGCCCGGCGAAGGCGTTGACCAGCACGAACACCACAACTGGCAACGAGGAGAACACCAGGCCGCTGACGCCGCCCATCTGTTCGAGCATCGTGGGCTGCTTCTCGGACTCGTTCACTTGTGTCATGAAGCGTTCTGCAACTCGTAGTAGGGGTTGTAGAGCACCTTGCGACCGTCCCGCACCGCGATCCGGCCCTTGGCCTTGATGGTGCGGCCGGGCTCGATGCCCGCGATCCGGCGACGGCCCAGCCAGACCAGCGTCACGCCCTCGGTGCCGTCGTACAACTCCGCCTCCAGCGTGGCGGCGGCGTCACGGGGGCACAGCTCGACGCTGCGCAACCGTCCCAACACCGTCACCTCCTGGCCGGATTCGCAGTCGCACGCGCGGATGGCCCCGACGGCCTCGGCTTTTCGGGACAGGTCGTCGGCGTCCAACTCGCTCACGTCGGTGGTCAGCCGACGCACGAGGCGGCGCCAGTAGCCACCCCCAGTACCAGTCATCCCCGACTCCTGGAATGCGCGGGGCCTCGACGACGAAGCCCGTCCAACAGCCAGCGTAACCGGGTACACCCAACCGGGTATCCGACTGGGGGAGGATCTGGCGACATGAGACAGCCACGCGCCGTTCTGCTGCCGGGCACCGCGTCCGACGAGGTGTTCGTGTCCTCGGCGTTCGCACGCCCGCTGGCCGAGGCCGGTTTCACCCTCGTCGCGCCCGCGTCACGAGGTGTCCGGGAGCACTTCGAGGCGTTGGACACCGCCTGGGACGGGACGCCACTGATCGTGGGCGGGGTGTCACTGGGCGCGCACGTGGCGGCGACGTGGGCGGTAAGGCACCCCGAGCGGTGCGCGGGGGTGCTGGTGGCGTTGCCGGCGTGGCACGGGCCCGCTGACGGCGCGCCCGCGGCCTTGGCGGCGTCGGCCAGTGCCTCGGTGGTGGAGTCGGCGGGCGTCGAGGCCGCGCTGGACGGGGTCGACGGGTGGCTCGGCGCCGAGCTGCGCCGGGCGTGGCCCCGGTACGGGACGCGGCTGGCGGCGGTGCTGCGGGAGGCGGCGGGGACGACCTCGCCGACGTTGGCCGAGTTGGGCGGGCTGACGGCGCCGGTGGGGGTCGCCGCGTGCACCGACGACCCCGTTCACCCGTTGGAGGTCGCCCGGACGTGGGTCGGGGCGCTCCCCCGTGCCGCTCTGCGCACGACGACGTTGGCGGCGTTGGGCGCGGACCGGGAGTCCCTGGGCCGCGCCGCGCTCGCCGCGTACCTCGACGCGTCAGCGCCGGCGCCGAGGTCGTCGGAGTCGGTGTCGAGGTCGGCGGTCGCGCCGGGTCAGCTCTCCTGCTGAGCCTGGATGTGCCGGGCGATCGCCTCGGGCAGCTCGATCGGCAACGGGGTCCGCACCGGCATCGCCTGCTCGCCGCGCACCACGATCGTGTCCCGCATCAGCGCGTACAGGGCGTCGGTCGCCCGGACGCTCTGCTCCTCCGTCGGCGCCGCCGCGATGCCGCGCAGCATCCACCGGGGGCCGTCCACGCCGACCACCCGGAGGTGCACCTCGTTGTTGCGGGCGAGGATCTCCTCGCCCCAGTCGCCGTTCTCCCGGATGATCCGGAAGCCGTCGGACTTGAACTGGGCGATCATCTCGCCGCTGACCTCCGGCCACAGCCGGTCGGACTTCGGCGCGGCGAACGCGCTGACGGTGAGCTGGCCGACCGTCGTCAACAGGTGCACCGCCCGGACCGAGCCCGCCGGGTCCATCTCCACCTGCAACTGCGCGCCCTCGGGCACGGGAAGCCGGATCGAACCCAGGTCCAGCCGGTTCAAGCCGTCGTTCGGGGCCTGCGACTCGTCGAACGGGCCGTCCTCGGCCGACTCGACGCCGTCGAACTCGACCTCCGGTTGCGCCGTCCCCCGGTTCGCGGAGTGCCTACCGCGCTTGCGGCGCTTTCCGAACATCGCCTTCACCCCTCCGTCCGGGCGAGCACGTCGTGCCCGCCTGTAGAGCCGTAGCCGCCCGCACCCCGCGCGGAGTCGGGCAGCTCGTCGACTTCGCGGAACACCGCGTGCTCCACCTTCTGCACCACGAGCTGGGCGATCCGGTCACCGCGCGTGAGCACGACGGCCTCGCGCAGGTCGTGGTTCACCAGGCACACCTTGATCTCTCCCCGGTAGCCCGCGTCGATCGTGCCCGGTGCGTTGACCACGCTCAGGCCGACGCGCGCGGCCAGACCGGAACGCGGGTGCACGAATCCCGCGTACCCCTCGGGCAGTGCGATCGCGATCCCCGTGCCGACCACCGCGCGTTCACCGGGTTCGATCACCACGTCGGTGGTGGTCACCAGGTCCGCGCCGGCATCACCCGGTCGGGCGTAGGCCGGGAGCGGGACGGCAGGATCGAGCCGGGACAACAGGACCTCGACGCTGGGCACGGCGCGCGAGACTACCCTGGTGGCGTGAGCGAGACTGCTGTGACCGCCCCGATCGTGTTCCGCGAGCGGTTGTACGTCCCCTGGTGGGGTTGGCCGTTGCCGCTGGCCGCGGCCGTGCTGCTGGCCGCCGAGATCCACATGGGGTTCCCGGGCGTCCGTTCGTGGCTGCCGTACCTGATCACCGTGCCGCTGGCGGTGCTGCTGCTGGTGCGGCTGGGTTCGGTGAAGGTCGAGGTGTCCGGCGGCGAGCTGCGGGTCGGCTCGGCGCACGTGCCGCTGGACCTGCTCGGCGAGGTCGAGGTGTTCGACGCGAAGAGCAAGCGGAAGGCGATGGGGCCGAACCTGGACCCGATGGCGTACGTCACGCACCGCGGGTGGATCGGGCCGATGGTGCGGGTCGCGTTGGACGACCCGGCGGACCCGACGCCGTACTGGCTGTTCAGCGTGCGTTCGGCGGAGAAGCTGGCGGCCCTGCTGCGCGATCGGTGAACTCCCGCCGGGCCGGGTCGACGGGGACTGGGCGCCACCCCGGCGGTGGGGGTGAGCGCCCAGATCTGGTCGTAGGTGTTTGTTGCTCGGTCGGTCGGTTTCGAGCGGGTCGTGCCCGGAGGTGCCTCAGGCGCAGTCGCGGCAGATGTACTGGCCGTTGACTTCCTCGGCCAGCCTGCTGCGGTGGTGCACCAGGAAGCACTTCGAGCACGTGAACTCGTCCGCCTGCTTCGGCAGGACCTTGAACGTGAGCTCCTCACCGGACAGGTCGGCGCCCGGCAGCTCGAAGTTCTCGGCGGTCGCGTCCTCGTCGATGTCGACGACCCCGGACTGCGTTTCATTGCGCCGCGCCTTCAGCTCCTCGAGGGAGTCCTCAGCGAGTTCGTCTGCCTCGCTGCGACGCGGTGCGTCGTAGTCGGTCGCCATACTTCTTTCACCCCTGCGGTCAACGGAGATACTCTTCGTGTCGCTGGTTAACGCACCAGCGCCCCTGTTTGTGCCCTCCGTCCCCAGTGACGGAGGTCTCGCTCTCGCGGCCGGGCGCCAACCCCCTGTTCGTCGACGCTTTCCGGTGTCCGGCGGTGCGCGGAGCGCCGAGAGGGTAGCTCATTGATCGGGGGGTCGCGCAGCGGGTTCCCCCTAATTGAGCAGACGGGTGAGAGGCCCTTCGCACGCTGGCCCGATAGGCTTTGGAGGGGCGTCGCCCATCCGGTGATCGAGTGCCGCGACGCCCGACGGGGCCGTTGACCGTCCGCGACCGGGTGATTGCGCCCCGCTACACCCCGCCCGAGACGCGGGACGGCGGGACGCGGCATAGCCTGATCACCAACAACACTGGCCCAGGGGAGGTCGACGGACGTGGGACCCGGTTCGGGTAGCAGCGGGTCGTCGCGGTACCGAAAGCGGCGGCCGGTGCCGGCGCTCGTCCTGTTCCTGGTGCTCGCCGTGACCGCGGTGGTGGTGTGGAACCGCGTGCTGTCCGACGCGGGCGACGTGGACGCGGCGATCAGGTGCAATCCGCCCGGCGGGGTGACTTCGTCCTCGGCCGGCGCGCCGGCACCGGCGGAGCCGCCGCCCGCGCTGGGCACGGTGCTGGAGCACGACGCGCTGGACCGGACCGATCCGGTGCCGCCTGCCGACGTGCAGTTCCGGGTGTTCAACGCGAGCACGCAGCGCAACCAGGCCCGGTTCGTCGCGACGACGTTGACCGAGCTGGGGTTGAAGCAGGCGGCCGAGCCGGGCAACGACCCGGTGTACCCGGCGCAGGACATGACCTGTCGCGGTCAGATCCGGTTCGGGGCGCCCGGTGCGGGTGCGGCGCGGACGTTGAGCCTGATCGAGCCGTGCCTGGAGCTGGTGCGCGACGAGCGGCAGGACGCGACGGTGGACCTGGCGATCGGCCAGAAGTTCGGCGAGGTGAAGCCGAACAGCGACGCCCGCAAGGTCCTCGACCAGTTGACGGCGTGGGCGGCGCAGCAGCCGGAGCAGCAGGGCGGCCAGGCGGCCGAGGGTTCCGCACCGCCGTCGCTGAACGCCGACCAGCTCGCAGGCGCCCGCGACGTCCAGTGCTGACCGGCCCGGCTGATCGGCCCGGCTGTCCGGCACGCCGCGAGTCGGCACTGACGTCGCGAGACGTGCGGCAGGGTCGGACCTTCCAGGGTCAGACCTTGCCGAAGCCGGACTCCACCAGGGCGGCGAACAGGGCGTCGGCGATGCCGGGCGCCGCGGCGAACGTGGCGTCCGCACCCAGTTCCGGAGCTTCACCCGGAAGGTGGACGACCGCACCGGCCTCACGGGCCAGCAACGCCCCCGCCGCCCAGTCCCACCGGCCCAGGGCGTGCTCGGCGTAGGCGTCCAGCCGCCCGGCCGCCACGGCGCACAGGTCCAACGACGCCGCACCGGCCCGCCGCATGTCCCGCACCTTCGTCGCCAGACCGGCCCACGCGTCCGCCTGGCGCTGCCGCCGCTCCGCCCGGTAGGCGAAGCCGTAGCCCAGGAGTGACAGGTCCAACCGGGTGGCGTCCGAGACCGCGAGCCGCCGCCCGTCCAGCCACGCCCCACCGCCCCGCGCCGCCGTCCACACCCGGCCGCTGACCGGCTCCACGATCGCGCCGGCCACCGACGCGCCGTCGATCTGGGCGGCGATCGACACGGCGTAGTGCGGGATCCCGTACAGGTAGTTCACCGTGCCGTCGATCGGGTCGACGACCCAGGTCAGCCCCTCGACGGCGGCCGTTCCACCTTCCTCCTCCCCGATCACCGGCTCACCGGGCCGCAGCTCGGCGAGCCGCCGCCGGACCAGCTGTTCGGACGCGCGGTCGCCCGCGGTCACCACATCGGTAGCACTGCTCTTGGTGTCGACATCGGTCACGGCGGCTTCGCGCACGGTGACGGCCAGCTCGCCCGCCTCGCGGGCCACGAGCACGGCGACGTCCACCAATGAGCGCGGATCGAAACGCAACTGTTCCTCCTGTGTCACTCTCACGGGACTATCGGAGAACTGCAGGCTAATGTCTGCGGCCACGGTTACTGAATCGAGTAGGAAGGGCCACGGGGATGGGCATGACCCGCGGGTTCGGCGTTGACATCGGCGGTTCCGGCATCAAGGGCGGGCTCGTCGACCTGGAGGCGGGTGCGCTGGACGGTGAACGCCTGCGCATCGTCACGCCGCAGCCGTCGACGCCGGACGCGGTCGCCGACGTGGTCGCCGAGATCGTCCAGAAGTTCAACTGGGACGGCCCCGTGGGCATCACTCTGCCCTGCGTGGTCAAGCACGGCGTCGCGCACACGGCCGCCAACGTGGACAAGGCGTGGATCGGCACGGACGCCGCCGGGCTGTTCGCCGAGCGCCTCGGCCGGCCGAAGGAGCAGATCGTCGTGCTCAACGACGCCGACGCCGCCGGTATCGCCGAGATGCGGTTCGGCTCCGGCGCCGGCCGGGACGGCCTGGTGGTCCTGCTGACGTTCGGCACCGGCATCGGCAGCGCCCTGTTCCTGGACGGCGAGCTCGTCCCGAACACCGAGTTCGGCCACCTCGAGGTCGACGGCCACGACGCGGAGAAGCGCGCGGCGGCCTCGGTGAAGGAGGACAAGGGCCTCACCTGGGCCGAGTGGGCGCCGCGCGTCTCCCGGTACATCGGCGTGCTGGAGAACCTGATCTGGCCGGACCTGGTCATCGCGGGCGGCGGGGTCAGCAAGAAGGCGGAGAAGTGGCTCCCGCTGCTGGAGGTGCGCACCGAGGTGGTGGCCGCCGCGCTGAAGAACGACGCGGGCATCGTGGGCGCCGCGGTGGCCGCCGCGCAGGGTCTCCGGCACTGATTTCGCAGTCCTCCCACCTGCGAGAACGCGTGCCGGCCCACTTCCGAGGACGCCGGGGCGCAACGGCACGCGATTCTCGTCGTTACAATGGAACGGTGCCCCGCTGACGAACGATCCGGCGGGGGATCCCCCGTACTCCGGCGACCGAAGTTCGCGCCCTTCGGTTTGCCTTGATCGACAGTCGCGAAAGGGCGTACGTGGCAGCCGCGAAGACGACTCAGGCAGCTAAGGCTGACGCCGAGGAGACGCCCAAGGCCACCTCGGCGAGGAAGGCCCCGGCCAAGAAGCCGGTGGCGAAGACCGCCGCGGCGGGGAAGACGGCCACGCGGGCGCCGCGCAAGACGGCCGCCAAGGCCGCCACTGCCGCGCCTGGCAAGGTGAAGAAGGAAGGCGACGAGCCCGAGGACCTCGAGGGTGCTCCGGATGCCGAAGACCTGGTCGACGACGTCGAACTGATCGACGAGCCGGTCGAGGAGGAGCCCGCCGAGGAAGAGACGGCGAAACCCGGCGAAGGCGACTTCGTCTGGGACGAGGAGGAGTCGGAGGCCCTGCGGCAGGCCCGCAAGGACGCCGAACTGACCGCCTCGGCCGACTCGGTCCGGGCATACCTGAAGCAGATCGGCAAGGTCGCGCTCCTCAACGCGGAGGAGGAGGTCGAACTCGCCAAGCGCATCGAGGCCGGCCTCTACGCCGCGGAGCGGGTGCGCCGTGCCGAGGACGAGCAGGAGAAGCTGACCCCGCAGCTGCGCCGCGACCTGCGGTGGATCGTGCGGGACGGTGAACGGGCCAAGAACCACCTGCTGGAGGCGAACCTCCGCCTGGTGGTGTCGTTGGCCAAGCGCTACACCGGTCGTGGCATGGCGTTCCTGGACCTGATCCAGGAGGGCAACCTCGGTCTGATCCGCGCGGTGGAGAAGTTCGACTACACCAAGGGCTACAAGTTCTCCACGTACGCGACGTGGTGGATCCGCCAGGCGATCACCCGCGCGATGGCCGACCAGGCCCGCACCATCCGCATCCCGGTGCACATGGTCGAGGTCATCAACAAGCTGGGCCGCATCCAGCGCGAACTGCTCCAGGACCTGGGCCGCGAGCCCACCCCGGAGGAGTTGGCCAAGGAAATGGACATCACCCCGGAGAAGGTGCTGGAGATCCAGCAGTACGCCCGGGAGCCCATTTCGCTGGACCAGACGATCGGCGACGAGGGCGACAGCCAGCTCGGTGACTTCATCGAGGACTCCGAGGCCGTGGTGGCGGTGGACGCGGTGTCGTTCACGCTGCTGCAGGACCAGCTGCAGTCGGTGCTGGCGACGTTGTCCGAGCGCGAGGCGGGTGTGGTGCGGCTGCGGTTCGGCCTCACCGACGGCCAGCCGCGCACGCTGGACGAGATCGGCCAGGTCTACGGCGTGACGCGGGAGCGGATCCGGCAGATCGAGTCGAAGACCATGTCGAAGCTGCGGCACCCGTCGCGTTCGCAGGTGCTGCGCGACTACCTGGACTGATACCCAGGCTGAAGATCACCAAGAGCAAGGGCCCCTCGGCTGTTCGGCCGAGGGGCCCTTGCTCTTGCACTCGATCGTCCACCCGATTGGATGATGCCAGAGCTCACTCTGCGTGTTCTCCTGGAAGAGGCGCAGCCGCCGGGGGGCGGCACAGGGGACGCGCCACCGCAAGGGGGAGCTCATGAGTGAACGTCGCACTGAAGCACGCCTTTCGCGCCTGGCCGCGGCCGACGCGTTGGACCGGCAGCCGTGGCCGGAGCACGCCAACAACGGCGAGGAGGGCGACTACCCGTACGTCGCCAACTACAGCAAGGGTCTGCCGCACGACAAGTTCGGCGAGGTCCGTCCCGAGGCGTACAACACGCTGCTGCGGGCTCTGGCCACCGGGCGGCCCGAGGACTTCGAGCGCATCCCGCTCGGGCGGGGGCTCAGGCTCACCAACCCGCAGTCCGGTCTGGCGTTCGACCTCGAAGGCCCGGACGCCCAGTCGCTGGCCATGCCGCCCGCGCCGCGCATCGACAGCGCGCGCAACTCGGCCGAGGCGGTCGAGCTGTACTGGATGGCGCTGACCAGGGACGTGCCGTTCACCGAGTACGGCGACAACCCGCTGATCGCGCAGGCGGCGGAGGAGCTGTCCCGGTTGAGCGACTACCGGGCGCCGAAGGTCGGCGGCCGGGTCACGCCCGCCACGATCTTCCGCGGTGACACGCGGGGCGACCTGCGCGGGCCGTTCGTGTCGCAGTTCCTGCTGCGGGACATCCAGTACGGCACGCTGCGCATCCCGCAGCTGCACGACACCGTGCAGCCGGACTGCGACTTCCTGACCGACTTCAAGGCGTGGCGGGCGGTGCAGGAAGGCGCCGCGGTGCCGGGCATCGAGCGGGACCAAGTGCACCGCCGGTACCTGCGCAACGGCCGTGACCTGGCCAATTACGTGCACTTCGACGCGTTGTACGAGGCGTACCTCAACGCCGCGCTGATCCTGCTCGACCTGGGCGCGCCGGTCGACACCGGCAACCCGTACGAGCACTCGGCGAACCAGATCGGCTTCGGCACCTACGGCGGCCCGCACCTGCTGTCGCTGGTGACCGAGGTGGCGACCAGGGCGTTGAAGGCGGTGTGGTTCCAGAAGTGGTTCGTGCACCGCAGGCTGCGGCCGGAGGCGTTCGGCGGGCGGGTCCACGCGCACCTGTCCGGGCTGCGGGACTACGACATGATCGACCGCGAGGTGCTGGACTCGGAGGCGGTCAAGCTCGCCCACGAGAAGCACGGGTCGTACCTGCTGCCGCAGGCGTTCCCGGAGGGTTCGCCGACGCACCCGGCCTACGGTTCGGGTCACGCGACCGTCGCGGGGGCCTGCGTGACGGTGTTGAAGGCGTGGTTCGACGAGTCGTGGGTGCTGCCCGACCCGGTGGTGCCCAACGCCGACGGGACGGCACTGAAGCCCTACAAGGGCGGTGAGGCGCTCACCGTGGGCGGCGAGCTGGACAAGGTGGCGGCGAACGTCGCGACCGGTCGCAACATGGGGGGCGTGCACTGGCGGACCGACTTCACCGAGGCCGTCCTGCTGGGCGAGCAGGTCGGTATCGGGGTGCTGCGGGACCACGTGCGGGTCAACCACGAGGACGCGTCGTTCGGTCTGACGCGGTTCGACGGACGTCGCGTCACCATCTGACGGGTTGTCGAACGGGTCGTGAACCGGACGATTCGGCGTCCGAATGGTGGAACCGGGGGCCGTGTTCGCTCTCAGCTGACCAAAGTGTTACCGGTCACAGTAAAGGTCCCCCGGTGCCCACCTTTTGGAGCAGCGGATGTGCGTCCAACGCCGTATTCGCAGGTCATGTAACCGTTGCCACGACAGCGGAACGTGATCAGAGGCGGATCGATCCGGTGGAAATCCCAGGTTCGGGCCACCCCGGCGCCGGGTAAATGATGAGTGACGCGGGTCGCCACGACCGCGGGAACACTGACTTCCGCCCGTGCGTCTGCAAGAGTGGAAGCAGCGAACACGGCGCACCCGCCAGATGCGAGGTGGTCGCAGCTAGGTGTGAGGGCACCGATCCCCGGTGCCGGGACGGAGGGAGATTTCCATGACTACGACGCTCACCCGCCCCGCGTTGACCGCTGCCGACCGCTGCGACCGCTGCGGGGCTGCTGCCCAGGTTCGCGCCGTGCTCCCCTCCGGGGGCGAGTTGCTGTTCTGCGGGCACCACGCCCGTGAGCACAGCACCAAGCTGCGTGAACTCGCTGCGGAATTGCAGCAGGGCTGAACACCACGAGCCCTGACGGGCTCGTAGCACCCTAGCCGTCCGGGGCGGGGATCCGAGAGGATCCCCGCCCCCCTCCTTTTCGATGGGCTGTTTGGGTGCGTGCGGGCGTATTGCCCGTATCAACTGGCGGGATGTCTTCGATACCGGCGGCGACAATCAGGGCTTGAAGTCGCTGACGCGCCGGGCATTGCGCCGGGGTGGGAGCGACGAGGAGCCGACCGCCCCCGAGGATGCGAGCGCCGGCAAGTACCGCATCGACGTGCACGACAACCAGGGCGTGCAGACCGGCACAACCTCGCGTAGTGGGCGGAAGGAACGATCAGACCTCGCCCAGCACGGGTTCGAAGGCCAGCTCAGCGGCGCCGATGAGCTTCGCGTCACGCCCCAGGGGCGACGAGATGATGCGGGTGCCGCCGACCGCACGGGACACCAGTGAGCGCTTCTGCACGATGCGCCGCAGCTCGTCGACCATGCTCTCCGGCAGTGCGGTGAACAGGTCTCCCAGCACCACCAGCTCGGGCCCGAGCATGTTGACCACCGTGACGAGCCCCATGGCCAGCCACTCGGTGAACTCCCCCAGCCGGTGCGAGACGCTGTCCGGCGACCCCGCCGCCAGCGAGCGCAGCTCCGCGACCACCGTGCCGCGCGGCGAGTCCTCGGGGATGGCCAGGGCTCGGCACAGGGCGGCCTCGCCCACCTCCGTCTCCCAGCAGCCCTGGCAGCCGCAGTAGCAGCGCCGGCCGCCTGGGCGCACGACCATGTGCCCCAGTTCACCCACGTAGCCGCCGGTGCCGCGCAGTGGCTGTCCGCTGGAGATCACGCCGCCGCCGATGCCGACGTCGGCGGAGATGTAGACCATGTCGGACGAGTCGCGCGCCGCGCCGCGCACGTGTTCCGCCAGGGCGCCCAGCTCGGCGTCGTTGCCGACCTGGACGGGCACCTTCAGCACCGACGACAGCCGTTCGCCCAGCGCCACGTCGGTCCAGTGCAGGTTGGGCGCCTCGTGCACCAAACCGTCAGCCCGCCGGACCACGCCGGGCACGGAGACGCCGACACCGACCGCCTGCACGTCGAGTTCGTCGGCGAGCAGCTTCGCCGAGTCGGCGACGTGCGTGATCACCTCGCCGGGGTCGCGGGACCGGTGGTGCAGGTTCCACGAGTCCCGGCCGAGGATGTCGCCGCCGAGGCCGACCATGGCCATCGCCACCTGCTCGACGCGGATGTCGATGGCCATCACCACGGCGGCGTGCGGCTGCGGCAGCACGAGCAGGGACGGGCGGCCGGCGCCGGAGCGCTGCGCCGGCACGCGTTCGGCCACCACCCCGGACTCGGCCAGGCCGTCCACCAGGGCCTTGATAGTGCTGCGGTTGAGGCCCAGCTCAGCCGCCAGCGACGCCCTGGTGGACGGCCCGTCCACGTGCAGTCGGCGCAGCAGCGCCGTGCGGTTGTGCCTGCGGACTTCGTCGGGTCGGGCTCCCGCGGTCGGTGTGCTCACGTCAGCGGACGGCGGACGCCGCCCGGCGGCGGGACAGCGCGTCGACGCTCGCGGCCAGCAGCAGCACGAGGCCGGTCACGATGAACACCACCGCGGCGGGCTGCTTGAGCAGGCCCATGCCGTTCTGGATGATCGCGAGCACCGCGCCACCGATGACCGCGTCGCGCAGCCTGCCCTTGCCGCCGAACAGCGACGTGCCGCCGATGACGGCCGCGCCGACCGCCATCAGCAGCGTGTTGCCGCCACCGGCGTTCGGGTCGACCGAGCCGACCTTCGACGAGTAGACGATCGCGCCGATGGCCGCCGCCGAGGAGGCGATCACGAACACGCTCATCCGGATCTGCGCCACGTTGATACCGGCGCGGCGGGCGGCTTCCTGGTTGCCGCCGACCGCGTAGACGTGCCGGCCGTAGCGGGTGCGTTCGAGCACGAACGTGCCGATGACCAGCAACACCAGCACGATCGGCACCACGAACGGCACGCCGGTGATCACCACGAGGTCGCTCACCGAGCGGTTCAGCGTCAACGCGTAGGTGGCCGCAGCGGCCAGCAGCACGACCGCGCCGACCTTGGCCAGCACCATCGGGGTGGGCGACGCGACCAGGCCGCGGCGCAGCCGGCTGAAGTGGCGGCCGAGCACGACCGCCGCGTAACCGCCCGCGGCCAGCACGAACAGGATCCACGAGCCCGCGGTGCTCAGGTTGCCGTTGGCGACGTTGAACAGCGTGTCGTTGTTCAGGCCGAGCGTGCCGCCCTGGCCGATGAGCTGCAGCACCACGCCGCCCCAGGCCAGGAACAGCGCCAGGGTCACCACGAACGACGGGATGCCGACGCGGGCGACCATGAAGCCGGTGATGCAGCCGATGGCGGTGCCGACGCAGACGGCCAGCAGCATCTCGATCCACGGGTTGGCCGGGACGCCGAACGCGGCGATGCCCAGCGCCACGAGGGACAACGCCGTGCCCGCCCAGATCCGCATCAGCGCGGCGAGCACGGCGGCCAGCAGCAGCAGGCCGCAGAACAGGTAGAAGACGGTGTCGCCCATACCGCCGAGCAGGTTGCCGCCCCTGACCAGGTGCAGCGCCATCACCGAGGCGCAGACGCCGGACGCGGTGCCGGCGGACAGGTCGATCTCGCCCAGGAGCAGCACGAAGACCAGGCCCATGGCGATGATGACGACGCTCGCGCCCTGCGCGAGGAGGTTGGCGATGTTGCCCAGCGTCATGAACGTGTCGGCCAGCGAGCTGAACACGATCAGCAGCACGACCAGGCCGAGGATCGCGGGCAGGGAGCCCAATTCGCCACCGCGCAGGCGGGCGACGTAATCGCGCATCGCCTCGCCGGTGGACTGGGAAGTGGTGTCGATGCCGAAGTCGGAGATCGCGGCGCCCTGAGGTGAGTCCTTCGGGGACGTCTCGCTGGTGGTGTTGGTCATGCTGCGTTCCTCGTCGTGGGGAGCTTGGCGCGGCGACATCAGATGGTGGCGGTCTCGGGCCGGGCGATGCCCAGGTCCCCGGAGCGACCGGCGGTGATCAGCTCGACCACCTGGCCGTGCGTGACGTCCTTGGTGTTCACCTCGGCGGCCATCCGGCCCAGGTAGAGGCACGCGATGCGGTCCGCGACCTCGAACACGTCGTTCATGTTGTGGCTGATCAGCACGACGCCGAGGCCCTGCTCGGCGAGCCTGCGCACCAGGTCGAGGACCTGGCGGGTCTGGGCGACGCCCAGCGCCGCGGTCGGCTCGTCCAGCAGCACGACCTTGCTGTTCCACAGCACGGCCTTGGCGATCGCCACGGTCTGCCGCTGGCCGCCGGACAGCGACGCGACCTGCGTGCGCACCGACTTGACCGTGCGCACCGACAGCGAGGTCAGGGTCTTGCGGGCGGCCTGCTCCATGTCCGCCTCGTCGAGCAGCCCCAGCTTGCCGCGTTCCCGGCCCAGGAACATGTTCTGCACGATGTCGAGGTTGTCGCACAGCGCGAGGTCCTGGTACACGACCTCGATGCCCAGGTGCGCGGCGTCGCGGGGGCCGTGGATGTGCACTTCCTCGCCGTTGAACAGGACCTGACCGGAGTCGGTCGGGTGGATGCCCGCGATGCACTTGACCAACGTCGACTTGCCCGCGCCGTTGTCGCCGACGAGGGCGGTGACCTGGCCGGGGTGCACGTCGAAGTCGATGTCGTGCAGGACGTGCACGGGACCGAAACTCTTGTTGATGCCGCGCAGTTCGAGGATCGGCTCGCTCACTGGATTTCCTCCGTCTAACCCGGGTTTTCCCCACACACGGGTGGGCGCGTCGGGGCGGGGTGCGTCTCCCACACCCCGCCCCGACGCGAGCTGGACTACTTGATGCCGAGCTCGGTGCAGACGGCGGCCAGGTCGCCGCCGCAGATCTCGGTGGCCTTGACGAAGCCCGCGTCCACGACGGTCTTGACCTTGTCCTTGGTGATCAGCTGCGCGGGCAGCAGCACCGACTTGACGTCGCGGTTGGCCTTGGTGTCCTTGGTGACGCCCGAGGCGAGCGCGTCGGCGGCCGCGGTGTCGTTCTTGGCCAGCGCGGCGGCCAGCTTGGCGGTGGCCTCGGCCTGCTCGTTGATCGGCTTGAACACGGTCATGAACTGGTCGCCGCGCAGGATGGCCTGCAGGCCCTCCGGGGTGGCGTCCTGGCCGGTGACCGGCACCTTGCCGTTCAGGCCGTACTTCTTCAGCACGGTGATGACCGCGCCCGCGAGGCCGTCGTTGGCGGCGACGACGCCGTCGACCTTCTGGCCGTTGCCGGTCAGGATCTGCTCGAAGGTGGTGCCGCCCTTCTGGTTGTCCCAGTTGTCGATCGGCTGGGACTGGACCAGCTTGAGGTCGCCCGAGTCGTACTTGGGCTTCAGGACCTTCTGCTGGCCGTTGTAGAAGAGGGTGGCGTTGTTGTCGGTCGGGGCGCCCTCGATCTCGATGATCTCGGCGGGCTTCTTGCCCGGCGCGAGCGCGGCCAGGCCCTGGACCAGGCCTTCGCCCTGCAGTGCGCCGACCGCCTCGTTGTCGAACGAGACGTAGTACTTCGAGCTGCCGCCCAGGTTCAGCCGGTCGTAGTCGATGACCGCGATGCCCGAGGCCTCGGCCTTCCTGGCGACCGTCGCGCCGATCTCGCTGTTCGGCGTGGCGATGATCAGCACCTTGACGCCGGCGTTGATCATGCCGTCGGCGAGCGTGGAGAACTTCTGCACGTCACCCTGGGCGTTCTGGATATCGGGGTCGAGTCCTTCGGCCTTGAGCGCCTTCTCCAGGAGCGGCTTGTCGAAGCCTTCCCAGCGCGCGGAGCTGGCGGTCTCGGGGAGGATGACGCCCACCTTCGCGCCGCCCGAGCCGCTGTTCGTGTTGGTGTCCGCGGTGTTGCCACCGGTGGACGTGTTGGCGCCACATGCCGTCATGGCCACGGCGAGGCCGGTGCCAACGGCGATGAGAGCGAGGCTCTTGCTGCGCATCCGCCATCCCTTTCACGCAGGAGCGAAAATGTTGTGGCGCACAACGTATGCCGGGACAGGCGGTGACCGGAAGCACACTTGACCGGTAAAGAAGGCACGATGCGCTAACGACGAGGTAACCGAACGGTCATCTGTCTACGCCTAATGCCGCACTTCGTCACGTGAAGTCACCACGAGCGCAGCGTGGCGATCCGCTCCTCGAGCTGTTCGATGCTGGCCATCGCGGTCGGCGGGCCACCGCAGTACTCGCGCAGCTGGTTGTGGATCTTGCCGTGCGGCTTCTTGGTGCGGTGGTGGTGCATCGCCACCAGGGTGTTGAGCTCCTTGCGCAGCTGCGCCAGCCGTTCCTGCACGCTCGCCGGGCGCGTCTGCGCGGGCGGCGGCGGTGCGGCGACCTGCCGTTTGCTGGCGTCGACCAGCTGCTTCTCCTGCCGCTGGCGCAGCAGCGCGCGCACCTGGTCCGGCTCCAGCAGCCCCGGCAGACCGAGGTACTCCTGCTCCTCGTCGCTGCCCGCGAACGCGGCCGTGCCGAACGAGGAGCCGTCGTAGATCACCTGGTCGAGTTCGGCGGAGGCGCCCAGCGCGGTGAACGCCTTCTCCTCCTCGCCCGGCTCGTCCTTGACCTGGTTGGCCTGGGACAGCAGCTCGTCGTCCCAGCCGTCCTTCTCCCGGTGCGGCTTGCCCAGCACGTGGTCGCGCTGCTGCTCCAGCTCGCTGGCCAGGCCCAACAGGACCGGCACGCTGGGCAGGAACACGCTGGCCGTCTCGCCCTTGGCGCGCTGACGCACGAACCGGCCGACGGCCTGGGCGAAGAACAGGGGTGTCGAGGCGCTGGTGGCGTAGACGCCGACGGCGAGCCGCGGCACGTCCACGCCCTCGGACACCATGCGGACCGCGATCAGCCACCGTTCCTGCGTGGCGGCGAACTCGGCGATCCGGCCGGACGCCTTCGGGTCGTCCGAGAGCACCAGGGTCGCGTCGTGGCCGGTGTGCCGCTTCAGGATCTCGGCGTAGGCCTTGGCCACGGTCTGGTCGGTCGCGATCACCAGGCCGCCCGCGTCCGGCATGCCGCCGTTGCGGAGCTGGGTCAGGCGCATGTCGGCGGCCTTGAGCACCGACGGCATCCACTCGCCGGTCGGGTCCAGCGCCACCCGCCACGCCCGCGCGGTCTGCTCCTGGGTCAACGGCTCGCCGAGCCGGGCGGAGAACTCCTCGCCCGCACTCGTCCGCCAGCTCGCCTCACCCGAGTAGGCCAGGAAGATCACCGGCCGGACGACGCCGTCGCGCAACGCGTCCGAGTAGCCGTAGGAGTGGTCCGCGCGGCTGCGCTGGACGCCGTCCGGGCCCGGCTCGTAGCTGATGAACGGGATCGGCGAGTCGTCCGAGCGGAACGGCGTTCCGGTCAGGCACAGCCGCCGCACGGCGGGCGTGAACGCCTCGCGGATCGCGTCACCCCACGACTTGGCGTCGCCGCCGTGGTGGATCTCGTCGAGCAGGACCAGCGTCTTGCGGTTCTCCGTGCGGACCCGGTGCAGCGTCGGGTGCGCGGCCACCTGGGCGTAGGTGAGGGCGACGCCGTGGTAGTCGCGGGAGGTCATCGCGTTGGTGTTGCGGAAGTTCGAGTCGATCGCGATGCCCGCCTCGGCCGCCGCCATCGCCCACTGGTGCTTGAGGTGCTCGGTGGGCGTGACGATCGTGACGGCCTCGATCGTGCGGTCGGCCAGCAGCTCGGCGGCGACGCGCAGGCCGAACGTCGTCTTGCCCGCGCCGGGCGTGGCGACGGCCAGGAAGTCCTTGGGCTTCGCGGCCAGGTACTTCGTCAGCGCGCGGCGCTGCCAGGCGCGGAGAGGTCGGGTCGTGGCGACTTGCGGTTGCGACAACCTCGAACCCCTTCTGCGCTGATCAGCGGCGGTGCCGCATAGGTGTTGCGATGGGTGGTGCGGTGGTGTTGCGGCGGTGGACACGCAAATGCCCTCGGTGCGGGTGACCGTCGAGGGCATCGACAGCCTACCCGCTGCCGCTACGACGTACGGGCGCCGATGCCGCGAAATCACCCGGGATGCACCATGCTTGATGTTGCGATGGGTTCGCCGAGGGACGACACAGCACGCAGCGCGGGCCGCAAGGGGCCGCTGCGTCTGTTGGCGCGCACGCTGTCGAAAGCGTGGGACGGGAGCATCTTCTCAGAGGCGGCCGAAGCGGCGTTCTGGCAGGTCCTGTCGTTCCCGCCGCTGCTGCTGGGGTTGCTCGGCAGCCTCGGGTACCTCGGTGACTGGTTCGGGCCGGAGGTCGTGAGCGCGGTCAAGGACCGGATCATCTCCACCTGCCGGACGATCTTCAGCCAGGACGTGGTCAACGGGGTGATCGTGCCCACCGTCGACCAGATCCTGACCACCGGGAAGGGTGAGATCGTCTCGGTCGGGTTCCTGATCTCGCTGTGGGCCGGGTCGTCGGCGATGTCGTCGTTCGTGGACGCGATCACCGCGGCGCACGACCAGTACGGGGTGCGCAACGAGGTGTGGCAGCGGATCTTCGCGCTGCTGCTGTACATGGCGAGCCTGGTGCTGCTGATCGTCGGGCTGCCGGTGCTGGCGCTGGGGCCGGAGCTGCTGACGGAGATCTTCCCGACCGCCTGGCAGCCGACGATCGGGTTCTGGCTGAGCGCGTTCTACTACCCCGGCATCGCGGTGCTGCTGGTGCTGGCGTTGACGACGTTGTACAAGTTGTCGCTGCCGAACAAGCTGCCGTGGCACCGGCTGATGCCGGGTGCGGTGCTGGCGATGGCGGTGTTCCTGCTGTCGTCCATCGGGCTGCGGCTGTACATCCAGTGGATCACGACCACCGGGTACACGTACGGGGCGTTGGCGACGCCGATCGCGTTCCTGCTGTTCGCTTACCTGATCGGGCTGGCGATCACGATCGGGGCGTACTTCAACAGCGCGCTGCAGGAGATGTGGCCGGCGAAGATGACCCGGCGGCAGCGACGGCGGTGGCAGCGGCTGGAGATCGAGCGGGCGGCGGAGCGGATCCGGTCGGACGAGGGCAAGCAGGCGTGGCAGAACGGCGGCACTCCGTCGCCCGCGGAGACCAAGCACACCGCGCCGTCGCCCGCGGACACGAACAACACCGTGCCGTTGCCGGTGGACAGGCCGCAGCAGCGTCCGACGCGCGAGTCACGCGGCGTCTGACCGGACCACTCGCGCGTCCCGAACGTAGGACACACCTGCTCCGAACGTAGGACACACGCGAGAGTCCTACGTTCGCGTCCCGTGAGTCGAACGTTCAGGTACCCCGAATTCAACGCTCGGGTGCTCCGCCGGCCGACGCGAGTGTTGAACTCAGGGGTCCTGAACGTTCGACTCACGCGACCTGGAGGTTCGACTCTCGGGGGCTGAGGGTTCGACTCTCGGGTGGGCATGGTGAAGGCCCCGGCGTGTGTGGCGCCGGGGCCTTCAGCGGGTGCGGAGGTCTACTCGCCGCCGCCCTTGGGCAGGCTGTCGTAGATCTTCTTGCATTCCGGGCAGACGGGAGAGCCCGGCTTGGGCGTCTTCGTCACCGGGAACACCTCGCCGCACAGCGCCACCACGTGCGTGCCCATCACCGCGCTTTCCGCGACCTTGGCCTTGCGCACGTAGTGGAACATCTTCGGGGTGTCGTCCCCGGTGTGGTCCGTGCCTTCCGGCCGGGTCTCCACCTCGGGCAGAGTCTGCGTGCTCACGCGAACAGCGTACCTGGGATGATGGCCCCTCGTGAGTACGCCGAGCATCACCGAAGAGGTACAAACCGCCCTGGCCGAGAACCGGCCGGTGGTCGCGTTGGAGAGCACGATCCTGTCGCACGGGCTGCCGCCCGGCCGCAACCGCGAGGTCGCCGAACGGCTCGAAGGCGTGGTGCGCGCCGCGGGCGCGGTGCCGGCCACGATCGCCGTGCTCGGTGGCGTGCCGAAGGTCGGGCTGACCCCCGGCGAATTGGATTTCGTCTGCGATCCCGCCAACGACCTGGTGAAGCTGTCGCGGCGGGACCTGGGCGCGGCGTACGCGTTGAAGCGCGACGGCGCCACGACCGTCGCCAGCACGGCCGCGTTGGCGCACGCCGCAGGCATCGGGGTGTTCGCGACCGGTGGCCTGGGTGGCGTGCACCGGGGCGCGCGGGAGACGTGGGACGTCTCCGCCGACCTGGACGTGCTGGCCACGACGCCGGTGCTGGTGGTGTGCTCGGGCGTGAAGTCGATCCTCGACATGGGCGCGACGCTGGAGCTGCTGGAGACCCGCTCGGTGCCGGTGCTCGGCTTCGGCACGGACCGGTTCCCCGCGTTCTACCGGCGGGAATCGGAGTTCGACGTGCCGTGGCGGGTGGATTCGGTGGCGGACGCGGCCGCGGTGGTGGCGGCGCACCGCGGGGTGCCGGGATCGGCGGGCGTGCTGCTGGCCAACCCGATCCCGGTCGACTTCGAGATGGACGCCGACCTGCACGAACGGCTGCTGACCGAGGGCCTGGAACTGCTGCGGGAGCGGGACGTGCACGGCAAGGAGGTCACGCCGGTGCTGCTGGAGCACTTCCACACGGCGAGCGGCGGGGTGAGCCTGGACGCGAACGAGGCCCTGGTCGTGTCGAACGCCTCGCTGGCGGCCGCGGTGGCCGTGGAGCTCGCGGCGTGACCGGGATCGTGGTCGTCGGCGACGCCGGGCTGGACGTGGTGGCCCGGCACGCGGGTCCGATCGTGCACGGCGGCGACTCGCGGGCGTCGGTGACCATCGAGCCCGGTGGCGCGGGCGCGAACACGGCGGTGTGGATGGCCGCGTGCGGCGCGTCCCCGATGCTGGTCGCACGGGTCGGCGCGGACTCTGCGGGACGGCAGGTGCACGCCGAGCTGACGTCCGCCGGGGTGCGGTGCGCGTTCGCGGTCGACACCGAGGCGGCGACGTGCTGCGTGGTGGTGTTGGTCGACGAGACCGGTCAGCGCAGCATGCTGCCCGACCGGGGCGCCAACGCCCGGTTCTCCCCCGGTGACCTCGATCCGGGGTTGTTGGCCGACGCCTCGCACCTGCACCTGTCCGGGTACGTGCTGCTGGACGCGTCGTCCCGGCCGGCCGGGTTGGCGGTGCTGCGGGCGGCGCGGGAGGCGGGGCTGACCACGTCGGTCGACCCGCAGTCGGCGGCGTTGATCTACGACGGGTTCCTGGACGACGTGCGCGGGGTGGACCTGCTGCTGCCCAACACCGAGGAGCTGGTGGCGCTCACCGGGTCCACGTCACCCGCGTCGGCCGCTGTGCTGCTGGACGTGGTGGGCGCGGTGGCGTTGACGTCCGGAGCGGACGGTGCGAGCTGGGTGGACCGGGACGGTGTGGTGTCCGTGCCGGCCGAGGACGTCGAGTGCGTGGACTCGACCGGTGCCGGTGACGCGTTCGACGCCGGGTTGCTGGCGGCGTGGCTGGCCGGGGCGTCACGACGGGACGCGCTGCTCGGCGGGGTGCGTGCGGCGGCTCGGGCGGTGTCCGCGGTGGGTGCGCAGCCGTCCGGTGGGAGTGCGCGTCAGCCTTCGATGACGTGATGGGAGCGCGCTTCGAGAGCGCCCTTCTCCTTGGCGAAACGGCTGGCCTTCTCCGCCTTGCGGGGCGGCCGGTCGTTCGCGATGAGCACGGCCATCCAGGGCAGCGGAACGGACAGCACGATCAACGCCAGGGCCAGCCACCAGGTCTGGTAGAAGACCATCGCCAGGATGAGGCACGGGATGCGCGCGCCCATCATGATCGCGTACTTGCGCTTGCGCGCGGCGTGCTGCTCCTCGAAGGAAGGAGCCGCCTCGGTAATGAGCACCGGTGTGCCGTCGCGCTCGGGACTGACCATGCACCCATCGTCCCACCGCGGGGACCGGACCGATAGCTGGGTTTGATTGCTGTGTTGGATTGCGCCGCCTCCGGCGTCGCGGGGAGGTCGTGTGGTGGTCGATCGGCCGCGTGTCGACGCTGGTGACCGTACGATCCGGCTGTGGTCGCCCTTGATCGCCTGGTGGACGTGCTGGGGAGCCTCGGCACGCACCTGAGCTGCGCGCCGCGAGGGCGGGACGTGGAGCTGCGCGGTGTGGCGCTGCACGATCCGGCGGAGCACACGGCCGCCGCGCCGGACGACGTGCTGCTGGGGCTGGGCGTGCCGACGCCCGCCGCGGCGGCCCGGTTGGTCGGTGGGACGTCGGCGGCGGCGGTCGTGCTGCACGGGTCACCGCCGTTGGACGAACGGGTGGTCGCGGCGGCGAAGCGGTCCGGTGCGGCGGTGCTGTTGGTGGACCCGTCGGTGCCGTGGGGGCAGCTGGCGAACGTCGCGCAGACGTTGGTGCTCGGCGGGCAGGGGTCCGGTGACCTGTTCGCGGTGGCGGACGCGATCGCGGCGGTGGTCGGCGGGCCGGTGACGATCGAGGACCAGCAGTCCCGGGTGCTGGCGTACTCGTACCGGCAGCAGGACGTCGACCCGGTGCGGGTGCAGACCATCCTGGGACGGCGGGTGCCGGAGGAGGCCTGGCAGGCGCTGGACGCGTACGGGGTGTTCACCCACCTGGCGCGGTCGGACGAGCCGTTGTTCGTGCCGAAGCTGACCGACCAGTTGGGCGGTCGGCTGGTGGCGGCGGTGCGGGCCGGGCGGGAGTTGCTGGGGTCGGTGTGGGTCGAGGTCGACGACCCGGTCGACGCGGTGCGTGAGGCGGCGCTGGTGGACGGGGCGCGGACGGCGGCGTTGCACCTGCTGCGGGCGCGGGCTTCGGCGGACCTGGAGCGGCAGGCCGAGGCGGACCTGGTGATCGAGGCGCTGGACTCCGGGGTGCCCGCGAACCTGGCCCGGTTGGGGTTGCCGTCGACGGACCTGCGGGTGATCGCGGTGCAGGCCCACGCCGGTGAGGGTGAGCACGGGGCGGCGTTGTTGGCGTTCTCCCGCGCCACGGCGGGTTTCGGCTGGTCACGGCCTGGGCGTTCGGCGTTGTTCGGCAACGTGCTCTACACCGTGCTGCCGTGTGGGGAGGACCCGGCGGCGGCGGTGGACTGGGTTCGGGCGCTCGGGCGTGAGCTGCCGGCGGAGGCGGTCGTGCCGGCCGGGGTCGGTGGGCGGGCGGATGCCGCGTCGCTGGCCGCGTCACGGAGTGAGGCCGACGAGTGCCTGGCGCTGTCCGGTGGTGAGCCCGTCGTGTACGACCAGGCTTGGGCGCGGGTGCTGTTGCGGCGGTTGGCCGGGGTGGCGGAGGCCGGGCGGTTGCCGCTGCGGGGGCCGGTTGCGGATCTGGTGCGGCACGACGCCGAGCACGGGACGCAGTACGCGGTGACGTTGCGGGCGTGGCTGGCGGCTCAGGGTGATGCGCGGGAGGCGGCGCGGGCGCTGTCGGTGCACCCGAACACGTTGCGGTACCGGATGCAGCGGATGGCGGCGGTGACGTCGTTGCCGTTGGACGATCCCGAGCAGCGGCTGGCCATGGCGATCGCGTTGGCGATCAGCTCCTGAGCCCGCCGAGCAGCATGCCGAGGCCGAACTCGAACCGTTCGGCGGCGGTCTCGGCGGTGAACAGCTCGCCGACGGCCTGCACGGGCTGGTCACAGAGCCGCATGTCCCACGCGGTGGCGCGGATGGAGAAAGCCGGCTGGGTGCGCCGCACCCCCTCCCCCACGGACAAGCGGAGCAACCTGGTCCAGCTGACCGAGGCAGGCCGCCGGAAGCTGGTCGAGGCCGCTCCCGGCCACGTCGCCGCCGTGCGCCGCCTCGTCATCGACGCACTCCGACCGGAGCAGCTCGACGCGTTGGAACAGATCAGCGAGATCGTCACCGACCGCGCGGCCGACATCCTCGGCGAAGCCACGCCTTATCAAGCGCCCCTGGGCTGAGGACAGGTTCGTGGGGCCGCCGGGGCGTCGGAGTACCACGCGCGGGACGATTACCCGGTGCTCCCTGATCTTTCTGCCGACCTGACCGCTCGGCTGCGTGAGGCGTTCCGAGCCGCTGACTACGACGCGGACGGGGTGGTCGAGGTGCTCGGGCCGCAGGCCCACGCCGCCCTGGGGCGGGGTGAGCCCGAGGCCGCGAGGCGGGCCACCCGCGACGCCGGCGCGTTGGGCACCCTGATCCGCCTGTTCCTCCTGGGCGACACCGAGGCGGAGCCCGCCGTCCAGGCGGCACTGCCCGACGTCGACCTCAGCCAGGCCGTCAAGGCCGAGGTGTTGCGCGGCGCCGGGGACGGATTGCGCGCTGGGCTGGACATCCGGCCCTACGGCGACGACGAGGGCTCCTGGTGGGTGATCGCCGACCAGGACTCCGACCAACGGGGTGGGCCCGTGCCGACCGACCACGTGCTGGGTGTCGGCCACGCGTCGATCAGCCTGGCCCGTGCCACGTCGCGCCGCCCGGTCGGCACGCTGCTCGACCTGGGCACCGGGTGCGGCGTCCAGGCCCTGCACGCCGGCAGGCACGCCCAGAAGATCACCGCCACCGACCTGTCGGAGCGCGCGCTCGCGTTGGCCGCGGGCACGTTCCGGATCAACGAGGTCGACGTCGAACTCCGCCAGGGCGAGTGGTTCGGCCCCCTGCGCGGCCGGCGGTTCGACCAGGTCGTGTGCAACCCGCCGTTCGTCGTCGGCCCGCCACGCGTCGACTACGTCTACCGCGATTCCGGCCTCGCCGGTGACGACGCCAGCGCCCTCGTCGTCCGCCAGATGCCGTCCTTCCTCAACGAGGGCGGCGTGGGCCAGCTGCTCGCCTCCTGGCTGCACCGCAAGGGCGAGGACTGGGCCGACCGGGTCTCGAACTGGCTGCCGCGCGGCGGCGTGGACGCGTGGTTCGTGCAGCGCGATGTGGCCGACCCCACCCTGTACGTCGGCACGTGGCTGCGTGACGCGGGGGTCGACCCGCGCAGCGACGAGGGCCGCGCGAAGGCCTCGGCCTGGCTGGACTGGTTCGCCGAGAACGACGTCGAGGGCATCGGGTTCGGCTTCGTCACGCTCCGCCGCACGGACGCCGAGCACGCCGAGGTGGTGTGCGAAGACCTCCGCCACGCCTACGACGACCCGCTGGGTCCCGAGTCCGCCGCCTGGCTGGACCGGGTCTCCTGGCTGCGCGCCACCGACAACGCCAAGCTGCTGAGCACCCGCTTCACCGTGCCGGAGACGGTCGTCCTCGAAGAGGTCTCCGCGCCCACCGACGAGGGCTGGGAGTCGGTCGTCCGCCGCCTGCACCGCACGGACGGCCCCGGCTGGCAGCACGAGCTGGACGAGACGGCCTCCGCGCTGATCGCGGGCTTCCGCGGCGCGCTGCCGCTGGAGGACCTGGTCGCACTGCTCGCCTACGCCCACGACCTGGACGCCGACGCGCTCGCCGACGCCGCCCTGCCGGTGGTCCGCGAACTGGTGCGGCACGGGATGGTGGTGCCCGCGTGAGGGCGGTTGTGGCGCGCGTCACGGAGGCGTCCGTCACGGTCGACGGCGAGGTCGTCGGGGCGATCGAGGAGCCCGGTCTCCTGGTCCTGCTCGGCGTCCACGTCGACGATGACGCCGACAAGGCGAACGTGATGGCCCGAAAGCTGTACGAACTGCGCGTACTTCGTGACGAAGAGTCATGCGCCACCACCGGCGCTCCACTGCTCGTGGTGAGCCAGTTCACACTTTACGGCGAGACGCGGAAGGGGCGGCGGCCGTCGTGGACCGCCGCCGCACGGCCCGAGCACGCCGAGCCCTTGGTCGACGCGGTGGTCTCGGAACTGCGCCGCAAGGGCGCCCGAGTTCAAACGGGACGGTTCGGCGCGATGATGTCCGTGCGGAGTGTGAACGACGGTCCGTTCACCGTGTTGGTGGAACTCTAGATCGTTCTCAGCCAATCCTCAGGATTCGCGGCGCAACCGCTGTGACCGCAGTGACGTCTTCTGGTCATGGGAAGCGGGAACCATTTCGGTCCGGTTCGCGTTTCCCTCAGTGTCAGACGCCGAAAGGCGAGCCGCGCAACGCAGCGCGGAGTGTGCGACACGACCCGCACTGCCAGCCCGCGACACAAGGGGGAGGGAGCTCCATGACCGTCCCGAAGCTCCTCGACCGTCAGGTCGGGAACGAGACGACCACCACCAGCGCCGAGTTGGATCTCGACGCCCAGGGACCGGCCGCAGACCTGGTTCGGGTGTACCTGAACGGGATCGGCAAGACAGCGCTGCTGACCGCGGCCGACGAAGTGGAGCTCGCCAAGCGCATCGAGGCGGGTGTCTTCGCCCAGCACAAGCTGGAGACGCACCCCGGCCTGCCGGATGAGCGCCAGCGGGAACTGCGCGCGTTGATCCGCGATGGTCACGTGGCAAAGAACCACCTTCTCGAAGCGAATCTCCGCTTGGTCGTTTCCCTGGCGAAGCGATACACGGGACGCGGAATGCCGCTGCTCGATCTGATCCAGGAAGGCAACCTGGGCTTGATCCGCGCGGTCGAGAAGTTCGACTACACCAAGGGCTTCAAGTTCTCGACCTACGCGACCTGGTGGATCCGCCAGGCGATCACGCGGGGAATGGCGGACCAGGGTCGCACGATCCGGCTGCCCGTCCACCTCGTGGAGCAGGTCAACAAGCTCGCCCGGATCAAGCGCGACCTGCACCAGCAGTTGGGCCGTGAGGCGACCAACGAGGAGCTGGCCAAGGAAGCGGGCCTGTCGCCGGAGAAGGTGGTCGACCTGCTCGACCACGCCCGCGACCCGGTGAGCCTGGACATGCCGGTCGGCACCGAGGAGGACGCCCCGCTGGGCGACTTCATCGAGGACTCCGACGCGACGGACGCGGAGAGCGCGGTCATCTCCGGCCTGCTGCAGGACGACCTGCGGCGGGTGCTGGCCACGCTGGACCCGCGCGAGCAGGCGGTGATCAGGCTGCGCTACGGCCTGGAGGACGGCCAGCCGCGCACGTTGGACCAGATCGGCAAGCAGTTCGGCCTGTCGCGGGAGCGGGTGCGGCAGATCGAGCGCGAGGTCATGTCGAAGCTCCGGCAGGGCGAGCGGGCGGCGAAGCTGCGCGCTTACGCGAGCTGACAGTCGACACGTGAGGTAGCTGTACGCGGGCAGTAAGGGAATCGATCCGGCTGGGAGTCACCCGTTCAGCAGGATTGACTTGTGACGCTTGTCACGGCACGGTCGTGCGTTACACGAGCTATGCGACACCTCCGCCTCATTACGCGGAGGCTGTCGCACGCTGAGGAAGGTCGGGGCGGTCGGGGGCCGGCCCGGCCTTCCGCGTTCCCGCCTTCCCGGACTTCTCCAGACTTCGCAGCGTTCTCGGACTTCGCTGCGTTCTCAGAGCTCCAGGTACTCCGCGAGCCGGTCGCGGAAGAACCGCACGTGCCCGTCGCGCTCCTCACCGGAATAGCCGCGCGGCACGCCTTCGACGATCATGACCAGGCACGGGTACGTCCGGTAGAGGGCGATCCTGGTCTGCTCCGACCCGGTGAACGCCTGCCTGCCGTAGCCGGCCGTGAAGTCGTCGTCCAACTCGGTGAACAGGGCGACGGTCGCGATCTCCGCCAGCGGATCGCCGAACAGCGCCCGTTCCGGGTCGATGATCCCCTCGATGCGGCCGTCGGCCAGGACGAGCGGCACCCCGAGGGCGCGGCGGACGAGGACGTCGAGTTCCGGCGCGGAGAGGCGGCGCTTGGTGAGGCTGTCGACCACGACGCGAATCACACCACGACAACAGGACGCGGCGGCGTGATCGGTATAGGTTCGGCGGAACCCGAAGCGCGCAAGGGAGCCCGCGACGTGCCCGCAGTGACTCCGCCAAACCTCTTGGCGCCCCAGTTCCAGTACACCGACGTCCTGCCCCTGGCCAAGGACAACCACACCGACTACCGGCTGGTGACGCCGGACGGCGTGTCGGTCGTCAAGGCGGCCGGCCGCACGTTCCTCCAGGTCGAGCCCGCGGCGTTGACGCTGCTCGCCAAGGAGGCCATCCGGGACATCCAGCACCTGCTGCGCCCCTCGCACCTGGCGCAGCTGCGCGCGATCGTGGACGACCCCGAGGCCAGCGGCAACGACCGGTTCGTCGCCATGGACCTGCTGCGCAACGCGTGCATCTCGGCGGGCGGTGTGCTGCCGATGTGCCAGGACACCGGCACCGCCATCGTGATGGGCAAGCGCACCGAGTCCGTGCTCACCGGCGGCACCGACGAGGAAGCCCTCTCGCGTGGCATCTTCGAGGCCTACCAGGAGTTGAACCTCCGGTACTCGCAGATGGCGCCCACCACGTTCTGGGACGAGAAGAACACCGGCACCAACCTGCCCGCGCAGATCGACCTGTTCACCGCGCCGGGCGTGGAGCCGAAGTACGAGTTCCTGTTCATGGCCAAGGGCGGCGGCTCGGCCAACAAGACGTTCCTGTACCAGGAGACGAAGGCGCTGCTGAACCCGTCGCGCCTGGCCAAGTTCCTGGACGAGAAGCTGCGCTCGCTCGGCACGGCGGCGTGCCCGCCGTACCACCTGGCGGTCGTCGTCGGCGGTCTGTCGGCCGAGCAGAACCTGAAGGTCGCCAAGCTCGCGTCCGCCCGGTACCTCGACGGCCTGCCGACCGAGGGATCTGCTTCGGGGCACGCGTTCCGGGACGTCGACCTCGAGCAGCAGGTGCTGGAGCTGACCCGGAACTTCGGCATCGGCGCGCAGTTCGGCGGCAAGTACTTCTGCCACGACGTGCGCGTGATCCGGCTCCCCCGGCACGGCGCGTCCTGCCCGGTGGGCATCGCGGTGTCGTGCTCGGCGGACCGGCAGGCGAAGGCGAAGATCACCCCACAGGGCATCTTCCTGGAGCAGTTGGAACGCGACCCGGCGCACTTCCTGCCGGACGTGCAGGGCGAGGACCTGTCCGACGAGGTCGTGAAGATCGACCTGACCCGTCCGATGTCGGAGATCCGCGCCACGCTGTCGGCGTTGCCGGTGAAGACGCGCGTGTCGTTGACCGGGCCTTTGGTGGTGGCGCGGGACATCGCGCACGCCAAGATCAAGGAACGGCTGGACGCCGGCGAGCCGATGCCGCAGTACCTGAAGGACCACCCGGTGTACTACGCCGGTCCGGCCAAGACGCCCGAGGGTTACGCGTCCGGGTCCTTCGGGCCGACGACGGCCGGTCGGATGGACTCCTACGTCGAGCAGTTCCAGGCGGCCGGCGGGTCGATGGTGATGCTGGCCAAGGGCAACCGGTCCAAGCAGGTGACGCAGGCGTGCCAGACGCACGGCGGGTTCTACCTGGGCTCGATCGGTGGACCGGCGGCGCGGCTGGCGCAGGACTGCATCCGCAAGGTCGAGGTGCTGGAGTACCCCGAGCTCGGCATGGAGGCGGTCTGGAAGATCGAGGTGGAGGACTTCCCGGCGTTCGTCGTGGTGGACGACAAGGGCAACGACTTCTTCGCCGAGACCTCCGCCCCGACCCTCCAGATCTCGTTCCGGAGGTAGCTAGCCCAGGTCGAACACGCCGAGCTTGGCGCCGCGCGTGAAGAAGTCCCACTCGCTGTAGGTGAAGCGCTGTGGGGCTTCTTCAGGCCGGTTGCTGTTGCGGACGAGGACCTCGTCGGCCGTGCGCATGACCTCGACGCAGTTGTCGCCGCCGCCGCTGAACTTGGTCCACTCGTGCAGCTTCAGGGTCATCAGGTCTCCTCCGTGATCCGGGTCAGGAGTTCGCGGCTTTCCTCGACTCCCAACGCCTTCGCACGGGTGTAGTCGAACCAGCGGCTCGTCTTCTCCAGTTGGTCGGGCCCGTCCACGAAGTGAGCGCCGTACGGGGTGTCGACGCTGACCAGCGACGGCAGCTTCTCGGGCAGCCGGAACAAGGTCAGCGTAGTACCGGTCAACGCGTGCGCCCCGGCCCCTTGCGGCATCACCTGCACCACGACGTTCTCCAACTCCGTCATGGCCAGCATGTGCTTGACCTGGTCGCGCATCACCTCAGGGCTGCCGATGTTGGCCCGCAGCGCCGGTTCCGCGATCACGGCCCACAGGCGCAGCGGCGGCTCGCGGTCGGTGAGCAGCGCCCTTCGTTCCATGCGCAGGTGGAGGTTCTTCTCCAGGGTTTCGCCGCCGAGGCCGATGCCGGACATGAGCGTGCGGGCGTAGTCCTCGGTCTGGAGCACCGCCGGAACGAGCTCGAACGACGAGTACAGGGCTTCGGTGGCGATGGCCTCGACGTCGAGGATCCGGCGCAGCCACGGGTGGATCGCGCCGCCGATCTTGCTCTTCGGCCTGCGGCGGTGGGCTTCGGAGTTGAGGGTCAGCAGGTCCTCGCGAGTCGCCTCGTCCGCGTCGTAGAGGTCGAGCAGCTTCTCCAGTTCGGCCTGCTTGACGCCGCTGATCGCGTTCTCGATGTTGCTGATCTTGGTCATCGTGCAGTGCAGCACCTCGCCCACCCGGTCACGCGGAACGCCGGCTTCTTCGCGCATGCGGCGGAGGGTGGTGCCGATCTGGATGCGGGCGGCACTGCGGTGTGGGCTGGTCATCGCTCTCCTCGATCACCCGATCGGGACTTGTGCACAGGTTGTACATACGAAATAGTCGTCCCAAGTTCGGAGAGTATAAGACAATGACCAGGGAGTGACGAATGGCAGGGTCGCGGTTCCGCCAGCTGAGCTTGATCGAGTCGGGGGTTTCCGGCGTGAACTTCCGCCACATCACGCGGATGACGACCGATGAGCAGGAGGACCTGCACGCGTGGATGGTGCGGATGCTCGCTGCCCACCGGTGTCACCTGGGGCTCTACGTCGCCGAGGCGGGCACGACTACCGCCGAGGGCGACCAGATCGACGCCGACCTGTGGCTGGCGTGGGACGGGGTGGCCACCTTCGCGACCGCCGAGTGATCGAAAGGGGTGAGGCCATCACCGGCAAGCGGGACGAGTCTCAGCGCCGGACGTAGATGACGCCGAGCTTGTCGATCTCGTCCCCGGAACGGCCCGTGAAGCCGGCGATCTGCCAGCCCGCGGGCGCGGTGAACGTGGTCGAGTCGCCGGTGGGCGTGCCCGCTGCGACCGTCTGGCCGAGGTTCGTGGTGATCCGGACCGAGAAGATCCTGGTGCGGCCGTCGCGTTGGCCCTGGGTGAGCGTGATCGCGGTCAGGTACTCCCCCGCCGGGAGCGTGAGCGAGGCCGCGGTGCCACCGGTGCCGCCGTGTTCGAGCACGGTGTTGTCGGCGAGGGTGATCCCGACCCGGTCGAGGCGTGATCCTCCCTTGAGGGTCACCGCGCGGACGGTCGCGCCGGGGCGCAGGGCCGCGACATCGGTGAACGGGGTGCCGTGCGGGCCGCCGACCTGGTCGCTCATGCGGAGGTGGTCGGCGAGCTTCCAGGTGAAGCCGACGGTGTGCGGGTAGTGGTCGGACAGCGGTTGGCCTTCGGCGTCGAGGAACGCCGCGTGGTCGTTGCGGTAGCCGGTCGCGTCGAGGTCGATGAACGCGTTGCCGCGGTAGAAGACCTTGTCGACGACCTCGCAGGTGTTCGTGACGTTCGCCGGGTCGCACACCAGGGCCGGGGCGCCGGCGGCAGGTTCGACGCCTCCCCTGATCCGCTCGACCCAGGCGTCGGTCAGGCCGTTCGCGCGGACCAGGTCGCGGATGTTGTCGCCGGTGCGCGTGTAGCGGGTGTTGGTGTCGCCCATGATGATCACGGCGTTGCCGACGGAGTTCCGGGCGACGTACTGCGACAGCTGGGTGATGTTCGCGCGGCGTGCGGCCAGGTCGGCGTCGGTGCTGCCGGCGTTGGCGTGGACGTTGTAGAGATCGACGTAGACGCCCTCGGCCAGGCGGAGTCGGGAGAACGTGAAACCCTTGGGCGTCAAGCAGTCCGTGCCGTTGCACTGGTTCCACTTCACGCGGGCGAGGTCGGTGTACGGGTACGCCGACAGCGTGTTGAGGCCGTCGCCGAACGGCACGCCGCCGCTGGTGGGGGTGCGGTGCGGGTGGTTGTCGGCGGCGTAGAGGGCGGCGTGGTAGTTGAAGTCCTCCTGGACGTTGACCACGGCGTAGTCGCGGATGCGGGCACCGATGATCGGCGTGTTCCGCTCCGGGTTGCCCGACGACAGCGGTTCGGGCAGCCCGGCGACGTTGTACGTCAGCACGGAGAACTGCCCTTGGACTTCGGCGGCGGACGCGGCCGGTGCGGTCAGGGCGGTGGTCGTCGCGCCGGCGAGCACCACCGCGAGCAGCAGGTTCAGTGGTCGTTTCACGGTGGGGAGTCTGGCGATCACGGCGAGCGTTCGGAACCCTGTTATCCGAAAGCTCTTCATGTATTCATCCGGTCAGCGCAGGCTCACCCGGTCGCGGTCTGCTTGACGTCCGCGTGAAGGTCAAGCCGTGTCTTCGCGGGCTTCCAGGACGAGGCGGCGTGAGCCGAGGGGTGCGTCGAGGGTGACGTTGATCGGCACGTCGCGCAGTTCCTGCGTGCACAGGCCGCCTCCGGGTGGCGGGTGGTAGGTCGTGACGAGGGTGATCAGGACCTGGTCGCCGGACTGCGCGGCGACCTCGGCGCTCGCCGTCTTGCAGCCGCCGGCCAGGCCGATGACCTGCACCGTTCGGCCGTCGGACGACGTCCAGGCCTGCCGTTTGTAGGTGTCCGGGAGGGTGCCGCCGTCCACCTGGGCGGCCGGGACCTCGGTGGGGCCGCCGGCCAGCGGTGCGGCGGTGGTCTGCGGCGGTGGGGCCGGCGGCTGGGTCTCGTCCGGTGATGACAACGTTGTCGAGACAGCCGACGAGGTCGTGGTTGTTGTCGTGGTGGAGGACGGCGACGAGCCGAGCGGGGCGTTGGAGGTGGAGCTGCTGCACCCCGCCAGGGCTAGCAGGGCGAGGGCAACGGCGACCTTGACGTTCCTCATAGCTGGAGGACGGTACTCGCGCCGTTGAGGTTGCAGGGGCGATGCCCGGCCGACCGGGGGCAGGCCGACCGGGCACCAGGGAGGAAGGTCTACTTCGTGTCCTGCCGGGTGCTGAGGACGACCTGGCGGTCACCGAGCGGCGCGTCCAGCTTCGCGGTCAGCGGCGGGTAGCGGATGTCCATGGTGCAGATCTGCTGGTCGACCGGCGTGGTCTCGACCAGCACGACCTTCACCACCTGGGCGTTCTGCTCGGCGATCTCGACGCTCGCCTTGCCGCAGCCGGCTTCCTGGGCGATGACGCCGAGCGTGCTGCCGTCGCCCTCGGTCCAGGCGGCGGTGGGAGTGCCCTCGGGGACGCTGCTCGCGTCGAGCTTGTCCTTGGGCACCTCCTTGCCACCTGGTGGCACGGGGCTCTCGAACTCCGGTTCCTGGGTGGGCGAGGTCGGCTCCACCGACGTGGTCAGCACCGGGCCCCCGGCGGCCGGACCCACGTCGGGCGTGGACGTTGCGCAGGCAGCGAGCACGACCAGCAGCGCACCCGCACCGATCGCGGTTCCAAGGCTTCTCATGTGCAGAGGACGGAACCACCCGCCCCCGGGGTTGCCCCACCCTTTTCACAGTTACCCGTTCAGGTGACCACCGCGAACGTAGGACACACCCCTCCCCAACGTAGGACACACGCCACCTGAGGGTTCGACTCTCGCCACCTGAGGGTTCGACTCTCGCGAGAGTCGAACGTTCGGGGGCCGAGAGTCGAACGTTCAGGGGTGGTGGGGTCTGCGTTCGGGAGAGGGACGGTGGGAGGGGGTGGCGGCGGTGGAGGAGGGGCACCGCCGGCCACCCCGTGGTTTGGCGCTAGTCGGCGGGGGTCAGGGCCGCCTTGATGCCTGTTACGGCGTGGCGCAGGGCGTCCATGCGTTGTGCTGAGGCCAGGCCCGCGTGGTACAGGTGGAACTCCTGTGCGCCGGCCTCCGCGTAGGCCAGCCACTCCTTCAGGAGTTCGTCGCCGTCCGCCTGCTTCGGCGGCAGGGCCAGGACGTACGCGGCAGTGCGCACGTCGGCTTCCGCGCGCAGGGCGCGGATCGCGGGCAGGGACGCGTCGACGCCCGGCCAGCACGTCATGGTCAGCACGTCGACATCGGCGTCGACTCCCCCGGCCACCGTGGCGAACGGGCCGGTGCCCCACGGGTCGGCCGTCGCGTGCGCGGCGATGCGCGTGGAAGGCGACTTCGACCGGATGAGGCCGACGAGTTCCCGCCGCAGCGAGCGGGAGAGCTCCGTGCGCACCTCGCGCACCTGCGGCGCCCTCTCGCCCAGCGCCTCTTCGACACTGGTGGCGCCGTTGTCGACGCCCGCACGCACCGCAGCGCGCAAGCCGTCCGGGTCGTCGTAGCGCTGAACGCACGCCCCGCAGAAGCACAGCGACAGCAGCTTCTGCTGCACGGCCGACCAGTCCGCGCCATCGGTCTTCTCGTGGTGCCCGCCGTGGAAGAACCCGAGCGGGCCGCACGCCTCCAGCACGATCCCGTCCGGCCGGCCCAGCTCCAGCACCTCGGACACCAGTGTCCGGGCGTACTCGACCACGTCGTCGTTCGACGGGCACAGCGCGTACGGATACAGGTCACCGAAAGCGTTGCGCACCACCACGTCGGGGTTCGCATCGCCCAACCGGCTGCTGTGCGTCAGCACGGTCCACGCGTACACCGGCAGTCCGGCCTCGCGAAGAGCCGAAGAAGCCGAACCGTAGGAGTTGTCACCGTCCATCCAGGACGGTGCGGCGGGCGCCAACCGCTTGTCCCGCCACGCCTCCTCCCGCACCGGCAGGTAGAACGCCGCGTGTCTGGCGTCCACCATGCGGTGCGAAGGGTGGAACGGCGTCGCGGCCCGCACCGTGTGGTACGACGCGGCCAACGCGACCGCGTCCACACCCAACGACGCGACCCGCGCGACAGCGTCGGGATCGCCTACGACATCCCAGGGGTACAAATGCGCAACGGTGGTCACCACCGGGGGCGCTTCCTCTCGTACGACGGGTCGTGCTTCTGCATGTAACCGGTGTCATCGCGCTGCACGACGCCGCACGTCCGGTAGTTCTCCGCGAGCCTCGCCAGCGCGTCGCGGTCCAGCTCCACACCCAGCCCCGGCGCGGTCGGCACCGACAACGCGCCGTCCACGAACGTGAACGGCGTGGTGATCACGTCGTCCGAAACGTTCCAAGGGTAGTGCGTGTCGCACGCGTAGTTCAGGTTCGGCGTGGTCGCGGCGAGGTGCGTCATGGCGGCCAGGCTGATGCCCAGGTGCGAGTTGGAGTGCATGGACAGGCCGATGCCGAACGTCCGGCAGATCGCGGCCAGCTCCTTCGACCGGGACAGCCCGCCCCAGTAGTGGTGGTCGGACAGGATGACCTGCACCGCGCCCGCCTCCACCGATCGGGCGATGTGCTCGAACGCGATCACGCACATGTTCGTCGCCAACGGCATCGGCGCGCCCGCCGCCACCGCCGCCATCCCGTCGATGCCCGGAGCCGGGTCCTCCAGGTACTCGACCACGCCGTCGAGCTCGTCGGCGACCTTCAGCGACGTCTCGGGCGTCCACGCCGCGTTGGGGTCGAGCCGCAGCGGGTGGTCCGGGAACGCCTCGCGCAGCGCGTGGACCGCCTCGATCTCCTGCTCGGGCGGGAACACGCCGCCCTTGAGCTTGATCGACCCGAACCCGTGCCGGTCGACCAGCATCCTGGCCTGCTCCACGATGCCCGCCGGGTCCAGCGCCTCGCCGAACTCGTCGGGCTCCGAACCGGGGTGCCCGGCCCACTTGTAGAACAGGTAGGCGCTGTACGGCACGGCGGAGCGCACCGCGCCGCCGAGCAGGTCGCTCACCGGCCGGCCGAGAGCCTTGCCGCGGATGTCCCAGGTCGCCACCTCGAACGCCGAGAACACCCGGTCCACAGTGGACTCGACGGTCAGCGCCCCGGTCAGCCCGTGCCGGTCCGACCCGGCCTCGCCGCCCAACGCCGTGGCGATCCGGGAGTGCATCCCGTTCAACGAGTGCACGTCCAGACCCACGAGAGCGGGCGCGGCGGTGCGCATCCGGTTCAGGTGGCCGATGTCGCCGTAACTCTCGCCGAGCCCCGAGATCCCCTCGTCGGTGTGCACCTCCACGACGGTGCGCAGCGCCCACGGTTCGTGCACGCCCACCGAGTTCAGCAGCGGTGGGTCGTGGAAGGCCACCGGGGTGATGGTGATGTCGGTGATCTTCATGCGGACAGGCTCCGACCGGCCGCGATGACCTTCTCCAACTCCGCCACGTGCTCCGGCGTCGGGTCGAGCAACGGCGGACGCACACCGCCGACGTCGAGACCGGTGCCTCTGACAGCCGCCTTGACCAGCGACACGGCGTAACCGGACACCTTGTCGCGCAACTCGACCAGCGGCTTGTAGAACTCGAGCAGGTAGCGGTTGACCAGTGCGTCGTCACCGTTGCGCACGGCGTGGTAGAAGCCGAGCGAGATCTCCGGCGCGAAGCAGAACACCGCCGACGAGTACAGCTCCACGCCGATGCCCCGGTACGCGGGCACGGTCAACTCGGCCGTCGGCAGCCCGTTGAAGAACTGGAACGGCTTGTCGACCGACGCGCGCACCGCGAGCACGATGCGGTGCAGCAGGTCGATGTCGCCGAGCCCGTCCTTGAACCCGACCACGGTCGGCAGCGACGCGACCTCCACCGCCGTCTCCGGCGTGAACACCGCGTTGTTGCGCTGGTAGACGATCAGCGGCAGGTCGGACGCGCCCGCCACCTCCGTCACGTACCGCACCAACCCCTTGGCCGGGTTGGTCACCAGGTACGGCGGCAGCAGCAGCAGGCCGTCCGCACCGGCCCGTGCGGCGGCCTCGGCGATCCGCTTGGCGGTCGGCAGCGGACCGCCCGCGCCGGAGAACACCGGCACCCGCCCGGCGGTCGCCTCGACCGCGACGGTCACCGCGCGTTCGACCTCCGACGGCTCCAACGCGTGGAACTCGCCGGTTCCGCAGGCGACGAACACGCCGCCCGCGCCCGCCGCCACCCCGCGCTTGACGTGCTCGGCCAGCACGTCCTCCGCGAGCCCGCCGTTCGCGTCGAACGGCGTCACCGGGAAGAACAGCACCCCATCCAGTTGCATACCCAGACCTTCATCCCTTGATCGCTCCGGTGGTGATCCCACGCAGGAAGGACTTTTGCGGCGGATGGCACACGAGCAGGCTCGGCACCAGTGCCGGCAAGGCTCCGGCGAGCACGATTCCCGTCCGCACCCGGTCGTCGGAACGCGACGACGGCGGTGCGGCGGTCGGCGTGCGGTTCACCGGGCGCGGGCAGGCACGGGGAGGCGGCGGATCCGAGCCCGAATCCACGTCTTCCCCGTGCGGACTCCTTGCGTGCCAGCGCATAGGCGGCGAACACACTGACGGCAAGGTGGAGCAGTAGGGCACCATCGGCGACAATGAGCGGGTCCGCGCCGACGCGGCACCGGTCGCGGCACGTTTCACGTTCCGGGGCGTTCCGCGTGGCGTGGTTCCTGTGGGGCGACCCGGTTGGGGCCGCCCCACAGGGTGGGAAGCAACGGCACCGCCGCCACTAGCCGCCGCCCCCACGTCTTGGGTGTCGAGCGCCATCACCGGGCCACCTTGGGCGACCTGGCGGTCCACGTCCAGGAGTTGCGCAACCACCGCCGCTCCGGGGATTTCACCGGTTTGGCGGATGCCGCCGGGTCGGCGGACTCCGCGGCGACGGCGAGTCGGCCGTCGCGGGACCGGGTGCGGACCTTGATCGACGGTGCCGCGCCGCAGGCCCGGAGCTGGGACGACACGTCGCGCTCGGGCCGGGCCGGAGCACCGTTCGACAGCGGGGAACCGCAGGTCGAGGACACGACAAGACCCGCGACGGTCACGACAGCGGTGGCCGTGGTGCGCCCGCGGGAGGGTGTCATTGTCGCTGACTCCTGTCCACAGCCCTTGTTCAGATACATGAATTGGGGTCGTACTTGTGAACGTGTTGGGCGGACTGTAAGAATCGGCGCAGCGACGTGTCAAGAGCGTGTTGCCGGAACATTTCCCGTGGAGGACTTGGTGACTGGACCCGCGTCACCCGCTCGGCCGAACGCGGTCAAGTCGGCCGATCGGACTGTGGAACTGCTCGAAGTGCTGTCGGCGTCGGACCGCCCGTTGACGCTGACCGAACTGCACCGCGAGCTGAGCTACCCGAAGTCGAGCCTCTACATGCTCTTGCAGACGCTCGTCGCGCGCGGCTGGGTGGAACTCGACCCGAGCCGCGGCACCTACGGCATCGGTGTCCGGGCGCTGCTCGTCGGCACGTCGTACCTCGACCACGACCCGGTGGTGCAGGTGGCCATCCGGGTGATGGAGCAGGTGCGCCGGGAGATCAACGAGACGGTCCACCTGGCCCGGCTCGACGGCGCCGACGTGATCTACCTGGCCAGCCGCGAGTCCGAACACCACCTGCGCGTGGTCTCCCGCGTCGGACGCCGGCTGCCCGCGCACTCCACGTCGCTGGGCAAGGCGCTGCTGGCGGCGCGCACCCCGGCCGAGGTCGACTCGATACTGCCCGCGCGGCTGGACCCGCTCACCCCGAACACGATCATCGAACGCCCGGCGCTGCACGCGCAGCTCGCGGGGTTCCGAGCCGTCGGTTATGCGCACGAGCGCGAGGAGAACACGCCCGGTCTGGGCTGCTTCGCCGTCGCCCTGCCCTACCGCAACCCGGTGCTCGACGCGATGAGCTGCTCGGTGCCGCTGGGCCGGCTCGACCCGGACCACGAACGGCAGGTCGTCGAAGCACTGCTGCACGCCGCCCGCACGATCACCGAACTGCTGCGCCAGTTCGGCCGCTGACGTTGTTCTGACTACGTGAGTTTGCTTTGTGAGTTTGGCTTTGTGAGCTGACACTGTTGCTGAAAGGGCTCAACGTGACCGCACGAATCCTGATCACCGGCGCTGCCGGCGGGGTCGGCACGCTCATGCGCACCCGACTGGCCGCGCCGGACCGGACCCTGCGCCTGCTGGACATCGCCCCGCTGCCGCCGGCCGCCGACGGCGAACGGGTCGAGCTGGTCACGGCGTCGGTGACCGACGAGGCCGCGATGGAGGAGGCGTGCGCGGACGTCGACGCGGTGATCCACCTCGGTGGGCACAGCCTGGAGCGGCCGTGGGCGCAGATCCTGGACGTGAACATCAACGGCACGCACGTGGTGCTGGAGGCGGCGCGTCGGGCCGGCGTCAAGCGGGTCGTGCTGGCCAGCTCCAACCACGCCGTGGGGTACTACGAGCGGGCGTCCGGTGAGGCGGGCGACTACCTGTTCCCGCAGCCGGACACGTACTACGGCGTGAGCAAGGTGGCGTTGGAGGCCTTGGGGAGCCTGTACGCGTCGCGGTACGGCATGGACGTGATCGCGGTGCGGATCGGGTCGTGCTTCGAGAAGCCGCGTGACTTCCGGATGTTGTCGACGTGGTTGTCGCCCGACGACGGTGCGCGGCTGTTCGAGGCGTGTCTTTCGGCGCCGTCGCCCGGGTTCCGGGTGGTGTGGGGTGTTTCGGACAACGCGCGTCGGTGGTTCTCGTTGGCCGAGGCGGAAGCGTTGGGGTACAAGTCTTTGGACGACTCCGAGGTGTACGCGGAGGAAGTGCTGGCCGCGAGCGGCGAGCCGCCGGAGGACTCGCCCGCCCGGGTGTACTTGGGTGGCGCGTGGTGCAGCCCCGAGTTCGACACCGCGGTGAAGGAGGCCGGTCGATGAGCGGCGTGCAGGGGTACAACCCGCGGACCGGCGAGCCCGTCGGCGAGCCGGTGCCGGAGACCTCCGACCGCGAGGTCGACGCCGTGGCGCGGGCCGGCGAGGCGGCTTTCCCGGCGTGGTCCGCGATGCCGACGGCGGAACGGGCCGCGGTGCTCGACGCGGTGGCGGACGCGCTGGACGCGTCGGCCGAGGCGTTGGTGGAGCTCGCGGAGGCCGAGACGGCGCTGGGCGTGCCGCGGTTGACCACGGAGTTGAAGCGGACCACCAACCAGCTGCGGCTGTTCGGCGACGTGCTGCGTGAGGGCAGCTACGTCGAGGCCGCGCTGGACTCGGCGAACCCGGACATCATCCCGCCGCGGCCGGTGCTGCGGCGCATGCTCCGTCCACTGGGGACGGTCGGGGTGTTCGCCGCGTCGAACTTCCCGTTCGCGTTCTCGGTCGCGGGCGGCGACACGGCGTCCGCGCTCGCCGCCGGCTGCCCGGTGGTGGTGAAGGCGCACCCGTCGCACCCCGGCACGTCGCGCGAGACGGCGCGGATCGTCGCGTCCGTCGTGCCCGCGGGGGTGTTCGGCATCGTGCACGGCCAGCAGGCCGGTGTCGCGCTGGTCAAGCACCCCTCGATCAAGGCGGTGGGCTTCACCGGCTCCACCGCGGGCGGCCGCGCCCTGTTCGACATCGCCTCCGGCCGGCCCGATCCGATCCCGTTCTACGGCGAGTTGGGCAGCGTGAACCCGACCGTCGTGCTGCCGGGGGTCGCCACCGCGCGGCCGGAGGGGATCGCGGCGGAGTTCGTCGGCTCGCTGACGCTCGGCGTGGGCCAGTTCTGCACCAACCCCGGCCTGCTGTTCGCGCCGAAGTCGCTGGTGCCCGCGTTGGCGGACGCCGTGTCCTCGGCGGTCGGCGGTCCGATGCTCAACGAGCGCATGTCCGACGCGTACCGCTCCGGCACCGAGGGGCTGGGCGCGTCGGGTCTGGTCGAGCTGGTCGCCGAGGGGACCGCGCCCTCCGAGGGGTGGAGCGTCGAGCCCAAGCTGTACGAGGTGCCGCTGGCCGCGTTCGCGGAGAACCTGGAGAAGCTGACCGAGGAGCACTTCGGCCCGGCGGCGGTCGTGGTGACCTACGACGACCCCGCCGAGCTCGAACCGGTGCTGCCCCGGCTGCCCGGGACGCTCACCGGCACCGTGCACGCCGCCGAGGCCGAGCACGACGTGGCCGGGCGGGTCTCGGAGGCGTTGCGGCCGGTGGTGGGGCGGCTGATCTTCAACGGCTGGCCGACCGGGGTCGCCGTGGCCTGGGGCATGCACCACGGCGGTCCCTGGCCCGCCACCACCAACCCGCTGCACACGTCGGTCGGGTCCACCTCGATCCGGCGGTGGCTGGCGCCGGTGACCTACCAGTCCTGGCCGGACGACCTGCTACCCCCCGAGCTGCGGGACGACAACCCGTTGGGCATTCCCCGCCGGGTGGACGGGGTTCTGGGCGTCCACTGAGCCGGTCTGGTCCTTGCGAGTCACGCGCCGAGCCGGGTCGCCGTCGAGCGGCCCGGCTCGGCTCGTGCGGTGAATTCGACCACGGTGCGGACGACCCGGTCGAGGCCGGTTCGGTGGGACACGGACACGGACACGGACATCGGAGCCTCCGAATCGGCAGAGGAGCGAGTCAGGTGGGCGGGTAGAGGGAGTAGGACGGGAAGTTGCCGTAGAGGCGTTCGCCGGGCGGTCCTTCGGTGACCGCGTGCACCAGCAACGCCCCGCCGACGAACGCGCCGCGCCACGACGCCCCGCGTCCGCCGAACACCTCCTCGCGGTCACCGCGTGAGCGCGCCTTGCCGTGGCCGAACTTGAACGCGTTCACCTCGCCTGCCAGCCGCCGCACCACACCCTCGTCGTCACACGACAGCGAGGCGACCAACGCGCCGTTGCTGGCGTTCATCGCGGCCAGCAGCTCGGCCTCGGTGTCGACGAGCACGATCGTGTCCACCGGTCCGAACGGCTCGGCGTGGTGCAGCGGTGAGGACGGCGGCGGCGCGAGGATCGCGACCGGCGCGAAGTACGCCGACGTCTGCTGGTCGGGCAGGAACCGGCCGGCGTCCAGCGTGCCCCGGTAGAGCGGCACGCCGCCCTTGGCGATCGCCTCGTCCACGACGTCGGCCAGTTCCTTCGCCTTGGCGTCGGTGATCAGCGGGCCGAAGTCGAGCCGAGGCAGGTCGTCGTCCGGCGACGGGACGGCCAGCGGGTGGCCGAACGTCACCTCGCGGACCGCCTCCAGGTAGACCTCCAGGAAGGAGTCGAACAACGACCGCTGCACGACGTACCGCGGGTAGGCGGTGCAGCGCTGCTTGGCGTAGTCGAACGACTGGCGGATCTGCGGGCGCAGCGCGTCCCAGTCGCCGAACTCCCAGACGCCCCAGCAGTTCAGGCCTTCCTGTTCCAGGATGTGCCGTTTGGTGGCGTCGAGCCCGGTGTCGAGCCCGGTGACGATCTCGTTTCCGGCGCCGCGCCCGCCGACGAACGACAGGCAGCCGATGTCCGGTGAGCCGACCAGCACCGGCGACAGGTCCCGCCCGCCGCCGCTGACCAGGGTGAGTGGCAGGCCGTGCCGGACGACGAGGGCGGTGGCGAGGGTCAGGCAGCTGACGCCGCCGTCGGTGGGCGCTTTGGCGATGACCGCGTTGCCCGCCAACGCCTGCACGAGCATCGCGTGCATCAGGACGCTCATCGGGTAGTTCCAACTTGCGATGTTGCTGACCGGGCCGTGCAACGGGGTCCGGCCGTGGAGCATCGGGTCGATCTCCTCGACGTACCACTCGACGCCCTCGATGCACCGGTCGACGTCGGCCGTCGCCAGCCGCCACGGTTTGCCGATCTCCCAGACCAGCAACAACGCGAGCAGGTCGCGGTGGGCGTGCAGTTCGGCCAACGCGGCTTTGGTGCGGGCCTTGCGTTCCTCCAACGGGACCGCGGCCCACTTGCGGTGCTGCTCGACGGCCGCCGCGACGGCGTTCTCGGCCTGCGCGGCGTCGAGGCGGGGCGGTCCGGCGATGGTGGAGCCGTCCACGGGGGACGTGGCCTCGGTGGGTGTGCCGATGCGCTGCCACTCCCCGCCGACGTGGTTGAGCAGCCGGTCGTGGTGGAACGCCTCGGGCGCGATCCCGGCGCACCGGTCGTACAGCTCGGGCCACGAGGTGCCCGGCTTGAGGATCGGGGACATGTCGGTCCTCTCAGCTAGCGGCGGTGAGCGCCTTGCGCCCCAACAGGTCGATCGCGGCGTACACGCTGCGCAGGGTCGGCGCGGCGACGCCGGTGAGCCGGGCGATCTCCACGACCGCGCCGATGATCGCGTCGGTCTCCAACGCCTTGCCCGCTTCGAGGTCTTGGAGCATGGACGTCTTGTGGTGGCCCACCCGCTGGGCGCCGTCGATGCGCTTCTCGATGGAGATGCGGGGACGGCAGCCGACGGCGCGGGCGACCGCGATCGTCTCGGACATCATGAGCGCGACCAGCTCGCGGGTGTCGCGGTGCTCGCACATCTCCGCCATCGTGGCGCGGGTGAGCGCGCTGAGCGGGTTGAACGCGACGTTGCCCATCAGCTTGACCCAGATGTCGTCCCGGAGGTCGGGTTCGATGGGTGCTTTGAGGCCGCCCGCGACCATGGCCTCGCTGAGGTCCTTGCAGCGGGCGGAGATCGTGCGGTCGGGTTCTCCCAGGGAGAAGCGGGTGCCCTCGACGTGCCGGATGACGCCGGGCGCCTCGATCTCGGTGGAGCAGTAGACGACGCAGCCGATGGCGCGGCGGGTGTCGAGGACGGCGCTGACGCTGCCGCCCGGGTCGACGGCCTCGATGCGGGTGCCTTCGAGGGGGTGGCCGGTGAGGCCGTGGAAGTACCACCAGGGGATGCCGTTCTGCGCGGCGACGACGGCGGTGTCGGGGCCGAGCAGGGGGTTGATGAGCGGGCCGCAGGCGGCGTACTGGTGTGCCTTGAGCCCGAGGAACACGTGGTCGACCGGGCCGATGTCGGCCGGGTCGTCGGTGGCGTGCGGTGCGGCGGTGAAGTCGCCGCGGGGGCTGTGGACCCGGACACCGTTGCGGCGCATGGCTTCGAGGTGCGCGCCCCGTGCGACGAGGTGCACCTCCACCCCGGCGCGGTGCAGTGCCGCGCCGACGTAGGCACCGATGGCTCCGGCTCCGAGAACTGCGACTTTCATGATGTCCCTCGCCTTCGCAATGATTGCATACAGTATGTTGTATGAACCGTGCGAGCGATAGCCCAAACCGGGCGCCGAAGCGCGAGGTCGGCGGCGTCACTCGACCGAGTAGTCAGATTGCTTTTTGCATACGAAAGTCTGTATGCTGATGAGCGGGCATTTCCGACACCTGCCCGAGGAGGCGACCGTGAGTCAGCCCAACGTGCCGCTGATCGGCGCGGGCAATCCCCGCCGCGCGGCCCGCGAATCGCTGAGCAGCGCCGCCGCCCGCAAGGTCGAGCGGCCCGCGCCGTTGCGCCAGGCCGTCTACGAGGCCCTGCTCGACCTGATCGTGAACCGTACCCTCAAGCCCGGACAGCACCTCGTCGAGATCGAGCTGGCCGAGCACCTGGGCGTGAGCCGCCAGCCGGTGCGCGAGGCGTTGCAGCGACTGCAGACCGAGGGCTGGGTCGACCTGCGCCCCGCCCAGGGCGCGTTCGTGCACACGCCCACCGACGAAGAGGCCGACCAGCTCCTCTCCGTCCGCAACGTCCTGGAGACGTACTCGGCGAAGCTCGCGGCCCAGCACGCCACGCCCGAGGACGTCGAACAGCTCGAGAAGCTCCAGAACGAGGGCGTCGCCGCCCTCAAGGCCAAGGACGTGGAACGCGTCGTCGCGGCCAACGCCGCCCTGCACACGTTCATCACGCAGCTGTCCGGCAACACGGTGCTGGCCGAGATGATCGCCACGGTCGACCGCCGGGTCCGCTGGTACTACGCGCCGCTGGCGCTGACCCGCGGCAAGGACGCCTGGAACGAGCACGCCGACATCATCGCGGCCATCAACGAGGGCGACGCCGAACGCGCCTCGCTGCTGATGGGCCGGCACACCGAGCGCACTCGCACCGCGTACCACGAGCACCGCGACGCCTCGCAGTCGAAGTGACCGCTGGAGCCGAGGGGCGTGATGGTGAGCACTCCTCGGCTCCAGCGGGGCCTGGAGCGTGATCGGGACCACTGGGCGGTGTCCCACATCGGGTTACCGAAGCCCAGTTCAGAGCACCTGAATCGAGCACAGGTGACCGCCCTCACGCTGCGGGCGTTTTGTATACGAAAGCCTGTATTCTGGATGTAGCACCTCCGGCCGGTGCAGATGCGGTCTACTGGAGTCGCCTCCGAAGGCGCAGGCGCTCAACCACAATCCGAAGCAAGAGAGGTAGCACCATGCCTGGATGGCAGCAGCTCAAGCACGCCCTGACCCGGCCCGCCGGGTTCTCCGCCGACGGCAGGCGGATCGGCCTCGGCCTGGACACCGCGCTGGACGCCCAGCGCCGGGAGACCGACGACGCCGTCTCGGACATCGAGCACTACGTGAACGACAAGCGCAGCAAGGGCGAAGAGACCACCACGGTCTCCTGACGCCCGGAGGCCACCGGTGAACGCCCACGAGGGAGCCGGACGACGCCCACAGCACCGCCCGGCTCCCCGGCTCACGACCCGGCTGCGCCCTCCTGCTGTGCGCCCTCCTGCTCGGCCCGCTGCCGGGCCTGGCGCGACGCGAGCAGGCTCGCCACGGTCGTGATCAGCAGCACCACCACGATGACCCCGAGCGACAGCAGGATCGGGATCTCCGGCGCCCACGCGACGCCGTGGTGGTGCAGTGCCTCGAGGATCAGCTTCACCCCGATGAACGCGAGGATCACCGCGAGACCCTTGCCGAGGTGGACGAGCCGGTCGAGCAGACCGCCGACCAGGAAGAACAACTGGCGCAACCCCATCAGCGCGAACGCGTTGGCGGTCAGCACCAGGTAGCCCTCCTTGGTCAGGCCGAAGATCGCCGGGATCGAGTCGACCGCGAACAGCAGGTCCGTGGTCCCGACCGCGACCATCACGATCAGCATCGGCGTGACCAGCCGCTTCCCGTCGACCCGCGTGGTCAACGCCGCGCCGTCGTACCGCGGGCTGGTGGGCAGCACCCGGCGCACCGCGCGCAGCACCGCGTTCTCCGGGAACTCGCCCTCCTCCGCGCCCGGTCCCTCCTTCAGCATCTTCCACGCGGTGAAGATCAGGAACGCGCCGAAGACGTAGAACAGCCAGTCGAACCGGGCGATCGCCTCGGCGCCGACCGCGATGAACACCGCGCGCAGCAGCAAGGCCAGCACCACGCCGACGATCAACACCTTCTGCCGGTACTCGCGCGGCACCGCGAACCGGCCCATGATCAGCACGAACACGAACAGGTTGTCCACGCTGAGCGAGTACTCGGTGATCCACCCGGCGAAGAACTCGCCGCCGTACCGAGGACCGGCGAACACCAGCACACCGAGGCCGAACAGCACCGCGAGCCCGACGTACACCGACACCGACACCAGCGATTCCCGGAACGACGGGTCACGCGGGTTGCGCGCCACGAGGTAGAAGTCGAACGCGATCACCGCGGTGATCCCGCCCAACGTGGCGATCCAGACCCAGGTGGGGATGGCCATCTGTGCGAGCCCTTCGCTAGCCGGTCACTTCGTCGCGGCGGCACGCCTCCGTCGTCCGCGTGCCGACGATTCCCGCACCACGCGGGCGTGCGTCACGTAGCGCTCATACCACTGCTGCGCCACCATGTTGCCGGAGCGGACCTTGTCGAGCCAGTGTGGCGCGATCCGCTCGTGCAGCCAGAGGAACCCGATCGCCCATCCGAAGCTCACGATCCCCTGGTAGGCGAGGAACCCCAGCACGTCGGCGGGCGGTGTGAACCCGCCGCCGAGCAGGAATCCCGTGGACGTCTCGGCCACCAGTCGGGCCAACGGGAAACCCGCCAGCCAGTACAGGGCCGCAGGCGCGAACACGCCGAGCCGGAACCGGCCCGTGCCCACTAACAGCCCGAACCCGCCGCCGAGCAGCCCCAGTGGCACGGCCATGGCGAGCGCCGTAGCGGCGGCCCAACCGTAGGGCTGGCCCACGAACGCCGCGAGCACGCCCGCGACGAGCCCGCCGACCGCGCCGACCACCGCGCCCGGCACCGTCAGCTCCAACCGCTCCCGCACGGCGCCCATCAGCTGACCACCACGCCGAAGCGGAGCAGGCTGTAGAGCAGCATGCCGAGGTAGAACACGGCGCCGAAGCCGATGATCAGGTTGGTGAGGAGCTTGGGCCGGATGGGTTTGGGCAGCATCCGGTTGTTCACCAGCAGCAGCACCACGCAGTAGGCGCCCATGGCGAACGTCGACAGGAACGCGAGGATGTCGAGGATCGCGCCGGGTCCGTCGGCGGGCCCGAACAGCAGGATGACGATGCCGAACGCGATGACGCCCCACAGGAACCCGGCGTACAGGTGGGACATGCGGAACCGCTTCGCACCGGGCACGAAGTGGTAGGTCATGTCCGCCTGGCCGCGGGAGAACGAGTCGAACAGGCCGAGCGTGGCGTTGAGGCCGATCAAAGCGATGAACCCGAGGAACAGCCCACCCAGCACGGGCCCGCCGGCCGCCGCGAACGACTCGGACATCGCGTTGAGCGCGGCTTCCCGTTCGCCCGCCTCCAGCAGGGACTTGACGTTCGGGCTCTCCCGGCTGGCCGCCTGCGCCAGCACTGTGAACGAGACCGTGACGAGCATCGTGACGCCCCAGAACAACAACAGCGCGTCGAACGTGACCCACCGCCGCCAGCCGCGCCACTTGGCCATCTCGTCCGGGTCCGCGGTGTCGAACATGAACCCGCGGGCGGGCATGGCCTCCTCCTCCCCCGCGTGCCGCAGACCGCGGATGCGGGGGATGTGCGCGCCCATGCCGGCGCCGCTGTCGCGCAGGTGCAGCGTGTACCACATCTGCTGCATGCCGGACGGTCCGGCGAACGCGATGGAGCCGACGATGATCGGGAACCAGGCCGCGCTGAGCGCTTCCGGCGGCAGGTAGCCGAAGTGGAACATGCCGGTGATGGTGGACACGACATCCGCCCACGTGCCCACCATCGACGCGACCACGGCCGTGCCGACCACGAGCAGTCCGATGAGGAGGGACAGCACGTTCTCCAGCAGGTTGTAGATCACCTTGGCGAGGCTGAACACGACGCCGACGAGGATCAGGCCGACGCACGCCGACACCGTCCACGGTATGCCGGTCAGCTCCTCCAGCGCGGCCGCGCCCGCGGAGAGGTGTCCGGGCCAGATGTAGACCAGGATCGCGACGGTGAAGAAGAACCACATGATCGGTTTGAACACGCGGGCCGCGCCGAAGAAGATGCTCTCACCGGTGGCCATCGCGTAGCGGGCCATCTCCAGCATGACGACGGCCTGGAGCGTCACGCCGATGAGGAACAGCCATCGGATCTCCGGGCCGAACAGCAGCACGAGCCGCGGCCACATGTAGGACTCGCCCATGCCGACGCCGAGCGCGACGAGGAACACCGTCGGGCCCAGGATGTGGATGGACGGCGGGGCGTCGGGCAGTTTCCTGATGGGCATCGCTTCCAGCCGCCCCGCCCGCCACACGCGTTCCTCCGGTGGAGGTGTGGTGACGTCCGCGCCCGACCGCGGTTCGGCGGGTGAGTTGGGTGTATCCACAACGGACCTCCCGGTGAGTTACTGCGTTTACCGCGTACGGCGACCTTCCCCCTTCACCACAGTTCCCTTCACAGCAGTCCGGCGGAGCGGGCCCAGCGGTACTTGGCGCCCAGCACGGCGACCGGCTTCTCCGTGGTGTACGGGTAGGCCACGATCCCGTGCCGGTACAGGTGTTCACTGGCTTCTTCGACTTCGACGTCGCCGGACAGCGAGGCGACGACGGGCTTGTGGATCCCCTTGTCCCGGTAGTGCTGGACGACCTCGACGACGAGTTCTGCGAACACCATCGGCGGGGTGACGATGGTGTGCCAGTAGCCGAGGATCAGCGCGTGCACGCGCTCGTCCTCCAGGCCGAGGGCGATGGTGTTGCGGTAGGTGGACGGCGGTTCGCCGCCGGTGATGTCGACCGGGTTGCCGGCCGCGCCGAACGGCGGGATGAACTCCCGGAACGCCGCGTCGAGGTCGGACGGGATCTCCATCAGGGCGAGGCCGTTGTCCACGCAGGCGTCGGACAGCAGCACACCGGAGCCGCCCGCGCCGGTGATGATGACGACGTTCTCGCCCTCGGGGGTGGGCAACAGGGGCACGCCGCGCGCGTACTCCAGCATGTCGTTGAGGCCGGGTGCCCGGATGACACCGCTCTGCCGCAGGATGTCGTCGTAGACCTTGTCGTTGCCGGCGAGCGCGCCGGTGTGGGAGCTGGCGGCTTTCGCGCCCTGTGCGGTGCGGCCTGCTTTGAGCACCACGACGGGTTTCTGCTTGGAGACCCGTTTGGCGGTTTCGGCGAACGCGCGGCCGTCCTTGAGGTCTTCCAGGTGCATGGCGATGAGCTGGGTGTTGTCGTCCTGCTCGAAGAACGTGAGCAGGTCGTCCTCGTCGATGTCGGCCTTGTTGCCGACGCCGACGATGGAGGACACGCCCATCCGGGCGGAGCGGCTGAACCCGAGGATCGCCATGCCGATGCCCCCGCTCTGCGAGGACAGGGCGACCCCGCCCTTCACGTCGTACGGGGTGCAGAACGTAGCCGAAAGGTTTTCAGGCGTGTAGTAGTAGCCGTAGATGTTCGGCCCGAGGATGCGCACGCCGTGCTTGCGCGCGATCGTCACCACCTCGTCCTGCAACTCGTGGTTGCCGGTCTCCCCGAAGCCGGAGGGGATGAGGATCGCGCCCGCCACGCCCTTCGCGCCGACCTCCTCCAACGCGGCGGGCACGAACTTGGCCGGGATGGCGAACACCGCCACGTCCACGTCGCCGGGCACGTCGGCGATGCTGCGGAACGCCTTGCGGTCCATGATCTCGTCCGCTTTGGGGTTGATCGGGTAGATCTCGCCCTGGTAGCCGCCGTTGACCAGGTTGCGCATCACCGAGTTGCCGATCTTGCCGGTCTCGTTGGACGCCCCGATCACCGCCACGGCGGCGGGTTTCATGATCCGGTTCATCGAGGCCAGGATCTCCTCCTGGCTGAACCGGACCGGCTCGCGCGCGGCGTCCTGGTCGACCAGGATGCGCACGTCGACGGCGGTCGCGCCGTCCGGTGTGGCAAGCACCGGGTTGAGGTCGACCTCGGCGAGTTCCGGGAAGTCCGTGACCAGGTCACCGACCCGTCGGATCAGGTCCGCGAGCGCGTCCCGGTCGGCGGGCGGCGCACCGCGCACCCCGCGCAGGACCTCGGCCGCCGCGATGCCGTCCACCATGGACATCGCCTCGGCCGCGGTGGTCGGCGCGAGGCGGAACGTGACGTCCTTCAGCACCTCGACCAGCACGCCGCCCAGGCCGAAGGCGACGATCTTGCCGAACGTGTCGTCCGTGGTCGCGCCGATGATCACCTCCTGACCGGAGGTCATCAGCTGCTGCACCTGGACGCCCACGATGTCCGCGTCGGCGTTGTAGGCGACGGCGTTGGCGATGATCGTGTCGAAGCCCGCCGCCACCTCCTCGGCGGTGCGCAGGCCCACCAGCACACCGCCCGCCTCGGTCTTGTGCAGGATGTCCGGCGAGACGATCTTGAGCACCACCGGCAGGCCGATGTCGCCTGCCAGCGCGACCGCCTCGTCCCGTGACGCGGCCAGGCCCTCGGCCGGGGTCGCGATCCCGTAGGCCTCGCAGACCAGCCTGCCCTCGGGCGCGGTCAGCGAGTCGCGCCCCTCGGCGGTGACCGCCGCGATGATCCGTTCGACCGCTGCCCGGTCGTAGTCCGGCATGACGTCTCCTTCGAATGTCGAGCGGTCGGATGTGCCCGAGTTCAGATGTGCCCGAGTTCGGATGTGCCCGAGTTCAGATGGCACCGATGGCCTTGAGCCGCTGCAACTGGTCGGGGAGGTAGCCGAGTTCGGCCAGCACCTCGCCGTTGTGCTCGCCGAGCAACGGCGACCGCTGGACGTCCACGGGCGAGTCGGAGAGCTTCAACGGGCTGCCCACGGTCTTGTAGGCGCCGCGCTCGGGGTGCTCGACCTCGACGACGGAGCCCAGTTCGGCCAACGTCTCGTCCTCGATCAGCTCACGGGTGGACAGGATCGGGCCGCACGGGATGTCGTGGGCGTTGAGCGCGTCCATGACCTCCCACTTGGTGTGCCGCTCGGTCCACTCCTCGATCAGCGCGAACGCCTTGTCGAGCTTGTCCAGCCGGGCCTCGGGCGTGGCCCACGCCGGGTCCTCGGCCAACTCGGGCTTGCCGATCAGCTCGGTGATCGGCTTCCAGCCGACCGGCTGGATGATCACGTAGATGTAGTCGTTGGGTCCGCCGGGCGCGCAGCGCACCGCCCAGCCGGGCTGCCCGCCGCCGGACGCGTTGCCCGAGCGCGGCACCTCGGCGCCGAAGGTCTCGTTCGGGTACTCGACCAGCGGGCCGTGCGCGAGCCGTTGCTGGTCGCGCAGCTTCACCCGGCACAGGTTGAGCACCGCGTCCTGCATGGCCACCTGCACGCGTTGGCCGCGCCCGGTGGACGTGCGCTGGAACAACGCCGCGAGGATGCCCGCCACCAAGTGGATGCCGGTGCCCGAGTCACCGATCTGGGCGCCGGTCGCCAGCGGCGGGCCCTCCTCGAAACCGGTGGTGCTCATCGAGCCGCCCATGGCCTGCGCGATGACCTCGTAGGCCTTGAAATCGGCGTAACGGCCGGGGCCGAAGCCCTTGATCGACGCGTACACCAGGCCGGGGTTGAGCTCCTGGAGCCGTTCCCAGGTGAAGCCGAACCGGTCCACCACGCCCGGTCCGAAGTTCTCCACCAGCACGTCGGCCGTCGTGACGAGCTGGCCGAAGACCGCCTTGCCCTCGTCGCTCTTCATGTTGAGCGTGATGCTGCGCTTGTTCGCGTTCAGCATGGTGAAGTAGAGGCTGTCCACGCCGGGCAGGTCGCGCAGCTGCCCGCGGGTGATGTCGCCCCGGCCCGGAGCCTCCACCTTGATCACGTCGGCGCCCAGCCACGCCAGGATCTGCGTCGCCGATGGTCCCGATTGGACATGCGTCAGGTCCAGGACCCGGACGCCGTCGAGAGCCTTGCCCATTGCACGTCCTCCTTCTTGCTCGCTGGGATCGAGGAAACTCCTTGCCGCATAACGGGAGCGTTACTTGTACATGGTCTGGTTCATGGTTCCCGGCGCGTACGCGTCGGGGTCCACCCAGACGTTGATCAACGACGGCAGGCCGGACTCCCGGGCACGCTGGAGGGCGGGCGCGATGTCCTTGGGGTCGCGCACCTCTTCGCCGTGGCCGCCGAGCATCCGGGCGAACTCGTCGTAGCGGACGTCGCCCAGCGTGTTGCCGACCCGTTCGCGCGCCACGCCGTACTTCTGCGCCTGGCCGTAGCGGATCTGGTTCATCGACGAGTTGTTGCCGACGATGCCGACGAACGGCAGGTTGTAGCGGACCAGGGTCTCGAAGTCCCAGCCGGTGAGGCTGAACGCGCCGTCGCCGAACAGGGCCACGACCTCCTTGTCCGGCCGGGCCAGCTTGGTGGCCAGCACGAACGGCACGCCGACGCCGAGCGTGCCCAGCGGACCGGGGTCCATCCAGTGTCCGGGCGACTTCGGCTGCACGACCTGGCCGGAGAAGGTGACGATGTCGCCGCCGTCGCCGATGTAGATCGAGTCCTCGGTCAGGAACTGGTTGATCTCGTGCACCAGCCGGTACGGGTGGATCGGGGTGGCGTCGGAGTGCAGCTGCGGCAGCCGCTTCTCGCGCGCCTTCTCCTCCACCGCCTGCAGTTCCTCCAGCCACGGCTTGCGCGCCACCGCGCCGGTGTCCGTGCGGCCGGACGCCGCCTGGGTCACCGCGCTCAGCACCAGGTCGGCGTCACCGACGATGCCCAGGTCGACGTCCCGGTTCTTGCCGACCGTGCGGTAGTCCAGGTCGATCTGCACCACGGTCGCCTTGGCCGAGAGCCGGCGGCCGTAGCCCATCCGGAAGTCGAACGGGGTGCCGACGATGACGATCACGTCGGCGTTGTCGAACGCGTAGCGCCGGGACAGCTGGAAGTGGTGCGGGTCGCCGGGCGGCAGCGTGCCGCGGCCCGCGCCGTTCATGTAGGCGGGGATGTTCAGCGCGCGGACGAGTTCGACCGCCGAGTCGGTGGCACGCGTGGTCCACACTTGGCTGCCGAACAGCACGACCGGCTTCTTGGCGTGCACCAACAGGTCTGCGAGCCGTTCGATCGAGGTGGGGTCGCCCGCGTTGCGGGTGGACGCGCGGTAGCGGCCCGCCTCCGGGATGCGCGCCTGGTCCACGCGCACCGAGGCGTCCAGCACGTCGCGCGGGATCTCCAGGAACGACGGGCCGGGCGCGCCGTTGTAGGCCTCGCGGAACGCCATGGACACCAGGTCGGCGATCCGCGCGGTGGACGGCACGGTCGCGGCGAACTTGGTGATCGGGGTCATCATGTCGACGTGCGGCAGGTCCTGCAGTGAGCCCATCTTGTGCTGGCTCAACGCCCCCTGGCCGCCGATCAGCAGCATCGGGCTCTCCGCCCGGAACGCGTTGGCCACGCCGGTGACCGCGTCGGTGGTGCCGGGTCCGGCGGTCACCACGGCGCAGCCCGGTTTGCCGGTGACGCGGGCGTAGGCGTCCGCGGCGTGCGCGGCCACCTGCTCGTGCCGCACGTCGATCACGGCGATGCCCTCGTCGACGCAGCCGTCGTAGATGTCGATGATGTGGCCGCCGCAGAGGGTGAAGATCGTGTCGATGCCCTCGGCCTTGAGTGCCTTGGCCACCAGGTGTCCGCCGGAGATCAGTTCCGGCCCCGCGTCGGGAACGTCAGCCGGCCCCGCGCTGTTGCCCGTCGCAGCTTCGGTCGCTGTCCGCGCCATGTGCTGGTCAACTCCTTCGATCGCGGTCGGATCCGCCCCTCTCAGGAGTGGGTTCCGACCCTGGAACCGGCCCAGTTGTAGATTGCATACCGTATGGGGTAGCCATATAGTTACGCCTTGTTCGCGCCGATGTCCAGAGCCGGGAACACGGGAAGTTCCGCGGGACTCCCGCCGCTCCACACCGCTCGCCGTCGGCGCCCCACCGCGCGGAGAGGACTTCTGCCGTGGATCTGCACGAACACCAGGCCAGGGATCTGTTCGCGGCGCACGCCGTCCCGGTGCCGCACGGCGTGCTCGCCGTGACACCGGACGAGGCGCACGCCGCGGCGACGTCCATCGGCGGCACCGTCGTGGTGAAGGCGCAGGTGAAGACCGGCGGCCGGGGCAAGGCGGGCGGTGTGAAGCTCGCGCACTCGCCCACCGAGGCACGGGAGGTGGCCTCGGACATCCTCGGGATGGACATCAAGGGCCACGTCGTGCGCGAAGTGCTGGTCGTGGAGGCCAGCGACATCGTTTCGGAGTACTACTTCTCGTTCCTGCTGGACCGGGCGAACCGGACGTTCCTCGCGATGGCGTCCGTCGAGGGCGGCATGGACATCGAGGAGGTCGCGGCACATCGGCCCCACGCGCTGGCCCTCGTGCCGGTGACCGAGGTGGATCCGGCGAAGGCGCACGAGATCGTGACGGCGGCCGACTTCCCGCCCTCGGTGGCCGACCAGGTGGCCGACGTGATCGTGCGGCTGTGGGAGACGTTCGTGGCGGAGGACGCCACGCTGGTCGAGGTGAACCCGTTGGTGTGCACCCGTTCCGGCTCGGTCCTCGCGGTGGACGGCAAGATCACGTTGGACGACAACGCGGCGTTCCGGCACCCTGCGCACGCGGCGTTGGCGGACGTCACGGCCGAGGACCCGCTGGAGGCGGCGGCTCGTGCCCGTGGTCTCAACTACGTGAAGCTGGACGGCCAGGTCGGCGTGATCGGCAACGGCGCCGGGCTGGTGATGTCCACGTTGGACGTCGTCGCGTACGCGGGTTCGCGGCACGGCGGCGTGCGGCCCGCGAACTTCCTCGACATCGGCGGCGGTGCGTCGGCGCAGGTGATGGCGGACGGGCTGGACATCATCCTCAACGACCCGGACGTGCGGTCGGTGTTCGTCAACGTCTTCGGCGGCATCACGGCGTGCGACGCGGTGGCGGACGGGATCGTGGCGGCGCTCGGGATGCTCGGCGACGCGGCCACCAAACCGTTGGTGGTGCGGTTGGACGGCAACAACGTGGAGGAGGGCAGGCGGATCCTCGCCGAGGCCGCGCACCCGTTGGTGACCGTGGTGGACACGATGGACGACGCGGCCGACCAGGCCGCGCGACTCGCTGCCGTGGGGGTTTGAGATGGCCGTCTTCATCACCGAGCACAGCCGGGTGATCGTGCAGGGCATGACCGGAGCCGAGGGAGCCAAGCACACCAAGCGGATGCTCAAGTCCGGGACCCGGATCGTCGGCGGCGTGAACCCGCGCAAGGCCGGGGAGGTGGTCGACTTCGACGGTCACGTGCTGCCGGTGTTCGGCAGCGTTTCGTCGGCTGTGGAGGCGACGGGCGCGGACGTGACGGTCGTCTTCGTGCCGCCCGCGTTCACGAAGGACGCGGTGATCGAGGCTGTCGACGCCGGTATCGGGTTGGCCGTCGTGATCACGGAAGGCGTGCCCGTGCACGACACGGCGGCGTTCTGGTCGCACGCAGTCTCTTCGGGTGGGCGGACCCGGATCATCGGCCCGAACTGCCCCGGCGTGATCAGCCCGGGTCGGTCGAACGCGGGGATCATCCCGGACGACATCTGCGGGCCGGGCCCGATCGGCCTGGTGTCGAAGTCGGGGACGTTGACCTATCAGCTCATGTACGAGCTTCGGGACATCGGTTTCACGACAGCGGTCGGGATCGGCGGCGATCCGATCATCGGCACGACGCACATCGACGCGCTGGCGGCGTTCGAGGCCGATCCGGAGACCGAGGCGATCGTGATGATCGGTGAGATCGGCGGTGACGCGGAGGAACGTGCCGCCGACTACATCCGTTCACACGTGACCAAGCCGGTGGTCGGGTATGTCGCGGGTTTCACCGCGCCTGAAGGCAAGACCATGGGACACGCGGGCGCCATCGTCTCCGGTTCGGCGGGGACGGCTCAGGCCAAGAAGGAGGCTCTGGAGGCGGCGGGCGTGCGGGTCGGCAAGACGCCGAGCGAAACGGCCCGACTGCTGCGGGACCTGCTGGCCTGAGGATCGTCCGTTCCGGTGGAACCGAACCGCCGCTCACCCCGTCCTTGTGGAAGATTTTCAACCACCAGGACGGGGACGGCCGGCAGTGACGGACACCTACCGCATCTCGATCGACGGCGGCACCCACTTCTCCACGGCCGTCCACGGAGATCTCCGGTGAGCGGTCAGCCGAGGCGGTGACGACCCGCGTAGACGTTCATCGACGTGCCGCGCAGGAAGCCGACCAGGGTCATGCCCACCTCGGCGGCCAGGTCGACCGCCAGGGACGACGGTGCGGACACGGCGGCCAGGAACGGGATCCCGGCCATCGCCGCCTTCTGCACCAGTTCGAACGACGCCCGGCCGCTGACCACCAGCACGGTGGAGGTGAGCGGTAGGCCGCGGTTCTTCATGGCCCAGCCGACGACCTTGTCCACGGCGTTGTGCCTGCCGACGTCCTCCCTCAGGCACAGCAGCCGGCCCTCCGCGTCGAACAGGCCCGCCGCGTGCAGGCCGCCCGTGCGGTCGAAGACGCGTTGCGCGGCACGGAGTTCGTCCGGCAGCACGGCCAGTGCGTCGGCGTCGATGGTGAGCGGGTCGTCGGCCACCGGCCAGGTCGCGCTGGTGCGCACCGCGTCGAGGCTCGCCTTGCCGCACAGGCCGCACGACGACGTCATGTAGAAGTTGCGTTCGATCGACGGATCCGGCAGCGGCACGCCCTCCGCCAGGCCGACGTCCAGCACGTTGAACGTGTTGGCGCCGTCGGCGGTCGCGCCCGCGCAGTAGCGGATCGTGGTGACGTGCTCGGCGCTGCGCACCACGCCCTCGCTCACCAGGAACCCGGCCGCCAGGTCGAAGTCGTCACCCGGCGTGCGCATGGTCACGGACAACGCCTTGCCGGCGACCCGGATCTCCAGCGGCTCTTCGACCGTGAGCGTGTCCGCGCGGGCGTCGGCGACGCCGTCCACGACCCGCACGACCCGCCGCCTGCTCGTCACTCGTCCCATGTGGACACTCCCTCGTCTCGCACAGCGCGATGCACTCGGCCAGCAGCCGACGCAGTCCCTCGTCCCCCGCTCGATCCGCCACGGTCCTGGTCGCCCGGTGGACCGCCGACGTCGGCCACCGCCTCGTCCACCACGCCGGTTCCCGGTCGGCGGCTTTGAGGCAGTGCTCGACGATCGCCTGGGTGCAGCGCGCTCCGGAAGTGCCCAACAACGGCACGGCGAACTGGAGCAGCGCATGTCTCCCGGCGGCCGTGCACGAGTCGTTCACGCACCGGGCCACGGCCGCGAGCACGGGGTGCACGGTCGCGGGCCGGTCGGTCCACTCCTCGTCGGCCAACGTGGACACCAACTCCAGCAGGCAGCAGCCGTGTGCGGGGGTGACGTGCCGTCCCGGCGCCAACCGGGGCAGCCGGGTGGTCACGACGCCTCACGCGGGTGCGGCAGCAGTCGGGCAGGGCGTCCGGGGTGGCCGAACCGCCCACCCAGCGCCGCACCCGCCACACCGAGGACGGCGGCGGTGAGGAACGTGCTCGGGTAGCCGTGCGCCACGACGACCAGTGACGCCAGGCCGACACCCACGACACCACCGAGTGCCTTGGCGCTGTAGATGATCGCGAAGTTGAGCGGCGCGGTGTCCTCGCCGAAGTACTCGCGCACGAGTCCGACCAGCAGCGAGTAGCAGCAGCTCGTGCCCAGACCGGCGACGCCCGCGCCGATCAGCAGCGCCACGGCGTCCTGCCGTTGTCCGCCGAACAGCAGCACGAGTTGGGCCAGGCCGCCGGTCGCCATCGCCAGCCGCAACGTGAGCCGACGACCGATGGCCTCGGAGATCCGCCCGGCGAGCAGCCGACCCGCGCCCGCCGACGCGGCCAGCACCGCCAACGCCACCGCCGCGAACACTGTCCCGTCCACGAACACAGCGAGGAACACCAGGTCGAACAACGACACCGCCGCCGCGAACACCACCGTCACGTACATCGGCACGAGGACACCGCTGCGCAGCGCCTCCCCCGGCTTGAAGTGGCGGATGGCGGGCCGGTTGCTGCGGTGCGTGCGGGTTTCACGGCGACGCGGGTCGATGTCGGCGGGCCACCAGTTGCGTGGCGGGTCGCGCAACGGCAGGCCGCACGCGGTCACGACCACGAGCACCACCAAGGCCGCCGCGGACAGGAACACGGCCCGGTTGCCCAGGTCGAACCACACTCCGGCAGCCAGTGCGAACGGCACGCCACCGAGCGCGAACGCGCCGGTGATCAGGGCGATCCGGCCGGTGACCCGGTCCGGGAACCAGCGGATGACGTTACCGACGCACGTCGCGTAGACGAGGCCGGTGCCGATGCCGCCGGTCAGCGAGTAGCCGAGGTAGACGACGAGCAGGTTCTCGGCGAACCCGAGGGTGAGCAGACCCAGAGCGCTGAGCACGGCGCCGAGCACGACGGCGTTGCGCGGTGGCAGCAGGCCGCGTTCGCGCAGCCACGCGGCGGGGAAGGCGATGCCGGCCTGGCACGCCGTCCAGAGCGCGAACGCCCAGCACAGCTCGACCAGGCTCCACCGCTGTTCGAGGGTGGGCACGAGGGCGCCGAACCCGTACTGGCCGGTGCCGGTGACGAGCATGGCGATACCGCTCAGCCAGGCGATCCGGCTTCGTGGCCGGCCCAGCAGTTCGTGGTCCGACTCGCCGATGCGGTAGCGGCGGCCGTAGACGTCGAGGACTTCACGCACCTGCATGAGGCTCACCCTCCTTGCAGATTGTATACAGTATTGAGTAGCCTACTACCTTGTATGCATTCCTGAACACCCTCAGGCGGGCGACATGCGCATCCCCTGGACCGAGGCGAGGCAAGCCGCACGACAGGCGGGCAAGCCGCTGGACGTCGTGGAGTTGCCGTTGTCGCAGGCGTTGGGCGCGGTGCTGGCGAGCCCGTTGCGCGCCTTGGCGGCCGTCCCGTCGTTCGACAACTCCGCGATGGACGGCTACGCCGTGGCCGGACGCGGACCGTGGACGGTCGTCGGCCGGGTGCGCGCGGGCGGGGTGGCGGGCTCGTTGCGGGACGGTCAGGCGGTCGAGATCGCGACCGGCGCACCCGTGCCGTGCGGTGCGGACGCCGTGCTGCCGGTGGAACACGCCCAGACGGCGGGCGCGCTCGTCATGGGTGACGTGCAGCCCGGTCGGCACATCCGTCGGGTCGGCGAGAGCTGCCCGGAGGGTGAACTGCTGCTCCCGACTGGCGCGGTGGTGACGCCCGCGGTGCTCGGCCTGGCGGCGAGCGTCGGCCACGACACCGTTGCCGTGCACCGTCGTCCCCGCGTGGCGGCGGTGCTGACGGGCGACGAGGTGGTGACCGAAGGCGTGCCGGGGATCGGTCGGGTGCGTGACGCGATCGGGCCGGTGCTGCCGGGGCTGGTGCACGCGGCGGGCGCGGAGTCCGTCGGGATCACACACCTCGCCGACTACCCCGGCGCGCTGGTCGAGGCGCTGTGGGAGGTCGACGCGGACGTGCTCGTGGTCGGTGGCGCGACGTCGGTCGGCCCGGCCGATCACCTGCACGAGGCGCTGCGCGTGCTGCACGCGGACGTTCGGGTGGACGGTGTCGCGTGCCGCCCCGGTCACCCGCAGGTGCTGGCGGTGCTGCCGGACGGCCGGTTCGTGGTCGGGCTGCCGGGCAACCCGTTCGCCGCGTTGGCCGCCGGTCTCACGTTGCTGGTTCCGCTGCTGGAGGTGTTGTCCGGACGCGAGCCCGGCCCGGCGCGGATGGTCGAGGTGGTGGCGCCGTCGCACGGGCACGACACCCGGTTGGTGCCGGTGGTGGTGTCCGGGTCGGTCGGGTTGCCGGTGGGGCACGACCAGCCCGGCACGTTGTGGGGCGCGGCGTTGGCGGACGGGCTGGCGGTGGTGCCGCCGGGGTTCCGCAGTGGCGAGGTCGAAGTGCTGCCTGTCGCGGGCGCTCTTAGAGGCGTAGGGTTTTGAATACGGTATACAGTCTGCCGCCTACAATGGAGGCCACATGACCGTGGTGGAACGGGTGCTCGCCGTGATCGAGGCGCACCGCGGCGACCGGGGCGCGTTGCTCCCGATCCTGCACGGCATCCAGGCCGAGTTCGGCTACGTCGACCAGTCGGTGATCCCGCTGGTGGCCAAGGAGCTGAACCTGTCCCGGGCCGACGTGCACGGCGTCGTCACCTTCTACAGCGACTTCCGCAGCGAGCCCCCGGGCCGTGTCACCGTGCAGCTGTGCCGGGCGGAGGCGTGCCAGGCGGTCGGCTCGGAGCGCCTGGTCGAGCACGCCGAGGCCGCGTACGGCGTGAAGGTGGGCCAGACCGGCGCGGACGGCGTGGTCACCCTGGCCCAGGTGTTCTGCCTGGGCAACTGCGCCCTCGGACCCGCCGCCCAGGTCAACGGGCGGCTGCACGGACGGCTCGACCCCGCCCGGCTGGACGGTGTGATCAACGCGGAATATGAGGCGAGGACGTCATGACCACCACCGTGTACGTCCCACGTGACGCCGCCGCCCTCTCGGTCGGCGCGGACGCCGTGGCCGCCGCGATCACCCGGGAAGCCGCGCTCGCGGGTCGGGCCGTCCGCGTCGTGCGCAACGGCTCGCGCGGCATGTTGTGGCTGGAAACGCTGGTCGAGGTGGTCACCGAGGCCGGTCGGATCGGGTACGGGCCGGTGACCGCCGAGGCGGTGCCGTCGTTGATCGCGAACGGGATGCTGGACGGCGGTGATCACGAGCTGCGGGTCGGTGTCGTGGAGGAGCTGCCGTGGTTCCGGGCGCAGAACCGGCTGTGCTTCGCACGCGTCGGCGTCACGGATCCGTTGTCGCCAGAGGACTACCGCGCGCACGGCGGGTTGACTGGGCTGCGCCGGGCGTTGGAGATCGGTCCGGCGGCCACGGTCGCGGAGGTGACCGACTCCGGGTTGCGCGGACGCGGTGGCGCGGGGTTCCCGGCGGGCATCAAGTGGAAGACGGTCGCGGACACGCCCGGTGAACTGAAGTTCGTGTGCTGCAACGCGGACGAGGGCGACAGCGGCACGTTCGCCGACCGGATGCTCATCGAAGGCGACCCGTTCTGCCTGATCGAGGGAATGACCATCGCGGCGTTCGCGGTCGGCGCCACCGAGGGCTACATCTACATACGGTCGGAGTACCCCGAAGCGGTGCGGACGTTCCGCCGGGCCATCGACATCGCCTACGCGCAGGGCTGGCTCGGGGACGACGTGCTCGGGTCCGGGCTGAGGTTCGACCTGATGGTGCGGGTCGGCGCGGGCGCGTACATCTGCGGCGAGGAGACCTCCATGCTGGAAAGCCTGGAGGGCAAGCGGGGCGTGGTGCGGGCCAAGCCGCCGATCCCCGCGATCACCGGCCTGTTCGGCAAGCCGACCGTGGTGAACAACGTGCTGACGCTGGCCTCCGTGCCCGCGATCCTGGCCGACGGCGGTGCGGCCTACCAGGCGCTGGGCGTGCAGCGGTCGCGTGGCACGCAGGTGTTCCAGCTCGCGGGCAACATCGCGCGCGGCGGTGTGTTCGAGACCGCGTTCGGCATCTCGCTGCGGGACCTGGTCGAGGAGCACGGCGGTGGCACGTTGTCCGGCCGGCCGGTGCGCGCGGTGCAGGTCGGCGGGCCGCTCGGGGCGTACCTGCCGGCGTCCGGGCTGGACCTGGCGATGGACTACGAGGCGTTCGCCGAGGCGGGCGCGATGCTCGGGCACGGCGGGATCGTGGTGTTCGACGACACCGTGGACATGGCTTCGATGGCGCGTTTCGCGTTCTCGTTCTGCGCGGAGGAGTCCTGCGGCAAGTGCACGCCGTGCCGGGTGGGGGCGGTGCGCGGGGTCGAGGTGATCGACCGCATCGTCGGCGGCGAGGACGTCGACGACAACCTGGCCCTGCTGGGCGATCTGTGCGAGCTGATGACCGACGGGTCGTTGTGCGCGATGGGCGGTCTGACGCCCAACCCGGTGCGGAGCGCGCTCCAGCACTTCGCCGACGACTTCACGCCAAGGAGGGTCACCCCGTGACGATCTTGAAGGAACCGGACTTCGGCACACCGGCGTCGACGTCCTCGACTTCGGTGACGGTGGAGGTCGACGGCATCCCGGTGACCGTGCCGGAGGGCACGTCGGTCATGCGCGCCGCCGCGACGAGCGGCATCGACATCCCCAAGTTGTGCGCGACGGACAGCCTGGAGCCGTTCGGGTCGTGCCGGTTGTGCCTGGTGGAGATCGACGGCCGGCGCGGCACGCCCGCGTCGTGCACCACGCCGGTGGCGGACGGGATGAAGGTGCGCACGCAGACGCCGAGGCTGGAGAAGCTGCGGCAGGGTGTGATGGAGCTGTACATCTCCGACCACCCGTTGGACTGCCTGACGTGTTCGGCCAACGGTGACTGCGAGTTGCAGGACATGTCCGGCGCGGTCGGGCTGCGGCAGGTGCGGTACGGGTACGAGGGCGAGAACCACCTGTCGCTGGAGAAGGACACCAGCAACCCGTACTTCGACTTCGAGCCGTCCAAGTGCATCTCGTGCTCGCGGTGCGTGCGGGCGTGCGGGGAGACGCAGGGCACGTTCGCGTTGACCATCGAGGGGCGCGGCTTCGAGTCGAAGGTGTCCCCTGGTGGCTTGTCGTTCATGGATTCCGAGTGCGTGTCGTGCGGCGCGTGCGTGCAGGCGTGCCCGACGGCGACGTTGCAGGAGAAGTCCGTGGTGCAGCTGGGGATGCCCAGCCGGACTGTGTTGACCACGTGCGCGTACTGCGGTGTCGGCTGCTCGTTCAAGGCCGAGTTGCGCGGTGACGAGTTGGTGCGGATGGTGCCTTACAAGGACGGTGGCGCGAACGAGGGTCACTCGTGCGTGAAGGGCCGGTTCGCGTTCGGCTACGCCACGCACCCGGACCGGGTGTTGAGCCCGATGATCCGGGAGAAGATCACCGATCCGTGGCGGGAGGTGTCGTGGGAGGAGGCGATCTCCTACACGGCGTCACGGATGCGGGAGATCCAGGCCGGTCATGGGGTCGGCTCGATCGGTGGCATCACGTCGTCCCGGTGCACCAACGAAGAGGTGTACGTCGTGCAGAAGCTCGTGCGCGCGGCGTTCGGGAACAACAACGTCGACACGTGCGCGCGGGTGTGCCACTCCCCCACCGGGTACGGGCTGAAGCAGACGTTCGGCGAGTCGGCGGGCACCCAGGACTTCCGGTCGGTCGCGGCGGCGGACGTGATCGTGGTGATCGGGGCCAACCCGACCGACGGCCACCCGGTGTTCGCGTCGCGGATGAAGCGGCGGCTGCGGGAGGGCGCGAAGCTCGTCGTGATCGACCCGCGCCGGATCGACCTCGTGCGGTCGCCGCACGTCGAGGCCACCCACCACCTGCAGTTGCAGCCCGGCACCAACGTGGCCGTGGTGAACGCGTTCGCGCACGTCGTGGTGACTGAAGGGCTGGTGGACGAGGCGTTCGTGGCGTCGCGCTGCGAGGGGTACGAGGAGTGGGCGGCGTTCATCGCGCAGCCGGAGAACAGCCCCGAGGTGGTCGAGTCGATCACGGGGGTGCCGGCGGCGGAGATCCGTGCGGCGGCTCGGCTCTACGCGACGGCTGGGAACGCCGCGATCTACTACGGGCTGGGCGTGACCGAGCACAGCCAGGGTTCGACGATGGTGATGGGCATGGCGAACCTGGCCATGGCCACCGGCAACGTCGGCCGTGACGGTGTGGGTGTGAACCCGTTGCGCGGGCAGAACAACGTGCAGGGTTCGTGCGACATGGGGTCGTTCCCGCACGAGCTGCCGGGCTACCGGCACGTGTCGGACGACGCCGTGCGGACGGTGTTCGAAGGGGTGTGGGGGCGCAGCATCCTGCCGACGCCCGGTCTGCGCATCCCCAACATGTTCGACTCGGCGATCGCGGGCACGTTCCGCGGGCTGTTCGTGCAGGGTGAGGACATCGCGCAGTCCGACCCGAACACCGCGCACGTGACGGCGGCGTTGACGGCGATGGACCTGGTGGTGGTGCAGGACCTGTTCCTGAACGAGACGTCGAAGTTCGCGCACGTGTTCCTGCCGGGCACGTCGTTCCTGGAGAAGGACGGCACGTTCACCAACGCCGAGCGGCGCATCAACCGGGTGCGGCCGGTGATGGCGCCGAAGACCGGCAAGCACGAGTGGCGGATCGTGTGCGAGCTGGCGGCGGCGCTGGGCTACGACATGCCGTACACCCACCCGCGCGAGATCATGGACGAGATCGCGGCTCTCACGCCGACGTTCGCCGGCGTGTCGTTCGCGGCCCTCGACCGGTTGGGCAGCATCCAGTGGCCGTGCAACGAGAACGCGCCGACCGGCACGCCGACCATGCACGTGGACTCGTTCGTGCGCGGCAAGGGCAAGTTCGTGCCGACGTCGTTCGTGCCGACCAGCGAGCGCACGACCCGCAAGTTCCCGCTCATCCTCACCACCGGGCGGATTCTGAGCCAGTACAACGTGGGCGCGCAGACCCGGCGGACGGCCAACATCGCCTGGCACCCGGAGGACGTGCTGGAGATCCACCCGCACGACGCCGACGTGCGCGGGATCAGCGACGGCGATTCGGTGACGTTGGCGAGCCGGGTCGGGGCGACCTCGCTGCGCGCGGTCCTCTCCGACCGGATGCCGGTCGGCGTCGTCTACACGACGTTCCACCACCCCGTGACCGGTGCGAACGTGGTGACCACGGAGAACTCGGACTGGGCGACCAACTGCCCGGAGTACAAGGTCACCGCGGTCCAAGTGGCCCTCCGCGCCCAGCCGGTGGACGCTGCCGACGCCACCGAGGCCACCGACGAGCTCGCCCCGGCCCGTGAGCGGGCGGTGATCGACTGACCATGAGCGCCACAACCCCACCCACGGTCCGACTGGCCAACGAAATCGCCCGCCAGTTCCACCACCAGCCACCCGACACAGCAGCCGCCGCCATCGCCAACCACATCGAACGCTTCTGGGACCCCAGAATGCGAACCGACCTGCAACACCACGCCACCACCGCCCCGGAATCCCTGGACCCGGTGGCCCTGGCGGCAGCCAAACTGGTCGGCTCCTGACCGCTGTCCGGGGTGACCGGCACCCGTCCACCGGGCGCCGGTCACCGGACAGCGCGGGCTACGGGATCGCCAGGGCCTCGGTGGGTGCGAGGCGGCTGGCTCTGATCGCCGGGTAGAGGCCGGCTAGTGCGCCGATGACCACGGTCGCGGCCATGCCGCCCAGTGTCGCCCAGGCGGGGACCACCGAGGGCCAGTCCTGGTAGGTGGCGTAGGCCGTGGTCACCAGGACGCCCAGGACTGTTCCGGCGGCGCCTCCCAGGGCGGACAGGAGGAGTGATTCGGCCAGGAACTGGGTGCGGATCTGGCCTTGGGTGGCGCCCAGGGATCTTCGGAGGCCGATCTCGGCTCGGCGTTCCAGGACGGATATGACCATCGTGTTGGCCACCCCTACGCCGCCTACCAGGAGCGCTACCGCGCCCAGGCCGAGGAGGAGTGCGTTCAGGGTTTCGTCGGTGGCCTGTTTGGCCGCCAGGGCGTCCGAGGGTCTGGACACCTCCACTTCGTCGGGGTGTTCGGGGTTCGCGGTCGCGGCCAGGTTCGCTTGGACGCCGTGCACGGCGTCGTCCCTGGATCTGGCGTAGACCGTGGTCGGGTAGCCGTCGAAGCCGAGTTCCTCCTCCGCCACGGACCAGCCGACCAGGGCGGCGGTGTCGAGTTCGGGCGCCAGGGGCACGGGGTGCAGGACGCCCACGACGGTGAACCACTCGCCGCCCAGGTGGACGGGTTCGTTCGGGGCGGCGACGCCCAGGCGTTCGGCGGCTTTGTGGCCCAGGACGACGGCCGGGTAGCGGGCGGTGGCGTCGTTGAGGAAGACGCCCTTGGCGACGGTCGCGCCGACGGTGTCCAAGAGATCGGTTCTGGCGGCCAGCACGCCGATGCCGCCGGACTGGGTCTCGGGCACGTGGTCGTTGCGGTAGACCTTCGCGTCGACCACCTTGCCCGTCGCGGTGGTGGACGTGACCGGGTCCATCCGGCCGATCATGCCCACCGACTCGGTCGGCAGGTGGGTCTGCTCGCCGAACAGGGTCTGACCGGGGCCGACGGTCAGCAGGTTCGTGCCAAGCGCGGCGAGGCGGCGGTCGAGGTCTTCGCGACTGGACGTCGAGATGCCCACCACCGAGATCATCGCCGCGATGCCGATGGCGATGCCCAACGCGGACAGCACCACCCGCGTCGGCCTGGCGCGCAGGCCCGCGCCGCCCACGCGCAGCACGTCGGCCGGTGAGAGGCGGGCCGGTCGCAGGTCAGCCATCACCCACCACCCGCCCGTCGCGCACGTCCACCCGGCGGGGCAGGGTCGCGGCCACCTCCTGGTCGTGGGTGATGACCAGGACCGTGGTGCCCGCCTCGTTGAGGGAGCGCAGCAGCCTCAGCACCCCGTCGCCCGACTTCGAGTCGAGGTTCCCGGTCGGCTCGTCGGCGAGCAGCAGCGCGGGCCGACCCACCACCGCGCGGGCGATCGCCACCCGCTGCCGCTCACCGCCGGACAGCTCGTGCGGGCGGTGCGTGAGCCGGTGCCCGAGCCCCACGGTCTCCAACGCCTCCACCGCGCGTTGGCGGCGCTGCTTCAGGCCCACACCCGCGTAGAGCAGGCCATCGGCGACATTGTCCACTGTGGACACGCCAGCGGTGAGGTGGAACTGTTGGAACACGAAGCCGATCATGCTCGCCCGCAACGCGGACAGCGCCCGGTCCGACAGCTCGCGGACGGCGTGCCCGTCGATGCGCACCTCGCCGTGCGAAGGGCGGTCGAGGGTGCCGATGAGGTTGAGCATCGTCGACTTGCCGGACCCGGACGGGCCCACGATGCCCACCAGCTCACCGTGCTCCACGGTGAGCGACACGTCCCGTAAGGCGACCACCCCCTGGTACTCGCGGCCGACATCGCGCAGCTCCACCACCGGTGTCATCGGGGCACCCCCACCTCGACGCCTTCGGCGATGCCCTCGCCTGCGACCTCCACCTGACCGGCGGCGAACAGGCCCGTCTCCACCGGCACGTAACGCGTCGCGTCGCCTTCGACGACCTGGACGCCGTACTCGCCCTCACCGAGGGACACCAGGGCGCCCACCGGGACCGCGAGGACGTTCTCCTTGCGCTCCGACACGAGCATGACGTCCACCGGCGCCGAGGCGAGCCGGCCCAACGCCGCCTGGTCGGCCACCGACACCACCACCTCCACCGTGGTCGTCGCGGTCGCGCCCTGCTGGGTCGGGCTGGTGGTGGCGGCGGTGCCCACAGACTCGACCTTGCCCTCGACCGACTTGCCGTCCGGCAGGGCGACGGTCGCCGCCACACCTTCGGCCACCAGGTGCTGCTTGCCCACGTCCAGCGGCACGACCACCACCCGCGTGGTGCCCGTGTAGGTGAGAACCGGCCCGGTGGCGCGGCTGCCGGGCTGGGCCTTCAACTCGGCCACCCGCACGTCACCGCCCGTGACCACGACGTCCGTCGGCTGCACCGCCCCCGTCTCCGGCACACCCAACGCCTTCTGCCACGCGCGCACCGCCGTGGCCGTGGCGGAGGTGTAGGAGTCGTCCACGGTGAAGCCGCCGTAGCCGAGCACCTGGAGGTTCTCCTCCAGCTGGCGGACGTCCTGCCCCGTGACACCCGACGACAGCGACCGGTACGCCGGTGTCGCGCCGAACAGCAGCGGAACCGGCCTGTCGTCCACCTCGTAGACCGCCTGGCCGCGCCCGATGACCGCGCCGGGCGCGGGCAACCAGGTGATGGTGCCCGGCGCGCCGACGGGCACGGGTGTGGCCGCGCCGTGGCCGAGCGTGCCGGTGACCCGTTCGGTGCGGGTCAACGTCGTCGCCGCCACCTCCGCCGTGGCTGGTGGCAGGTTCGCCGCGTTGGCGGGCGTCGGATCGGCGCCGCCGAACCCGACCGCGGCGACACCTCCCGCCCCGAGCACGACCAGGGCACCGGCTCCCAGGGCGATCCGCGAACGCCTGCTCATCGGCCCAGCACCGGGAGCTTGTCCTGGCACGCCTTCATCGCCGCCTGGAACGCGGGACTGTCGCGGTCGACCTGACCAAGGCCGCTCAGTTTGCCGCCGTTCGGATCCGGGTCGGACACTTCGACCCCGTTGTCCCGCAGGCACTGCGTGAACTCGCGCAGCCGGTCCATCATCTCCGGGTCCAACTTGGACAGATCCCCGCCGCCCGGCATGAACTCCCGGCACGCCTCGATGGCCTTCTCGACATCCGGGTCGGTGCGGTCCACCTTGCCCAAGCCGCCCCACTTGCCGCCGGCCGGGTCCGGGTCCGGCACGTCCACGCCGTTGTCGCGCATGCACCGCGCGAACTCGCGGGACCGGTCCTCCTGGCTCGTCTCCGCGCTCGACGACGGCGCCGCCACCTCCGCGCCGCCCGTGCCGCACGCCGCGAGCGACAGTGCCAGCGCCAGTGCGGCCGGCACGATCCTGCATCGCATGTCCCCTCCTTCATCGGTGGGGACAGTCGACCAGCGAGGCCATAACCAGCGCGTAACCGAAACTGCTTATGCGGAGGTTATGGGCACCGGCGGACGATGGTCCGCATGCGCATCCTCGTGGTCGAAGACGAAACGACGCTCGCGGCGACCATCGCCGAGTGGCTGCGGCGCGAGGCGTTCGCCGTCGACGTGGTGCACGACGGCGACTCCGCGCTGGAGCGCCTGTCGGTCAACGCCTACGACGTCCTCGTGCTCGACCGCGACATACCCCGCGTGCACGGCGATGTCGTGTGCCGCCGGGTGGCCGACTCGGGCGCCGAGACGCGGATACTCATGCTCACCGCGGCCGCCGCGGTGCGCGACCGGGTCGCGGGGTTGGCCCTCGGTGCGGACGACTACCTGCCCAAGCCGTTCGCGTTCGTGGAGCTGTCCGCGCGCGTCCACGCGCTGCTGCGCAGAGTCCGGCCGCCGAACCCGCCGGTGCTCGAACGGGCGGATCTACGGGTTGATCCGGCCCGCCGTCAAGTCACCCGTGCGGGTGAGTTCATTCCATTGGCCAACAGGGAATTCGCCCTGCTGACCGAACTGGTCCGGGCGGGCGGCGCCGTCGTGACCTCCGAACACCTGCTGGAGAAGGTGTGGGACGAGCACATCGACCCGTTCACCAACGCGGTGCGGGTGACCATGATGAAACTGCGCCGCAAGCTCGGTGAGCCGCCGGTGATCGAGACCGTGCCCGGTGTGGGATACCGGATCCCGTGATCGGCCGGTGGAGCGTCCGGGGGCGGCTGACCGCGCTCTACGGCGGGCTGTTCGTGCTCGCCGGCGGCGCCCTGCTCGCCGTCACCTACCTGCTGGTGTGGCAGAGCCTCAACGGCCGGCTCCAGCCGTTCGGCGACTCGATGAACCTGCGCGAGCTGCGCACCGCGTCCCCCGAGGACGTGATCGCCTCCATCCGCGCCGCCCAGGTCGACTACCGCGACGACGTGGTGGAATCCCTGGTCACCCGAGGAAGCCTCGCATTGCTGTGCGTGGCGCTGATCGCGGTGGCGTTCGGGTGGCTCTTGGCGCGCAGCGCGCTGCAGCCGCTGCACCGCATCACCGAGGCCGCCCGCCGGATCGCGGCGGGCCACGGCCTGCACGAGCGGATCCCGCCGACGGGCCCGCGCGACGAGGTCGCCGAACTGGCCGAGACGTTCAACGCCATGTTGGACCGGCTCGACCGGGCCTTCGACGGCCAACGCCGGTTCGTCGCCGACGCCTCGCACGAGATGCGCACCCCGCTGGCCGTGAAACGAGCGCTCATCGAGGTTTCCATCACCCGACCGGGCGCATCGGCGGACGCCAAGCAGTTGGGCGCGGAACTGCTGGAGGTCAACGCCCGACACGAACGGCTCATCGACGGCCTGCTCACGTTGGCCGACAGCGAGAACGAGCTGACCGAGCGCAGCCGCACCTCCGTCTCCGACATAGCCGAGCACGTGCTGTGGCAGTCGAAGGCCACCGCCGACCAGGCGGGCGTGGACCTGCACCACGACATGGCGCCGTGCGAGGTGGTCGGCGACCCGGTGCTGCTGGAGCGCCTGGTGCGCAACCTGGTCGACAACGCGATCAGGCACAACCACCGGGGCGGCTGGGTGGACGTGGACGCCGGACCAGGGGTCCTGGTCGTGGCCAACACCGGCCCGAAGATCGAGCCGTACGAGGTGGAGGGGCTGTTCCGGCCGTTCCGCAGGCTCGACCGGGTCGCCACCACGACGGGAGACCGCGGCCTGGGCCTGGGGCTGTCGATCGTCCGGGCCATCGCCGCCGCCCACGGTGCGACGGTGACCGCGACACCGGGGGCGGACGGCGGGTTGGCGGTGACGGTCAGGTTTGCCGGAGAGACGTGAGGAACGCACGGAAACGACGGTCCGCAAAGGTCAATCTGGGTCCTGGCCGTTTGCTGTCCCTGACGCTGGTCGTGCTCGGTCCCACGGCCAGCTCGACGCAGTTGTTCCCCGCGCCGGAGTACGAGCTCTTGCGCCACGCCTTGTCGATGTTCATGTGTCCTTCAGTGCGGTTGCCAGTTTTCTGATCAACGAAGCCGACTCCTTGGGCGACAGGGCGACCTCGCTCACGATTTCCTCGAAGTGCAACAGGTACTTCTGCACGTCCGCGCGGTTGTCCACCCACTTGCCACCACCCGCGTACTCCAGGTACACGGCCGAAGGATCACTGTCCTCGAAGCGGAGAGCGGTCGCGCCACCACCGGACATGGTCCCGTGGGCACCGGCGCCGAACGGGACCACCTGGATGGTGATGTTGTCCTGCCTCCCCTTCTCGAGCAAATGCGACAACTGCTCACTCATCACGCCGGCGCCACCGACGACCCGGTGCAGGGCCGCCTCGTCGATCACCGCGTGGAGGCGTAAGCCGGGCAGCCGACGCTGCCGGTTCGCCAGTGCCGCGGCCACCTGTTCCACGGACACCGAGGCGTCCATGAACCGCCGGCCCGCGAGCCTGATCGCCGCCGCGTAGGCAGGGGTCTGGAGCAGGCCGGGGATGACGATCATCTCGATGGTGCGCACTTCCGTGGCGTCCGCCTCCTGCCGGGCGTAGGTGCGTGCTTCCGGTGTGTACGCCGCGGCGTACACCAGGCGGGTGCCGTCCTGCTTCGCGTCCTCCCACAACGCCTCCGCCTCGCGCCGCTCGGCATCGGTCGCCCCGTAGAGCCCGAGCAGCGCGCCCAGTTCGGTCCAACTCGGACTGATGTACCCGTTCTCCATCCGCGACAGCGTCGACTGCGTCTTCCGCGTCAGCGCGTGGTAGTCGATCTCGGTCTTGCCCGCACGTTTGCGCAAAGCGTTGAGGAACTGACCAAGCTTGCGCTTGCGTCGGGTTTGGACGGCTGCCATGCGGATCTCTCCTCGCTGGAAAAGAACTGCGAACACCCTAGTGCGGTTCCGCGTCCTGCCCAGTTTCACTCGATCGAGCGCATATAAGGTGCATATACGCCCCAATAACATGAGCCCGCCGACCCGAGGGAACGGAGCCAGGCAGGCTCGCTCGCCGGCCGCCGTCCGGTGGTGCCGTTGGCGGTGTCGGGCACGCTGTGCGACGTGCCCGACGAACGCGACGAGTCCTGATCAGCGCGGACTAAAGTCTGACCACATGTACATCTCGCAGGTCCGACTGCGGAACGTCAAGGGGTTCCACGGCGCCCGCGAAGTGGATCTCAAGCTCACCGCACCCGGCTGGACGGTGATCGCGGGCCGCAACGGGTCGGGCAAGACGTCGCTGCTGCGGGCGATCGCGCTGGCCGTCAGCGGTCCCGCGGTGGCCCGCAACCTGGTCCCCGACTTCGAGAACTGGGTCACCGCCGGTCAGCGCGAGGGTGTCGTCCAGGTCCAGTTCACCCACGACCGCCGGGTGGAGAGGTTCGGCAAGGGCCGCCCGCCGGAGGGCAGGCTGTGGGCGGGCCTCGGCTGGACGATGCCCGAGGAGGAGAGCCGGCGCACCTACCGCGGCCTGCAACCGTCGCTCAAGGAGAAGCTGGAGGGCAGCAAGACCGCCGCCGCCCGCGGCCCGTGGCAGGACAACCCCACGGGGTGGTTCTGCGCGGCGTACGGCCCGTTCCGGCGGCTCGTCGGCGGCGCGGGCGACGCGCAGCGGCTGATGCTGAGCCCCGGCCCGGTGTCGCGGCTGGCGAGCCTGTTCCACGAGGACGCGTCGCTGGCCGAGGGCGTCGGCTGGCTGATCGAGCAGCACCTCAGGTCGCTGGAGCGCAGGCCCGGAGCGGAGGACCTGAAGACGGTCGCGCTGGGCGTGCTGTCGGACGGCCTGCTGCCCGACGACTACCGGATCGAGGGCGTCGACTCCGACGGCCTGTGGGTGGTCAGCGGCGGGCACCGGTTCCCGCTGCGCGAGATGAGCGACGGCTACCGGACGGTCGCGGCGCTCGTGGTGGACCTGATCAAGCAGATCCAGGAGTCGTACGGCACCCTCGAACACACCCCCACCGAGCACGGCATGGCGTTGACCGCACCCGGCGTGGTGATCATCGACGAGGTGGACGCGCACCTGCACGTGTCGTGGCAGAAGCGCATCGGCGGCTGGCTCAAGGAGCACTTCCCGAACATCCAGTTCATCGTCACCACGCACAGCCCCTACCTGTGCCAGGCCGCCGACCCCGGCGGGCTGATCCGGCTGCCCGGCCCGGACCAGCAGGAGCCGCCGCGGGTGGTCGACCAGGACCTCTACGAGCGGATCGTCTACGGCAGCGGCGACGACGCGGTGCTGTCGGAGCTGTTCGGCCTCGACACGCCCTACTCCGAACGGGCGCAGCAGCTGCGCGCCGAGCTGGTGGAACTCGAGGTCGCGGTGATCGGCGGCACGGCGGACGACCGCGCGGTGCGCCGGTACGAGAAGCTGCGGGCGCTGCTGACCAGCTCACCGGTGGCCCGCACGCGTGAGGTGACCGCGCGGATGGAACGCGACGAGACGTGATCCGACTCGTCCGGCCCGCGCTGCCCGCCGCGCTCGCGGACCGGCTGCCCGAGCTGACCGCGGAGATCGAGGAGTCCGGACAGCGGACGCGCACCGCGCGTGCGTTGTGGAAGCGCGCTGTCGTGCGACGGAACGTGCACGCGCCGTTGAGGCGGCTCTTGGAGGGCATGGCGCCGGGCTTCCAGCGGTGCATGTACTGCGGCGACAGCCAGGGCACGGACATCGACCACTACGAGCCGCTGTCGCGCAACCCGCTGCGCACGTTCGACTGGCTCAACCACCTGCTGGCCTGCTCGACCTGCAACAGCAACCTCAAACGGGACCGGTTCCCGCTGGCCGAGGACGGCACGCCGCTGCTGGTCGACCCCACCACCGAGGACCCGTTCGACCACCTGCTGCTCACGCTGTCACTGGGCGTGTACGTGGCGCGCACGGAGAAGGGCGCGGCCACCATCGACGTGTGCGGGCTCAACCGGCCGGTGCTCACGCAGGGGCGGGTGCACGCGCGACGGGTGGTGCTGATGTGCCTGGCGCGGTGGACGGCCGGGCGGGCGCGGGACGCCCGGGACGAGATGCGCGAGGCCGTGCTGACCGTCCAGGGCCAGCCGTTCGCCGACGTGTGCCAGGCGATGCTGCGGCTGGCGCTGTCCCCCGGCGCGGAGCGGGTGTTCGAGGAGACGCCGTGGGCGTTGGGCGTGCTGAGGGACGAGGAGCTGCGAGACGAGCTGATGGCTTGACCTTGGAGTGCGGTCCAGGGTTTACCGTCGGGTCATGCGTGTTGCTGAGCTGGCCGACGCGGTGGGGGTGCGACCGGACACGGTCCGGTACTACGAGCGGGCCGGGCTGCTGAGCCCGCCGCCGCGCACCGCGTCCGGGTACCGGGTCTACCAGGAGGACGCGGTCGAGCGGATCCGGTTCGTGCGGGGCTGTCAGCGGCTGGGGCTGAAGCTGCGCGAGATCGCCGACCTGCTGGCCGTCCGCGACACCGGCGTGTGCCCGTGCGAGCCCGCCGAGGAACTGCTGCACCGGCACATCGCCGAGCTGGACGCCGAGGTGGCGCGGCTGTCGGCGCTGCGGGACGAGCTGACCGAGATGGTGCGCGGTCTGCCCACCGGGCGCTGCCCGGACATCGAGCCGGGCACGTGGTGCCCACCGGCGTCGGCGGAGCCGACGACCTGACGTCAGGAGAGGAGGTGACAGGCGATGGATTGCGAGTGCGATTGCGAGTGCGGCTCGGGCTGCTGCTGAGCTGAACGAGGTCGGCGAGGCGCCCGCCGACCCGCTCCCGGCCCGCGTGTCCGGGCCGTGGAGTCCACTGTGGCTACGCGAGGATCCGCCGTGTTGACCGAGCGCTGTGCGTAGTCCACTTCGAGAAACCTTCGGCAACCTAACGATGCGCCCTTGTGGTGTCGGCTTTGAGCCGAGTCCTCGAAATCCACCTGAAATTGTCGGACCCCAGGTCCATCATGGCCCCCATGGCAGACGCAATCGTGGCCGAAGGGCTGGTCAAGCGCTACGGATCGGTGGTCGCTCTCGACGGCCTCGACCTCGTGGTGCCGGAGGGGACCGTCATGGGCCTGCTCGGGCCGAACGGCGCGGGCAAGACCACAACGGTGCGGGTGCTCACCACACTGCTCGAGTGCGATGAGGGCAAGGCGACCGTCACCGGGCTGGACGTCGTGGCCGACGCGAAGGAGCTGCGCCGCAGGATCGGGCTGTCCGGCCAGTACGCGGCCGTGGACGAGAACCTGACCGGCTTCGAGAACCTGGACATGGTGGGCAGGCTCTACCACCTGGGCAAGAAGAAGAGCCGTGACCGGGCACGCGAACTGCTGGAGCGGTTCGACCTGGTGGAGGCCGCGGACCGGCCGGTGAAGGGCTACTCGGGAGGTATGCGCCGCCGGCTCGACCTGGCGGGCGCGCTGGTGGCCACACCGATGGTGCTGTTCCTCGACGAGCCGACCACGGGGCTCGACCCGCGCAGCCGACTGGGGATGTGGGACGTGATCTCGGAACTGGTGGCCGGCGGCACCACGCTGCTGCTCACCACGCAGTACCTGGAAGAGGCCGACCGGCTGGCCGACAAGATCGCGGTCATCGACCACGGCAAGGTCATCGCGCTGGGCACGGCGAACGAGCTGAAGGACCAGGTCGGCGGTGAACGGCTGGAGCTGACCGTCGGCTCGGCGCACGACGCGGCGACGGCGAAGGCCGCGCTGAGCCCGTTGGCGATCGCCGAGATCACGCTGGACGACCGCAGCCACCGGCTGACCGTGCCGGTGTCCGGCGGGGCCGACGTGCTGGTGGACGGTATCCGGCGGCTGGACGCCGAGTCGATCAAGGTGCTCGACATCGGGCTGCGCAGGCCGACGCTGGACGACGTGTTCCTCACGCTGACCGGACACGCAACCGGGGAGAACGGCACCGAGGAGAAGCAGGGGGAACGGGGAGAATGAGCGCGTTCGTTGAGGCACTGGGTGACGGCGCGGTCGTCGCCAAGCGCAACCTCATCAAGATCAAGCGGGTCCCGGACCTGATCGTGTTCTCGACGCTGTCGCCGATCATGTTCGTGCTGCTGTTCGCGTACGTGTTCGGCGGATCGATCGCCATCCCCGGCATGGACTACCGCGAGTTCCTGATGGCGGGCATCTTCGCGCAGACCGTGGTGTTCGGTGCGACGATCACCGGCGCGGGCCTGGCCGAGGACATCCAGAAGGGCGTGATCGACCGGTTCCGGTCGTTGCCCATGGCGCGGTCGGCGGTGCTGATCGGGCGGACCACCAGCGACCTGGCGAACAACGTCATCGTCATCGTGGTGATGTCCCTGACGGGCCTGATCGTCGGCTGGCGGATCCACTCGTCGTTCCTGGAGGCGTTGGCCGGGTTCGCCCTGCTGCTGCTGTTCGCCTACGCGCTGTCGTGGGGCATGGCGATCGTCGGCCTGATGGTGCGCAGCCCCGAGGTGTTCAACAACGCCTCGTTCATCGCGATCTTCCCGCTGACGTTCATCGCGAACACCTTCGTGCAGGAGAGCAGGCTGCCGGGACCGCTGAAGACGTTCGCCGAGTGGAACCCGGTGTCCGCGGTGACGGCCGCGGCGCGCGAACTGTTCGGCAACACCAACCCGGAGGCGCCGGTACCGGACGTGTGGTCGTTGCAGCACCCGGTGCTGATGACCCTCATCTGGGTCGCGGTGTTCCTGTTGGTCTTCGTGCCGCTCGCCATCCGGCAGTACCGGAAGGCCGTGGCCCGGTAATCCCGGATCCGGGCACGGGCACGCGCAGGGGAGCTTGGGATCATCCCAGGTTCGACGGGCACGGGCTCGGACACCTTGCGGGGACTGGGAAACCCGGATTCGCTCGAATCCGATCCGCACGACGTCGGCAGTGGGCGCGGGTGTGGGCGGCGAGGTTTCGGCTGCACACAAGGATTTGGACGACGTGATCACACGGCAGGTTTCGAATCCTCTTCACAATGGGTAATCCGGTGGCATCACAGCCTAGGGAGATCCAGCCAAGGAGGCCGAGATGTCCACCGGCACCACCATCGGCGTGATCGTCGTCGTGCTGGTCGTACTGGCCGTGGCCGCGGTGTTGCTCAGGGTTGTCTTGCAGCGCAGGAGGTTGCGCGCGAAGTTCGGCCCCGAGTACGAGCGCGTCGTGGAGCGCAGCGACAGCCGGATGGCGGCGGAGCGCGAACTCGTGGCACGGGAGCGCGAGCACTCGAAGTTGGAGCTGCGCCCGCTGAGCCCCGTCTCGCGCGAGAGCTACGCGCGGAACTGGACGCGTGTGCAGGAGCAGTTCGTCGACGCGCCGACCACCGCCGTAGGCCAAGCGGACCGCTTGGTGACCGACCTCATGGCGGAACGCGGTTACCCCACCCAGGGGTACGAGCAGAAGGCGTCGATGCTGTCCGTCGACCACGCCCGCACGCTCGACCACTACCGCGAGGCGCACGCGATCACCGAGCGCCAGGACCGCGGCGAGGCATCCACCGAGGATCTTCGCGTCGCGATGGTCCACTACCGCAGCCTGTTCGAGGACCTGCTGGGCGATCCCCGCGAGGGCGAACGCCGGGAAGGAGCGCGGTGATGGTCAGCCAAGGCACCACCGCCGAAGACCAGCCCACCACCGCAGACCAGCCCACCGCCACAGACCAGCCCACCGCAGAGCAGGAGCCGGTCGAGCTGTACCCCGTCTCCACGACGGCCGGTGACTCTCCGCTGTTCTCCACGGACGACACGGAGAACTTCCAAGTCGAGTGGCGCGCGCTGCAGTCCGAGTTCGTGGACGACCCGCGCGAAGCGGTGCAGCGGGCCGACGAACTCGTCGCCGAGGTGATGCGGTCCCTCACCGACACGTTCGCCGAGCACAAGCGTGCTCTGGAGGAACAGTGGCAGCAGGGCGACCAGGTCGAGACCGAGGAGTTGCGGCAGGCCCTGAAGCGCTACCGCACGTTCTTCGACCGGTTGCTGTCCGTGTAACAGCTCCCCGTTGTGCGTCTGGCGACCCAGGTGCACAACGGGTGTTTCACGGCGTCAGCCCTGCGGTTGTCAGCCCTGCGGTTGTTCAGCCCGGCAGTTCCCGGATCTCCATCTCCAGGACGTCGATCTCGTCGCTGATCGCCTCGTCCAGCATCCGGTCGAGCAGCTCTGAGCAGTCCGACGACCCGACGCCGAACCGGGGCACCTGCTCCCACCACACCGCCGGGTTGTTCCAGAACGACCCGGAGCCCTGGTCGACGCCTTCGAGGCAGCGCAACCGCGAGTCACCGTCCGGCAACCGGCGGACGTAGTCGATGAACCGGGCCAGCGCGTCCGGGTTGCTCACCGGCACCGCGCCGTACCCCCGCAGGCAGTCTTCGAGTTCCGTCAGGAACTCCTCTTTGAACGTCACGGCGCACCCCCGCTTCCCCCGCAGCGTCGCGGGTGAGGAGGACTCACGTCCCATGGCACCAACGGTACCTCCGCCGGGACATGCGGAACTTACTGCCAATGGGCGGTTCCAGGGCAAGATTCGCTAACGACGAGCGCCCGCACTCCCCGCCACCGCGATTACCGGCGGCGTGTCAACGCGCCGCTGCGCCGCCGGTACGACACCGAACGTGAACGGCCGCACGATCACCGGGTGCGCCCGATCCGTCCGAAGTGGACTGAAAAGTCCCGCGGCCTCGTCGTCACTCCGAACGGAGACGGGCCATGAAGCTGAACCTGTCCCCCCGGTAGAGCGAACGGACGCGTTCGACCGGTTCGCCATCGTTGTCATGGGACAAGCGGTGCAGCAGGAGCATCGGCAGCGCCGGGTTCGTGCCGATCAGCAACGCCTCGCGAGGCGTGGCCAGCACGGTCTCCACGCGTTCCTCGGCCTCGGTGAACACCACGCCCAGCCGGTCCCGCAGGCACGCGTACAGCGACGTGGTGGGGTCGAAGACCTCCAGCAGCGTCGGGAACCGCGCCGCCGACAGGTAGATCGACTCCAGCCCGACCCGCTCCTCGTCGGCCAGCAGCACCCGCTCCAGGTGGATGACCGAATCGCCCCGCCCGATCCGCAGGTCGTGCGACAGCACCTCGTCCGCGGGCAGGTGCTCGACGGTGATGACGCTGCGCGCCGGGTCGACGCCCTGCCGTCGCATGCCCTCGGTGTAGCTGACCAGCGACAGCGGCTGCACCAGCTTGGGCGGCGCGACGTAGGTGCCGCTGCCCTGGCGGCGTTGCAGCTTGCCTTCGAGCACCAGTTCGCCGACGGCCTGCCGCAGCGTCACCCGCGACACCGAGAACCGCTCGGCCAGCTCCCGCTCCGACGGGAGCGCCGCGCCCTCGCCGAGCGCGTCGATGAGCCACAGCAGTTCGGTCTTCACCGCGTAGTAGCGGGGGATGCGACCGTGTTCGGGGATACCGGCGCGGACCGGCCCGTCCGCGCGGTACTGGGGCACGTAATGCGAAGCATGCACAAGCCGAGCCTACGGGCCCGTCCGCGCCGGTCAGACCGCTATCGGAGTGGGTCGCAGATCACGGAACGATCTTGGGCGGCTCCGGGATGGCGTAACCGGAACCACCCACGTTGGCCTCCAGCGACCTCCGCCACTCGCCCGAGTCGATCATCTTCTGAACGGCTGCGGTGATCTTCGCCTTGCTGGTGGGATCGTCCTTGCGCATGCCGATGCCGTACTCCTCCTTGCTGAACGGCTTGTTGACGACCCGCAGCAGCTCGGGGTTCTGCGCGGCGTAGCCGGCGAGGATCACGTCGTCGGTCGTCATGGCGTCCACCTGCTCGGCCAGCAGCGCGGTGACGCAGTCGCTGAAGTTGGGGTATTCCACAAGCTCCACGGACTGCGCGTACTGGTCCTTCACGTACTGCGCCGAGGTCGTGTTCGCCACCGAACACAGCTTCACACCACTCGTGTTGAGCGATTCCGGGCCGGTGATCCGCTCGTCGGTGTATCGGACCAGCAGGTCCTGGCCGGCCACGAAGTACGGGCCGACGAAGTCGATCACTTCCTTGCGCTTGTCCGTGATCGAATAGCTGGACACGACCAGGTCCGCGCCGCCGTTGATGAGCAACTTCTCACGCTCCGACGGGGTCGCTTCGGTGAATTTGACGCCGGATTCCTCGACACCAAGTTCCTTGGCCACATAACGGGCCACGTCGATGTCGAAGCCGCGGTACGTGCCGTCCAACCGGCGCAAACCGAGCCCCGGCTGGTCGTACGCCACGGCGATGGTCAACTCGTCGGAACCGCCCGCCTTGCCGACGACGGTGGTTTCGTCACCGCTGGAGCACGAAGTGAGGACAAACGCGGCGGAACACGCCAGGACGAGGGCGCGAAGCGGTGCCAGAGCCATTCTTCCCCTTTTCGGGAGCTTCCTCGGGACGCCGGAAACCTAAGCGGCCTTGCGGATTTGGTCCATAGCCAGGGGGAAGATAGGGGACACCTGATCGTTCAAGCGTGACGGTGGTGTCAAAACCGTGACCGGGATTGTGACGTCGCTAACGCGCGCCGCCGGGAGAACGCAGTCGCCTGGGACCGGTGTCGTGTTTCGAAGGCGGCGGACCGAGCATCACCCTGGCGCTGCTGACGTACGCGCCGGCGGCGCTGGCCAGCACGGGTTCCAGCGACAGCTCCCGCACCTCGGGCAGGTCCTCGGCCAGTGCGGCGAGCCGCAACACCAACTCCTGCAACGCGGGCAGGTCCGCGGGTTCGTCACCTTGGTAACCCGCCAGCAACGGCGCCGCCTTGGGCGCGCGCACCAGCGCCGCCGCGTCCGCGTCGGTCAGCGGGACCGCCCGGTACGCCCGGTCCCCCAGCAGGTCGCTGACCAGGCCCGACAACCCGAACGACACCAACGTGCCGAACGACGGGTCGTCCTGGAGGCCGAGCACGCAGGAGATCCCCTTGGGCGCCATGCGCTGCACGTACACGTCGGCCCGGTCGGACACCTCGGCGAGCATCTCGTACGCGGTGCGCACGGCCTCCTCACCGGACAGGTCGAGCCGCACGCCGACCAGGTCGGTGCGGTGCCGCAGCCGGTCGTCGGTGGACTTCATCGCCACCGGGTAGCCCAACTCCCCCGCCGCGCGCACCGCCTCGTCCGCCGACGTCACCACGCGGAACGGCACGACCTCCACGCCGTAACACGCGAGCAGGCGCACGGCGGTGTCGTCGTCCAGCCGCCGTTCGCCGGTCTCGTCCAGCTTCTGGGACTCGACGATGGCGTGCGCGGCGTCCGTGTCGATGCCGTCGGGCCGGATGAACGTGCCCTGCGGCGCGGACCGCCACCGTGCGTAACGGGTCACCCGGGCCAACGCGAGCACAGCGCGCTCCGGGCTCGGGTACGACGGCACGGAGCCACGTCCGGGCGCACCACCGGGACCGGGCACGGCCAACTCGGCGGGCACACCCTCCACCGCGAGGAACGTCGACGCGATCGGCTTGGTCCGCCCGCCCTGCTCCACGACCTCGCGCAACGCGCGGGCGAACGACGTGCCGGGCACCGCCAGCGGCGGCACGAACACGACCACGAGCGCGTCCGCGTCCGGGTTCTCCAACGCGTCCTTCACGGCCGCCGCGAACACCTCCGGCCCGGCCTGCGCGCCCACGTCCACCGGCTCGCCCGCCAGCTCCAGCCCCTGGGCCAGCGCGGTGTCGGCGGCCAGCAGCCCGATCGCGGTCGAGTTGCCGACCACGGCGACGCGCGGCCCCGCGGGCAGCGGCTGGTGCGCCAGCAGCAGGGCGGTGTCGAACAGCTGCGCCAGCGACTCCACCCGGATCACGCCGGCCTGCTCGAACAGCGCCTGCACGCTCGACTCGTCCACCGCCACCGAGGTGGCCGCGAGCGCGGGCGTGACCGCGTGCCTGCCGGACTTCACCGCCACGATCGGCTTGGTGCGGCCGAGCCTGCGGGCGAGCCGGGCGAACTTGCGCGGGTTGCCGAACGACTCCAGGTACAGCAGCACCACGTCGGTGGCCGGGTCGGTCTCCCAGTACTGGAGCAGGTCGTTGCCGGACACGTCGGAGCGGTTGCCGGCGGAGACGAACGTGGACAGGCCCAGGCCGCGTTCGGCGGCGGTGGCCAGGATCGCCGTGCCCAGGGCGCCGGACTGGCAGAAGAAGCCGGTGCGGCCGCGGGCCGGGAGCTTCGGCGCGAGGGTGGCGTTGAGGCGCACGCCCGCGTCGGTGTTCAGCACGCCCAGCGCGTTCGGGCCGACCACCCGCATGCCGTGCGCGCGCGCCTCGGCGGCGAGCCTGCGTTCCGCGCTCAACCCGCCAGGTCCGGTCTCACCGAACCCGGACGTGACCACGACCAGCGCTTTCACGCCCTTGGCCAGGCAGGCGTCCATGACCTCGTCCACCCCGGCGGCGGGCACCGCGACCACGGCGAGGTCCACGTCGTCCGGGATCTCCAGCACCGACGGGTAGGCGCGCACCCCGCGCACGGAGCGGTGCTCGGCGTTCACCGGGTACACCGGACCCGCGAAATCGGCCGCGAGCAGGTGCGTCAGCACCGCGTGACCGATCTTGGTCTGGTCGGTGGACGCGCCGATGACCGCGATCGACTTGGGGTGCAGCAGGTTGTGCACGCTGCGCGCCTCGGCGGCCTGCTCGCGTGCGCGGGCCACCTCCACCGACTCCTCGGTGGGGTCGATGTCGAACTCCAAGTGCACGACTCCCTCCTCGAACGCGCGGCTCACGCCGTAGCCGGCGTCCCGGAAGATCCGCACCATCTGGCCGTTCTCGGCGAGGACTTCGGCGGTGAACCGGCTCAGGCCGCGTTCCCGGGCGGCGGCGGCGAGGTGTTCCAGCAGGATCGAGCCGAGGCCCCTGCCCTGGTGGGCGTCCTCGACCACGAACGCGACCTCGGCTGAGCCACTCAGGGCGGCGGAGCCGGGAGACCCGGCAGGGCCGCCGAGGCGGTCGTAGCGGCCGACGGCCACGATGTCGTCGCCGAGCAGCGCGGTGAACGCGACCCGGTCGGCGTGGTCGACGGTGCTGAAGCGTTCGAGGTCCCGTTTCGGCATCCGCGGGTAGGGGCCGAAGTACCGGAAGTAGCGGGTGCGCTCGGACAGCCGGCCGTGGAACGCGAGCAGCTTCTCCGCGTCGTCGGGCGTGATGGGGCGCAGGTGGACCGTGCCGCCGTCGCTGAGCACGACGTCGGCCTCCCAGTGTCTCGGGTAGTCGAACGGGTCCACGTTCAGTCCCTCGGATCGTCGGGGTCCAGGCCGTGCAGCGGGAACAACGCCCGTCGGGTCTCCCGGATCGCCAGGTCGACCGGGGTGTCCACCTGGCCGCCCCACGGTTCGAACGCCGTGTCGGCGCCGTCGGTCATGGCGATCGGCAACGGCCAGTTCGGCGCCAGGGTGGACGCGTGGGCGACCCAGTCCGCGGGCAGCGGGGTGTTCGGGTCGACGTCCCGGTCGAGCACGGTGGCCAGCAGGTGCGTCCAACTGCGCGGGACGACGCGCAGCAGCTCGTACCCGCCGCCGCCGAGGGCCAGCCACCGGCCGTTCGCGGTCTCCTCCGCCAGGTCGCGCAGGCGGCGGTAGATCGCACGGTGGCCGTCCACGGTGAGCGCGAGGTCGGCCAGCGGGTCCTCGCGGTGCGTGTCCACGCCGCACTGCGTGACCAGCAGCTGCGGCCGGAAGGCCCGGAGCAGGGACGGGACGGTGGCGTCGAACGCGCGCAGCCAGGCCTGGTCGCCGGTGCCGGGCGGCAGGGCCAGGTTCACGCTCGTGCCCTCCGCGCCCGCGCCACCCAGTTCGGCCGCCCGTCCGGTGCCCGGCCACAGGCTCAGCGGGCTCTGGTGCACCGACACCGTGAGCACGCGCGGGTCGTCGTAGAAGGCGGTCTGCACGCCGTCGCCGTGGTGCACGTCGGTGTCGACGTAGGCGATCCGGTCGAAGCCGTTGTCGAGCAGCCAGGAGATGGCCACCGCGCAGTCGTTGTAGACGCAGAACCCGGCCGCGTGGTCGCGCATGGCGTGGTGCAGCCCGCCCGCGATGTTCACCGCCCGGTCCACGTCACCGGACGCGATCCGCCGTGCGGCGGCCAGCGAACCGCCCACGACCAGCGCCGATGCCTCGTGCATCCGGGTGAACACCGGGTTGTCCGCGGTGCCGAGACCGTGGCCGACGTCCCAGCCGGCCATCGGCGCGGCCTGCACGGCGTTGAGGTACGACGGCTCGTGGACGCGTTCGATCTCGGCGTCCGGCGCCGGTTCGGGCGCGACGAGGTCGACGCCGTCCAGCACACCCAGCGCGGTCGCCAGCCGGATGGTCAGGTCCAAGCGGACCGGGTTGAGCGGGTGGTCCCCGCCCAGGTCGTAACCGAGGAAGGACTCGTCCCAGACGACAGCGGCTGCCTTGCCCATGTCGGCAACCTAACCCACCGACCGGGCGATGGCGTGATCACAGCTTGGTCGCCGTGCGCCTCGTGGGTCCTGCGTGGACTTAGAGTCTGCCGAGACGAGGCGGGCCAGGATTGCGGCCATCGAGGATGGAACCCCGCACGTCGGAACGGGGTCATAGAGGACATGCACCTGCGACGAGTCTCCGCCCTGACCACTGTGCTGGCCTTGGCGCTCACGCTCGGCCTCACGGCCTGCGCCACCAAGGTCGTCGGCAGCCCGGTCGCCGCGGCGGGTGGGTCGAGCGGTGAGAAGACCACCTCCGGCAAGCCGTCCTCGACGAAGACCTCCAACAAGACGTCCAACAAGACCAGCACGCCCGCGGCGGACCCGACCGGCTCGGACAAGCCGGCCGGCGACGTCAAGATCACGACGAAGAAGAAGACCGAGGGCTACGAGGACTGCGACCTCCTCACCCCCGAGGAGGTGGCCGCGGCGGTCGGTGCGGCGAAGGGCGGCGAGAAGGGCTGCGTGCAGAGCACGGAGGACCCGTTCTCGGTCGTGCTGTTCATGGTCACGTTCGCCGAGTACGAGGGCGAGGCGCGCCCCATCGAGATCGGCGGCAACACCGCGTACGAGGTGAAGGAGAAGGGCGGCGACTGCACGGTCCTCGTCATGCTGACCGACGACCCGGACGAGATCACCCCCGCGTTCCAGGCCACCGTGACGCCGATCGACGACTTCGACCCGTGCGCGATCGCGCTCAAGCTCGCGACCAAGGGCTTCGAAAAGATCCCCAACGCTTGAAGTGTTTGATTGCCGCTGCTCCGCAGACTGTGTTGGATTGCGCCGCCTCCGGCGTCGCGGGCGAGGTCGCCTGGAAGTCGGCCGCTCGCGCCTGATTTTCCGACGATCGAAGAGCGTGATCGCCGGAAAATGAGGCGCGAACGACCGACGCGACCTCGCGTGGTGGTCCGGTTGGGGCCGGTGGCGGTGGGGTGGGGTCAGTCGGGGTTCGGGCCGGTGGCGGCGGGGCGGGTGGGGTCCGACGACCACTGCGACCAGGAGCCGGCGTAGAGCGGGGCGGGGGCGTCCGGTGTGGTGAGGCCGGCCACTTCCAGGGCCAGGACCACCGAAGATGCCGTGACGCCCGACCCGCAGTAGGCGGCGACCGGGCGGTCGGGTGAGACGCCGATGGCCTGGAAGCGCTCCGCGAGTGCCGGGGCCGGGAGCCAGCGGCCGTCGGCGGTGTGGCCGGAGGTCGGTGCGTTGAGGGCGCCGGGGATGTGGCCGGCGCGCGGGTCGACCGGCTCCGTCTCGCCGCGGTAGCGCTCGGGGGCGCGGGCGTCGAGCAGCGTGCCCTCACGGGCGAAGGCGGCGGCCTCGTCGGCGTCGAGCACGGGCATGGCGCCGGGGCGCACCACGACGTCCCCGGGAATAGGCGTCGGCGTGTCCGCGTTAACGGGACGAGCCTCGGCGGACCACGCCGCGAAACCACCGTCCAGAACCGACACTTCCGGGTGACCAGCCCACCGCAAGAGCCACCATGCACGCGCCGCGACCGAGCCGTCACCACCGTCGTACGCCACGACCGGGTGACCTTCACGGACCCCCGCGGCCCGCAGCACGGCCTGCAGCGCGGCCGGATCAGGCAGGGGGTGGCGGCCACCGGCGCCGGGCTCCGACGACAGCTCGGTGTCCAGGTCGACGTAGACCGCACCGGGAACGTGCCCGACCTCGTAGTCTTGGCGTCCCGGTGGTCCGCCAAGTCGCCAGCGGACGTCGAGCACGACCGGGGGTTCGGCGCCGTTCAGCGCGGAGGCCAGGGCTTCGGTGCTGATCAGTGGATGCACGGCACCATCCTGCACCCGTGACCGGCCGACTAGCATTGACGCCATACGAAGGGGAGCGGGTGTGAACGAGCTCATCGACACCACCGAGATGTACTTGCGCACGATCTACGAACTCGAAGAAGAGGGCGTAGTGCCTCTCCGCGCACGGATCGCCGAGCGCTTGGCGCAGAGCGGTCCGACGGTCAGCCAGACCGTCGGCCGGATGGAGCGCGACGGCCTCGTCATCGTGGCCGACGACCGCCACCTGGAGCTGACCGAGCAGGGCCGCAACCTGGCCATCGCGGTCATGCGCAAACACCGGCTCGCCGAGCGCCTCCTGGTCGACATCATCGGCCTGGAGTGGGAGCACGTGCACAGCGAGGCGTGCCGCTGGGAGCACGTCATGAGCGAGGCCGTCGAGCGCAAGCTGGTCAAGCTCCTCGGCAACCCCACCACGTCCCCCTACGGCAACCCCATCCCCGGTCTGGACAAGCTGGGCGACGGCGAGCCCGCGCCGCCCGCCGAGGCGGACCTGGTGCGCGTCGACGAGGTGGCCCGGCGCGGCGGCGGTCGCGTCGAGGTGCGCCGGATCGCCGAGCACGTGCAGCTCGACGAGGACCTGATGGCCGAGTTGAAGGCCGTCGGCGTGGTGCCGGGCGGCACGGTCGAGATCGACTCGCTCGGCGGCGCGAAGCTCATCCAGGTGCGCGGCAACGGCACGGTCGCCGAGTTGGACCCAGCGGTGGCGCACGCCGTGCTGGTGCAGGCGCGGTGAGCCCGGCGCGGCGTGCGGTCGCCGCGTTCACCCGGCTGCACGGCACCGCGCCGCAAGGCGTCTGGTCCGCACCCGGCCGGGTGAACCTGATCGGGGAACACACCGACTACAACGACGGCTTCGTGCTGCCGTTCGCGTTGCCGCACCGGACCGCGGTGGCCGCGTCACCGCGTGACGACGGCCAGTTGCACGTGGCCACCGTCGGTGACGACGGCACCGTGCAGCACACCTCACCGGTCACCGTCGCGGACCTCGAACCCGGCGTCGTCCGGGGCTGGGCCGCGTACCCGACGGGCGTGGCGTGGGTGCTGCGCGACCAGGGCGTGACCGGCGGGGCGAACCTGGTGATCGCCGGTGACGTGCCGGCGGGCGCGGGCCTGTCCTCGTCGCACGCGCTGGAGTGCGCGGTGGCGCTCGCGCTGCTCGGGCTCGCCGACCGCCCCGCCGACGACCTGCCGCAGATCGCGCGCTGGGTGCAGCGCGCGGAGAACGACTTCGTCGGCGCGCCCACCGGACTGCTCGACCAGACCGCGTCGCTGTGCTGCACCGAGGCGCACGTGCTGTTCCTCGACGTGCGCTCGTTCAAGGCCGAGCAGGTGCCGTTCGACGCCGCCGAGCACGGCCTCGAAGTGCTGGTCATCGACACGCGGGCCAGTCACTCGCACACCGACGGCGGCTACGGCGCGCGTCGTGCGGGCTGTGAGCAGGCGGCCTCGATCCTGGGTGTTCCCGCGCTGCGGGACGTGGACGTGAGCGAGCTGGACGGCGCGTTGGCCCGGCTGCCCGAGGAGCTGCGCCCGCTGGCGCGGCACGTGGTGACGGAGAACGAGCGGGTGCTGGAGTCGGTGGAGCTGCTGCGCACCGGCCGGCTGGCCGAGCTGGGGCCGTTGCTCGACGCGTCGCACGCGAGCCTGCGCGACGACTACAAGGTGTCCGCGCCGGAGCTGGACGTGGCCGTGGACGCGGCGAAGGCGGCGGGCGCGCTGGGCGCCCGGATGATCGGCGGCGGTTTCGGCGGGTCGGCGATCGCGCTGGTGCCGGTGGAGCGGCACGACGAGGTGGTGCGGCAGGTGCTCGCCGCGTTCGCGGAGCACGGCTGGACGACACCGAGGACTTTCACGGCCGTGCCCTCGGCGGGCGCCGGCCGGGATGAATGATGTCCGGACGAATGCTGATCTGATCGAACACTGAAAGCGGGGTTGCAGGTGAAGTTGCTCGTCACGGGCGGTGCCGGGTACGTGGGCAGCGTCTGCGCGGCCAGGCTGGTCGAGTCCGGGCACGAGGTGGTCGTGCTGGACGACCTGTCCACCGGGCACGCGGACGCCGTGCCCGACGGCGTCCGGCTGGTCGAGGCGGGCATCGACGAGGCGATCGGCGGTGTCCTCGCGGAGGGCTTCGACGGCGTGCTGCACTTCGCGGCCAAGTCGCTGGTCGGCGAGTCCATGCAGGACCCGGCGAAGTACTGGCACGGCAACGTGGTGACGTCGCTGCGGCTGCTGGACGCGATGCGCGAGCACGGCACGCCCAGGCTGGTGTTCTCCTCCACCGCCGCGACCTACGGCGAGCCGGAGCAGGTGCCGATCGCGGAGACCGCGCCGACCCGGCCCACCAACACCTACGGCGCGACGAAGCTCGCGATCGACCACGCGATCACCTCGTACGCCGCCGCGCACGGCCTGGCCGCCGTGTCGCTGCGCTACTTCAACGTGGCGGGCGCGTACGGGCGGTTCGGCGAGCGGCACGGTGTGGAGACGCACCTGATCCCGATCGTGTTGCAGGTCGCGCTGGGCAAGCGCGAGCAGGTGCAGGTGTACGGCGACGACTGGCCGACCGACGACGGCACGTGCGTCCGCGACTACATCCACGTCGTGGACCTGGCCGACGCGCACCTGCGGGCGCTGGAGCACGCGGCGACCGGCGAGCACCGGATCTACAACCTGGGCAACGGGTTGGGTTTCTCGGTCCGGCAGGTCGTCGACGCGTGCCGTGAGGTGACCGGGCACCCGATCCCGGCCGACGTCGCGCCGCGCCGGGCGGGTGACCCGGCGGTGCTGGTGGCCTCCAGTGAGCGGGCCCGCACCGAGCTGGGCTGGAAGCCCGAGCGGGTGGACCTGGCCGGCATCGTGCGCGACGCGTGGGAGTTCACCCGGTCACTACAGGGGGCGTGATGGAAGGCAAGATCACCGAGGCCGGGTTCGGGGACCTGACCTCGTTCACCGAGATGCCGCGGATCTCGTCGTTGGCGTTGTCGCCGGACGGGACGCGGCTGGTCACCGTGGTGGCGACGTTGTCGCCGGACGGCAAGACGTGGCAGGGGGCGCTGTGGGAGGTCGATCCCGCCGGCGAGCGTCCCGCGCGGCGGTTGACGCGCGGTGCGAAGGGCGAGTCGGCGCCCGCGTTCACGCCGGACGGCGCGTTGCTGTTCGTCTCGGCGCGGCCGGACCAGGAGGCCAAGCCGGCGGACGGCAAGGCGGCCAAGGACAAGGCTGCGCTGTGGCTGCTGCCTCCCGTCGGCGAGGCGCGCGAGCTGTACCGGCCCGCCGGTGGCGTGTCGGAGTTCGTGGTGGCGCGGCAGGCGGGCACGGTGCTGCTCGCGGCGGGTGCGCACCCGACGGTGGAGTTCGGCGAGCAGGACGAGGAGCACCGCAAGGCCCGTGAGGACGCCGGGGTGACCGCGATCCTGCACGAGTCCTACCCGATCCGGTACTGGGATTCGGACCTCGGCCCGAGCTTCCCCCGGCTGCTGGCGACCACCGCGCCGGTCGACGTGGACAGCGGGCGCATCGACCAGGCCGGGGGCCTGGTGGACCTGATGCCCAACGCCGCCGCGCGGCTGGAGGACTCGCCCGCCATCAGCCCGGACGGGCGGTGGGTGGTGCACGCCGAGAACGTCGCGGTGAGCCCGTCCTACGGGCACCGGGTCCGGCTGCGGCTGAAGTCGGCGGACGGCGCCACGGACCGCGTGCTGGCCGACCAGGAAGGGCATTCGTTCCTGCAGCCGGCGTTCCTGCCCGACTCGTCGGGTGTGATCGCGGTGCGGGCGTTCGACTCGACGATGGACAGCCCGTGGATCAACACGTTGGTGCGCATCGACCTGGAGTCGGGTGCGGTCGAGGAGTTGGCGGCGGACTTCACCGAGGAGCCGGACCACCCGGTGGTGAGCCCGACCGGTGACGCGGTGTACTTCACCAGCAGCCACCGGGGGCACCAGCCGATCTGGAAGCTCGACCTGGCGTCCGGCGCGGTGGTGAAGCTGACCGCGTCCGGTGCGTACACCGATGTCCGGGTGAGCCCGGACGGTGCTTCGGTGTACGCGCTGCGCAACGCCGTCGACCAGCCGCCGCGGCCGGTGCGGCTGTCGGCGTCCGGGGTGGACCAGCAGGCCGTGCCGCTGCCCGCGCCCGGTGCGGTCGAGTCGCTGCCGGGGACGTTGACCGAGATCGACACGGTGGTCGAGGACGGGCGGACCGTGCGGGCGTGGCTGGTGCTGCCTGCCGGTGCGTCGGCGGAGCAGCCCGCGCCGTTGCTGCTGTGGGTGCACGGCGGTCCGGTGATGAGCTGGAGCGGGTGGAGCTGGCGCTGGAACCCGTGGCTGATGGCCGCGCGGGGGTACGCGGTGCTGCTGCCGGACCCGGCGCTGTCCACCGGGTACGGGCACGACTTCGTGCGCGCCGGGTGGGCTTCGTGGGGCGCGAAGCCGTACACGGACCTGATGTCGATCACCGATGTGGCGGTGCGGCGGGACGACATCGACGACTCGCGCACGGCGGCGATGGGCGGGTCGTTCGGCGGGTACATGGCGAACTGGATCGCCACGCAGACCGACCGGTTCAAGGCGATCGTGACGCACGCGTCGTTGTGGCACCTGGACGCGTTCACCGGGAGCACGGACGACTCGTACTACTGGATCCGCGAGATGGGCGACCCGCTGCGGCAGCAGGAGCAGGTGCGGGCGAACTCGCCGCACCTGCGGGTAGCGGACATCAAGACGCCCATGCTGGTGATCCACGGCGACAAGGACTACCGGGTTCCCATCGGTGAGGGGCAACGGCTGTACTTCGACCTCGTGCGGCACGGTGTGCCGGCGAAGTTCCTGTACTACCCGAACGAGAACCACTGGATCCTGACGCCCGGTAACGCCAAGATCTGGTACGAGACGATCTTCGCGTTCCTGGCCGAGCACGTGCTGGGCGAGCCCTGGCAGCGGCCGGAACTCCTCTAGCGGCCGGAACTCCTCTAGCGGCCGGCACTCTTCCGGCGGTCGAACCGGTCGGCGAGGGCTCGCGCGTGCACGACGTCGAGCCCTTGCCGACCGATGACGTCATCGACGGGTGGGCGTCAGGGCGGGTTGGGTGGGGTGGTCCAGTCCGTTTCCGCCGCGCGTTCGGCCAGTTGTCGTAGGTGGTCCGGGGACAGGCCGGTGTCCAGGGCCGCTCTGAGCAGTTCCGACAGGCGGTGGCCCGGGTGGGCTTGTTCGGCTCGGTCCAGGGCCAGGGACGCCAGGGTGCCCAAGCCCTTGATGTAGGCCGAGAACGCCAGGAGGGTGGCCGGTTCGGCTCGTTCCGGTGCGGGACAGGCTCGGGTCAGTTCTGTCCACAGGGCCTCGGCGCTCTGGGCGTGTTCGCCTACGCAGTACCCGAGGCTGGAATCGCGGACCCACGGGTTCGACAGGGCGTGGGCCAGGTCGGCTACTTCCTCGTCGGTGAGCGGGCGTTTTCGGGTCGCGGCCCGGACCACCTCGGCGTGGATCAGTTCCTGGTGCCGGGGTGGGATGGTGCCGTCCAGTCGGTGTGGGGTGTCGGCCGCCCGTCGGTTGAGCAGGGTGGCTCGGCGGGACAGCGCTTCCGGTGGGTCCGCCGCCAGGAGTTCGGCCATGGCCTCGCGGCTGGCGTAGGTGATGTGGCCCTCGGCCGCCGTGGTGGCGGCCAGCGTCGTGCTCGTCGGGTCCGGGACCGTGCCGGATGTGCCCACGTCGTGGTAGTCGAACCAGGACTCGCCCTTCGCCGTCGCACGTGTCCACACCGCCAACAGGAGCGGCACGCGTGCGGCGTGCAGGGCGTCGTCCACCTCGTCGACCAACGCGTCGTGCGGCAGGTCTTCGGGTGGGTCGCCGGAACCCCCGCCGATCACGACGATCACCGCGTTGGCGGAACGACACCGCGACAGCGGGGCCGTCAACTGGTCGGCCACGCGGTGCGGCACGCCGGGAGGTGGCAGGTCGATGCGCAGGGTCATGGCTATGTCGTCGTCCTGCACCACCAGCACGACCATCGAATCGGTCGGGTGGAAGCCGATGAGGTGCGGCACGGCGGCGATCAGGTCGCCCGGGTCGTGGAGTCGGGTCCTGGGGAGGAGTTTCGTCATGGGGCCGACTCTGGCGGAAGTCGGCGCGAAGGCCCACGGGCGAAGTGGAATCTGTGGACAACTCGAAAAGGGCCGCTCCCAGCGAACTGGGAGCGGCCCCGTCAGCTGCGGAAACTCAGCAGTTCGGTGCTACCTGACCGTCCGAACCTGTGTACACGAACGCATCGGAGATGTAACCCGACCCGATCTTGTCCCACAGGTTGGTGGTGCCGTACTTGCCGGTGATCGTCTCACCCTGCGCCTGGCAGCTGATCGTCACCGTCGCGCCGTTGGCGACCGATCCCACGGCCGCGTAGGACGTCCCGGGGCCCGAACGGATGGTCACCGCCGCACCGCTGTCGGTCCCGACCGTCCCGGTCACTCCCCCGCTGGTGCAGGAGTTGCGACTGGTGTAGCTGCGCGTGCCCCAGTAGAAGATCTGCGACCCGTTGAACGTGATCTTCTGGTCGGCCCCGTTGAGCCTCTGCTCGTAGTGCAGGTGCGCCCCGGTCGACCCGCCGGTGTTGCCGACGTTGCCGATCCGCTGGCCGAGCCGCACGGACTGCCCGACGGACACGGACTGCACGGACAGGTGCGCGTACCGGGTCCGCCAACCGGAACCGTGGTCGATCTCGACCCACCGCCCGTAGCTGGTGCTGCCCTCGTTCGCCACCCGCGTGACGGTCCCCGCGGCCGACGCGACCACCGGGTCGCCGTCGTCGTTCGTGCGGTTGAAGTCGACCGAGTTCGGGGGACTGTGCCCGGTGCGCGTCTGCCCTTCCCACACCTGGTTGCAGGGGAACGGCATCTGGAAATTCGGCGCCGCCGAGGCCTCGCCCTGCGTGAGGACTAGACCGATCAGCGGTGCCATCAAGGCCATGACGAACACGCGTCGGCTCATCTGCCACCTCCATGACGACTGGGTGTGGTGATCCGACCACGCCCAGCCGCCTTGGTGGAAGAGTTACCAGGTATTCGCTTCGTGAATTACTTCCTAACCAACCGAACGGCGCAACGCCGCTACGCCACCCACCACGGGCAGTTCGACCACGGTGGCGTTCAGGTCGATCGACAGCCCGGCGCCCGGCTTCGGGCGCAACGTGTAGTCGTAGTCGCTGGAGATCACCACGAACTCCACCGAGTGCCCGGCCGGCACGACGTAGTCGTTCGGCTCCAGCTCGACCTCCACCCGGTACTGCCTGCCGGGCTCGATCGGCTTGGTCCGCGACGGCGACACCCGGTTCTGCGGGTCCGTCCACCCCCGCGTGATCACGTGCGAAGTGCCGTCCGGCGCCCGGTCCACCAGCAGCGCCGTCACGTTCGCCGCCTGCCGGTCGAACGAGACCGCCAGGCCGACCCGCGCGGTGCCGGAGAACCGGAGCGGCGCGGTGGCCGGCCTCGTCGCGTACAGCAGGCGGTTGCCCGAGGCGGGCAGGTCGATCAGGTCCTCGGCCAACTTCGACGAGTCGTCGCGCAACGACTCCACCACCGACCGGCCGGGCACCGACTCGAACCGCAACGCGCCCTTGGCCGACCCACCCGCCCACGGGTACACGCGGGCAGGCGACGTGCCGGGAGCGGGCCAGTCGGCCTCGTCCACCCAGGTGGTCTTGTCCTCGCGCTGGATCGTCGCCTTCGGCTCGCGCTCGATGCCGTTGTCGATCCCGTACAGGTAGTGGCTGAACCACCGGTTGACCGTGCGCCGCCACTCGACCGACCGCAGCGTGTCGGGGTCGGTGTGCGCGGCCCGGTGCAGCCAGATCTTGTGCTCCACCCCGTGCCGCCGCAACGCCTCGTACCACTGCGCGACGTGCTTGACCTTGACGTTCCAGTCGCTCAACCCGTGCACGGCCAGCACCGCGGCTTGCACCTTGGCGGCGTCCTTCACGTAGTTCCGCTCGTCCCAGAACGGGCTGTAGTCGCCGGTAACCCGGTCCTGCCGGGCGGCCACGTCGGCGATCACCGGCTTGCAGATCTCCCGGTCCGCGCGCGTGTAGACGTACTCCGCCAACACATCCAGGTCCTCGCCCTGGAACGTGCCGGGAGCCACCACCGCGCCGTCGGCCCGGTAGTAGTCGTACCAGCTGGAGATGGCCGCGATGGGCACGATGGCCTCCAGGCCCTCGACCCCGGTCGCCGCGACGGCGTTCGGCAGGGTGCCGTTGTACGACACGCCCATCATGCCGACCTTGCCGGTGGTCCAGTCGGCCTCGACCGCAGCGCCGGCGGCGTCACGCGCGGTGGTGCGGCCGTTGAGCCAGTCGACCACGGACTTCGAGCCGATGGTCTCGTTGCGCCCGCCCGACGTGGGGCAGCCGGACGACTTGCCGGTGCCCAGCGATTCGGCGTACACCATGGCGAAGCCGCGCGAGATGAAGTAGTCCTCGTAACGCCCGGACCGGATCGGCGCCGGGTTGGGCCCGACGGCCGCGGCGATCCGCTCGTCCGCCTCGGCCTTCAGCACCGACCCGTCGCGCTTGTCGTACCCACCGCGGTGGTTCGGCTCGTACAGCTCCACGTCGACGTCGTGGTTGGCCACGTCGTTGCCGCCGGAGAAGTACGGGCTGTTGAAGAACACGACCGGGACCTTCAACCCGCGGTCGGTGGCCTTCTGGCGCACCACCTCGGCGTAGACCTCGTCGTCGTGCCCGTCGCGGTCGCTGTCGACCGGCGCGCGCACCCACACGCTCTCGCGCACCACGTCCGCCACGTCGAAGACGGGTTGCGCCTCGCCGTCGCGGAACACCGGGCCCTCCGGCGCGGCACCGGCCACCGCGGGCGTCAACCCCAGCGGCAACGTGACCAGAGCGGCGAGCACCGCGGCTCTCCGTGCACCCTTCACGACCGAACCCCCATCATGTGCAGGACAGGTTTTCGGGCTGACCCTTCCGGGCACCACAACACCTGTCAAGGGTGCCCGAAGTCCACAATGGACAGACCGGTGAAGACCCGACGATCGGCCCCTTGACCAGCGACGGAGACATGTGCAGACTCGCTCGGGCCATGCGTGATTTCATTGCCGCGCTGCCCAAAGTGGAGTTGCACGTCCACCTCGTCGGGTCAGCCTCCCCCGCCACCGTCCTCACCCTCGCCCGCCGACACCGGCAACACGGCGTCCCGACCGACGAGGCGGAGCTGCTCCGGTTCTACGAGTTCACCGGTTTCGGCCACTTCATCGACGTCTACGCCGCGGTGAACGACCTGGTCACCACGGGCGACGACGTCGCCGCGCTGGTGCTGGGCCTGGCCGAGGAGCAGGCGCGCCGCAACGTCCGGTACGCCGAGGTGACCGTCAGCGCGACCAGCCACCTGCGGGCGGGCATCGCGCCGGAGGAGTTGGACGAAGCCCTCACCACCAGCCGCGAACGGGCCAGGCGGGAGCACGGCGTCGAGCTGGCCTGGGTGTTCGACATCCCCGGCCTGTGGGACCGGGACTTCGGCGTCACCAGCGCGAAGTACGCCACCACGCACCGGCCGGCGGGCACGGTCGGCTTCGGTCTCGGCGGGTTCGAGGCGGACGCGCCGCGCCGGGCGTTCCGGGAGGCGTTCACCCTCGCCCGGGACGCGGGCCTGCACTGCGTGCCGCACGCGGGCGAGACCACCGGTCCGGACCAGGTCCGGGAAGCGCTCGACGAGCTGCACGCCGAACGCGTCGGCCACGGCATCAACGCGGCGGCCGACCCGGAACTGCTGCGCCGACTGGCCGCCGAGGGGATCACCCTGGAGGTCTGCCCGACCTCCAACATCCGCACGGGCGCCGTGAAGGACCTGAAGGACCACCCGCTGCCGAGGCTGCTCGACGCGGGCGTGCCGGTCACCCTGGCCACCGACGACCCCGGCATGTTCCACACCGACCTGGACCGCGAGTACCTGCTGTGCCACGAGGTGTTCGGCCTCGGCCGGACCGAACTCGCCGAACTGGCCCGCACCGGAGTACGGGCCAGTTTCGCCCCACCCGACCTCAAACGGTCACTGCTGGCCGAGATCGACGCGCTCGGCCACTGACCACCGCCACGCCGAGCCCGGCGAACGCCAGCACCGCGCCCACCCAGTTGGGCGCGGTGTAGCCGAACCCGGCGTCGATCGCCACGCCGCCCAGCCACGCGCCCCAGAAGCCCCTGGGCGTGGAGGAGTTCGTGATCGTCCTCCCGCCCGACACCCACCACCGCGCCCCGATCGACCTGAGGGCACTCGCCGAGGACAGTTGGGTGCACTACGCGCCCGGCAACGGTCTGGCGGACCTGGTCGACGCGGCCTGCGCGGCTCGGGGTTTCCAACCCCGCGCCGCCGTGCGCACCGAGCAGACGGCGGCGGCACCCGTCCTGGCCGCGTCCGGGCTGGGTCCCGCGCTGGTGCCCAGCAACATCCTGCCCGAGACGTTCGACGGGGCGGTCCTCCGCACGGACCCGCCGGTGCAAAGGACCCTCGTCGCCTACGCGCACAAGACCCCCGACCCGCTCACCTCGGCCTTCGTGACGTTGCTCGCCGAGGCGGGGACGCTCGCGGGGCGACCTACTTGAGCCGGGCCCGGCCCAACGAGTCCGAACGCCGGGTCGTCTCCGGAAGCCGCGTCACGCACAACCGCAGCACCTCGGCGCACGCCCGGTCGAGGTCGATGCGGTGCCCCACGGACACGAACACCGGCTTCACGCCTTCCCTCGTCCGCAACGCCCGCCCCACGACCTCGCCGTCGTCCACGAGGTCGGTGTAGGCGCCACGCACGTCGTCAGGCATGGCGAACGACCCCATGGGCGTCTTGGCCACGCCCACGCTCGGCATGTCCGTCACCACCCCCAGGTGGCAGGCCAACCCGAACCGCCGTGGATGCGCGAACCCCTGCCCGTCGCACACCAGCAGGTCCGGCGTCACGGTCAGCTTCTCCATCGCCTCCAGCAGCGACGGCAGCTCCCGGAACGCGAACAGCCCCGGCAGGTAAGGGAAATCCGCCTTGCCCGTCACCACGGCCGAGTCCACCGTCTCCAACGACTCCGCGTCCAGCACCACGACCGCCGCCGCCAACCGGTCGTCGTCGGCGTAGGACACGTCGAGCCCGGCGACGTGCCGCACCACCAGCCCGGGGTCGGTGCGCGTCGACACCAGCGGCCGCAGTCGTTCCTGCTCCGCGATCGCTTCTTCGGGAGTCATCACTTCGTGGTCGTCACTTCGGGGTCGTCACTTCGGGGTCGTCACTTCGGGGTCGTCACTTCGGGGTCACTCGTGCCTGACCGAGGCGCGGTGCGCGGCGAGCAGGTCCTCACCGAAGTCACCGGACCGCCGCCGCCACACCGCGTGCGCATGGTTGGCGTTGTAGGCCGTGTTGTCGTACTCGATCAGCAACTCCGGCCCCTGGATCCGGTAGTAGTGCCCTTCACCGCGCTTGGCCGAACCCTGCCAGGCGAAGTGCAGTCGTTCCAGGTCCAGGGCGTCGAACTCCTCGTCGGCCAGGTCGCTGTGCAGCCGGTCGAGGTAGTACCGCACCAGCCCGACCAGCAGCCCGCGTGACTCCCGGTCGAGCTGTGCGGGCGTGACCCCGGCGGGTTCCAGGTCGCCGACGCGGGGCGAGTTGCCGGTCAGGATGTCCGGCGGCGCGGTGTCGGAGACCACGGCCAACCCGCGCGCCGTGCGGCCCATGCGGTCCAGCAGTTCGCGGGCCAGTTCCTCCTCCAACCGCAAGGGCTGCAACACCGTGTGCCCCCGGTACGTCGTCCGGGCCGGCTGGGCGCCGAGGAAGAGGGGGGTGGCCGACACGCGTCCGTCGGCCACCACCACGCTCACCGAGAGGTGGTGCCCCTCGACCCGCCAGCCCCACGGCTCGTCACCCGGCTCACCGAGCAGCACGGTCCAGAAGTCGCCCTGGTTCCGGTCCCGGCGGCCTCCTTCGCGGTCGTCCAGCACGTCCTCTAACGCCATCACCGCGGCGGCCTGCGCGTAGGCGTGCGGGCTGAGCACGCACGAGAGCAGCCGGTGCACGCCTTTGCGCTGATCGCGCGTGAGGTCGCCGTAGACGAGGCCCGGCCGTCGACCGGGCAGGTACGACCACCGCGTGCGCAGCCCGTCATCGGACATGCTCCGCACCGCGACCGCGCGTTGTCCGTCGTCCAACAGGTTGAGGAAGCCCCGTGTGGCTTCAGCGATCTCATGCAGCATTACTCGAACTTATCCGCTTTCATGTTGCGCAGCAGGAGGTAGCAGTCCTGGAGTGAGCCCGAGGTGTCGCCCAACCTGTCGGCGCCGGCGGTGTGACAGGGCGGGCGCCGAAGGTTACGGGTGTGACGGCCGGTCGCCGGCTGCCATTCTGGCGTTGTGTGGAATGGGGAGCTCATCGACTTGGACGCGTACCTCGACCGCGTCGCCTTCACCCTCGACCCGGACGCCGACCGGGCGACGACGCTGCGCGGCCTGCACCGCGCCCACCTGGCGGCCATCAGCTTCGAGAACGCCGACGTGCGCGACGGCGTGCCGCTCGCGCTGGACGTGCCGTCGTTGCAGGACAAGCTGGTGGCACGGCGGCGCGGCGGGTACTGCTTCGAGCAGAACCTGCTGTTCGCCGCCGTGCTCGACCGGCTCGGCTACGAGGTGACCGGCCTCGCCGCCCGCGTCCTGCTCAACCGCTCCGGCCCCGACCTCCCGCGCACGCACGCCCTGCTGCGCGTGGACCGGCGCTGGGTGGTGGACGTCGGCTTCGGCGGCGGCGGGCTGCTGGAACCGCTGCCGTTGACCGCCGGCGCGGTCGCGCGGCAGGGCGACTGGACGTTCCGGCTGGACCACCTCGACGGCACGTGGACGCTCCGGTCGTTCCAGGGCGGCGAGTGGGTGGCGCTGTACGACTTCCCCGAGACCCCGGCCGTGCCCGCGGACTACGCCATCGTCAGCCACTACCTGTGCACGCACCCGGCGTCGAAGTTCCGCGGCAGGCTGCTGGTGCAGCGCACCGACGAACACGCCCGCTACAACGTCACCGACCTGGAGCTGACCGAGACGCGGCCGAACGGCGAGGTGGTCAAGCGCGGCATGACCGTCGACGAACGGGCCACCGTGCTGCGCGAGCAGTTCGGGCTGGAACTGCCGGGCTGAGCGCTACGGCCAGGGCTTGAGCTCGGGCTCGTCGCCAGTGATCCCACCGTCCGGTTCGCGCCCGGCGAGCCACGCGACCAGATCGGTGCGCGAGCCGGTCAGCTCCACGTCGTCACCCTCGCCGATCACCCACCGGCGGTCGTCGGCCCGCAGGGTGAGCCGGACGCCGTCGGGCACGCGCACCGACAGGAACTCGACCACGTGGTCGCAGAACTCGGGCGACCACGTGACCGGGCCGAGGTCGAGGTCGCGGATGTGGATCTCGACCTCGCGCCACACGCCGTAGGCGGTGCCGGTCAGCGTGCCGTCGCGGTAGAAGACGGGAGCGTCCCAGTCGCGGACGTCGTCCCAGGCCTTGGTGAGCCGGGCTACGGCGTCGGCGATCGCGGCCCGGTGCTCCGCCGCCGAACGTCCGGCGCCGGCTTCGATCGCGGCGTCGCGGGCGGGGCGTCCGCCGGGGTACACCTCGACCTTCGTGCCCTCGTGCTCGGCCTGACCCGCCATGGCGACGGTGACGTTGGCCAGGTGGGCCAGCACGTGGCCGCGCGTCCAGCCGGGCAGCGCCGAGGGTTCGGCCACCTGCTCGTCGGTGAGGTCTTCGATCAGGACGGCCAGCCTGCGGTGGGCGTCCAGCGCGTTCGCCTGGATCGTCACAACTCCCCCTAATGGTTTGTCAGGTCAAGTCCGTTAGGGAACCTACACTAGACTGGCCCGGGTGGCACTGGCGTTGGAGTTCGCGAGCACGGTCCGGGTCGACGGACACGGCGGGCTCACGGACGACCTGTCCACGCCGGAGGGCTTCGCGGCGTGGGTCGAGGTCGGCGTCGGGGGCGAGGTCGAGCCGGACGAAGCGCTGCGGCAGCGGGTGATCGAGCTGCGCTGGGCCGTGCGTTCGCTGTTCGCGCACGCGGCGCGGGCGAACGAGCGCTTGGACACGCCGCACTTGCTGGACTTCGACCGTGCGCTGAAGACGGTCAACGATGCCGCCGCGCGGGTGCCCAGGGCGGCGCGGTTGGAGTGGACCGAGCAGTGGACCGAGCAACCCCGGTTGCGTTACGAGGACTCGGCCGACGCGGGTGATCGCCTGCTCGCGACGTTGGCGACGGCGGCGATCGAGTTCCTGGCGAGCGGGACGCGGGCGGAACTACGAGCCTGCCCCGCCCCCAGGTGCATCCGGTACTTCGTCAAAACCCACCCCCGGCAGGAGTGGTGCAAACCGTCGTGCGGGAACCGGGCCAGGGTCAGCCGGCACTACCACCGCGCACACGACTGAGGTCACGCCGGAAGCCGCGCGAGCACCCGAGGGCGCTCGCGCGGCCGGTGACTATCCCTGGACGATGTAGGCGGTCAGTTGGTCCTGGTCCTCTTGCAACTGGTTGATCCGGCTCTTCACCACGTCGCCGATGCTGACGATGCCGACCAACCGGTCACCGTCGACCACCGGCACGTGGCGGATGCGCTGCTCGGTCATCAACACCGTGAGGCTGTCGACCGAATCGCGCGGCGAGCAGGTGAACAGCTCGCTGGTCATGATCTCCGACACCGGCGCGGCCAACAGCTCGCCGCCCCGGTCGTGCAGCTTCCGCACGACGTCCCGTTCCGACACGATCCCGGCGATACCGCCCTCGGGCCCGATCACGACCATCGCGCCCACGTTGTGCTCGGCCAGCGCGGCGACGAGATCCGCTACCGACGCTCTCGACTCGACCGTGGCCACGGCCGAGCCTTTGTTCCGCAACACGTCAGCGATCCTCATTGGGGCGCCTCCCGATCTACGTCAGACCCGGTTGCTACCCAGTTCAGGCTAGTTCTCCGAGCACGTGATCGGCAGATCACGCGCCCGATAAGACCATTCTCCGTCGAGTCGGACCTCAGTCGAGACGCGGTTGAGACGCTGTCGCGAGCACCCCGGCGCGGTCACCACGACGATCACCACCGCCGTCCGGCGGAACCTCCCGGCGCCGCGCCCGACGCCGGTCCGACGGAGAGGCCGACCGTCCGGACCAGCATCATCACGCCTCCGGAGGTGCCATCAGCTCCGGCGGCGTCCGCTCTGGAACCGTCGCCGCGTCGGGTCCGGCGAACAGCCCGTGCCCGATCCCGATCACCGCCAACCGCCACGCCAGGTCCCCCAGATCATCACCCGCCTGGAGCAGCGGCACGGTACCGATCAAGATCACGGCCGTGTCCCCCGACGCGACCGCCCGGTACCCGTACCGGTCCGCGATCACGCCCGCGATCGGCGACATCAACGCCAGGTATGGCACGACGCGTGCCGGAGTGCGCAGCCGTCGCCGTCCACGACGGGAATCCCCGCGTCCACAATGGACTGAAGCGGGGTCGTGTCCTCGATTTCCCGGCAGGTCACGGAAAACGCGCCTGCCCGACAGCGGATTGCCTTCACTGCGCTGGAAAATCGTGCGCGCCGACACCGGATCAGGTTCGGTGCCGAGGATCGCGCGCAGTCGGACCGCGACGAGCACCGTCGCGGGCGCGTTGTCGAACGCGCCCGCGACGGTGCCCGATCTCGGCGGTGGTGCCCGTCAGCCGCCGCTGGTGCGGCGGAACACGCGCCGTCCCACGAACGTGTTCTGGTGCGGCCGGCCGGGAACCTTGTTCACGCTGTCGTTCTTGTTGGCGTGGCCGCGGCGGGCGGCGCGGTTGAGCGGGGCCTCAGGCAGTTCCTGCTCCTGCTGCTCCTGCTCGCCGTCGCCCTGCGGAACGTCCTGCTTGGTCATTTCTGCCTCCTGGGGTGTGGCGAAGTCGCTGGTCAGCGGCGCCGCATGGCGTACTGGCGCGGGTTGACGACAGCTCGGCCGCCGCCGAAACGCGGGTGGACCGCGCCGGACGAGCGTGCGCCGCGGCGTGCGGCGCGGTTGGTCGGCTGACCGTCGTGTGGCGGTTCGTTGCGCATGGTGGGCATGCGATCGCCTCCTCGATGTCGAGGCGTGCAAAGGCTACGACCCGTGGTTCGACAGGGTCGCGAAAACAGCCGCTAGGGCCACCAGGAGAAGGGCGCGGCACGGCCCGAGGCCTGTGCGGCGCTGGAGGAAGAGATCCTCAGAAGTAGATCTGGAAGAACATGGTCATGACGTTAGCGTGCTTCACGTCGAAGCGCCAACTGTTTTATCGGTGGATGCCGTTTTTCCGGTGGGCAAAGACGCCCGCCGTTCCTGCGACCACCGCACGGCGGGCGTCATGGCGAGGGCGGCGGCCAGGAACAGCGCGCCCAGCAGCAGCCAGCCCACCACTCCCCCGCCGAGCACCAGCGTGGTCGGCAGCAGGGGGCCGACGGTGCGCGCGACGGCCGTGCCGGTACCGTAAAAGCCCTGGTACTGGCCCTGCTTGTCGGCCGGCGCGAGGCCGAACCCGATCTCCCACGAGCCCGCGCCGTGCAGCATCTCGCCGACGACCTGGATGCCCGCACGTGTAGACGCACGCCGCCACCACGAACGCCCAGAACGACCGCACCACCAGGAACGACGCCAACGCCCCCGCCGTCACCACGGCCAACCCCACCGCGACCCGCCGCGCCCCGACCCGGTCGGCGAGGTGCCCGAACCCCACCCCGGCCACCGCCCAGGCCACCGTCAAGGCGATGCCGACCTGGGAGGCCGACAAGCCCACGATCCGGGTGAAGTAGAGCGCGGAGCACACGTAGAACGCCCCGTCACCGACCGAGTTGGCCACCTGAGCGACCGCGAGCACCTTCGTCGTCCCCATGGGACGTCACGCTAGGAGCCGGATTGGCCCACGCTAAGGTCCAAGCACGGGGCGTTCCGTTGGGCCGATTACTCTCGGATCTCCAGGACCTCGCCCTCGATCACGGTGCCGTCCACGACCGCCGGGGGCTCGTCGCGTTCGGTGAAGAAGCGGGAGGCGAAGGCGCCTACGGCGCGGGTCGTGACGGCGTCGAACGTTCCGCCGATGACGCCTCCCACCAGCGGCACGCCCTTGGCCAGGGTGACGGTCGCCCTGGTGGTGCCGTACTTGGCCAGCAGGGTGAAGCCGACCCGCTTGTTGATCTCGCGGATGAGCTGCGCGGGGATTCGCTCGATCAGGTTCATGGTGAGCTTGGACCCCACCTTGATGCCCGCCTTCTTCAGCAGCTCGGTCCCCGCGTTGCCCAGCAGGCACACCAGGATCGCGGTCTGCACGTCGTCGCTCTCCAGGTCGTGCCCGTACACGGCGGCGATCGAGGCGATCAGGTGCGTCTGCACCAGGTAGGCGGCGGTCAGGTTCGCGGGCAGGGTGATCGGCAACGTGATCAGGCCGCCGATGTTCGTGGCGAAACCCTGCACGCCCGCCGCGGCGACGTGCGTGCGGATCAGGTGCTTGATCGCCTCCTCCGGCGTCAGCCCCTTCTCCAGCGCCTCCACGGCCATCTGCTCGGCGCCCTTGAACGGCCCGAAACCGTTGATGCCCACCCGCAGGAGGTGGTCAACCGCGTTCTGCTGCACCCTGGTGATCGCACCCGGTTCGTCGACCATGTCCCCGAGGTTACGCGGCGCGCGAGCGGGTAGCCGAGGCCAATGGACATGTCTTCGCTGGGAGAGCTGGTCAGGCAACGCGGCCCGTTCGCGTCGGTCTACCTGGACGCCTCGCACGACACCGAGGACGCGGCCAAGGCCATGGAGCTGCGCTGGCGCGGTGTGCGCGAGGAGCTGGCCGGGCAGGGTGCGGACGAGGCGACGTTGGACGCGTTGGAGGGGGCGGTGCTGACGCCGGTCTCCGGCAAGTCCGGTCGGGCGCTGATCGCGGCGCACGGGCGGCTGCTGCTGGACCGGGTGCTGCCACGCCCGCCCGCCACCGAGACCGCGCGGTGGTCCGACCTGCCGCACCTGCTGCCGCTGGCCACCTGGATGGAACCCACCGTGCCGCACGTGGTCGTGCTGGTCGACCGGGCGGGCGCGGACCTGCACGGGTACGACGGGCGGGGCGAGCGGACCGCCGAGGTGCGCGGTGAGGAGCACCCGTTGCACAAGGTCGGCGGTGGCGGCTGGTCGCACCGACGCCTCCAGAAGGCCGTCGAGGAGACGACCAAGCGCAACGCGACGCACGTCGCCGAGGAGATCGACCGGCTGGTGACCCGCCTGAACGCCCGGCTGCTGATCCTGGGCGGCGAGGTGCAGGCCCGCGCCGAGGTGCGCGAGGAGCTGAGCCCGCGGTGCCGGGACGTGCTGATCGAGGTCGAGGGCGCGACCCTCGCCGAGGGCGCGGACGACGCCGCGTTCGACCACGCGGTGCAGTCGCTCGTCGCCCAGTACCAGTTCGACCTGGACAACGACGTGGTGGAGGAGTTCGCCGCCGAGTCAGGCCGTCCGGACGGCCGCGCGGTGCAGGGCCTCGCGCCCGTGGTGGAGGCGCTGCGCGAGGCGAAGGTGGCCGCGCTGCTGGTGTCGGACCCGGCGCTGGGCGACCGCACCGTGTGGTCCGGCGACGACCCGGCACAGCTCGCGCTGCGCGAGAACGACCTGCGCGGCCTGGGCGTCGAACACGTCGGCGAGCACCGCGCCGACGAGGCCCTCGGCACCGCCGCCGCCGCGACCGGCGCGCAGGTGGTCGTCGCCGAGGTCGCCGGCCTGCGCGAGGGCGTGGGCGCGCTGCTGCGCTACTAGCACCGGGCTACCAGCACCAAAACGGGGTCGTCGCCGCGCTCATGTGCTCCGAGCGCGGGGGCGACCCCCGATCACCCCCGGTGAG
>NZ_ML775960.1:114731-306831 GCF_009769385.1 Saccharothrix deserti
CCCCCCACAACGCGGGGCCCGCGCCCCGCCCAGGCGCCCCCCGCGCGCCCACGACCCCGATTCACCCCGGGTCAGACGGCTGCCGCGACGACGTCCTCGGCCGGCTTCTTCTCCAGCTCGATCACCTTCTTGTCGCGCCGGTTGCGCTTCTCCAGGTACGTCGCCAGCCAGGTCAGCAGCAGGCACATCGCGATGTAGATCGCGGCCACCACGATCGTGACGGGCACCAGCGGCCGGCCGAACTCGAAGCTGCGGCCGATCCGCTGCGCCTCGTTCAGCAACTCCTCGTAGGTGATGAGGAAGCCGAGAGCCGAGTCCTTCAGCAGCACGACGAGCTGGCTGATGATCGCCGGCAGCATCGCGCGCACGGCCTGCGGCAGCAGCACGAGCCTCATGACCTGGGTCTTGCGCATACCCACCGCGTACGCGGCTTCGCTCTGCCCGCGCGGCAGGGAGAGCACACCGGCGCGGAACACCTCGGCGAGCACCGACCCGTTGTAGAGGGTCAGGGCGACCACCACGGAGTAGACCGGCGCGCCGAGCGACAGGCCGTAGTGGAACATGAAGATCAACACGACCAGCGGGACGGCCCGGAACAGCTCGACGACCAGCATCGACGGCACACGGATGATCTTGTGGTCGGAGAGCTGGCCCGCCGCGAAGATCGCTCCGAACAGCAGTGCGAACACCGCGCCGAAGGCGAACGCGCGCAGCGTGTTGCCCAACGCGCTGAGCAACTGGAGCTGGACGTACTCGTACTGGGGCCAGGACCACTTCTCGGCGGAGAACTGCCCGGTCACCCAGAACCGGTACACCACGAAACCGATCACACCGACCACCGCGGCGGCGCCGATGACCGCGTAGAGCCGGTGGCGGATCCGGGCGCGAGGCCCGGGGACGTCGAACAGGACCGCGCTCATCGGGCGATGCTCCACCGCTTCTCGAGGCTGCGTTGCAGCAGGGTCAGGGGAGTCACGAGCACCACGAAGAACAGCGCGACCCAGAGCAGGCCGATGAGCTGGTTCTCACCTCGGTCGGACAGGTTGAGGCTGATGGAGCCCGCTTGGAACACCGAGAAGCCCGCCGCGATGGTGGTGTTCTTCAGCAGCGCGATCATGGTGCTCACCATCGGCGGCACGACCGCCCGGCCGGCCTGCGGCAGCACCACGGAGGCGAGCATCTGGCCGAACGTCAGGCCCAGCGCGCGGGACGCCTCGGCCTGGCCGACGGGCACGGTGTTGATGCCGGACCGCACGACCTCGCAGACGAACGCGGCCGTGTACAGGATCAGCGCCGCCAGCGCCGCGTTGCGGTAGTAGGCGGCGGCCGAGCCGAAGCTCGCCGGCGTCACGATCTCCAGCAACGGGAACGCGAAGGTGAAGAAGAAGAACACCAGCGTGAGCGGCGTGTTGCGGATGAGCGTCACGTAGGCGGCGCCCGTGGCGCGCAGCACCGGGACCGGCGCGACCCGCAGCATCGCCAGGATCGTTCCCAACACCAGCGATCCGACCGCGGAGATCAGGAACAGCTCAACGGTGTTGAGGAACCCTGGTCCGTACAGGTCGAGGTTGTCGAGCAGGACGTCCATCGGCTTCCTCGGCTAGGTGGTGGCACGGCCGGCCGCCCGCACGGGCGACCGGCCGCGGGAAGAGATCAGTAGCGTTCGAGAACGGGCTTGTTGGCCGTGGAGCCGGACTTGCCCAGCGTGTTGTCGTAGACCGCCTGCCAGTCGCCGCCGTTGATGGCCGCTTCCAGGATGTCGTTGATCTTGTCGCGCAGGGCCTTGTCGTCCTTGGGCAGGCCGATGCCGTAGGGCTCGCTCGAGAACGTCTTGCCGACGACCTTGAACTTGCTCGGGTCCTGCGAGGCGTAGCCCTTCAGGATCGCGTCGTCGGTGGTGACGGCGTCGACCGCGCCCTGCTCCAGCTGCGTCACGCACTGCGAGTAGTTCTGCAGCTCGACGATGTTCTCCGGCTCGGTCAGGCCCTCGGTCTTGACCTTCTGGATCGGCGTCGAGCCGGTGACCGAGCAGACCTTCTTGCCCTTGAGCGTGTCCGGGCCGGTGATCGAGTTGTCGTCCTTCTTCACCAGCAGGTCCTGGCCCGCGGTGAAGTAGGGGCCGGCGAACCCGACCTGCTCCTTGCGCTTGGCGTTGATCGTGTAGGTGCCGACGTAGTAGTCGACGTCACCGTTGATCAGCGCCTGCTCGCGGCCCTGGGACGCGATCGCCTTGTACTCGATCTTGTCGGACTCGAAGCCCAGCTTCGCGGCGACCAGCTTCGCGATCTCGATGTCGAAACCGGTGAACTTGCCGCTGGTCGGGTCCTTGTACCCGAGACCGGGCTGGTCCTCCTTGACGCCGACGATGACCTTGCCCCGGCTCTTCATCTTCTCGAACGTCGGGGAGCCGTCGACCTTGACGTCGGCTGCGACCTGCTGCGTGGGGGCAGAACCGGTGTCGCCGGGGCTGCCCTCCTTGCCGCACGCGGTCAGGGCGAGGCCGCCGGCCAGCAGCGCCACCGCAAGGGTGCGAACCCTCATCGTCCTTCTCCTGCTCTTTTCGGGTGAGAGCGGCGCCAGGCTTCAGCGCCGCGGTCGTGGGACTTCAGTGGGTCAGGATCTTGCCAAGGAAGTCCTTCGCGCGGTTGGACTTCGGCGCGGAGAAGAACGCCTCCGGCGTCGAATCCTCGACGACCTCGCCGTCGGACATGAAGATCACCCGGTCCGCGGCCTTGCGGGCGAAGCCCATCTCGTGGGTCACCACGAGCATGGTCATGCCCTCCTTGGCCAGCGTGGTCATCACGTCCAGCACCTCCTGCACCATCTCGGGGTCGAGTGCGGAGGTCGGCTCGTCGAACAGCATCACCTTGGGCCGCATCGCCAGCGCGCGGGCGATCGCCGCGCGCTGCTGCTGCCCACCCGACAACTGGGCGGGGTACTTCTCCGCCTGGTTCGCGATGCCGACCCGCTCCAGCAGCTCCATGGCCGTCTTGCGGGCCTGGGCCGCGGGCGTCTTGCGGACCTTCACCGGCGCGAGCATCACGTTGTCGACGATGCTCTTGTGGGCGAACAGGTTGAACGACTGGAAAACCATGCCCACGTCGGCGCGCAGCCGGGCGAGTTCCTTGCCCTCGGCGGGCAGCGGCTGGCCGTCCACCTCGATGAGGCCGGAGTCGATCGGCTCCAACCGGTTGATCGTGCGGCACAGCGTGGACTTGCCCGAGCCGGACGGCCCGAGCACCACGACGACCTGCCCCTTCGGCACCTCGATCGTGACGTCCTTGAGGACGTGCAGAGGTCCGAAGAACTTGTCCACGCCCGCCATCCGGATCATCGGCGGAGCAGGAGTGGCGGCGGTCATCAGTCCTCCAGTAGGGGTTCCTGAGCGATGGCGGAAACGTAGGTGTGAATCACCACACCAGTCCAGGCGGTTGAGCAAGACTTAGGGTCTCAACTCTGTCACAGGGTGGCGACACTTATCGGGGAGGCTCCACGGTGCGGGTGCTGTTGGTCGAGGACGACGACCGCGTGGCAGAAGCGCTGGTACCGGCGTTGACGCGGCGCGGTTTCACGGTTGACCGGCAGGCTACCGGTCGGGGGACGCTCGATCGACTGGCCGGGATCGACGTGGTGTTGCTCGACCTGGGCCTGCCCGATGTGGACGGTGTCACGCTCTGCCGCCACATCCGTGCGGCGAGTGACGTGGCGATCATCGTGGTCTCGGCCCGCGGCGAGATCGACGACCGGATCCTCGGCCTGCACGCCGGCGCCGACGATTACCTGGTCAAGCCCTACGACGTGGGTGAACTGGTAGCCCGCGTGCACGCGGTGCGGCGGCGGCGCGGCGACCCGGTCGGCGTCGGCGGCACCGGCACCGAGGTGTTCGAGGTGTCCGACGTGCGGGTCGACCTCGGTCGGCACGAGGTCACCGTGGCGGGTGAGGTGGTGGCACTGTCACGCAAGGAGTTCCAGGTGTTGGCGCTGGTCGTGGCGGCGGGTGGCGCGGTGTGCACCCGGGAGCGCATCCTGGCCGAGGTGTGGGGACGCACCTGGGCGGGGGCCAACCGGACCCTGGACGTCCACGTGGCGACGCTGCGGACGAAGCTCGGGCGTCCATCTTTGTTGGAGACGGTGCGCGGAGTCGGGTACCGGTTGAGCGGGGGCTGAGTGCGGTCGCGGCTGCTGGGAATCGTGTTGACGCTGGTCGTGCTCGTGCTGTTGGGCATGGGTGTCCCGCTGGGGCGTGGCGTGGCCCAGACCGAGCAGCAGGAGATGTTCCTGGACCGGCTCACCGACACCACGCGGTTCGCGTCCGTGGCGCAGCGGCCGTTCATCGACGACCAGCCGCACGTGCTGGAGGCCGAACTGCGCCGCTACCACGAGCTGTACGGGATACGGGTGGCGCTGCTCGGCCGGGACGGGCAGGTGGTGGCGGCGTCCTCGGACGACGTGGACGTGTCGTCGCCGGAGGTGTCCGACCTGGTCCGGGGTGCGTTGGCCGGCCGGCAGCCGCTCGCGCCGGAGCTGGTCATGCCGTGGGAGTCGACCGACCTGGTGCTCGCCGAGCCGGTGCTGGAGGCGGGCGAGGTGCGCGGCGCGGTGGTGACGTTCTCGCCGACGTCGAAGACCCGCGTCGAGGTCCTGCTGTGGTGGGCGGTGCTGCTCGCGTCCAGCCTGCTGGTGCTGGTCGTGGGCGTGTTCGTGGCGTTGCCGCTGGTCCGGTGGACGCTGCGGCCGGTCCACCGGTTGGACGACGCGACCGGGCGGCTGTTGTCGGCGGTGGTGTCCGGGCAGCCGGTGCAGCCGGTGGGGTCGTCGGACGGGCCGCCGGAGCTGCGACAGCTGTCGCGGTCGTTCGACCAGATGGCGGCGAACGTGAGCGACGTGCTGGCTTCGCAGCGCGCGTTCGTCGCGGACGCCTCGCACCAGCTGCGGAACCCGTTGACCGCGTTGAAACTCCGTCTGTCCAATTTGGAGGACTACGTGGTCGGCGAGGGGGTCGCGCACCAGGTCGCGGCACTCGACGAGGCCAACCGGCTCAACCGGATCCTGGACGAGCTGCTGTCCATGGCGCGGGCCGGTGCGCCCTCGGTCGATCCCCTGCCGGTGGACGTGGACCGGGTGGTGGCCGGACGCCTGTCGGCGTGGCAGCCCGCCGCCGCGGCCCGCGAGGTGCACCTGGTGCTGGACGGCGAGCCGGGCGGCATGGCGCTGGTGCCGCCGCGCGGTGTCGAGACCGTGCTGGACGCGCTGCTGGACAACGCGCTGAAGTTCACGTCCGACGGCACGTTGGTGCACGTCGACGTCCGCCGGCGGGACGGTGTGGTGCGGCTGTCGGTGCAGGACGAGGGGCCGGGGCTGGCGCCGGAGGAGCTGGAACGCGCCACCGACCGGTTCTGGCGCAGTCCGGCGCACCAGAACGTGCAGGGCTCCGGGCTGGGGCTGGCGCTGGTGCGGCAGATCGTGGAACGGGTCGACGGCTCGGTCAGGCTGGAGTCGCCCGAGGCCGGCGGCCTGCGCGTGGTGGTGGAATTCCCGGCCGTGTAACCCGACCGTGCCCGGAGGTCAGACCTTGACGTCGCGGTAGTAGCGCATCGCGCCGGGGTGCAGCTCGATCGGGGTCGTCTCGATCGCCGACCGGACCTCTATCGATCTGGCCACCGGGCTCGCCGCGACCAGGTCCGGCTGCGCCTGGAACAGGCCTCTCACCAGGGCTTCCGCCACGTCGTCCGACATCGTGTCGTTGACCAGGAGGAAGTTGCGCACGACCAGCGTGACGACCGGGCCGCCGTCGAGCTGGTAGGCCGACGCGGGCAGCGTCGCCGAGCCGTACACCTGGTAGGTCTGACGCAGTTTCGGCAGCACGTCGCCCAGGTCGAGCATCCGCACCTTCACCGTCGTGGCCAGGGTCGTGACCGGGCCCGTCGGCACGCCACCGGACCAGAAGAACGCGTCCAACGCCCCGTCGCGCATCGCGTCCGCGCTGGTCTGCAGGTCCATGTACTGGACTTTGAGGTCGCTGCCCGGCGAGATGCCCGCCGACTCCAACAGCCGCTCGGCGATCAACTTCACCCCCGAGTTGCTCGCGCCCACGCTCACCCGCAGGCCCTTCAAGTCGGCCAGCTTGGTCACCGGCAGGTCGTCCCGCACCACCACCTGGAGGTAGTCGTCGTGCATCCGGGCCAGGGCGAGCAGCTTGTGGCCCTTGCTCTCCTTCTGCGCCTTCTCCGCCGCGTCGGCCGCCGAGAACCCCACCTGCGCCTGGTTGGCCCGCAGCCGACCCAGGTTGTCCACCGAACCGGCCGTGTTCGCCACCTGCGGGCGCGGGATGCCGGGGTCCCGGCTCCACGCGTCGGCCAGCACCGTGCTCAACTCGTGGTAGACCCCGCCCGGACTGCCGGCCGCCATGGTCAGCTTCACCTGGTCGAAGTCGTCACCGCACGCGCTCAACGACAGCGTGGCCAGGGCCAAGGCGGCCCCGACCGCGTGCAACCGCAACAGTGTTCCCGACACCTGCGCATCGTCGCACGTCCACGCTCTACGCTGGACCCGACGGAAGGACTAGGTTGCAGTGACGCGCAGTTACCAGATCCGCACGTTCGGCTGCCAGATGAACGTGCACGACTCCGAGCGCCTGGCCGGCATGCTGGAGGACGCGGGCTACACGCCCGCCGAAGGCGACGTCGCGCCGGACGTGGTGGTGTTCAACACCTGCGCCGTGCGGGAGAACGCCGACAACAAGCTCTACGGCACGCTCGGTCACCTCGCGCCCGCCAAGTCCGCCAACCCCGACATGCAGATCGCCGTGGGCGGCTGCCTCGCGCAGAAGGACCAGGGCGAGATCGTCAAGCGCGCGCCGTGGGTCGACGTCGTCTTCGGCACGCACAACATCGGCTCGCTGCCGGTGCTGCTGGAACGCGCCCGGCACAACCGCGAGGCCCAGGTCGAGATCCTGGACTCGCTGGAGACCTTCCCCTCGACGCTGCCCGCCCGCCGCGACTCGGCCTACTCCGGCTGGGTGTCGGTGTCCGTCGGCTGCAACAACACCTGCACGTTCTGCATCGTCCCGTCGCTGCGCGGCAAGGAGAAGGACCGCCGACCCGGCGAGGTGCTGGCCGAGGTGCAGGCGCTGGTCGACGAGGGCGTGCTGGAGGTGACGCTGCTGGGGCAGAACGTCAACTCCTACGGCGTCGAGTTCGGCGACCGGTTCGCGTTCGGCAAGCTGCTGCGCGCCACCGGCGGGATCGAGGGCCTGGAGCGGGTCCGGTTCACCTCGCCGCACCCGAAGGACTTCACCGACGACGTGATCGCCGCGATGGCCGAGACGCCCGCCGTGTGCCACTCGCTGCACATGCCGCTGCAGTCGGGCTCGGACCGCGTGCTCAAGGAGATGCGCCGCTCGTACCGGACCGCGAAGTACCTGTCCATCCTGGACAACGTGCGCACGGCCATGCCGGACGCGGCCATCACCACGGACATCATCGTCGGCTTCCCCGGTGAGACCGAGGAGGACTTCCAGGCCACTTTGGACGTCGTCCGCGAGGCCCGGTTCTCCTCCGCGTTCACCTTCCAGTACTCCAAGCGCCCCGGCACGCCCGCCGCCGACCTGCCCGACCAGCTGCCCAAGCAGGTCGTGCAGGAGCGGTACGACCGGCTGGTCACGCTGGTCAACGAGGTGGCGCACGAGCTGAACCGGGAGCAGGTCGGCCGCACGGTCGAGCTGCTGGTCGCCTCCGGCGAGGGCCGCAAGGACGCCGAGACGCACCGGATGACCGGTCGCGCCCGCGACGGCCGCCTGGTGCACTTCACGCCCGGTGACGCGCACGTGCGCCCCGGTGACGTGGTGGAGACCGTGGTGACCTACGGGGCGCCGCACAACCTCATCGCGGACGGTCCGCTGCTGTCGCACCGCCGGACCAAGGCGGGTGACCGGTCCGAGGCCGGTCTCAAGCCGAAGACACCGGGCGTGACGCTGGGCCTGCCGTCGTTCGGCAAGCCCGCGCCCCTGCCCGCGGCCGTCGGCGGGTGCTCGGTCGGATGAGCGAGGAGCAGGAGCCGGACGACCTGGCCGGGCTGCGCGAGGAGATCAACGGGGTGGGCCGTTCGGCGGCCAAGCGCATCGACCCCGGCGCGGGCGCGTTGACGATCGCCGTCGCGGCGTTGGCGGTCCTGGTGTCGCTGATCCTGCCGTGGGTCGACGGCGTGCAGGGGCTGAGCCTGCTGTTCGGCGAGGCGGACGCGTTGCCGAAGGTGTTCTCCTACGCCGCGGTGATCGCGGGCGTGCTGCTGCCGGCGGTGACGCTGGCCGTGCGCCGGTGGGCGTTGGCGTGGGTGTCCGCGCTGGCGTCGTTCGCCGCGTCGGTGGCGGGCGTGCTGTCGATCTGGACCACGCAGACCACGACCGGTCACCACCCCGGTCCCGGTCCTGGTCCGGGCCTGATCCTGGCGGTGGTGGCGGTGGTGGTGCTGCTGGTGAAGTGGCTTCGGCTGGCCGCGTCCCGGCCGCCCATGCAGTGATGCCCGAACCCTGGCCGGTGCTGTCCGGCTTCGGGGAGTTGCGCACCGGGCGGCTGTCGTTGCGGCGGCCGGTCATCGGCGACCTGGACGCGGTGCACGAGATCCAGGGCGACCCGGTGGCCCTCGCGCACAACCCGGCGGACGCGGTGCACAGCCGTGACCAGGCCGATGTCCTGCTGAAGCGGTGGATGAACCACTGGCGTGGGTACGGCTTCGGGTACTGGGCGGTCCGCCGGCTCGGCGCGGAGCGGACGCTGGGCTTCTGCGGCGTGAAGGTCAGCCAGGTCGACGAGCGGCGCGCGCTCAACCTGTTCTACCGGTTCAGCCCGGCGAGCTGGGGTGACGGCATCAGCACCGAGGCGGCGCACGAGGTGGTGCGGTGGGCGACCGAGCACCTGGGCGCGTTCCCGGTCGTGGCCAGGGTGCGGCCCGCCAACACCGCTTCGCAGCGGGTGGCGCTCAAAGCGGGCCTGGGGCGCGCCGAACACCTGGACCGCGACGGCGAGGACGGCCCCGACCTGCTGTTCACAGCGGGCTGGGCCCCTTCACCGCCGGTGAAGGGGCCCATCGCCCACTAGCCGCTCAGCGGCTCGCGACCGCCTGCTCGGCGGCGGCCAGCCACTCGCGCCACTGCTTGGCCTGGGCCTCGGCCTGCTCGGCGCGGCGCTTGTCGCCCGCCGTGCGCGCCTTCTCGGCCTGCGCCTCGAACTGCTCCACCCGCTCGCGGAACTGCGCCACGCGGGCCTCGGCCTCCGGGTCGGAACGACGCCACTGGGCGTCCACCGCGCCGCGGACCCGCTCCTCGATCGTGCGGAGCTTGCCCTCCAGCTCGCGGACCCGCTCGCGCGGCACCTTGCCGATCGCGTCCCACCGCTCCTGGATCTTGTAGAGCTGGTTGCGGGCAGCCTCCAGGTCGAGCGACGGGTCGATCCGCTCGGCCTCGGCGAGCAGTTCCTCCTTCAGCTTCGCGTTGGTCGCGAACTCCGCGTCACGCTCGTTGAACGCCTCGGAGCGCTTGGCGAAGAACGCGTCCTGGGCGGCGCGGAACCGCTGCCACAACGCGTCGTCGGCCTCCTTGGGCGCCCGCCCGGCGGCCTTCCACTCGACCATCAGCTCCTTGTACCGACCGGCCGTGGGACCCCAGTCGTCGGACTCGATGAGCTTCTCGGCCTCTTCGACCAGCTCCTGCTTGCGGTTCTTGGCCACGCTGCGCTGCCGGTCGAGGTCCGCGAAGTGCGAGCCGCGCCTGCGGTTGAACGCGTCGCGCGCCTTGGAGAACCGCCGCCACAGCTGCTCGTCGGTCTTGCGGTCGACACCCCGGATGGTCTTCCACTCGTCCAGGATCTGCCGCAGCCGGTCGCCGGCCGCCTTCCACTGCGTCGACTCGTTGGCCAACGCCTCGGCTTCCTCGACCAGCTCCTGCTTGCGGGCGCCGGCCGCGGCCCGTGCCTCGTCCTTGGCCGCCTTGGCGGCCTCCAGGCCCTCCTCCGCCTTGACCAGCACGTACTCGACGCGCGCGGCCAGAGCGGCGAGGTCACCGACGACCGCCGCGTCGGCCAGGCTCTCCTGGACGTGCTTCGCGCTGGTCAGCGCGTGCTTGGGGTCGCCCGCGCCGGAGGACAGCCGCGTCACCAGCAGCTCGACCTCGGTGCGGATGTCGTCGAACCGGCGCGCGAAGTGCGCCAGGCCCTCGGCGGGCTCGCCCGCCTGCCAGGAACCGACGACCCGCTCGCCCTCGGCCGTCTTGACGTAGACGGTGCCGTCCGCGTCCACGCGCCCCCAGCGGTCAGGGTGGTCCGACGCCACGGGGACCGGCGGTGGCGCCGTGACCGGCGTGACCGGCGTCGCTTCCACCCGGGTCTCCTCGACCACCGCCCCCGCACCACTGTCGCCAGTGGTTCCCGGTGTCGTCTCGTGCTCCGTCATCGCCGGCTTCCTCCTCGCCTGCCCACTTCGTGGTGCCCGTGCCGACCACGGGCGCCCCGCCTACGACGGGGCCCAGCACCCGAGTACCGCGACTCTCCCTAAGAGTGTCCAGTACCTCGCGCGCATTCAAACAGGTCAAGGCTCGCATCGGTACCGGTGGTGGCCGATGAGTAGCGTTGGCTGCCATGATCTCGCGCCTGGTGGTCGTTCCGCACCCTCCTCTGCTGGTGCCCGAACTGGTGACGGGAGCCGTGCCGGAGACCGAACAGGTGCGTTCGGCGTGCCTGGCCGCGGCACGGGATCTGGCCGCGCACGCGGCGGACTGGGTGGCGGTCGGTGTCGACCCGTCCGGGCCGCGGGTGGTCGAGGACGTGAGGGGCACGTTCCGCGGTTTCGGGGTGGACGTCCCGGTGTCGCTGTCGGACGACGCGTCCTCTGTGGATGAGGACCTGCCGCTTCCGGTGCTGGTGGCGGCGTGGCTGCGGGAACGGGTGGGCGCGCGGAGCGTGCGGGTGCACGTCGTGCCGCCGGACCTGCCCACCGCCGAGTGCGTCGCGCTGGGTGAGCGGCTGGGTGGTTCGCGTGCGCTGCTCGTGCTGGGCGACGGGTCGCACCGGCACGGCGAGCGGGCCGTGGGACGCCCGGACGAGCGGGCCGGGCCGTTCGACGAGGACGTGCGCAAGGCGCTGGCCACGGCGGACACGGGCGCGTTGCGGGCGATCGACCCGGCGTCGGCGGCCGAGCTGGGCGCGTCCGGGCGGGCCGCGTGGCAGGTGGCGGCGGGTGTGCCGGGCGCGTGGCGGTGCACCCGGTCGGCGTTCCTGGCACCGTTCGGCGTCGGCTACCACCTCGCCGTCTGGGACGCCTGAGGCCGTCTGGGAGGCTGGGGGGCGTGAGCACTCCCGTCGCCGTCGTGGGCCCCACCGCCACCGGAAAGTCCGACCTCGCCGTGCGGCTGGCCGTCGAACTGGGCGGTGAGGTGGTCAACGCCGACGCGATGCAGCTCTACCGGGGCATGGACATCGGCACGGCGAAGATCACCGAGGCCGAGCGGCAGGGCGTGCCGCACCACCTGCTCGACGTGCTGGACGTGACCGAGACCGCGTCCGTGGCCGCCTACCAGCGCGAGGCGCGGGCCGTGGTGGAGCGGCTGCTGGCCGAGGGCCGCACGCCGGTGCTGGTCGGCGGTTCGGGTCTGTACGTGCAGGCCGTGCTGGACGACCTGGTGTTCCCCGGCACCGACGAGAAGATCCGGACCCAGCTGGAGCAGGAGCTGGCGGTGTTCGGCGCGGAGACCCTGCACGGGCGGCTGGCGCAGCTCGACCCGGCCGCGGCGCTGGCGATCCTGCCCAGCAACGGCCGGCGGGTGGTGCGCGCGCTGGAGGTCATCGAGCTGACCGGGCAGCCGTTCTCGGCCACGCTGCCCAAGCCGGGACCGGCCCGGTACGGCACGGTGGTGGTCGGGCTGGACCGCGACGTGTCCGAACTGGACGAGCGGGTCGACGCGCGGGTGGCGCGGATGTTCGAGGCGGGTCTGGTGGACGAGGTCCGCGAGCTGGAGGCCCGCGGGCTGCGCGACGGCCGCACGGCGTCCCGCGCGCTGGGCTACCAGCAGGTGCTGGCCGCGTTCGACGGCGAGTGCTCGCTGGACGAGGCGGCGACGACGACCGCGCAGGCCACCCGGCGGTTCGTGCGCAAGCAGCGGTCCTGGTTCCGCCGCGACCAGAGGGTCACGTGGTTCGACGCGGCCGCTCCGGGACTGGCCGAGGACGTGCTCAAGCTCGTCGCACCGTAGCCTGGTGGGCGTGGGAGTCGAGTTTCTGAAGGGCCACGGCACCGAGAACGACTTCGTCGTGCTGCCCGATCCGGAGGGTCTGCTGGACCTGACCGAGTCGCGGGTGCGCGCGCTGTGCGATCGACAGCGCGGCCTGGGCGCGGACGGCGTGCTGCGGGTCGTGCGGCCCGACTTCGGGCCGTGGTTCATGGACTACCGCAACGCCGACGGCTCGATCGCCGAGATGTGCGGCAACGGGGTGCGCGTGTTCGTCCGGTACCTGGTGGAGGCCGAACTCATGCCCCTCGGCGAGTTCACCATCGGCACGCGGGCCGGTGAGCGGCACGTCGTCGCGCACCAGGACGGCACCGTGACGGTGGACATGGGGCGCGCGATGGTCACCGGCACGGGCACCGCCACGGTCGGCGGCAGCGCGTTCGGCGGGGTCGCGGTAGACGTCGGCAACCCGCACCTGGCGTGCGTGACCGAGGTGCCGGTGGCGGAACTCGACCTGCACGTGCCGCCCGGCCACGACCCGGTGCAGTTCCCGCACGGGGTGAACGTGGAGTTCGTCAACGTGCTCGGTGACGGCGCCCTCCGGATGCGCGTGCACGAGCGCGGCGTGGGCGAGACCCGGTCGTGCGGCACGGGCACGGTGGCCGCGGTGGCGTCGTGGCTGTACGGGACCGGTCAGCGCACCGGCAAGGCCACTGTGGACGTCCTCGGTGGACAGGTGTCCGTGGTGATCGAGGAGGAGACCTCCACGCTCACCGGCCCGGCCGTGCTGGTTGCCCGCGGCGAGCTGGACCAGGCCTGGTGGGACGCGCTCTAGAGCGCCTCTGGTGCGGCTCCGGCGTCAGTGCGGCTCCAGCGTCCGGAGCACGAGGGTCACGCCGTGGTCGAGCCGTTGGGCGAACGCGGTCGGCTCCAGGTCGTCCGCGACGGCCCGCAGTGACGGGTAGTCGCCCGGTGCCGCGTCCAGCGCGTCGGCCAACCGGTCGTCACCGGACGCGGCCTGCTCTTCCCGCACCAGCCCCAGCGTGAGGTGGACGAGGGTCCACAGGGTCCACGCCACCCGCGGCACCCCGCCCGCGATCAGGGCCGCCGCCAGGGCTTCGGCGAACCGAAGCGTGCCGGGCTCGGCCGCGTGGGCGCCGACGACGGCACTCGCGCCGTCCCGGTGCGCCAGCAACGCCCGGCGCAGCCGCCTGGGCACTTCGGCCGCCCGTTCGCGCCAGTCTTCGGGCAGGTCGGCGAGGTCGACCTGGCCGAGGATCGCGTCCGCCATCAGCTCCCGCAGCCTGGCCTTGCTTTTCACGTGCCAGAGCACGGTGTTCATCCGCACGCCCAGCCGCGTGGCGATGGCGCGGGTGGACACCGCGTCCAGCCCTTCCTCGTCGAGCACGTCGAGGGCGGCGCGCACGACGGTGTCGCGGTCCAGCCGCGCCGGACTGGGCCGACCTCCTTGCGCCTTGGTCACTGACCTATTTTACCGAGCCGTGCGGGACTGCCGTGCGGGACTAGAGGGCGAACACCTCCAGCTTGCCCAGCCGCGCCTCGGCCACCACCTCCGGCTGCGAGGAGGGCGCGGTGCAGCAGACCAGCTTGTCCTCGACGATCCCGACGGCGAAGCAGACCTGGCTGGTCTCCACCCGCCGGGTGATCTCGCCGCCCTCCTCGACCCGGAACACGAACGGCTGGAGCGCGGGCGCGACCCACACGCCGCCGTCGGCGTCCACCGCGATGCCGTCCGGCGCGATGAAGTGCTCGCGCAGCGACGCCCACACCCGCCGGTCGGACAGCGTGCCGTCGTCGGCCACGGCGAAGCTGGTCAGCCGGAAGGCCAACGTCTCGGCGACGACCAGCCGCCCGTGCTCACCATTCCGGTCGGGCAACAGCCCCATCCCGTTGGGGAACTTCAGGTCCTCGGCCGCGACGGTGGCCGTGCCGTCCGGCTGGACCAGCGCCAACGACGTGCCGGGCGCGACCCAGTCCGGCTCCAGCATCGGCGCCTCACCGCCCACCGCGAGGGCGCCGTGCAGGTCGAAGCCGAAGTTGCCGACGTACGCGCGGCCGTGCGGGTCGATCAGCATGTCGTTGGCGTGGAAGGTGGCGATGCCGTTCAGGTCGGCGTGCTCGACCAGCCCGCCGTCGTCCAGCCGCAGCACCCTGCGGTCCCGCATGGACACCACGAGCAGCCGACCGTCCGGCAGCCAGCCCAGGCCGGACGGCTGCTCGGGCACCGTGCACACGACCTCCTCGACGCCCGTGTCCAGGTCGATCGCACGGACCTCGTGGTCGTAGAAGTCGGAGTAGTAGAGCCTGCCGTCAGGGCCCTGTCGCGGACACTCGCCGTACCGGAGACCTTCGCGGAGCACGGTGGTGTCAGCCATGCCGCTCGACGTTAGTGATCCGGGGCACATCGCGCATCTGCCGCAGTGGTGACAGGACCACCCAGAGCACGGACAGGATCATCCCCGCCGCCGCGACCCACAGCGTGTTCCGCACGCCGACCCACTCGGCCAGCGCGCCGCCCGCCAACGCGCCCACGGCCGCCGCACCCCAGACCAGGCACCGCGCGCTCCCGTTCATCCGGCCGAGCAACCGGTCCGGGCACAGCGCCTGGCGCAGGCTGACCTGCGCGACGTTGTAGGCGACCGCGCCCATCAACGTGACCACCGTGCCGATCGCGAACAGCGCCAGCCGCCAACCCGGTTCCGCGAGCGGGACCAGCAGCCACGCGGGCTGCGTCACGACCATCGACAGCCAGATCAGCCGCACCTGCCCGACCCCGGCCAACCAGCCGGTGAGCAGGCCCCCCAACGCGCCGCCCGCGCCGCCCAGACCCAGCAGCACGGCGGCGGCCGTCGGCGTCAACTCGAGGTCGCGGAGCAGGAACAGCAAGTTGACCGCCGTCCACATGCCGTAGCTCAGGTTGAACGACGTCGTGCACAGCACCGTCGGCCGCAGCAGCGGGTGCCCGAACACGAACCGCAGACCCTCGGCCATCTCCGCCCGGAGCTCGCGCTTGCGCGGCTCCACCGGCTCCTCGACCAGGCGTATGCCGCGCAGCAGCAGCACCGAGGTCAGGTACGAGAAGCTGATCGCGAGGACGGCGTTCGCGCTGCCCAGGAACTGCACCAGTGGCCCGCTCAGCGGCCGTCCGAACAGCCGCGCGACCTGCTGCGTCGACACGAGCCTGCTGTTGGCGTGCGACAACTCGCCGCGCGGCACGAGAGCGGGCAGGTACGCCTGGCTCGCCACCTCGAAGAACACCGTGAGCACGCCCGCGGCCAGTGCGGCGAGCACCAGGTGGAGGTACGTGAGGCCGCCCAGCCACGCGGCGACCGGAACGGTGGCGAACAGCAGCGCGCGCCCGGTCGTGGTCCACATCAGCAGGGGCCGCTTGCGCAGCCGGTCGATGTAGACACCCGCGGGTAAGCCGATGAACAGGAACGCGGCCATCCCGGCGGCGTTGAGCAGGCCGACCTGGAACTCCGAGGCGTCCAGCGCCTCGATCGCCACCAGCGGCAGCACGAAACTCGACACCGCCGTGCCGAACTGGTTGAGCGAATCGTTGCCCCAGAACAACCGGAAGTCACGCCGGGACGCCATCACGGCTCCTCAGCGGCGACAACACCACCCACAGCACGGACGCGCACTGGCCCGCCATGGCCACCCACAACGTGGGCGTGACCCCGATCCCTTCGCCCAGCGCGCCGCCGGCCAGGCCGCCCAGCGGTATCCCGCCCCACACCACGAACCGGATGCTGGCGTTCATCCGGCCGAGCAGGTGGTCCGGGCAGATGGACTGCCGGTAGCTGACCTGCGCGATGTTGTAGACGGTCGCCCCGTACGCCACCGCGGCCTCGCCGACGACCAGGAACGCGATCCGCCAGTCCGCCGCACCGAGCGGGACGAGCAGCCCGAACGGCCAGGTGACCAGGGCGGACAGCCAGATCACCGTGGTCTGGCCGAAGCGGGCGTTCCACCGGCTCACGGTCAGCGCGCCCAGCACGCCGCCGATGCCCGCCGAGCTGAGCACCAAGCCCACCACGCCGTCGGACAGGCCCAGTTCGCGCACCAGGAACAGCACCAGCAGGGCCATCGACATGCCGCCGAAGAAGTTCGCGGTGCCCGTGCAGCCGACGATCGCGCGCAGCGACCTGTGCCCGAAGACGAACCGCAGGCCCTCGGCGACCTCGTGGACGAAACCGGGCTTGTCCGGGGAACGGGGCGGCGGTTCCTCGGTGCGGATGCGCAGCAGGAACACCGCCGAGGCCAGGTAGCCGACGCCGGTGGCGAGCACCCCGACGGCCGCGCCGACCGCCTGCGCCACACCACCCGCCACGGCCGGACCGGACACCTGCGCCACGGCCCGGCTCGCCTCCAGCTTCGAGTTGCCCTCGACCAGCTGCTCCCGCCCGACCAGCGCCGGGAGGTACGACTGGTAGGCGATGTCGAACATGACGGTGGCCGCGCCGACCAGCAGGGCGACCACGACGAGCTGGACCAGCGTGAGCACGCCCAGCCACCAGGCCACCGGGATCGACAGCATCAGCGCCGCGCGGGCCAGGTCGGCCACGAGCATCACCGGACGGCGGCTCAACCGGTCCACCCACACCCCGGCGGGCAGCCCGATCAGCAGGAACGCGGCCGTCGCAGCCGCCGACAGCACACCCATCTCGAACGGCGTGGCGGCCAGCGCGCCCGCCGCGAGCAGCGGCAACACGGTGCGGCCGATCGTGGAGCCGAACTGGCTGATGGTGTCGCCTGCCCACAGCAGGCGGAAGTCGCGATGAGACCAGAGGGACACGGTCGCAGTGTCTCGGGAGTGATTGGAAAGTGTCAATCACTTAAGCCGTGCCGCCTATGCTGGGCAGGGTGGAGAGACGCCCGGCAACCGACGCCGAAGCCGCCGCCCTGGCCTCGGCGGTGCGGCTGCGCATCATCCGGCTCACGTACGACCGCGCGATGACCAACAAGGAGATCGCCGAACGGCTCGGCAAGGACCCCGCCACCACCCTCCACCACGTGCGCAAACTCGTCGCCACGGGCTTCCTGGAGGCCCAGCCCGCCCGGTCCGGCAACCGGGGTGCGCGGGAGATCCCGTACAAGTCGACGGGCCTGTCGTGGCGGCTCGCGAAGGACCGCGGCCCGCTCGCGGCCGAGACCGGCGAGGCCGTGCTCCAGGCGTTCCTCGGGGAGGTCGCGGAGGTCGGGCCGGCCGCCGTGGACCAGATCCGATTGGTGGTCAGGGTCGACCGGGCGGAACTAAAGCGCCGCCTCCGTTCGTTGTTCGATGAGCTGGCAGCAGAGCCGGCACACCCCGACGGGGAACGCGTGGCGATCTACCTGGCGCTCTACCCGGGAGATTAACCACTCGGCCCTGGTAGGGGTGCCGTGGGACGATGAAGGGCAAATGACGGAAAACACGTACAACAGCAACGACTGGCTCGACCACGAGGACGAGCTGTCCACCGGCGACCTGGCGCTCGAAGAGCGCGCCGCACTGCGTCGCGTAGCGGGGTTGTCCACCGAGCTCGAGGACGTCACCGAGGTCGAGTACCGGCAGCTCCGCCTGGAGCGCGTCGTGCTGGTCGGCGTGTGGACCGAGGGCACGACGGCCGATTCGGACGCCTCCATGGCGGAACTGGCCCTGCTCGCCGAGACCGCGGGCTCCGAGGTGCTGGAAGGCCTCGTGCAGCGGCGCGAGCGGCCCGACCCGGCCACCTACATCGGCTCCGGCAAGGTCCACGAACTGCGCGACGTCGTGATCGCGACCGGCGCGGACACGGTGATCTGCGACGGCGAGCTCTCCCCCGGCCAGCTGCGGCAGCTGGAGGAGAAGCTGAAGGTCAAGGTCGTCGACCGCACCGCGCTGATCCTCGACATCTTCGCCCAGCACGCGTCCACCCGTGAGGGCAAGGCGCAGGTCGAGATGGCCCAGCTGCAGTACCTCCTGCCGCGTCTGCGCGGTTGGGGCGAGTCGCTGTCCCGGCAGGCCGGTGGTCGTGCGGGTGGCGGCAACGGCGGCGTGGGTCTACGCGGTCCCGGTGAGACGAAGCTGGAGACCGACCGCAGGCGCATCCGCGCGCGCATCTCCAAGCTGCGCCGCGAGATCGCCGCGATGGGCGTCATCCGGGAGACCAAGCGGCACCGCCGCGTGTCCAACGCGGTGCCGAACGTGGCCATCGCGGGTTACACGAACGCGGGCAAGTCCAGCCTGCTCAACGCGCTGACCGGCGCGGGGGTGCTGGTGCAGGACGCCCTGTTCGCGACCCTCGACCCGACCACGCGGCGCACCGAGACGCCCGAGGGCCTGCCCTACACGCTGACCGACACGGTCGGTTTCGTGCGGCACCTGCCGCACCAGCTGGTCGAGGCGTTCCGGTCGACGTTGGAGGAGGTCGCCGACGCGGACCTGCTGGTCCACGTGGTCGACGGCTCCGACGCGATGCCGGAGAAGCAGGTCGTGGCGGTGCGCGAGGTGATCAGCGAGATCTCGTCGCGGCGTGACGACCCGATGCCGACCGAGCTGCTGGTGGTGAACAAGATCGACGCGGTGGGCGAGCTGGGCATGGCCCGGCTGCGGCACCTGTTCCCCACGGCGGTGTTCGTGTCCGCGCACACCGGTGAAGGCATCTCCGACCTGCGTGAACGCATCGCGTCCATGACGCCTCGGCAGGAGGTCGTGGTCGACGCGCTGGTGCCGTACGCGCGGGGTGAGCTGGTCGCACGCGTGCACCGCGAGGGCGAAGTGCTCAAGGAGCGGCACACCGAGGAGGGCACCGAGCTGTCCGCCCGGGTCCGGCCCGACCTGGCCGGTGCGCTGGAGAAGTTCGCCGTGAACGGAAGCCGCGCCTGAGACCGTTGCGCGCGTTCCTGGTATTAGCAGGCCTGGTGCTGACGGCCGGTTCCGCTTCGGCGGAGCCGGCCGTCGCCGACGTGTGCGCGGTGACCGACGAGCGGCTGGCGGAGCTGTCCGGCCTCGCGTCGGACGGCGACCAGTGGTTCGCGGTGAACGACAGCGACAACGGCCGACTGCTGATCCAGGTGATGGACCGGAATTGCGCGATCACCCGGACGATCACCGCGCCGAACAACCCGCTCGACGTCGAAGATCTCGCATTGGCTCCTGACGGAACCCTGTGGGCGGCGGACACCGGGGACAACGGCAAGTCGCGCGAAACCGTGGCATTGCACGCGGTTTCCCCCGACGGCAGCGCCCGTTTGTACCGCCTTACGTATCCTGACGGAAAGCACGACGCCGAAGCATTGTTGGTGGACCGCGACGGCATTCCGCACATCATCACGAAGGAAACCATCGGGTCGCCGTTGGTGTACCGGCCGGTTTCCGGGTTGAGCGAGGGCGCGGCGACGCCGATGGAGCAGGTGGCGAAGGTGCCGATCAGCGGCACGGACACCACTGGCGGGCCGTTGCAGAGTTCCGTGGTGACGCGCCTGGTCACGGGCGGTGCGATGTCGCGGGACGGCAAGGTGGCGGCGTTGCGGACCTACACCGACGCGTACCTGTTCCCGGTTCCGGACGGTGGTGACCTGGCGGCGGCGTTGGAGTCCGACCCGGTGCGGGTGCCGTTGGCCGGTGAGCCGCAGGGTGAGGCCATCGCGTTCGACCCGGACGGCACGCTGTTGTCGGCGTCCGAGTTCGGCAACGCCGGGGGCACTTCGTCGACCGTGCGTGCGGTGCGGGGTGCGGCGGCGTTGGCCGTGCCGCCCGCGCCCACCACGACCTCGGCGGACGCTCCGGCACCCGACGACTCGGCCGCTCCCCCGGCCTCCGACTCGTTCTCGGCGTGGCCGGTGGTGGGTGGCGGCGCGGTGGCGTTGGCACTGGTGGGAGCCCTGGTCCGGCGTTCCCGCAAGCGCCGGGCTTGACCACGGGGCCGAGCGGTCCGCGCCCCTGGGCCCGGACCGCCTCGTCCCCCGGATTCACGCCCCGACGGGCGCCGCCGTGACGCTCTACAGCCGGCGCAGGACCGCCACGACCTTGCCCAGGATCGACGCCTCGTCGCCCGGGATCGGCTGGTAGGCGGCGTTGTGCGGCATCAGCCACACGTGGCCGTCCTCCTTGCGCTTGAACGTCTTCACGGTGGCCTCACCGTCGATCATCGCGGCCACCACCTCGCCGTTGTCCGCGGTGGGCTGCTGGCGCACGACGACCCAGTCGCCGTCCGTGATGGCGGCGTCCACCATCGAGTCACCCACGACCTTCAGCAGGAAAACGTCGCCCTCGCCGACGATCTCGCGCGGCAGCGGGAACACGTCCTCGATGGCCTCCTCGGCCAGGATCGGCCCACCGGCCGCGATGCGGCCCAGCATGGGCACGTACGCGGGCGTCGGCTTGGACGCCGGGTCCAGGCCGGTCACGATCTCGGCCGGCAGCACACCCACCGCGCGCGGTCGGTTCGGATCGCGACGCAGGTACCCCTTCCGCTCCAGCGCACGCAGCTGGTGTGCGACTGAGGAGGTGGAGGTCAGGCCGACCGCCTCCCCGATCTCGCGCACGCTGGGCGGGTAGCCGAACCGGTCGAGCCAGTCGCGGATCACGTCGAGCACCTTGCGCTGGCGCAGGGTGAGCCCGGCGTTGCCCGCGATGTCCGCCGGTTCGGGCGCGGAGGGCGCATCGGCGGTGCGCAGGTCTTCGTTGGTCTTGCGTGCCACGGTGCTTCCTCCTCACCGGTCCCGATTGCCCAGGCCGGCTTCTCCGACGATCTTCACTTGTGGACGGTAGTCGCGTTCCCTGTCCAGATCAAACACCTGTTCGAAGTAATGCTCGGCGTGTCCTAGCGATTTCGCCCGGTGAAGTGGTAGACATTCGCACGGACGTTCGATCGAACACAGGTTCGATCATGATCGGATGACCTGCGTGGAGGGCATCATGGCGGTGGTCATTGGCACCCGGAACAGCTTCGAACTCGTGGACGGCGCCGGTGTCGAGGATGTCGCCCTCGGCGTCGGATTGCGACCCGGACCACGGGTACTCCGCCGGTTCGAGGTACCGGACAAGGACAACCGCCGCCCGTCGACCCGCCCCCGCCCGCTCGCCGTCCGGGAGACCGCGCCCGAACCGGCCGCCTGCGACGTGCGCCCACAGCGGCACCCGGCCGTCCAGTTCCTCGTCTACGCCGCGACCGCGGCCGTGTTCGCCGCCCTGCTGAGCCTGCTCTACCTGTACGTCTCCGGCGCCACGACGGTCCCCGAACGGACCAACGTCGTCCACGTCCAGGTGGGCGAGACGCTGCGGGACGTAGCGGAGCGCAGCGCCCCGAACAGCGACCCCGAGGCCGTGGCAGCCCGCATCCGCGAGCTGAACAACCTCCCGGACTCCGACGTGGTCCCCGGCCAGTCCCTGATCGCCCCCGACGGCACCCCCTGACCCTCCCCAGGGCTCAACCTCCAGCCAACCGCGAGAGTCGAACACCCAGGTCGCGAGAGTCGAACCTCCAGGTGCCGTGAGTCCTACGTTCAGGATGCGTGTGCCCTACGTCCAGGACCCCTGAGTTCAACGTTCGGAACGTTGAACTCAGGGGTCCTGGACGTTCGACTCTCGGCACCTGAGCGTTCGACTCGCGCGTTTGCGTTCGCAAGCCGGCGGTGACCTGCGGCGTCGTTCGGAGGCGGCTGGTGATCGGCATGTCGCGGAGCGCTGAACCTCCCGCGGACATCCCACCGAGTGGTCCGGGACACGTGTGTCGAGTTGCAGAGCAGTAGGCTCCAGGCATAGGTTGACCCCTACATCTAGTGGTTACACCGTTGTAGTTAGTCCACAGGTTGGGGTATTCCCCACCATGAGGGCTAACGCGATGGATGCTGCGCGGAGGAGGGGAGACCAGCCGTGCGATGCCCGTTCTGCCGGAACGCGGACTCTCGTGTGGTCGACTCGCGCGAGGTGGACGAGGGCCAGGTGATCCGTCGCCGGCGGTCCTGCTCGAGCTGCGGTCGCCGGTTCACCACCGTGGAGGAGGCCGTGCTCGCGGTGGTCAAGCGCTCCGGCGTCACCGAGCCGTTCAGCCGGGACAAGGTCGTCAACGGCGTCCGCCGCGCCTGCCAGGGCCGCCCGGTCGACGAGGACGCCTTGCAGCAGCTGGCCCACCGCGTCGAGGAGTCCATCCGCTCGGGCGGCAACGCCGAGATCCCGAGCCACGAGGTGGGCCTGGCCATCCTCGGCCCGCTGCGCGAGCTGGACGAGGTCGCCTACCTCCGGTTCGCCAGCGTTTATCGATCTTTCTCGTCCGTCGAGGACTTCGAGAAGGAGATCGCCGATCTTCGCGACGCCCAGCGCACTGACGACTGAGCGCCGCGACGCAGGACAAGACACAGGACAACCAGCGACCGACTCGGACGGGGAGCCCGGACGTGGGTCGTGCACCAGACTTCGAGCACGTGCGAAACGGGAAGAGGACACGGGGAATGACGGAGACCGTCGGTGGCTCCAGCAAGAGGACGGCAACCCGCAACGGCGCGGGGGACAAGAACGCCAAGCTGAAGGTGGAGCGCGTCTACACCACGGCGGGCAAGCACCCCTATGACGAGGTCACCTGGGAGCACCGCGACGTCGTCATGACGAACTGGCGCGACGGCTCGGTGAACTTCGAGCAGCGGGGCGTCGAGTTCCCCGACTTCTGGTCGGTCAACGCCACCAACATCGTCACCAGCAAGTACTTCCGCGGCGCGGTGGGCACGCCGCAGCGCGAGCACAGCCTGCGCCAGCTCATCGACCGCGTGGTGAAGACCTACGTCGAGGCGGGCGTCAAGCACGGCTACTTCGCCACCGACGCGGACGCCGAGATCTACGAGCACGAACTGACCTGGATGCTGCTGCACCAGGTGTTCAGCTTCAACTCGCCGGTGTGGTTCAACGTGGGCACCAGCTCGCCGCAGCAGGTCAGCGCCTGCTTCATCCTGTCGGTCGACGACACGATGGAGTCGATCCTGAACTGGTACCGCGAGGAGGGCCTGATCTTCAAGGGCGGCTCCGGCGCGGGTCTGAACCTGTCGCGCATCCGGTCGTCCAAGGAGCTGCTGTCCTCCGGCGGCACGGCGTCCGGCCCGGTGTCGTTCATGCGCGGCGCGGACGCGTCCGCGGGCACCATCAAGTCCGGTGGCGCGACCCGCCGCGCGGCGAAGATGGTCGTGCTGGACGTCGACCACCCCGACGTCGAGGAGTTCATCCAGACCAAGGCGCGTGAAGAGGACAAGGTCCGCGCGCTGCGCGACGCCGGGTTCGACATGGACCTGGGCGGCAAGGACATCGTGTCCGTGCAGTACCAGAACGCGAACAACTCGATCCGCGTGTCGGACGAGTTCATGCACGCCTACGAGAACGGCGGCCGGTTCGGCCTGCGCGCCCGCCAGACCGGCGAGGTCATCGAGACCGTCGACGCGAAGGACCTGTTCCGCAAGCTGGCGCAGGCCGCGTGGGAGTGCGCCGACCCGGGCATCCAGTACGACGGCACGATCAACGACTGGCACACCACGCCGGAGTCGGGTCGGATCACCGCCTCGAACCCGTGCTCGGAGTACATGCACCTGGACAACTCCAGCTGCAACCTGGCGTCGTTGAACCTGATGAAGTTCCTGAAGGACGACGGCTCGTTCAACGCGGAGCTGTTCGCCAAGTCGGTCGAGCTGATCATCACCGCGATGGACATCTCGATCTGCTTCGCGGACTTCCCGACCCCCGCGATCGGCGAGACGACGCGTGCGTTCCGCCAGCTCGGCATCGGCTACGCGAACCTGGGCGCGCTGCTCATGGCGACCGGTCACGCGTACGACTCCGAGGGTGGCCGCGCGCTGGCCGCCGCGATCACGTCCCTGATGCAGGCCGTGGCGTACAAGCGGTCCGCTGAGCTGGCGGGCATCGTCGGCCCGTACGACGGCTACGCCCGCAACGCCGAGGCGCACCAGCGGGTCATCCGCAAGCACTCGGCGGCGAACGACATGCTGCGCACGTACCACGCTAACGACGGTGCGGTGCAGAAGGTCGCGACCAAGGCGTGGCAGGAGTGCCAGAAGATCGGTGCCCGCAACGGCTGGCGCAACGCGCAGGCCAGCGTGCTCGCGCCCACCGGCACCATCGGCCTGATGATGGACTGCGACACCACCGGCATCGAGCCGGACCTGGCGCTGGTGAAGTTCAAGAAGCTGGTCGGCGGCGGCTCGATGCAGATCGTCAACCAGACCGTGCCGCGCGCGCTGCGCGTCCTGGGCTACCAGGAGGAGCAGATCGAGGCGATCGTCGAGTACATCGGCGAGCACGGCCACGTGGTCGACGCCCCCGGTCTGAAGCCCGAGCACTACGAGGTCTTCGACTGCGCGATGGGCGACCGCTCGATCGCGCCGCTCGGTCACGTGCGGATGATGGCGGCGGTGCAGCCGTTCATCTCGGGCGCGATCTCCAAGACGGTGAACATGCCGGAGACGGCGACCGTCGAAGAGGTCGAGGACATCTACTACCAGGGCTGGAAGCTGGGCCTGAAGGCGCTGGCGATCTACCGCGACAACTGCAAGGTCGGCCAGCCGCTGTCGGCGGGCAAGGGCGCCAACAAGGGCGCCGAGCCGAAGACCGAGACGGTCGTGGAGTACCGCCCGGTGCGCAAGCGGCTGCCGAAGAAGCGCCCGTCGCAGACGGTGTCGTTCACGGTCGGCGGCGCGGAGGGCTACCTGCACGCCGGTTCGTACCCGGACGACGGCCTGGGCGAGATCTTCGTCAAGCTCGGCAAGCAGGGTTCGACGCTGGCCGGCGTGATGGACGCGTTCTCCATGTCCATCTCGGTGGGTCTGCAGTACGGCATCCCGCTGGAGTTCTACGTCTCGAAGTTCCAGAACCTGCGCTTCGAGCCGGCCGGCATGACCGACGACCCGGACGTCCGGATCGCGACCAGCGTGCTGGACTACCTGTTCCGCCGCCTGGCGCTCGACTACCTGCCGTTCGACAAGCGCGCGCAGCTCGGCATCTTCACCGCCGACGAGCGCACCGCGCAGGTGTCGTCCGACTACGGCAACGGCGACGTCGACCTGGAGGGTCTGCGCACGTCGGTCGACTCGGCCCCGACGGCCTCGGCCACGTCCACCCCGGCATTGGAGGAGAAGAAGTCCAAGCCGCAGGACATCAAGGTGGGCAGCTCCACGGAACTGCTCGAACTGCACCTGGGCAAGGCCGCCGACGCGCCGCTGTGCATGACGTGCGGCACGAAGATGCGCCCGGCCGGCTCCTGCTACCTGTGCGAGGGCTGCGGCTCCACCTCGGGTTGCAGCTGACCACAATCGGATGATCCAGCCGGTCAGGGCCGGGAGCCAAGCGTCATCGGCTCCCGGCCCTGCCGCTGCCCGCCGACCTCGTGCACATGCTGATCTCGCGGGTCGGCGTCGACGAGTCCGAGGTGGCCGGGATGAGCAGCGACGAGGCGGTCGCCAGGCTTCAGCGCTACTGGACCGAGGGCCCTGATCAAGCGACAGGAGCGATGTCGTGATGACGCGGGCGAGCGGGACGTTGTTGGGGTTGGCTTACGGGGACGCCTTGGGCGCGCCGACCGAGTTCCTGACCGTCGCCGAGATCGAGCAGCGCTACGGCGTGGGTGGGCCGCGGGAGTTGGAGGGCGATCCCGCTCTGGTCACCGATGACACCCAGATGACGTTGGCGGTCGCGCGGGCGTTGGGTGAGACGGGGCGTGAGGGCATCGCCGGTGCGTTGCGTGATCACTTCGTGCGGTGGCCCTGTCGCGGGCGGCGACGACGTCCGGCGACTCGGACTCGATCGCGTGTCTCGCCGGGGCGTTCGCGGGTGCCGCGCACGGTCTCGACGCGTGGCCCGAGGAGTGGGCCGAGCGCATCGAGCACGGTGACGAGCTGGCCGCGTTCGGCCGGATGTGGGACTGAAACGGGTTGCCCGGCCGGCGACACTGGTTCCGTGACCGTCGACTACGTCTTGGCCGGCTACCGAGTGGCCTCGCGGGGATCCAGGCAGGACTGGCATGACGTCGGTCTGGCCGGTGCCGAACTGGTGTCGATGAGCGGTTGCATCGCCGACCTGCTGACGGCGGCCCCGGACGGGTGGGACGAGTGGTTCGGCGACCCGGTGTCGGCCGAGGAGGCTCGTGCGGGTAGGGACGGCCTGCACGTGCTCGGGGTGGGGATCGCCGCTCAGGACGTCCCGGCCCTGCTCGCCGACATGAACGTGGAGGGTCGGGAGGGGAACGCGGGCAGCCTGCCGGAACGGCTGGCCCGGCACGAGCCCTTCACCGGCGGTGAGCCGCTCGGGTTCGAGCTGGTCGGGCTCGACTGCGGGGGCTGGCACACCTGGACCTGCCTCGACGGGCTGGTGCGTGACGTCCGGGAGGCGACCGGTATCCGTCCCGGGCGTTGGGGGTTGGTCCAGGACGAATGGGAAGCGCGGGCGGCGGCCGAGTGGCTCACCGCGTCGGGTCTCGGCGATCCCAAGGTCTTCCTGTGGGTGGCGGCGAAGCTGGTCGCCCAGTTCTAGATAGGTCGTTCCAAAACCTGCTACGGTCGTCGACGTGCCCCGACCCAAGGCGTTCGACGAGGAGCAGGCGCTCGACGCGGCCATGCGCACGTTCTGGGCGAACGGCTACGAAGCCACGTCCACCGAGGACCTGTGCCGCGCCACCGGGCTGGGGCGCAGCAGCATCTACAACACGTTCACCAGCAAGCACGAGCTCTTCAAGCGCGCCCTCGTCCGCTACACCAACCTCATGACCACCAGCCAGCTCGCGCTCCTCGAAGACGAGACGCGTTCCGCGAAGGACCGGCTGCACGACCTGTTCGACGCGATCATCGCGGGCGAGGAGGAGAACCGGCGGGACGACCGGGGGCTCGGCTGCCTCACCGTCAACACCACCGTCGAACTCGCCGCACGCGACCGGGAAGCCGCCGAACTGGTGGCACGTGACCAGCAGCGCAGGTTGGACGCCCTCACGACGGTCATCGGGATCGGACAACGGGACGGCGAGCTCACGTCCGGCAGAGACCCGGCGGAACTGGCGCGCTTCCTCAACGCCGTCATCGCGGGGATGAGGGTCGCCGGACAGGGCGGCGCCGACATCCCGACACTGCGAGCCATCGCGAACACCGCCTTGGACGCCCTCTAGAACCCGGCGTGGATCCAACGGGGATCACGCACGCCCACGTTTTGGACAGATCGATACAAAATAGGAGCACCGGAATGCCCCGTGTCGTCCACCTGCTGGCCCTCGGCATCTTCGCCATGGTCACCAGCGAGTTCGTCGTCGCCGGCCTCATGCCGCAGATGGCCGCCGGCCTGCAGGTCACCATCCCCGAGATCGGCTACCTGATCACCGCGTTCGCCGCCGCGATGGCCGTCGGCGGACCGCTGCTCACCGTGCTGATGCTCCGACTCCGCCCCAAACCGGCGCTCATGACCCTCTTCGCCGTCTTCCTCACCGGCAACGTCCTCGCCGCCACCGCCACCGACTACGGCGTGATGCTCACCGCCCGCGTCGTCACCGGCGCGGCCTCGCAGGCGTTCTTCGGCGTCGCGATCTCGGTGACCTCCGCCCTGGTCAAGGAGAACCTGCGCGGCCGGGCCACCGCGACCGTCCTCAACGGACTGATGCTCGGCACGCTCCTCGGCCTGCCGCTGGCCACGTTCATCGGCGAGCACCTCGGCTGGCGCGCGGCGTTCTGGGGTATCGCGGTGCTCACCGTCGTGGCCGCCGCGAGCACGTTCGCGGGCGTGCCGAGGCTCGACCGCGTCAACGGCGACACCACCGTCCGCGCCGAACTGCGGGCCGTCGCCCGCCCCAGGCTGTGGCTGGTGCTGTCCACCAGCACGTTCGTCATCGGCGCGACCTTCGCCGCGTTCAGCTACGTCAACCCGATCCTGACCGAGGTCACCGGCTTCACCCCGACCGCGGTCCCGTTGCTGCTCATCGGCTACGGCGTCGCCACGCTCGTCGGGAACCACGTGGTCGGGCGGCTCGCCGACCGGCACGCGCTGCCGGCGTTGTTCACCGGCCTGGGCCTGAACGCCGTCTTCCTCACCGGTTTCGCCCTGTTCGCCGACGAGCAGGTGCCGGCGGTCGTGAGCCTGCTCGGCATCGGCCTGGTCGGCGTCACGATGAACCCGGCCCTGGTGACGCGGGTCCAGCGGACGGGCAACGCCGGACCGCTGGTCAACACCGTGCACGGGTCGTTCATCACGCTCGGCATCATCATCGGGTCGTGGCTGGGCGGGCTGCTCATCACCGATCACGGCCTGCGCGCACCGCTGTGGCTGGGCGCGGCACTCGCGGTGGCCGGCCTCGCGACCTTGATCCCCGACGTCCTGCGCCGCCGTGACGAGCCACGCCTTCGCCGCGACCTACCCGACCGGGACCGATCGGTTGTTCGCTGATTAGCTCCTGCGCTAAACAGTAAGCATGGACAGCGTCGAAGCCGACCGGGAGGCGAGTGTCTTCCGCGCGTTGGCCGACTCGACCCGGCGGCAGATCCTGGAGGACCTCCGCTCCGGCGAGCTGACCGCGGGCGAGATCGCGGGCCGGTTCCCGATCAGCGGTCCCTCGATCTCGAGGCACCTGGGCGTGCTGAAGTCGGCCGGGCTGGTGCGGGAGCGGCGTGAGGCGAACCGGATCTTCTACTCGCTCGTGGCGGAACGGCTGGCGTTGCACGTCGGCAGGTTCCTGGGCGCGGTCTGCCCCGACCAGGTCGTCGTCCGGAACCACCGGCGAGGCCGCTCCTGAGGACCCGCCCACGCCGGTGGGCGGGTCCCGTCGAGGTCAGTTCCGGCGGAACAGCTTGTTGCCCAGCCACACGACCGGGTCGTAACGCCGGTCGGCCACGCGTTCCTTCATCGGGATCAACGCGTTGTCGGTGATCTTGATGTGCTCCGGGCACACGTCGGTGCAGCACTTGGTGATGTTGCACAGCCCCAGGCCGTGCGACGACTGCGCCTCGGGAACGCGGTCCGCCTCGTCCAGCGGGTGCATCTCCAGTTCCGCCACCCGCATCAGGAACCGCGGCCCGGCGAACGACTCCTTGTTCTCCTCGTGGTCACGGATGACGTGGCACGTGTTGTTGCACAGGAAGCACTCGATGCACTTGCGGAACTCCTGCGAGCGCTCCACGTCGACCTGCTGCATCCGGTACTCCCCCGGCGCCACACCGGCCGGCGGCTTGAACGACGGGATCTCGCGCGCCTTCTCGTAGTTGTACGACACGTCCGTCACGAGGTCGCGGATCACCGGGAACGTCCGCATCGGCGTCACGGTCACCGTCTCGTCCTCGGCGAACACCGACATCCGCGTCATGCACAGCAGTCGGGGCTTGCCGTTGATCTCGGCCGAGCACGACCCGCACTTGCCCGCCTTGCAGTTCCACCGCACGGCCAGGTCCGGCGTCTGGGTCGCCTGCAGCCGGTGGATCACGTCGAGCACCACTTCGCCCTCGTTGACCTCGACGGTGAAGTCCTCCAGCCCTCCGCCCTGGTCCGAGCCGCGCCACACGCGGAAGTGCCCCTGGTACCCCATGTCACCCCTCCAGCTCGTCCGCGGTCAGGTACTTCTGCAACTCTCCGTGCTCGAACAACGCCAGCAGGTCCGACCGGATCGGGATCTGCGGCTCCTCCACGACCTCCACGGAACCGTCGGGGCCGGACAGCCGGCACACCAGCAGCTTGCGCCGCCAGTCGGCCTCCATCTGCGGGTAGTCGTCCCGCGTGTGCCCGCCTCGGCTCTCCGTGCGCATCAACGCCGCCCGCGCCACGCACTCGCTGACCACGAGCATGTTCCGCAGGTCGAGCGCCAGGTGCCAGCCGGGGTTGAACTGCCGGTGCCCCTCGACCACCAGGGTCGCGGCCCGCCGTTTCAACTCGTCCAGCCGCTTGATCGCCTGGTCCATCTCGTCGGCCTTGCGGATGATGCCGACCAGGTCGTTCATCGCCTGCTGCAACTCCATGTGCAGCGTGTACGGGTTCTCACCGCCCCCGTCGGAACCGGAGAACGGCGCGACGGCCACCCGTTCCGCCTCGGTCACGGCGGAATCCGAGCACACCGGCCGCGCCGACAGCCCCGACACGTAGTCGGAAGCGCCCGCGCCCGCCCGTCGCCCGAACACCAGCAGGTCGGACAACGAGTTGCCGCCCAACCGGTTCGAGCCGTGCATCCCGCCGGACACCTCGCCCGCCGCGAACAGCCCCGGCACAGACGACGCGCCGGTGTCCGGGTCGACCTGCACGCCGCCCATCACGTAGTGGCAGGTCGGCCCGACCTCCATCGGCTGCGCCGTGATGTCGACGTCCGCCAGCTCCTTGAACTGGTGGTGCATCGACGGCAGCCGCCGGGTGATCTCCTCCGCGGGCAGCCGGGTCGACACGTCCAGGAACACGCCGCCGTGCTCGGACCCGCGTCCCGCCTTGACCTCGGAGTTGATCGCGCGGGCGACCTCGTCGCGCGGCAGCAGCTCGGGTGGCCGCCGGTTGTGCTCGGGGTCGGCGTACCAGCGGTCGGCCTCGGCCTCGTTGTCGGCGTACTTGTCCTTGAACACCTCGGGGATGTAGTCGAACATGAACCGCTTGCCGTCGGAGTTGCGCAGCACGCCGCCGTCACCGCGGACCGACTCGGTGACCAGGATCCCCTTCACCGACGGCGGCCAGACCATGCCGGTCGGGTGGAACTGGACGAACTCCATGTTGATCAACGACGCGCCGGCGCGCAGGGCCAGGGCGTGACCGTCGCCGGTGTACTCCCACGAGTTCGACGTCACCTTGAACGACTTGCCGATGCCGCCGGTCGCCAGCACCACGGCGGGCGCCTCGAACAGCACGAACCGGCCGGACTCGCGCCAGTAGCCGAACGCGCCGGCCACCTTGCCGTCGTCCAGCACCAGGTCGGTGACGGTGAACTCCTGGAACACCTTCAGCCGCGACTCGTAGTCGCCGGTCTCGGCGTAGTCGTCCTGCTGGAGCGACACCACCTTCTGCTGGAGGCTGCGGATCAGCTCCAACCCGGTGCGGTCGCCGACGTGCGCCAGCCGCGGGTACTCGTGGCCGCCGAAGTTGCGCTGGCTGATCCGACCGTCCTTGGTGCGGTCGAACAACGCGCCGTAGGTCTCCAGCTCCCACACCCGGTCGGGCGCCTCCTTGGCGTGCAGCTCGGCCATCCGCCAGTTGTTGAGGAACTTCCCGCCGCGCATGGTGTCCCGGAAGTGCACCTGCCAGCTGTCGTTGGAGTTCACGTTGCCCATGGCCGCGGCGATGCCGCCCTCGGCCATCACCGTGTGCGCCTTGCCGAACAACGACTTGCACAGCACCGCCGTGCGCATCCCGTGTTCCCTGGCCTCGATCGCGGCGCGCAGCCCCGCACCGCCGGCACCGATCACGAGCACGTCGAACGAATGCCGTTCCAGCTCGGGCAAAACCACTCCTCAGTTGACGAATCGGAGGTCGGAGATCGTCCCGGAGGCGACCAGCGCGACGTAGAGGTCCGTGACGCAGACGAAGATCAGCGAGGCCCACGCCAGCTGCATGTGCTTGGCGTTGAGCTTGGAGATCTGCGTCCACGCCCAGTACCGGACCGGGTGCTTGGAGAAGTGCTTCAACCGCCCGCCCGCGATGTGCCGGCAGGAGTGGCACGACAGCGTGTACGCGGCGAGCAGGCCCACGTTCACCAGCAGCACCAGGTTGCCCAGCCCGACGCCGGTGCTGAACGCGTAGATCGCGTCGTAGACGTTGATCAGCAGCAGGAGCGAGGCCGCGTAGAAGAAGTAGCGGTGCAGGTTCTGCGCGATCAGCGGGAAGCGGGTCTCACCGGTGTACTTGGCGTGGGGCTCGGCCACCGCGCACGCGGGCGGGGACATCCACGCCGCCCGGTAGTACGCCTTGCGGTAGTAGTAGCAGGTCACCCGGAAACCGAGCAGGAACGGGATGATGACCACCGGCGGGGTGAGGAACCCCGGCAGCTCGGGCAGCGGCCGGCCGAAGTGCGCTGCCGCGGGCAGGCACTCCTCACTCAGGCACGGCGAGTACATGGGCGTCAGGTAGCGGTACTCGTCCACCCAGTAGTAGTCGCCCATGAAGGTCCTCACGGCCGCATAGATCGAGATCAGCAACAAGCCGACGAACGTCGCCAGCGGCGGTAGCCACCACCGGTCCGTCCGCAACGTGCGCTGGGCGATCTGCGCCCTCATACCTCACCTCGTTCCACGTCGTTGTGGTGCGGGACACATTGTGGTGCGGGACACACTCTTGGGCCGAAAAAGGGAGCGGCCCCCGCGTTCTCACGCGGGGGCCGGCCTGCTGTCTGCTCAGGTTCGATGGCGGTAGCCGCCGAGTCCTTCGTCGTCGGCGTCGGTCCACAGCTTCGGGTCGTACGGCGTGTCGGGGACGACGACGACTTCCCGTTCGACCCTCGGCGCCTCACGTTGCCGTGGCGTGCTTTCCAGGTCCAACAGCTCGGTCGCGTCGATGTCCAGGCGTTCGACGTCGTTGGCCAGCCGCTGCACCGCGGCCACGTCGCCGTACCTGGCGCGCAGGCCGCCGACGCAGTGGCGCAGTTGGCCAAGCGTCCGGCGCAACTCGACGATCTCGGAGGACGTCATGGTCAGCACCTCCCTCGGGTGGGTCCGGTGCCGACTCTGCCAAGTCGAAAGCCTTGTGACAAGCACCACAGGGATTCGAGTCGTGTCTCAGGATCTGAATCGGTTTTGTGACGATCATGTGTCGTGACTTACTGTGCTAACTGTCACGTCCGCACGTGCGACGCCAGCGCTGCCGTCCCACCGGGCCCATCACGGCCCGTGATCACCACCGGAGACAGCGAACCATGAGCGTGCATCCCGTCGTCGCCGGAGTGACGGCTCGAATCGCCGCCCGCAGCGCCGCCGGCCGGTCCGCCTACCTCGAACGAATCGCCCAGGCCCAGCAGGAGGGCCCGGCCCGCCGCGACATGGCGTGCAGCAACCTGGCGCACGGTTTCGCGGGCATCACGGGCGGTGACAAAGAGCTACTGCGGGCACTGCGTCGCCCGAACGTGGCGATCGTGTCCGCGTACAACGACATGCTGTCCGCCCACCAGCCCATGCACGAGTACCCGGCGTGGATCAAGGACGCCGCGCGCGCCGTCGGCGGCGTGGCGCAGTTCGCGGGCGGCGTGCCCGCGATGTGCGACGGCATCACCCAGGGCCGTGCGGGCATGGAGCTGTCGCTGTTCAGCCGGGAAGTGATCGCGATGGCCACCGGCATCGCGCTGTCCCACGAGATGTTCGACTCGGCGCTGCTGCTCGGCGTGTGCGACAAGATCACGCCGGGTCTGCTGATCGGCGCGCTGTCGTTCGGGCACCTGCCCGCGATCCTGGTGCCCGCGGGCCCGATGAACTCCGGCTTGCCGAACTCCGAGAAGGCACGGGTGCGGCAGCTGTTCGCGGAGAACAAGGCGTCCCGCGAGGACCTGCTGGAAGCCGAGTCCGCGTCCTACCACAGCCCCGGGACCTGCACTTTCTACGGCACCGCGAACTCCAACCAGCTCGTGGTCGAGGTCATGGGCCTGCACTTGCCGGGCGCGAGCTTCGTGCCGCCGGGCACCGGGCTGCGGCGCGCGTTGACCGAGGAGGCCGCGCGGCGCGCGGTGGAGATCAGCCGCGGCGACGACTACACCCCGATCGGGCACGTGGTGGACGTGAAGTCGGTCGTCAACGGCGTGATCGCGCTGCTGGCCACCGGTGGGTCGACCAACCACACCATGCACCTGGTCGCCATCGCGTCGGCCGCGGGCATCGAGCTGAACTGGGACGACTTCTCCGAGCTGTCCTCGGTGGTGCCGCTGCTGGCCCGCGTCTACCCGAACGGCTCGGCGGACATCAACCACTTCCAGGCCGCGGGCGGCGTGCAGTTCCTCGTCTCCACGCTGCTGGACGCGGGCCTGCTGCACGCCGACGTTCGCACGGTCGCGGGCCCCGGGCTGGACCGCTACCGGCAGGAGCCGGTGCTCGTCGAAGGCGTGCTGACCTGGCGTGACGGTCCCGGCTACTCGCTGGACACCGATGTGCTGCGGCCCGTGTCGGAGCCGTTCGCGGCCGACGGCGGCCTGCGCATGCTGTCCGGCAACCTCGGCCGCGCGGTGATCAAGGTGTCGGCGGTCAAGCCGGAGCACCGGGTCGTCGAGGCGCCGGCGCGGGTGTTCACCTCGCAGGAGGCGTTCAGCGCCGCGTTCCAGGCGGGCGAGCTGGAACGGGACGTGGTGGTCGTGGTGCGGCAGCAGGGGCCGCAGGCCAACGGGATGCCCGAGCTGCACAAGCTGACCCCGGCGCTGGGCGTGCTGATGGACCGCGGCTTCAAGGTCGCGCTGGTCACCGACGGGCGGATGTCCGGCGCGTCGGGCAAGATCCCGGCCGCCATCCAGCTCACCCCGGAGGCGGCCGTCGGCGGCCCGTTGGCCCGCGTGCGCGACGGCGACGTGCTGCGGCTCGACGCCGAGACGGGCACGCTGGAGGCGTTCGTGGACCCGGCGGAGCTGGCCGGACGCGACCTGGTGGACTTCCCACCGGACGCGCAGGCGTGGACCGGCACGGGCCGGGAGCTGTTCGCCGCGCTGCGCCGGGCGGTCGGGCCCGCCGACCGCGGCGCGAGCGTGTTCGGACCGATCGCGGCCTCGCACTTCGAAGGCCAGCTCAACCAGGAGGTTTCCCGGTGACCACCACCCCAGCGCACGCCACGGCCGCGGATCTGCTGGCGCTGTCCCCCGTCATCCCGGTCGTCGTCGTGGACGACGCCGCGCACGCCGTGCCGTTGGCGCAGGCGTTGCTGCGCGGTGGCATCCGCGTGATCGAGCTGACCCTGCGCACGCCCGCCGCGCTGGCCGCGATCGAGCGGGTGGCGGCGGAGGTGCCGGGCATCGTGATCGGCGCGGGCACCGTGACCGCGCCCGAGCACGCCGAGCAGGCCGCGAAGGCCGGTGCGGCGTTCCTCGTGACGCCGGGGTCGACGGACCGGGTGCTGGACGCGGTCGAGGACACCGGGCTGCCGTTCCTGCCGGGCGCGGCGACCGTGTCGGAGGCGATGCGGCTGGCCGAGCGCGGGCTGACCTCGTTGAAGTTCTTCCCGGCCGAGGCCGCGGGCGGGGTGGACCACCTCAAGTCCATCGGCGGCCCGCTGCCCGGCCTGCGGTTCTGCCCGACCGGCGGCATCACGGCGGCGAGCGCGCCGCGTTACCTGGCGCTGCCGAACGTCGGGTGCGTCGGCGGGTCGTGGCTCACGCCGAAGGACGCGCTGGCCTCGGGTGACTTCGCGCGGATCGAAGAGCTGGCACGGGCTGCCGCCGCTCTCTGAGTCGTGATCCGGGGCGCCTCCTTCGTCGAACGGGGAGGCGCCCCGGTCACAGCGAGTACGCCCCGGTCACAGCAAGTACGTCAGGGCTTCCGGGATCGAGTCGGCGACCGGTGCGCCGGCCTGTTCGAGCACCTTGCGCGAGCTGGTGCCGGTGGCGACCAGGACGACCTGCGCGCCGACGTGCCGGGCGGCTTCGGCGTCGTCCACCACGTCACCGATGAGCACGACCCGGTGGGGGTGCAGCTTCAGCGCGTCGAGGTGTTCGGCGAGGTGTTCGGCCTTCGAACCGCCGCCGGTCGTGAGGCGGAGGCCGTCGACCCGGGTGAACAGCTCTTCCAGGCCGAAGTCCGTGATCAGCGGGACCAGCTCGTCGTGGAACCACATCGAGAGCAGCGACTGGGTGTGGCGGAGCTGCCGGAGGTGGTGGGGCACGCCGGTGGCCAGGCCGCACAGGTTCAGCAGGTTGCGGTACTCGTCGTGGTAGAGGACGTCGATGTCGGCCCAGTCCCGTGCGGTCAGTTCGCGGTCGAGCAGGCGCTCGTAGCAGTCCTTGAGGGGGCGGCTGAAGACGTCGCGCCAGTGGTCCAGGGTGATGGGTGGGCGGCCGAAGTGGCGGCAGACCCGGTTGACCGCGGCGAGGACCGCGTCGTTGTCGGCGAGCAGGGTGCCGTTCCAGTCCCAGACCACGTGTTCGGCGCTGATGTGCCCGGCCCCTATGCCCACCCGTGCAGGGTACGGCGATAGGTTGAACGTTCACATCGGGGGAGGTAGTGCGGGATGAGCGCGCGACGAACCACAGTGGTCGCCGAACCTCGCGGGCAGGTGGCACTGGTGTCGGTCGGTTTCCCGGTGCTGGGCGCGGTCGTGGTGTGGGGGCTGAAGGCCATCGCCGGGTGGGTGGCCGGGTTGCCGTGGGCGCCGATGCAGGGGCCGTTCCGGTTGGTGGCGTCCATCCCGGAGCCTTGGGCGACGGTCGGTTCGGTGGCGGTCGGCGCCGTGCTCGGGTTGGTGGTGGCCGGGATCGCGGCTCACGAGCGGCTGGTCGTCGAGGTGTTCAACGAGGGTGTCGAACTGTTGAGGGGCGGGAAGCACAGGAGTTTCGACCGGACACTCGTGTCCGGGGTGTTCCTGGACGGCAAGAAGCTCGTGCTGCTCGGCGTGGACACCGGCGAGTTGGCCCGCGAGAGCCATGACCTGAAGCCGGAGGCGCTGGCGGACGCCTTCCAGACGCACGGGTACCAGTGGCTGGATGACGGCGACCCGTACCGCGACCAGTACCGGCGGTGGGTCGACGGGACGCCGGACCTGCCGCAGGGGGCGAACGCGTTGTTGAAGGTGCGGGCCGAGGCGTTGCGCAAGGACGACAAGGAAGACGCGGCCGAACTGCGGGACGAGCTGAGCCGGCTCGGTGTTGTCGTGCGCGAGGAGAAGAAGCGCCAGTACTGGCGACTCGCCCGGCCACTGCCCTGAGGCCGGCCCCGACGGTCGGCCCCCCTCCGACCTGACCGTCAGTCCTGGGTCAGGTCGTCCAGGGTCGTGGTGTCCTCGCCCACACGCCGGAGTTCTTCGCGCACGACGCGGTAGGCGAGGCCTTCGGCGTAGCCCTTGCGGGCCAGGGCGGAGACCAGGCGGCGGATCTTGGTGGTGTCGTCCAGGGTCGCCATGGTGCGCAGTTTCTTGCGCACCAGGTCCCTCGCCCGGTCTTCCTCCGCCTCGTCGTCCACCGCCGCGACGGCCTCGGCCGCCACCTCGTCCGCGACGCCCTTGCGGCGCAGTTCCATGGCCAGGGCTCTACGCCCCAACCCCTGGTAGGTGTGCCGCGAGCGGACCCAGACTTCGGCGAAGGCCGCGTCGTCGATCAGCCCCGCCCGGTCGAACTTGGCCAGCACGAGTTCGGCCGTCTGCTCCGTGATGCCCTTGCGGAGCAAGGCGTCCTTCAACTCCACGCGCGTTCTGGCCCGTGCGGTGAGCAGCGCGTAGCAGATGTCCGTCGCTTTGCGCTGCTCCTGCACCGGGTCGACCGGGCGCGGCTCGGTGTCGTCGGCCGAAGGGTCGCGGGACAGCCCGCGACCACGGCCACCTCGTCCTGCCATGCCAGGTTAGAACTCGACCGGCGCCGCGGCGGGCTCCTCGGCGTCGAGCGTGGCGCCGATGCCCAGCTTGTCCTTGATCCGCTTCTCGATCTCGTTGGCCACGTCCGGGTTCTCGCGCAGGAACTTCCGCGCGTTCTCCTTGCCCTGGCCCAACTGGTCGCCCTCGTAGGTGTACCAGGCGCCCGACTTGCGCAGGATGCCCTGGTCGACGCCCATGTCGATGAGCGAACCCTCCCGGCTGATGCCCTGACCGTAGAGGATGTCGAACTCGGCCTGCTTGAACGGCGGGGCCACCTTGTTCTTCACGACCTTGACCCTGGTGCGGTTGCCGACCGGCTCGCCGCCGTCCTTCAGGGTCTCGATGCGCCGCACGTCCAGCCGCACCGACGCGTAGAACTTCAGCGCCTTGCCACCGGTCGTGGTCTCGGGCGAGCCGAACATCACGCCGATCTTCTCGCGCAGCTGGTTGATGAAGATCGCGGTGGTGTTGGAGTTGCTGAGCGCACCGGTGATCTTGCGCAGCGCCTGGCTCATCAGGCGGGCCTGCAGACCCACGTGGTTGTCGCCCATCTCGCCCTCGATCTCGGCGCGGGGCACCAGGGCCGCCACCGAGTCGATGACCAGGATGTCGAGCGCGCCGGAGCGGACCAGCATGTCCGCGATCTCCAGCGCCTGCTCGCCGGTGTCGGGCTGGGAGACCAACAAGGCGTCGGTGTCGACGCCCAGCTTCTTCGCGTAGTCCGGGTCGAGCGCGTGCTCGGCGTCGATGAACGCCGCGATGCCGCCGCCGCGCTGGGCGTTGGCCACGGCGTGCAGCGCCACCGTCGTCTTACCGGAGGACTCCGGGCCGTAGATCTCGACCACGCGGCCGCGGGGCAGGCCGCCGATGCCGAGTGCCACGTCGAGCGCGATCGCGCCGGTGGGGATCACCTGGATCGGGGCGCGGGCTTCCTCGCCGAGCCGCATGACCGAGCCCTTGCCGAACTGCTTGTCGATCTGGGCCAAGGCCAGCTCGAGGGCCTTGTCCCGGTCGGGTGCCTGGGGTGCCATCTGGAGTCCACCTCGGAGTGTCTTGGGGTCGCTGTGCGATGTCGGGGCCGACGTTACGGGTGGGGTCCGACATTTTTAGGCGGGGACCAGGTCACCCGCGGGGTGTTGTCACCCGGTCGTGTCGGGGAGTGTAGCCGAACAGGTGTTCGACCACTTGGTCGACACGCCAGGTCACCGCCGCTGTTCCGGCACGTCGAAGGCATCGCAGACCGCCAGCCAGATCTCCTTGGCCGACAACCCCGCCTCCAACGCCTGGTCGGGCGTCCGCCCGCCGAGGGCCGACAGCACGTGATCCCTGGCCACCATCTCCGCCCTGACCTGGCCGAACTCGTTCGCCATCAGTTTGCGGAACATCGTGATGCGCATCCCCTCCAGGTTATCGCGCCGCCTTCCACGCCGGACTGTCGACGTAGTGGTTGTCGAACCGGTCCTGCGAGTCGCGGATCTCCTGCGGGCTCGCCTCGCCGCGCTGCACGCGGTCGAGCAGCCGGTAGTAGTCGAACCGCCCCATGCCGGGCGTGAAGACGAACAGGACGTCGGCGTCGGCGCCCTTGAGCGCGCCGAACGCGTGCGGCACGCGGGGCGGCACGACCAGGAAATCGCCGCGCTCCAGGGTCAGCACGTCCTCGTCCAGCAGCACCTGGAGCGTCCCGTCGAGCACGAAGAACAGCTCCGAGGCGCGGGTGTGGAAGTGCGGCGGCGCGCCGTCCGAACCGTCGCGGAAGGTGGACCGGTTGCTGGTCAGGCCGTCGAGGTCGGCGAGGAGGGTGACGACGGCGGCGGGGTCGGCGTCGAGCTTCTCGGCCTGGTCGGCCCGGACGAGCAGGGTGTTTTCCATGTGGTCGAGATTCGTCGCTCGAAGGACCCCGAACAACGACGAAGATCGGATAGAACGATAACCTCGGTGTTATGGAACGGCGTGACCTGGAGGTCTTCCTGACGCTCGCGGAGGAGCTGCACTTCAGCCGCACCGCCGAACGCCTGCGCGTCTCCCAGGCGCGGGTCAGCCAGTCCGTCAAGCAGCTGGAACGCCGCATCGGCGCGCCCCTGTTCGAGCGCACCAGCCGCCGGGTCGCGCTCACCCCCATCGGCCGCCGCCTGCGTGACGACCTCGCGCCCGCCTATCAACAGATCGTGGACGGCATAGCGCGCGCTGTGGAGGCCGCGCGCGGGACGGCTCTGCTGCGCGTCGGGTTCGAGGCGCCGGCCATCGCCGACCTGATCACGGACGTCCTCGACACCTTCCGCGCCCGCCACCCGGACAGCGAGGTGCGCGTCCGCGAGGCCCCGTTCACCGACCCGTTCTCGCTGCTCAGGGCGGACGAGGTGGACGTGCTGGTGACCCTGTTCCCGGTGGACGAGCCGGATCTGACCTCCGGTCCGGTCGTCTTCGAAGAGCCCTTGGTGCTCGCCGTGTCGGACACACACCCGTTCACACGGCAGAAGTCCGTGACCCTGGAGGACCTGGCACGCGACACGGTCTTCAAAGCCGCCTACTGGAGTGACACGACCCCCGAGGGCGCGCCCGTCAAGCGTGGACGGGACCTCACGACGTTCCAGGAACTGCTCACCGCGATCGCCAACGGCGAGGGCGTCTGCCCGCTGGGCGCGCACGCCGTCGGCTACTTCACCCGCCCGAAGATCGTGTTCCTGCCGCTGGTGGACGCGCCGCGGCTGGCGTGGGGCATGGTCTGGCGCAGCGCGGGCGAAACGGTCCGGGTGCGCGAATTCGCCGCGGCGGCGCGCTAACCTCGACGTGTGCTGTTGTTGCAGGAAGACCCCACGGGCATGTCGTCGCCGATCGCCACGATCGTGGTGATCGCCGGGCTCGTCGCGGCGATCGTCGTGGGCCTGCGCGCGCTCTGGTACAACCGCAAGCGCTGATCGACGCGCCCGGTCAACGCACCCGCTGCAGCGACGCGAACAGGCACGCCACCAGCAGCGGCAGCGCGGTGAACCCGACGACCAGCCCCAACGCGGCGTAGGACCACGCGGTCACCACCACGCCCGCCGCGACGCCGCCGAGCACGCCGCCGACGTTCATGGACAGGTCCGACAGGCCCTGCGCGGCCGGCCGGTCCACCACCGTCACCGACTCGGTGAGCAGCGCCGATCCCGCCACCAGGCCCGCCGACCAGCCGAAACCCAGCAGCGCCAACCCGGCGGCCAGCTGCGGCGCCTCGTGCGAGGGCGCCATGCCCGCGATGCCGGACGCGGCGACCACGAGCGCGGCGCCGATCGCGAGCACCGGCACCCGGCCCAACCGGTCGGCCATCCACCCGAACAACGGGCTGGCCGCGTACATCGCGGCGACGTGCAGGCTGATCACCACGCCCACGACGCGCAGCGACGAGCCCCCGTGGTCCATGTGCACCGGGGTCATCGACATCAGCCCCACCATCGCGGTGTGGCACAGCGTCACGCCGCCCAGCGCGAGCTTCCCGGCGGCGGGCAGCGACCGCAACACCGCCATCGACCCCTTGGTGTCGCCCATCCCCCCGGCACAGTGCGCGGGCGCGACGGCGGACTGCGCGATGGTCAGCGGATCGGGCCTGAGGAACCGCAGGACGACGACCGCGGCCAAGCCGAACAACACCGCCGACAACAGGTACGGCCCGGCGCCCACCGGCAACCCCAGCCGCACGGCCACCTGCCCGGCCGGGTGGGCCAGGTTCGGCCCGACCACCGCGCCCACCGTCGCCGCCCACACCACCAACGCCACCGAGCGCGCTCTGCGGTGCGGATGGGCGAGGTCCGCGCCCACGTACCGGGCGGCGAGGTTCGCACTGGACGCCGCGCCGAACAGGACGAGCGCGACCAGCAGCACGTGCCACGAGCCGAGCACCACCGCGCACGCCGCCACCGCCGCGCCGACCGCGCCCGCGCCGTAGCCGAGGACCAGCGCCGGACGCCGTCCGCGCCGGGCCGCCAACCGGGCCGCGGGCAGGGCGAACAGGGCCGCGCCGAGCACCGCTGCGGTCTGCGCCAGCCCGCCGACCGCGTCGGAGTCCGCCAGCACGGCCGCGATGAGCGTGCTCACCGCCAGACCGATGGCGACGCCCGCCGCGCCCAGCACCTGGGTCACCGCCAGCACCCGCAGCACCCTGCGCTGCACGACGTCGACCACAGTCATGATCATGATCGTGCCAGGGGGAACGGGGCCCGACCAGCCACCGTCCGGGTTCAGGTACCGGGCTGGACGGTGTTCTCGAAGAAGTCCGCGACCTCGTCCGCGGTCAGCTCCTCGCCGCCGCTCTTGGTCACGATGCCGAGCAGCGGGAGGTTGTCCGCGGTGAACACGAGCAGCCCCAACCCGCCGTCGGCGGCGGCCCGGTACTTGCCGGTGAGGCCGTTGCCCGCCCACTGGGCCTCGACCACGTCGCTCTTGAGCGACCGCACGACGCTCTCCGCGCCGTTCTGCGCGCCGACGACGGTCTCGGTGAGCACGTACTGGACCGCGTAGTCGTCCTTCACCGAGCAGCTGACCACGGTGCCCTTGATGCGGTTGCCGCCCACACCGGGCGTGCCGCCCGCCTTGCACGTGCTGGTGTCCGGGATCGTGCCCGCGAGGCGGCGCAGGCACTCGGTGAAGCCCTTGTCGTCCTGCTGCGTGTCCTTCTTGCAGTCCTGCGCGGTGGGCACGCCCGGCCCGCCGGACGCGAAGATCCCGCCGACCACGGCCAGCACGAGCACCACGGCCGCGCCGACGGAGATCAGCACCGTCCGGTTGGGCTTCTTCTCCGGCTTGGTCTGCGCGCGCGGGCCGACGGTCGGGAAGTTGAACTGCTGCGGCCCGGTCTGCGGGTAGCCCACCTGGTACGGCCCGCTGACCGCCGGGTTGACCTGGTACGCGCCGCTCGGGGTGTTGACCTGGTACGGGCCGCTGGCGTTCGGGTTCACCTGGTACTGGCCACTGGCGTTCGGGTTCACCTGGTGCGCGCCGCTGACCGCGGGGTTCACCTGGTACCGGCCGCTGGAGGCCGGGTTCACCGGCTTGGTGACGACCGTGTCCGGCTCCTTGGGCCTCGTCGGCTCCTGGGAGCGGGGCGTGACGCCGTCCTTGGGCACGTGGTGCGCACCGAGAGCGACCGAGGTCTCCGGCTGGTCCAGGCTCGTCGGCACGATCCGCACCTGCTCGGCGATCATGGTCGCCACCAGCGGCATTCGGCTGGAGCCGCCGACCAGGTAGATGCCCGCGAGCTGGTTGGGCGCCATGCCGGTGGAGCGGATCGTGGACTCCAGCAGCTCCACGCTGCGCATCATGCTCGGCCGGACCAGCGCTTCCAGGTCGGAGCGGTTGACCAGCACGTCCTCGAACGGCTCCGGCATCGGCACCTCGGTGTGCGCGTGCCGTGACAACGACTCCTTGGCGGCCCGCACGTCCTCCTGGAGCGCGCGCCGGGCTCTGCGGTCGGCCGTGGACTCCGGGCGCAGCAGCCGCTGCCAGGCGCCGGGGTCGCGGTGCGAGACCTGCCGCCCGACGTGTTCGAGGAGGGCCTGGTCGACGTCGAGGCCGCCCAGGTCCTGCAAACCGTCCTCGGCGAGCACGGTGAAGCCCTTCTGGGTGGCCGCGACGATGGCCACGTCGAACGTGCCCGCGCCCAGGTCGTACACCGCAAGCGCTTGGCCGACGGCCAGCGAGGCGTAGTGGGAGGCGGCGGCGACCGGTTCGGGGACGAGCACGATCTCGCCGGTCACGCCCGCGAGGCGAGCCGAGGACAGCAGCACGTTGCGGCGCGTAGAGCCCCACTGCGCGGGGTGGGTGAGGCGGATCTCGTCCAGCGACTCGCCGCCCAGCTGGCGGTTGGTCTCGTCGAGCACGCGGCGCAGCACGGCGGCCAGCGCGTCGGTGACGGGGACGACGTTGGAGCCGAGGAGCAGCACGCCGTCGTCCACGCGGCGCTTGGGGTTGGGTTCGAAACGGGCCGGGTCGAGGCGGGCGCGGCGCTCGGCGTCACGGCCGACGACGAGGGTGCCGTCCTCTTCGCAGTAGACGGCCGACGGCATGGTGGCCGAACCGTCCACCTCCACGACCCGGGGCGGCCGGCCGTGCGCGGAGAGCACCGCGACGGTGTTGGAAGTGCCCAGGTCAACGGACAGGACGCGCAAAGTACACCCCTTTGTTTCGAACGGGGTGATCGTGCCACAAACGAAAAATGTCGGACCCCGGGTTCAAGATGGTCGTATGGACGTCTCGGCTGCTTTCTCCCCAGCCACCCGGCAGTGGTTCACCGGGGCCTTCGCCGCGCCCACGGCGGCGCAGGAGGGTGCGTGGGAGGCTGCGGCCGCGGGTGAGCACGCGTTGGTCATCGCGCCGACGGGGTCCGGCAAGACGTTGGCCGCGTTCCTCTGGGCGCTGGACCGGCTGGCGTCGACGCCGAGGCCCGCCGAGCCGAAGCGGCGGTGTCGGGTGTTGTACGTGTCGCCGTTGAAGGCGCTGGCGGTGGACGTGGAGCGGAACCTGCGGGCGCCGCTGGCGGGTATCCGGCAGGCCTCGCACCGGCTGTCGCTGCCCGAGCCGGACATCACGGTCGGCATGCGCACCGGCGACACACCGGCGGACGCGCGGCGGGCGTTCAGCCGGACCCCGCCGGACGTGCTGGTCACCACGCCGGAGTCGCTGTTCCTCATCCTCACCTCGGCGGCACGGGAGTCGTTGCGCGGGGTCGAGACGGTGATCGTGGACGAAGTGCACGCGGTGGCGGGCACCAAGCGCGGCGCGCACCTCGCCCTGTCCCTCGAACGGCTGGACTCGCTGCTGGACAAGCCGGCCCAGCGGATCGGGCTGTCCGCGACGGTCCGGCCGGTCGAGGAGGTGAGCGCGTTCCTCGCGGGTGGGCGGCCGGTGCGGGTCGTGCAGCCGAAGACGGCCAAGACGATCGAGGTCCGGGTCGAGGTCCCGGTCGAGGACATGTCGGTGCTCGGCGAGCCGACCGGCGAGGTGTCCGGTTCGGCGGCGGGCGCGGAGCAGCGGGCGTCGATCTGGCCGTCGGTGGAGCAGCGGATCCTGGAGCTGGTCCGGCAGCACCGGTCGACGATCGTGTTCGCCAATTCGCGGCGGTTGGCCGAACGGCTCACCGCGCGCCTGAACGAACTGGCCGAGGAAGCCGTGGAGCTGGAGCGGTTCCCGGCGGAGGCGCCCGGCCAGTCCGGGATCACCACCCAGCGCACCGCCACGATCGCCCGCGCGCACCACGGCTCGATGTCGCGCGAGCAGCGGGTGGTGGTCGAGGAGGAGCTGAAGTCCGGGCGGCTGCCGTGCGTGGTGGCGACGTCGTCGCTGGAGCTGGGCATCGACATGGGCGCGGTCGACCTGGTGGTGCAGGTGGAGGCGCCGCCGACGGTGGCGTCGGGGTTGCAGCGGGTCGGCCGGGCCGGGCACCAGGTCGGCGCGGTGTCGCGCGGGGTGATGTTCCCGAAGTTCCGGGGCGACCTGGTGTCGTGCGCGGTGGTGGCGGAGCGGATGCGGGACGGCGCGATCGAGGCCGTGCGGTACCCGCGCAACCCGCTGGACGTGCTGGCGCAGCACGTGGTGGCCATGGTGGCGATGGAGCCGTGGACGGTCGAGGCGCTGGCCGGGCTGGTGCGGCGGGCCGCGCCGTTCGCCGCGCTGCCGGAATCGGCCCTGCAGGCGGTGCTCGACATGCTCGCGGGCCGGTACCCGAGCGAGGAGTTCGGCGAGCTGAGGCCCCGGATCACGTGGGACCGGATCACCGGTGAGCTGCGCGGCAGGCCGGGTTCGCAGCGGCTGGCGGTGACGTCGGGCGGCACGATCCCGGACCGGGGCCTGTTCGCGGTGATGACGCCGCCGTCGGAGCGCGGTCCCGGCTCGCGGGTGGGCGAGTTGGACGAGGAGATGGTCTACGAGTCACGGGTGGGCGACACGTTCCTGCTCGGCACGTCGTCGTGGCGGGTCGAGGACATCACCCACGACCGGGTGATCGTGGTGCCCGCGCCCGGTCAGCCCGCGCGGATGCCGTTCTGGAAGGGCGACGCGCCGGGACGTCCGCTGGAACTGGGGCGGGCGCTGGGGAAGTTCCTCCGCGAGGTGTCCACTTTGGACGACGAGGAGGCCGGGCAGCGGACGACGTCGGCCGGGTTGGACGCGTGGGCGACGTCGAACCTGCTGGCGTACCTGGGCGAGCAGCGTGAGGCGACCAGGCACGTGCCCAACGACCGGATCGTGCTGGTGGAGCGGTTCCGGGACGAGCTGGGCGACTGGCGGCTGGTGGTGCACTCGCCGTTCGGGGCGCAGGTCAACGCGCCGTGGGCGTTGGCGATCGCGGCCCGGCTGCGGGAACGGCGCGGTATCGAGGTGCAGGCGGCGCACTCCGACGACGGGATCGTGATCAGGCTGCCGGACGCGGTCGACCTGGACGGCGCGCAGGTGGTGGCCGGTGCGGACGACGTGCTGCTCGACCCGGAGGAGGTCGAGCAGGTCGTGGTGGCCGAGGTGGGCGGGTCGGCGCTGTTCGCGGCCCGGTTCCGGGAGTGCGCGGCGCGGTCGCTGCTGCTGCCCCGGCGTGATCCGCGTCGCCGCACGCCGTTGTGGCAGCAACGGCAGCGGGCGGCGCAACTGCTGTCGGTGGCGGCGAAGTACGAGAGCTTCCCGGTGGTCCTGGAGGCGATGCGCGAGGTCCTCCAGGACGTCTACGACGTGCCCGGCCTGCGCGAGCTGATGACGGACATCCGGGCACGGCGGGTGCGCGTGGTGGAGGTGGAGACGCCGTCGCCCTCGCCGTTCGCGCGGAGCCTGCTGTTCGGGTACGTCGGGATGTTCCTGTACGAGGTGGACGCGCCGCTGGCCGAGCGGCGGGCGGCGGCGCTGTCGCTGGACTCGGCGCTGCTGGCCGAACTGCTGGGGTCCGAGGCGATCCGGGAACTGCTCGACCCGGAGGTCGTCGAGGAGGTCGAGCGCAACCTGCAACGCCTCGCGCCGGACCGGCACGCGCGGGACGCGGAGGGCGCGGCGGACCTGCTGCGGTTCCTCGGCGACCTGTCCGAGGAGGAAGCGCTGAAACGGGGTGTGCGGCCGGAGTGGCTGGCGGACCTGGTGGCGCAGCGGCGGGCGATCCGGGTGCGCATCGCGGGCCAGGACCGGGTGATCACGATCGAGGACGCGGGTCGGGTGCGGGACGCGTTGGGCGTGGCGCTGCCGGTGGGTGTGCCGGAGGTGTTCACCGAGCCGGTGGCCGACCCGGTGGGCGACCTGCTGTCGCGGTACGCGCGCACGCACGGGCCGTTCCCCGCGATGGAGGCGGCGGAGCGGTTCGGGCTGGGCGTCGCGGTGGTGACCGGGGTGCTGGAGCGGATGGCGGCCACCGGCCGACTGGTGCGCGGTGAGCTGCGGCCGGGAGGAACGCACACCGAGTACTGCGACGCCGACGTGCTGCGGCGGTTGCGGCGGGCCTCGCTGGCCCGGCTGCGGGCCGAGGTCGAACCGGTGGAGCCGGCCGCGCTGGGCCGGTTCCTGCCGGGCTGGCACGGGGTGGGTCGGCGGTTGCGGTCCGCGCCGACGGTGGACGACGTGTACTCGGTGGTCGAGCAGTTGGCGGGCGCGCCGCTGCCCGCGAGCGCGGTCGAGTCGCTGGTGCTGCCCGCGCGGCTGCCCGGCTACAGCCCGGCGCTGCTGGACGAGCTGACCGCGTCCGGCGAGGTGACGTGGACGGGGTGCGGCTCGCTGTCCGGTGGCGACGGCTGGATCGCTTTGGCGCCGACGGACGTGGCCGACCTGCTGCTGCCGGACCTGGTGCCGGAGGCGATGCCGGACTCGTCGCTGCACACCGCCGTGGTGGAGGCGTTGGCCGGTGGCGCGTTGTTCTTCCGGCAGCTGGTCGACCGGGTGTCGTTGCAGGGCCCGACGACGGACGGCGAGGTCGTCGGCGCGCTGTGGGACCTGGTGTGGGCCGGCGTGGTCACCAACGACACGTTGTCGCCGCTGCGGGCGCTGGTCGCGGGCGGCGGCACGGCGCACAAACCCCGGCGGGCCGCGCCACGCGGTCGTTACGCGCGGATGCGGGCGGGCTGGCCGGACATGCCGAGCCGCAGCGGGCCGCCGACGGTGGCGGGCCGGTGGTCGCTGGCCGTGGTGCCGGCGACGGACGCGACGCGGCGGGCGCACGCGCGGGCCGAGGCGTTCCTGGAGCGGCACGGCGTGCTGACGCGCGGCGCGTTGGACACCGAGCGGGTGACCGGCGGGTTCAGCGGCGTGTACCGGGTGTTGCGCGCGATGGAGGAGTCCGGGCAGGTCGTGCGCGGGTACGTGGTCGAGGGGTTGGGCGCGGCGCAGTTCGCGGCGCGGGGTGCGGTGGACCGGCTGCGCGCGTCGTCCCGGCCGCCGGGTCAGGAGCACGTGGGCACGCCGGACGCCGTGGTGCTGGCGGCGGCCGATCCGGCGCAGCCCTACGGCGCGGCGCTGGTGTGGCCGGAGCTGTCCGGTGAGGGCAAACACCGCCCAGGCCGCAAGTCCGGCGCGCTGGTCGTCCTGGTGGACGGTGAGGCAACGCTCTACGTGGAGCGGGGCGGCCGGTCCCTGCTGTCGTTCACCGAGGAGGAAGAGCCGTTGCGCGCGGCCGCACAGGCTCTGAGCCGGGCCGTCCGCGACGGGTGGTTGGGACAACTGGCAGTGCAGCGGGCGGACGGGGAGGTGGCGCTGGGCTCACGGCTGGCAGGCATCCTCCAGGAAGCAGGCTTCCGGGCGACACCCAAGGGTCTCCGGCTGCGCGCGTGAGGGAAGAGCGGTGCGGCTGCCACGACCACCGATCACACTCAAGATCACCCAAATGAGCGAAGAAGCAGGTCAACCGGAAACTTTTCGCACACCATTGACGTTGCCGGGTTGGAAGGAGGCGGCGCACGGCGGACCGGTCTCACGCGACCACGGAAGAGTTCACGGCCGGCCTCAGCGGAACAGGGCGCTGTAGGCGTTCAACGCCGGTTGGCCGCCCAGGTGGGCGTACAGGACCGTGGAGTCGCGCGGGATCTCGCCGGTGGAGACCAGGTCCACCAGGCCGGCCAGGGACTTCCCCTCGTACACCGGGTCGGTGATCATGCCCTCCAGCCGCGCGCCCAGCCTCATGGCCTCCAAAGTGGACTCCCCGGGCACGCCGTAGATGCCTTCGTGGTACCGGTCGTCGAGCAGGACGTCCTCGTCGGCCACCTCGACGCCGAGCAGGTCCGCCGTGTTCTTGGCGATGCGCAGCACCTGGTCACGGGTGTCGCACGGCTCGGCGGACGCGTCGATGCCGATGATCGTCCGCCCACTGCCCGCGAACCCGGCGACCATGCCCGCCTGCGTGCTGCCGGTCACCGAGCACACGACCACCGTGTCGAACCGCACCCCCAGCTCGGCCTCCTGCTGTTCGACCTCGGCCGCCCACCCGGCGAACCCGAGGCCGCCCAACGGGTGGTCCGACGCGCCCGCCGGGATGGCGTACGGCTTGCCGCCCGACGCCCGGACGTCCTCGATCGCCTGCTCCCACGCGGGTTTCACGCCGATGCCGAAGTCGGCCTCCACCAGCCGCACGTCGGCGCCCATCAACCGGCTGAGCAGGATGTTGCCCACCCGGTCGTACACCGCGTCCGGCCAGTCGACCCAGCTCTCCTGCACCAGCACGCACTTCAGCCCGGCCCGCGCCGCCGCCGCGGCCACCTGGCGGGTGTGGTTGGACTGCACGCCGCCGATGGACACCAGCGTGTCGCACCCCGTCGCCAACGCGTCCGCCACCAGGTACTCCAGCTTGCGGGTCTTGTTGCCGCCGTAGGCCAACCCGGAGTTGCAGTCCTCCCGCTTGGCCCACACCTGCGCGCCCCCGAGGTGCCTGGTCAGCCGCTCCAGCTTGTGCACCGGGGACGGGCCGAAGGTCAGCGGGTAGCGCGCGAAATCGCCCAGTGCCATTGTCAGTTCTCCTCAACCGAGAGCAGGTCGGCCAACGTCGCCCAGTTCCGCCCGACCAGCCGTGCCGCCAGGTCGGCGTCGGCCGCGGCGCAGGCGGTGATGATCTCGTCGTGCATGGCCACCGAGTGGCGGCCGGTCGGCGCGGCGAACCGCAGCCGTTCCAGGCGGCGGACGAGCGGGGTGTAGCGCTCGATGGTGGCCACCACTGCGAAGTTGTCGCTGCGCCGCACGGCCACCCCGTGGAACTCGTCGTCGGCGGCGAGCGCGCCGGGCACGTCGCCGGTGTCCAGGGCGTGCGCGAACGCCGTGTTGGCGGCACGCATGGCGTCCAGGTCGGCGTCGACCATGCGTGGCACGGCCAGCCGGGCGGCCAGCGCGTGCATGGTCTGGATGACGACGTGCGCGTCACGCACCGCCACCGTGTCCAGCGGGGTGACCCTGGTGTAGCTGTGCGGCTTGGTCTCGACCAGGCCCTCGTCGGTCAGCCGGGCCAACGCCTCGCGCACCGGCGTGCGGGACAGGCCCAGCCGCTCGGCCAGTTCCACGTCCTTGATCGGCACGCCGGGCGCCAGGTCGCCGCCCAGGATCGCCTCGCGGATCGCGGTCAGCGCCTGGTCGCGGAACAGCGCCCGACTAATATATTGCATATCGCGAGACTGTAGACGCCGGCCCGGAAGATCGCCAGGACTTCCCGGGGATGTGTGGCCGGTTCGTGCCACCACGCTCAACGTGAACGCATTGCGCCCGACCATGAAACCGAGCGGTCACCGGGGAGGGAGCACGTCATGTCGAGGGATCGGGAAGAGCGGGATCCGTACCAAATCGCGCCGATGCCCCCGCCGTCTCCCCAGGAAGATCAGTTGCCGCGTCCGGGGACGCTCACCGCCGCGGCAGTGCTGTGGATCATCACGGGCGTGCTCCTCACCCTGGCCTACGGCTTCGAGGCGGTGCGGGCTTTCGGGTACGGCAACGACATCAGGGCAGCGGTCGGCGCACTGTTGACCGTCGCGGCGGTTGGGATCTGGCGACTCGGCAGCGGGCTGCGGCACGGCCACGACAACCGCATCGGGCTCATCATGCTGGGCCTGGTGCCAGGACTGGGGCTTTTCCCGCTGGTCATCGCGGCCATCGTCCTGCAGTACCTGCCCGCGAGCCGCCGGTGGTTCGCCCTACCGCCCGCCAAGGCCCCATCGCCGTGAGAGTCCGCGAGTGAGGTCAACGGGGCGTGAGCACGCAGAACTCGTTGCCCTCCGGGTCGGCCAACACCACCCACGGCACGTCGCCCTGCCCGATGTCGACCGGCTTCGCGCCCAGCTCCACGGCCCGCGCCACGATCGCCGCCTGGTCCTCGGTGGACGCAGACGCCAGGTCCAGGTGCACCCGGTTCTTCACCACCTTCGGGTCGGACACGGCCACGAACACGAGTTCCTGCCCGTCGCTGAACGCCACGTCGACCTCGTCGACGCCCTCGCCGGTGATCGGTTTGTCCAGCAACGCGGACCAGAACCGGGCGAGCACGACCGGATCTGCCGAGTCCACGACGACGTCACACCACCTCGTTGCCATGTCCCGACGGTAACGTCTGCCCATGGTCGATCTGGTTCTTGGTCCGGTGCTGCGGCACGTCGACTCCACCTCGGCGACGGTGTGGGTCGAGACCGACGCCGCGTGCGAGGTCGCCGTCGCGGGCTGCCGCGCCGAGACGTTCCAGGTCGGTGAACAGCACTTCGCCCTGGTCGTGGTCGAAGGCCTCGCGCCCGACACCACCACGCCCTACGACGTGCGGTTGGACGGTGACGTGGTGTGGCCGCGGCCGGACTCGCCGTTCCCGCCGTTCCCGCCGTCCAGCATCCGCACCACCCCCGTGCGGCGGCTGCTGTTCGGCTCGTGCCGTGCGGCGAAGTCGGACGTGACGCCGGACAAGCTCGGCCCGGACGCGCTGGACGCGTACGCGTTGCGGATGAAGGACCAGCCGCAGGAACGGTGGCCGGACGCGCTGGTGCTGCTGGGAGACCAGGTCTACGCGGACGAGCCGACCCCGCGGATCACGAAGTGGCTGGCGGAGCGCCGACCGGAGCCGGCGGGCGAGGTCGTGTCGTTCCGGGAGTACGCCGAGCTGTACCACGAGACGTGGACCGACCCGGAGATCCGCTGGCTGATGTCCGTGGTGCCGACGTCGATGATCTTCGACGACCACGACGTGCGCGACGACTGGAACACCTCGCGGACGTGGCGCGAGCAGATGGCGACCAAGCGCTGGTGGCCGGAGCGCATCCGGGCCGGGCTCGCGTCGTACTGGGTGTACCAGCACCTGGGCAACCTCGGGCCGGACGAGTTGGCGCACGACGAGCTGTACCAGAAGGTGCGGTCGAGCGGCGGTGACGTGCGGGGGTTGTTGGAGGACTTCGCCGAGCAGGCCGATCGCGAGGTCGACGGCGGCAAGTCGGCGCGGTGGAGCTACCGGCGCGATTTCGGCCCGGTGCGGCTGCTGGTGATCGACACGCGCAGCGGGCGCATCCTGTCCGGACCGGAGCGGCTGATGGTGGGCGACCGCGAGTTCGACTGGATCGAGCAGAACGCGCAAGGCGATTTCGACCACCTGTTGATCGGCTCGTCGCTGCCGTGGCTGATGCCGCACGCGTTGAGCCACTTCCAGTCGTTGAACGAGAGGTTGGCGGACCTGCCGGGGTGGCGGGGGCGGCTCGGGGAGAAGGTGCGTCAGGCGGGGGACCTGGAGCACTGGCCCGCGTTCCGGGCGTCGTTCGAGCGGCTGGCCCGGTTGCTGGAGCGGATCTCGCGGTCCGACGACCGGCCCGGCACGGTGTGCGTGCTGTCCGGGGACGTGCACCACAGCTATGCGGCGCGGGCGACGTTCGCCTCGGCGGTGGACGCGAAGGTGTACCAACTCGTGTGCTCCCCGGTGCACAACGAGCCGCCGTGGGTGTTCCGGCCCGCGTTCCGGCTGTCGTGGTCACGTCCGATCGCGCGGGTGCTGCGGCGGTGGGCGGACCGGCGCGGGATCTCGCCGGATCCGGTGGCGTGGCACAAGCTCAGCGGACCGCACTTCGGCAACTCGGTCGGCGTGCTGGAGATCGAGGGCCGGAAAGCCCGCTTCCGCCTGGAAACCGCGACCTCCGACGGCCTGCGCGAAGCGACTTCCATGGCGCTGTGACACCAGACGACGCTGTGACACCAAACGACGAAGGCTCAGCTCAAGCCGACGCTTCGCAGGCGTACCCCCCAGGGGACCCCTGCTTTTATTCTGCCGCAAGGGACTGACAATTCCGACGGCCGGCGGGGCGGCTGTGGACAAGTCGCCGCCGGGTGGGCCGAGGTGCGTCCGCCGCCGGGTGGAGGTCGGGCCCGGCGGCGGACGCACGTCTACCCGGTGGCCGGCCCCTACTTGGTGGCCAGCCTCAACAACGCCCACAGCTGGGCGATCGCGTCGTGGTCACCGGTCGTCGGCGGCAGGTCCCGGTCCGGGATCCGGCCCCACAGCCAGCGGTAGACCTGCATCGGCGTGCCGTTCACCTCGCCGTTAGCCGACGCCGCCTCCTCCTCCCCGACCAGCCGCGCCACCGCCGGGTCCGGGCCGGTCGTCGCCAGCCACACCCTGCTCCCCGTGCGGATCGCCACGGTGCCCTCACGGGTGCCGCGCACGCCGAGGATGTCCAGCCGGTGCCCCAACCAGAGCGACAGGATCTCGTCCACGCCGTCCTCGGCCACGTCGTCGTCCACGGTGTCGACCGGCAGCCCGGCCGCCGCCTGCACGTCCATCCGGTGCACGGTCGACTCGTGCGCCAACCGCCGCGCCCAGAAGTTGTGGTTCCGCTCGGCCGGCCACCACGTCTCGCACGGGTCGTCCGGCCCGCGCGCCCGCAGCGCCCGCACCAACGGCGGAACGCCCGAGCGGACGTACTCGGGCAGCGTCTGCCCCACCTCCGGGTCCTGCTGCCACACCAGGGGTTGGCTGCCTTCCCTCAGCCACGTCGACACCATCCGGTACGTGCTGCCCACGTGCCGCGCCGTCTCCCCGAGGTTGAGCCCCGGGCACGCCGGCACCTGGCGTTCCGGGCGCTGTCCTTCGGCCGACGCCGCCAGGCGCTCGGCTTCGTGCTCCACCACGTCGATCAGGCGGTCGTAGGCGACCAGTCCCCTGCTCACAGTCCGTCCTCGTACATGATCTCGTCGACCAGCTCGGTGAACTGCGCCGCTTGGCGCACCAGGTCGTCGGCTGCGCGCTGGGTGACCTGCCGGGTGATGCCCGCCTGCACGGCCGCGCGCGTCGCCGAGCACTCGGCGAAGAACGCGGCCCACTCGCGCAACTCCGGCGCGAGGCGGGGCAGCAGGACCCACACGCTGGTCGGCTTGGCGCGGCCCCGGTGGGGTCGGCCCCTCGCCGCCAGCACGGCCGCCGCGGCCCGCATCGCGGCCAGGTAGGCCGTGGCGAAGCGGGTGGGCGGTGCGGGGTCTCGTTCGGCCTCGACCAGGCATTCTCGGGCCTGGGCGAGCAGGGTCACCGCCGACACCGGTGGTAGCGGGAGGGGAATGCGGCGGGGGAAGGTCTGAGTCATCTCGCGGCCTCCTCGCGGCGTCGGGACAGCGACGACCGCCGCGGGGAGACGGCGGCACTTGGTGGTGGGGCGCTTCCCCCGCCCCACCACCAAGGCATTGCTCGAACAAACGTTCGAGCTAGATCAGACTATCCTGCCGGCCCGGCACTCCTCAAGCCGACCGCACGTGGTCTTATGGACGGGTGAGCGCACTCGACCACCCCGGCATCCGCAAGGTGGCCGCCGCACTGTCCGAAGCGGGACACCACGACGCGGCGAACGGGATCCGCGTGCTGGCCGACGCCGTCCGCACCGCCGCCGCGGCGGCCGAGGCGGTGGGTGTGCCGGTCGGCGCGATCGCCAACAGCCTGGTGTTCGCCGCGGTACGCCACGGCGTCGCCTCGCCACTGCTCGTGCTCACGTCCGGCGCGCACCGGGCGGACACGGCGAAGCTCGCCGCGCTGGCGGGCGCCGACTCGATCGAACGGGCCACACCCGATTTCGTGCGCGAGCACACCGGCCAGGTGATCGGCGGTGTCTCGCCGGTGGGTCACCCGACCGCGATCCGCACGTTCGTCGACGTGGCGCTGGAGCAGTACGAGGTGGTGTGGGCGGCGGCCGGGCACCCGCACGCGGTCTACCCCACGACCTACGCGGGTCTGGTGGACCTGACCGGTGGCACACCCGCCGAGGTCGCCCGGTGACCGCCGCGCCGTCGCAGCGGATCGTCGCGCTGTCCGCGCGGGAGTTGAACTCCCGGCTGGACGAGGCGCTGGCGCTCTACGTCAGCGCGATGGACTACCCGCCCGGCACGGCCGAGCAGCGCGCGCCCATGTGGTTGGCGCACATGCTGCGCGACGGCTGGCGGTGCGTGGTGGCGTTGGGCGAGCAGGACGAGCTGATCGGCATCGGCTACGGCTACCGCGGCTCGGTCGGCCAGTGGTGGCACGAGCAGGTGCGGCACGGGCTGACCATGGTGGCCGGGCCGAAAGCGGTCGAGGAGTGGATGCGCGACTACTTCGAGCTGACCGAGCTGCACGTGCTGCCGCGCGCGCAGAGCCGCGGTGTCGGGGAGCAGCTGTTGCGCAACCTGCTCGAGGGCGTGCCGAGTTCGCGGGTGCTGCTGTCCACTCCGGAGGGTCCGAGCAAGGCTTGGCGGCTGTACCGGCGCACGGGTTTCGTGGACGTGCTGCGGCACTACCAGTTCACCGGCGACCCGCGGCCGTTCGCCGTGCTGGGCCGCACCCTGCCGATCACCTGACCCCGCACGGCCGATCACCTGACCCCGCACGCTTCGCAGGGGTCCCCGCCAGGGGACCCCTGTCTTGATTTTACCGGCGGGGTCCGACAATTCCGGGCTAGAACGGCGAGACGAATCCCGTCGCCTGGAGGTACTTGCCCGCGTTCAGGCCCTCGATCTTGCGCAGCTTCGAGTAGACGACCCGGTCGCCGAAGTTGCCCTCGACGGTGCGGACGTGCGTCGCCTTCCGGCCGGTCCGGTCGTACTTGACCTCGACCACCAGGCCGACGTGCGCGTGCATGTCCGGGTAGTTGCCGTAGACCACGGCGTCGCCCGGCGCGACGTCGCGCTCGGCGATGTCCTTCCACCGGCCGTTGGCCCTGCCCCACTTCTGCCAGTACGTCGCCCAGTGCCCCTGGTCGAGCACGGACGCGCCGGGCGCGGGCCTCATCGACGGCCGGGTGGGCACGCCCGCGGTCGTCCAGGCCCAGTTGACGAACACGCCGCACCACTCGGCCGGGCGCAGGATGCCCTGGCCGATCTCCTGGTACCGCTGCGGGTAGTAGTTGGCGTTCGTCTCGCGCGCGCCGACCTCGCGCAGCGCGTGGTCCACGATGTCCTGCCGGATGCGCCACTGGGCCTGGTCGCCGACCCCGCCCGGTTGGGCCGGCGCGTACCCGGGGGCTCCGCCGATCAGCAGCGCACCGGCCAGCACCACACCGAGTGCGGCCCGCATGACACGTCTGGTCATCAGATCCCCCTGCCCCTTGTCCGCCCGCACATCCAACACCGGCCCCGGTGACCTCGGCGTGAGGCCGGGGTCACCGGGTGGCGCACGTCAGAGTTCGGCGAGCCGCTCACGAAGAGTGTCCAGCCCCATGGCGCCCATTTCCAAGGCCTGCGTGTGGAAGATCTTGAGGTCGAACGCGTCGCCGTGCCGGGCGCGGGCCTCGTCGCGGGCCGCCAGCCACAGCCGCTCGCCCAGCTTGTACGACGGGGCCTGGCCGGGCCAGCCCAGGTAGCGGTCGATCTCGTCGCGCACGTGCGCCGGGTCGGTGATGGTGCGGGTGAGCATGAACTCCAGGCCGAGGTCCGGGGTCCACCGCTCGCCCTCGTGGAAGCCGGTGCCCTTGGGGATCTCCAACTCCAGGTGCATGCCGATGTCGATGATCACCCGCGCCGCGCGGAACAGGTGCGCGTCGAGCATGCCGAGCAGGTCGCCGTCGTCGTCGAGGTAGCCGAGTTCGCGCATCAGCCGCTCGGAGTACAGGGCCCAGCCCTCGCCGTGGCCGGACACCCAGCACAGCAGCCGCTGGAACTCGTTCAGCTTCTCCGCCTGGTAGACGGCCGTGGCGATCTGGAGGTGGTGGCCGGGCACACCCTCGTGGTAGACGGTCGTGACCTCGCGCCAGGTGGAGAACTCCTCCTTGTCCTCCGGCACGGACCACCACATGCGGCCGGGTCGGGTGAAGTCCGGCGTGGGACTGGTGTAGTACGCGCCGACGCCGCCGCCGGGCGGCGCGATGCGGCACTCCAGCTTCATCAGCTCGTCGGGCAACTCGAAGTGCACGCCCCGGACGTCCCTCAGCGCCTTGTCGGACAGCTCCTGCATCCACGACTGGAGGCCGTTCTTGCCGTGCACCAGGTAGCGCGGGTCGGCGTCCAGCGCGGCGGCGGCCTCGGCGAGCGTGGAGCCCGACTTGATCCGGTTCGCGACCTGCTTCATCTCGGTCTCGATGCGGCTGAACTCCGCCCAGCCCCACTCGTAGGCCTCGGCCAGGTCGAAGCGGGAGCCGGTGAAGTAGCGGGACTGCAGCCGGTAGATGTCCTCGCCGACGGCGTCCTTCTTCGGGGCCTTGGGCGCGAGGTCGTCGCGCAGGAACACGGCCAGGTCCCCGTACGCCTCGGCGGCGGCCTTCGCGCCCGCCTCCAGGTCGGTGCGCAGCGCGCCGTCCGCCGGGGCTTCGGCGATCAGGTCGGCGAAGAACGACCTGCCGCCCGAACGGCCCGCCCACCGGTCGCACTGCTCGGCGACCCGGCTGACCTGGCGCAACGCCGACACGCGCCCCTTGTCGGCGGAGTAGGCGAGGCCCGCGCGCAGGTTCGCCACCGCGTCCGGCACGGCGGTGAGCCGCTTGGCGATCACGGCCCAGTCGTCGGCGGTCTCGGCGGGCATCTGGTCGAACACCTCGCGCAGCGCCTGCACGGGGCTGGCGATGACGTTGAGCGCGCCCTCCACCAGGCCGGCCTCGTGCAGCTCGACGTCCAGGCCGACCCGCTCCTGGAACACGGCCTTCGCGTCGGCCTCCGACTTGTCCGCGGGCTCGGCCGCGGCGATGGCCGCGAGCGCCCTCCGGGCCAACTCCTCGCGGGCGGCGTGGCCCTCCGGCGAGTAGTCGGTCAGCCGGTCGTCGTAGCCGGGCTTGCCGATGAACGTGGCGGTCAACGGGTCCGCTGCCGCGTAGTCGGCCACGAACTGGTTGCTGATGCCGTGCACGCCGGCCGAGGAGGAGGTTGACATGCGCCGCACGTTACCTGCGGGCCGTGTCCCTCCAACAGGTAATTAGCCAGGCTCACGACCGTGTCCCGCCGGTCAACTTTTGACCGCTGCCGGCAGGATGACCTGGTGTCCAGAGCCTCCGCGCTCCTGCTGCCGGTGTTCCTCCTCGCGCTGTTCTCGCTGACGGGGTGCGTCCGGCTGCACGCCGCCATGGCGTTGTCCCAGGACGACCGGGTGTCCGGCGAGATCACCGCCGCCACGCCGCCGACCCAGGACAACGACCCCGGCCCGCAGCTGAAGGTGCCGAACGAGCTGGCCAGCCGGGTCACCACCAAGCCGTACAAGGTCGACGACTACGTCGGCACGCAGCTGTTCTTCAACGGGTTGACGTTCGACGAGGTGCGGACGCTGTCGGCGGCGACCAGCGCCTCGTCGAGCCGGTACCAGCTGACGTTCCGGCGGTCGGGCGACCTGGTGACGCTGTCGGGCTCGGTGGACCTGACGCAGGTGCCGCCGGAACGCGCCGACATCCAGGTGAAGATCAGCTTCCCGGGTGAAATCATCGACACGAACGGGCGAGAAGAGGACGACGCGACCATCGCGTGGTCCCCGAAACCCGGTCAGGCGTCGATGCTGACGGCGACGGTCCGGTACGCCGGTGAGAACTCGGTGTCGTACTTCGGGTGGACGATGCTGGTCGCCGGCTTGACCGGTGGGGCGGCACTGATCGTGCTGATCCTGGCGATCGTCGCCCACCGCCGCAGCCAAGTCGCTTGAATAGCCACCACGCCGCCGAGCAGTGATCCTCGGTGTCGCGGTTCACCGACCACGACACCGAGGCCGTCAACCTCAAGCGCGAGCGGGCACCAGGCCGAGGCGGCCGACGATCTCGCGGGTCGCCTTCGACCGGTTGAACGTGTAGAAGTGCAGGCACGGCACGCCCTCGGCGAGCAGCCGCTCCCCCATCTCCGTCACCACGTCGATACCGGCCTTGCGGAACCCCACCGGGTCGTCCACGTACGGGTCCAGCCGCCGGGCGAGCGAATCCGGCACGGGCGCGCCCGACAGCTCCTCCGTCTTCGCCAACGTCCGCGGCGTGGTCAACGGCATGAGGCCGGGGATCAGGACGGTGTCGCAACCCAGCGCGGCCACCCGGTCACGCAGGCGCAGGAAGTCGTCCGGCTGGAAGAACAGCTGCGCGATCGCGAAGTCGGCGCCCGCACGGATCTTCCGCACCAGGTACTTGGTGTCCTCGTCCAGGTTCGTCGACCGGGGGTGGCCGTACGGTGACGCCGCGACGCCGACGCAGAAGTCGCCCAGCTCACGGCACAGCCGGACCAGTTCCTCGGCGTAGGTCAGGCCCTCCGGGTGGGGCACCCACTCGGCGTTCGGGTTGCCGGGCGGGTCGCCGCGCACGGCGAGGATGTTGCGCACGCCGACCGCCGCGTACCAGCCGATCACGTTGCGCAGCTCGGCCACCGAGTGGTTGACCAGGGTCAGGTGGGCCATCGGCAGCAGGGTCGTCTCCTGCGCCACCCGGCCGGTGGTGCGGATGGTCCGGTCGCGCGACGACCCACCGGCGCCGTAGGTGATGGACACGAAAGCCGGGTCGAAGGCTTCCAGCTCGCGGATCGCGCGCCAGAGCACGGTCTCGTCCGCCTCGTCGCGGGGCGGGAAGAACTCGACGGAGAACACGGGGGAGCCCCCGCGCAGGCGTTCGACCACCGACGTCATGCCGGTAAGCCTAGAGGTACGTCCGGACAGTGGGAGAGCCCTTTCACTTGATGAGACGAACCCCCCGGTTGGGCGGTCGCCGGCAGCAGAGGTGACCATAGACGGGTGCCGCCCCACCCGTTGGACCTCGAACTGCCCAAGCACGTCGACGAAGCGTTGGCAGGCTATCTGGCCGACCGCCGGGCACTGGGTGCGCGCATGGAGGAGAACTTCACCAGCGCCGTCGACGCGCTGGCCGACTTCGTCCTCGGCGGAGGCAAGCGGATCCGGCCGACTTTCGCCTGGTGGGGCTGGCGGGCCGCGGGTGGCGACCCGGAGGGCGAGCTCGCGGAGGCCGTGCTCACGGCGGTCAGCTCGCTGGAGCTGATCCAGGCCTGCGCCCTGGTGCACGACGACCTGATGGACGCTTCGGAAACCCGCCGGGGCATGCCGACCGTGCACGTCCGGTTCGCGCGCAAGCACCGTGCCGAGGGCTGGCTGGGCGAACCGGAGCGGTTCGGGCTGGCCGCGTCGGTGCTGATCGGCGACGTGGCGCTGGCCTGGGCGGACGACATGCTGTTCGCGGCCGGCCTGCCCACCGACGCCCTCCAGCGGCTGAGCCTGCCGTGGCGGGACATGCGCACCGAGATGCTGGCCGGCCAGTACCTCGACGTGCTCACCCAGGCACGCGGCGACAGCTCGCCGGACGCCGCGCTGCGCATCGACCGGCTCAAGACCGCCGCGTACACCGTGGAACGCCCGCTGCACATGGGCGCGGCGATCGGCGGCGGCTCACCGGAGCTGGTGGACGGCCTGCGCTCGTTCGGCACCGACATCGGGGTGGCGTTCCAGCTGCGCGACGACCTGCTCGGCGTGTTCGGCGACCCGGCGGTGACCGGCAAGCCCGCGGGTGACGACCTGCGCGAGGGCAAGCGGACGCTGCTGGTGGCGCTGGGCATGGAGTTCGGCGCGGACGTGCTGCACGAGGCGCTGGGCAAGCCGGACCTGGACGTGGCCATGGTGGACGAGGTGCGCGCCCGGCTGCGCGAGGTCGGCGCGGTGGACGCGGTCGAGGAGCGGATCGCCGAGCTGACCGAGTCGGCCCTCACCGCCCTGAACCGCGCGCCGATCGCCGAACCGGCCGGTGAGCGGCTGGCGGAGCTGGCGATCAGCGCCACGAAGCGGACCTCCTGACGATGCGCACGGTCACCGGCCGGACGGACCACGTCGTCGTGGTCGGCGCGGGGCTGGCCGGGCTGTCGGCGGCGCTGCACCTGCTCGGCGCGGGTCGCCGGGTCACCGTGGTCGAGCGCGACGCCGTGCCCGGCGGCCGGGCCGGGCGGCTGGACCTGGGCGGCTACCGGTTCGACACCGGCCCCACCGTGCTGACCATGCCGGAGCTGGTGGACGAGGCGCTGCACGCGGTCGGCGACTCGCTGCGCGACCGGCTCGACCTGCGCCCGGTCGACCCCGCCTACCGGGCCCGCTTCGCCGACGGCAGCACGCTGGACGTGCACGCGGACGCGGAGGCGATGGAGGCCGAGGTGCGCCGGTTCGCCGGTCCGCGCGAGGCGCAGGGGTACCGGGCGCTGCGCCGCTGGCTGACCGAGCTGTACCGGGTGGAGCGCGACTCGTTCATCGGTGCGAACTTCGACTCGCCGTTGTCCCTGCTCACGCCGCAGTTGGCGAAGCTGGCCGCGTTGCGCGGGTTCGGCAGGCTGGGTCCGTCGGTGGCGCGTTTCGTCCACGACGAGCGGTTGCAGCGGGTGTTCTCGTTCCAGTCGCTGTACGCGGGCGTGCCGCCCCGCAAGGCCCTCGCCGCGTACGGCGTCATCGCGTACATGGACACGATCGCGGGCGTCTACTACCCGCACGGCGGGATGCGCGCGCTGCCGGACGCGTTGGCGGCTGCCGCCCGGGACGCGGGCGCGGACCTGCGGTTCCAGACCCCGGTGGCCTGGCTGGAACGCATCGGCGGCCGGGTCACCGCCGTGCGCACGTCGCACGGTGAGCGCATCCCGTGCGACGCGGTGGTGCTCACCCCGGACCTGCCGATGTCGTACCGCCTGCTGGGCCACCGCCCGCGCCGCCCGCTGCCGGTGACGTGGTCGCCGTCGGCGGTCGTGCTGCACGCGGGCGTGGACCGGACGTGGCCGGAGCTGGCCCACCACACGCTGTTCTTCGGCCACGAGTGGGAGCGGACGTTCGACGAGCTGACCCGCCGCGGGACGCTGATGAGCGATCCGTCGCTGCTGGTCACCGCGCCGCCGGGGCAGGGCATGTTCGTGCTGGCGCCCGCGCCGAACCTGCGCACCGGCCCTGTCGACTGGGAACGCGTCGGCCCCGCCTACCGGGACGAGCTGGTGGGCGTGCTGGAGGCGCGCGGGCTCACCGGGTTCGGCGACGCGATCGAGGTGGAGCACCTGGTCACGCCGAACGACTGGGCCGCGATGGGCCTGGCCGCCGGCACGCCGTTCTCGGCCGCGCACACGTTCGCCCAGACCGGCCCGTTCCGGCCGCGCAACCTGGTGCTGGACAACGCCGTGCTGGCCGGCTGCGGCACCACGCCGGGTGTGGGCGTGCCGCCGGTGCTGATCTCGGGCAGGCTCGCCGCCCAGCGGATCACGGGGTCCGTCGGCGCAAGGTCGCGGCGCCCAGCAGCAAGGCCAACAGCGCACACCCGGCGATGACCAGCAGGTTCCGGATCAGCGTTCCGTCCACTTCGGAGGACGTCGTGACCTGGGTCAGCGCGTCGACCGCGTAGGACAGCGGCAGCACGTCGGAGATCCAGTTCAGCACCGTCGCCATCTGGTCGCGCGGCACGAACAGCCCGCACAGCAGCACCTGGGGCATCACGATCGCGGGCATGAACTGCACGGCCTGGAACTCGGTGCGGGCGAACGCGCTGGCGAACAGGCCCAACGCCATGCCGAGCAGCGCGTCCAGCACCGCGATGACCAGCAACAGCCACACCGAGCCGCTGATCTCCAACCCCAGCCAGGTCAACGCGACCGTGGCCGCCAACGCGACCTGCACCACCGCCACCAGGCCGAACGCCACCGCGTAGCCGAGCAGCAGGTCGACCTTGCCGATCGGCATCGTCATCAGCCGCTCCAACGTGGCGGTGAGCCGTTCCCGCAGGGTGGTGATCGACGTGACGATGAACATGATCGTGAACGGGAAGACGCCGAGCAGCGCGGGCGCCGCCCTGTTGAACATCTGCTCCGAGTCGAACACGTACCGGAGCAGGACGAGCAGCAACGACGGCATGAGCACCATCAGCGCCACGGTGCGGTGGTCGTGCCGGAGCTGGGTGAGGATCCGCTTCGCGGTGGCCAGGGTGTTCATCGCCGCAACCCCTTCATCGCCGTCACCCCTTCATTGCCGTACCAGCGCCAGGAAGGCCTGCTCCAGGTCCTGAGTCCCGGTCTGCGCGCGCAACGCGTCCGGGGTGTCGTCGGCGAGCAGCGCGCCGTCCCGCATCAGCAGCAGCCGGTCGCACCGGGCCGCCTCGTCCATCACGTGGCTGGACACCAGCAGCGCCGCGCCCGCGTCGGCGAGCCGGTGGAACAGCAGCCACAGGTCCTCGCGCAGCACCGGGTCCAGGCCGACGGTCGGCTCGTCCAGCACGATCACCTCGGGCTTGCCCAGCAACGCCACCGCGAGGCTCGCCCGGCCCCTCTCGCCACCGGACAGCGTGGTCACGAGCTGGTCGGCGTTGCCCTTCAGGCCGACCTCTTCGAGCACCCGGTCCACGTCGCCGCGCGGTGCGCGGAGGATCGACGCGAAGTAGGCGAGGTTCTCCGCCACGGTCAGGTCCGCGTACACCGACGGGCTCTGCGTCGAGTAGCCGATCCGGTCGCGCAGCACCGCGCTGCCCGCCGGGTGGCCGAGCACGGTCACCCGGCCCGACGCCACCACCTGGACACCGACCACGGCGCGCAGCAACGTCGTCTTGCCGCACCCGCTCGGCCCGAGGAGCCCGGTGACCGAGCCGCGCGGCACGTCGAACCCGACACCGCGCACGACCTCACGACCGCCGCGCACCACGCGCAGGCGATCGACGCCGACCGCATTGGACATGCGTTGAATTATGGCCCTCATCGGGCGATCCGCCAGACCTCCGCGCAGGTGGAACCGATCCCGATCCGCACACCGAATACTCCATGTGGTCACTCCCCCGAGTGACCCGCCCGTGCGAGGATCCCTCCGGGTGTTACGAGCCTGTCACCAGACTGCGCCATCACGTGCCGGACCTCGCAGCCGTTGTGCGACGATGTTGCCGCGATGGCCGCGACCCCGTCCTTTCCACGATCGAGCGCCGCACCTGTCGAGCCGGTGCGGTCGTCGGCTACCCAGGTTCCGGACCGCGCGGGCTCGGACCGACCCGATCCGGGCGGCATCCCCATCCGCACGATCCTGCTCGGCGTCGGCGGCGTCATGCTGCTCGCCCTGGGCGGCACCGGCGCGGGCGCGATCCTCAAGCACGACCCGCTGCTCGCCGACACCTCGCTGAGCTGGATCCGGTACGGCCACGGCCACGACCTCGCCACCGCGGTCCTCTACGTCGGCCTCGGCATGGTGATCTGGTCGTGGGTCAGGCTGGGCCGGATGGTGCGCAACGGGCACGTCGGCAGCGCCGCGGTGCTCACCGCGATCGTGGCCTGGACGCTGCCGCTGCTGTTCGCGCCGCCGCTGTTCAGCAAGGACATCTACAGCTACCTGGCACAGGGCCAGCTCGCGCTCAACGGCCTCGACCCCTACTCGGTCGGCCCGGCGGTGCTGCAGAGCCCGCTGTCGGACAACGTGAGCTGGGTCTGGCAGAACACCCCGGCGCCGTACGGGCCGCTGTTCCTCATGCTCGCCCAGGGCGTGGTGTGGGCGACCGGCGGCAGCGTCATCGGCGGCGTGGTGATCATGCGGATGGTGCTCGCGATCGGCCTGGTGCTGCTGTGCTGGGCGCTGCCCGGCCTCACCCGCCACCTCGGCGGACGGCCCGCGATCGCGCTGTGGGTGGCCGCCGCGAACCCGTTGATGCTGGTGCACCTCATCGGCGGCGCGCACAACGACCTGCTGATGGTCGGCCTGCTGGCCGCCGGCGTGCTGCTGGTGCTGGACCGCAGGCACGTGCTGGGCATCGCGGTGGTGACGCTGGCGTTCGCGGTGAAGGCCACCGCCGTGGTCGCGCTGCCGTTCCTGGTGCTGGTGTGGGCACGACGGCTGGACGGCACGCGGGCGGCGCAGCTCGGCAAGGCCATCGCGGGCGGTGTGGTCACGTTCGTCGCGGTGTTCGCCGCGGCCACCGTCGTGTCCGGGCTGGACCTGGGCTGGATCCCGGCGCTCAGCTCGTCGTCCACGATCGTGAACTGGCTGTCGCTGCCCAGCGCGGTCGGCGATTTCGCGCACACCGTGGTCAGCGGGTTCGTCCGGGTCGAGCCGGGCTGGTTCATGACCATCGCCCGCGGCCTCGGCTCCGTGCTGCTGATCTACATCGCGTGGCGGCAGTGGCGGGCCGCGCAGGACGGCGGGCCCGAGGCGGTGCGCCGCGCCGCGATCACCATGCTGGCCGTGGCCCTGCTCTCCCCCGCCACGCTGCCCTGGTACTTCAGCTGGCCGCTGGTGATGGCGGCGGCGCTGCCGTGGACCACGACGGGGCTGAAGGCGGCGGCGTTCTTCTCCACCTGGCTGCTGCTGGTGACCTTCCCCAACGGCGACACGGCGCTGTACTCGTGGGTCTACCTGGCGATGGTCGCGGTGGTGTCCGCGCTGGCCTGCGTGTCGCTGACCAAGCCCGACCCGTTGAAGCTGTCCGGCAGGTACGCGTGACGGATCTGGCCGCGGCGTACGCCCGTTGCCGCGAGCTGAACGCCCGGCACGGCCGCACGTTCTTCCTGGCCACGCGGATGCTCAGCGCGTCACAGCGCCCCGCCGTACACGCCCTGTACGGGTTCGCGCGATGGGCCGACGAGATCGTGGACAGCGGCGAGTCGGCCGACCCGGCGGCCGAGCTGAAGCTGTTGGACGCGCAGCTGGCCGACGAGCTGACGGGTCGCCCCACCGGCCACCCGGTGCTCGCCGCTCTGGCGGACACCGCGCACCGGTACTCGATCGACACCTCGCTGTTCAGCGACTTCCTGGCGTCGATGCGGATGGACCTGACCGTCACGTCGTACCCGGACTTCCCGGCGCTGGAGCGGTACATGCACGGGTCGGCGGCGGTGATCGGGTTGCAACTGCTGCCCGTGTTCGGGACGGTCGTGCCTCGTGCGGAAGCCGAACCGTCCGCCGCCGCGCTCGGCCGCGCGTTCCAGTTGACGAACTTCCTGCGCGACGTCGGCGAAGACCTCGACCGGGGCCGGCTCTACCTGCCGGAGGACGTGCTGACGGCCTACGGCGTCGACCGCGAGCTGCTGGTGCGGTGCCGGCGGACCGGCGAGTCGGACCAGCGGGTGCGGCGGGTGTTCCGGCACCTCGTCGCGCACACGCTGGCCGTGTACCGGGAGGCCGAGGTGGGCGTGCCGATGCTGAAGCCCGTGTCCCGGCCGTGCGTGCGGACCGCGCTGACGCTGTACCGGGGGATCCTGGACGAGATCGCGGCGGCCGACTACCAGGTGCTGGACCGGCGCGTGGTGGTGCCGAACTCGCGGCGGCTGGCGGTCGCCGTGCCCGGTTTCGCGCGGGCGCTGGTGGCTCGGGTCACCGGTCGCTGAGGCGGCGGAACAGGGCCGTCCAACGGAACGGCCCGTCGCGCGATTCCCCCGTCACAGGCGGAAAACCCGGGTGGCCACACCCCGGAAACGCGACGTCCGGACGACTCCCGGTGAAGGGAGCCGCCCGGACGTCGTAGGTCGTCGGGGTGGTGCGGGTCGGTCAGAAACCCAGGGCCTGTGCCCGCCGCTTCACCTCACGGCCTCGGTCGCCGCGCAACGCCTCGATCGGCGTGCCGGGCAGGGTGTCGTCCTCGGTGAACAGCCACCGGAGGATCTCATCGGTTGAAAAGCCGGAATCGCGCAGCACCGTGATGGTGCCGGGCAGCCCCTTGACCACGCCTCCGGCGGCGAGGAACTCGGCGGGGACGACGAGGACACCGTTCCGGCGCTCCGCGAGCAGTTGACCGTCGCGCAGCAACTGGTGGACACGGTTGATCGGTAGGGCAAGACGCTCGGCGACCTCGGGGAGGGGCAGGACCTCCAGGTCGGGAGCCAGCACATCCGCAGCGGCAGGAATCGCACTCACGTGCGTCACGATGCCACAACGGCGGGAACGACGCCCTGCGCCAACCGGGTGGTGGCGGTACACCCAGGGGTTGGCTTGGGGACACCCCCTGTTTCGCCCGAGTTTGACGCGGATCCCACACGCGCGCGTGGGATGCTCGAGCGCACAGCATCGGTCGGCATCACCCCACCGTACGATCCACGGCTGTGGAAAGGTCGGCGACGAACGTGATCGGCGGGCTGCTCGAACAACGCTACCGGGTAGGCACCCTGGTGGCGCGGGGCGGCATGTCCACCGTGTACCGCGGTGTGGACACGCGCCTGGAGCGCACAGTGGCCATCAAGGTCATGGACCCGAGGTTCTCGGCCGACCCGCAGTTCGTGGCGCGGTTCGAGCGCGAGGCGCGGGCCGCGGCGAAACTGCACCACCCCGGCGTGGTGCAGGTCCACGACCAGGGCGTGGACGAGGACCGGGTCTACCTGGTGATGGAGCTGGTCGAGGGCGGCACGCTGCGCGACCTGCTCAACGCGCGCGGCAAGCTGGACGTGCCGCTGGCGCTCACGGTGATCGAGAAGGTCCTCTCACCGCTGGCCGCCGCGCACCGGGCCGACCTCGTGCACCGGGACGTGAAGCCGGAGAACGTGCTCATCGGTCGGGGCGGCACGGTCAAGGTGGCCGATTTCGGCCTCGTCCGGGCGGTGTCCACGGTGGGTGTGACCAGCGACACGATGATCCTGGGCACAGTCGCCTACCTCTCGCCCGAGCAGGTCACCACGGGCACCACGGACGCGCGCAGCGACGTGTACTCGGCGGGCGTGCTGCTCTACGAGATGCTGACCGGCACGCCGCCGTACGTGGGCGACAACGCCATCTCGGTGGCCTACCGGCACGTGAACGACGAGGTGCCCGCGGTGCCGGACGTGCCCGCCGAGGTGGCCGAGCTGGTGCGCCGGGCGACCCGCAAGGAGGCGTTCCTGCGGCCCGCGGACGCCGAGTCGTTCCTGTCCGAGGTGGAGACGGCGCGGGCGAAGCTCGGCATCGCGAGCGTTGACGTGCCGGTGCCCGTGGCGGCGGCGGTGGAGCAGGCGACGCAGCACGTGCCCGCGCCGCCGAGCCCGGCCGAGCAGACGTTGCGCGTGGAACCGGTGCGGGTGGGCGCGGGCGCGCCGTTCGCCGACCCGACCGTGCCGGTGCACCGGCCGAACCCGCTCACGCCGGCGTCGTCCGGCCCCCAGGGCACCAGGGCGATCCCGCGGGCGGACTTCCTGCCGCCGGCCAACCCGAACGCCGCCAACCCGAACGCCGCCGCGCCGCAGCCCGCGCCGGCCCGTGTGCGCCCCAAGAGACCGCCGAAGAAGAAGACGCCCGAGCAGCAGTACGAGGAGATGCGGGCGCGCAGCAAGAGGCAGTTCATCACGTGGCTCAGCGTCGTGGTGGTGGCCGCGGTCCTCATCGGCGTCACCAGCTGGTGGCTGGCGATCGGCCGGACCACCACCGTGCCGAGCCTGGTCGGCCAGGACGAGGCCGCGGCCATCGCGATGGTCGAGGAAGCCTCGCTCAAGCAGACGGTGCGGACCGAGAACAGCGACACCGTGCCCAAGGGTCAGGTGCTCAGCACCGACCCGCCGGCGGGGTCCAAGGCCACCCAGGGCGACCTGGTGCGGATCGTGGTGTCCGCGGGCAAGCCGGTGGTGCCGCAGATCAGCCCCGGTGTCGAGATCCCGGTGGCCGAGCGGGAGATCACGTCGGTCGGGTTGAAGTCCCAGTTGAACCCCGCCGAGGACGCGTTCAGCGACCGCGTGCCCAAGGGCAAGGTGGTGACGCTGAAGCCCTCGCCCGGCACGGAGGTGCCGATCGGCTCGACCGTGACGATCGTGCTGAGCAAGGGCGCGCAGCCCAAGCCGGTGCCGAGCGTGATCGGCAAGTCGAAGGACGAGGCGTTCGCCGAGCTCAGCGCGGCCGGGTTCGAACCGGTCGAGGGCCCGGAGGAGTTCTCCGACAAGGTCGATGGGGGCAAGGTGATCCGCACCGACCCGCCGGCGGGCACGAACCTGCCCCCGAACAACCGCCGGGTGACCGTCATCGTGTCGGCGGACTCGGTGACCGTGCCCCAGGTCGAGGGCAAGCGGGTCAAGGAGGCGAAGGAGATCCTGGAGGACGCGGGCCTCAAGGTCGACGTCCAGTTCAACGACCGCGACCAGGCCCGCGTGGTCAACCAGTCCGTGCGGGCCGGGGAGCGCGTGCCGAAGGACACCAGGATCACGCTGATCGCCCTGTGACCGGGGCTGAAACGCGCTGAGAACGACGGTGGCCCCGACTCCGCGGAGTCGGGGCCACCGGCCTGTCAGGGGCGTGCGGTCAGCTGCGCAGCATCTCCGCGACCAGGAACGCCAGCTCCAGCGACTGCTGCGTGTTCAGCCGCGGGTCGCAGGCGGTCTCGTAGCGGCCGGCCAGGTCGGTGTCCGAGATCTCCTGGGCGCCGCCCAGGCACTCGGTGACGTCCTCGCCGGTCAGCTCGATGTGGATGCCGCCGGGGTGGGTGCCGAGCCTGCGGTGCACCTCGAAGAAGCCCTGCACCTCGTCCACCACCCGGTCGAAGTGCCGGGTCTTGTAGCCGGTGGACGACTCGTGCGTGTTGCCGTGCATCGGGTCGCACTGCCAGATGACCCGGTGACCGGAGGCCTCGACCTTCTCGATGATCGGCGGCAGCACGTCGCGCACCTTGCCGTTGCCCATCCGGCTGATCAGGGTCAACCGGCCGGCCTGGTTGTGCGGGTCGAGCCGCTCGACGTACTCGACGGCCATCTCCGGCGTGGTCGTCGGGCCGATCTTCAGGCCGATCGGGTTGGACAGCAGCTCGGCGAACGCGATGTGCGCGCCGTCCAGCTGCCGGGTCCGCTCGCCGATCCACAGGAAGTGCGACGACAGGTCGTACAGCTTCGGCTCGTCACCGCCGGTGTCCAGGCGCAGCAACGCCCGCTCGTAGTCCAGCAGCAGCGCCTCGTGCGAGGCGAAGATCTCGGTGGTGTGCAGCGACGCGTCGTTCACGCCGCACGCCGACATGAACCGCAGGCCGCGGTCGATCTCGGCGGCCAGCGCCTCGTACCGCTCGCCGGCGGGCGACTGGCGGACGAAGTCCTTGTTCCAGTCGTGCAGCCGGTGCAGGTCGGCCATGCCGGCGCTGGTCATCGCGCGCAGCAGGTTCATCGCCGCGCCCGCGTTGGCGTAGGCGCGGATCATCCGCGACGGGTCCGGCACGCGCGCCTCGGGCGTGGGTACCAGCGAGTTGACGATGTCGCCGCGGTAGGACGGCAGGCCGAGCGCGTCGATGCCGGACGAGCGCGGCTTGGCGTACTGGCCCGCGATGCGGCCGATCTTCACCACCGGCAGGCTGGCGCCGTAGGTGAGCACGACGGCCATCTGGAGCAGGGTCCGGATGTTCGCGCGGATGTGCGGCTCGGTGTTGTCCGCGAACGTCTCCGCGCAGTCGCCGCCCTGCAGCAGAAACGCCTCGCCGCGGGCGACCTCGGCCAGGTTGTCGCGCAGCCGGTCGATCTCGGCGGGCACGGTGATCGGCGGCACGCTCTCCAGCACGGCGCGCACTCGGCGCACCTGCTCCGCGTCCGGCCACTCCGGCTGCTGGGCGGCGGGCCTGCCCAGCGCGTCGTCCAGCCGCGTGCGCAGCTCGGGCGGGAGGGGCGGAAGCTCGGGAAGCGTGTCCACGGGCACGTCCACGGTCCAGTTCACACGTTAAAGATAGCCGTCCACATAGAGAGACGGGCGCGGGTCCGGCTGTGCATGATCCTGTGCATGATGTCCGCCATGTCCGATACCCGAATGGATGACAACACGACGGCCAGGCTGCTGTCGACGGCGGTGGAGAACGTCCAGCGGGACTACCCGGTGCACTGGTCGCACGTGATCGCCGGTGACGCCGACCTGGTGCCGCAGCGGACCCTGCACCCGATCTTCGCCGGGTCGTTCGACTGGCACTCGTGCGTGCATCAGACCTGGTTGGCGGTCCGCCTGCTGCGGTCGCGGCCGGAGGTCGAGGGCGCGGCGGAGGCCCGTCGGGTGCTGGATTCGTTGATCACCGAGGAGAACGCGGAGACCGAGGCGGCGTTCTTCGACGGCCCCGGCGGCGGGTTCTGGGAGCGTCCCTACGGGTGGGCGTGGCTGTTGGTGCTGGACGCGGAACTGCGCACCTGGGAGTCGCCGTGGGCGCAGGCGCTGCGGCCGTTGAGCGCGGTCCTGCGTGACCGGTATCTCGCCAAGGTGGCCGGCGCGCGGCTGCCGGTCCGGACCGGCACGCACGGCAACACGTCGTTCGCGACCGGGCTGGTGCTCGACGCGGCGCGTGCCGTGGGTGACGAGGAGTTGGCCGCCGCGTGCGCGGGGGCGGCGCTGCGGTGGCACCGGGAGGACGTCGGGTACGGCGGGTTCGAGCCGGACGCGGCGGACTTCCTGTCACCCGCGCTGACCGAGGCGGACCTGGTGCGGCGGGTGCTGCCGGCCGACGAGTTCACCGCGTGGTTCGAGGCGTTCCTGCCGAACCTGGAGGACGCGCGCTGGAAGGTGCTGCGCGAGCCGGTGCCGGTGGACGACCCGGGCGACGCGTACGGCTCGCACCTGGTCGGCCTGGCGCTGTCGCGGGCGTGGCAGTGGCGGTCCATCGCCGACGCGCTGCCCGAGGGGCACCGGTACACCGACCTCGCCCGCACGGCAGCCGAGGAGCACCGGGAGACCGGCCTGCGGTACGTGTTCGGCCACGGCTACTACGCCGAGCACTGGCTGGGCACGTTCGCCGCCTACCTGCACCTCGGCGCGTTCTCGGCGGTCTGAGGCGGGCGGTCTGAGGCGGCGGTCCGAGGCGGCGGTCCGAGGCGCACGCCTAACAGGCGGCAGCGGCGGCGCGGCACCTGCTCTCCTCGATCGGCCGGCGCATCGCCGCGAACAGCTCGGCCGCCTCCAGGAACAGCGCCGCCGCCTGGGCGCGCTGGCCTTCGGCGCGCCGCACCTCCGCGCGCACCTCCCACAACGCGGCCGACCACGGGCCGCCCTGCCACAGCCCGCTGATCCGCTCCGCCTCCGCCACGTGCAGCCGGGCGCGGCTCGGGTTGCCCGCGCCGGCGCACGACGTCGCCGCCGCGATCCGGAAACCCATGGAGCACGGATCGCACACGTGCGGCGCCTCGGTGAGCCAGCGTTCCGCCTCCCGGATCGCGCTGAGCGCCCCACCGAGGCTGTCCGCGGCGAGCACGCGGACACCGTGGACGCGGATCACCAGGTGCGACGGGATGCCCGACGACCGGGCCAGCGGCAGCGCGCGGTCGAGGTCGGCGCGGGCGGCGGCACGGTCGCCGCGCCGGGTCTCGGCCTCGGCCCGGCGTTCCAGCGCCAGGGACTGCGCCGAGACGCACCCGGCGCGCTCGGCCTCGCGCAGCGACTTCTCCAGGGTGCTGACCGCGTTGTCGAGGTGCCCGGACAGCAACGCGAACTCGCCCAGCAGCAGGTACGCCAGCGCACGCCCCGAGGCCGACCCCGCCCGTGACGCGATGTCCAGCAGGTCCCGGCCGAACGACTCGGCGCCGTCGTGGCCCTCCGGTCCGTACAGGTAGAACTCCTGGAAGCACAGGTGGGCGTCGTAGACCTCCGGCCGCGTCTGGTGCCGCACGGACTCCGCGAACTCCTCCCGGAACAGCTCGTGCCAGGTGCCCCGCGCGTGCGCGACGAGGGCGAGCAGGGTCGACGCCTCCCCCAGTTCGTGCCCGAGGTCCGCGTCCAGCGCCAGCACCCGCACCTGCCGCGCCAACCGCTCGGCTTCGGCGAGGTTGCGCCGCCCGAACGCGACCAGACCGTTGGCCAGCGCCACCGCCGCCCGCTGTGACGGCGACGGCGGCTCGGCCGCGTCCACGGCCAGCGCCGACTCGTACAGCGCGATGGTCTCCGCGTCGGGCCCGACGCCGATCCGCTCCCGCAGCGCGTGGCGCAGTCGTTCGAACTGGCGCAGCGCCTCACGGCGGTTGCCGGCGGCCAGGTGCCGCCGCATCACCGCGCGGTGCGCCTCCTCGTCGGTCTCGTCGAGTTCGAGCAACCGCGTCCAGTCGCCGGCGGCCCGCAGCAGTGCGACGTAACGGCCCTTGGCCTTCTCGTGCGGCTCGGCCACCCAGCACTCGTAGCGGTCGTCGGCGAGCAGGTCCCCGTGGTAGTCGGCGGCGGCGAGCGCGCACCGCGTGGCGTCACCCGAGGCCAACGCGGCGTCGGCGGCCCGCTCGAACCGGTCCAGGTCCACGTCGAGGACCCCGGACGGCCACAGCGTCAGCATCCGCCCCTCGCACCGGACCGCGTCGGCGCACCCGAGCGCCCGCCGTGCGTAGTACAGCGCCTTGCGCAGGTTCGCCCCCGCCGCCTCCACGGGCAGATCGGGCCACAGCCGGTCCATCACCTGCTCGCGGTGCAACCGGTGGTCGGGTTCCACGGCCAGCAGCTTCACCACGTCGGCCGCCCGCCGGTTCCGCCACACGTTGCCGGGGACGGGTCTGCCGTCGACCGCGACGGAAAACCTGCCCAGAACGCACACCCGGCAGGTGGCTGGCATGGCGGAACCATACGTCCGGCGCGACAAGAACGCTGGTGGGAACGCTGTGGGAACGGTTTGGGAACGCCCCGCCGGCTACCGTCCGCCCCTACCCCTCCCCGAGTTCCAGGAGGACGCCATGTTGTTCATGGACGTGCACAACAGCCTCCCCGAGGGCGCCGGCGTCAAGGACGTCGCCGACGCCCACGCCGCCGATCTCCGGACCCAGGAGCAGTACGGCGTCCACTACCTCAACTACTGGGTCGACGAGAAGGACGGGAAGGTCTTCTGCCTGGTCGACGCGCCGGACGCGGAGACGGCGCACCGGGTGCACCGCGAGGCGCACGGCCTCGTGGCCGACGAGATCTACCCCGTCGTGCAGGGCTGACAACACCTAGAAGGGGATGACGATGTCTGTACTCGAAGCGAAGAGCTTCACCGATCCGGACGAGGTGCGGCAGTTCCCGCACGGTCACGTCGATCTGGTCACCGTCGGTGACACCACGGTGGGCAGGGCGGAGTTCGAGCCCGGCTGGCGGTGGTCGCAGGACGTGAAGCCGATCGCGGGCACCGAGTCCTGCCAGGCGGCCCACACCGGCTACGTCCTGTCCGGCCGGATGCACGTCGTCATGGACGACGGCAGCGAAGCCGACGCCGGGCCGGGCGACGCGGTCATGATCGAACCGGGCCACGACGCCTGGATCGTCGGCAACGAGACGTGCGTGATGGTCGACTTCACCGGCCTGCGCGACTACGCCAAGAAGTAACCGCGAGAGTCCTACGTTCAGAACGCGTGTGTCCTACGTTCAGAACACCCGAGTTCAACGTTCAGCACACCCCGGCCAACGCAAAGGCGCCCCGAACGCAGCGTTCGGGGCGCCTGAACGGACAGGTGTCGATCAGCCGAAGAAGACCTCGGCCTCGGCGTAGCGCTCCATCGGAACGGTCTTCAGCTCCGCGGTCGCCTCGGCCAGCTTCACCCGGACGATATCGGTGCCGCGCAGCGCGACCATGACGCCGAAGTCGCCCTCGGCGACCGCGTCCACCGCGTGCAGGCCGAAACGGGTGGCGAGCACCCGGTCGTAGGCGGTCGGGATGCCGCCGCGCTGGACGTGGCCCAGCACGACCGCGCGGGACTCCTTGCCGGTCCGCTCCGCGATCTCCTCGGCCAGCCAGGTGCCGATGCCGCCCAGCCGCACGTGGCCGAACGCGTCCTTCTCACCGGAGTGCAGCACCTCGGCGCCGCCCTCGGGCATCGCGCCCTCGGCGACCACGATGATCGGGGCGAACTGGCGCTCGAAGCGCCGCTCCACCCACTCGACCACCTTGTCGACGCTGAACTGCCGCTCGGGCACCAGGATCACGTTCGCACCGCCGGCCAGGCCCGAGTGCAGCGCGATCCAGCCCGCGTGCCGGCCCATGACCTCGACGACCAGCGCCCGGTGGTGCGACTCGGCCGTCGTGCGCAGCCGGTCGATCGCCTCGGTGGCGATGTGCACGGCGGTGTCGAAGCCGAACGTGTAGTCGGTCGCGCCCAGGTCGTTGTCGATGGTCTTCGGCACGCCCACGACGCCGATGCCGTCGTCGGTCAGCCGCTTGGCCACACCGAGGGTGTCTTCGCCGCCGATCGCGATCAGCGCGTCGACCTTGTTCGCGGCGAGGTTCTCGCGGATCCGGTCGACACCGCCCTCGACCTTGTACGGGTTGGTGCGCGACGAGCCGAGGATGGTGCCGCCCCTGGTGAGGATGTCCTCGACTTCACCGAGCCCGACCGGCTTGGTCAGGTTCTCGATCGGCCCCTGCCATCCGTTCCGGAACCCCACGATCTCCCAGCCGTGGGCCTCGATGCCCTTGCGGACCACAGCGCGGATGACCGCGTTGAGGCCGGGGCAGTCGCCACCGCCGGTGAGCACACCAATGCGCATTTGCTTAGCCAATCTCTTCTCGTGGCGTGGGTCACCCAAGACTGACACGCCCTGGATCGGTGCAGCAAGCGAGGGGTCCAATTACCGGACTGTTACCGGAGTGCGAAACCTTTGCGCAGCCGTTCCGTCTCGATCACCTTCCACCGGGCCAGGTTGTGCCGGGCGTCCGCCAATGCATCATGCGCGTCCGCCGGGGCCTGCGGCAACCGGGGTTTGCCCACGTCCTCCCAGCGTTGCCGCAGGTCACGGGTGAACCGGGGCAGGCAGCGCGGCAGGGCCGGCATCGGGCCCCAGAGCTGCGCCAGCGCCACGTGGTCGTAGGCCGCGAACCAGGCCCACAGCTCGATGTCGTCCCGGTTGGCCTTGGGGCCGCCGAGGAAGTCGAGGAGGTCCTTCCGGATCCGCTCCCGGCTGCGCCACGCCTGGCTGGCGGGCGACGGCAGCTGGTTGAGCACGTTCGCGCGCACCCACGGACCGGCCTTGGCCGGGTCGAACTCGGTGGACACGGCGTAGAACTCGCGGCCTTCCTCGTCGACCACTCCGATGGAGACGAGGTCGATCGTCACCCCGTCTTCGATGAACTCACAGTCGTAGAAGAACCGCACACCACCACCCTAGGGGTGGCGTTCAGCCCGCCTTCGTCTCGGGCAGCCGATCGACCGCTTTCGCGGGCTGCGGGGCGGCCTGCGCCTCCTTGGCCTTGGCCGCGTAGACGTCCACGTACTCCTGACCGGACAGCTCCATCAGGGCGTACATGATCTCGTCGGTGATGGACCGCAGCACGAACCGGTCGCCGGACAGGCCCTCGTAGCGGGAGAAGTCCAACGGCTTGCCGATCTTGATCCGGATCGGGTACGGCTTCCACATCCTCGAGCCGATGGGGTTGGCCTTGTCCGTGCCGAACATCGCGACCGGGATGACCGGCGCGCCGGACTCCAGCGCGATCCAGGCGACGCCGACCTTGCCCTTGTAGAGGCGGCCGTCGGGCGACCGGGTGCCCTCGGGGTAGATGCCCAGCAGCTTGCCCTCGCGCACGATCCGCACGCCGGTGTCGAGCGCGCCCTGGGCGGCCGACGCGCTGGACCGGTCGATCGGGACCTGGCCGACGCCGAAGAAGAACCAGCGCTGCAAGGCGCCCTTGAGGCCCTTGCCGGTGAAGTACTCGATCTTGGCCGGGAAGGTGACCCGGCGGGACAGCTTCAGCGGGAGGAAGAACGAGTCGGAGACCGCGAGGTGGTTGCTCGCCAGGATGGCGCCGCCCTCCTTGGGGATGTTCTCCGCGCCCTCGATGATCCGGGGTCGGAAGAACAGCTTCAGGAGCGGCCCGAGAAAGATGTGTTTCATCAACCAGTAGAGCACCGCTGGGAGCGCCTCCTCGACGAGCTTGATCCCCGCCGCCAGCCTACGGAGCCGACGGCACAAGACACAACGAAGACCCGCGCGAAGGCGGTACGGTCCCAAGGTCCACCGGCTGCCGTAATCCGCAACACAACGGGCTCGTGGGACGATGAACCCTGGCAGAAGGATTGGCCTTCACGACTCGGAGGGCTGGAGCACGCCCATGAACTCCCGACGCGATTCGACCGACGGCCCGGAGGACGTCGACGCGACGTTCGCCGAGATCGTGGCGGGCCTGGAACGCGAAGGCGTGGGCAGGCAGGCCTGGTCGGACGACGACGAACCGGACGAGGACGACGAGGCGGAGCCCGTGCGGCCGGTGCGGCCCGAGGGGCAGCCCGCCGTCGCGACCGTCGAGGACGGGCCCGACGACGATGACGCGGATCCGGACTCGGACGACCCGAACGACCACTACGTGCCGCCGGAGCCGCCGCCGTTGCCCGCGTTGCGGCCGGGGACGATCGCCGCGTTGCTGGTGATCGTGCTGGGTGTCGTGCTGCTGGTCGCGCCGGGCCTGTTCGGCCTGACCGGCGCGATCGGGACGCCGCTGGCGCTGATCGTGATGTGCTCGGGTGCCGGCTGGCTGATCCTCCGCATGCGCAGCGGCCCCCCACCGGACTCCGGCTGGGACGACGGCGCAGTCCTGTGACCCACCCCCGCCGAACGTAGAACTCGCCGCACCCGAACGTTCGACACACCCAACGCGAACGTTCGACTCACGCGAGAGTCGAACCTCCAGGTCCCGAGAGTCGAACGCTCAGGGGGCCCGAGTTCAACACTCACGTCGGCCAGCGGGGTACCTGAGCGTTGAATTCAGGGGACCTGGAGGTTCGACTCTCGGGGCCTGGGTGTTCGACTCACGCGCGGGTCAGGGGCCGACGGTCAGGCGGATGGTGTAGCCGTCCCGGTCTCGGGTCATGGTGACGTCGCGGCACGTGCGGTGGGTGAGCCAGAGGCCCACGCCGGCCGTGGCGGAGCGGTCGGTCGGCACGAGGCCCGCCAGGGGTGACGTTGGGCCGTTGCCGCGGTCCGTCACGGCGACCAGCACGTGCGCCCGGCCGGCCCACGCGCGCAGCGTCACCGGCGGTTTGCCGTGGTACTGCGCGTTGGTGACGGCCTCGCTGGCGGCGTACACGATGTCGTCCACCTCGTCGCGGCTCAGGCGGACGGCGGAGCACGCCGTCGTCACCGCACGCCGCGCCTCGGCGGGCGAAGGGTCGGTCAGCTCGACCAGGGGCGGTTCGGACTCGAGCGACGTGGGCTCGGCGGGCGGCAACGCCCAGGACGACGTGTAGTGCGGGTTCCGCACGTGTGCCCCGTCCGCCCCGATCACGTGCGGATGGGTGCGCAGGACGTCCGCCAGCACGGGGGCAGGCGTGGTGCGCAGGTCGTACGGGCACAGCCCCCACAGCGGGACCTCGGCGAAGACCTCGTTCACCGCCGCCTCGTACCGCGACCACCAGTCCCACGACCCGCCGATGCCGGGGTGCGGCACCTCGCCCACCACCCGGATCTGCGCCGCCCCCGCGTACTCGGCGAACAGCTTCCGGTACGTCAGGATCGCCTCGGTCGGCCGGTCGTACTGGTCACCGGCGGGCAGGAAGACGATGCCGGAGGCGTCCGCCACCGAATCCCGGATCAGCCGCTCGTTGGCCGACCGGCACGCCACCAGCACGGGCTCGCGGGCCGACACACCGCCGTCCAGGAACGGCACGACGATCGACCGGTAGTCGTCGTCGCTGCCGTAGAACGCCGTCTCGTGGAAGTGGCCGATGTGCCCGCGCGCCGCGCCCGTCCTCATCCGGACACCGCCGGATCCGCGCAGGGCCCGCGGACGTCGTGGTCGCGCGGCCCCGGTCTCCGGATGTCGGCTACGGCGCCGGAGGTCCGCATTCCGCGATGCTACGCGCGACCGGCGGCCAGTGCCGGTGCCCGCTGGCCAGTGCCAGTGCCAGTGCCAGTGCCGGTGCGGGTGCCCGTCGGTCAGTGCCGTCGCCCGTTGCGGGCCGTCTTCGCGGCCAGGTCGCGCGCCAGCGTGGCCACGCCGACGATCCCCGCGTCGTCACCGAGCTGCGCGGTCCGGATGCGCGCCAACGGCCGGTGCCCGGCCCCCGTCACCACGGCCGCGTAACGCTCACGGGCGTCGTCCAGGAACAACGGCGCGGACTCCGACACGCCACCGCCGATCACCACGACCTCGGGGTCGTACACGTCGGCGACCAGCGCCAACCCGTCCCCCAGCCACCGGGCCAGGTCCGCCATCGCGCGCTGCGCCAACGGGTCGCCATCGCGCGCCGCGCCCGCCACCCGCCGCCCGGTCACCGCCCGCGAGTCGCCCAACGCCTCACGCGCCAGCACCGTCGACAGACCGGGGTACCGGGCCAGCAGCTCGACCGCCGTGGTGCTCAACGCCGTGCCGCTGCAGTACCGCTCCCAGCACCCGTTCTTGCCGCACGGGCACGGCCGCCCGTCCGGCACCAGCCGCAGGTGCCCCAGTTCGGGCGCCACGCCGTACCCGCCGCGGAACACGTGGCCGTCGATCAGCAACGCCCCGCCGATCCCGGTGCCGATCGCGATCAGCGCGGCGATCTTCGCGCCACGCGCCGCGCCGAACCGGTGCTCGGCCAGCGCGGCGGCGTTCGCGTCGTGCTCCAGCACCACCGGCATACCGACGCGCTTCGAGATCCGGTCCGCGACGGGCGCCTGCCGCCACGCCAGGTGCGGCGCGAACCGCACGGTCCGCCGGTCCGAGTCCACGAACCCGGCCACGGCCAGGCCGACCGCCGACACCGGGTGCCGGGACGCCAGCTCGGCGACGGCCGCGCAGAGCGCTTCCTCCAACGCCTCTTCACCGCTCGGCGTGGCCGCACGTGCCGTGTCGAGCACGGCGCCGTCACCGTCGACCACACCCGCACGCACGCTCGTCCCGCCGACGTCGACGCCGACAGTCAGCACTGCGACCGCCGCACCACCGGGATGTGCTGGACGCGCGGCTTCTCCGGCCGCGCCGGCTCTTCACCCGAGTCCCCCAGGTCACCCGGGTCATCCGAGGCGGGCGGCGGCGCGGGCTCGGCCAACGCCGCGCGCAGCACCGCGATCAGGCCGGCCACGTGCTCGGCGGCCTTGGCCGCCAGTTCCGACCGGTCACCGCGGCCCAACGCCACCGCGTTGCACAACGGGCACCAGCCGCACGTTCTCGTGTCGTGCTCGCCCTCGGCGGCCATCCGGTGCAGCCAGGGCTGCGCCCGCTCGGCGGCGGCGTCGAGCAGCAGGCGCAGCTCCTCGACGAGCTTCGAGTCGGCAAGCTTCGAGTCCACGTGCCTCACCGCATCCACAGATCGGGGTCGGGTGCGAACCGCACCGCCAACCCGGTGTCGTCCAGCTCGGCGCCGGTCACGAGGCAGCGCTTGAGCAGCGACGGCAGCGCGACGAGCCGGCGCCTGCCGTCCACGGTGACGGCCAGGTCGTCACCGACCCGGGCCAGGTCCAGCTCGGAATCGCCGACCGGGAACGCCATGCGCAACGTGTACTCCAGCTCGCCGGATCGCACGACTTCGAGCAGCGGACCGTCGGCGGCGGCGGAACCCTCCAACGGGTCACGCCCCTGGTAGAGACCGTCGGCGACCTCCAGCAACGCGGTCGTGCCGACGGGTTCGGCGGCCCGGTGCTCCACCGTGCGCACCGACCCGAGGTCGGCCAGTTCGGCGAGCACCGCGTCCTGCTCGGCCCGCCGGGTGCGCAGCCACGCGGCGGCCGGCCCGCGGCCCGCGCCGGGGTGCGGCACCACCCGGTTGGCCACCACGCCGTCGACCCGGATGCCCTGCAGCGCCAGCGCCGTCACGGTCCGCCTGGTCTCCGCCGCAACCACCCGTTCGGGGGTCAACACCAGCCGCACGCTGGTCGTCGGCGAGGTCAGCAGACCGCGCAGCCGCTCCAGGTTCGCCGCCAGCCTGCCCAACGCGTCGGCGGTGGCGTCCCACTTCTCCACCGTGCTGTTGCCGGCGACACCGGCCAGCAACCCGCGCACCACCCGCCGGTGGGTCGGGAACAGCCGTTCCAGGTAGGACGCGAACGCCTCGGGCAGCGCCAGCAGGCGCAACGTCTCGGCGGTCGGACCGCAGTCCACGACCACCACTTCCCAGGGCCCGCAGCTCGCCAGCCGCTGCACCTCGGACAGCGCCAGCAGCTCCTCGACGCCGGGCAGGACGGTCAGCTCCTCGGCGTCCAGCTCGTCGACGCCCGCGCCCGCGAGCACGGTCCGCAGGTGTCCGCGCAGGTCGCGCCACGCGTCGTCGACCAACGCGCGGGGGTCGATCTGGGCGGCGTGCAGTGCCGTGAACGACCCGCCACCGTCGACCTCGGTGACGTGCCCGGACAGCGACACGCCCAACGCGTCGCCCAGCGAGTGCGCCGGATCGGTGGACACGACCAGCGCCTTGCGGCCACCGGCGGCGAGCGCGGCGGCGGTGGCGGCGGCCAAGGTCGTCTTGCCGACCCCGCCCTTACCGGTGAACAGCAGCAGGCGGGCGCTCATCCAGCGTTTTCCACCCGCCGCTTGAGCTCCTTGAGCGCGGTGTCCATGATCATCTTCTCGGCTTTGCGGCGGAACAGGCCGATCATCGGCACGACCAGCTGCACCGACAGCGTGTAGGTGACCTCGGTCGAGCCGTCCTTGGGGGTCAGCGCGTAGCTGCCCTCCTGCGACTTCTGCATCTGGCCCTTGACCAGGTGCCAGGAGATCCGCTCGGTGGACCACTGGTCGTACGCGAGCACGTACTCGTCCTTGATCGGGCCCTGGTCGATGTTGAACTTGACCTGGGCCGCGCGGCCGTCCGACCCGGCCTCCAGCACCTCCGTCCGCTTCACGCCGTTGGCCCACTCGGGGTAGGCGTCGAAGTCGGCGATGACCGCCACGATCTCCTCGGGCGTCGCCTCGATGACGATGGACTGGGTGGACTCGTCGGCCATGTCGGGGAGGCTACCCGGTAGTTCAGCTCACCAATGCAGCACGTGGGGCGTGCCGCTGCGCTGGAAGTGACCGACGTTGACGCACTCGGTCCAGCCGACCCGCACCCGCCGCGCCATCGGCTGGTGCACGTGCCCGAACACCGACCACCGGGGCCGGTCGCGCTCGATCACCTTCAGCAACGACGAGGAGCCCAGCTCCGGCCGGCGGGCCACCACGTCGTAGGTCAGCTCGGCCACCGCGGGCGGCACGTGGGTGCACAGCACGTCCACCTCGCCCAGGCCCGCCAGTGCCGCGCCGAACTCCTCCTCGGTGCGCAGGTAGGGCCGCCACGGACCGCGCCTGCTCGGCACGAAACCGGGGTGCAGCAGCGCGCCGCCCGCGAAGCCGAACCTCAGCCCGCCGATCTCGGCGACCTGCCCGTCCAGGACGTGCACGCCGTCGCGGGCGAACATCGGCCACAGCTCGGGGCTGTCCACGTTGCCCGGCGTGGCGTAGGTGGGCGCGGTCATCGCGCCGAACAGCGCGGTGTACTGCTCGATGATCGCCTCTTGGACGACGTCGGCGGCGTTGTCCAGGCTCTCCCAGAGCGATCGCATGTAGCGGACCGTCTCCGCGCCGAGCCTGCCGCGCCGCAGCCGGGCGAACACCTCGACCTTCTCCGCGCCGAACACCCGGCCGAGGATGCCCTTGCCGTGGTCGTAGTAGTCGACGAAGTCGACCAGGTCACCGAGCACCACCAGGGCGTCGGCGCCGTCGCCGGCGCGGGCCAGGGCCTCCGCGTTGCCATGGACATCCGAGACGACGTGAACCCGCACGGGACCCAAATCTACGGCAGGACGGGCGCGATCCCGGGCGGCCGGCCGTCTTCCAAGGTCGACTTGAGACCGAGCGAGACCTCTTTGGCGGCCAGTTGGCGGCGGCGGACCTCCCGCCGGACCCGCTTGTCGGAGGCGTCGCCGGGCAGGTCGGCGCGCAGGAAGTAGTGCAGCAGGGTGCCGTCCAGGACGGGTTCCAGCCACACCTCCATCGTTCCGGTCAGCGCACCCGCTACCGTCCAGCGCAACCCCTGAGTGCCCCGATCGGCGTAGACGTCGAGGGTCAGGTCGGGCCAGAATTCGGCCCAGGCCGAGGGTGGGGCGAAGGCGGCGGCGACCACCGCCGGAGGCACTGCGAGGAACGTCTCGTCCACGACGTCGACACTGGGCACGGGTGGGAAGAGTGCCACGACACGATTACGGAACTACCCACCAGCCTGGTGTATCGCCGGAATCACAGGCTAAGTTTCCCCACCGGTAACAAACAAACGTCCGGAGGTCGACGTGCGCGAGTTCAGCGTCCCCGCCACCGCCACTGTGGCTGCCGAGGAGAACCTCACCGACATGGTGTGGGCGAACGCGGAGCGCTTCGGCAACGCCGTCAGCTTCCGCCGCCGCGTGGACGGGACATGGGTTGACGTCACCGCCCGTGATTTCGCCGCCCAGGTTCTCGCGGTGGCGAAGGGCCTGGTCGCGGCGGGTATCCAGCCCGGCGAGCGGGTGGGTCTGATGTCCAAGACCCGCTACGAGTGGACCCTCCTCGACTTCGCCATCTGGCACGCCGGCGGCGTCGTGGTCCCGATCTACGAGACCTCCTCGGCCGAGCAGGTCGAGTGGATCCTGTCCGACTCCTCGGCCAAGGCCGTGTTCGTGGAGACCTCCGACCACCGCGCGACGGTGGACTCGGTGGTGGCGGGCCTGCCCGAGGTGCGGCACGTGTGGCAGATCGACGGCCCCTCCGGTGACGCGGCGGGCGCGATCGACGAGCTGACCGCGCTGGGCGCCTCGGTGTCCGACGACGACGCGCGGGCCCGGCGCAAGGAGGTCGGCGCGGACGACACCGCGACCATCGTCTACACCTCCGGCACCACCGGCCGTCCGAAGGGCTGCGAGCTGACCCACCGCAACCTGCTGTCCGAGATCCGCGGGGCGAACGTCGCGTTCCCGCAGCTCATGCAGGCGGGCAACACGCTGCTGGTGTTCCTGCCGCTGGCGCACATCCTGGCCCGCGCTCTCGCGGTGTGCGGTGTGTACAACCGGGTCACCATGGGCCACACGTCCGACGTGAAGAACCTGGTGCAGGACCTGCAGTCGTTCCGGCCCACGTTCGTGGTCGCCGTGCCGCGCGTGTTCGAGAAGGTCTACAACGGCGCGAAGCAGAAGGCGCACGCGGCGGGCAAGGGCAAGATCTTCGACGCCGCCGAGGCGACCGCGGTGGCCTACAGCCAGTCGCTGGACGCGGGCGGCGCGGGCATCGGGCTCAAGGTCAAGCACGCGGTGTTCGCCAAGCTCGTCTACAGCAAGCTCCAGGCGGCGCTCGGCGGCCGGTGCATCGCGGCGGTGTCCGGCGGCGCGCCGCTCGGCGAACGGCTGGCGCACTTCTTCCGCGGCGTCGGCGTGCCGGTGCTGGAGGGCTACGGCCTGACCGAGACCAGCGCGGCGGCGTGCGTGAACACCGAGGCGGCGTTCCGGGTCGGCACGGTGGGCCGTCCGGTGATCGGCACCTCGGTGCGCATCGCGGAGGACGGCGAGATCCTGATCAAGGGCGACATCGTGTTCCGCAGCTACTGGAACAACGGCCCGGCGACGGCGGAGGCGCTGGAGGACGGCTGGTTCCACAGCGGCGACATCGGAGAGCTGGACGACGACGGCTTCCTGAAGATCACCGGCCGCAAGAAGGAGATCATCGTCACCGCCGGCGGCAAGAACGTCTCGCCCGCCGTGCTGGAGGACCGCCTCCGGGCCCACCCGCTGATCAGCCAGTGCATGGTGGTCGGTGACGCGCAGCCGTTCATCGGCGCGCTGATCACGATCGACCCGGAGTTCTTCCCGGCGTGGAAGGAGCAGAACGGCAAGCCGGCGTCGGCGACCGTGGCCGAGATGGTGGACGACGAGACGCTGCGCGGCGAGATCCAGGCGGCGGTGGACGAGGCCAACCGGTCGGTGTCCAAAGCGGAGGCGATCAAGAAGTTCCGCATCCTGCCGGTGGACTTCACCGAGGCGGGCGGCGAGATGACGCCGAGCCTCAAGCTGCGCCGGGCCGTCGTGGCCACTACCTACAAGCAGGACATCGAAGCCATCTACAGTGTTTGATTGCGCCGCCTCCGGCGTCGCGGGCGAGGTCGCCTGGAAGTCGACCGCTCGCGCCTGATTTCCCGACGATCGAAAAGCGTGATCGCCGGGAAATGAGTCGCGAACGATCGACGCGACCTCGCGGGGTGGTCCGGCCCGTAAACAGACGGGTGGCCCACACCTTGCGGTGTGGGCCACCCGACCCCCAGTGATCGCGTATCCGCTGACGCGGACCCGAGAAGTTGTGTTGTCCCGGTCCCCCAACCGGGACGAGTCAAAGAGTGCCCGAACGCGCTGTCGTATCGCTGACGCGGCGATGACTCGGGCCGTCAGCGCCCGTCCTAGGCTGTGCCGCGGGGAGGCTGAACGAGGGGACGCAGGCGGATGGGCGCTGGGCCGTGGTTCGGCCTTCTCGGCCCGCTTGAAGTGCGCATACAGGGTCGACCGGTGTCGGTTCGGGCGGGTAAGCACCGTGCGCTGCTGGCCGCGTTGTCACTGCGCGCCGGCCGGGTCGTCTCAATTGGCGAATTGGTCTCGTTCCTGTGGGGCGACGACCCGCCCGCCCGCACTCGCGGCACGTTGCAGACCTACGTCATGCGGCTTCGGCAACTCCTGGGCGACCCGTCGCTGATCCGGACCACTTCGGACGGCTACCGGTTGGTGGTGCCGCCGGAGCACGTGGACGTGCACCGGTTCACCACCACGGCGGGCCTCGCCCGGCAGGCCGCGCAGTCCGGGCACCTGGTGGACGCGGCCGAGCTGTACGCGGAGGCGTTGAACCTGTGGCGCGGTCCGGCGCTGTCGGACGTGCCGTCGGAGGCGTTGCGCGACGACGAGGTGCCGAGGCTGGCCGAACGGCTGCTGGTGGTGCACGAGGAGCGCAACGACGTCGAGCTCGCGTTGGGCAACCACGAGCGGCTGGTGCCGCTGCTGCGGTCGTTGACCGCGGACCACCCGCTGCGGGAGCGGTTCTGGGCGCAGCTGATGGTGGCGCTGTACCGGGCCAGCAGGCAGGCCGAGGCGCTGGAGGCGTTCCGGCTGGTCGACCGGATGCTGGACGAGCAGCTGGGCATCGAGCCGGGCGCGGCGCTGCGCCGGCTGCACCAGGCGATCCTGGTCGGCGACCCGAGCCTGGCCGCGCCCGCCGAACGGGCCGACCCCGACGTGCCGGACCAGCTGCCGCCGGACGTGCCGGAGTTCGTCGGGCGGGTCGAGCTGGTGGACCGGATCTCGCGGCTGATCGCGCCGGACGAGCCGCGCACCGCCGTGCCGATCGTGGCGCTGACGGGCGTGCCGGGTGTGGGCAAGACGGCGTTGGCGGTGCACGTGGCGCACCGGCTGCGGGACCGGTTCCCGGACGGTCGGCTGTACGTGGACCTGCGCGGGTACGCGCCCGGACCGGCGACGCCGGTGGTGGAGGTGCTGACCCGGTTCCTGCGGGCGCTCGGCGTGCCACCGGAGCAGATCCCGGTGGACGTGGACGAGCAGAGCACCCTGTTCCGGTCGTTGCTGACCGGTCGGCGGATGCTGCTGGTGCTGGACAACGCCGCCGCGCCGGACCAGGTGCGGCCGCTGCTGCCGGGTGCGGCGAGCTGTCCGGTGCTGGTGACCAGCCGGGACGACCTGCGCGGGCTGATCGCCGTCGACGGCGCCCGCCGGGTCGGGCTGGACGTGTTCGAGCCGCACGAGTCGCTGGCCCTGCTGCGGCGGTCCGGGCAGGCGGCGGAGGAGTTGGCGCGGCGTTGCGGGCACCTGCCGTTGACGTTGGACATCGTGGCGGCGTCGGTGGGCGGCGGGTCGGTGGCGCGGTACCTGAACCGGTTGGGCGGGCGCCATCCGCTGGACCTCGCGCACGCCGCGCTGACGCCGGGCGCGCGGCGGCTGTTCGGGTTGCTGAGCGTGGTGCCGGGGCCGGACTTCACCACCGAGGCGGCGGCGAACGCGGCCGACCTGCCGGTGCCGGAGGCCGCCGCGCTGCTCGACCAGCTGACCAGGGCGCGGCTGGTGCGCTCCGGGGCGGGGCGGTTCGCGTTCCACGACGAGCTGGCGCGGTTCGCCGCGTCGGTCGCGGACGCGGCGCCGGCCGACGAGGTGGGTGCGGCGCGCGTGCGGCTGCTGGAGTTCTACGTGCGTGCGGTGGACCACTGCGCCGAGCTGTTGTACCCGGACCTGATGCGGTTGCCCGCGCCGGCCGGGCGGGCGGTGCGGCTGCCGCAAATCGAGACGGCGGCGCAGGCGCGGGCGTGGCTGGACGCGGAGCGGGCGAACCTGACCGCGGCGATCCGTTCGGCGGCCGAGCGCGGGCCGGCCGCGGTGTCGTGGCGGCTGGCCGACGCGCTGCGCGGGTACCTGTGGATCGGCAAGCACGTCACCGAGTGGCTGTCGACCGCGCAGTACGGGTTGGACGCGGCGCACGAGCAGCGTGACGTCGCGGGTGAGGCGGCGATGCACCAGAACCTGGGCACGCTGCACTGGCGGCTCGGCGACTTCGAGACGTCGATCGCGCACTACACGCGGGCCGTCGAGCTGCACCGGATGTCCGGTGACCTGGAGTCCGAGGCGGGGGTGCGGGAGAACCTCGGTGTGGTGCGGCTGGAGTCCGGTGACCTGGCGTCGGCGCGGAACGACCTGGAGACGTGCCTGGCGTTGAAGCGCGAGTCCGGCGGGCCGCGGTCGGGTGAGACGGGTGTGCTGACCGGGTTGGGCGTGCTGGCGATCGAGACCGGTGAGCTGGCCGAGGCGGTGGACCTGCTGGGTGAGGCGCTGGCGATCAGCGTGGAGCACGGGTTGCGCGGCAGTGAGATCACCGCGTTGACGTTGTTGGGCGTGGCGTCACAGCTCATGAGTGAGCCGCAGCGCGCGCTGTCCCACCTGTCCGAAGCGTTGCGCCTGTCGACCGAGGCGGGGTTCCACGAGGCCGCCGCACGGGCCTTGGAGAGCATCGCGTCCGTGCGCCTGGACCTCGGTGAACACGCCGAGGCGCTGGCGCTGGCCGACCGGGCGTTGGCCGAACTGCGCGAGGACGGCGACCAGCGGATCACCACGAACGTCCTGGTGGTGATGGCCTCCGCGAACCGCGGCCTCGGCTCCCTCCGCACCGCCGACGAGCAGTTCCAGCAGGCCCTCACCAAGGCCCGCCGAATCGGCTACCTCCCCGGCGAGGCTCGCGCCCTGGTGGGATTGGCGACCGTCCGCAGACTCCTGGGCCAACTCACCGAGGCGAAAACCCTCGCCACCCAAGCCGTGACCCTCACCGCGACCCTGGGCCTCCGCGTGACCGAACGCTCCGCCCGCACCGAACTGGCCGCCGTCCACCTGGCCTTGGGTGATGATCACCCCGCCGCACCCGGCCCGACCTCCCGAACGTAGGACACACCCCTCCGGAACGGAGGACACACCCAACGCGAACGTAGGACATACGCGAGAGTCGAACACTCAGGTCGGGTGTGTCCTACGTTCAGAACCGGTGTGTCCTACGTTCGCGGGCGGTGTGTCCTACGTTCGCGGGCGGTGTGTTGAACGTTCAGGTGTTGATCAAGGTGGCCAGGCGGTCGGCCAGGGCGTCCCAGCGCCAGTTGGCGGTGACCCATTCGCGGCCGGCGGCGCCCATCTTGGCGGCGGTGCCCGGGTCGGCCAGGAGGGTGGCGATGGTGGTGGCGACCTCCGTGACCTCACGGCCGTCGACCACGCGCCCGGTCACGCCGTCGCGCACCGTCTCCGGTGCGCCCCCGGAGCGGCCCGCCACGACCGGCAGGCCGGTGGCCGACGCCTCCAGGTACACGATGCCGAGGCCCTCGACGTCCAGCCCACGCCCCCGCGTCCGGCACGGCATGGCGAACACGTCACCCGCGTTGTAGTGCGCGGGCAGCTCCTCCCACGGCACGGACCCGGTCAGCACGACGTGATCCGACACCCCGACCGAAGCGGCCAGCCGTTCCAACGTCTTCCGGTACGGCCCACCGCCCACCAGCAGCAACGCCGCGTCGGGCACCTGCCGCCGGATCTCCGGCAACGCCCGCACCAGCACGTCCTGCCCCTTCCGCGGCACGAGCCGCGACACGCACACCACCACCGGCCGGTCACCCAACCCGTACCGCGCCCGCACCGCCTCACGCTCGGCTGGAGAAGGCGCGAAAACCGACGTGTCCACACCGGACGGCAGGTGTTCCAAAGCCGCCAAAGGCCCGAACGCCGCCGCGAACCGCGACCGCGTGTACCGGCTCACGAACGTCACCACATCCACGTCCGACCCGATGCGCCGCAACGCCTGCCGCGCCCCCGGCAGCATCGACCACCCGACCTCGTGCCCGTGCGTGGAAGCCACCACCCGCGAAGCACCAGCGGCCCGCAACCGGGACGTCATCAACGCCAACGGCGCCGCCGCCCCGAACCACACGGCCTCACAGCGCGCTCCACGCAGGATGTCCGACGCACGCCGCACCACGTCCGGTGTGGGCAGCATCAACGTCCCCGGATGCCGCACCACCTCGAACGGCTGGGCCGCGTCGAACGACGGGTGCGAGCCCGCGGCCGATTCCCACGACGGCGCGTACACCACCAACTCGGGCAGCCGCACGGCCAACGCGTGCAGGTAGGCCTGGATACCGCCGGGCCGTGGCGGGAAGTCATTGGTCACCAACAGGGTCCGACGCACGCACCCACGTTACGGGACCGCGAAGTCAGGGAAACGCCTGCCGCAGGAAGTCCTGCCAGCCCCGCACCAACGCCGCCGTGTCGTCACCGGTGACCTCCACCAGCACGCCGTCCACTTCGGACGCCCGAACCCGCGCCAGCCGCCGGTACAGCTGCACCAACCCCGGCTCCCCCAACGACGACGCGAGGTACAGGTTCAGCGACCACGACTGCTGGTACGCCAACTCCATCGCGGCGCCGCGGAAGTCTCCGTCCGCCGGCAGAGCGGTCGGCAACCCCTGCCGCACCTGCGCGGCCAGCAACGGCGCGGCCTTGCGCGGCGGCACGTCACTGCGCCGGTAGCCCACGTAGTCGGCGAACCCCTCCAGCACCCACATGGGCGCCCCGTCCACCGTCTCCCCGCGCGCCGCGATGTGCGTGATCTCGTGCCGCAGCAGCACCCGCAACGACAACGGCGACAACACACCCGCGCTGTCCGGGTTCAGCACCACCCGTTGACCGCGAGCGGTGTGCGTGTCGGGGTCGATCCGGTCGGCCACCGCGACACCCGCGATCGACCCGGTGGCGAAGCCGGGTCCGACCAGCGCGACCATCTCCTCCGCGCTCGCCGGGATCAGCACGGCCACCTGACGCGACCACGCCGCGCCCCACACCTCGGTCACCGCGGTCACCGCGCCGTCCAACTCCGCCAGCACCCGCGCGGCCAGCACCTCGCCGCCGGGGTGGCTCAGCACGAACCCGCCGGTGCCGGTGAGCACGTGGCACGGCCCGAAGTCCCACGGCCCGCGCCAGGTCCGCTTGCCGATCGGCTCCAGCGCGGTGTCGGAGTTGAGGTACCACTGGTCGCCGCGCCGGGTGAACAGGTACGCCATGCCCTGGCTGCTCGGCTCCACGTCCACGCCGCTGAGCCGGTAGGACAGCCGCACGTCCGGCGCCCACCACTCGTCGCCGGCGGGCAGGTCGAGCGCGGAGAGATCCGTCTCGCCCTCCAGTCGGTACTCCCACTCGGCCAGCGGCACGGCGGCGAGGTTGCGGAACAGGTCGCGCTGCCGTTGCCGGAAACCGGGGTCGGCCTGCGGGTCGAGGTCCGCGGTGAACGCCGTCTCGTCGCGCTCCAGCAACGCCCGCGCCCGCCGTTCGAGCAGCGACCGGATCGCGTCCGCGCGCGGTGAGGAGACGGTGTCGGCGGACGCCGAGGGCATGGACGGGCTCACCGGGACCACGGCCACGCCCAGTCCGGTGAGGAAGGTCACGGCCACCAACGCGGCCAACAGGACCCGAAAGCGGCTCACGAGCCTCCAAAGTCATCAGCAGGGCCACCCCGTTCAGGATGGCCCTGCTGGACGACGGCTGTCAGCCCTCGATGCGACGCATGGCGTAGATGCTGCCCGGGGACTCCAGCGACACGACCTTGACCGGAACACCGTCGGTGGACGCGTGCACGACCCGCCCGTTGTCCACCGCCATGCCCACGTGGTTGCCGCCGTTGTAGATGATCAGGTCGCCCGCCTTGACCTCGGCACGGGTCACCGGCCGCCCGGCGCCCGCCTGGCCACCGGAAGTGCGCGGGATGGTCACACCCGCCGCCGCGTAGGCCTTCGACGTCAGGCCGGAGCAGTCCCAGCGGTCCGGGCCGGTCGCGCCGTACAGGTACATGTCGCCCTGCTGGTCCAAGGCGAACTGCAGGGCGGTACCCGCCGCGCCCGCGGGCACGTTGACGTTGACCTTCACGCCGACGCTGCCCAGCGTGTTCTTCTCCTGGGCGGTCAGCCGGTTGAGCTGGTTCTTGACCTCGGTGATCTGGCCCTGCAGCTCGGACTGCCGCTTCTTGATGTCGTCGGCGATCCGGTTCGCCTCGTCGGTCGCGGCCTGTGCGGCGCCCTGGGCGGCAGCCGCCTTCTGGCGTGCGTCCTCGGCCGCGTTGACGGCGCCGGAGAGCAGGCCGAGGGCTTCGTTGTTGTCCGACGCGAGCACGCCGAGCGCGGACATGCGGTTGAGGAAGTCCTGCTGGGAGTCGGACACCAGCAACGCCGACAGCTGGTTGAACCGGGCGCCCTCGAACGACGCCTCGGTGAGCTTGTCGACCTGGACCCGGAAGGTCTCCTCGTCGGTCTTCGCCTGTTCGCCGGCCTGGGTCGCCTGCGCGAGGGCCGCGTTCGCCTCGTCCAGCTTCGCCTGGTTGGCGGTGCGCTGTTCCTCGGCGCGCAGAACCTCTTCGTTGAGCTTCGTGGCCTGTTCGGCCAGCTCGTTGTACTTCTTCAGCGCCTCGGAGGCGTTCGCGGGGGTGTTCGGCTGAGCTCCGGCGGGTACGGGCATGACGCCCACCGCGGCAGCGGCCACCGCCGTGGCCGCCATCGCCCCGCGCAGGCCGCGCTTGAGTCGTTGCGACGCCACAGTCGCGTGTGTCTCCTTCGTGTGAACCGCCTACCGGCCGGGCGCATGACGCAGCCCGGCAGTCCTCTGGTTCGAGTGTCCGGCTCGGCTCCCCGACAGGCCGATACGGCGGTGAACTCGCGTCGCCGTCCAGGATGGACCGCTGCCCGCCGCGAGATCTCGGCTAGGTTACGAAAAGTGAGTCCCGCCGTCCACTAGCGGGGGGACGAAAACCGCTCCGGCCGCCTCAGGTTCTCGAACGGCCTAGCTGTGACCTGGTCGTGTGACCGCCGGTGGTGTTAAAAAAACGATTTGGGTCACACCCGGCCCAAGCGGGCCAACAGCACCGCGGACGGCACCGGATGCGCGCCCCGCCGCCGGACGGAATCGGCCACCGCCCGATCGGACGTCACCACGACCACCGGACGGCCTTCCGGCTCGGCCGTCACCAAAGCCCTGATCACGTCGTCCGCCAGCACACCGGGATCGCTGAACAGGACCCGGACCCCGCGCGGCGCGGACGTCGGCACGGCCACCACGCCCGCGCCGTCGAACACCAACGTCACCTCCGCACCGGTGCGCGCCGCCAACACGGCCAACTGGTGCACCAGGCGGTCCCGCTGATCGGACAGCGACAGCTCGGGGTAGCCGGTCTTGGTGACGTTGTAGCCGTCCACGATCAAGTGAACGGCGGGCAGCGCCAACAGCCGGTCCAACGCCGCCGGGTCCTCCACCCGCCCGACCGCGCCCTGCGCCGCGCTCGCGCCCCTGACCAGGTCCGCGGGCCGGGGCCCCGCCCCGCCCAGGGCCAGTTCCCGGCGCAGGCCGTTCACCGCGCCGTCCAGGGTGTCCACGAGCAGGGCCAACCGCACCTCGTCGGCCTGGCGGGCCTCCTTGGCCGACTGGCGCGCCACCTCGGCGTCCGCCACGGCCCGCCGCGCCTTGGCGCGTTCGTGCTCGGCGCGTTCACGCTCGCGGTCCCGTTCCGCGGTCAACCGGCGCAACTCGGCCTCGGCCTCCGCTCGGACCCGCTCCACCTCGGCCGCCGCCGACTCGGCCCGGTCCTTGGCCTCGCGCAGCCGCACGCCCTGCTCCCGCAACCGTTTGCGCAGCCGTTCCAGCTCGACCTCGGCCTCTTCGCGGATCTTGTCCGCGGCACCGCCCACCTCGGCCCGTTCCGCCTTGAGCCGCTCCAACTCGACCTCGAGCCGTTCCGCGCGCTGCGCCGCCAGGTCACGCTCGGAGCGCAGGGAGGCGTCCGCCACGCGCCTGCCGACGAGTTCGATGAAGTGGGCCGCGACCTCCTCGCCCTGGAGGATCGCCGCCGCGCCCGCCGCCACCGGGTCCGGCGACGTCACCTCCAGCGCGGCCGGCCGGTTGCGCTGCAGCCACTCGACGACCGCGGCGCGGAAGTTCGCCGACGCCTTCAGCCCGCCGAGCAACGCGGGCGCCCCCAGCCGCGCGCGTTTGGTGGGCGCGAACCGCGCCACCGCGCGCAGGGACTGGGGGATGTCGACTTTCGCCAACTCCCCCAACGCATCCGCGCACAACTCCGCGAGCCGCACCCGCAGCGGTTCGGGCAGGGCGGACCAGTCCACAGTGGACTCGACGGCCTGGTCGGGCTCCTCGGCCACCAGGTCGTCCGCCTCGTCCGCGGGCACGATCGGCTCCTGCACCCCAATAGGCTAGCTGTGTTTGATTGCCGCTCCTCCGGAGACGGCGGGCTCGGTCGCCTGGAAGTCGACCGCTCGCGTCTGATTTTCCGACGATCGAAAAGCGTGATCGCCGGAAAATGAGTCGCGAACGATCGACGCGACCTCGCGTGGTGGTCCGGTTGGGGCGAAAAGTCGCAGGTGGTGGCCTCGTCCGCCGGCTGCGGAGCAGCGGCAATCCAACACTGTCGGTGGGGGCACGTACCCTGCCCGGCTGATGACTACTCAGCTCACGTTCGACGAACTGGGCACCCCGCTGCGCGAGACCACGTTCGTCGTGTTCGACCTGGAGACCACGGGTGGCCGGGCCGACGAGGACTCGATCACCGAGATCGGTGCGGTGAAGGTGCGCGGCGGGCGGGTGATCGGCGAGTTCGCGACGCTCGTCGACCCCGAGCGCGGCATCCCGCCGCAGGTCGTGGCGCTGACCGGGATCACGCAGCTGATGGTGACCGGCGCGCCTCGGCTGGACACGGTGCTGCCCGCGTTCCTGGAGTTCGCCGCCGGTGCGGTGCTGGTGGCGCACAACTCCGGCTTCGACGTGGGCTTCATCAAGGCCGCCTGCGCCCGCCACGGCTACTCGTGGCCCAAGCCGACCGTGGTCTGCACGGTGAAGCTGGCCCGCCGGGTGCTGAGCCGTGACGAGGCGCCGAGCTGCCGGCTGTCCGCGTTGGCGGACCTGTTCGGCGTGTCCGTGCCGCCGAACCACCGCGCCCTGATCGACGCGCGCGCGACCGTCGAGGTGCTGCACCACCTGCTGGAGCGGGTCGGGTCGGTCGGGGTGCACTCGCTGGAGGAGCTGGTCGCCTACCTGCCCGAGGTGACGCCGGCGCAGCGGCGGAAGCGGACGCTCGCCGCGCACCTGCCGTCCACCCCCGGTGTCTACATGTTCCGGGGGCCGTCGGAGGAGGTGCTGTACGTCGGCACGGCGTCCGATCTGCGTCGGCGGGTGCGGCAGTACTTCACCGCGAGCGAGGGACGGCGGCGGTTGCGGGAGATGGTCTCGCTGGCCGTTCGGGTGGACGCGGTGGAGTGCGCGCACTCGTTGGAGGCGGAAGTGCGGGAGCTGCGGCTGCTGACCGCGCACAAGCCCGCCTACAACCGGCGTTCCAAGAACCAGGGGCAGGCGTGGTGGCTCGTGCTGACGGACGAGGCGTTTCCGCGCCTCTCCGTGGTCCGCACGCCTCGGGACGGTGCGTTCGGCCCGTTCCGGTCCCGGAGGCTCGCCGAAGCGGCTCTGGAGGCGGTGCTGGAGGCCGTGCCGCTGCGGGCGTGCTCCATCCGGATCTCGGCGCGCAACGCGTCCGCCACGCCGTGCGCGCTGTTCGAGTTGGGCCGGTGCAAGGCGCCGTGCGCGGGACGGCAGTCGGTGGACGAGTACTCGCCGGCCGCCGACGCGTTCCGGCAGTTGGTCGCCGGGACGGACGTGGCGCCGTTGCACGGCCTCACCGCGCAGATCGACGCATTCGCCTCCGACCACCGCTTCGAGGACGCCGCCACCCGCCGTGACCGCATGTCGTCGTTGGTGCGCTCACTGGACCGTGCGCAGCGGCTCGCGGGGCTGGCCGCGTTGCCCGAGGTGGTGGCAGCGCGTCCGGACGGCTCCGGTGGGTGGGAGTTCGCCGTGGTCCGGCACGGGCGCTTGGCGTCGGCAGGGGTGGCGCGGCGGGGTGCGCGACCGATGCCGGTGGTCGACGCGCTGGTGGCGTCGGCGGAGACGGTGATCCCGGGTGAGGGGCCGCTGTTCGGCGCGCCGGCGGAGGAGGTCGGCGTGGTGCTGCGGTGGATCGACCAGCCGGGCACGCGGCTCGTGCACTGCGACGTGCCGTGGACGTCGCCCGCGTCCGCCGCCGGCGCGTGGCGGGAGTGGGTGGCACGCGCCGAGGCCGGTCGCGACCAGTACCGGATGGCGGGCCACTAGCATGTGGTCGGTCGATACCCCGACGATTTGTGGAGGACCGCTGTGATCACCGCGATCGTGCTGATCCAGGCCGCCGCCGAGAGCATTCCGGACGCGGCGCAGGCGATCGCCGACATCGAGGGCGTCACCGAGGTCTACTCGTGCGCCGGTGACGTCGACCTGATCGCCCTGGTCAAGGTCGCCCGGCACGAAGACCTGGCCGACCTGGTGCCCGGCCACATCTCCAAGGTGCCCGGCGTGCTGAACACGGACACCCACATCTCGTTCCGGTCGTACTCGAAGCGCGACACGGACGCGGCGTTCGCCATCGGCCTCGAAGACGCCTGACCGGCCACCGGCCAACCGGGGTTCCGCCGCGCCCACTGCCGCTTCCTGCCGAGCCGTCGCACGCCTGCCAATGCCGCCGTGCGCCGGCTCGCCGGCGTTCACCCTCCGGCCGCCCTCCGGACGGCTCGGGGCGACTACCGACCGACCGGTCACGAACCTCGTCTGACCTGCTGATTCTCCGAAATTGTCGGACCCCGCCGGCAGAATGAAAAACAGGGATCCCCTGGGCGGGGACCCCTGCGGGGCATTGCTCGCACGCGTTGTGGTCGCGTCCGGCTCGGCTCGCCTGCGTCGAACCCGGTGAAGTCGACCCGGCGAAGTCGAACCAACCGAAGGCGAACCAGGCGAATCCGGCATCGGGCGGGCCGAGCGCCGCCCTCCCGACACGCGAAAGGGCCCCGCACCATCAGACGAGGTGCGGGGCCCTTTCGGTGAACGGTCAGTCCTCGGGCTGAGCCGGCTTCCCGGCCAGTTCGCCCGCGGGCTTGTTCTCGGCGCTCAGGGAGTCCGCCGCGACACCGCGCTCGGCCCGCGCACGGGCCAGGGCTGCGGTCTCCTCCGGCGAGTCCGGCGTCAGGAAGCTGCCCGGCACCGGGTGCCCGGCCGAACCCAGCTTGTTCATCTTCTTCGGCACCGACGCGCCCTGGTAGGCCAGGGGCAGGGGGTGGCCGTGCTCGTCCACCGGACCCAGCGGCTGGTGGACCTCGATGAACTCGCCGTGCGGCAGGCGCTTGATGATGCCCGTCTCCACACCGTGCTCCAGCACCTCGCGGTCCGCGCGCTGGAGACCGATGCAGATGCGGTACGTGATGAAGTACGCCAGCGGCGGCACGAGGAGCATGCCGATGCGGCCCATCCACGTCATCGCGTTCAGCGAGATGTCGAACTTCATCGCGATGATGTCGTTGCCGCCCGAGAGCAGCAGCACCATGAAGTACGAGATCGCCATGGCACCCAGCGACGTCCGAACGGGCACGTCACGCGGGCGCTGGAGCAGGTTGTGGTGCGCGTAGTCCTTGGTCATCTTGCGCTCGATCCACGGGTACACCGCCGCGAGACCGGTCAGCAGCGGCAGGCCCAGGAGGAACGGCAGGAACGGCGCGGGCACCGTGTAGTTGCCCAGGTACAGCTCCCACGCGGGCCACAGGCGGATCAAACCGTCGGTCCAGCCCATGTACCAGTCGGGCTGCACGCCCGCCGACACCTGCGACGCGTTGTACGGGCCGAAGTTCCAGATCGGGTTGATCTGGAAGATGCCGCCCATGATCGCCGTGACCGCCGTGACCACGGCGAAGAACCCGCCGCCCTTGGCCGCGAACACCGGCATGATGCGCACGCCGACGACGTTGGTCTCCTTGCGGCCCACCCCCGGGAACTGGGTGTGCTTCTGGTACCAGACCAGGCCGACGTGCACCGCGATCAGCGCCAGGATGATGCCCGGGATCACCAGGATGTGCAGCGTGTACAGCCGCGGGATGATCTCCGTGCCGGGGAACTCCCCGCCGAACGCCAGCCAGTTGATCCACGTGCCGACCACCGGGAACGAGATCAGCAGCGCCGCCATCACCCGCAGGCCCGTGCCGGACAGCAGGTCGTCGGGCAGCGAGTAGCCGAGGAAGCCCTCGATCGCGCCGAGCATGAACAGCACGATGCCGATGACCCAGTTGATCTCACGCGGACGCCGGAAGGCACCGGTGAAGAACACCCGGAACATGTGCACGACGATCGCGCCCATGAACAGCAGCGCGGCCCAGTGGTGGACCTGGCGCACGAACAGACCGCCGCGCACCTCGAACGAGATGTGCAGGGTCGACTCGAACGCCCGGGACATCTCGATGCCCTGGAGGTTCACGAAGCTGCCGTTGTAGACGACCTCCTCCATGGAGGGGTCGAAGAACAACGCCAGGTACGTGCCGGACAGCAGCAGGATGATGAAGCTGTACAGCGCGATCTCGCCGAGCAGGAACGACCAGTGCGTCGGGAACACCTTGTTCAGCTGTTTCCGCATGCCACCGGCCATGTGGTACCGGTCGTCAGCCCACTTCGCGGCGCCACCCGCCGCGCGGGCGGCGGCACCCTGCCGCTTTGTCGGCGTGGTGATGCCGCTCATGACTTACGCTCCCAGAACGCCGGACCCACAGCCTCGATGAAGTCGCTGCGGGCAATCAAGTATCCGTCCTCGTCCACCGTGATCGGAAGCTGCGGCAGGGCGCGGGTCGCCGGGCCGAACCGGGGCTTGCCGTAGTGGAAGACGTCGAACTGCGACTGGTGGCAGGGGCACAGGAGCAAGCCGGTCTGCTGCTCGTACAGCGAAGTCGGGCACCCGAGGTGGGTGCAGATCTTCGAGTACGCGTAGAAGTCGCCGTAGTTGAAGTCCTCCTGGCCGGCCCGCTTGGTCACCGCCTGGCCGGGGCGCAGGCGGATGAGCATGACCGGGCTGTCCGCCCGCTTCAACGCGTGGACCAGGGCTTCTTCGTCGTCGCGCTCCGACTCGCGGAACGGGAACACCGTTTCGAAACCACCGGCGTCCAGGTCCTCCGGACGCACCAGCGCGATCTCGTGGAAGTCGCCCGTGTGCCGGCGCAGGTAGACCTTCTCGCCGTTCTCGGCCTTCCACGCGGTGTGCCACAGGGAGTCCTTCGACTCGCTGTCCGCCCACGGGTTCTTGATCAGACCGCCGAGCGGCACGGCCAGCACGCCGAGGCCGAACACGCCGGCGCCGAGGCCCGCGGTGCGCTTGATGAGCGACCGGCGGCCGATCGTGGAGCTCACGCCCGCGTCGGCCAGTTCGGCGATGACCGTGGCCTTGTCGACCTCGGGCGATCCGCCGTCGTGGCGCTGCTGGACGGCCAGCTCCTCCGGGATGAACTTCTTCGTGTACAGCAGCGCGCCGACGCCCAGGCCCAGGATGGCCACGCCGAGCGTGAGGCCGATGATCGGCGTGTACAGGCTGTACAGGATGTGTTCCGTGCCGTGCGGGGCCTCGTACTTCCACGGCCACCAGATGAACGCCACGAGGAACGCGATGCCCGCGAGCGCGGCGATGGTGAACCACAGGGCGACGAGGCGCTCGGCGCGCTTCTCCGCGCGCGTGCCCTTGACCGGCCAGCGCTCCTCGTAGTGGACGAGCTCGACGCCGTCCATGCTGGTCCCGAGCTTGACCAGCTCTTCCCGGCTCATCCCGGCGAGTTCCGCCTCGTCGGGCAGCTCGTTCGGCTTCACGCCGCTCATGCCTTGGCTCCGATCCAGAGGGCCACGCCGATCAGACCGGCGATACCCACGATGAACGCGATCAGACCCTCCGATACCGGCCCTAGGCCGCCGAGGGGGGCACCGCCGGGGTTGTTGTTCCCGTCGGTCACCGACTTGATGTAAGCGATGATGTCTTCCTTCTCCTCCGGCGTGAGCTGCCGGTCGGAGAACTTCGGCATGTTCTGCGGGCCCGTGAGCATCGCGGTGTACAGCTGCTCTTCGGTCACGCCGTCCAGCTCGGGTGCGAACTTGCCGGACGACAGCGCCCCGCCGCGGCCGGTGAAGTTGTGGCACGCCGAGCAGTTGAGCCGGAACAGCTCGCCGCCGCGGGCCGGGTCCTCGCCGCGCAGCGCCTCGCCGCGCTCCTCGGGAGTCTGCGGGCCGCCGCCGCGGGACTGGATGAACGCGCCGAGCGCGTCCACCTCCTCCGGCGTGAACTTGGTGGGCTTGCGCTGTGCCTGCGCCTCCTGGCGGGCCATCGGCATGCGGCCCGAGGACACCTGGAAGTACACGGCCGCCTCGCCCACGCCGATCAGGCTGGGGCCGCGGTCCTGGACGCCGTCCAGGTTCTTGCCGTGACAGGTGATGCAGGTGTTGTTGTAGAGCTGCTCGCCCAGTCGCACCTGCGCCGGGTCGTCCTGCGCCGTCGCGGTCTGCGGCTGCGGCGCGAGGGCGGTGAACGTGAAGCCCGCGGCCAGCAGCGCGAAGCCCAGCGCGAGCAGGCCCGAGATCCGCCTGCGCAGCTTCGTGCTGCGCTTCCGGGCCCGTGTGGTGTTGGTGGTCATGTGTGCGGCAACCCTTGTTGGTGTGAGTTCGGGGTTCGAGCTGGTCAGGGCACGATGTAGATGACGGCGAACAAGCCGATCCAGACGATGTCGACGAAGTGCCAGTAGTACGACACGACGATCGCGGAGGTCGCCTGCGCGGGCGTGAACTTGCTCAGCTTCGTGCGGATCAGCAGGTAGCCGAACGCGATCAGACCACCGATCACGTGCAGGCCGTGGAAGCCGGTCGTCAGGTAGAAGACGGTGCCGTACGCCGAGCCGGGGATCGTGGTGCCCTCGTGCACGAGGTTGATGTACTCACCGGCCTGACCGGCGACGAAGATCGCGCCCATGATCAGCGTCACGACGTACCAGCGACGCAGGCCGAACACGTCACCACGCTCGGCGGCGAACACGCCCCACTGGCACGTGAACGAGGAGGCCACCAGGATGATCGTGAAGAACAGTGCGTACGGCACGTTCAGGTGGGTCGGCTCTGGTGGCCAGTGCCCTTCGTTCTGGGCCTTCACCGTGAAGAACATGGCGAAGAGCCCGGCGAAGAACATGAGCTCACTGGACAGCCAGACGATCGTGCCGACGCTGACCATGTTCGGTCGGTTCAGCGAGTGCACGCGCTGGCCGATTGAGGGCGCTGCCGTTGTCACACGACGCATTATTGCTTGCAGGTTTTCCGTCCGCCCATCGGGTCCTGGGCGGGTCCGCAGGTCATCTGGGTCACACGCGCGGTGAGGACGTCATGGGGTTGTTGAGCCGGTTGCGTGATCGACGCGCGCGGCGGGGTGTACCCGCACTGGAGATCGATTCACCGGGGCTGTCGGTGGTGGTGGAGGCGTTCGACATCGCCGAGGCCGACTCGGCCGTGCTGGCCAGGTCGCCGCGGTGGCAGCCCGACGAGCCCGCGGTGCTGCGGCACCACCTCGTGCTGCCGGCTGACCAGGTAGAACGCGCGCGTGAACTGCTCGCGCCGGACGGCTGGGAGCTGCGTTTCGACGGGCGCTGGCACGCGTTGCGGGTGCAGCAGCTGGACGCGTTGCACTGCGCTCAGGAGCGGGCCCGGATGGCGAGCCTGGCCCAGCGGCTGGGCGGCGACTGGATCGGGTGGGACGCACTGCAAGTCGCGGGACGTTAGCCGGATAACATCTGCGTCACCTGGCACCCGACCCGCCGGAGGATCGCGCAGATGAGCACGCACACGACCAGGATCCTGGTGTTCAGCCACCGCCCCGAGGTGCGTGAGACGATCATCACTGCGGTGGGGCGCCGTCCCGCGCCCGACCTGGGGCGCGTCGAGTACGTCGAGGTGGGTTCGGTCGCCGATGTCCTGTACGAGATGGACAACGGCGGCGTCGACCTGGCGATCCTCGACGGCGAGGCGCAGCCGACCGGTGGCATGGGCCTGTCCCGGCAGCTGAAGAACGAGATCACCGACTGCCCGCCGATCGTCGTCGCGGTGCGCCGCAAGGACGACCGGTGGCTGGCGACGTGGTCGCAGGCGGACGCGGTGCTGGTGCACCCGCTCGACCCGCTGGCCGCCGCCGAGACCGTGGCCGAGGTGCTGCGGTCGACGGCCCTGCCCGTCGTCCGGGGCTGATGACCCGATGACGACCGTGGACCGCACCTGGCCGTCACTGCTGAACCAGCTCATCGACCGCGTCGACCTGACCCAGGACGACACGGGTTGGGCCATGGACCAGGTGATGTCCGGCGCCGCCACCCCGGCGCAGATCGCCGCGTTCGCGGTGGCGCTGCGGGCGAAGGGCGAGACGCCGGAGGAAGTCGACGGCATCGCCACGATGATGCTCCGGCACGCCCGCCGGTTCACGGTGGAAGGGCGTGCGGCGGACATCGTCGGCACGGGCGGCGACGGCTCCGGGTCGGTGAACATCTCGACCATGGCGGCGATCGTGACCGCCGCCGCCGGCGTGCCGGTGGTGAAGCACGGCAACCGCGCGGCGTCGTCGAAGTGCGGCACGGCGGACGTGCTGGAGGCGTTGGGCGTGGCCATCGACCTGCCGCCGTTGGGCGTGCAGCAGACGGTCGAGGAACTGGGGATCGGGTTCTGCTTCGCCCCGGTGTTCCACCCCGGTTTCCGGCACGCGGGCGCGCCCCGGCGGGAGATCGGCATCCCGACGTCGTTCAACCTGTTGGGGCCGTTGACCAACCCGGCGCAGCCGAAGGTGGGTCTGATCGGGTGTGCCCGTGCGTCGGCGGCACCGTTGATCGCGGGTGTTTTCGCACGTCGGGGCAACACGATGCTGGTCGTGCGCGGTGACGACGGGTTGGACGAGATCACCACGACCACCACGACGTCGGTGTGGGTGGCCGACGGCGGTGCGGTGAGGGCGGACCGGATCGACCCGTCGGTGCTGGGTGTCGCGGCGGCGTTGCCGGAGGACCTCAGGGGCGGTGACGCGTCGTTCAACGCGGAGGTCGTGCGCGACCTGGTGGCCGGGAAGCCGGGTGCGGTGCGGGACGCGGTGCTGCTCAACGCGGCCGGCGCGCTGGCGGCGCACGCCGGGCTGTCGGGTGACCTGCACGCGGACATCGCGGACGCGATGGGCCGGGCCGCCGAGGCGGTCGACTCCGGCGCGGCGGCGGACCTGCTGCGGCGGTGGGCGGCGCGCTCGACCGAGCTGAAGACGGCCCTCGCCGACGCCTGACCGGGACCGCTGTCCGTTCCGCCGCGAGCGCAAGCCATGCTTCGCAGGGGTCGCCTCCAGGGGACCCCTGTTTTTATTCTGCCCGGTAGGACCGACGGTGTGCCGGTTCAGGACGCCCGCCTGTGGATAACCGCCGGCACACGATGGATAACTGCCCGCGCATCCGGCGACCGGCTCACCGCCACACGCCCTCGCGCCGCATGCCCACACGCCACCCGCTGGCCGCCCACCACCCCGCCGCACGCCCACCCGTGCACGCCGTGCCGCCGCACGCCCTTCCGCGGCAGGCCCCAGCGCCGTAAGCCCCTGCCGCCGCACGCCATTGGGGCCACGCACGCCTCGGACCACGTCCTCTAACCCATCCGGCTGCACCCCTACACCCAGGCCGGAGACGACTGCCACCTTTTCACCGCCGGGTAACAGCGGCCGGTCATGCTGTGAGCATGCTCTACACGGTGATGAAGCGAGTGGTGGCGCCCACGGCGCGGCTGGTCTACCGGCCGACCGTCGAGGGGCTGGAGAACGTGCCCACCGACGGTCCGGTGATCCTCGCGCCGAACCACTTGTCGTTCATCGACAGCATCGTCATCCCGATGGTGGTGCCGCGCCGCGTCGCGTTCCTGGCCAAGGCCGAGTACTTCGAGGGCAAGGGCGTCAAGGGAGCCCTCTCCCGCTACTTCTTCGGCTCCCTGGGCCACGTCCCCGTCCACCGCGGCCTCGGCAGGGCCGCCAGGGCCTCGCTGGACACCGCCAAGGCGATCCTGGCCGACGACGGCGCGTTCGCCATCTACCCGGAGGGCACGCGCTCGCTGGACGGCCGCCTCCACCGCGGCCGCACGGGCGTGGCGCGGATGGCGCTGGAGTCCGGCGCACCGGTCGTCCCGGTCGGTCTCATCGGCACGGACAAGGTGCAGCCGGTCGACCGCAAGCTGCCCCGCATCCGCCCGGTCACCATCCGGTTCGGCAAGCCGCTGCGCTTCGACCGCTACGCGGGCATGCACGAGTCGCTGCCGGTGCTCCGCTCGGTCACCGACGAGATCGTCTACCGCATCCTGGAACTGTCCGAACAGGAATACGTGGACAGCTACCAGAACTCGAACGCGGCCTGAAGGCCGGAAGCCCCACGAGCACGAAAAAGGGGGCCACCCGAAAGGTGGCCCCCGAAAAGCCCAGGTCAGTCGTGGCTCGGACCGGTGTGGTACTCGAACACGAGACCGCCGACGGCGATCAGCACCAGCACGACCGCGATCACCAGCAGCCAGACGTGCCAGAACGCCAACGCCACCCCGCCCGTCGCGGCAGCCGCCGCCAGAGCGATCGGCCAGTAGCTGCCGGGGCTGAAGAAGCCCAGCTCACCGGCACCGTCGCTGATCTCGGCGTCCGCGTTGTCCTCGGGCCGCACCTCGATGCGCCGGGCGACGAACCGGAAGTACGTGCCGACGATGAGCGCCAACCCGCCGGTCAGCGCGAGCGCCACCGTCCCGGTCGGCTCGACCGCGCCGGTGTCCGCCCAAGTCCAGTAGCCGTACACGACGGCCATCAGGAACGAGAACGCCATCACCAAGTCAAAAATGCGTGCTTCGACCTTCATCGCAGCGTCCTCCTACTTCCCGCCGCCGGACGCCTCGCGGACAGTCCGGTCGGTGTCGAAGGGCTTGGTCGTCACGGCGTGCGGCGTGCACAGCTCGCCGCAGTCCATCTCGGTCAGCGCCTCGGCGGCCGTGTACGGCTGGCCGGTGGCCCGGTTGGTGGACTGCCGCAGGTACATGTACCGGTCGAAGTCACCCGGCGACAGCGCCCTGACCTCGAAGTTCATCACCGCGTGGTAGACGCCGCACAGCTCGGCACACCGCCCGACGAACGACCCGGTCCGGTCGATCTGGTCGATCTGGAACGAGTTGTCCTGGTTGTTCTTCTCCGGCTCGGGGAAGACGTCCCGCTTGAAGTGGAACTCGGGCACGTAGAACGAGTGGATGACGTCGGTCGACCGCAGGTTGAAGCGGATCGACCGGCCCTGCGGCACGACCAGCAGCGGGATCTCGCCGGACGAGCCGACGGTGCTCACCGGCAGCCGGGCGTCGTTGGTCTTGAACCCGGGGTACTGGAACTCCCAGTTCCACTGGAACGCGATCACGTCGACCGTCACGTCGGGGTCTTTGCTCTTGTCCGTGACGTAGTTCTGCGTCACGGCGGTGAAGTAGAACAAGACCGCCACGATGATCGTCGGCACGACCAGCAGCACGAGTTCCAACGGCAGGTTGTAGGCGACCTGGCGGGGCAGTTCCTCGCTCTTCTTGCGGTGGAACGCGACCGACCAGAGGATCAGACCCCACACGATCACACCGACCGCGAGTGCCGCGACGACCGACCAGGTCCACAGCTCGCGCATCGCCTCGGCCTGCGGCGTCACGGCCACCGGCCAACCGAAGCGCAGCACCTCTTCCGTGGAGCAACCCGTGGCCCCGACGCCGACCAGGCCGACCAGCCCGCCGACCTTCGCCAGCCGGGCTGCCCTGGTGCCCTCCTTCAGGCCCACTGCTCGCCGCCTCCTCAGTTGCCTTCGACCGCTACTCAAATCTCGCAGGCAGGAGCGCGATTGCACCCCATGCCGGATCATGCGGGAGCGTAGCCCAGCGCATGGCGCGTCACCCGTCGGGGGCCGCACCCGTGCGGTGCAGTTTCGGTCACACACAGGCCCCCCGGCATACTGGACTCTTCTCCACACGACTCGAAAGGTGTTACGGCGTGTGCGGCCTGGTAGGACTGGTTTGCCCTGGCGAGAACGACGCCGAGCGGGCTCGCTCGGCGGTGGCGGGGGCTCTGCGCTGCCAGCGGCACCGCGGCCCCGACGAGAGTGGCACCTGGCAGGGCGGTGAGGTCGTCTTCGGCTTCAACCGCCTGTCCATCATCGACATCGAGCACTCGCACCAACCCCTGCACTGGGGTCCGCACGACCAGCAGGGTCGGTACGCGATCCTGTTCAACGGCGAGATCTACAACTACGTGGAGCTGCGCGCGGAGCTGACCAAGCAGTTCGGCGCGGTGTTCGCCACGGACGGCGACACCGAGACGATCGTGGCGGCCTACCACTACTGGGGGCCGGCCGCGGTGGCGAAGCTGCGCGGCATGTTCGCGTTCCTGATCTGGGACAAGGCGCGCCGGGTGGTGTTCGGCGCGCGCGACCCGTTCGGCATCAAGCCGCTGTACTACGCGGCCGGTCCGGGCGGTGTGGCGTTCTCCAGCGAGAAGAAGTCGGTGCTGGAGCTGGCGCCCACGATCGGCATCACGCCGAAGGTGGACCAGAAGGCGCTCCAGCACTACCTGATCCTGCAGTACGTGCCGGAGCCGGAGTCGCTGCAGAGCGAGATCCACCGCATCGAGTCCGGCACGTCGTTCACGCTCACGCCGGGCGGCAAGCCGGTGGTCGAGCGGTACTTCCCGGCCACGTTCCGGCCGCGCGCGGTGCACGGCGAGGCGGACGCGAACCGGCTGTACGACGAGATCACCGAGGCGTTGCGGGACTCGGTGGCCAAGCACATGCGGGCGGACGTGACGGTCGGCTCGTTCCTGTCCGGCGGCATCGACTCGACGGTGGTCGCGGCGCTGGCCAAGGAGCACAACCCGGACCTGATCACGTTCACCACCGGGTTCGAGCGGCAGGGCTACTCGGAGATCGACGTGGCCGCCGAGTCGGCCGCCGCGATCGGGGTGAAGCACGTGGTCCGGGCGGTGACGGCGCAGGAGATGATGGACGCCCTGCCGCTGATCACGTGGTACCTGGACGACCCGGTGGCGGACCCGGCGCTGGTGCCGTTGTGGTTCATCGCCCGCGAGGCGCGGGAGCACGTGAAGGTCGTGCTGTCGGGTGAGGGCGCGGACGAGTTGTTCGGCGGCTACACGATCTACCGCGAGCCGTTGTCGCTGGCGCCGTTCGAGAAGGTGCCGGGCGCGTTGCGCAAGGCCATGGGCAAGGTGTCCACGAAGATCCCGCAGGGCGTGCGCGGCAAGGACCTGCTGCGGCGGGGCGCGCTCACGCTGGAGGAGCGCTACTACGGCAACGCGCGGATCTTCATGGACGACCAGCTGCGGCAGGTGCTGCGCACGTACGACCCGAACGTGTCGCACAAGGACGTGACCGCGCACGTGTACCGGGAGTCGGAGGGCTGGGACCCGGTGACGCGGATGCAGCACGTGGACCTGTTCACGTGGTTGCGCGGCGACATCCTGGTCAAGGCCGACAAGATGACCATGGCGAACTCGCTGGAGCTGCGGGTGCCGTTCCTGGACCCGGAGGTGTTCCGGATCGCGTCGCAGGTGCCGTCGGAGCTGAAGCTGACCCGGGAGACCACCAAGCACGCGTTGCGCCGGGCGATCCGCGACATCGTGCCCGCGCACGTGCTCAACCGGCGCAAGCTGGGCTTCCCGGTGCCGATCCGGCACTGGCTGAAGGACGAGATGCACGACTGGGCGGTGGAGAACGTGCGCCAGTCGCAGACCGACCAGTACATCGACAAGGGCGCGGTGCTGCGGGTCATCGAGGAGCACCGGTCCGGCGTCGCGGACCACAGCCGGCGGATCTGGGCGCTGCTGGTGTTCATGATCTGGCACGGGATCTTCGTGGAGGGCCGGATCCGCCCGGTCATCCCGGAGCCGCACTACCCGGTCAAGCTCTAAGCCCACGACGAAGGCCCCCGGCGTGCGTGCCGGGGGCCTTCGTCGTGCGCGGGTCGTGCTCGGGGGTGGCGTGTGGCTCAGCCCGCTTTCTCGACGCGTTCGGCCTGTTCAGCCCGTTCGGCCTGTCCGGCGCGGCGGCGTGCGTCGACCGCGCTCCGGCACTCGGCGACGGCCTCCGTGCCGATCTTGTCCTCCAGGATGCGGGTCACGTCATCGACCAATTTGGACAGGTGGGCCTTGCTGCGGGTCAGCTGCTCGATGCGGGCGTCGATGGACGTCAGCTCCTCGTTCAGCATCTCCAGCAGCGGCACGCAGGCCGCCTCGTCCTCGGGCAGCGGGATGTCCTGGTCGAACGCGTGCGCGAGCACGAGCCGCGCGAGCCGCACGTTCAGGCCGGAGTTGATGAGGCAGCGGACGCTGCGCACCCGTTCCACATCGGACTCGTCGTAGACGCGATAACGGCTGTCCGTGCGCGGCGGGGTCAGCAGTCCCTGCTGGTCGTAGTAGCGCAGCATGCGCACCGTGGCGCCGGTCTTCTCCGCGAGCTCACCGATCAGCACGTATTCCCACTCCCGTCGAAAAGAGCGCTCGATCACGCAACCTTGACCCTGACGTCAGTGTCACACTTTACCGTCGGTTCCGTGATCGCCTTCATCCTGATGCTCAGCGCTTTCGCTGTGGGGACATCCGAGTTCATCATCGTCGGCGTGCTCCCCGAGGTCGCCGCCGACCTCGGTGTGGACGTGCCGACCGCAGGCCTGCTGGTGACCGCTTACGCCGTTTCGGTGGCCCTGGGCGGCCCCGTGCTCACCGTGTTCACCGGGCGCATCTCGCGCCGCAAGCTCCTGATCTCCGTCATGGCGTTGGCCCTGCTCGCCTCGCTGGGCAGCGCCCTGGCCGACGACTACACCCTGCTCATGGTGGCGCGCATGGTCGCCGCGCTGGCCCAGGGCCTGTTCTTCGCGGTGGCCTCCCAGGTCGCCATCTCCGCCGTGCCGCCGGAGAAGCAGACCGCGGCCATCGCCAAGGTCGTCAACGGTGTCGCGCTGTCCACCATCCTGGGCATCCCGCTCGGCACGCTGATCGGCCAGAACTACGGCTGGCGGGCGTCGTTCGTGCTGGTCAGCGCGTTGACCGCGATCGGGCTGATCGGGGTCGTCCTCGGCACGCCGAAGGTCGCGCACGAGCCGGACCCCGGTGTGCGGGCCAGCCTGTTCGCGTTCGGCCGGCGGACCGTGCTACTCGGTCTGGCCACCACGATCCTGTCGTTCACCGGTCTGATCACCGCGTTCACGTACGTGGCGCCCGCGTTGCGGGACGTGAGCGGGTTCGAGCCGGGTTGGGTGACCGGCGTGCTGCTCGTGTACGGCCTGGGCACGCTCGTCGGCAGCACGCTGGCGGGCAGGGTGCCCACGCACAACATCGCCCGCGTCCTGCCGATCCCGCTTGGCGTGCTCGGCGTGGGGCTGCTCGCCCAGGGGCTGATGCTGGAGAGCAAGGTGGCCGCCGTGGTGAGCGTGTTCGTGCTGGGCGCCAGCGCGTTCACCGCCGGTCCGCTGATCCACACCTACCTGATGGGTCAGGCGGGTTCGGCGGCCGGGCTGGTCGCCTCCGTGAACATCTCCGCGTTCAACGTGGCCGCGGCGCTGGGCCCGATGCTCGGCGGCGTGGTGCTGACCAGCGGACTCGGCCTGCAGTGGGTCGGGACCGTCGGCGGCGTGTCGACCATCCTCGGCGTGGGGGTGGCTCTGGTGGTCGGCAGGGTGACCGCGCGGTCGGCGGCTCCGGCGGCGCCCGCGCCACTGGTCGCGCACGTGTGAGATGAGGCCCTACCGGGCGGAACTACCGCCCGGTAGGGCTTTGGTCAAGGCATTTGCGCGCATACGGTCGCGGATGTGAGGAACATCGAGGCGGACACGCTGGACGAGCTGATCGAGGACTGCACCGAGCTGCCGCAGGAGCTGCGGGCCGCGGGCAAGACCCTCCAGGAACCGCGGGCCGCGGTGCCGTGGCAGGTGGACGACGCCAACTACGCCCAGGTCGCGGACCTGGACGCCTACGTCTGAGTCCGATCCCTGGAAGCCCCCGCCCCGGCGGGGGCTTTTGACTGGGCGTGATCGGCGGTGGTCAGGCGAGGAGGGCTTCACGCTGACCGCCGTCCTCCCCCTTGCCGCCGCCCTCCTTGACAGGCAAGTGGTGACTTGCCTATAACTGTGCCCGTGGACGCAGACCCCGACCTGTTCAAGGCCATCGGCGACGCGACGCGACGCACCATCCTGGACGAGCTGACCGACAAGGACGGTCAGACGCTGTTCGAGATCTGCGGCCGACTGACCATGAAGCACGGCCTGGCCTCCTCGCGCCAGGCCATCTCGCAGCACCTCGCGGTGCTCGAACAGGCCGGCTTGGTGCACACCCGGCGGCAGGGCCGGTACAAGTTCCACCACATCGACACGAGCCCGCTGCGCTCGATCCTCGAGCGGTGGCCCATCGAGCGAGAGGGACCGAACCCGTGATCCGCATCAACATCACCAGCGTGTTCGTCGACGACCAGGCCAAGGCGCTGGCCTTCTACACCGAGAAGCTGGGGTTCATCAAGAAGACCGACGTGCCCGCCGGCGAGGCCCGCTGGCTCACCGTGGTCTCCCCCGCCGACCCGGACGGCGTCGAGCTCCTGCTGGAGCCGGACGGCCACCCGGCGGCGGGCCCGTTCAAGAAGGCCCTGGTCACCGACGGCATCCCGTTCACCCAGTTCGCCGTCGACGACGTGTACGCCGAGGTCGAGCGGCTCAAGGGGCTGGGCGTCGAGTTCACCCAGGACGCGACCGACATGGGGCCGGTCGTCACCGCCGTCTTCGACGACACCTGCGGCAACCTGATCCAGATCGCCGCCATGAAGTAGTCGCCCACCCCCGCCGGCAGAAGTCCCGCCGGCCGCACCTCAGGCGCAACGGCGCAAGCGCAAAACGGGAAGGGCCTCGCCGTGCGGCGGAGGCCCTTCCCGTGGTTACTGCGGTTCCAGCGGGTCGATCAGTGGAACGAGTCGCCGCAGGCGCACGAGCCGCCGGCGTTCGGGTTGTCGATGGTGAAACCCTGCTTCTCGATCGTGTCCACGAAGTCGATCACGGCACCCTCGACGTACGGGGCGCTCATGCGGTCGACGGCGACCTTCATGCCGCCGAAGTCGCGCAGGGCGTCACCGTCGAGCGTGCGCTCGTCGAAGAACAGCTGGTAGCGCAACCCCGCGCAACCACCGGGCTGGACGGCGATGCGCAGGTGCATGTCGTCGCGCCCCTCCTGGTCGAGCAGCGCCTTGGCCTTCGAGGCCGCCGCGTCGGTCAGCGTCACGCCATGGGTGGGCGGGGCGTCAGGAGTCGAGGTGACTGCGTCCTGAGCGGTCGTCATGGCTCTCCCTCAGAGGTCCTTTGCGGGCATCTATTCCGAGCAACACGGGTAGTACCCGCTTTGTTCCTGTCCCCATGGTCGCACAGCCGTCAGGTGCGGGGGTGTGACCACTGCCTCGCCACCTCCGCGGCGAGATCGGCCAGCGTGCCCGCCGGGTCGGCCATGCTCCGCTCCACCGACCCGGCGTGCTCGGCCACCGCGTACGACTCCTGCACGCCCGCCGCCGCGGCCTCACGCCTACCCACCGTGACCTGGCCCGCGAGCACCACGCACGGCAGGCCGCGTTCCGCCGAACCACCGGCCACGGCGGTCACCAGCTTGCCGCGCAGCGACTGCCAGTCGAAGCTGCCCTCACCGGTGACGGCCAGGTCGGCGTGGTCCAGCGCGTCGTCCAGCCTGGTCAGCTCGCGGACCATCCCGGCACCGGACGCGACGGTCGCGCCGAGAGCCATCAGTGCAGCTCCGAGGCCTCCGGCGGCACCCGCGCCGGGCAGGTCGCGGACGTCGGCCAACTCGTCCATCGCGGCCAGCCGCGCCTCCAGGCGTTCCACCGCTTCGGGTGACGCGCCCTTCTGCGGGCCGAACGTGCGCGCGGCACCGTGCGGGCCGAGGAGGGGGTTCTCCACGTCCGCGGCGGCGACGAGGCGGGCCGTGACGGGCTGGACGGTCTCCCGCAGGCCCTCACCGCCGTCGGTGGTGCCCGAGCCGCCCAGGCCGACCACGATCGTGTGGGCGTGCCGGGCGGCGTTGATCAATTCGCCGACGCCCCTGGTGGTGGCGGTCTCGGCGGTCCGCGCGCGCTGGTCGGACGGGATCAGGTGCAGGCCACAGGCCTGGGCGGACTCGATGTACGCGCACCCGTCGTGCTCCAGCCAGCGCGCCTCCACGGGCGTGCCCAGCGGGCCGGTGACGGTCGTCGTGTGCAGGGTGCCGCCCAGGGCGGCGTGCAGGACGTCCACGAAACCCGGGCCGCCGTCGGCCAGCGGGCGGAGGTGGAGCTCGTCGTCGGGAGCGGTGCGCCGCCAGCCCGCGGCCACGGCCTCGGCGACTTCCCGCGCGGTCAGGGTTCCGCCGAAGCAGTCCGGCGCAATAACAACTCGCACCTCGCGAACAGTACTTATCGGGGCATCTCCTACTCTGGTGTGGTGAGGTTCCTGCGCCGCAACGCCGACGAAGCCGCTGACACCACCGCCGAGGACATGCCGGCGGAGGTGAACCCGGCCGATCCGTCGCGCACGCCCGCCAAGGGCCGGCCCACGCCGAAGCGACGTGAGGCGGAGGGCAAGCGGCGCGGCCCCGTGCCGCCGCCGCCGAGGACGCAGCGCGAGGCGTTGAAGCGGGCGCGCGGGAACAAGGTGTCCAAGGAAGAGCGCCGTGCGGCGGCGGTCGAGCGGCGGCAGCGGATGATGGCCGGCGAGGACAAGTACCTCCTGCCGCGCGACCGCGGGCCGGTGAAGGCCTACATCCGCGACGTGGTCGACTCGCGGCGCAACCTCATGGGCCTGTTCATGCCGCTGGCCATCCTGGTGTTCGTGGCGCTGCTCGTGCCCATGCCCGCGGTCCAGCAGTACGCGACGCTGGTGACCACGTTCATGCTGCTGGCGATGATCCTGGAGGGCTTCGTGCTCGGCCGGCTGGTCGTCAAGCGGGTGCGGCTGAAGTTCCCGGACGACACCAGCCGCGGCCTGTCCATCGGCTGGTACTCGTTCATCCGCGCCAGCCAGCTGCGCCGCCTGCGCGTCCCCAAGCCGCGGGTCTCCCCCGGCGACAAGGTCTGACGGACCACGCGGGCTACACCGGCCGTAGCGGGACGTCCTCCACGGACAGCGAGTCGGGTCCGTGCAACGCACCGAACACGGTGGTGAACGTGACCGTGACGCTGGTCGCGGAATCGGGCAGCGGCTCGCCGAACGTGATCGTCCCGGTCCTCGACTGCCCCGGCGGCACGGTGTCGGGCCACCTGCTGCGGAACGGCTCGCCCTCGACCGTGACGGCCCCGCTGGTGAGCTGCGAGTAGCCGAAGACCGGCAACGTGACCGAGGTGTCGTAGTCGTTCCGGACGGTCATCGTGACCTTGGTGAAGTGCGAGGTCACCTCGACCCCGTCCACCGTGAGCGCCAACGCGCCCGCGCTCGCCGACCTCGACTCGGCCAGCCGCTCGACGCCGGTCTCGTTCCCGGTGATCCAGCCGTAGGCGAACCGGGCGCCCGGCACGACGATCGCGACCACCACGGCGCACACCGCGAGACCGATCAACGCCGCCCGCCCCCGGCCGGACGACCGCTGCCGGGGCTGGTTCGGCGGCGGCCACCCGGAGGCCCGGTTCGGCGCCCCGAAAGGCGCCCCGGTCGGTGGCCCGGCGTGCCGTGGAGACGGGGTGTCGGTCGCGGTGGTCGCGGTCAGGACCGCGGCGACCACCGTGAGCCCGCCGACGACCAGCCAGAGCGTCACGCTGTCCGGCACGGCGGTGGCGAAGTTGATCGCGACGGCGACGGCGGTGCCGATCACCGGGGTGAGGACCGCGACGACCGCGGACCTGAACGCGGGGCTTCCACCGGACATGGCGACTCCAAACACAGGCCCCGCCGGACCGGTCGTGGTGGCGGCGGTCTCATCGGAGTAATCGCGCTCGGCGAGTGGCCGTTAGCTCGCGCCCGGTTACCCGCAGTTCATTAGCTTGCCGAACGAGTCGTCACTAGACTCCGCGACATGGAGTTCCGACGCCTCGGCCGCAGTGGCCTCAACATCAGCGAGATCTCGTACGGCAACTGGATCACCCACGGGTCCCAGGTCGAGGAGGACCAGGCGACGGCCTGCGTCCACGCGGCGCTCGACGCCGGGATCACGACGTTCGACACCGCCGACGTTTACGCCAACACCAAGGCCGAGTCCGTGCTGGGCCGGGCCCTGGCCGGTCAGCGCCGCGAGTCGCTGGAGATCTTCACCAAGGTCTTCTGGCCGACCGGCCCCGGCGGCCCGAACGACAAGGGCCTCGGCCGCAAGCACATCATGGAGTCGATCAACGGCTCGCTCAAGCGCCTCCAGACCGACTACGTCGACCTCTACCAGGCGCACCGGTTCGACAAGTCGGTGCCGCTGGAGGAGACGATGCTCGCCTTCGCCGACCTCGTGCGGCAGGGCAAGGTGCTCTACATCGGCGTCTCCGAGTGGAACTCCGACCAGATCGCCCGCGGCGCGGCGCTCGCGCGTGAGCTGAACGTGCCGTTCATCTCCAACCAGCCGCAGTACTCGATGCTGTGGCGCGTGATCGAGTCGCAGGTCGTGCCGACCTCGGAGCGCGAGGGCATCAGCCAGATCGTCTGGTCCCCCATCGCGCAGGGCGTGCTGACCGGCAAGTACCTGCCGGGTCAGCCGGTGCCGGAGGGCTCGCGGGCGACCGACGAGAACGGCGGCGCGAAGTTCATCCAGCGCTTCCTGCGCGACGACGTGCTGGAGAAGGTCCAGCGGCTCAAGCCGCTGGCGGACGAGGCCGGTCTGTCGCTCGCGCAGCTCGCGGTCGCGTGGACGCTGCAGAACCCGAACGTGGCGAGCGCGATCATCGGCGCGTCCCGCCCCGAGCAGGTGCACGAGAACGCGAAGGCCGCCGGCGTGACGCTGGACGCGGACCTGATGAAGAAGATCGACGACGTGCTCGAGGGCGTCGTGGAGACCGACCCGCGCTTGACCGTCACCCCGTGACGGCGTGCCTCGCCCCGGTCTACTCGGCCGGGGCGAGGGACATCGGGCCGTAGACCTCGGATTCGCTGCGCAGCAGCGTCACCTGCGCGACACCCGCCTCCCGCAGCTCGACCCACGCCGAACCGAACCAGTCCTCGGCCGCGGTCTGGTCGTCGAACGCGATGCGCGGGCCGTCGACCTCTCGGCCCTGCTCGTCCTGGTAGCGCCACCGGTACTCCATGGCGACCTCCTCACGACGTGTCCGCCGGGTAACGTTCCCGGTCAGGCTATGTCCTCCCGGAACAGATGGAGTGCGGTGTGACGCGTCGGACACTGGTGCTGGGCGGCGCGCGTTCGGGCAAGTCGGCGCACGCCGAGGGGTTGCTCGCGGACGACGTCGTGACCTACGTCGCCACCGCCAGGCGCTACCCGGACGACGCGGACTGGGAGCTGCGGATCGCCCAGCACGTGGCCCGTCGTCCCAGCACGTGGACCACGGTCGAGGCGCCCGCGCCGAACGACCTGATCTCCCTGCTCACCAAGAGCCGCGAGACCGACCCGCCGATCCTGGTGGACGACGTGGCCACCTGGCTCAACGGCGTGTTGGACGACGCCGGCGCGTGGGAGGGCCACGGCATCGGGCAGGTCGAGGACGAGTGCGCGTTGCTGGTCCGGGCGGTCGCGCGGACGCGCAGCCGGCTGGTCCTGGTGTCGGCGGAGGTCGGCCTCGGCGTCGTGCCCAGCACCCACTCTGGCAGGCTCTTCCGCGATCACCTCGGTTCGCTCAACGCGCGGCTGGCCGAGGTGTGCGACGAAGTGCTGCTGGTCGTCGCCGGAATCCCACTGCGATTGCGCGAACCCGGAGGTAGTCGGTGACGATCGAGTTCCCGTCCGTCGAGCCGCCCGATGAGGACGTGCGCGGCCAGGCGATCGCCCGGCACGGCGTGCTCACCAAGCCCGCGGGATCGCTGGGCAAGCTGGAGGAGCTCGGTGTCTGGGTGGCGGCGTGCCAGGGCCAGTGCCCGCCCCGGCCGTTCACCCGGCCCCGCGTGGTGGTGTTCGCGGGTGACCACGGGGTGGCGCAGCACGGCGTGTCGGCGTACCCGAGCGAGGTCACCGGCCAGATGGTGGCGAACTTCCTCGCGGGCGGCGCGGCGGTGAACGTGCTGGCGAACGTGGCCGGCGCGACCGTGCGCGTGGTCGACCTGGCGGTCGACTCCGAGACCTCGGTCGGCGATTTCAAGGTGCGGCGCGGTTCCGGGTCCATCGACCGCGAGGACGCGTTGACGCTCGAAGAGACCGAGAAGGCGATCGGGATCGGCCGCAAGCTGGTGGACGACGAGGTCGACGGCGGCGCGGACCTGCTCATCGCCGGCGACATGGGCATCGGCAACACGACGCCGGCGGCGGTGCTGATCGCCGCGTTGACGGGTTCCGAGCCGGTCGCCGTGGTCGGCCGCGGCACGGGTATCGACGACCAGGGCTGGATGCGCAAGACCGCCGCGATCCGGGACGCGTTGCGCCGTGCCCGGCCGGTGATCAACGACCCGGTGGCGTTGCTGGCCTCCGCGTCCGGTGCGGACATCGCCGCGATGGCCGGGTTCCTGGCGCAGGCGGCGGTGCGCAAGACGCCGGTGATCCTGGACGGCGTGGTGGTCGGCGCGGCGGCCGTGGTGGCCGAGGAGTTGGCGCCGGGCGCGCGTGAGTGGTGGGTGGCCGGGCACCGGTCCGTGGAGCCCGCGCACTCGTTGGCGCTGGGTCACCTGAGCCTGGAACCGTTGCTGGAGTTCGACATGCGGCTCGGTGAGGGTTCCGGCGCGGTGGCGGCGCTGCCGCTGGTGGTGATGGCGACCCGGATCCTGGCCGAGATGGCGACCTTCGACAGCGCGGGCGTTTCCGGACCCGCCTGATGCGGTTGGCGTTGTCGTGGCTGACGGTGCTGCCCGTCCGCGTCGGTTCCGGCGAGGTCGACGCGCGGGCGGCACGGCGGGCCATCGCGTTCGCGCCATTGGTGGGGTTGTTGCTGGGCGGGGCGGTCGTCGGGCTGCTGGCGCTGTTGAGCCTGCCGGACGTGACACCGCCGGATCTGGCCCCGCCCGATCTTCTGGCGGGGTTCCTGGTCGTCGGGTTCCTGGCGTTGGCGACGCGCGGGATGCACCTGGACGGCTTGGCCGACACCGCCGACGGCTTGGGGTGCTACGGGCCTCCGGAGCGTGCGCTGGCCGTCATGAAGGACGGTGGCGCGGGGCCGTTCGCGGTGGTGGCGCTGATCGTGGTGCTGGGCGCGGAGGCCGCCGCGTTCCCGACCGTCCACTGGGGAGCGGTGCTGCTGGCGCTGACGGCCGGGCGGGCCGCGTTCGTGTTGTGCTGCGTGGAAGGCGTGCCCGCCGCACGTCCCGAGGGGTTGGGCGCGTTGGTGGCGGGCAGCCAGCCGGTGTGGGTGGCGGCGTTGTGGTGGGTGGGCCTCGCCGTGGCGGGGTTCTTCGTGCACCCGTGGCACGGCCCGCTCGCGGTCCTGCTCGCGGCGGGCTTGGTGCTGCTGCTGATCCGGCACACGCGCAAGCGGTTCGGCGGGATCACCGGCGACGTGCTGGGCGCGGCCTGCGAAACCGCCACCCTCACCGTCCTCGCGATCTGCGCCCTCTAACCGCGAGAGTCGAACCCCCAGCGCTCGAGAGTCCTACGTTCGCGTAGCGAGAGTCCTACGTTCGCGTAGCGAGAGTCCTACGTTCGCGTAGCGAGAGTCCTACGTTCAGAACACCTGAATTCAACGCTCAGAACAGGCCTGGCCGTCCTGAGCGTTGAATTCGGGGTACGCGAACGTAGGACTCTCGAGCTCTGAATGTAGGACTCTCGCGTCCTGAACGTAGGACTCTCGGGCTCTGAACGTAGGACTCTCGGGTTAGTTGATCTTGGTCATCCAGTTGTGCGGGTCCTCGACCAGGCCCTGTTGGATGCTCGTGAGGTGGTTGCGCAGCTTCATCGTCACGTCGCCCGTGCGGCCGCCGGAGACGCTGAACTCGCCGCCCGCGTGCTTCACGTGCCCGACCGGCGTGATCACCGCGGCCGTGCCGCAGGCGAACACCTCGGTCAGCTCGCCGGACTCGGCCTTCTTCTCCCACTCCTCGGTGGAGATCCGGCGCTCCTCGACCGCGTAGCCGAAGTCCGACGCCAGCCGCAGCAGCGAGTCGCGGGTGATGCCCGGCAGCAGCGCGCCGGACAGCTCCGGCGTCACCACGCGCGCGTCGTCACCGGAGCCGAGGACGAAGAACAGGTTCATCCCGCCCATCTCCTCGACCCACCGGCGCTCCACCGCGTCCAGCCACACGACCTGGTCGCAGCCCTCGTCGGCGGCCTGCGCCTGCGCCACCAGGGACGCCGCGTAGTTGCCCGCGAACTTCGCCGCACCCGTGCCGCCGGGCGCCGCGCGCACGTACTCCGTCGACAGCCACACCGTCACCGGCTTCAACCCGCCGGAGAAGTACGACCCGGCGGGCGAGGCGATGAGCACGTACACGTACTCCTTCGCCGGCCGCACGCCCAGGCCCTTCTCGGTGGCGTACATGAACGGCCGCAGGTACAGCGACTCCTCGGGGATCGACGGCACCCACCGCTCGTCGACGGCCAGCAGTTCCCGGATCGAACCCAGGAACAGCTCGTCGGGCAGTTCGGGCATCGCGATGCGGCGGGCCGACGCGCGGAAGCGCTCGGCGTTCGCCTCGGGGCGGAAGGACGCGATCGCGCCGTCGGGCTGGCGGTACGCCTTGAGCCCTTCGAAGATCGCCTGGCCGTAGTGCAGCACCATGGCCGCCGGGTCCAGCTCCAGCGAGTGGTAGGGCTCGACAACGGCGTCGTGCCAGCCCTGTTCCTGGTTCCAGCGGATCGTCACCATGTGGTCGGTGAAGTGCTGCCCGAAGCCCGGCTTGGCGAGTACCTCCGCAACGCGCTCCGGGGTCGCCGGCTGCGGGTTGGGGGTCCGGGTGAAAGGCAACGCTGTCGTCATGGCAGCACGATAGCCGCCACTGGGACGTCGGAAAATCGTTGTCCCGATGCTCGGACATCCGAGCATCCCGTCGCGCTATCCGACGGCCTGCCGCACTCGACCCAGCGCGAGCAGCCCGGTACCCAGCGCGAGCGCGACACCGGTGATCACCAGGGCGTCCGCGGGGGCACTCATGGCCAGCAGGATCGACAGGCCCAGCCCCAGGCACGCGGTCCGCATCGGCCACGTCCGGTCCTCTTGCAGCAGAACGCGCGCCGAGGCGTTCGTGAAGCCGTAGTAGAACGCCGTGCCGCACGCGCCCACCGCGAGCGCGGTCGACGGCGGCAGCGCCACCGCGCCGAGGACGGCCAGCGCCGCGCTCACCACCTCCAGCGGCCAGCCCGCGCGGATCGCCGGGAGGTCGCCGGTCTCGGTCATGCCGACGAGCGTGCGCCGGGCCGACGCCAGCACGAAGAACAGCGACGACACCGCCGCCACCGCCGCGCCGAACCCGAGCACGGGCAGCAGCCAGCGGCCGTCGGCGACGATCAGCGCGTCCCGCAGCGGCGCGGGCGAGAGCGCCAGGCGGGCCGAGCCGAGCTGACGCAGCAACGCCGCGCCGACCCCGAGGCACACCAGCAGCACGACACCGATCACCACGGGCACCGCGAAGTGCAGCACCCTGGCGGAGAACACCTGGTCACCGCGTTGCGGCGCGGTGACCCGTTCGAAGCCGACGAACGCGACGAACAACAGCAGGGACGCACCCATCACGCCGTCGAAACCCGGCCCGTCGCCTACCACGATCGGGTTGTCCGGTGGCGCGACCGAGAAACACACCAGCACGACCAACGCGAGTACGCCCAACACCACGGCCGTAGCCGCGACACTCATTCGGGTGTTCCACCTGACGCCCGCCGCACCGAGCGCCGCCGTCACCACGATCAGGCCCAACGCCGCCGCCACCCGGTGTTCGGGGACCACGTACGCGCCGAACATCCCGGCCAGCGCGGCGGCCACGCCCGCTCTGCCGACCAGGTGGGCGCTCGCGCCGATGCGCGCGGGCCACGGGCCGAGCTGGTTGCGGATGTAGGCGTAGCCGCCGGGGGCGTCGGGGTAGGCGCGGTGCTGGTCGGCGGTGGAGAACGCGCAGCACAACGCGGTCACCGCGGCCAAGGCGAGCCCGGGGAGGAACCAGGGGCCCGCGACGGCGGCGGCGGGGGCGAAGCCGGTGAACACACCGGCGCCCAACGTCGCGCCGAGGGCGAGCACCACGGCCCCGACACGGGACGTGACTATCACCGGTACAGACTCGCATATCGACTGGGTGAATCCGAGCGTGCGGGCGGTCGACCCCCGTTCGTGTTAATTGTTACTCATTGCAATCGAAGGTGCGGCCGTCCTGTGTGTGAACGGCACCTTTAGCATTCGTCACGATCCACCCCGATCCCGCCGCAAGACCAGGAAGCGCCGGGAGGACCACGTCAAGGAGCCGCAGTGACCGCGCCGAAACTGGCCATCACCGACAGTGACCTGAGCAGCACCGCCGCCGACGCCGTGGTGGTGGGCACACTCCAGGGCCCGGACGGCCTCGCCCTCGCCGGCACGTCCGAAGCGGTGAACGCCGCGTTCGACGGCGCGCTGCTGGACGTCCTCGAAGCCGTCGGCGCGACCGGCAAGGCCGAAGAGGTCGTCACCGTGCCCACGTTGGGCAAGCTGGGCGCGCGCGTCGTGCTCGCCGTCGGCCTCGGCAAGCCCGCCGACGACGGCACCGTCACCGAGGACCAGGTGCGCCGCGCGTCCGGCGCCGCAGCCCGCGCGCTGGGCGGCAAGAAGCGCGCCGTCAGCACGCTGTCCGCGCTGCACCTCGGCCCGGCCGTCGAGGGCACCGTGCTGGGCGCGTACTCGTTCACCGAGTACAAGTCGGACAAGGGCAACGGCCCGGTCGCGCGCGTCGACCTCGTCGCGCCGGCCGAGGGCAACGTCCGGGCGCACCGGGCGACGCTCAAGGCGTCCACCGCGATCGCCGAGGCCGTCACCGCGACCCGCGACTTCGTCAACACCCCGCCGAACGACCTGTTCCCGGCGTCGTTCGCGGACCGCGCCGCCGCCCTGGCCAAGGCCGAAGGGCTCGAGGTCGAGGTGCTGGACGAGAAGGCGCTGCGCAAGCAGGGCTTCGGCGGCATCCTCGGCGTCGGCGGCGGCTCCAGCCGTCCCCCGCGCCTGGTCCGCATCACCTACCGCGGCCCGAAGGCGGGCAAGAAGATCGCGCTGATCGGCAAGGGCATCACCTTCGACACCGGCGGCATCTCCATCAAGCCCGCCGCCGGCATGGACGAGATGACCTCGGACATGAGCGGCGCGGCGGCCGTGATCGCCACCGTCGTGCTGGCCGCGAAGCTGAAGTACCCGCTGGAGGTGACCGCGTGGGCGCCGATGGCGGAGAACATGCCGTCCGGCACCGCCTACCGGCCCGGTGACGTGCTCACCATGTACGGCGGCAAGACCGTCGAGGTGCTCAACACCGACGCCGAGGGCAGGCTGATCCTGTCCGACGTGATCGCGCGGGCCTGCGAGGACCAGCCGGACTACCTGATCGAGACGTCCACGCTGACCGGCGCGCAGGTCGTGTCGCTCGGCAAGCGGACCGCCGGTGTCATGGGCACCGAGGAGTTCCGCGACCGCGTCGCCGCGCTGGGGCGTGCGGTGGGCGAGCAGGCGTGGGCCATGCCGTTGCCGGAGGAGCTGCGCGGCGACCTGGACTCGCGGGTGGCCGACATCGCGAACGTGGCCGGGCACCGGTTCGGCGGGATGCTCGCCGCGGGCTTGTTCCTGCGCGAGTTCGTGGCCGAGGGCCAGACCTGGGCGCACATCGACATCGCCGGGCCGTCGTTCCACACCGGCGCCCCGTACGGGTACACGTCCAAGGGTGGCACCGGTGTCCCGGTGCGCACTCTCGCGGCGGTGCTGGCCGACATCGCGGCCAACGGCTAGTCGGGACGCCGTGACCGTAGTGGTTGGTGAGCGTTCACCAACCACTACGGTCGCCACATGACCACGCGTGACCGCATGCTCGACGCGGCGGCCCACGTCATGCGCACCAGAGGGCTCGCCCGCGCGACCACCAAGGAGATCGCCAAGGCGGCGGGCTTCTCGGAAGCGGCGCTGTACAAGCACTTCGCGGACAAGACCGACCTGTTCCTGGCCGTGCTGAAGGAACGCGCGCCGAGCGATCTGCGGAACCTGTTGGACGAGCTGGAAGCCGGGCGCGGTGACGTGCGCGAGACGTTGGTCGGGATCGTGCGCGCCGCGACGGCGTTCTACCGCGAGACGTTCCCGATCGCCGCGTCGATCTTCTCCGAACCGGCGTTGCTGGCCGCCCACCGCGAGGCGCTGAAAGCGCACGAAACCGGGCCGCAGGTCGTGCCGCAGACGCTCGCGCGGTACCTGGAGGCGGAGCGGGCGCTGGGCCGGCTACCGGCCGGCGTCGACGCGCGGTCGGCCGCGGACCTGCTCCTGGGCGCGTGCCACTACCACGCGTTCCTCGGCTTCTTCACCGACTCGCGGACCGATCCGGAAGCCCTGGTCGCGACGCTGTGGAACGGGCTCGGCTAGGCCTGGTTCTTGCGGCGGGAGTACTCGCGCATCCGCTTCGGGTAGCCGACGATGCCCGCGTCGTAGATCGGGATCGCCAGCTTCTTCGCCAGCCGCTTCGCGCCGTCCGTGCCGTCGATCCGGCGGCGCGTCCACTCACCGTCGTGCGCGACGAGCACGACCGTGGTCTCGGTCACGGTCGTCTTCGGCTCGACGTACGCCTCCACACCCCGACGGGCGGCGGCCCACTGCTCCAGGTGGCCGGTGTCCGTGGACGAGGCCGAACGCAGCACGCCGGGGCGCTGCTTCCTGCGAAAACGGTCGAACAGGCCCACCGGGCCACCTCCTGCCGGGACAACTGCCGACCATGGTGCCGGCGCGGGTGTGAAGGCGGGGCCAAATCCTCCCAACAGGACACCGCGTCGCCGCCGTTCGCGCGGTAGTGACAAGATGGCAACTACGCGCGCACCCGCGCGGAGTAAGGCATCAAGCTCTCCAGGGAGATTCCGTGACCGACACCTCCGCCGACCTTGTGATCCTCGGTGGCGGCTCGGGCGGCTACGCCTGCGCGTTCCGCGCGGCCGAGCTCGGCCTGTCCGTCATCCTGGTCGAGAAGGACAAGCTGGGGGGCACCTGCCTGCACCGCGGCTGCATCCCCACCAAGGCGCTGCTGCACGCGGCGGAGGTCGCGGACAACGCTCGCGAGGGTGACCAGTTCGGCGTGAAGTCCTCGCTGGAGGGCATCGACATCGCGGGCGTCAACTCCTACAAGGACGGCATCGTCAGCCGTCTCTACAAGGGCCTCCAGGGCTTGGTCAAGGCCAACAAGGTAACCCTGGTGGAGGGCACGGGCACGTTCGTCGGCCCGAACACCGTCGAGGTGGACGGTCAGCGGTACACCGGCAAGAACGTCGTCCTGGCCACCGGTTCGTACGCCCGCAGCCTGCCCGGCCTGGAGATCGGCGGCCGGATCATCACCAGCGACCAGGCGCTCAGCCTGGACTTCATCCCGGAGAAGGTCGTCGTGCTCGGCGGCGGCGTCATCGGCGTCGAGTTCGCCAGCGTGTGGGCCTCCTTCGGCGCGGACGTGACCATCGTGGAGGCGCTGCCCCGCCTGGTCCCCGCCGAGGACGAGTACGCGTCCAAGCAGCTGGAGCGCGCGTTCCGCCGGCGCGGCATCAAGTTCAAGACCGGCGTGAAGTTCACCGGCGCCACCCAGAGCGGGACCGGCGTGTCGGTCACCCTGGAGTCCGGCGACGTGCTCGACGCCGACCTGCTGCTGGTGGCCGTCGGCCGCGGCCCCAACACCTCGGGCCACGGCTACGAGCAGGCCGGCGTCAAGATCGACCGCGGCTTCGTCATCACCGACGAGCGGCTGCGCACCAACCTCCCGAACGTGTACGCCGTCGGCGACATCGTGCCCGGCCTCCAGCTCGCGCACCGCGGCTTCCAGCAGGGCATCTTCGTCGCCGAGGACATCGCCGGGCAGAACCCGAAGGTCATCGACGAGGCGGGCATCCCGCGCGTCACCTACTGCAAGCCCGAGGTCGCCTCGGTCGGCCTGTCCGAGGCAGCGGCCAAGGAGAAGTACGGCTCCGCCGTGGAGACGTTCGTCTACGACCTCGCGGGCAACGGCAAGAGCCAGATCCTGAAGACCGCCGGCGGTGTGAAGCTCGTCAAGGCGCCCGACGGCCCGGTGGTCGGTGTCACCATGGTCGGCGAGCGGGTCGGCGAGCTGATCGGTGAGGCACAGCTCATCTACAGCTGGGAGGCGTACCCCGAGGACGTGGCTCCGCTGATCCACGCCCACCCGACCCAGACAGAAGCCCTCGGCGAGGCTTTCCTCGCCTTGGCCGGCAAGCCGCTGCACGTGCACGGCTGACCGTCGCACCCCAGTCAGCCGATCCCCGACCCACGCACGAGGAGTCAGCGAACGATGGCCTTCTCCGTCCAAATGCCCGCACTCGGCGAGAGCGTCACCGAGGGCACGGTCACCCGCTGGTTGAAGCAGGAGGGTGACCGCGTCGAGGTCGACGAGCCCTTGCTGGAGGTCTCCACCGACAAGGTCGACACCGAGATCCCGTCCCCCGCGGCGGGTGTGCTCCAGAAGATCGTCGCCCAGGAGGACGAGACCGTCGAGGTCGGCGCCGAGCTGGCCGTCATCGGCGACGGCTCGGACTCCGGGGCCTCCGACTCGGCTCCGGTCCAGGAGTCGGCGCCCGCGCCGACGCCCGAGGCCGCGCCCGAACCGGCCGCTGCCCCTGCCCCGCAGGCCGAGGCCGCTCCGGCCGAGGCCCCGGCCCCGTCCGGTGGTCCGGCCGAGGGCACCCCGGTGACCATGCCCGCGTTGGGCGAGAGCGTCACCGAGGGCACCGTGACCCGCTGGCTCAAGGCCGTCGGCGACTCGGTCGAGGTCGACGAGCCGCTGCTGGAGGTGTCCACCGACAAGGTCGACACCGAGATCCCGTCGCCGGTGGCCGGCACCCTGCTGGAGATCAGCGCGGGTGAGGACGAGACCGTCGAGGTCGGCGGTCAGCTCGCGGTGATCGGCTCGGGTTCGCCCGCGCCCGCCGCGCAGGAGGCCCCCAAGCCCGCGCCCGCCCCGGCTCCCGCCGCTCCGGCCCCCGCCGCTCCCACGCCTGCTCCGGCCGCCGCGCCTGCTCCGGCTCCGGCTGCCCCGAAGCAGGAAGCGCCGAAGCAGGAGGCCCCGGCCGAGGAGTCGGCCAACGGCGCGCCGTACGTGACGCCGCTGGTGCGCAAGCTGGCGTCGGAGAACGGCATCGACCTGGCCACGTTGAAGGGCACCGGCGTCGGTGGCCGGATCCGCAAGCAGGACGTGATGGCCGCGGTCGAGGCGGCCAAGGCCCCGAAGCCGGAGGCGCCCAAGCCGGCCGCCGCGTCCGCGCCCGCCCAGCGGGTCGCCGCACCGGCCGCGGACACCAGCGGCAAGCGCGGCACGGTGCAGAAGCTGCCCCGGCTGCGGCAGATCGTCGCCCAGCGCACGCGTGAGTCGTTGCAGGTCTCGGCGCAGCTGACCCAGGTGTTCGAGGTGGACGTCACCAAGATCGCCCGGCTGCGGGCCAAGGCCAAGACGGCGTTCGAGCAGCGCGAGGGCACGAAGCTGACGTTCCTGCCGTTCTTCGCCAAGGCGGCGGTCGAGGCGCTCAAGCAGCACCCGGTGCTGAACGCGTCGATCGACGAGGAGAAGAAGGAGGTCGTGTACCACGGTGCCGAGCACCTGGGTATCGCGATCGACACCGAGCGGGGCCTGCTGAACGCGGTCATCGCGAACGCGGGCGACCTGAACCTGGCCGGCCTGTCGCACAAGATCGGCGACCTGGCGGCGCGGGCGCGGGCCAACAAGCTCACGCCCGACGAGCTGACCGGCGGCACGTTCTCGCTGACCAACCTGGGCAGCAACGGCGCGCTGTTCGACACGCCGATCATCCAGCAGCCGCAGGTCGGCATCCTGGGTGTGGGCGTGGTCAAGAAGCGCCCGGTGGTGATCACGGACGAGAACGGCGACACCATCGCCATCCGGTCCATGGCCTACCTGGCGCTGACCTACGACCACCGACTGGTGGACGGCGCCGACGCGGGCCGTTTCCTCACCACCGTCAAGAACCGCCTGGAAGAGGGCGCGTTCGAGGCCGACCTGGGTCTCTGACGTTTCGAGTTCGTCCCGCCGAAGGCCGCTCCCCGGTTCGCCAGGGGGCGGCCTTCGGCGTCCGCGCCTCAAGCGGCGGTGCACGTGAGCAGCCCGGAAGGGCTGACCGTCCGGGTCCGCTCCCTCGATCGGTCGCGCGCTGGGTGGCGATGGTGACACCTCGACCGCTGTGCAACAGGCCCCCTGCTGCGAGACGATCAACCCATGCGGGTTGTGATCGCGGGATCATCGGGCTTCATCGGCACCAGTCTGGTCGCCGCGTTGCGCGGTGCCGAGCACGAGGTTCTGCGGTTGGTCCGGCGACGGCCGAGTGCGCCGGACGAGCGCGGCTGGGACCCGCCTGCCGGGCGGATCGACGCGGGCGCGTTGGACGGCGTGGACGTGGTGGTCAACCTCTGCGGCACGGGTATCGCCGACAAGCGGTGGAGCGACGCGCGCAAGCAGGTGCTGCTGGACAGCCGCACGGTGCCGACCGAGGTGCTGGCCGCGGCCGTCGCCGAGCACGGCGTCCCGGTGCTGGTCAACGCGAGCGCCATCGGCTACTACGGCAACACCGGTGACGAGGTCGTCGACGAGTCGCGGCCGTCGGGCACCGGGTTCCTGGCCGGGCTCTGCCGCCAGTGGGAGGCGGCCACCGCGCCCGCGGAACAGCACGCCCGCGTCGTCAGACTGCGCACGGGCCTGATCATCGGCCCGTCCGGCGGCCTGTTCGGCAAGATCAAGCCGCTGTTCTCCTTCTTCCTCGGCGGACGCGTCGGCGACGGCCGCCAGTACATGCCGTGGATCTCGTTCGACGACGCCATCGCGGCCATCCGGTTCGTGATCGAGCACGACGTCTCCGGCCCGGTGAACATCACCGCACCCAGCCCGGTCACCAACGCCGAGTTCACCCGCACCATCGGGCACGCGCTGCACCGGCCGACCCCGTGGGTCGCGCCCGCGTTCGCGCTGAAGGCCGTGCTCGGCGACATCGCCGAGGAAGGGCTCCTGGCCGGTCAACGGGCGATACCGCGGGTGCTCGAACAACGCGGCTTCCAGTTCCTGCACCCCGCCCTCGGGGCCGCCGTGGCGGCGGCCGTCGAAGGGTGATGGGCGCGCTGGTCGGCGTCGTTCTGGCGCTGGCCTCGATGGTCCTCGGGCTCTCGGTCCGCGACGAGCCGCCCGCGCTGGACCAGGGGTTGCACCTGGTCGCGCTGGACCTGGGACCGGCTTTCGCGCACTCGGCGGCCGTGGTGAGCTTCGTGCTCAGCCCGGGGTTGGCCACGATCGCGTTGCTGGCGTTGGGGTTGCGGGCGCTGCTCGCCAAGGACTTGCTGCTGCTGCGTGCCGCCGTGCTGCTCGCGGCCTGCTGGTGCACGCTGCTCGCCCGCTACGGCTACCAGCGGCTGCGGCCGATCGAGTACCCGAAGTGGGCCTACCCGAGCGGGCACGTCACCGCGGTCACCTCGGTCGCGTTCACGGGTGTGGTGTTGTGCGCGTGGCTGGCACGGCGGTATCTCAAGCACGCCATCGCACTGGCCTGCGCGGCGGTCGTGGTCACGGCGGCCAGTCGGGTCGTGCTGGAGATGCACTGGTTCACCGACACGGTCGGCGCGGTGCTGGCCGTGGTCGGGGTCGGGCTGGTCGTCGCCCGTGCCCTGGGGCTGCTACCCGTGGGCGTAATGTCGAGACGTGAGCAGTCCTGACCTTTCCTGCCGCACCTCGACGGACCCGATCGAGGTGCGCGAACTGGGCACCATCGACTACCTGGCCGCGTGGGACCTGCAACGTGAACTCGCGGAGGCACGCGCGAACGGCGCGATCGGCGACACGGTGCTGCTGCTGGAACACCCGCCCGTCTACACGTGCGGCCGGCGCACCCAGCCCGAGGAACGCCCCGAGGGCGGCGACATCCCGGTCATCGACGTCGACCGGGGCGGCAAGATCACCTGGCACGGACCGGGCCAGCTGGTCGGCTACCCGATCGTGGCGCTGGACGAGCCGCTGGACGTCGTCCAGTACGTCCGCCGCCTGGAGCAGGCACTGATCCACGTGTGCGATCAGCTCGGCGTGCACACCGGACGCGTCGAGGGCCGCAGCGGCGTGTGGATCCCGGCCGACGACAAGGGCGTCGAGCGCAAGGTCGCCGCGATCGGGATCAGGGTGCAGCGCGGCGTCACCATGCACGGGTTCGAGATCAACTGCAACGCCGACCTGGCCGCGTTCGGCGACATCATCCCGTGCGGCATCCGGGACGCCGGGGTGGCGTCGCTGTCGCACGAGCTGGACCGGGACGTGACGGTGGCGGAGGTGCTGCCGCTGGCCCGCCAGGCGGTCATCGACGCGTTGAACGGCGACCTGCCGTTGACCGACCGCACGCTGGTCCGCGAGCGGCCGGTCGCTGCGGGCGTGACTTTCGCCGTGCAGACGGGCTGACGGGCTGACGCTGACGGGTTGACCACCGGAACCGGCTGACAACCACGACTCTTCCCCTCTAGTATTCCGGAATTACGGACTACCAGAGGGGAGATTCGTCGTGCTCCTGACTCGACGACGCCTGTTCCTCACCTGCGGGGCGGCCGGTGCCGCGGCACTGCTACCGGCCGCACCCGCCACGGCCACCGCCCAGCCGGACGACTGGTTGGCCTGGTTCCGGGCCAACCGGCAGCACGTCGCCGTGGCGTTGGACGACGGCCGGGGCGGTCGGGTATCGCACCGGGCGCACGAACGCCAACCGCTGGCGTCGGCGGTGAAGGTCGTGCACCTGGCCGCGTACGCGAAGGCCGTGGAGACCGGTGTGGTGCGGCCGGACGAGAAGGTGCGCGTCGGCGAGTGGGAGCAGTACTACCTGGGCCTGGACGGCGGCGCGCACCAGGCGTCCCTGCGGTCCCTGGGCATCCCGTTCTCCAACGGCGTCACGGCCGACGACCCGCGCCGGTTCGTCACGCTGGACGACCTGGCCGCGGTGATGATCCGGTACAGCGACAACGCCGCCACCGACTTCCTGCGGTACCGGTTGGGCGAGGGCCTGATCAACGCCACCGCGGCCAGGTGGCCGACCTTGCAGGTCCCGGAGATCCTGGCCGAGGTGCTGCACTTCGTGCTCGGCCGCCGGGTGAGCGTGCGGCAGTACCTGCGCGACCCGCGGCTGCAGCTGGAGGTGATCGGGAAGTTCCCCGACATCCCGACGACCTACGAGGGCCAACGGCCGTGGGCGCGCGGCACGTGGTCGGGCACGGCGGCGGCGCTCAACCGGGCGCACCGGGCGATGACCGACGTGCCCGTCGCCCGCACGCACCTCGAACACGGTCACGCACTGCCGCCGGGCGTGGCGGGCATCGGGTTCAAGGGCGGGTCGCTGCCGGGGATCATCACGGTCGGCTTCAGCGTGCGCTGGGCGGACGGCCGGGTCGGCAGCGCGGCGGTGTTGACGAAGGAGGTCGACGAGCAGCGGTTCGGCACGGCCGCGGAACTGGTCGAGTTGACGCGGAACGCCCTGCTGGAGCCCGCTGTCCTGCGGCGATTCCAGGTCACCCTCTCCTAGGATGGCAACGGTGGACCTGGTGCAGCGACTTGCCGAGCTGGAACAGCGCGTGGCCGCGCTGGAGGGCGACGACGACCGGGAGACGATCGCGCTGCCCGAAGCCGAGGACGGAGGCGGCGAGTTCGGCTACGGCGGCCGGGTGGCGCTCGGGGACGGCCGGGTCACGTGGCGGATCGACGTGACCCCGGAGCGCGCGCTGTCGTTGGCGGACCGGCCCCGGATCGAGGTGCTGTCCGCGTTGGCGCACCCGGTGCGGGTGGAGATCGTCCGCACGCTGCTCGCGCACGGCGGCCAGCCCGCGACGGCGTTGCAGGAGGCGGCCAAGCTCGGGTCGACCGGCCAGCTGTACCACCACCTCAAGGCGTTGACCGCGTCCGGCGTGGTGGAGCAGGACAAGCGCGGGAGCTACCGGCTGCGGCCGGCGGCCACCATCCCCGTGCTCGTCCTGCTCACCGCCGCGTCGGACGTGGCCGGTCAGCTGCGCAGCTGAGGCGCGACCGCCTCCGCGATCAGGTCCACGTGGTCCAGGTCGGCCAGGTCGAGCAGCTGGAGGTAGACCCGGCTGATGGCGGTCTTGTCGCGCCACGTGCCGAGCTTGTCCACGACCTCGGCGGGCGTGCCGGTGAGGCCGTTCTGCCGCAGCTCGTCCACCTCGCGGCCGATGACGGCGGCCCGGCGTGCCACCTCGGCGTCGTCACGTCCCACGCACACCACGAGGGCCGCGGAACGGGTGATCTCGGCCGGGTCGCGGCCGATCTCGTCGCACGCCGCGTCGACCCTGGCGAGCAGCTCGACGGCGGTGTCCACGCCCTGGAACGGCAGGTTGAACTCGTCGGCGAACTTCGCCGCGAGCGCGGGCGTGCGCTTGCGGCCCGTGCCGCCGACCAGGACCGGGATCTTGTCCACGGGCTTGGGCAGCGCGGGCGAGTCGGCCAGCCGGTAGTGCTTGCCCTCGAAGTCGTACGTCTCGCCGACCGGGGTGTTCCACAGCCCGGTGACGATCTCCAGCTGCTCCTCGTACCGCTCGAAACGCTCCACAGTGGACGGGAACGGCAGGCCGTACGCGGTGTGCTCGGCCTCGTACCAGCCCGCGCCCAGGCCGAACTCGACCCGGCCGCCGGACATCCGGTCCACCTGCGCGACGCTGATGGCCAGCGGGCCGGGGTGGCGGAACGTCGCGGCGGTCATCAGCGTGCCGAGCCTGATCGTCTCGGTGTCGCGGGCCAGACCGGCGAGCGTGATCCAGGCGTCGGTCGGTCCGGGCAGACCGTCGACGCCGCCCATCTTGAGGTAGTGGTCGGAGCGGAAGAACGCGCCGTAGCCCGCGGCCTCGGCAGCGCGCGCCACCGCCAGCAGATCGTCGTAGGAGGCCCCTTGTTGGGGCTCGGTGAAGATGCGGAGTTCCACCGCCTTCACGCTAGTCGGCCCGGCCCCGGCGCCTCGACCCCAGCGTCTTGAACGCCACTACCGGCGACGGGAACGCGACCGCTTCTCCTCCGGTGGCGCGGCGACCGCGTCCGTGCGCACCCGAAGCCCTTCCACCACACGGACGATGGTGCGCTCCACCTCGGCGCTGGCCTTGCGCGGATCACTCGCGCTCGCGATCGTGCTCGCGCCCGCCGACAGCGCGCCGAACAGGAGCCTGCTCATCGTCTCCACCGGCAGCTGTTCCAACTCGCCCGAGGTCACCAGCACCTCGATGGTGGAGCGCAGCAGGCCGTAGCTGAAGTGCTCCTCGGCCTCCCGCCAGCGCTCCCAGCCCATCACCACCGGCGCCTCGTGGATCACGATCCGCTGGTAGGAGGGCTCCAGGCAGACCCGGACGTACGCGCGCAGGCCCGCGATGGCCGTCTCCCACGGGTTGCCGGGCGCGCTGACGATCTCGCCGAGCTTGCGCATGAACGTGTTCTCGACCGAGTCGAAGGCGGCCTCGAACAACGCCTGCTTGCCGCTGAAGTGGTGGTAGAGCGCGCCTTTGGTGAGCCGCGCCCGCTTGGCCACCTCGTCCAGCGACGTGCCCGCGTACCCGCGTTTGGTGAACAGCTCGACGGCGCTGTCCACGAGGGCCTGCCTCGTCGACTCCGAGTACTCCAACCGCCTTGATCGCACTGTCACCACCCTCACAACCTACGACATACCGACGGTACGTACTCGTGGTATGTTCGCCTCATCGGCCATACCGACGGTATGCCAAAGACCTGAGGTATGACGCCGGTCACCACGAGAGGAGGCGTGATCATGAGTTGGACCGACTTCTACCGACGACGTGACGCTCTGGACGCCGTGCTCCGCGCCGCGGCGGGGGATCCCGCGGCACCCCTGACGTTCGACCGCGAGATCTTCGCCACCGAGGACGAACTGCTCCTGGCGTTGCACTACCGCTGGATGCAGCAGCTCACCGGGCGGCTCGGCACGGCGCTGGAGGACAGCGACGACGACCGCGTGGAGATCGTCACGCGCACGTGGCGCGAGCTGGCCGCCGAGCAGCCGGTGCTGCGCGCGGTGCTCGACGCGCACCTCACCTCGACCGACGCGATCGAGCGCGAGCAGCGGATGTTGGCGCTCACCGCGGGCCTCGCGGAACTGTCCGAGCCGAGCGCGGACGTGTCCCGCGTCGGCGCGGCGTTCGCCAACCTGATCCGCGGCGGCACCGCCGCCGTCGTGCCCGGCAGGCACCGCGGGCTCGCCAAGAGCGCCTGATCACCTGTAGGTATTAGGAATGCCGAAGTGGACTCCCAGGAAATGGGACAGCGCGGACATCCCCGACCAGAGCGGGCGCACCGCGCTGGTGACCGGGGCCAACTCGGGCCTCGGTCTGCGCACCGCCGAGGTGTTGGCGGGCAAGGGCGCGCGCGTCCTGCTGGCCTGCCGGTCCGCCGAACGCGGGCAGCGCGCGCTGGAGCGGGTGCTCGCGACCGGCGGCAACGCCGAGCTGGTGTCCCTGGACCTGGCCGACCTGTCCTCGGTCCGCACGGCCGCCGACACCGTCCGCGAGCGCACCGGTGACGCGCTGGACGTGCTGGTCAACAACGCGGGCGTGATGGCCGTGCCGTTGGGGCGCACCGCCGACGGCTTCGAGCGCCAGTTCGGCACCAACCACCTCGGCCACGCCGCGCTGACGTGGCTGCTGATGCCCGCGCTGCGCACCCGGCCGGGCGCGCGCGTGGTCACCGTGTCCAGCCTGGCCCACCAGGCGGGCCGCATCGACCTGGCCGACCCGAACTTCGAGGTGCGCCGGTACACGGCGTGGGGCGCCTACGGGCAGTCGAAACTGGCGAACCTGCTGTTCGCGCGGGAGCTGGACCGGCGCACCCGGACCGCGGGCGTGGACGTGACGTCCGTCGCTGCCCACCCCGGCCTCACCTCCACCGAGCTGAGCGCCACCATGGCCCGTGCCCAGGGCAACCCGTTGCTCGGGCTGGGCGCCAGGGTCACCGACTTCTTCTCGCAGTCCGTCGAGACGGGGGTGTTGCCGCAGCTCTACGCGGCGACATCGCCTGACGTGCGGGCGGGCGCCTACTACGGGCCGGACGGGTTCCGCGAGATGCGCGGCCACCCCGCCCCCGCGGCGTCCTCGACAGCGGCTCAGGACGAGCTCGCGGCGAGCCGGTTGTGGGACTTGACGGCCAAGCTCACGGGCGTCACACCCGACCCCTCGTGACGTAGGGTTGAAGTCGTGACCGTCGTACCTGAAGGTCGGAAGCTGCTGCGGCTGGAAGTCCGCAACAGCCAAACGCCCATCGAGAAGAAGCCCTCGTGGATCAAGACCAAGGCGAAGATGGGCCCCGAGTACCGGGAGCTCAAGGGCCTGGTCAAACGCGAGGGCTTGCACACGGTGTGCGAAGAGGCCGGTTGTCCCAACATCTACGAGTGCTGGGAAGACCGGGAGGCCACCTTCCTGATCGGTGGCGAGCAGTGCACCCGTCGCTGCGACTTCTGCCAGATCGACACCGGCAAGCCCGCCGACCTCGACCGCGATGAACCGCGGCGGGTCGCGGAATCCGTGCAGGCCATGGGTCTGCGCTACTCGACCGTGACCGGTGTGGCGCGCGACGACCTGGAGGACGGCGGCGCGTGGCTGTACGCCGAGACCGTCCGCCAGATCCACGCGATGAACCCCGGCACCGGCGTCGAGCTGCTGATCCCGGACTTCAACGCGGTGCCGGAGCAGCTGGCCGAGGTGTTCTCGTCGCGCCCCGAGGTGTTGGCGCACAACCTGGAGACCGTGCCGCGCATCTTCAAGCGCATCCGCCCGGCGTTCCGCTACGAGCGGTCGCTGGAGGTCATCACCGCGGCCCGCGAGGCCGGTCTGGTGACGAAGTCCAACCTGATCCTGGGCATGGGCGAGACGCCGGACGAGGTCACCGAGGCGTTGAGCGACCTGCACGACGCGGGCTGCGAGATCATCACCATCACGCAGTACCTGCGGCCCTCGCCCCGGCACCACCCGGTGGAGCGCTGGGTGAAGCCGGAGGAGTTCGTGACGCACAAGGAGACCGCCGAGGGCATCGGGTTCTCCGGTGTCATGGCCGGTCCCCTGGTCCGCTCGTCCTACCGCGCCGGCCGGCTGTACGCGCAGGCCGTGCAGAAGCGCGGCGACGTGCTGCCGGAGGGCCTGCACCACCTGCTCGAGGCCGGTGGCGCGGCGCAGGAGATCACCTCACTGCTGTCGGCTCGCTGAGGCCGTCACGCTGAGGCCGTCACGCTGTGGCCGTCACGCTCGGTTCGTCACGCTATGGCCGTCACGCTGAGGTCGGCTCGCTGACCACCACGCCGTCCAGCGCCCGGACGTAGTCCGCTCCGAAGGCGCTGGACGGCGTGTGCGCGCCGGGGGTGGCGTCGCCGAGGCGTTGGACCGCCGTGACCACCGAGTCCGCGGTGAGGTCGTAGGCGTTCGGGCCGGTGAGCGCGGCCCGGACCCGGTTCCCCTGCTCGTCCCAGACCTCCCCGAACACCTCGCAGCGGGTCTTGCTCCTGGTGGAGTCGTTCGGCCCGCCGATGCGCCTGGCCACCGCCTTGCCGAGCCGTTGGGCCAGGCCGGTGCGCAGGAGCGGCGCGGTGAGCGGCTGGAGGCTGCTCAGGACGCCGGGGAACGTGGTGAACGTGGTGATGTTCGGGATGCCGGTGGACCGGTAGGCCGTGCTCACGTCGCCCCACGGGATCGCGCCGACGTCACGGGGCCGGTCGCGGAAGTGGGCGGTGCGGCGGCGGTGACCGAGCTTCACGCCGCGGATCTCGCCGTCGACGCGCGCCCGTCCCCCGCCACCCGAGCCCTCCACGGCGGTCCGGGCCGTGCCCGCGCTCGCGCCGCCCTGGACCACGAACGCCAGGTCGAGGTGGGTGGCCGTGGGCAGCGCTTGGTGCAGCATCGCCGCGAGGCAGTCGGTCGGCACGACGTCGAACCCGGCGCCCGGCAGCAGCACCACGCCCGCGGCCTCGGCCTCCCCGTCCCGTCGGCTGACGGCCTCGAAGACGTCGATCTCGCCGGTGATGTCGAGGTAGTGCGTGCCGGTCTTGAGGCAGGCGTCGACCATCGGCCCCGAGGTGGCCGAGAACGGGCCGGCGCAGTGGGCGACCGCGTCGATGCCCTCCAGTGCGCCCACGGTGTCCACGGCGTTCTCAAGGTCGAAAACCCGGTGCTCCAGCCCCAGCCGTTCGGCCAGCGGGCGCACCTTCTCCGCGGAGCGGCCGGCCAGTACCGGCCGCAGCCCGCGCCGCACCGCCAGCTCCGCTACCAGCGTGCCGGTGAACCCGTTGGCTCCGTAGACCATCCACGTCATGCGGTAGAAGCTACTCGTAGGTAGCTACGTCGCCGACCGCCGCCGCACCACGATGCTCCCGGTCACGAGCAGAACACCCAACACAGCGACAGGAGCGGCCCACGCCAACCGCTCCATGCGCAGCCGACTGCAGATCTCGACGAAAGCGTCGCCCTCGGCCTCGACGGCGAGCTCGTCGTACCCCATCCCCACGCTGTTGCCGCAGGGGATCGACAAACCCGACGGCGAGTCCGTGGACAGGGGCGACAACATGATCAGCAACCCGGCCAGGAAGAACGCAACACCGACCACCGCGGTGACGGCCCTGGGCGACATGCGAGGAAGTTACTTCCTCGGAAGGCTCCGGCATAGGGGGATGTCACATAGGGGGACTCGGTTAGCAACCCCTAATGAGCCATCCGGCCCACCAGGGCGAGCGGACGTCCTGGTGCGCCGAACGGTCCCGCGTCCCCGCAAAGCGACCAGTCAAGCCATTCACCGAGACCGATAACCGGGCCGACGCGGTACGAATCCACTATTCCGACTCGCGCGGTCACCGATTGACACACGTTCATCACCCGACCGAGTGGCATCCGGTTGTGCGCTTCCACCCGATTCGACCAGCCGTGCACCTCAGCGTGGGCGAACGTGCCGCCCGACCGCATCACCGCACCTCACCGGCCACGAGTGGCGGTTCCGCCACGGGGCCCGCCCCCGCGCCGCTCACCGACCGACCCACGCCACGTGACCCTTTTCACTCTTTGGTGTGCCATTATTTCAACCAACTGAGACGGACCTTTCCGAATACTTTTCGGCTATACACATCGAAGGAGCTCCGAACCGACGTGAAAACCATTCACCACCTCGCCGGGCAGGGCATCAAGGACACGCTGGCCGAGGACGACCCGCTGGTGCCCGTGCTGGAAACCCGGTTGGCGGTCGCGCTGGGCGGCAACACCCGGTTCGGCTCGCTGGGCCTGCGCTGGCCCGACGCCGCCGTGAGCCGGGCGGGCGACACGGTGTCGTTCCGCACCAACGACGTCGGCGGGTACGGCCCGCTGCCGCTGGACCCGACGCTCGACGTCACCGTGATCACCGCCCGCTTCGCCCGCATCCCCGAGTACGCCCGGACAGACGAACTGAGGCAGTCACGCCTGATCCCGTGCGCCGACCAGGCCCGGGAGCACCTGCTCACCGCTCCCATCCCGATGGACCACTGGCTCACCTTCGAGACCACGATCAACGGCCGCGTCCACCTCCTGTGCGAGGGCCGCTGGCACGTGGTCGAGGGCATGCGCGCCGAGGTCATCGACCTGATGGCGCGCCGCAGTTCCCCGACCTTCCCGGCATCGCGGGCGACCGACGAAGAGCGCTCGTACCGCAAGCGCCCGGCCTGTCACCCGGGCTAGTGCGGTGGCCACATACGTTCACCGGGTCGGCGACTCGCCGGGCTGTAGCCTGGTTTCCGCACTACTCGGACGGAGGCGCGGCCGCAGATGAGCGAGACGGATCCGCACATCCACGTCGAGCAGAAGGTGCTGGAGGCCGGCCCCGCTGTCCGCAACCTGATCTCGTCGATGCTGGGCCGCGTGACCGACGCACCGAGCGTCGTCACCACCGGTTGCGGACTCCAGGTGCCCTACGCGATGACCTCGCCCCGTCCGGAAAGCGTCACCTGCCTCGCCTGCCGGGAACACGCTCACCGGGAGTACCTGCGCTTCGCCGACCAGGTCGAGCGCCTGGGGCACCCAGGCCCGATACCTGGCACGAACATCACCGGCAACCAGGTGGCCGAGGCCGTGGAACGGCTCCGGGACGTCGCGAAGAGGTTCTCCGGCTGATGCCACCACCGGCAGTTGGCGAACCCGGTGAACGTTGGTGGTCACCGGGCTAGGTGCCGACTCCGGCGTACTTCTTGTTCGGCAACCAGCCCTCGTCGCCGGAGTGGCGCCTTCCGCACGCGGTCTTTCGCACCGCGCTACCGATCCACGTGCGTTTACGCCTGGCCCACGAACACGGCCTTGTCGGAGCCGAAATCGGGCTGCAGCGTGATCTGGAGTTCTCCGGGCTGCGCACCGACGACGACGGCCATTTCACAGGTGTAGGTCTTACCGGGAAGCACCGTGGCGTTCTCGAATCCGCCGCTCCCACACGGACCGTTCGAGTCGAACACGGTCTCCGCGTTCCTGCCGTCGAACTGCGCGTCGCCACCGAACGAGAGCAGTCCGGCGTCGAACGGCTCGTCGGTGCCGTTGACGACGGTCACGGTGACCTTCGCGGCGCGAGCGACGTTTTGCGGCTGTGCGTACTCACCAGGCGTACACGACGTGGGCGCGGAGATTTCGCCCAGACTTCTGCGCCCAGGCGATCAATACCGGGCGGACTGGGGCCCGGTGGACACAGCGGTGGGCGTGGCCAAGGCCCTTTCAACCCCTTGCCGAAAGGTGCGGCGGTTGCGCCCGACGAGGAAGCCGGCTGGTTGGACAGGCGACCGGGCAGCCCGAGCACGGAGGTGGTCGGGCGGAGCGCGAGCGCGACAGCGCCGCAGCGGAGCCCGCCGGGCGGGGGCCAGGGGCGCGAGACCCCGCGGGGGTCCGGGGGCGGAGCCCGCCGGGCGGGGCGCGGGGGTTGCACCCCCGCAAGGCACAGTGGGCATCGTTGAGGCCCTTGCAAACCCCCGTAGAGCCACTCGACGCCTGCTCGCCCTAGGAAAGTCCTGGTCAGCGAACACCCCAACCACCAGAACGCCGACGACCTACCGCACTGCCCAGCCACTACGACCTCACCAGATCGACGAACTGGTCGCCGCCCATCAGGCCGGCACCACCGTGCACGAGCTAGCCGCCCAGTTCGGCCAGCACCGCAGCACCACCGGCCAACACCTCCGGGCCCGTGGCATCGACACCACCCGACGCGCCCTCACCCCCGACGACGTCCAAGTAGCAGCCCGCCTCTACCACTCTGGCTACTCCATTCTCCAACTCGCCGACAAGTTCAAGGTCGGCAACGAGACCATGCGCCAACACCTGCTCAACGCCGGAGTCGCACTACGCCCGAAGGGCAGACCTGCACGCTCTTTGCGGTGATAACCCATGCACTCTACGGACGGTCAGCAAAAGAGGGGGTTTCAAGCAAAGGCCCTATCCCTTCTTCCGCTTCCTCTCCCACTCCACCATAGCGATCAACGCCCGCGCCACCTTCTGCACATCAATCTCCGGGTTCACCAATGCGTAGACAGTCGGCAGACCATGGTCTCCGCCAGTTGGTATCGCCACGCCCGTGCCAGCCTTCACGCCAGAAGCACTCCGCGCAGCGAGTGCATTATCGTTTTGCCGGAACTGACTCAATGCTCGTCCAGCTCGCTGCGGCAAAGCAGGCTGCTGCTTGGTGATGACACGACGATGCTCTAATAATTCTTCTACAGATAACCCTTGCCGATACGGCACAAAGTAGCCATGCAGTGCCCACTGCTCGTTTGGCGTCAGAGTCGCAAAAACAAACTCATGTCGCTGCCAGTAAGTGGCCAGCACATGATGCGTCACTATGTAGTCGTAGTTTGTTAGACGAGGCATAGACTACTACTAGTTTACCCCCCCCCCCGCTGTTAATGCAAATCATGGTCGTTTGCCGTGCGCGATCGAGCCGCGTCGATCTCTATTGAACAAAAGACTGGACAATGGTAGAATTAGCATGACGCGGGCAGGTTCAGGACACAAATTATGTCTGGACATAAAAAACCACGCGGAAGTAAAGTCATCTTTTGGCTACTCCGTCTGATTATTGAGTTCTTACTCAATAATGCATAAACCAATAGAGCTCCCTAAGACAGGGAGCTCTATTGCTGTGCCCAACACAACACCATCGGTACATCCCACAGGGGTGACAAATAGGCTATATACACGTACCGATGCCATAAATCAAGTGAGCTAGTTGAGCTCAAACCACCCCTATAAGGGGTAGCCCGTCGACAAACTCACAGCTCTTCTACTGTACCGATAGACCCAAAAAGGTCAGCACTTATTCGTGCTGACCTCTGGGAAATGTTCAATTGAACATGAAAATCATAATATCTTGGTGGGCATCGTTGAGGCCCTTGCAAACCCCCGTAGAGCCACCCGACGCCTGCTCGCCCTAGGAAAGTCCTGGCCAGCGGACGGCCCAACCACCAGAACCCTCACCACCTACCGCACCGCTCAGCCCTTGCGACCACACCAGATCGACGAGTTGGTTGCTGCCCACAAAGCCGGCGCCACCGTGCGCGAGCTAGCCGCCCAGTTCGGCCAGCACCGCAGCACCATCGGCCAACACCTCCGGGCCCGTGGCATCGACACCACCCGCCGTGCTCTCAGTCCCGACGACGTCCAAGTAGCAGCCCGCCTCTACCACTCCGGCTACTCCATCCTCCAACTCGCCGACAAGTTCGAGGTCGGCAACGAGACCGTGCGTCAGCACCTGCTCAACGCCGGAGTCGTGCTTCGTCCGAAGGGCAGACCTGCACGCTCTTTGCAGTGATGAACCACCTGTGCGGTACGGCTGAGCTGCGAGGCGTCTGCCCGCCGCGGCAGCTCTACCTCAAAGATTACCGATTGACTCCCACCCGAGGCAGCACATGGCTACGCTGCTTGAGTGACGAACGGCAACGGCAAGCGCTCCCCCAGAGGAACTGTCTTTCCTATTGTGGAAGCCTACGGCTTTCCATATGACAGCACATCACCTGAAGCCCTTAAGACCTGGGAAGCACAGGCTTGCCCGTTCGCAGGTGGTACCTGCGAGAAGCAGCGCCAGTATGGATTCGGCTACTGCTCTGTTACCTACGCAGCCAAGTGGAACAACCAGGTGCAAAACACCTACGCCGTTTGCGACCATCGCCTTGACGGCCCACCTGTGAAGTGGGCAGCCCACGACTACTTCGGTGATGCGGAAGCGACGCTGGTCCCTGAAGTGACGGTGACAGATAGTCCCAAGCTCAATATTGACTTTGTCGCATTTGCGGAGGGCTCACAGGCTACGAAGAAGTACATCGCGATCGAGACTCAGGCGATTGACCTCCGCGGCGGAGGCGTTGGTCCAGCGTGGAGGGCGTGGGAAGCTGGCGACGTAGCCAACTGGCGCTCTTACTTCACGGAAGAAGCCGCACGCAAAGGCCGTAAGGACACCATTGACTACGGTGTGAATACCGGAAATGTCTACAAGCGACTCGGTACCCAGGTTGCCGTCAAGGGCGAGTACCTTAAGCAGATCGAAGTACCGCTGTACGTCGTAATGCAGCAAAGCATCCTTCAGCAGCTCCGCAGTCGAGTAAACTTCACGCCGATCCAAGACGGCGATCAATGGGACATCACATTCGCCGGCTTCGAGTACACCGGCGCCCAGGAGCCCAACGGTCAACTGAAGCTTGAACGCGCAGAGGTTGTCCGTACGACACTGGCGAGCTACGTAGAGGCCATGACTTCAAGCGGCGAGGGAAGTGCACTGTACGACGAGTTCGTAGCCAAAGTTCAGAAGAAGCTCAAGACGTCTTCCAGCCAGGCCAGCTTGTTTCCAGAACTTTAAAACAAGCTTGACTGTGGCCCATCCTCCACAGAGACCTCGCCTTGGTCAACAGCGTCAGCAAGGGCGGTCACGAACCCTGGGCTCCCAATATTTACGCGGGCTGAAGTCGAAAAATTTGACGTAATCTCAAACCCCATAGCTCGACGCCCGTTTTTCACCGCCACAGCAAGCGACCTCCCGGTGCCACAGAAGGGATCAAGCACCAGACCACCGGGCGGACACGAGCTAACAATACGAGGCTCAATCAGTCGAACAGGGAATGTGGCGGAGTGCCCATCGGAGCCGGATGCCACATTCACCGTCACCACATCACGAGCACCTTCCTCCACTGCTGAAATGTCGTAGTAGTACTTGGGACGCCCCTCCTTAGGGCGCTTGACGAAGTGGTAAAAGTGCTCGTGGGCGAGACGCAAGCGATCTTTCTCCGGCCTCGGTGGAACGTTGCGCTTCTCCCAGATCAAGTCGTTACGGAGAATCCACCGCTTATCCTGCATAGCTATGGCGAAGCGCGCCGGAATCAGCAGCAACTGCTTCTCCTGACGAAAACCGCCCATTGGCGTCTTGCGGCGCATCCGAGGGTTATCTCCGAGACCTTGACGTCCGTCGAAGCGGATACTCGACCAGCGCGCGAAGTAAGTGTCACCGATGTTGATCCACATGCTGCCACCAGGCTTAAGCGCATGCGCTCCGCGCTGAAAGATTTCAACAAGGTTGCTGACATACCACTCAGGCAAGGGTTCCATACCAAGGCATCCGCCATGCAGACGGTACCAATCGTAGGACGGAGCCTGTTCCTTATCATTGCCTTCGGCTATCCATTCTTGCAGGATATCTTCATTGTGCTCCAAGCCGTAAGTACGCAGGCCCCAATAGGGTGGCGACGTGATAATCAGGTCGACCGACTCGACAGGAAGTTTCGCCATCAGGTCATAGGCGTCCCCTTCGTGCACCTCTGCCATACGGTCCTCGACAGGAGGGATAACTTTCTGAGAGATTTCCATCTTCCGCCCCGATAGACCGATATTTCAGACGTTCCGCGCGCCGCGGGGTAGTGTACCAGCAGCGGAACGACGTTCACGACGAAGACCAGATCGCTTCATATTGCGGATCGTGACACCTACGTCAGGTCGTCGGTTTAGACATACGCGCGCCAGCGCTCATGGATGTTCGCGTGCTATCCGTAAGCCGGAAAGCTGCTTCCTAGCACGATCCGCCATTGCCTCATGGCTTCGGCATGGTCACCTCGATTTTCGGCATCCAGGGCAAGAGCGGCACGGTCAAAAGCAGCCTTGATGTTCCTGTTTACCGAGTCTCGTGCAGACTGTGTTAGATACGTAGAAAGATCCCCACTGTATCCGGCGGGGTCAGAAACGCTCAAGTTGTAATGATTGTAGTCGAAAAAGGTTTTCAACGCCTCCCTCGTGTTGTTGCCTAGGGTGTTGAAGGTTCTTGCCGCCAACATCTCAAGGTGAAACGATGCCAGGTAGCCGCTGTGCGCCTTGTTCCACTGCTTCACTATGCGGATGAACTTCTTCAAGTTACCTGAGACGGCAGAGTTCCGCTCGTTTAGATACGACTCGTGCTGCACCGGATCGGTTGTTAGCCACCCGCCCGAACCGTCGGGGATGCCATAGCCGCCTGTGGTGTACTTCACGACGGCAGCAACATCGACGATCAGGCCATCGGCGTAAAAGATTCGAACCGCCTGACCGCGGGCACCGATCTTCCGAACTGTTGAAGCATTGCTCAAGCTGCTGCGAACCCGATAGAGAAAGTCGGCCGAGTTAGTAGAGTAACTCTTCGACCAGAGGTCGCTGTCCACATGAAGGTGAGCCATAAGGTCGATGTCATCGACTGGCAAACTTGCCGTGTTGCGACCAAACGAGCCAATAACCTTTGTCGACTGGTGCTGAATGTCTGCCGTTGACGGGAACGCCGCCTTCAGTACACCAATCACGGCAGCTTTTCGTTGATCAACCTTTTCTCGCAGAGAAGTTCCTGGCGTTACGAGTTCGTTGAATTCATCGAACGCCTTGGCGGTTGTGCTAGCCATAACGCCTCCTCGTTGAGGTCGTGTTCCCACTACGCATCGGGTGCCGATCCCAACTCTTCAGCCGCCACCTTCATTTTGGCCTCGTTTTTCGTCCGCAAAAGCCTGTACAACCACCCAGGTACGCGGTTCGGCTGCTTACGGGTTTCAAAGATGGCGTCCTGGATCTCGCGACACTTCATAGCTACCGCATCACGGTCATCGGCATCGTGATCATCGTGAAGATGGTCAAGCTCAGCAGTGACGGTGGCCAGGGCTATTTTCCGTTCACTGACCGTCTGACGTTGTGCGCGGATAATCTCGAACCCGAGCAGAATGGCAGCAGAAGATGGGATGAACCAGGCCAGTAGCAGGTTCCATACGGTCATACCTGCAAGACAGCCAATAAGCACGCCGGTGCCGACCCAGCACGCGAGCAGTGCTTCCACAATACGCGCCCATCGCTCACGAAGGCCGACGTCGTACATGAGATTTGCGCGCTGACAGATAAGCACGTTAAACGGCCAGCTCACTTGATCAGTATCTGGGTACCACCTGCGGATACGATCATCGCCACTTCGGTAACGCGTTGCGAGTTCGTGCAAACGCTCAGGGTCGAGCTTGGTAGCGCGCAGCTTGTTCCATGGCAGCGTGAAGACATAGGTGTCGAAGTGCTCCTGCACGGTCGCAGCCTCCACGCTCAAGCGCTTTGATACCGGCACCAGCAGGAGGGTCGACATCAAGGTCCACGCGAACCCGACCGCCGCAAGGACTGGTTGAGGCTTCCCCAGGATGGCGAAGATGACGGCGACCACGACGAGGACGAGCGACGCAAGCCCACGGGCTGCTTCCACGCGAGCTGCGCCTTGGTTTGCTGCGCTCGCTGCCCGGAGAAGCCGAAGACCTCGATCGTCGTCCTGTCGATCAGCGATGGTCATCCAGCCTCCATGTCGTTGACTTCGGCATCGCCGCACGATCGCATGATGTTACGTGAGTCACACTCGCGAGCTGCGGACATTCTGCAACTCCTCCTCCAGCACCCACACGAACGCCACGCCCGACCGCGGGAAGACCCAGCCGTCGAAGCTGACGTTCACCGTCTTGGCGTCAGCCGTCCGAGCGGCCTCCTCGACGCGCGCCTGGCGGCTGCTGGCGAAGTAGTCGAGAGTGTTCACTCGGCGGATGCCCGCACCGGTGTAGTCAAGCTGGACATGCAGACCCTTGGTAGGGCGCGGCAGGTCTAGGTAAAGCACGTGGCCGTGCCGCTGCACGAGGGTGCGGTAGGTGTAGGCCAGCGTCACCTCGTCGTCCGCCGCAGCACCGAGGCTGACCGCGTAGACCTGAGCACCGGTCCGCTCAGTCCGGCGGATCTTCCTATCCTTGCCGTCCACGGTGAAGCTGAGCAGCTGGAAGACCTCGGGATCACTGGCGCCCAGGCCGCTAGACCGATCGAAGTGCCACACCGAGGTGACAGCCTGGTCCCGCAGCATCTCTTTGTACTCCCTAATATCCGCCACGCAGGCGAAGCGCAGGCTGGAGCTGGCAGGTCGGACGCGGTACTCCCAGCGGATGGTGGCGACGAACATCGAGCGCTCACCAGAGACCGGTCCTGCACTCCAAGGGGCGAGAGAGACAGACACCTTGACGTCGTGCCAACGCTCCGTGGCCTGGACGACTTGGTCTCGTACGTCGGCGTAGAGGTCTTGTGCGAGCGCCTGGCTATGGACCCGGAGGCCGAGAGCGTTGGTCGCGATGCGGTCGAGGGTCTCGTCCGAGGCGACGCCCTTCAAGGTCTCGGCGTCGAAGGCGAAGCTGCCGAGCACAGCATCACGGATGGCTGGCGCTTCGTGGCGGATTGCTTCACGTACCCGCTCGGCGGCTCGCTGGTCGCCGTGCTTGCGGTCGACGTACTCGAAGAAGACGGCCAAGAGTCCGGTACTGAAGATCGTGGAGCCGACCTCACCAAGTGGCAGGGCGATGAGCCACTCTGGCATCAGAGAGCCCCAGGTGCTCGACCAGTGAGCCAGGAGCAGCAACGTCGTACCAAGCACGACGGCGAGTACCGCGATGAGCTGCAGTTTGGTGGCGTAGAGCTGGTCGAGCGGATGTTTCATTCACTACACATTGTAGCAAGTTTTGTCTTAGTGTTGAATAGTAACGAAAGCCCTGGACGCTACTGACGTCCAGGGCTTTCGCACTACTTCGGGGCAGATCAGGTGCCGCCCCCGCCACCGCTGATGACCAAGCGCATGCGAACCACCCCCTCCTGATGATCTTGGCGTGGCGCCCGAGCGGACGCCACGCCAAGATATCCGATTTTGGGATATTGGCAAGTGGCCAAGTGACCTTTGCCGGTGGACAGGAGCATCACCTCCGACGAGTACCGCCGCTTTCGCGAGCTACTGAGGCAGCTGCGCTTGGATGCGGGACTGACGCAAGTCGAGGTGGCCGAGCGCCTGGACGAGCCGCAGTCGTTCGTCAGCAAGTACGAGTCGGGCGAGCGACGGTTGGACGTCATCGAGACGCGGCACATCGCGGAGGCGCTCGGCACCACACTGGCCGAGGTTGTCGCACGGCTCGATCAAACCGACGAACCTTCCTAGTAGACGCTGGAATCTCCAACCGTCACGGCGTGCGTGCGCTCTCAACGCCTTCCAGCAGGACATCAGGGTCGGGGATGCGGTAGGTCGGCAGCTTGGCCACGGTCCAGGCTTGGTCGAAGGCCACGCCGGTCCGCCGCTCGGCGACAGCCAGCGAGGCCGCCCGCAACTTGCCGATCTCGAAGGGCCCGTCGGCGGCCCACCTAGGGACGAGGTCACCCGGATCATCGGCGTCGACGCGCATCGGGTCGAACGATGCGGTCACCTTGCCACCCTCGGCCGCGGTTACGCGGAACAGGCCGTTGACGTTCCAGTGCACCGAGAAGAAGGTGGAGTCGCCCGCAGAGGCACGGCGGGCAATCTCCGGGACGGTGCCGCTCCAGCCGTTGTTCTCCAGGGCGATGATGTGCTCTTGGTGTTCGAACACCTGGATGTAGAAGAAGCCAGGGTCATCGAGGGCAGCGTCTTCGGCCTCGATGGTGGTCATGAGCTGGCTCCGGGCCGGGTCGCCGCCGTAGACGTACACGACGTCCTCCGTCGTGGAGTCCTGAATGACGGCGAATGTGAGCACCACGTCCTGGTGCTCAATCCAGTCGTAGGCATCGATCAGCTGGTGCATGACTGGTCCTCGGCGGTGTCGCTTCCGGCGTAGGCGCTGGTGGCAATCTTCCCGGGGTTGGTGATGACGACGATGAAGGCGTCACCTTGGGCGATGTTGGCCCGACGGTACTCCTGGCGCAGGGTGCCGCCTTGGCAGTTCTGCTCCCGGAGGGGGACTTCCTCGGTGCGAACGGTGGCGAAGGAGCCGCCCTCGACAGTGGAGGCGAAGGCGTACTCGTCGCAGCTGCCGTCCGGGAAGGTCTTGGTGAACACGCCCGAGCCGCAGACGGTGTTGCGCTTCGTTTGGTCGGTGCCGGGGGCGTCCTTGTGCAGGATGGCTGGCTTGCCCTCGGCCCAGGCGAGCTGGATGTTGCGCGTGATGTAGGGCATCTTCTCTGCGCTGAGCAGCACGACCTTGAGGTCGTCGCACTGCCGCTCCTTCAGCAGCTGGTCCGCGGTGCACCGGTCGGTACGCGGCTTGACGGCCGGGGCGACGACGTAACTCGGCTCGACCGAGCTGCCGAGTTCGGAGACGGCATCCTGCACGTTGTCGAGCAGCGTGGGGCCGAAGAGGATGACGACGGCGCCGAGGACGAGGACGGGTAACAGGCCGGTGGAGCGGGTCTTGGCCACGTGAGGCTCCCAAGAACGGCACTAACAGATCGAAGGCCAGCGTGACGGAGCGCCAAGCGTGCATGCTGGAGTTCGAGGCTCGATCACCCGTTCGCCGTTACGTCCGGCCTGTACCAGCGTGGCGTAACGTCAGGCCCAACGACTCAGTACACCTGGCGCGAACTACTTCACCCGAATAGGTCAACGACAGGCGTCGCTTCGCCCGCCTGACGCCGTATGCTCCTGGACAGCCACTTGGCTCAACTCAACAACCCCCGATCTTGCCAGCTGTGGCTAAGGCAGGCGTATCGGCGCACGGGAAGCGGCGTGCACTTCCCGCAAAGACTCATGGTGCACGCGTGGGATGCTGATGACACGAGAGAACCGACTCTTCGACTCTGCAAAAAGCGTATGGGCTGCTGTTATCGCCGCATCACTCCTCGGAGTGGCCGGAGTAATCGGCCTTGTTGCAGACCTCGCCCAACTCGAGAGCTGGCTGACTTCCGGCATCGGCCCCATCGTGCGCGTGGCCAGTTTCCTAATTCTATTGACTGCGGTTGTGATCATTCTTTCCAAGAAGTCGCGACGGGACCGCTACACCCTGATTTCGGGGATTATTGCAATCTTGAGCGTGGCGACCTTCGTGTTGTCATATACCTTGTGGCCAAAAGTGGCCACAGAGGCCGAAAGAAGTGCTGGCGCACTGAGTGCAGTGCCCACGTCGGAGCAACAAGTTGCTGAGCCCCTTGTTGTCGCAGTCGATCCGCAGACGCACTCCTGCGATTCTGACTGGGTAACACCAAAGAGGCCGGACGAGATTTCAAGATTGAACGAAGATCTACAGGCACTGGAGAGTTGGGAAGATTATGAGCCGATCTCCGACGGTGCACCAGCAGATAGCAGCAAGATCCTCATGACAGCACAAGGAGTGGGCCCCTCAAGCGTGGTCATCACCGGACTCGAGATTGTCGTACTGGATCGTAAGGCACCGCTTAACGGCACGGTAATCGCCCGCCCGTGTGGCGGTCCGCTCGCATACCGTTGGGTGGACGTTGATCTCGACGTGGATCACCCACGCGTGGTTGGTCGCGAGTTGAGCGGGGACACCATCGAAGAAGCAAGAGAGAACGGTTGGCGCATCGAGCCCGTGGCCTTCCCATACGAGGTCGCGGCCCAAACAAGTGAAACCTTTGCGGTCGAGGCGAGTACCGATACATGCGACTGCACCTGGGAAGCAAAGTTCCACTGGTCATCGAACGGCAGGACAGGAGTTTTGACAGTTGACAACCATGGCACGCCTTTCCGGACAACCAGCGGCGAGGGCATGGTTAGATGCGTACTGTTGGGCGCTACACCGTCATGTAGGTGAGATGCGCCACCTGCCGATGGTAACAATGCACACGTACCCAGTACTCCCTCGAGGCGGTGCAGCACCTACAAAATTGACCACCGCAGTCCCTCCCCTGCCTCCAGCGCCGCGATCCGCCGCTGTACCTCCGCGGCCTGCGGCGACCCAGCAGCCGACTTCCGGGCGTTCGTCGTCACCATCCTCAGCTCACGCAGGTCGCGCATGACGGCGAAGCCCTCCCACTCACGGATGTCCCGCCCGTAGCGGGCGCAAAAGTCTTCGTACTCCTGCTCGGGGAAGCCGAAGCGACGACAGTGCACCTCGATGGTCACCAGGTCCCACTCCACCGGCCCGATTGCCGCGCTGTCCCAGTCACACAGCACCGCCCTGTCGTTCGCCTTGTCCCACAAGGTGTTCCGGTGCTGCGGGTCGCCATGGATCAGACGGGACGGGCCGTCGAAGCGAAGACCAGGCACCGCGTCGACCAGCTGGCTCCAGCGCCGCAGCAGGACACCGCGCTCATACGCCGAGATGATCGTGCTCGCCTGGATCGAGCGGTGGATGGCGCCAAGCGCATCCAACTCCGGCAGCGGCAACGGCGGAGGCGGCACGTCGTGCAGGGCGCGCAGCGGTCCGGCGATGTCACCAGCCGCAACCACGCGGGTCGGTGGCAGGTAGCGCCACAAGGTCACGCCGCAACCCGCTACTTCGAGCGGCTGCTGGATGCCGGACAGCAGCCGCACCGACGGCACCTCGTGCTGGCTCACCCACTCGACCAGCGACACCACCGCTGCGGTGTGCTGGATGTTCGGCCGCGCCACCTTGACGATGACCGGCTCTACAGCGAGTCGGAACACGGCGTTGGTCTGGTGTCGGAGTAGTTCGGCCCCGGTGCTATCAAGCCCGGCTTGCTCGCAGATGGCTTCAAGCACCAACCGAGTGCGCTCGGGTGTAAAGGTGGCTTCGGTGAGCCGGGGAAGACTACGACCAGCAAGCGCCATTAGTGGTTGTTCTCCTGTGCGGTGACCAGTTCGCGCAGCTCACAAGCAGCGGGCCGCTGCTGCTCAGCCGCCGGGATGGCGGCGACGACGTCAAGGGCGCGGGTAAGCACGATGCGGGTGCGGTGTTCGGGTGGCAGCTGTTCAAGGGTCCTCACCGCCAGCTCGCAGGCACCTTCAGCGTCACCGCGGCTGGCTTCACCGACCGCCTGGTCGAGCCGGATCAGTGCCGGATCGATCGCTATGGCTGGATCAGCGCGGTACCGCTCCAAAGCCTGAGCTTGGACCTGGCGGGCACGAGTGGTCTCACCCAGGTACGTCAGCGTGCCGGACAAGTAGAGCAGCAGCCGCTTGTCGTTGAACTGGAACGCCGCGTCGGTCGTTGGCTCGTTGAGCTGGTCGACCATCTGCTGCGCTCGGTGCATCGCTTGTTCGGCACCTTCGCGGTTGCCAAGACGCGCCAACGCCCGACCTTCGGCAGCAGCGGCCAGGGCGACGGCGCTACAAATCGTCTGTGGCAGTAAGGCCTGCGCGGCTTGAGCTAGGACCACGGTCTGCTCCACGCGGCCGTAGTAGTAGGGCAGCATCGCTTCCTGGGCGCGCACCTGAGCTTGGAGGCGAGGGTTGGCCGTGTCGTCAGCGGCCAGCCTGGCTGTGCCGTACCAGTACCGCGCGCGGCTGATCTCCCCCAGCTTCATCAAGGCGTCGGCACTCAGCAGCCCAAGTACCGCAGTGGCTTCCGACAACCGGGCCTGGATGCCTGCCGGCTGCCGTTCGGCCGCGAGCGTCTGTACCTCGATAAGGTCCGGCACCACTCCCTGGAGCACCGCCACCGGTGCCGTACGCGTGTAGCTCGTAACGTGGCTGGCGACCCGTTCCTCGATCAGGGTCAGGCGCGTGGCTGACGCCAGCCCGGCGGAGAGCGTCTGATCAACCAACAGCCGAGTCTGGTCGAGCACGCTCATGAGCGTGGGCTTGGTCGGGACACTCACGCCGTGAACCGGCAGCTTGGTGAGAGCATCGTGAGCACCGGAGCGCGGGACAATCGACATGATGCCGACCGGCACGGCCTGCTCCAGCAGAAACGCCAGTTCGTCCGGCGACACAGTGAGCAGTTCCGCTAGCTTCCGCCGCACGTGAGGCAGCGGCTCGCTGTCGCCCGCCTCCCAGCGGCGCACCGTGGACGGGTCGACGCCGAGGACTCCGGCGAGCCGTTCCTGGGTGTACCCCGCCGCGCGACGGGCGCTGGCGAACCGTGCGCGTTTTGATGCCACCACACCGACCTCCCGGTACCTGCGTCCACCGTAGCGGACACGCGTTTGACCAGGTAGATGGTGCCGTGCGCGGTCAATGCGCGGTCTATGCGCGCCTCATGCGCTGTTGGTCCGGCGTTCATCGCGGTTCGCTTCTTACTAGGCATCCGGCGTCGGGTGACCACCCCGACAGGAAGCCCTACCGGCCCATCTCTCCCCTCGATAAGCCGGTACGGCCCCGCTCCCCGGCGCTGGATGCCACCCACCACGATCAACGCCGAACAGGAGCAGGTGGCGATCTCTCATGACCAACCTGGCGGCTGTCATTCCGCTGAGCGGCCGTGACGTTCTCGCCGAGAACGTCACGGCCCCAGACGCCGATGTTCCCGAACCGGCGACGCTGTACTACCTGACGGTCATCGCCTTCTTGTTGCACACCAACGTCGATGGCAGCTGCCCACGCTGCCGCGAAGTCTGGCCCTGCGACCACCTCCGCCTGGCCTACCGGCTGCGGGAGGCGTTCTAGCCATGCAACCCGCGAAGAAGCAGCAGCCCCTCCTCTCCATGGACACGTCCAAGGTGGTCTACGGCTACTTGCTGGCCGAGGAGCCGGACGAGCTGGAGATCGTGGCCTGGCAGCGGGAGATCCGGCACTTCTGCCGCACCCACGGCCTCGTGCTGGCCAATATCTTCGTCGACCGCGGCCAGCTCGGCGACACTGTGCAGCGGCCTGGCCTTGCAGGTCTGCTCGACGTGCTGGCGATGCCCGAGACCTTCGGCTTCGTGGTGCCAAGCGAAGACCACTTGTCGCGCTCGAGGCATGCACTCATCGTCCTGGCGCTCCGGATCTCACAGACGCAGGCGCAGATCGTGGTCATGAGCCAGCACACGGACGACACGTCGGTGTGGTGGTAGCGCCCATGCACGAGGACGAGCTGGTACGCCGCCTGCGTGCCGAGGCCGGTTTCCGCACTGTGCCGCTCCTCGACACTGACGCACGCGTCGTTGGGCTCCACCTTCACCGCTTCCTGCCCGGCGGGGTGCTCGATGTCGTCCAGATTCGGGACTCGACCTCCGGCTTCCACACGGTCCGCGCCCAGCTCATCAACAGCTTCAGCGTGAACGCGCCGTTCGCGCCGCCTGCCGCGCTGGCCCGTGACCAGGGCGCGCTTGCCGAGGTGGCCGCACAGCTGTTGCTACCTGTCAGTCAGTGCCCGTCGAACGTGCCTGCCTGGCCTCCGAGCGACGCCAGCGGCGCCTAAGCCGCACCGCGCCCGTCGGGCGCGGTGGAACACCGATCGACTGGAGGGAGGTGAAGACATGGACGAATCCGAGCTGCTCGCCTCGGTGCAGGTGACGCACACGGCAGTTGTGCACGACCGCGCCGAGGTGCAGGCATCTGATGGTGGCTCTGGTGACTGGGGCGAGAACCGCGACCCGTAAGGGCCGGGCTCACCTCACTGTTCAGTGCCCACCCGCATGACCACGAAGGGCTCCGCGCACGAGTACAGCGCGGAGCCCTTCGTGCCCTCACCTAACGGAGAACACAAATGGATCACCGACTTGTGCGTGGCATCGAAGATGCCCTGGGTTGGCTCGGCCCGGGGCTACTCGGCCGAGAGTTCGCCCGCGGCACACTGCCTGAGGTCTCACTGGGCGAACGGCTACTGACTCCCGTCCGCTTGCTCGACCTCATCATGCGCCGGAGCATGACCTCGGCTCGGCTGCGTTGCCTGCAAGACGGCTCGGACGTACACCCGCAGGCATACCTGATGACCAAAGCGATGCGCCGGGCCGAGGCCGTACAGATGGTCGACATGGCCAGGCTTGGTCGGCTGCTCAAAGAGGGTGCCACGCTGGTGCTGGACGCGGTCAACACCTACGACGCCACACTCGAAGTTGCCTGCCGTGCTCTCCAGTGGTGGGCGCGTGAACTGGTGCAGGTCAACACGTACCTGACCACGGGGAGTGCAGCTGGCTTCCAGCTCCACTGGGACGACCACGACGTGATCATCGTGCAGGTGGCCGGGCAGAAGTCGTGGGAGGTGCGCGGCCTGGCTCGCCCCGTGCCGATGTACCGCGACGCCGAGCCTAACCAGACGCCGCCGGAGGAGATCGTCTGGCAGGGCACTATGCAGCCGGGCGACGTCATGCACATCCCACGTGGCTACTGGCACCAGGCGACCCGGGAGGACCACGGTGACGGCTACAGCCTGCATCTGACGTTCGGCTTCCCCCAGCGCACCGGGGTGGACTACCTGACCTGGCTGGCTGACCAATCCCGCCGCGACGAAGTTCTCCGTCACGACATCGCTCGCTGGGATTCGGTGCGTCTGCGCGGCGAACAGCAGCTCGCCTTCACCGACGCGGCGGTGAAGCTAGCTGCCACATCGTCGGTCGACGACTACCTGGCCGGACGCGAACAGGAGTTGCCCGCGGCACGGCACGTCGTCACGCATGGCTTGTTCGGCTCGCCGCGCGAGGTCGTCTGCGTCACCGAGTTCCCGCCGCACATTGAGGAGTTGGATGGCACGGTGAGTGTGTCGGCCGCAGCGCGACGGATGACCTTCCCAGTTAAGGCCCTGCCCGCACTGCGACCGCTACTCGGCGGACAGCCGGTGAACTTGGACCAGTTGACCGCAGTGACTGGCGTCAATGCCCACGCCCTTGCCGGCCTCCTGATCGCCGAAGACATCTGCGCCGAGGTAACGCCGGACCTGGCGGCGGGCTACCAGGGTCTACTTACGGGCGTAGCTCGCTGAGCAGGCGCTCGGCGTTCTGCTTCGCGAGCGGCACCAGCTCGTCGGCGTAGCCAGGCGGGAACGCCAGGATCTCGGCGCAGTGGTAAAGCTGCACCAACTTGCCGGTGGTGCTTTCGAGGTCGTCCTGGCGTTCGCGGTACACCCGCTCCGCCAAGGTCGGGACGGCGAACGACGCGCTCCACAACGAAGCAGCGTCCCAACCGCGCGGCGCCATGCCCCAGTCTTCCCAATCGAGGAAGGTGCAGCCCGGAGCCGTCAGGTTGCCCCAAGCGAGATCGGCGTGAGCAGCTCGCCACTCACTGATCGTGGTGTCCATCTCGGGGAACACCTTGTGAACGGTCGTGCTGAAGCGCTCCTGAGTGATGGGCTGGAGGTGAGGAGTGGCAGTCCGGGTCGTGGTGTGGGCAGCGAGGGCGTTCATGGATGTCGAGAACGTCTCCCACCACGACTCGGACAGGCCAGGGTCAACGGTCAGGATGCCCCCGGCCTTGATGGCCTTGTCTTCAACACGCTCGGTTTCGTCGGCACGCCACATGACGCCAAGCTCGTGGTCGATCCAGGAGACGCCTTGCAGCCAGGCGGGCATGGCGACGCCGTCCAGGACGGCGGCGGCTTCGAGGCCCCAGCCCTGGCCGTCTACGCGGGCGAGGTCACGGACTTCGATGCGGACCCAGGTGTTGCGGGTGGTGGCGTAGCCGAGGGAGCGACGTTTGTGGACTGCAGACCGGAGGTTGAAATCCGTGGCAAAGCTCTTCTGCACACGAGCGACGGTGGTGTCGGCGGGAGTCTTCCGAAGGTCGGGCGACATATGAGCATAATATCCCAACCATGCCGACTCCAAATAGTGCCCACGATCAAACAAGAGTAAAAATATGCAATACAAGAGCTCGACATCAAACAAAATCAGCCGAATAGCCTATTGTGACCGTACCTATAAAATGGTATGGTGTCCATAAAAATAGCACGCTACAAAAAGGACTCATGAGGAGTGAACCGGACTTGGCTCGACCAAACGACCTAGCATTAAGAAAAAGCTTCGATAAGGTTGTTGATACTTACGCAAAAAGATACCCCAGTCGAACTCGCGACGAATGGGAGCGAGCATTTCTAATTCTCCATGAGAAAATAAACACGGGGATCATTGCTGGCGGTCTTCCGGCAATAGTAAAGCAGCTCGAAGACGGGGAGTACGACCTAGTCGCATTTAGTATCGGAGATTTGTTCGACCTACTCAAGGATGCGAGGTGAAGGCATGCGGTGGCGCCTCAAGAACCGTAGCCCCGAACTCGTAGAGCAAACGCCGGTTAGCGAGGGTTTCGGCGTAAGATCATTCCGGTTCCGCTTAACACCTGAGTCATCGGAGAAGCCTATCGACACAATTCCTACCCACATGGTCGTTGAAGGCCAGGTAGACCTTTTCAAGATAAGCGCAAGCGCTGAAAAAAATGCAGACGAACCGAGTAAACCAGCTCATCCCACTGACTCAGACGACGATTCAAATCAGTTGCCAAATTAACAGCTTTAGTGCTTATTTCCGACCTTGGTCGGGTGGAGGGCGTTTGGTGCGAAGACGAGGGAACTCCTAGTAGATCGGACGTTGTCGAAGCGCCGCTCTGCCAGGAGTTCCGTTGTTATCGTGCCCGATCCCCGCAGGTAGCTCCACCGCGGGTTCTCTCTGTTGCCGCCTGGCGGCCTCCCACCGGTCCACCGTGCGGACGGCGCGGTATCCCACCGATGTCACCGATGCCCAGTGGGACGAGTTGGACCCGCTGTTGCCCGATCCGGTGTGTCTGGCCGGTCGGGGTGGGAGGTGGGAGAAGTACTGTCGTCGGGTGATCGTGGACGCGATCCTGTACTTGGTCGACAACGGCATCAAGTGGCCCGCCCTGCCAGCGGACTTCCCGCCGTGGCAGACGGTCTACAAGCGTTTCGCCGCCTGGGAGAAGGTCGGTGCGTCGCAGCGGTTGCTCGACAGGCTGCGCGACCGGGCCCGGCTTGTGGAAGGGCGGGTGGCGGCTCCGTCGGCGGCGGTCATGGACTCGCAGTCGGTGCGCGCCGCGGAGACCGTGAGCCGAGCCACGCAGGGGTGGGACGGTGGGAAAAAGGTCGCGGGCCGCAAGCGGCACATCGTCGTGGACACCATGGGGTTGCTGTTGGCGGTGCTGGCGACCCCGGCCTCGACGCAGGACCGGGTCGCCGCGCGCAGCCTGTTGCGGCGGATGCACGCCACCGCCGGTGGGCGGGTGAGGTTGGTGTGGACCGACGGCGGCTACACCGGCCCTCTGCACGACTGGGCCCGCGCAACCCTCGGCTTGCTGGTGGAGATCGTCTAACGCCCGCAACTGCCGTACTTCACCGTACTGCCCAGGCGTTGGGTGGTAGAGCGGACTTTGGCGTAGATCAGCGGGCATCGCCGCTGCGTCCGCGACTACGAACGACTACGCCACCACCACGAGGCCATGGTCCGATGGCCTATGATTCGCATCACCAGCCGCCGACTCACCCAACCCAATAGCCCGGAAACAGCTACTTACAAAATGCCCCCATTTTGCAACACGCCAAAGGGGGCGTTTTGTGTTGCAAAATAGGGGCGAACATTATCGAATCGATCAGCGTTATTTTCCGCGCAAAACCACCTTATCGGTATTTGCACTCCAAGCAAGAACAACACCATCTTGGATAGCAGTACATGCACCACTGGGGAACAAGTACTCAGTTAAATGAATGCGCGTCTTTGCTGCCGCCTCGAGAATCACAGGGTCAAAGTGACCGGGCAGCCGAGATCCGATCAACGTCCAAGGCTTAGGGCCTAGGTCCGACAATAGTCGGTCGAATACAACAGCTAATTGCTCTTCGAAATCTCGAAGCATGTGTTCGCCAAGTGCCGCAACCCGGAAATCTTTCTTAAAGCGCGACCGATATTTTGAATCCTCGTACTTCAACCAGCTCTGGTTGCGCAGCTGATCTGCCCACCAGCGCGCCATTATCATTGACTCTGCTCGGCGCGCCATGCACGCCTCCTTTTGATCGGTCCGATATCTTCCGTGCGTCCACCAGGAACCTGATGGACGCACCTTCGGCATCCGACCAACTTGGCAATCTAAATCAAAATGCGGAATCATCTATCAATTTAGCAATAATCATGCACACGGTCAAGTTTACAATTAGTCAGTTCTTTTCGCCGGGTCAGCGCTATTCAAGTCGTTTGAGGAACGAAGACGCAGATTATCGACATTCCCGCTAACTCGAGTTCGATCCAGCCTGAAAGTTAATTGATAAATTAGCGGGTGATCGCTCTCGTCTACAGGTTCAATAGTCTGGAGTTGACCTAACGGAAAAACGCCACCGAGTTCCTGTATGACTCTTGCAACTTCACGTGCAGCATCCTCGGATGCGCTAGACAACTCAGTTCGCTCGAGGTGGAAAAGCTGATCAAGGTACAGTCGCGCGGTCATCATGAACTGCCTAATCGACTGAGGTCTCGACGACCAATCACGTTCAAGCCGCAGGCGAAATTGTTCGATTATTGCAGCACGCAGTCGCGCGGCCACTTCCTGCCCGTTATGAACTCGCATTAGATCACGCAATACAGCTTGAGCGAGCCTGTTCAGCTTGACCTCTATGCCGCCGTCATAGTCGATTAGTGAGTGTCGCTTGAGTACGTCGAGTGCAAACAGAACGACGCCTTCAACTATTCCGCGATCATCTATGTGCGATCGGTGTTTGATCGCTGTAGCAGCGACCAGCAGATCTATCGGGAACAGATCAGTCAAAAAGACAATGTGTTGTAAAGTTTCCGCAGCGTCTTGATTACTTTTATCGAGTCGATCAATGACATATCTATAGGTCGAAATCAGATCGCTGGACGTACTCCTCAGGATCAGTGAAGCATTTCTCGGGAAAGATCGACAGAAATCATCAATAGACGTGTGTCCCTGAATACGCGAGATGAAAGACTTGGTACGTATAAGAATGTCAGGCGACGAACCGACCGTAAATATGAGCCGCTTACGCTGCGCCTCGTCTTCATCAGGAAATATATGCTCGCTTAGTTTGAGCGCTTCTTGTGTACCGAAAGGCTGAACCGGCACGCATGTAGCTTGCATGCCTTCAGGCAAGTAAACGCTTCGAATAACTATAACTACGGTTTCCAGCTTTGCCACGTTCAACCGATACAGAATGCTCTCGTCATGCAACCCGTGGAAGATCGTGAAGGGTGCTGCCGCCTGCGAATGTAACGTGCTCAGAAACGCCCGGACGACTTGCTCATCGTTCATCCGAGCAACTTCAATTCCGATACCCGCAAGTATCCTTGCAGCATTCAGTGCAAGAAGATGCTCATCGTTTGACTCTAGAAAATGGAAGCCTTCGCCCGCCTGGATCTTTTCTGCAACAATCTCACTTACCAAGCGAGTCTTACCTGAACCAGGTGGTCCAACGAATGTAACGATCTTTGCACCGTTATTCAAAGCTGCGTCGAACGCGTCGTGATACTCGGCCCGTCGCACGTACGGAACTTCACGGTCACAGATCGGCCACTGTTTAAGGCTGAATTCGACCCGCTCACTCAAATAAGAAGGTTGCGATGCCTCGGCGCTGGCGACACTAGCACTCGACGGTCGATTGAAGGCGAAATCCGGATGAGCGAGAATGGTGGCCAAACTGCGCCGAAGTGCTTTAATTCGCCGTTGCAGTGTCGAGCCTCCATGGAAGACGCGCGCCTCTTCCTCAAGTTTTCCCCGAATAGCAGGGTAGCGCTTCTCCTCTTCTGGATAGATCGGCAGCACCCTATGCGAATCGCTTGAGAGACTTTGGAGATTGTACAGTCGCAGTGCCGCCTCCTGGCAGGAGATCGCGCCAAATCGTCCGCCCAGCTGTGAGATGCCCTGCCGTACCAATAGTTCAAGTGCTAAAGCTTGGTCCCGCTCCCACTCATCCGAGAAGTGCCTCTCGGTCAACTCACAGAGCTTCGGAATGTCGATCAAGCACTTCTTCCCGCGCTCTTCAAACGTCTGGCCTATTCCACGTTCAGCCAAACGGCGTAGTTCATCGGTGATCCTGTCGATCAGTGATCTGTCCTGTGACACCGAGCAAGTATGTCGCCTGGACCGGTGAACGACAACGAGTTGTCCTTGTAGGCCATGTGCATACGGCCCCTGCCAAGTGCCACATAGGTCGTGACTAAAGGACGCATGACAAGGACACCGCAGCTAAGACGACCAAGGGAAAGCGCGCATTAGCTGCAAACACTCTTCGCGGCAAGAGCATGTCAGTCAACATGTCGGTCAGTCATACGGTCAAAGTTGACCGTATGACTGACCGACACCCCGTAGGAGTTCACCTCTCGCTTACATACGGTTCTCCTTGTCAGCAGCATGCCCATATGGGATGCGAAACCCGATCAACTCACAGACAAGGAGCTACCTCATGTCACGTAACAAGTACACGCACGAAGCTAACGCCAAGGCGCGCAAGGAGATCGAGCGTCGCGCAAAGGATTTGAAGAAGCTCGAAGCTTCGATCCACCGCGGAGAAGACGGTCCGATCCTTCCGGTGATGAACGAGGACAAGCTGCAGCGCGGTATCCGTCGCGCCCATAACGAGAAGCATAAGCCGACGCGCTTCCGATCCGGCAACGAGCAGTCCTCCTAGTAGGCAGTAAGAACCGGGGAGCCGACGATGTCGGCTCCCCGGTTTTCCAAGCCCTCAGTCAAGGGCTGAGGGTTCATACCTCAGAGACAAGGAGATCGTCATGACGCACACAATCAAGAACAAGGTTTCTGACCGACGCCACGACCGCCTCACGAAGCTAGCGGCACTCGCACTGGCGGCTTTCGTGCTGCCAGCCTGCGGTGCAGGTTCTTCCGGCCACGGTGAACTCGGCAAGCATCAGCAGGTCCTCGCCGCGTGCGACCCAGGCACACCCCCGGCATCGCTCATTGCATTTGATGGCACCGGCTCCAGCACTTCGGACGCCATCGCGGCTGAGCGGATGATCGCAGTCGAAGACGTTGTTCGGCGTACAGCGGTCTGCTCGGGCTACCTCCGGGTGCTGGTCTTCTCGGCATCGAGCGCCGCGACGAAGGTCTTGTTCGATGGCTCACTCAAGCAAGACGGAGCTACCGACAACGCCCGGCTGAAGAAGGTGCCGGACGCCGTCGCGCAGACCGTGAACGAGCTGCGCACCGGTTACAGCTCCGCAATACAGGCGCTGCCCCAGGGCGGCTCAGATATCACGGCGCAGTACCGACTGGCCGCTGAGTGGCAACAGCAGCTCGGCGACCGCTACCGGCTCGACCTGATGATGTTCACCGACGGGCTGCAGAACGTCGGCGTCGACCTCGGCGCAACGGTGCTCACGAAGGAGCAGGCCACCGCGCTGGCGGATCAGGTCATGGTGCCGAAGCTCCCGGGCGCGTCCGTCGTCGTCGCCGGGCTCGGTCGAGTTGCTGAAGGGGCGCCGCCCTCGGCGCTCGTCGAGGGCCTGGTTGCCTACTACGACCGGCTTTGTCAGCGCACCGAGGCCGCAGCCTGCACCTCGGTCTCGGACTACGCCCCGCAGGGGCGGTGAGACGGTGATCAGCAACGTTCGGCGTGCCCACTTTGGTACTGCCGTAGACGCTCGGACACGCGAGGCTGATGCGATCACCTTGCCGCGGCTCGTCGATGCTGGCGCCCATCCACGTCCCTCGACCATCGGCAGCACGTACGTCGAGCACGAGTACGCGGCCTTGATGGACGAACAGCGAGAGGCTTGGGCTGCATGGGGTGAGGAACGAGCCCGAGCGCACGATGCTCGGGCACACAGCCTGCGCCTCAAGACGACGTCCCTCCAGTTCTTGCTGGCTGAAGCCGGTAGGGAGGTGCAGGCTGCACGGACCGCATACGAACACGCCGCTCGTCTGCTGATGTCCTATGTACGGCGGGAGCCTGGCACCAAGCTCCGCTACTGGCTGGGATGGTTGGTACTAATTTGCGGTGATACAGCCGGTGTGTGGGCAGCAGCCGTCATGAACGGGGACGTACCGTACATCGCTTTCGGCCAAGCCCTCGCTGCCGGTTTTGCCGCCGCCTGCGCTGGCCTCGTCGGCACGGAACTCAAGGACATGCGGCTGGCGTTAACACGGCAACGTGAGCCGGAGACGCTGACGGAGGACGAACGGCTCTACCGGCGGTTGTTCACCGCGCCGACGGCCGGCACGCGCGTGATCAAGCTGGTCGGCCTGCTGTCGGCCTCGTCGCTATCGGCATCTTCACACTCCGTGCCAGCGTCGATGGCAGCATCACCGGCACCACCTTCGGCTTGTTGGCGGCTGGAACTGCTGTGGCATCGGGCCTGCTCTGTTACTCGGCAGCCGACGAGGTAGCAGACCTGCTCGCCACCATGCGGAAGCGCGTGCGTTCGGCAGAGAAGCGGTACACGAAGCTGGCGGCCTCCCAGGCGTTCAAGATCAAGGCAGCCAGTGAAGAAACCGCCAGCTCACTTCGCCGCGAGGCGGCGTACCGCGGCGCTGCAGCAGCCAGGCAGATCGAGTCGCTGTGCTGGCGGGTACTGCGGAATAACCCGCACGTGGTCGGCCACGGCTACGCGCCTGGGGAGAACGGTGAAGCGATCGGTTGGCGGGTGCGCCGCGGAGGAACATCGTGATTCGGCCGTCAGCGTTGCTGTCGAGCCGAGCCCTGTCAGCTCGACTGCAGGGCGACGTTGTCGGTGGTCGGGAGCAGCGGTTCCGAGCCGGGGACCGCTTCTTCTTCGGCGACGTCGGTGAGCCGAGTCCAATGCCAACGCTCCTGATAGCGCTCAGCGACGACTCCGGCTCGATCACCGGCGCATCAGGGACCGATCCGCTGTCACAGCGCTACCGAGAGATGCGCGCCGCCTTCAAGGCGGTGGCTCGGCGTGGCTCGCGGCGTGAGTTGGGGGCCGTCCTGCACTTTGATACGCCCACTGGTGCAGACGTCTGGCCGACACCGCTCACGCGCTTCGGGCTTCGGCGTCTGCATCGAGGGCTTCGGCTTCCCCGAGGGGTGGCAGGAACCAGCGAGTTGCTGCCGGGCCTCGGTCAGGCGATTGCCCTAGCGCAAGCTCACCCTGGACACGAAGCCACCCTGGCCGTGTTGTCGGACTTCATGCTGCTGGACGCCGATACGCAGCAGGCACTCGACGAGCTGGCTCGGTTTCCAGGTGACGTCCACGCCATCGTGCTCGGCGGCCTGATGATTGGCTCGCTGGACGAGCGCATCGTCACGTCCTCGGTCATGCGGGACGATCCGCCCGGCGCCGTCGGGAGAGCAGTCTTCGCCAGCCTGGTGCAGCACCGTCCAGGTAGCAGCGTCGTGCCGCTGACTGGGCTTCAAGAGGAGCATGCGACGTGAGCCCGCTGTTTCGGCGCAGTGAGGGTGCCGACCGACCGCCACTTGCCGGACGACTCGTCGGGCTCGGGCTTGGCATCGTCTGCCTGACCGTCGCGGTGAAGCTGGCACTGCAGGTTGTGGTGGAGCTGGTACATGTCGCCGTCCCGCTCCTCGGCATCGTTGGCGTGTATCTCCTGGTGAGCCGAGGCGGACGGCGGCGCTAGGTCAAAAGACCATCGGCAGGCAGGCACGAGCGCGTTGATGCCGTGCTCCGCACGTTCGAATGGCACGTGTCACCGGTCGTGACCTGCCTGTCGGTGTTGTCGAATATACAAAAAAGGCTTGTTGAATCAGCTAATTATCAGATAATGAAAGTTGGACGGGGGCGCGCTACCAGCGGTAACCCGTGGAAAGACAGTCTGGCCGACGCTTCCACGAGCTTGCCGCGCAGCACGCCCTTCGCCCTAAATAGCAGCACCCCCGGAATCGAGGATGCACATATCTTATTTACTCACAGACCCAGGATATTGGTCAAGAGTAAGTGTGTTTCGTGCGTGCATTTTCCTTGTTTCGGGCGGACCGAAAGGAGGAACCTATGCCCGAATCGCCCCCAGAACCTAACGTCATTATCAGTGCGCAGGCGCACCAGCATCCGGCTGTCCGGAAGCTAGCGCGGGCCTGCATCTCACTCGCCATGCTGCAGCAAGCAAGCAGTCTGACCGCGAGCACCGCCGAACCATCCCCCGGCGCACCACATCAGCCCGCACCACCCACGCAGGAGCGCCACGATGGCTGAGCTCATCTGGCGGGAGGCGGTACCGCCTAGAGGGATGGACCTGGCGGATCTCACGGGACTAGTGCGGACGCTTGCTGGCCGTCCGCGCTTGGGCCTCAGCCAAGCCCAACCGGTCGTCACTTTTGAAGTCTGGCTCGACAAGCAGGGCGCTCGGTGGCTCATTGGCTGCGACGAACGACTCGGTCGACACTTCTTCGGAGACCTGGCCGTTCAGCTACCGAATCTCTCGCTGACGTCAGTCCACTCCTCCCCCAGGCAGCTCCCAACGACAGCTCGTGACCTGCAGCCTTCAAGCTTCGCCTATCCCTTCCGCCTCGATACGGCAGGCAACGTTGCCGCGGGGATCCTCGGCCTTCGACGACGCCTCGGCCGCGACGAAGTGCTTGTCCTGCAATGGGTCGTTGGTCCCAGCTACGCCCGATCAAGACCGCCAGCCGCGTTCACCCCACTTGAAGCGCTGGGCCTAGTGGCGACCCCGAACCCACGCTCCGGTGAGCAAGCGGCCTGGCGCGACAAGATCACCGAGCCGCTGTTCGGCATCCGCGGCCGACTCGGAGCGGTGGCCGCCGACCAGAAGCGAGCTGGCCAACTGATCGGTGCGGCCGTCAGTGCGCTGGCGCTGGCTTCCGGGCCCAATGCCCGGATTGAGGGCACCTGGCAATCGCGTCAGGTCGCCAAGCTGCTGCTGCTCGTCGTTGGCAAGCGGCGCAGTTGGAGCGGCAGTCTCAACGCCGCCGAGCTAGCGGCGCTCCTTGGCTGGCCGGTCAACGGCGTCGCCGTTCCGGGTCATGACTTCGCCATGCGTCCGCCACCGCGGTCACTGCGACTGTCACCGGCTACAGCCACCACAGAGCGGGTCGTCGGTACGAGCGTCCATCCCCAGAGCCGCGATGCGCTGGTCCGCGTGCCAGAAACCAGCCTGGCCAGTCACGTACACGTCATCGCGCCAACCGGTGCCGGGAAGTCGACGACGTTGGCCCGCTGGCTGCTCAGCGACATCGAAGCGGGGCGCTCGGTGTTCCTGATCGAGCCGAAAGGGGACCTTGTTGCCGATGTGCTGGCGCGGCTTCCAGCGGACCAGCGTTCGTCGGTCCGTGTCGTCGACCCCGGCACGTCAGGGCCAGCGATCGGCTTCAACCCGCTTGCCGGGCCGCTTTCGGATGCCGAGCGCCGCGCGGACTCACTGCTTGGTCTCTTCCGCGACATCTTCGGCAGTGCACTCGGGCCACGGAGCACCGACGTGCTGCTCCACAGCCTGATCATGGCCTCGCGGCTCGATGACGGCACGCTGACCGATGTTCCGGCCATCCTGACCAACAACGGCTTTCGCCGCCGAGTCCTCAGCCAGGTGAGCGACCCGCTGACCATCGCGCCGTGGGCGGCCTGGTTCGACGGGCTGAGCGACATCGAGCGCTCACGAGTCGTGATGCCGATCCTCAACAAGACGCGTGCCTGGACTGCACGCGGCCCGCTGCGGCAGTTGCTTGGCCAAGCCGTTCCGACGCTGCGGCTGGACGAGCTCTACCAGCAACCGCTGATCGTCCTGGTCAACCTGAACGCGGGCATCGTTGGACCAGAAACCTCGCGGCTACTCGGCAGCCTGCTACTCGGCCAACTCCGCGAGACGGTGCAGCGGCAAGCTGCTGTTCCTGCAGGCGACCGACGACCGGTGTCCGTAGTGGTCGATGAGTGGCAGACCTTCACAGCCGGGATGGACTTCGCCGACATGCTGGCTACTGCCCGCGGCATGAACACCGGCTTCACCTTGGCGCATCAGCACCTCGCTCAGCTCAGTACCACCCTCAGAGCCGCCGTCCTCGCCAATACCCGCTCCCGCCTGGTGTACCGACCGGCAAAGGCTGATGCCAAGGAGCTGGCGGGCGTACTGGGCGACAGCGTCGCGGCTGAGACGTTGCTCCGGCTTCCTGCCTACCACGCGGCGGCTCAAGTACTCGTCGACGGCGCAACCAGTGAACCGTTCGTCGTGTCGACGCCGCCGCTACCGGAGCCAACCCATGACCCCGCTGAAGCGCAGCACGAGATCACCGAGCGCTTCGGCGTACTGCCCGAAGACATCGACGCCCAGCTGCTCAAGCGCTGGCAAGACAACGGGGCATCCGGCGCTGCCGGTGCCATTGGAACGAAGAGAAGGAGGTCATCATGAACAGACCACTGCCTACCTATCGCCCTACCGATCGTGTCGACTCCTCAACCTCCTGGCCACCACAAACATCACTCTCGCGTTGCCGACACTTCGCCCCCTTGGGAGGCGGCTGGTGAGTGCGCGGGGCCGCGCCGCTCGGCTGCGTGAGCGACTCTCCGAGCGCGATCTCGCCATCCTGCGTGACCTCGACCGACTGCGCCTGCTGAGCGGCCAACAACTGCGACGCCTCCACTTCGCGGCAGGCGATCCAACTACGCAAGCCAGGAAGACGCGGGCAACACTGCGCCGCCTGGCCGAGCTGGACATCATCGTGCGCCTCGAACGTCGGGTCGGTGGCGTGCGGGCGGGCAGCGAAGGCTTCGTCATCGGCTTGAGCGGCTGGGGGTACGCCGTGCTCGACCTCGACGAGGACAGAGGCCGCCGACACCGGCGGGTGGTGGAGACCAAGCCAGCCTTTCAGGCGCACCTGCTGGCTATCAGCGAGCTGTACGTCCGGCTCGTTGAGCACGTCCGCCAGAGCGAGGACGAGCTACTGGAGTTCGTCGGTGAGCCGGACGCCTGGCGTCGCTTCACCGGCTTCGGCGGTCAAGCGATCACCCTCAAGCCGGATGCCTTCCTGAGGCTCGGCGTCGAGGACTACGAGCTGGCAGCCTTCATCGAGCAGGACATGGCCACCGAGAGCCTGCCGACAATCGGGCGGAAGCTCGACGTCTACGCCGCCTACTGGCAAAGCGGCGACGAGCAACGGGCCCACGAGGTGTTCCCCAAGGTCTGGTGGCTGGTGCCGACTCACGGCCGGCTAGAAGCCATCACCAGAGCCATCAGGCAACTGCCACACGACGCCCGCGCGCTGTTTGCCATCTGTCTGACCGCGGATGCGGTCGCATCCCTCACGCAAGTTCCCGCTACCGAAGGAGGTGCCGCATGACCACTTCAGCACTCCCACCCCTCAACACCGTCCTGGTCGGCGACGCCCGTCAGCGGTTGGCGGAACTACCTGACGGCGCAGTGGACTGCATCATCACCAGCCCGCCCTACTGGGCACTCCGTGACTACGGCAACGATCAGCAGATCGGCAGTGAGCCCAACGTCGACAGCTGGGCCGACGAGATCGCCGCGATCGGTGAGCAGCTGGCGCGGGTGCTGACGCCCACAGGAGCGCTGTGGCTCAACCTTGGCGACTCTTACGCCAGGCATCCCCAGGATGGCTCAGCCAAGAAGAGCCTGCTACTCGCACCGCAGCGGGTGGCACTTCGGCTGACCCGCGCTGGCTGGCTGCTTCGGAACCAGGTGGTGTGGGCGAAGAAGAACCCGATGCCATCGAGCGTGCGCGACCGGCTGACGACCACACATGAGTTCCTCTACTTCTTCACCCGCCAGCCGAACTACTACTTCGACCTGGACGCCATCCGCGTACCAGCCGTCACACCACCTCATGCCGGTCGTCGTGGCCGTGCGCTGTATCCACCTCGGGAGGCGGTGCCTTCGCTCGGCGGCGGCATCTCACCGCGTATCGACCTCAACCAGGGCCTCGCCGGGATGAAGGCACGCGGACAAGAAAGCCATCCACTAGGTAAGAATTGTGGTGACGTCTGGCACCTGGGCACGGCGAGCTTCCGTGGCGCGCACTTCGCCACCTTCCCGGTCGAGTTGGTGCGCCGACCGCTGCTGAGCACCTGTCCCGAGCGGGTGTGTCAGGACTGTGGACAGTCCTGGCTCCGGGCAGACCAGGTGATCAACGGACGACGGTTGGCGCTTGGTCCGCTGCGGGCCACTTGCGGCCACAGCCGGTGGCGCCCAGGCCGCGTGCTTGACCCGTTCATGGGCGCGGGATCGGTCGCCCTGGCGGCTGAAGCACACGATCGCGACTGGCTCGGCATCGAGCTCAATCCAACGTACGCCGCGCTCACCGAGCAGCGCCTAACCGAATGGAGGGCAAAGCAACCAACCAAGCGAAAGGAGGATTCCTGATGGAACGACCAAGACCACACTACGAGGGAGGTGAACACCACCCCGACAGACACGAGTTCACGATCGACGAACGGATCGAGATTGGTATCACCGCTGCACTACGGGGCGATCTGGTCATCGACCAGCACACTGCGCGGGTTATCGGGGCTGCGCTAGCGAACGAGGATCGACCGGCACTGGAGCACTTCGCATCACACGGCGAACTGCTTCCAGCTGCCTTCCGTGAGATGGGGCTCATGCGCCTCGATCCGACTACTAACGAGCAGCACACACGTTGGATCGACTGGCTTGGCGGCTACTGGCTCGAACGACAGCGCCAGCAAGAAGAGGCTGCGGAGCGCCCAGAGGTGGCCGAACGTCTTCGCAGTTACGTTCCTCGCGTCTTCATCAGCGATCTCGCGAGTCTTGCGCGGCGCATCCATCACGGCCTGTGGATCGATGCTGACCGACCACCGGCCGACCTCAAAGCTGATATTGCCGCCATGCTCGACAGCTCACCAACACCTGGTGCGGAGAGGTGGGCGGTCGGCGCAGCGCAAGGCTTCGCCGGGATCGACGTTGTCGGTGTCACCGATCCAGCCCTGGTCTCCCAGCTCGGCCGTGGGATGCGCCAGCATGGCGCTGCCTACTCCGCCTGGGCGTCGCTTGCGGGCATCGATGACCGTTCCCAGCTCGACAAGTTCTCCGACTTTCACGTCGGCAGCTACAACACCCTCGTCGACTGGGCGCAGGAGGTCACCGACGACCTTCGCTGGCGGGAGCATCTCGATGAGGTAGTGGCTCCTGAAATCCGGCCGTACGTGTCGATCGATTACCAGAAGTTCCTCGGTGAAGCCGTCAGGCGCTGGGATGTGCTGCGTGGAGACGACGGCCGCATCCACGTCTTCCTGCGATGACCGGTCCCGCGACCATCGGCCACTCCTCGGTGGCCTGTGGCCGCTCACTCAACGCTCAGCACCCGCACGAGCAGTGGGCGGCCACACCACATCGAGGAAGGAGATCGTCATGACCGATCCCAACGGCAAGGGCGGCGTCAAGACGCTGGGCGTCCGACTCCCAGGCGAACTGCACGCCCAGTTCGCACTGGTGGCCCAGCTCGATGACCTGAACCTGGGTGACGCCGTGGTGCGGGCCGTCGAGCAGTACGTCGCGTTCAAGCGGTCGGAGCCGGACTTCGCCGCCAGGGCGGCCTCAGCGCTTGAGGAGATCGAGCGCGAGGCTGCTTCTCGGCGATCGGCAATCCAGGGCTTGTTCGGTGACACCCAACCAGAAGTTAAGCCCAGCAGCGCCCGAGGCCGCAAGGGCGGCACGGAGGGCTGAGCATCGCTCTGCCGCTCCACCTCAAACCGGCGACAGGCAGCAGTCATAACTGCTGCCTGTCGCCCTACAACTAGATCACCGACTGTAGAAACAACAGCACTTCAAAGAGAGGACAGGATTACCTCTCTTGGCACTTCCAACCGAAATTGAGAAAATCCAATTGGAGGAATTTGGAGGAATAGCCACATGGACAATAGACAGCACTTTACAGACGACAACGAAAATTTTGATAACCAGTGGGAGCGATCGCCCGCGACGGAAGCAAGGCTAGCTGACAACGATCGATGGAATGACGCTCGACATGAGAAGATCCTCAAGCTTCGCGCCAGACAAGTCCCTGAACAGCATGAAGCAACGACACCTCCGTCCGCTCGCATGGCAGCAGTTGCCGAACGGCTCCCTCGTGCCGCACGTCGAGCACTGAAGCAGCAGCAACGAAGCTCTCCCATTGCATTTACCTACCTGCGGGTTAGCACGAAAGAGCAGGCTAGGCGAGGCGGTAACGCCGAGGGCTACTCCATCCCCGCACAACGTGATGGCTGCCGCTTGAAGGCCGAGCAGATGGGCGTGACGATCGCTGGTGAGTACATAGATGCTGGTGACTCAGCCCGCTCCGCCGACCGGGACGACCTCCAGCGGATGCTCAGGGACATCAAGACCGTCAAGCCCGACTACGTCATCATCCACAAGATCGACCGGCTTGCCCGTAACCGGGAAGACGACATCGCGATCAACTTGCTGCTACGGCGACATGGCGTACAGCTCGTCTCCTGCATGGAGAACATCGACGACACACCGAGTGGCAAGCTGCTCTACGGTCTCATGGCCGAAATCGCCCAGTTCTACTCGAGCAACCTGGCACAGGAGGTCATGAAGGGGCTGCTCGCCAAGGCCGAAGAGGGTGGGACGCCCTACCGAGCACCACTTGGCTACCTGAACCGTCGGGAGATCAGCCACGGTGTCGAACGGGCGTGGGTAGAACTGGACCCCGAACGCCATGAAGTCATCCGCTGGTGCTTCGAGCAGTACGCAACCGGGGAGTGGACGGTGGCTGACTTGACGTTGGCGGCTCAGACTAAAGGGTTGACCAGCCGTCCCACGGCGACCAAGCCAGCCATACCGATCGCCCTGACCACCATGCACCACACGCTGCAGAACCCGTACTACATGGGCATCGTGCCCTACCGGGGCATCCACTACGAGGGCAAGCACACTCCGCTGGTCGAGCCTGAGGTCTGGCTGGCCGTGCAGGACATCCTCGCCAGCCGCACCAACGGCGGGGAGAAGGACCGCAAGCACCCGCACTACCTGCGCGGCAGCATCTACTGCTCAGCCTGTGGTGGCCGCCTCGTCTACTCCCAAAACAAGGGCAACGGCGGCATCTACGAGTACTACTTCTGCGTCAAGAAGAAGACCAAGGCGAACAACTGCACCCGCCGGGCCATGCGGGTCGGGCGCATCGAAGACGCGTTGATCAACTTCTATACGCACTTCAGTATCGGGCTGGAGGTCGTCGACCTCCTACGGACGTCCGTAGCGAGCGAACTGGCCGCCCGAGCCGCAGATGCCGAGCGGGGCACTCGCCGAGCCCGGAAGCGCAAAGCTCAGCTTGAGTCGGAGCGCCACAAGCTCCTCCAAGCCCACTACGCCGGAGCCATCCCGCAGGACCTACTGGCCAGCGAGATGCAGCGCTTCACCCGCGAGCTAGCCGAGGCAGACAGCGAACTGACTACGGCCCGCGGTAGCGAGGTGGGGGTACTGGAAACGCTTGAGGCTGCGCTTCGGGTGGCCGAACGCATCCAGCGCGGCTATCTGGAGGCACCGGACCAGACCAGGCGGCAGATCAACCAGGGCTTCTTCAAGAAGCTGTTCATCGGTGAGGACGGCTCGGTCGAACGTGCTGAGTTGAACGAGCCGTTCGCCAGCCTCAACCGTGCAGCCGAGCACGCCGCGCGCATGGTGGCCGGGCGAGACATGCCCGAAGTGGCCGCCGGGGAGGTCGTAGACGCCGCAGAGGACGAGCGGGAGATCGCGCTACCCGACCAGCGGGCGACCCCGACGGACGTCTTCAAGGCCACGTTCAGAAACGGCACTACGGTGACGGAAAGTAAAAACGAAACCACGCACCGTGAGATTTTCTCGGTGCGTGGTTTGAATGAGGTCTACGTGGTGGGCGCGGCAGGATTCGAACCTGCGACCGCTCGGGTGTAAACCGAGTGCTCTTCCGCTGAGCTACGCGCCCCCGAAGCGCCGGCGGACCGGCGCCGGGAAGGTATCAGGCCAGTGCTGCCACGGCCTTCTTCCACGCCTCCTGGTCGCGGGGCTCGCCAGGGGCGTTCACCTCGGCGTACCGGATCACACCGGAGGTGTCGATCAGGAACGTGCCGCGGTTGGCCAGGCCCGCCTTCTCGTTGAACACGCCGTAGGCCTGCGCCACCTCCCCGTGCGGCCAGAAGTCCGACAGCAGCGGGAACTGGTAGCCCTGTTCCGCGGCCCACGCCTTCAGGCTGAACGGCGTGTCCACGGACACGCCGACGACCTGCACGTTCTCGTCCTCGTACACGGCCAGTTCGTCCCGCACCTGGCACAGCTCGCCGGTGCAGATCCCGCTGAACGCGAACGGGTAGAACACCAGCAGCACGTTGCGCTCCCCGCGGAACGAGGACAGCGTCACCGGCTGCTTGTTGTAGTCGTTGAGCGTGAAGTCCGGGGCCTCCGCACCAACCTGAACCATGCAACCCTCCACAGCGCAACCCGAAGAACGGGCTCCACCCGATCGGGGAGCCCGCCGTCGAGCCTAGGGCAACGACCGTGCGCGCCTCGTCCTGGCCGGCGCCTCGTCGTGGCTCAGCGCTTCATCCGGGCTTGGCGCTCGTCTCGGCTCAGCGCTTCGTCTTGGCCGACTTCGGCGAGACGAGCCTGGTCGCCGACCAGTCACCACTCACCGTGATGTTGGAGGTCTGGGCGAGCCCGGCGGTGGACACGGCCTCGGCGATGTCACTCGGCTCGACGTGACCGGTCCGCCCCGTCTTGGGCGTCAACACCCAGATCACGCCGTCGTCGGCCAGTGACGTGGTGGCGTTGATCAGGGCGTCGGCGAGGTCGCCGTCGTCGTCGCGCCACCACAGCAGGACAACTTCCATCACCTCGTCGGAGTCCTCATCGAGCAGATCACCGCCCACCCGCTCCTCGATCGCGGCGCGCAGGTCGTCGTCGACGTCCTCGTCCCAGCCGATCTCCTGGACCACGCTGCCCGGTTCGATCCCGAGCCTGTCGGCGACACCGATCTTGCCGGCGTCTTCCGCGGCGACCACGGCTTCCACTCCTCCAAGTACACAAGAGCGGCAGCCGGGTACGACTGCCGCGATGTCACTACCAGTCGCGGCTAGCGAACACTGTCAGCCCCGCCACGCGCAACCGTAAGGGCCAAGACACGCCGCATCGGGTACCCCCGGATGCAGTCCCCCGACCGGATGAGGCACGCTCTACATACCTCCTATTCGCGCGCGCGAGGGACACGATCCAGAACTACTCACCGGTAGCGGTGACGGGAGAGTGTCCGTCCGGCAACGATGGGAGTCAGAAGACCCCGGAACGAGGAGATCCCTTGGCCCCGCAGAACACCCCCGAGCGGGTACGCGTCATCCGTGACGGTCTGGCCGCCCACCTCCCCGACATCGACCCGGAGGAGACCGCGGAGTGGCTGGAGTCGTTCGACGCCGCGCTCAAGGGCGGCGGGCAGCAGCGCGCCCGCTACCTGATGCTGCGGCTGCTCGAGCGGGCCAGGGAGAGCCACGTCGGCGTCCCGTCGTTGACCAGCACGGACTACGTCAACACCATCCCCACCGAACGGGAGCCGTGGTTCCCCGGTGACGAGGAGGTGGAGCGCCGCTACCGGGCCTGGATCCGGTGGAACGCGGCGATGACGGTGCACCGCGCGCAGCGCCCCGGCGTCGGCGTCGGCGGTCACATCTCGACCTACGCGTCCTCGGCGAGCCTGTACGAGGTCGGCTTCAACCACTTCTTCCGGGGCAAGGACCACCCCGGCGGCGGTGACCACGTGTTCATCCAGGGGCACGCCTCCCCCGGCGTGTACGCCCGCGCGTTCCTGGAGGGCCGGCTGTCCGCCGAGCAGTTGGACGGCTTCCGCCAGGAGTACTCGCACGCCGGACCGGGTGGCGGCATCCCGTCGTACCCGCACCCGCGGCTGATGCCGGACTTCTGGGAGTTCCCGACCGTCTCCATGGGCCTCGGCCCGATGAACGCGATCTACCAGGCGCGGTTCAACCGCTACCTGCGCGACCGCGGCATCAAGGACACGTCCGACCAGCACGTCTGGGCGTTCCTCGGCGACGGCGAGATGGACGAGCCGGAATCGCGCGGCCTGCTCCAGGTCGCGGCGAACGAGCAGCTGGACAACCTGACCTTCGTGGTCAACTGCAACCTCCAGCGCCTCGACGGCCCGGTGCGCGGCAACGGCAAGATCATCCAGGAGCTGGAGGCGTTCTTCCGCGGTGCGGGCTGGAACGTCATCAAGGTCATCTGGGGCCGTGAGTGGGACTCCCTGCTGCACGCCGATCGCGACGGCGCGCTGGTGAACCTGATGAACACCACGCCGGACGGCGACTACCAGACGTACAAGGCCAACGACGGCGCCTATGTCAAGGAGCACTTCTTCGGGCGCGACCCGCGCACGAAGGACCTGGTGTCGCACATGTCCGACGACGAGGTGTGGAACCTCAAGCGCGGCGGCCACGACTACCGCAAGGTCTACGCGGCGTACAAGGCGGCGGTGGAGCACCACGGCCAGCCGACGGTCATCCTGGCCAAGACCATCAAGGGCTACGGCCTCGGCCCGCACTTCGCGGCGCGCAACGCCACGCACCAGATGAAGAAGTTCACCCTGGAAGACCTGAAGCTCCTCCGCGACAACCTGCGCATCCCGATCGAGGACAAGGACCTCGACCCGTACCTGCCGCCGTACTTCCACCCCGGCCAGGACTCCCCGGAGATCCAGTACCTGCTGGAGCGGCGCAAGCAGCTCGGCGGTTTCGTGCCGGAGCGGCGGACCAAGTCCAAGGCGCTGGTGCTGCCGGGCGACAAGGTCTACGAGGTGATCCGCAAGGGCTCGGGCAAGCAGGAGGTCGCCACCACGATGGCGTTCGTCCGGCTGGTCCGGGACCTGGCCAAGGACCCGGAGATCGGCGGCCGGATCGTGCCGATCATCCCGGACGAGGCGCGCACGTTCGGCATGGACTCGATGTTCCCGGCGCAGAAGATCTACAACCCGAACGGGCAGATGTACACCTCCGTGGACGCCCAGCTCATGCTGGCGTACAAGGAGAGCGAGCAGGGGCAGATCCTGCACGAGGGCATCAACGAGGCGGGCTCGACGTCGTCGTTCACCGCCGCCGGCACGTCGTACTCGACGCACGGCGAGCCGATGATCCCGATCTACATCTTCTACTCGATGTTCGGGTTCCAGCGCACCGGCGACGGCCTGTGGGCGGCGGCGGACCAGATGGCGCGCGGTTTCGTGCTGGGCGCCACGGCGGGCCGGACCACACTGACGGGTGAAGGTCTCCAGCACGCGGACGGGCACTCGCTGCTGCTGGCGCACACCAACCCCGCGGTGGTGGCGTACGACCCGGCGTGGTCGTTCGAGGTGGCGCACATCGTCAAGGACGGTCTGCGGCGGATGTACGGCGAGAACGCCGAGAACATCTTCTACTACATGACCGTCTACAACGAGCCGTACCAGCAGCCGGCCGAGCCGGAGGGCCTGGACGTCGAAGGCCTGCTCAAGGGCCTGTACCGGTACCAGGTGGCGCCGGCGCAGAGCGGTCCGCGGGCGCAGTTGCTGGCCTCCGGCGTGGGCATGCCGTGGGCGATCAAGGCGCAGCGGCTGCTGGCCGAGGAGTGGGGCGTGCAGGCCGACGTGTGGTCGGCGACGTCGTACTCGGAGCTGCGGCGCGAGGCGGTCGAGGTCGACCGGCACAACCTGCTGCACCCCGACCAGGAGCCGCGCGTGCCGTACGTCACGCAGGTGCTGGCGGACGCGGCCGGTCCGGTGGTGGCGGTGTCCGACTGGATGCGCGCGGTGCCGGACCTGATCCGGCCGTACGTGCCGACGGACATGACCACGCTGGGCACCGACGGGTTCGGTTTCTCCGACACCCGCCCGGCGGCGCGGCGGCACTTCCTGGTCGACGCCGAGTCGGTCGTGGTGGCCACCCTCGCCGCGTTGGCCAAGCGCGGTGAGATCCAGCAGTCGCTGGTCGTGCAGGCGGCCCGGAAGTACCGGATCGACGACGTGAGCGCGGCGGGCCCGTCCACCTCGGACGCCGGCCTGGCCTGATCGACGCACGACCCGGGGGCGGTTCCGCTTGGCGGAGCCGCCCCCGGGTCGTTTCCGCAGTAGTGCGGTCCACCTGCGCGGATATCGACTTCGACCGTGCCGGTTGTGATCCACCCCATAGACTCGGGCGCACAGATCCAGCGTTCCGACGAGGGGCCGGATGGGGACGCCACCGCAGCACGCGTTGCACCGCACGGTCGTGGTCGTCGACGTGTCCGCGTTCGGCCAACGCCACCGCGGTCCCCAGGAGGAGATCCGGCGCGGGCTCTACACGGCGTTGGAGAGCGCTTTCGAGGACTGCGGTCTGGACTGGTCGGCGACGCACCACGAGGACCGGGGCGACGGCGTGTTCGTGCTCGTGCCGCCCGACGTGCCCAAGAGCCGGGTGGTCGGCGGTCTGCCGCACGCCCTGCTGGGTGAGCTCCGCCGGTACAACGCGACCCGCAACGAGGACGCCCGCATCCGGCTGCGGATGGCGATCACGGCGGGCGAGGTGCAGCACGACGAGCACGGCGCGGTCGGCGACGAGGTGATCCTGGCGTTCCGGCTCCTCGACGCGAAGCCGCTGCGGGACGCGCTGGTGTCCCACCCGAACGCGTTGTTCGCGCTGATCGTCTCGCAGCGGTTCTACGAGGACGTGATCCGGCCGGACCCGGCGATGGACCCGGACTCGTTCCGCCGGGTCGACGTGGACGTCAAGGAGGTCCGCGGGCACGCCTGGCTGCACGTGCCGAACGGCGGCGCGCCCGCGATCAGCCGCCGGCCGACCCGACACCGCAAGACGCGCCGGAAGCGCGTGCAGCCGCGCCCGGCGGCTGCCCTGCTGGCCGTGCCGCTGGTGTTCGTCGCCCTCACCAACGGTGCGGGCGCCGCGCCGCCCGCCGTGCCGCCCTGCCCTCCCCCGGTCCAGCTGAACGTCCTGGTGTCGGCCGAGAAGGAGGGCGTCGTGCGCCGGCTCGCGCTGGAGTTCGAGGACGACTCGCGCGCGCAGCACCCGTTGGGCTGCAAGGTGCTCAACACGCTGGTGTTCCCCGGACCGTCCGCCGAGGCGGCGGCGGAGGCGCTGGGCCGGGGCTGGCAGTCGGGTGACCTGACGGCGGTGGGCGCCGAGCCGCACGTCTGGCTGCCGGACTCCACCGCCGAGGTCCGGGCCGTCGAGAGGGCGTTGCGCGACCGCACCGACGTGCGGCTGCACCTCCGGGCGGGGGTGGCGGTGTCGCCGGTGGTGCTGGGCGCGTCGGAGGAGTCGGCCGGGCGGATCGCGGAACCGGGCGGCGACGTCGACTGGCGGAACGTTCCGCGACTGGCCGAGGTGGACACGTCGTCGGGGGTCGGGGTGGTCGCGGCCATCGCGTTGGCACAGGCCGCGTTGGGTGGGCTGGACTTCGACGCGCCCGGCGCGCCGCGCTCGCTGCACGAGATCACCAGCCGCACGACCGCCGACGAGCCGTGCGTGGGCGACGTGGCGCTGGTCGGGTCGGAGAAGACCGTGGCGGACACGAAGAGGTGCCGCGTGCTGTACCCGCAGGACGGCGCGCTGGTGCTGGACCACCCGTTCGTGGAGGTGGAGCGGACGACCCGGCCGAACAAGCGGCGGCTGGCGATCGTGAACCGGTTCCTGGACCACCTGCTGTCGGCGTCCGCCCAGGAGGAGTTCAAGCGGGAGGGCTTCCGGGACGTGCACTGGAACGTCGACCCCGGGCCGGGTGTCCGGCTCGGCCGGCCGCCGGTCCTGCGGCTGGAGCCGGACGTGACGGCCGTGCGCGAGGCGTGGGAAATGGCGGCCCGGGGGCGGGTGATCGCGATTGCCGGTGACGGCTCGGCCGGCGCGAACCTGTTCGCGGACGAGGTGCGGCGGTTGATCGGGCCGCGTGACGAGGTGATCGACCTGGCTTTGTCCGAGGGCGTGGTCGAGGCGGGCGTCGAGGGCGGCGCGAACGTCGTGGTGCTGGTGTCCACGGCGCCGATCACACCGATCGCGCCCGGCGTCAGCGGTCCGGTCCGGGTGATGGCCGTGGGGTTCGCGAACGGGGCGTGCGCGCCCTCAACGGCCCTCTACGCCGCCGCGACCGCCCACAGCGGACCTTGCCGCGAGATCGGCGGCACGAACGGCTCCGGGGCATCTGAGGGCCAGGAAGGCGCTCTGGACGACGTAGCGCGCGCAGCATGGGGAAGGTGACATGATCCGCGTACTGGTGCCGCTGGTGTTGCTCCTGGCGGCCTGCACGACCCCGGTTCAGGACGAGGCCTGGGAAGGGATCGGGCCGATCACGTTCGTGGACGGCCGCGACACCACCGCGGACCGCCGGGTGGCCGAGATGGTCGAGCGCTGGAATGAGCGCGCCGGCCAACGCGAGCAGGCGAAGTTCGTGGAGATGCCCAGTTCCACCGACGCCCACCGCGCGCAGTTGACCGCACGCGCCCAGGACCTGGCGGGCGTGCGCGGCAGCGCGGAGTGCTACGACGTGATGGCCGTGGACACGGTGTGGACGGCCGAGTTCGCCGCGGCCGGGCACCTGGAGCCGCTGGACCCGGCCGAGTTCGGCGTCGACCGGATGCTGCCGAAGGCGGTGGAGGCGGCCAGGTCGCCGGACGGTGAGCAGCTGTGGGCGATCCCGTGGCGCAGCGACGCCGGGCTGCTCTACTACCGCGAGGACGTGCTCAAGCAGGCGGGTGTGGACCCGCCGACGACGTGGGCCGGGTTGAGGCGGCAGGCGACCGAGATCGCGCCGCGCCACGGCCTGGCGGGCTACGTGGGCCAGTTCAGGCTGTACGAGGGCCTGATCGTGAACGCGGCCGAGGCGATCTGGGCGCACGACGGCGACCTGGAGCACCCGGACGAGCCGGGGGCGAAGGCGGGCGTGCGCGCGCTGGCGGAGGGCATCGAGCAGGGCTGGATCCCACGCGAAACGCTCGACTACGACGAGAACGCGTCCCTCGACGAGTTCCGGTCCGGCCGGGCGTTGTTCATGCGCAACTGGCCGTATGCCGGGCCGGTGCTGAACCGGCCGGGCTCGGAGGTGGTCGGGAAGTGGGCGAAGGTGGCGCTGCCGGGCCCCAGCACCCTGGGCGGCTGGAACCTGGCCGTGTCGAGGTGTTCGCCGCACCAGAAGACCGCCCGCGAGTTCATCAAGTTCGTCACCGGCGACGCGAACCAGCGGGAGATGTCCCGGCTCGCCGGGTTCGCGCCGACGTCCACCGACCTGTACGACGAGCCGGGGCTGGCCGCGGACCCGCTGCGGGAGAGCCTGCTGAACGCCCGCACCCGGCCCCCGTCCGCGCACTACGACGAGTTGACCAGCGTGATGCAGGACACCTTGCACCACGTGCTGAAGAACCCGGCGGCCATCGACAGATCGCTGGACCAGCTGGCGGACGATCTGGCCAGGGCCAAGGGAGGGCGTTAGCGCAGGGCGTCAGGGGCAGGCCAGGGCGTCAGGGCGTCACGGCCTTGACGCTCGGTGCGGTCCGCTTGGCGGCGCGGTTCCAGTCGATCCAGCCGCGGATCACCAGGACGGCGAAGATCGTGTAGACGAACGCGCTGAACCACAGCCCGGACTGGATCTGCAACGGCACGCCGATCGCGTCCACCACCAGCCACACCAGCCAGAACTCGACCAGGCCGAAGCCCTGGAGGGTGAAGGCGAGGACGGTGCCGACGAAGAGCGCGGCGTCCGGCCACGGCGCCCACGACGCGTCCAGCGCGTCCAGGACGAGCGCGAACCCGACCGTGCCGAGCACGAACGCGACCGCCACGGCGAGGCGTTCCTTCGCGGTGCCCTTGCGGACCACGACGCCGAACACCGGGTCGCGCCGGCGGGTCCACGCCCACCAGCCGTAGAGCGTGATCAGCGCGATCACCACCTGGCGCGCGGCCGTGCCTCCGAGTTGCGCGGACAGGTAGACGACGAACAGCAGGGTGACCGACACGAGCTGCACGGGCCACGTCCACAGCGAGCGCTTCTGCGCCAGGTAGACCACCACCAGCGCGAAGACCTGGCCGATGAACTCCGCCCAGGACACCTTCTGCCCGAACACCGCGAAGCCCTGCTCCAACAAGACGTGCACCGCGTCCTCCATCCCCGACATGCCGGTCCGGGGCACGGGGCGGCCAACGTCGTCACGCGCGCCGGAGCGCATCTCTCCTCTTCCGCGTCGAACCTCGTGGCTCACCGAGGTGTTCCTCCGGTGACCAACGGCACACAGGACCGCGTTTCGGCTTCGGCTTCGGCTCCGGCTCCGGCTCCGGCTCCGGCTCCGGAGGTGGTCATCTCCGCTTCAGCCGGGGTACACCGGCGCGGCGTAGCTTGCGCCGAATGCGAACACCGCTGCTCATGGCCGCTCTCGTGCCGTTGCTGATCGCCTCCTCCCCCGGTCCCGGCGAGGTCCTGCCGGTCACCCAGACCCGCGCGTTCGTGGACGACGCGTCCGGGACGCCCGCCAACGCCGACGCCGACGACCCGGCGATCTGGGTGCACCCGCGCTCGGCCGGGCAGAGCGTCGTGCTCGGCACGTTGAAGGAGGGCGGGCTCGCCGCGTTCGACCTGGCCGGTCGGACGCTCGGCACCTACCCGGCGCCCCTGCCGCCGACCCCGGACGCCAAGCCCGGCCGGTACAACAACGTGGACGTGCTCAGCCGGGTGCCGGTCGGCGGGCAGGCCCGGAACCTGGCGTTCGTCAGCGACCGCGGCCGGGACCGCATCCGGGTATACGAGATCGACGGGCGCGGTGCGGCGGCGGGTGCGGCGGTCGTCCGGGACGTGACCGACCCCGGCGCGCGGCCGGTGTTCTCCTCGTCGGAGGAGGAAGTGGACGACCAGCACACCGCCTACGGGGTGGCGGCCGGGTACGTCGGGCGCACGCCGGTGGTCGTGACGAACCGGCGCAACGAGACCAGGGTGGCGCTGCTGCACGTGGCCGCCGGGCCGAACGGTTCGGTCGGCACGTCGGTGGTGTCCACTCTGGACATCCCGGCGTCGTTCCGGCTGCCCGACGGCAGCTCCTGGACGCCGTGCGGCGAGCCGGGCGAGGGCCCTCAGCTGGAGGGCATGGTGGTCGACTCCGCGCACGGCGTGCTGTACGCGGCGCAGGAGGACGTCGGCATCTGGCGGATCCCGCTGGGCGCCACCGGTTTCGGCACGCCCGTGCTGATCGACAAGGTGCGGTCGTTCGGCGTGCCGCAGACCTACGACCCGGAAACCGAGGAGTGCTCGGTGTCCGGCGCCGACCCCGGCTTCGGCGGCACGCACCTGGCGGCGGACGCCGAGGGGCTGACCGTCGGCGACGACTACCTGATCGCGTCCAGCCAGGGCGACTCGCGGTTCGTGGCCTACGAGCGGACCGGGCGCAACCGGTACGTCGGCGACTTCGTGGTGGGCAGCGGCCGGGGCAACGACTCGGTCGAGCACTCGGACGGCGCGCACGTGGTGACCGCCGACCTCGGCCCGGCCTACCCGGAGGGCCTGCTGGTCGTGCACGACGGCGAGCGCACCCCCGCCGCCGGTGACCTGCCGACCACCGGCTTCGCGTACGTGAGCTGGGCGGACGTGCTGGACGAGCTGGACTGACCCCCGCACACCAGGAGGCCCCGCCCGTGGTTCCGGGCGGGGCCTCCTGGCTTTCCTGAGCGTTGCCGGGGCGTCGGTGGCGTTGCGGGGCGTCGGTGGGCGTCGGTGGTGATCGCCGGCCGGGATCAGCTGTCGGCGGGCGGCACGGACAGGCCGGCGGGCGGGGTCGGCGTCGGGTCCACGTGGGCCTGGCGGGACGCGCGGGCCGAGGCCGTCACGGGCTCCTGCGAACGGCGCGGCGCCGGCGTGATGCTCGTCGACTCCGCCTGGATGCGGTTGAGCCAGCCCTCCCAGCGCTGCTGCATCGGCCGGATCAGACCGCCGCCGACGCCGATCACGATCACGCCCGCGATCGTGGCGAGCACCGTGATCAGGACCGGCATGGTCACCGCGACGGCGATGCCCAGCTGGTTCAGCGCGGCGATGACACCCAACCCGATGACGAAGCCGTACGTGGAGTTGCCCAGGAGCTTGGTGTACGGGCGGTCGGCCAGCGCGCCGGTGACCAGGCCGCGCAGGGCCTTGGCGATCGCGGCGGCGACGAGCACCAGGACGATGGCCACGACGATGCGCGGCAGGTACGCGATGACGTCGTTGAGCAGGGCGCTCACCGCGTTGCCGGTGCCGAAGACGCCGAACGCGAGCTGCAGGGCGATCAGCAGCACGAAGTAGTAGACGAGCTTGACGATCAGACGGGAGGCGTCGATCGGCGACCGCTCCACCGCGCCGCGAAGGCCGGAACGCTCGACGAGGCGGTCGAACCCGATCCTCTTGAGCAGGAACCGGACGGCCCTGGCCAGTGCCTTGGCGATCAGCCAGCCGATGAACAGGACCAGCAGGAAGCCGAGGAGTTTCGGCACGAACGTGGCCACCACCGTCCACGCCTGTCCGAGTCCTTCGGTGATCTGGGAGCCCACGACGACCCTCCTTCGCATTTGCGCTTGTGGTGGAGATCGTTTCCCGCCCCGCATCACCCGGCAACCTGAAGTCGTGGCACGAAAGAGTGACTGACGTGGCGGTTTCCGCCCCCACAGTCCAGAGTGGAATCACCGGTGGGGACCGGGGAGAGGGAAACGCCCGGCGCGGATTTTCGCGCCGGGCGTTTTCGCGTTCTCGGGGTCGTTCCGGAGCCGTCCCGGCCGGGGAATCAGAAGCGGGCGGAAAGGCCCCTGCCGTCCAGGTACGCCCGCACGTGCTGCGGCGACGCCGCCCGCGTCGGGTCGGGCCTCGGGTCGCCGGGGCAGCTCGAACTGCTGGCCGGCAGCACACCGTCGAGCAGGTACCGGTTGACGGCCCGGTCCACGCACCGGTTCCCGCCGCCGTAGAGGCCGTGCTTGCCCTCGTCCAGCACGGTGATCAGGTTGTGCCCGAGGCGGGTCGCCATCGCCGGGCCGCTCTCGTAGTGCGTCTGCGTGTCGCCCTCGGCCTGCACGACGAGGCCGACCGGGTACCCGTCGCGCTCGAGCTCCACCGCGGGCTCGGGCGGTGTGAAGGTGCGGAACGTGCAGGTGGTCGGCGCGGCCCGGATGACGCCGAAGCCGTACGGGTAGCGGTCGCGGAAGACCCGCATGTCCTCGTAGTACGTCTCCACGTCGGTCGGCCAGTCGACCTCGCAGATCACCGTGTTGAACACGCCGGACACCAGGTCGTCCTGCGCCGACTGGGCCAGCAGCGTGTTGGTCTCGGAGGGTTCCCCGGCCTGCAGGGAAGTCACCGTGTCGGCGAGGTCCGACCACAGTGGACGGTGCCGGCTGCCGACGCCGACGGCCGCGTCGAACGTGGTCCGGGTCTGGCCGCCGACCGGTGCCACTGCCAACGCCGCCGCGACGCGCTCGACGGCCGCCATCACCTCCTGCGCGGTCGCGCCGAGCTTGAACCGGTCGGGGTGCTGGGCGACCCAGGCCGCCCACGCCTCGACGTTGCGCCGCAGCGCCGCCGCCTGCGCCCGGAACTGCTCGCGCCAGATCCACTCCGGGTGCACGGCCGAGTCGAGCACGCTGCGGTCCAGGCGGGTCGGGAACAGGCTGCCGTACACCGCGCCCAGGTACGTCCCGTAGGAGTAGCCCAGGTAGTTCAGCTTCTCCTCGCGGAGCACCGCGCGCACCACGTCGAGGTCCCGCGCGGTGTTCGCGGTGTTGACGAACGGTCGGATGCCGCCGGCCGCGCGCTGGCAGGCGTCCTCCGCGGCCCGCGCCTCGGCGGCCCACTTCGGGAAGTCCGAATCAGCCGGTCGGGTGTCGAACGTGGCCAGTGCCGGCACCGTGCGGCAGTTCAGCGCGGTCGACCCGCCGACACCGCGCGGGTCGAACCCGATCAGGTCGTACACCTTCGCCACTTCGGAGCCCGCCAGGAACCTCGGCATGCCGAGACCGGAGCCGCCCGGCCCGCCCGGGTTGAGCACCAGGATGCCGCGCCTGCGCGCCGGGTCCGCCGCCTTCCTGCGGCTGATCACCAGCGAGATCCGCTCCGCCGCCGGCCGCTCGTAGTCCAACGGCAGCACCAGTTCCGCGCACTCCAGGCGCCCCTCGTCGCACGACGACCAGGTGAGCTGCTGGGTGTGGAACTCGGCCAGCGGATCGCTGCGCGCCGTGCCGAACGACGGTGCGCCCCCCGTCGCCAACACCGCGGCCACCGCCAGGCCGACTGACATGTACCTGCGCACTAACACCCCTCCCGACGAGCCGGTCCGAAACGCAACCGACGGTAGGGCGAGCGACGCACAGCGTCAGGTTGTGTCACTCGTTGGTGTCGACCATCGGAGCCCGTGCGATCGTTGCGGTATGACCAGCTCAACCGCGCTGTCGCGGGCCACCTTGCGAACGCTGCAACGGGCGTCGGGCGACCTGGCCGCGGCGAGCGTGGCCGAGATGGAGGATCGCCTGCCGTGGTTCCGGCGGATGCCCGCCGACCAGCGGGCGGGCGTGCTGCTGCTGATCCAGAACGGGGTCGCCGGGTTCGTGTCCTGGCTGCACGACCCGCAGCAGGCGATCCGGCTGACCGCCGAGGCGTTCCGGTCCGCGCCCAAGGACATCTCGCGGTGGGTGAGCCTGCGGCAGACCGTGGAGCTGGTGCGGATCGCGCTGGAGCTGTTCGAACAGTTGTTGCCCAAGCTGGCCGAGAACGAGGCCGAACGCGCGCTGCTGACCGAAGGCGTGCTGCGGTACGGCCGGGAGATCGCGTTTTCCGCGGCCACCTCGTACGCGGCGGCGGCCGAGGCGCGCGGCGCGTGGGACGCCCGGCTTGAGGCGCTGGTCGTGGACGGGATCGTGCGTGGCGACGCGGAGGAGTCCTTGTTGTCCCGGGCCACCGCGCTGGGTTGGGATCCGGCGGCGGAGGCGACCGTGCTGGTGGGCAACCCGCCGTCGGACGACCCGCCGGCCGTGGTGTTCGAGGTGCGCAGCCGGGCGGCCCGGATCGGGCGGCCGGTGCTGCTGAGCGTGCAGGGTTCCCGGCTGGTCGTGGTGCTGGGCGGTGAGACGGAACGGGGCGAGGAGCTGGTCCGGATCTCCGACGCGTTCGGGCCCGGTCCGGTGGTGGCCGGTCCGACGGTGACGAGCCTGGCAGAGGCGCACCGCAGCGCCGGCGACGCGTTGTCAGGGCTGCGCGCGGTGGTCGGGTGGCCCGCCGCGCCGAGGCCGGTGCGGTCGCTCGACCTGCTGCCGGAACGCGCGCTGGCCGGTGATCCGGAGGCCGAGTGGCAGCTGGTGGACCGGGTGGCCCGGCCGCTGGAGGACGCGGGCGGCGCGCTGCTGGAGACGGTGGACGCGTTCCTGGAAGTGGGCGGCGTGCTGGAGGCGTGCGCGCGGAAGCTGTTCGTACACCCGAACACGGTCCGCTACCGGCTCAAGCGGGCCACCGAACTCACCGGGCGAAATGCCAACGACCCCCGTGACGCTCTGGTGTTGCGCGTCGCACTGTCCGTAGGACGACTGGCGCGTGCACGCGGCTTGTGGTGACCCATCTCGGTGACACCCGACCGGGTGTGATGGACGACGCATGTCCGGTTTGGGCAGGGTCCGACAACCCACGAGGTCGTTCTACGTTCATCTTCGAGTCGCATTTGTAGACACCCTACAAGCCACGGTCTCCCGTTTCGTCGGTGGCGGCATCACGGGAAACCGCCGAAAGCGTGTTCAGTGAGCGGGTGATCGCGCTCCTCGCCCCCGGACAGGGGTCCCAGACACCCGGCATGCTCACCCCCTGGCTCGAAGTCGAGGGGGCCGCCGAGCGCGTCGGTGCCTGGTCCGAGGCGACCGGCCTCGACCTGGCCCGTCTGGGCACCACGGCCGAAGCGGACGAGATCAAGGACACCGCGGTCACCCAGCCGCTGGTCGTCGCGCTCGCCCTGCTCGCCTACGAGGAGCTGCGCCGCCGGGTCGAGCTGCCCGCCGACACGATCATCGCGGGCCACTCCGTCGGCGAACTCGCCGCCGCCGCCATCGCGGGCGTGCTGAGCACCGACGACGCCGTCGCGCTCGCCGCCGTGCGCGGCGCCGAGATGGCCGCCGCCTGCGCGTTGACGCCGACCGGCATGGTCGCGGTCCTGGGCGGCGAAGCGGACGAGGTGCTGGCCCGCCTGGACGAGCTGGGCCTGGTCGGCGCGAACCGCAACGGCGCGGGCCAGATCGTGGCCGCGGGCCCGCTGGAGGCGCTGGACCAGCTGGTCGAACAGCCACCCGACCGGGCGAAGATCCGCAGGCTCCAGGTCGCGGGCGCGTTCCACACCCGGTTCATGGCGCCCGCCGAGGAGGCGTTGCGCGCCCGTGCCGCCGGGATCGTGGTGAAGGACGCCGCGCTGCCGCTGCTGTCCAACGCCGACGGCGCGGTGGTGTCCGACGGCGCCGAGGTGCTGAGCCGACTGATCTCCCAGGTGACCCGCCCCGTGCGGTGGGACGCCTGCCAGGCAACCCTGGCCGGGCACGCCGTGACCGCGGTGGTCGAGCTGCCGCCCGCGGGCGCGTTGACCGGCCTGGCCAAGCGCGAGCTGAAGGGCACCCCCACCTTGGGCCTCAAGACCCCCGACCAACTGGACAAGGTCGTCGAGATGATCGTCTCCACACCGGCGGAAGACGCGGAGGCGGCCAAGTGACCACCTTCTCGATCCCCGCCGGCTCGGTCGGCACGCGCATCATCGGCCTGGGCAGCTACCAGCCCGAGACGATCGTCAGCAACCACGACCTGAGCCTGCGCATGGAGACCTCGGACGAGTGGATCCGCGACCGGGTCGGCATCGCCAACCGCCGGGTGGCCAAGCCGGACGAGCTGCTGGTCGACATGGCCGTCGAGGCGGGCGCCAAGGCCGTTGCCGACGCCGGGCTGGCCCCGTCGGACATCGGCGCGGTCATCGTGGCCACCTGCACCATGCCGTCCGGGATTCCCAACGCGGCGGCCCAGGTCGCCGACCGGATCGGGGTCAAGGCCGCGCCCGCGTTCGACCTGAACGCCGCGTGCGCGGGCTTCTGCTACGCGCTGGGCACCGCGTCCGACCTGGTCCGCGCGGGCACGGTGAAGCACGTGCTGGTCATCGGCGCGGAGAAGCTGACCGACTGGGTCGACCCGAACGACCGGTCCACCGCGATCATCTTCGCCGACGGCGCGGGCGCGGCGGTCGTCGGTCCGTCCGACGAGCCGGGCATCGGCCCGGTGTCGTGGGGCAGCGCGGGCGACCTGGTGGACATGATCCACATCGCCGACCGCGAGTCGTTCATCTTCCAGGAGGGCCAGTCGGTCTTCCGCTGGGCGACCACGCAGATCGCCCCGATCGCGATCAAGGCGGTCGAGCTGGCCGGCCTGGAGTTGTCCGATGTGGACGTCTTCGTGCCGCACCAGGCGAACCTGCGGATCGTCGAGGCCATCGCGAAGCGGTTGCGCGCCAAGGGTGCCCGTGAGGACCTCGTGATCGCGCGTGACATCGTGGACTCCGGCAACACCTCGTCCGCTTCGATCCCCCTCGCGCTGGACCACATGCGTGCGGCGGGAGAGGTGCGCAGCGGTGACGTGGCGCTGCTCGTCGGCTTCGGAGCCGGCCTGTCCTACGCGGGACAGGTCGTCCGGCTGCCGTGACCGCAATCCAGGACTCCGGTGGGACCAACCAGCCGGCGAAGCAAGAAGGAAGGGATTTTCAGTGAGCAACGAGGACATCCAGAAGGGGCTCGCCGAGATCGTCGAAGAGGTCGCCGGCGTCGAGGCGGCCGATGTGACGGTTGACAAGTCCTTTGTGGACGACCTGGACATCGACTCGCTCTCCATGGTGGAGATCGCCGTGCAGGCCGAGGACAAGTTCGGCGTGAAGATCCCGGACGACGAGCTGGCCAACCTCAAGACCGTGGGCGATGCGGTCAACTACATCGCCAGCAACGCATGACCAGTAACAACGACGTCGTCGTCACCGGGCTGGGTGCCACCACCCCGCTCGGTGGCGATGTCGCCTCCACCTGGGATGCGCTCCTGGCCGGCCGCAGCGGTGTGACGCCGCTCGTGGGCGGCTTCGCCGAGCGGTTCGACCTGCCCGTGCGGATCGCCGCGCGGCTCGCGGTCGAGCCCACCGAGGTGCTGCCGCGCGTCGAGGCGCGCCGGCTGGACCGCTGCGAGCAGGTCGCGCTGGTCGCCGCCCGTCAGGCGTGGGCGGACGCCGGCATCGGCGACGGCGACGTCGACCTGGAACGCCTCGGTGTCGTGATCGGCACCGGCATCGGCGGCGCGATGACCCTGCTGGACCAGGACGACCTGATCGAGGCCGGCGGGCTGCGCAAGGTGTCACCGCTGACCGTGCCGATGCTCATGCCCAACGGCCCGGCCGCGCACGTCGGCCTGGACCTGAAGGCACGCGCGGGCGTGCACGCGCCGGTGTCGGCCTGCGCGTCCGGCGCCGAGGCGCTGGCCTGGGCGTGGCGGATGCTGAAGTCCGGTGAGGCGGACGTGGTCGTGGCCGGTGGCGCGGAAGCGTGCATCACCACCATCACCATGGCCGGCTTCATCCAGGCCCGCACCATGAGCACCCGCAACGACGACCCGGAACGCGCGTCGCGCCCGTTCGACGTGAACCGCGACGGGTTCGTGCTCGGCGAGGGCGCCGGGATCCTGGTGCTGGAGCGCGAGGACTTCGCCCGCGCCCGCGGCGCGCGGATCTACGGCAAGCTCGCGGGCATCGGCACCAGCTCCGACGGCCACCACATCACCGCGGCCGACCCCGAGGGCATCGGCCAGTCGCGGGCCATCGCGAAGGCGATCCAGGTCGCGGGAGTCGACAAGGCCGACGTCGGCCACGTCAACTGCCACGCGACGTCCACCCCGGTGGGCGACGTGATCGAGCCGCTGGCCGTGCGCCGGGCGGTCGGCGACCACCCGGTGCTGACCGCGCCCAAGGGCAACCACGGTCACCTGCTGGGCGCTTCGGGCGCGGTGGAGGCGATCACCACGCTGCTGTCGGTGCGCGACGGCATCGTGCCACCGACGCTGAACCTGGACGACCAGGACCCCAGGGTCCAACTGGAGGTCGTCACCGGTGAACCGCGCAAGATCGACCTGATCGCCGCGGTCAACAACTCGTTCGGTTTCGGCGGGCACAACGTCTCGCTCGTCTTCACCCAGGCCTGACCGTCTCACGAGGAGCTCCACGATGACTGCCCTTGCGTCCCGACCGGCGAACCCGGAGGCCGACGGCGAACCCGATCCCCGCGACCCGGAGGTCCGGCTCGCGCAACTGCTGGACCCCGGTTCCATCGCACCGTTGCGGCCCCGTGACGGCAGCGGCATGTTCGCCGTGCGGGGACGGATCAACGGCGCGAAGGTCGTGGCCTATTGCAGCGACGCCACGCGGATGGGCGGCGCGCTGGGCTCCGAGGGGTGCAGGCACATCGTGGAGGCGATCGACACCGCAGTGCGCGAGCGCACACCGGTGATCGGCGTCTGGCACTCCGGCGGCGCACGGCTGCCGGAGGGCGTGGAGTCGCTGGACGGCATGGGCCAGATGTTCGCCGCGATGATCCGGGCGTCCGGTCGGGTGCCGCAGATCTCCGTGGTGGTCGGCCCGGCCGCCGGTGGCGGCGCCTACGGTCCCGCGCTGACCGACGTGGTGATCATGGCTCCGGCCGGCAAGGTCTTCGTGACCGGGCCGGACGTGGTCCGGTCGGTGACCGGCGAGCAGATCGACATGGACGGGCTGGGCGGTGCGGAGGCGCACGGGCGGAAGTCCGGTGTCGTGCACGTGATCGCGTCCGACGAGCCGGACGCGTACCAGCGGGCGCGGCGGATCACCGGGCTGTTCGCCCAGCCGGGCGTGTTCGACCTGCACTCGGTGCCGGACGGCGACGACCTGCGGGCGTTGCTGCCGGAGCAGCCGCAGCGGGCGTACGACGTGAAACCGCTGGTGACGGCGATCCTGGACGAGGACTCCTTCGAGGAGCTGCAGGCCAAGTGGGCACCGAACATCGTGGTCGGCCTCGGCCGGCTCGGTGGTCGGACGGTCGGCGTGATCGCGAACAACCCGATCCGCAAGGGCGGGTGCCTGGACTCGCTGTCGGCGGAGAAGGCGGCGCGGTTCGTGCGGATGTGCGACGCGTTCGGCGTGCCGCTGCTGGTGCTGGTGGACGTGCCGGGGTACCTGCCGGGCGTCGGCCAGGAGTGGGACGGCGTGGTGCGGCGCGGCGCGAAGCTGCTGCACGCGTTCGGTGAGGCCATCGTGCCGCGGGTCACCCTGGTCACCCGCAAGTCGTACGGCGGGGCGTACATCGCGATGAACTCGCGGTCGTTGGGTGCGACGGCGGTGTTCGCGTGGCCGATCGCCGAGGTGGCCGTGATGGGCGCCAAGGCGGCGGTCGGCATCCTGCACCGCAAGAAGCTGGCGGCCGTGCCGGACGAGGAGCGGGAGGCGTTGCACGCCAAGCTCGTCGAGGAGCACGAACGCATCGCCGGTGGTGTCGAGCGGGCGATCGCGATCGGCGTGGTGGACGAGGTCATCGAGCCGACCAAGACGCGGCGGAAGCTGGCGGAGGCCCTCGCGGCGGCGCCGGCCGGACGTGGCGCGCACGGCAACATCCCGCTGTAGGGGGGAAGCCGGCGTTCGGTGGGGTCGCTCCGTCGGGGGGCGACCCCACCGCCGTTTCCGAGCCCGCCGCCGTTTCCGAGCCCACCGCCGTTTCCGAGCCGATCGGTGCGGTGGGTCAGCAGGGGGTGAACTGGGAGGTCGAGCCCTCGGTGCCCAGGTCCACGCGGAGGGTGCCGCGTTCCTCTTGCAGGGGGTAGACGACGCGCCAGTGGATGCAGTCGGCCTGGAGCTCGGCCGGGGCCTTGGCGACGTCCTGCGTGCTGGTGAACGTCATCAGCACGCGCAGCCTGGTCCGGCTGACCGACTCGATGCGGTGCACGAGGATCGTGCCGTCCTGCGAGCTCTCGTAGTCCGACTCCCACCGCGACTTCGGCGTCTGGCTCACCCGGTGCGTGGTGACGGTCCTGGCCCACTGCTCGTAGTCGTGCCCGTTGATGGCGTCGAAGAACTGCTGGAGCACGTCCCGCACGCGTTGGCCGTCCGGGTGCTGGGCCGCGTCGATGCTCAGCTGCACGGCGCCGCTGCCCGGCTGGGCACTGCGGGGCACCGAACCGGACGACCCCGAACTGGGCACCGCGATCTGGTCGCCCTGCGCCAGCGCGGGCCGCTGGTAGACCTCGCGCGCCAGCACGCCGACCCCGGCCGTGGCGGCGACGACCAGGAGCACGACTGGCAGCAGCAGGCGCTCGGACACACCAGGAGCGTGCCACAGCGCCCGTACGCGCGGGTAACTACCCGGAAGTCACGGCGCCGACCTGTGATCTGTGTTGCGACCACGACGGACAATGGTCATCCGGCTGGATTCCGGAGGATTTTCAACCGATTCACGCGCTCTTGGCCGGTTAAGTGTGACCTATTCACCCGCCGACACCGGTCAGCCACGTGCCGTAACCGTTTCGACAATTGCCGACAAAACGTCCGAGATGGCAAGGTAAGCGGGCCGGGACGAATTGAACGATGGGGTTTCGTTTAGTCGGGACATCAACATCCCTATCCACTCAAAGTGTCGTTAAACCTCACGATCAGGCGGTTTACCTGCCCCGACATCCACTCGGAGTACGAGTCAGCGCGGGCTGACACCGTTATAAACGGGTGCAGGGGTCCCCCGATCTGGGGGATTGCACCGTCGCGGAGCGTGTGCGGAAATAATCCGGTCGAATAAAACGCAAGGGGGCGAAACGACGTGGATCTCCGCTATGAGGCCCACTGCTTCGCGGACCGCCTGTTCTACGACGTGCAAGCCATGCGGAAACCGCCGACGATGATTTCTCGCAGGTGCTCCCCCCGCTGCCGGAGGGCTGGACCCAGGCCGACCGCAACATCTGGCGGAACCTCCACCCCGCGGGCGTCGTACTCCCCGGGCAGGGCTGGAAGATCCACGTGTCGGCGACCGTGCTGAACGCGGCGAGGTGCTGCTGAAGACCTACGAGTACCTCGTCCCCCGCCGGATCCCGTTCAAGTACCTGCGCACCCAGTCCATCGTGCTGGCCCGCAACTCCAAGTACGCCCCGCGCGAGGCCAGCGGCAAGCTCATCACGATCTACCCGGCCGACGAGGCCGAGCTGGAGTCCACGCTCGCCGGGCTGTCCGAGATCCTGAAGGGCCAGTCGGGCGCGTACATCCTGAGCGACCTCCGCTACGGCGCGGGACCGCTGTTCGTGCGCTACGGCGGTTTCGTGGAGCAGTGGCTGGAACTGGACGGCAGGCGCGTGCCGGCCATCGAGGGCCCGGACGGCGCGCTCGTCCCGGACCAGCGCAAACCCACGTTCTGGGTGCCGGACTGGGTGAAGCTCCCCGCGTGTCTGGAGGAACACCTGGCCGCCCGCCGCGCCGGTGACGCCGAGGCGTTCCCGTACCGGGTGACCCGGTCGCTGCACTTCTCCAACGGCGGCGGCGTGTACGAGGCGGTCCGCAAGGCCGACGACCACCCGGTGGTGCTCAAGGAGGCACGGCCGCACGCCGGTCTCGACCGGGAGAACGTCGACGCGGTGGCCCGGCTGCGCCGCGAGCACGCGATGCTGACCAGGGTCGCCGGGGTGCCGGGTGTGCCCGAGGTGTACGAGCACTTCACCGCGTGGGAGCACGAGTTCGTCGCCATGGCGCGGGTGCCCGGCCGCCCGCTCGGCCAGTGGCTGGGCCAGAACTACCCGCTCACCTTCCACGAGGTCACCGAGGACGCGATCACCGCCTACACCGGACGGGCGCTGAAGCTGGTCGCCGACGTCGAGCGGATCATGGCGGACGTGCACGAGCGCGGTGTCGTGTTCAGCGACCTGCACCCGCTCAACGTGCTGGTGGATGACGACGACTCGGTGTCGCTGATCGACTTCGAGCTGGCGTTCGGCGTCGAGGAGAACGGCAGGCCCACGCTCGGCGCGCCCGGTTTCCAGGCGCCGCCGGACCGCACCGGCTTCGACATCGACGAGCACGCCCTGGCCGCGCTGCGGCTCTACGTCTTCCTGCCGCTCAACGCCGTGGTCGAGCTCGCCCCGGTGAAGCTGCGCTCGCACGTGGACTTCGTCCAGCGGCGCTTCGGCCTGTCCGACGAGTACTGCGCGCGGATCGTCGACGCGCTGACGCCGCGCACGGACGCGCCGGCGACTACCGCGACGACCGGCCCCACCCCGTTGGACGTGCCGGAACCCGACTGGCCGGTGGTGCGCAAGTCGATCGCGGCGGCGATCCTGGCCAGCGCCACGCCCCAGCGCACGGACCGGCTGTTCCCCGGTGACGTGGAGCAGTTCGAGGTCGGCGGCGCGGGGTTCGGCTACGGCGCGGCGGGCGTGCTGCACGCGCTGGACGTCACCGGCATGGGCCGGTTCCCCCAGCACGAGCAGTGGTTGCTGGACGCGGTGCGCCGCGACCCGCCGAAGGAACCCGGCTTCTACACCGGCGCGCACGGCATCGCGCACGTGCTGGAGAACTTCGGCCACCACGACCTGGCCGAGGAGCTGGTCCGCGCCTACGCGCAGATGCTCCCGGACACCCGGGACCACGGCCTCGGCGCCGGCCTGGCGGGCATCGGCTTGAACCTGCTGCACTTCGCGGGCACCCGCGACGACGAGACGTACGCCGTGCAGGCGTTGGAGCTGGGCGAACGGCTGGACACCGCGCTCGCGGAGGCGGAACCGCCGGGCGAGAAGGTACGTGCGGGCTTCGAGTACGGCTGGTCCGGTCCGGCGCTGCTGTTCCTGCGGCTGTTCCAGCACACCGACGACCGCCGTTGGCTCGACCTCGGCGTGCGCGCCCTGGAACGGGACCTGGCCGAGACGACGACCGCGTTGGACGGCTCGACGCAGGTCCGCGACGGCAACACCCGCACTCTGCCTTACGTCGGCATCGGCAGTGCCGGTATCGCGCTGGTGCTCAACGAGTTCCGCCTGGCCGTGCCGGACCTCCCGGTCGTCGAACGGCTACCGGAGCTGGTCGCGAGCACGACCGGCGAATTCGTGATCCAACCGGCGTTGATGCTCGGCCGGGCGGGTCTGCTCGCCACACTCGCCCACGCGGGCGGGTCGCGGCAGGCGATCGACCGGCACCTCACCGCGCTGGCCTGGCACGCCGTGCCCTACCAGGAGGGCCTGGCGTTCCCCGGCATCCAGTTGCGCCGGTTGTCGATGGACCTCGACACCGGGAGCGCGGGCGTCCTGCTGGCGCTCGGCTCCGCAGTGGACGGCACCCCCGTGCTGCCGTTCCTCACAGCCCCGGCCCCCACGGGTCGGTAGCAGTACCCCTTACCGAACCCCCGAAGGAACCCAGGAGTCACGATGGACTTCATCCTCGACCTCCAGGACCTCGAAACCCCCGAGGCCCAGTCCAACGCGATGGCGCACCACAGCGGCGGCGGCAGCAACAACAGTGGCGGCGGCAGCAACACGGCGTCGAACCTCTCGCTGCTCTCGTGCAGGAACCACTCCACCCTGAGCCTGCTGGCCTGCTGACCGGCTTTGGTGTGGAAACCGGGTGAGCGGCGCAGTCGAAGTGCGCCGCTCACCCGGCCTGGCGGGGGTCCGACGGCACGCCGTCGGA
>NZ_ML775960.1:306841-534092 GCF_009769385.1 Saccharothrix deserti
GCTGGGGGGCCCCCCCCCGGGGGGGGGGGGGGGCCGCCCGCCCGGGGGGCGCCCCCCCGCCCACATGATGCGCTCCGAGAGGTCGCCTGTGACGCTGGAGGGCGCATTTCGACGAGGCGGCGCATTTCAACGCAGCCATCCAACGCTAGGGAGCACGGGATGTTGCTGTCGGTGGTTCGGCGTGATCCTCGGTGGCTGTTGTTGGCGTTGAACGCGCTGCCGGTCACCGCGGCGGGTCTCCTGCTGCCCACCGCGCTGGCCTCGGCGGTGGACATGGCGCTCGCCGGTCGGCTGGACGGCGGCACGGTGTTGTGGCTGGTCGGGCTGGCGGGCGTGGAAGTGCTCGGTGACGCGATCGGCGTGGTGCTGGCGGCGTCGATCACGGCGCGCGGCGCGGCGTGGCTGCGACGTCGGCTGACCGAACACCTGTTGGCGCTGGGTCACCCGGCGCGGTTCGAGGCCGGTGACGCGGTGAGCCGGTTGACCGGTGACAGCGGGATCGCCGGCGGTGTCGCGGTGTTGGTGGTGGACCTGGGCATCTCGGCGCTCACGGCGGCCGGCGCGGTCACGGCGTTGGCGTTGCTGGACTGGCGGCTCGCGGTGGTGTTCCTGCTGAGCGTGCCGCTGGCGGCGCTGCTGGTGCGGTCGCACCTGCGGCTCACGGCCGCGGACGTGGCGACTTACCAAGAGGTTTCCGGCGAGCTGTCGGCACGGCTCGTGGACGCGGTCGGCGGGCTGCGCACGATCGCCGCCTCCGGCCGGGCCGACCAGGAGGCCGAACGGGTGCTGCGCCCCCTGCCCCGGCTGAGCGCCGCCGGTGTGGGCATGTGGCACACCCAGGCGCGGATGATCTGGCGGGCCGGCCTGCTGCTGCCCGCGGTGGAGTTGGCCGTGCTGACCGCCGCCGGGTTCGGCGTGGTCGCGGGCCGGTTGAGCGTCGGTGACGTGCTCGCCACCCTCGGGTACGTGGCGCTGGGGATGGGGGTGGTCGGGCAGGCCACCCTGTTGACGGCTCTGCAACGCGCCAGGGCATCCGCGGAACGGCTGGAGGAAGTGCTGTCGACGCCCGTGCCGCCGACCGGGTTCCCGGGGTACGCGGCGTCCGGCGAGGTGGAGCTGAGCGGGGTGTCCGTGCCCGGCGCCCTGCACGACGTCGACCTGACCGTGCCCGCCGGGGCGTTCGTGGCCGTGGTGGGGCGGTCCGGGTCGGGCAAGTCCGCGTTGGCGGCCGTGATCGGCGGGTTGGCCCGGCCATCGGCCGGACGGGTGCGGCGCGGCGGGTCCGTCGGCTACGCGTTCGAGCGGCCGGCCCTGGTCGGCACGACGGTCGCCGACGCGGTCCGTTACGGCACGTCCCTCGACCACGACGACGTGGTCGCGGCTTGTCGGGCCGCGCAGGTGCACGACGTGGTGGTCCGGCTGCCGGAGGGCTACCGGACCCCGATGTCGGCCGCGCCGATGTCCGGCGGTGAGGCGCAACGCCTCGGGCTGGCCAGGGCGTTCGTGCGCGACCCGGCGGTGCTGGTGCTGGACGACGCCACGGCCAGCCTGGACATGGTGACCGAGTCCACTGTGGAGCGTGCGGTCGAGTCGGCGCTGCCCGGTCGGACGCGGGTGGTGGTGACGCACCGCGCGGCGACGGCGCGGCGGGCGGATTTCGTGGTGTGGCTGGACGACGGCCGGGTGCGCGCGGTGGGTCCGCACGCCGACCTGTGGGACGACGACGAGTACCGGGCGGTGTTCGGCTGATGGCCTACCTGCGGGCGTTGCGGGAGCAGCGGCGCGGCATCGTGGTGCTGCTCGGCTGGTCGGTGCTGGAGGGTGTACCCGCGCTGCTGTCCGGCCGGTTGGTGGGGCTGGCGGTGGACCGCGGGTTCGCGGCCGGGCGGCCGTGGGTCGGTGTCGGGTGGCTGCTGGTGTTGGCGGCGGTCGCGGTGCTCGGCGGGTTCGGGCTGCGCCAGGTGTTCATGCGGCTGGGCGCGGTGATCGAGCCGCTGCGGGACGCGCTGGTGCGCGAGGTCGTGCGCGGTGTGCTGCACGCCGGGTCGCACACCCGGCAGCCGGACGCGAGCGCGGTCGCCCGGATCACCCGGCACGTCGAGGTGGTGCGCGATGCCACCGCGGGTGTGCTGGTGCAGGCGCGTGCGCTGCTGGTGACGACGGCCGCCGCGCTGGTCGGGTTGGCGGCCACGGTGTCGTCGTTGGCGTGGCTGGTCATCCTGCCGGTGATCGCGGCGCTGGTGCTGTTCGGGTTGCTGCTGCCGTCGTTGGCGCGGGGGCAGCGGCGGCTGGTGATGGCCGACGAACAGGCGGCTTCGGTGGCCGGGACGGCGTTCCTCGGTGTCCGGGACGTGGTGGCCGTCGGCGGTTCCGGGCACGCGTTGCGCGACGTGATGGCGCAGGTGGACCGGCAGGCTTCGGCGACCGTGCGGATGGCGTTCGCCACCGCCCTGCGCGGTGTGGTGATCGCTTTGGGCGGGTTCGCGCCGCTGGTGCTGTTGCTGCTCTCGGCGCCGGGGATGGTGCGGGCCGGGACGTTGACGACCGGCGAGGTGCTGGGCGCGGTGGTGTACCTGAGCACCAGCGTGCAGCCGGCGTTGCGGGGGTTGGCGGACACGACGAGCACCGTGGTGCTGCGTCTCGTGGTGGCGTTGCGGCGGTTGGCGGAAGCCGCGCCACCGATTGCGCCGGTTGGTGGTGACGCGGTGCCCGACGGGTACGAGGTGGGGTTGCGCGGGGTGACGTTCGGGTGGAGCGCGTCAGCCGAACCGGTCGTGCGGTCACTCGACCTGGTCCTGCCGGAGGGTTCGCACCTGGCCGTGGTGGGGCCGAGCGGGATCGGCAAGTCGACGTTGGCCGGGTTGGTCACCGGGCTGGTCGAGCCGCAGGCCGGGGTCGTGTGCTTCGGCGGTGTGCCGGTGCGGTCGGTGGTGCCGGAAGTGCGGCACGAGCGGATCGCCCTGGTGCCGCAGGAGACGTACTTGTTCACCGGGACCGTGCGGGAGAACCTGGCATTGTTCGCGCCTTCGGCGTCGGACGCGGCGCTGCTGGAGGCCGTGGCGGCGGTCGGCGCGTCGGATCTGGTGGCGCGGTTGGGCGGCCTGGCCGGGACGGTCGGTCACGCCGGCGGCGGGTTGTCCGGCGGTGAAGCGCAGTTGTTGGCCGCCGCACGGGTCTACGCGTCGGCGGCGGACGTGGTGATCCTGGACGAGGCGACGTCGTCGCTGGACCCGGCGGCCGAAGCCGTGGTGGAGCAGGCGTTCGCGGCTCGCGGCGGGACGTTGATCGTGATCGCGCACCGGCTGTCGTCGGCGTTGCGGGCGGACCTTGTGCTGCTGATGGACGGCGGCCCGCCGCTGCTGGGCAGCCACACCGACCTGCTGGCCACCTCAGCCCTCTACCGCGACCTCATGGCCGCCTGGCAACCCACGCCGATCGCGCGCTAGAGATGCGTACCTCGACAAGGTCGCCCTCGACGCTGCGGAGTCGCGCCGGGTGCCGGCCCGCTGGGCCAACGCCCACGAGCACCTGGACGATGCCGTGTCCCTGGCGCTGTGCCGCGCTCTGCTCAGCCGAGCCCACCGCCTCTCCGGCGACCACCACGCCGCAGACCGCCAACTCACCCGCGCACTCGCGCCCGTCGTCGGTACTGACGACACCACCGCCCAACAGGTACGCGACCTCGCGGCCGGCACACGACAGTTCGACGCGGGTGTCCGTGACTCCCGAACCGAACCGGGCTGAGGGCGTTGGGGACTGGTCAGCCCACGCGGTGCAGCCAGGTGACGGGGGCGCCGTCGCCGGCACGCCGGAAGGGTTCGAGGGCGTCGTCCCACGCGGCGCCGAGGATCTCGTCCACGCCGTGCGCGAACGACTCGCCGCCCCTGCTCCGGGCGGCCAGGGCTCGGAGTTGGTCCTCGGACACGACGATGTCGCCGTTCGCGCTGGTGCGCGCGTGCCACAGGCCCAACACGGGCGCGAAGCAGTACCGCACGCCGTCAACGCCCGGACTCGGGTCTTCCGTCACCTCGAACCTGAGCATCGGCCACGCCCTGAGCGCGGACACGAGTCTGGCCCCGGTGCCGGCGTCGCCGGTCCAGTTGCATTCGGCGCGCAACTGCCCTGGCGCGGCGGGCTGCGCCGCCCACTTGAGGTCCGCTCGCTCACCGAGGGTGCCCGAGATCGCCCACTCGACGTGCGGACAGACCGCAGACGGCGACGAGTGGACGTAGACCACGCCACTGGTGCTGCCACGGGTGCTCACAGCTGACCTCCGCTACTCGACGAGGGACGTCTTCCCCTACGACCTCTCGAGGATGCGGACGATCTTGCGAATTCCCGACTTGGTCATTCTGCCCGCTACGGGAGCAGTCCGCCATAAGAACCATCCCGTTCCTCACCCGGGCGGGGCACATGCAGGACTTTCGACCCTAAAACGGTGACCTCGCGGCCCGGAGGCCGGGCCGCGAGGTCACTTTACGAGATCACCCCGACACGTTGACGTGATCAACGGGTGATAGGCGAGCCGATCAACAGGCTGATCAACGGCTCGATCAACAGCGTGGTCAACGGGCGCCGAGCGCGGTGGCCGCCGCGACGACGTCGACCAGGCCGGTTCCCTTGTCGTGGCTGGTCGTGTACGAACCCACGGTCCGGTAGCCGGAACCGTACTTGTAGGCCGTCGACTTCAACGCCGCCTCGATCCGCGCGGGCGTGGCGGCGGGATCGGCCTGGAACAGCTGCGCCACGATGCCGGTGATGTGCGGAGCCGCCATCGACGTGCCGCTGATCGTGTTGAACGTGCCGACGTCGAGCAGGCCGGGCCCGTTCTGCGGCTGGAGCCCGGTCGCGCAGATCACCAGGTACGGCCGGCACGCCGAGGTGATGTCCTCGCCGGGCGCGGAGATGTCCGGCCACGTCGAGGAATCCGACGCCAGGCCGCGCGACGAGTACTCCGACACCGCGCCGTCACGGGTGCCGGTGCCGAGGTCGTGGTAGGACGCGACGGAGATCACACCCGGCGTCGGGTCCACACCGGGCGGGTTGGACAGGTTCGCGCTGCCGTCGCCGCCGTCGTTGCCGTTCGCCCACACCGTCACGACACCCTCTGCCGCCAGCGCGCGCTGGAGCTTGACCGTGGTGGAGTTCGGGTCGAACGCACCGCCGCCGCTCGGGCCGTAGGAGTTGTTGATCGCCTTGATCGGCGGGCACACCGACGCCGGAACGCCCGCGCCGCACGGCGCCCGGTGGTTCTCCAGCACCCAGTTCAGCGCCGCGTCCGCACCGATGATGAACAGCACCGCGCCGGTCGAGATCACCACGGCCTTCGCGCCGGGTGCCGCGCCGCGCACCACCGTGCCGTCGGTCAACGTGGTGTCGCTGCCGACCGCGATGCCGGTGACGTGCGTGCCGTGGCCGCCGACCGACAGCAGGTCGGTGTCGACCGAAGTCGGCACGTCGAGGATGCAGCCGGTGCCGGTACTCGCCTCGTCCAGGCAGACGCTCTTGAGGTTGCGGACGATCTTGGTCTGGCCGTTCGGCTGCTTGAACGCCGGGTGCGCCGGGTCGACGCCGGAGTCGATCACCGCGACGGTGACGCCGCTGCCGTCCAGGGCCTGGCCGTTCGCCCCGGTCAGGGTCTGCCGCGCGGCCAGCCCGCGGGTCGCGGTGTGGGACGTGGAGCCGGTGAACTCGATCGGCCGGTTCGCTTCGACGTAGGTCACGCCCGTGACGGCGCGCGCGGCGGTGATCTGCGCGGCGGTGCCGCGGGCGGCGACGACGCCGATGCGGTCGAAGCTCGTGATGCGGCTCAGGCCGGAGTCGCGCACCGCGCGTTCGGCGGTGGCGAGGTCGGAGCCGTGGACGAACACGGTGCCGACGGAATCCGACGGGGCGCCGGACAGCTGACTGGCGAGCAGCGTCGAGACGGGGGCGAGCAGACCGGCCGAGGCGGAAGGTGCGACCGCGACGGACAGTGCGAGCGTTCCCGCCGCGAGCAGGGCGGCTTTGCGCTTCACTGGCGGACCTCCAATGCAGGGTTGAGCAATCCCACTAACGAGTCACATCCGTTCAGGTGATGGGTGTCACGGATCGTCAACTCTCGCGATGCACCGAATGGCCCTGCCCCTGCGGGCGCTACCGTGTCTGACCGTGTGGAACGGTGTGATCTTGTGGTGATCTCGTGCGGCTGATCCGACTCGGGAGCGAACCCTCGGAAGTGGGTGCCGACGTGCGCGCCGCGTTGAGCACGTGGGGCAACGGCGACGCCGTGCTGGGCGGTATCGCGCTGCTCGGGGTGCGACCGCCGGACTGCCCGCGCGACCTGGACGCGGTGGTCGTGCTGCCGCGCGGCGTGCTCGTCGTCGTCGGCGTGGACCTGCCGGACCCGGCCATGCGGCTGGAGGCGCCGCTCAACGGCCAGTGGAAGATCGACGGCTGGCCGCTGACCCGCACCGACGGCGCGGTGAGCCCGGCCGCCGAGGCGCTGGAGGCCAGCACCGCCGTCGCCCGCCGCATCCAGGACATGCGCGGCGAGCCGCTGCCGGTCACCACCGTGGTGGCCGTCGGCCCGTACGTCGCCCAGGTCGTGCAGCCGACCGTCGACCTCAACCGGGGCGTGCGCGTCCTGCACCCGAAACCGACGACGCTGCTCGCCGCCGCACGTGAACTGGCCACCAGCGACCGGCCGTGCTCCGCCGAACACGCGGCCAAGCTGGTCGCGGTGCTCGCGCCGACCGGCGCGCCGCCCGACCGGCAGGTCCTGATCGCCGAGGGTTTCTCCGACGCGGCGGCCGACCTGGCGTCGGCGAGCACCATGCTGCTGCCGAGGGTCAAGGCGGCCCCGACCGGCCGCAAGGTGCTGCCCTACGTGGGCGGCGTGGTCGTCGGCGCGCTGCTGGTCATCGCCCTGATCGCGTCGCTGTCGTCGGGCGGCGGCGCGGACGGCTCGGCGTCCACCGCCCCGACCTCACAGCCGACCACGGTCGTCGTGGACGGCCGGAACTTCTCGCCGCGCGGCGCGGACCGGACCGACAACTGCGCCGCGCACGCGTTCGGCGACGTGCAGGCCTGGCTGTCCGGGCACATGTGCATGCAGCTGCGGCGTGCCCAGTACGAGACCACAGTGGACGGGCGCAAGGCCGGTGTCGCGATCGCCGAGCTGAGCCTGCCGGACGCCACCCGTGCGGCCGAGTTGAACGCGGTCGCGTCGACGGCGGGCGCGGGCGGCATCAGCACGCTCGTGAAGGAGGGCAAGGGGTGGTCCGGCGGTCCGGCGTCGTTCGACCGGTCGGCCATCCGCGTGTCGGTGAAGGGCGCGCAGCTGCGCATCACGCAGGTGGTGTGGGCGGAGGGCGAACCGGCCGCGGCCGACCCGAAGCTGGCGGAGATCGCCGAACAGGCGCTGCGACTGCCCGCCGCGCAGCAGTGAGGGCCGGCGGTCAGCGGCCGGTGCGGACCATGCCGATGCCGATCAGCCCGAACGCGACGTGCAGCACGATCACCAGACCGGCCACCGCGCTCAGCGTTTCGGTGCCCGGTTTGCCCGCGATCGCGCCGAACGAGAACAGCCACCCGCCGACCGCGATCGCGAGCCCCAGGAGCAGCACGGATTTCGGCACGTGGGCCAGGCAGAACAACGCGGCGGAACGCGCGCGGAACAACGTGTAGAGCACCACGGGCAGCAGCAGGAACCCCGGCAGGTAGACCGCGGTCGGCGGCCAGGAAGGCCCGCCGGGCAGGAACGTGGTCACGATGACGAACGCGCACCAGAGCACCGCGCCGATCGTGAGAACCACGGTTCCTCTGGTCACCTCCGCAGTCTAATGAGACGAAGCCGCATTTTGCGGATGTGACGCTTTATGGCCGCAGGCGCGATACGGCACTCGGACCAGGCCGAACACGGTGTGCTGACCAGCGCGTACCCAGCGTCAGAACCACACCGCCGGGTGAGGTGCGCGGGCGTCAGAGGCCGTAGGCCTCCAGCAGCCGCAGCCAGACCTCGTTGATGGTCGGGTACGCCGGCACCGCGTGCCACAACCGGTCCACGGTCACCCCGCCGACGATCGCGATCGTGGCCGCGTGGACCAGTTCGGCGACATCGGGGCCCGCGAACGTGACGCCGACGAGCGTGCGCTTCTTCTCGTCCACGATCATGCGCGCCTTGCCGCGGTACCCCTCCGCGTGCACGTACGACCCGGCCACCGCGATGTCCAGGTCGATCACCCGGATCTCCAGTCCCGCCTCGCGGGCCTGCGCCTCGGACCACCCCACCGACGCCACCTCGGGGTCGGTGAAGACGACCTGCGGCACGGCGGTGTGATCGGCGGTGGCGACCGGCGCGGTCCACGGCTCGGGGGCGGTGGCGCCGGTGACGATCGCCGTGCCGACCGCCCGCGCGGCGTACTTGCCCTGGTGGGTGAGCAGCGCGCGGCCGGTGACGTCGCCCGCCCCGTACAGCCAGTCCACCTCGGTCGACCGGCCGGTGTCGTCGACGTCCAGCGCCTCGCCCGCCGTGATGCCGAACTGCTCCAGGCCGAGGTCGGCGGTGGCCGGTCGGCGGCCGGTCGCGATCAGCAGGTGCGCGCCCGACACCGACGTGCCGTCGGACAGCCGCAACGACACCTCACCGTCCGAAGTGGACACGCCGGTCGCTTTGACGCCGGTGACGACCCGGACGCCGTCCTCGCGCAGTCCGTCCGCGACCAGGTCGCCCGCGAACGCCTCGAACTTCGGCAGCGGCCGTTCACCGGAGACGACCAGCGTGACCCGGGAACCCAGCCGTGCCCACGCCTGGGCCATCTCGACGCCGACCACACCGCCGCCGAGCACCACCAACGACGTGGGCACCTCCTGCGCCGAGGTCGCGTCGCGGGACGTCCAGTACGGCACGTCCGACAGACCGGGCAGCGACGGGATGCGCGGCACGCTGCCGGTGCACAGGACGACCGCCTTGGCGGCGGTCAGCACGCGGCCGTCCACGTCGACCCGGCGCTCCCCCACCAGGCGGGCACGGCCCCTGATCACGGTCAGCCCGGCGCCCTCGGCCCACGCGACCTGGCTCGCGTCGTCCCAGTCGGACGCGATGCTGTTGCGCCGCTTGAGCACCGCCGCCGGGTCGAGCCGGTCACCGACCGGCACGCCCGGCACCCGGCGGGCGGCGGCGAGCGCGTGGCCGGGGCGCAGCAACGCCTTGCTGGGCATGCAAGCCCAGTACGAGCACTCACCCCCGACGAGTTCGGCTTCCACCAGCGCGGTCCGCAGACCGCCGGCGGCGGTCCGACCGGCGGCGTTCTCGCCCACCGCACCGCCGCCGATCACGATCACGTCGAAGTCGTCGTCGCTCACCGGTCCACCCCACACCACCCGGACCGGCGCGGCAAGTCACGTGGGGTCGAACACCCCGGACAGCATCTTCAAGATCACACCGTCGGCGGTGCGGAGCACCAGCGGGCGTTCGTCGGGCTCCACCCGTTCGGCCAGCTTGAACATCGCGTCGGCGGTCTGGACGGCCATCCGGAACATCAACATGACCGGCGCGTCGCCGCGCACCGCGAAGCGGCCGAGGAACAGGTCGCGCAGCCGTTCGGCCATCAGCTCGTACTGGTCGACGGACGCGTCGAGCCGGTGGCCGTCGAGCAGATCGCTGAACCGCACCCTCCCGAAGCCGGGCAGTTCGACCAGCATCCGCAGGTAGACGCCGACGACCTGCTGCACCGCCTGCCGCCAGTCCCCGGCGAGTCGGTCCTCCGTGAACAGCGTTTCGACGCGCCCCAGGTACTCCTCCATGCCGCGCAACGCCAACGCGTGCACAACAGAACGCTTGTCCGGGAAGTATTGGTAGAACGATCCAATTGGCACGCCTGCCAGCTCGACGATCCGGGCTGTGGTGATGTCGTCGTAGTCGTAGTCGTTGAGCAGCGTCGCGCAGGCATCGACAATCGCGGACACCGTCGCGGCGCCGCGCTGCTGAACGGGCTGACGACGCATCACCTTGGCTAAGCGGTTTTCGGCGGGATTTTCTGGCACGCGCTCATCTTGATGGATACGGACCGGTAAGCCCAAACAGACGATTCCGGAATGTGATGTGAGGTTCGCTCGACTTTCTCCACCGGGATTGTTGGGGTGCAAAACTATTTACCGGGCCAGTAGGAACGCGAAATCCGATCACGTCACCGTGAAGCGCGCTGCGCCGGGACCGGTTTCAGCACTTCACCGGCCGTGTCGGCGGACGGTGGCCGTTCGGCGGAAGGGGCGCGGACTATCGGCGTCCCCGCCCGGCGGCGCGGCGGCCGAGTCACGTAGGGGCCGACCAGCCGGGCGAGCAGCAGCCCCGGCGCGACCAGCGGCACCACCGCGGACAGCGCCACCGCCGTCGCGCCCGCCCGCGCCACGTCCTTCGGGATGACCGCGATCCGGTCGACCACGAACGCCCGCCGCCCGGCGATCGACACCAGCCCCATCACCGCGAGGAACACCGCGAACGTCAGCAGCGCCCACCGGACCGCGACGTAGCCCGCGTCCTCGGCCGCCGCCATCACCGCGAGCCAGCCGAACAGCGCCGACGCCTGCCGGCGCGCGCTCGTCATCGCCCACAGCAGCCCGCCGGCGACGGCGAGGAAGCCGGTGCGGCCGTCGAACCAGCCGCGGACCGCGTCCAGCCACCCCGTCGGCAGGCCCGCCCAGCGCAGCGGCAGCACCTCCAGCGGGCTCGGCCCGCCGAACGCCTGGCCCACCACCCACGCCAGGGACCACACCGACACGACCACCGCGATACCGATCTGCCACCGCGGCCGGTCGACCGCGACGCGGCACAGCCTGGCCAGCTCTTGGCGCTGCTCCCTCACACGCTCCAGCGTGCCGGGGTGATCAGCCGTCGCCGACGGGTTTCACCCACGTGCCCGGCCACAGCCGCTCATCGGGTGGTCCAGTCCTCACCCGCCGTGCTCGACACGGCCGACCGCGCCTGCTCGGACGCGGCCGACCGCGGCTTCGCAGGGGTCCCCGCCCAGGGGATCCCTGTTTTCGATCCTGCCAGGGCGGTCCGACAACGACGGGCGGCCGAGGCGGGCCTGTGGACAACCAGCCGGGCTGTGGACAACCAGCCGGCCTGTGGAAACCGCCGGCGATCGACAAGGCGCGCGGCCTGTCCCAACCCCCTGCCTGTCCCAACCCCCTCCTGGGTGAATCTGCGTGGACTCCCAGGTCCAGCGCGGTGGCGCGGACCGGCGCAGGCCACATCATGTCGGCGACAGACCGATCACGCAGAGGAGGCGATCGTGCGCAGACTGCTACCAGCGCTGCTGGCGGCGTTGTCGATCACCTGGACCACCACTTGGACCACCCCCTGGACCACCACGGCGACTGCCGAGCCGACTGCCGAGCCGATCACCGAGTACGTCGCACTGGGCGACTCGGCCGCCGCCGGGCCGCTGATCCCGGTGCAGGACGAGACGGCGCCCGGATGCCTGCGCTCGTCGCGCAACTGGCCGTCCGTGCTGGCCTCCGCCATCGGCGCCCGGCTGACGGACGTGACGTGCTCCGGCGCGGTCACCGACGACCTGGCCGGGTCCCAGTCGACGTTGAGCGGGCCGCAGCCGCCGCAACTGGACGCGCTGGGCGAGTCGACCGACCTGGTCACCCTGACCATCGGCGGTAACGACATCGAACTCGTCAGGGTGGCGCTGAGCTGCGTCAACGTGTTCCCGGAGCCGGTCGGCGAATCGTGCCGCGACCGCCTCACCACGGGCGGGCGGGACGAGGTGGCCGAGCGGATCGACGCCTACGCGCCGGAGTTCGCCGACGCGCTCGACCGGATCTCGGCACGCGCGCCGAACGCCCGGATCGTCGTGGTCGGGTACGGCACCTACCTCAAGCCCGGCGGCTGCTACCCCGACGAGCCGATCTGGGCGCGGGACGCGGACTACATCCAGGCGGGCATCCACCGGCTGAACGCCGTGTTCGCCACCGAGTCCGCCCGGCACGGCGCGCGGTTCGTGGACATCGCGCCGCCGAGCGTCGGGCACGACGTGTGCGCCGAGCGGGGCGTGAAGTGGTTCGAGGGGCTGACGCCGGTCGGGCCGGTCGCGCCACTGCACCCGAACAAGCTGGGCATGGACGAGATCGGCAGGTTCGTCGCCACCCGGTTGTAGACCCGGCCCCCGGCACCGTCGCCGGCAAGATCACCATCACCGGCAAGATCACCGTCACCGGACCTGGTCCGGACGCCGCCGTCGAGCACCCGCTCGGCGGCGGCTCTCGCACGTCACGGGCCCGGGAGGGCGGGCGCGGAGTTGTTCGCGCACCACGGCGAAGAACGTGTAGTAGATTAGACGTTCTGCGCATGACGGGCGCAGGGAACTGTCAGCCGCAATGCGACACAGGCTGATAAACCACGCTATCCAGAAATGAGGCACGTTGTCAAGCCCCTCCGATGACCTCCGGCTCGCGGAAACCGAGTCGGAGCAGGAATACGTGTCGATGCTGTACGGCAGGCTGGACGACCTCCGCGAACAGAGCTCGAAGCGCCTGGCCGGAGCGCTGCGGCAAACGGGCGGAACGCATCAGATGCGGTCCGAACGGGACACCTCGGTGGCGATGTACTCCGACCAGTTGGCGCAGTACAGCGCCGTGGAGAACGGGTTGTGCTTCGGCCGGCTCGACTTCCACACCGACGACCGGTTCTACATCGGCCGAATCGGCTTGTTCGACGAGGACAAGGAGTACGAGCCGCTGCTGATGGACTGGCGCGCGCCCGCCGCCCGCCCGTTCTACCTGGCCACCGCCGCCGCGCCGGACGGCGTGCGCAGGCGCAGGCACCTGCGCACCAAGCAGCGCAAAGTCGTCGGTTTCGACGACGAATTGCTGGACATCAACTCGGTCGACCTGGACCGCCCGTCGGAGGGCCTGACCGGCGAGGCCACCCTGCTGGCCGCGGTGAACGCGAGCCGCACCGGCCAGATGGGCGACATCGTCGCGACCATCCAGGCCGAGCAGGACAAGATCATCCGCACCGAGCTGAACGGCGTGGTCGTCGTGCAGGGCGGTCCGGGCACCGGCAAGACGGCGGTGGCGCTGCACCGCGCCGCGTACCTGCTCTACACGCACCGGCGGCAGCTGGCGAAGCGCGGCGTGCTCGTGGTCGGGCCGAACGCGACGTTCCTGCGCTACATCGGGCAGGTGCTGCCGTCGCTGGGTGAGACGGGCGTGCTGCTGTCCACCGTCGGCGAGCTGTTCCCGAACATGACCGCGGTCGGCCGCGAGCCCGCCGAGGTGGCCGCGTTGAAGGGCCGCATCCAGATGGCGGACGTGGTGGCGCACGCGATCCGGGACCGGCAGGAGGCGCCGAGCCTGGTCGAGGTCCCGTTCGAGCAGGACGTGCTGAGACTGGACCGGCGCGCGATCACCGACGCGCGGGGGCGTGCGCGGCGGACCCGGCGTCCGCACAACGAGGCGCGGCGGACGTTCCAGCGGGAGATCATCTCCACGCTGGCGTCGCAGGCCGTGTCCCGGCTCGGTCGGCACCTGCTGGACCAGGCCGATATCGACGACATCCGGCGCGAGCTGCGGGAAGACCCCGCCGTGCAGGCCGCGATCGAGAAGCTGTGGCCGACGTTGTCGCCCCAGCAGCTGCTCGAAGACCTTTACGCGTCGCCGAAGCTGATCGCCAAGGCCACGCCGAAGCTGTCCCCCGCCGAACGCGCGCTGCTGGCGCGGCCGCGCGGCTCCGAGTGGACGCCCGCCGACGTGCCGCTGCTGGACGAGGCGGCGGAACTGCTCGGCGAGGACGACACCGAGGCCAAGGCGCGGGCCGAACGGCAGCGGCGGCAGGCGATCGACTACGCGCAGGGCGTGCTGGACATCCTGGACCTGGAGGACGACGCCGACCCGGACATCCTGATGGCGACCGACCTGGTCGACGCCTACCGGTTGGCCGAGCGGCACGGCGCCGAGCGCTACGAGACGGCGGCCGAGCGGGCGGCGGCGGACCGGACGTGGACGTTCGGGCACATCATCGTGGACGAGGCGCAGGAGCTGTCCCCGATGGCGTGGCGGACGTTGATGCGGCGGTGCCCGTCCAAGTCGATGACCGTGGTCGGCGACATCGCGCAGACCGGCGACATCGCGGGCGCCTCGTCCTGGGGCGAGGTCCTGTCCCCGTACGTGATGGACCGCTGGAAGCTCACCGAGCTGACGGTGAACTACCGGACGCCGTCGGAGATCATGGCGGTGGCGGCGGACGTGCTGGCCTCCGTCGACCCGACCCTCGTGCCGCCGACGTCGGTGCGGGACAGCGGGTTCGCCCCGTGGAGCTTGCAGGTGTCGTCGTTGGACGAGGCGCTGCCCTCGGTGGTGGACAAGGAGGTCTCCGCGATCGGGGACGGCAAGCTGGCGGTGATCGTGCCGGCGGCTTCGGTGGCCTCGCTGCGCGCCGCCGTGCCGGGCGCTTCGGACGACCTGGACGCGCAGATCGTCGTGCTGGGCGTGACCGACGCGAAGGGCCTGGAGTTCGACTCGGTGCTGGTGGTCGACCCGGCGGGCATCCTGGCCGAGTCGCCGCGCGGGGCGAGCGACCTGTACGTCGCGCTGACCCGTGCCACGCAACGACTCGGCGTCGTGCACGCGGGCGAGTTGCCGGAGGTCCTGGGGAGGTTGGCGGCGGCCGGGTGAGCGCAGGCCGTCGTCAGCGGGTGAGGGCGTAACCCGACGCGGCGGCGCCCACGCCCGCGGCGATGCTGGTGGCGGCGTTGGCAAACGCTTGCCAGTAGTGGCCGTCCTCGGTCAGGCGGACCGTTTCGTAGCTGAACGTGCTGTACGTCGTCAGGCCGCCGCACAGGCCGGTGCCGATGAAGGCGACCAGGGTTGGTGACGCGCCGGCGACGCAGCCCAGCACGAACGAGCCGACGACGTTCACCGTGAGGGTGCCGAACGGGAACCTCGTCATGTGGCGGGCCTGGACGAAGCGGTCGGTCAGGTAGCGCAGCGGGGCGCCGATGGCCGCGCCGACGAACACCAGTAGCGCGGTCACCCGAGCACCTTCTTGGTCAGCGCCATGGCGGAGAAGGTCGCGCCCAAGGCCAGGAACAGGGTCGCGAAGAGGTAGCCGAAAGCCATCAAGCCGCCCAGGTGCACGATGTCCAGCGCATACGCCGAGAAAGTGGTGAACCCGCCCAGCACCCCGACTCCGAAGAACGGGCGGGCCAAGGGGTGCAGGCGAGGCACGAGCACCATCAGGACGCCGATCAGAGCGCACCCCAGCACGTTGATCAGCAGCAAACCCCACGGGCCGGCGACGACCGAGGACACCCCGTACCTGGCCAGCCCGCCGAGACCGCCGCCGAGCGCGATCGCACCGAGGACAGCGGGACCTGGTTCACGACGTCGCACCGGGACGTCCGGGTCGACCGGATCGGTGTGCACGCCGATCAGTGCGCCCGCAGGTGGTCGACCAGGTGGTCCAGGGCGGCCAGCGCGCGGACCACGTCGGCGCGTTCCTGGGGTTCGAGCTTGTCCAGCGCCGAACCGATGCGCTTCTCGTGCGCGGCCTGCCAGACGGCCAGCTGCTCGTGTCCCTGCGGGGTCACCGAGAGCCGGGCCACGCGGCGGTCGCTGGGGTCGCCGCCCCGCTCGACCAGGCCGCTCTCGATCAGCTGGCCGACCAGGCCGCTGACCGTGTTGGGCGCGAGCCGCAGCTCCGCCGCGAGGTCGCCCACCCGCATCGGCGGGCGCTCGGCGAGCGTCTGGAGCAATTCCACCTGCGCCATCGGCAGGGAGTCCCACGGCCATTCCGACCGGATGCTCGTCCGCAGTGCCCGGCGGAGCCTCGTGACCACGTCGGTGAGCGAGCGCGCCTCGTCTGACATGCGCGAATGGTACTGGCTCGCAATACCTCGGATACCGAGACAGTCCGGCGCCGATAAACCTCTCGTGGCGCTGGTTCGTCGTGGAGTCACCCCCGGCCGCGGCGGGTCGCCACCTGGGCAGGGGCGCCTTGGCTCGCCGTGGCCACGGTGTGCCCGGGCGCGTTCCTCGGCCAGTTCGACGCGAGCGTGGTCACACTCGCCCTGCCCGCATTGCGGGACGACTTCGGCGCCTCGCCCGACTGGGTTTCGCTCGCGTACCTGCTCACGCTGGTGGCACTCGTCGCGCCGATCGGAAAGTGGTCGGACCGCAGGGGGCGCGGTTGTCCGCAGTGGCTTGCGCGGTGTTGGCCTGGCAGGTTCACCCGGTCGCGCCGGCCGCATTGGGGTTCGGGCTCGGTCTTTTCACGCCGGCGAATAACGCAACCATCCTCAGTGACCTCCCACGGGGTGACGCCGGATCGGGTGGTGGCCTGGTGAACCTCGCCGGCGCCCTCGGCACCGAGTTCGGCGTAGCACTGCCGCTTTTCGTCAACGCACATTTCGGGTCACGAGTGTCATTTGGAGCACTCGCCGTGATCGCTTTGCGCGCCGCCTGTACGCCGATCGGGGACAAGCGGCCCCGCCCTCTGCCCACGGGACCTACCGAATCAGTAATCTCGCCCCCTAGGGGCTGAAGTTCGGGCGGTTACACACACGGGTGAGGATGCGGTGGCGGAACGGCTGAGCTGGGTCCCGAACGAGGTCGACACCGGGCTGCCCAGCGCCGCGCGGATCTACGACTACCTGCTCGGCGGCGGCCACAACTTCGCCGCCGACCGCGCGCTGGCGGAGAAGTTCCTCCGCGCCCAGCCCAACGCCCGCACCATCGCCCGCCTCAACCGCGCGTTCCTGCGCCGGGCCGTGCTGCACCTGGTCGACGTGGGCGTGCGGCAGTTCCTGGACCTGGGTTCCGGCATCCCGACCGTCGGCAACGTGCACGAGATCGCGCAGAAGGCCGAACCCGAGTCACGCGTGGTGTACGTGGACTACGAGGACGTCGCCGTCGCGCACAGCCGGATGATCCTCGAAGACGACGACCGGACCACCATCCTCCAAGAGGACCTGACCGACCCGGACGCGGTGCTCGCCGGCGTCCGCGCGACCGGCCTGATCGACTTCTCCGAGCCGGTCGGCCTGCTCACCGTCGGGGTGCTCCACTTCGTGCCGCCCGAGCAGGACCCGGGCGGCGTGGTCGCCGCGTACCGGGACGTCGTCGTGCCGGGCAGCTACCTGGCGCTGTCCCAGTTCACCTCCGACCTGCAACCGGACCAGATGGCGGCGGTAGTGGCGGTGATGCGCGGGAGCGCGAACCCGATGTACCCGCGCACGCGCGCCGAGATCACCGCCATGTTCGACGGCTTCGACCTGGTCGAACCCGGGGTGGTCCCGCTGCCGCTGTGGCGCCCGGAGGACGGCGCCGTCGACGAGGACGCCGGCAGAGCGGGGATATTCGCCGGGGTGGGTCGCAAGAAGTGAGCCGACGTGTCACTACCCACTAGGACCCGGCGGCAGGACATCGCACGCGCGTGGATGCGGGCGGTGTACCCGACCGCGTACGTGCCGATGTCGCCGGTCGAGATCGAGCTGTACCTGCTCGAACTCGTGGACCTCATCGCCGACGCGGTCCAGGCCGAGCCGTTCGCCCCCTGCCCGGTCGCCGTGGTCGGCCACCGGCTGGTCGAGGCGCACTTCACCGGGCCGGAGACGTTGCAGCGGACCGTGGAGGTGCTCGGGCACGCCCTGCTGTTCAACCCGGAACTGCAGGACGTGCCGGAACTGGCGGAGAAGGTCGTCGGCATCCTGGGCGCCGTCAGCACCGGCTTCGCCACCGCGATGCGGCTGGACGCGTTCGACCAGCAGGAACAGGTCAAGCGGGCACTCATGACGGCCAAGGTCCGGGCCGAGCAGGTGCTCAAGGCCAGCGAGGCGCGGTTCCGCGAGGTGTTCGACTCGTCCGCGTTCGGCATCGCGCTCACCGACCTGCGCGGCCAGTGCATCGACGCGAACGCGGCGTTGGCCGACATGATCGGCTGCGACCGGACCGCGCTGATCGGCCGGCGGATGATCGAGCTGTTCGACCCGGCCGACGTGGACGCGCTGGTGGCCACGTACCGGGCCGTCGGCGAGGGCGGGGTGGAACGGGTCCGCGAGCAGCGGCGGCTGCTGCGCGAGGACGGCGAGCCGGTGTGGGTGCACCTGGCGGTGTCGTTGCTGCGCGAGTCGGGCGGCAAGCCCGCGTACCACGTGACCATGGTCGAGGACGTCAGCGAACTGCACCTGCTGCGGAAGAACCTGGACTTCCAGCTGCTGCACGACGCGCTCACCGGCCTGTCCAACCGGCAGCACTTCGTCACCCGGCTGGAGACCCTGCACGGCACGTCACGCGGCGGGATCACGCTCTACTACCTGGACCTGGACGCGTTCTCGGTGGTGAACAACGGTCTCGGCCACGCGGTCGGCGACCAGCTGCTCACCGAGGTCGGCCGCCGGCTCAAGGCCGTGGTGGCCGACGAGACCGCGTCGGTCGCGCGGATGGCCGGCGACGAGTTCGCCATCGTGGTCGACAACTCGCCGACCACGCCGAGCGTGCCCGCCATGATCGAGCGGATCAACGAGGCGCTGGAACGGCCGATGGACAACGGCGTGGCCCTGTCCGCCAGCGTCGGCGTGGTGGACCGGCCCGCCGCCGGGTGGGACGTGGCCGAACTGCTCCGCGCGGCCAACGCGACCCTGCGCCGGGCCAAGGCGGCGGGCAAGCGGCAGTGGCAGACCTACGACCGGCACGCGGACCAGCGGCTCCGGGAACAGCAGGCGCGGGCCGCCAGGATGCCCGGCGCGCTCGCCGACGGCGAGATCGAGGTCGAGTACCAGCCGGTGGTGGACCTCGACAGTCGGCGGGTGCTCGGGCACGTGGCACGGCTGCGGTGGGAGGAGCTGGGACACGACGAGTGCCTCGAACTGGCCGAGGCGACCGGGCTGTCGCTGGCGCTGGGGCAGTGGGCGCTGCGCGAGGCGGCGGCCGAGGCGGTCGGGTCCTCCGCGTCGGACCCCAGCGAGTCCGATCCCACCGAGTCCGATCCCACCGAGTCCGATCCCACCGAGTCCGATCCCACCGAGTCCGATCCCACCGAGTCCGATCCCACCGAGTCGGATGGGTTCGGGGTGCTGCACTTCGAGCTGTCACCGATGCAGTCGCGCGACGAGGACCTGGTCGGCACGGTGAAGCGCACGTTGGACGAGACCGGGTTGCCGGTGTCCCGGCTGCGGATCTTCCTGGACACCCGGTCGATGCTCGAAGGACCGGGCGAGGACAACGCGCAGTTCTTGCGGGACAACGGGATCGTCACCGGACTGGCCCGGTTCAACGGCGGTCAGGCCGAGCTGTCGCTGCTCGCCGACCTGCCGGTGGACTCGCTGATCCTCGACCCGTCGGTGGTGCGCCGGCTGGCCGAGCGGCCGGCGGCGTTCCTGCACGACGCGGTGGCGCGGACGGTGCGACTGATCCGGTCGTCCGGGGTGTCCGTGCTGGTGGCGGGCGTCTCGTCGGCGGATTGTGCCGCGTGGTGGACGCAGGTCGAGGTGGACGCCGCGTTCGGCGACCACCTCGCGCCCGCCGTGCCGGGTTACGAGCTGTCCCGCTAGACCTGCTCCACCGCTAGACCTGCTTCACCGCGGCCAGGAGCTTGGTCAGCGACTCCTTGGCGTCACCGAACAGCATGGTGGTCTTCGGGTCGTAGAGCAGGCTGTTGTCGATGCCCGCGAAGCCCGGCCGCATCGAGCGCTTCATGAACACCACGGCCTTCGCCCGGTCCACGTCGAAGATCGGCATGCCGTAGATGGGGCTGCTCGGCTCGTCCCGCGCGCCCGGGTTGACCACGTCGTTCGCGCCGATCACCAGCACCACGTCGACGCTGCCCATGCCTGGGTTGACGTCGTCGAGCTCCTTCAGGTTCTCGTACGGCACGTCCGCCTCGGCGAGCAGGACGTTCATGTGGCCCGGCATCCGGCCGGCGACCGGGTGGATGCCGTAGTCGACGGTGATGCCGCGCTGTTCCAGCAGCTGCGCCAGTTCCCGCACCGCGTGCTGCCCCTGGGCCACGGCCAGGCCGTAACCGGGCACCACCAGGACGGAATGGGCGTAGCCGAGCAGGATCGCGACGTCCTCCACCGTGCCTGCGCGCACGGTGCGCTGCTCGTCGGACTGCGCGACCGCCGTGGTGGTCTGGAACGCGCCGAACAGGATGTTGGTCAGCTTTCGGCCCATGGCCTGGGCCATCAGCCGGGTCAGGATCGTGCCGGACGCGCCGACGAGCGTGCCGGAGACGATCAGCAGCGTGTTGGCCAGCACGTAACCGGACGCGGCGACGGCCAGGCCGGTGAACGCGTTGAGCAGCGAGATCGCGATCGGCACGTCCGCGCCGCCCACCGGCAGCACGAACAGCACACCCAGCGCGAGACCGGCCAACGCCAGCAGCACCAGCAGCAGGCTGCTCCCGGTGAGCACGACCGACAACGCGAGCAGCGCACTGGCGGCGGCCACGCCGATGCCGAGGACCTGGCCGGCGGGCAGCAGCACCGGCCGGGTGGTCATGATCTCCTGGAGCTTCAGGAAGGTGACCACGCTGCCGGAGAAGCTGACCGAACCGATCAGCACGGTGAGCGCGGTGGCGACCTGGAACAGCACCGAACCGTCCGGGACCTCCAGGAACTCGGTCAACGCCACCAGTGCCGCCGCCGCGCCGCCGACGCCGTTGAACAGCGCCACCATCTGCGGGATGGCGGTCATCTTCACCGACCGCGCCGCCGGGATGCCCACCGCCACGCCCGCGGCCACGGCGAGCAGGATCAGCAGCCCGTTGTGGACCGCGCCGTGCACGTACGCCGTGATCACGGCCAGCGCCATGCCCGCCGCGCCGAGCAGGTTGCCCGCGCGGGCGTGCTTCGGCGTGCTCAGGCCCTTGAGCGCGAGCACGAAGCACAGGGCGGCCACCAGGTACGCGAGTTGGACCCAGGTGGGGCTCATTTCGCCTGCTCCCCGTGCCCGTTCTCGACGGCCTTGGCGACCTTGCCCGCCTTGTGGCCCTTGAACATCTCCAGCATCCGGTCGGTCACCACGAACCCGCCGACCACGTTGACCGTGGCCAGGAAGACCGCCGCCAGGCCCAGCGCGATCTCCGCCCCGTGCTCGGCCCGGCCGGTGATGAGGATGGCGCCGACCAGGATCACGCCGTGGATCGCGTTCGCACCCGACATCAGCGGTGTGTGCAGGATCGTGGACACCTTCGACACGACCTCGAAGCCGACGAACACGGCCAGCACGAAGATCGTCAACAGGTCGATCACCGCAGCTCCCTCCTCAGCTCGCCCGCGTGCGTGAGGCAGCAGCCGGCCAGCACCTCGTCGGTGAGGTCGGGGGTCACCTGACCGTCCTTGGTCATCATCATCAGGAGGTTGGCGACGTTGCGCGCATAGAGCTTGCTGGCGTGCACGGGCATGCTGCTGGGCATGTTCTTCGCGCCGTAGACCAGCACCTCGCCGACCCAGGTCTCCTCACCGGGGCTGCTCGCGGTGACGTTGCCGCCGGACTCGGCGGCCAGGTCGACCACCACCGAACCGGGCGCCATCGCCTTGAGCATGTCGTTGGTGACCAGCACCGGCGCCTTGCGGCCGGGGATGGCGGCGGTGGAGATGACCACGTCGGAGGCGGCGACGCGGTCCGCGATCAGCTCGCGCTGGCGTTCCAGGAACGTCTCCGACTGGGCTTCGGCGTAGACGCCCCGCTGCGTTTCGAGGTCCAGTTCGAGGAACCTCGCGCCGAGGCTCTTGACCTCCTCCTTGGCCGCCGCACGGATGTCGTAGGCCTCCACCACCGCGCCCAGACGCCGTGCGGTGGCGATGGCCTGGAGCCCGGCGACGCCCGCGCCGAGGACGAGCACCTTGGCCGGCGGGATGGTGCCCGCCGCCGTGGTGAACATGGGGAGGAACTTCGGCAGGCGGTTGACGGCCTCGATCACCGCGCGGTAGCCCGCCACCAGGCCCTGCGAGGAGAGGGCGTCGACGGACTGCGCCCTGGTCACCCTGGGCAGCAGGTCGAGGCTGAAGGCGGTGACCCGGTTGGCCTTGAGCACCTCGATCAGCTCCGGCTCGCTGTTCGGCTGGAGGAAGCTGATCGTGATGTCGCCCTCGCGGAGGGCGGCCGCTTGTTCGGGTGTCGGCGGTTGGACGGAGACGACCACGTCGGACTGACCGGCCGGGTGGTCGGTGATGATGTTCGCGCCGGCTGCGCGGTAGGCGGCGTCCGAGGCGTGGGCGTGTCTGCCCGCTCCGGCTTGCACGTCCACCGCGAGTCCGGCACCGATCAGCGTGGTCACCGTTTCCGGTAGACCGGCTACGCGGCGCTCGGCGGGCCGCGCCTCCACGGGTATGCCCACTCTCACGGAGAGTTACCCTAGCCCGCCAAAGGTGATCTACGCCACAGCAACACGTTAACGTTAACCGTACATACGTCTTGCAGAGACCTCTGCGGGGTGCCTCAGTGGATGATCGGGCACACGCCCTTGGTGTCCCCGGGGAAGAAGTTCGGCAGCAGCTCTTCTTTGTCGTAGTACCGGTGGAAGACGCTGGTGATGCCGCTCGACATCGGCGGCACGATCCACGTCCAGTCCGCCGGGCACGTGCGGCCGGCCGCCTCCTCCTTCTTGATGTGCGTGAGGAACCGGTCCGACTCGGTGTGGTGGTCGGTGATGGTGACGCCCGCCGCCGCGAACGAGTGCAGCACCGCGCGGTTCAGCTCGACCAGCACCCGGTCCTTCCACAGCGTCTGCACCGACGACGTGTCCAGGCCCATCCGCCTGCCGAGGTAGGGCAGCAGGTCGTACCGGTCGACGTCGGCGAAGTTGCGGGCGCCGATCTCGGTGCCCATGTACCAGCCGTTGAACGGTGCGGCCGGGTAGTCGATCCCGCCGATCCGCAGGCGCATGTTGCTGATCGCGGGCACGGCGTGCCAGCGCAGCCCGAGGTCGGCCAGCCACGGCAGTTCCGGGTGGCTGATCGGCACCTCCAACACCGCGTCGGAGGGCAGTTCGACCAGTGCCGAGTCGGCGTCGGCCCGCTCCACGATCAACGGCAGCACGTCGAACGGGCCTCTTCGCTCGGGCGGGCGCCAGCCCATCGCGATGGCCCAGTCGGTCAACTCGGCGTTGCGCCGGTCGCCCAGCACACCGCCGTCGGAGCCCTCGTAGCCGGCGTAGCGGACCAACTGCTCGTTGCGGATCCTCGGCGCGGGCTGACCGGGCTCGTCGGGGGCGAACACGGTGATCACCGGGCGGACCTTGCCGCCGTTGCCGGCGAGCCTGAGGTGTTCGACGCACTCGTCCGCGACCTCTTTGGGATCGCGGAGGTCGCGCAGGTCGCGGACCTTGAGGCTGCGCCAGTACAGGCGGCCGATGCAGCGGGCGCTGTTGCGCCACGCCACCCGTGCGCCGAACGTGAGCTCGGCGGGCGTGTGGCGGTACGTGCCGGTGGCGGCGACCTCGGCGTGCACCTCGGCGAGACGGGGAGCGACGGGGCCCAGTTCCGGGTTCTCGGAGTGGCACAGGCGAATGAAGTCGTCGGCCTCGGCGAGGTCGACCGCGGTGGTGCGCAGGGGGATGGCTTCAGCCGGACACGAGGGGACGGGGGCCATGGCGGGACACCGTAGTTGCCCTTTCGTGGTTGTTGCACCGCCGGGCCGGGCACCGAGGGGGCGTGTCGGGACGCACCTGGTACCACCCGCCGAGACCTTGATCGCGCGGAAGGGTGACGCATCCTGCGAAAACGAGTGATATTGGATCGTTATCCGCTCGAATCAACTCAGTTACCTATGAGTTACATCACAGTCCATTTCTCACCTATCGAGTGACAACGACGGCGGCGTCCAGTCGAGGAACTTCGTCATACCGCGAACACCCGGCGCGGAGGTGACGACGCGCATCGCCGCGTCCCGCACCGCCACCGCCACGGGGTTGCGCAGCTTGTGCCCCACTCGCCCCACCATCCGCGACGCCTTGGCGATCGCCTGCGTGCGCGGACGGCGTTGCCGGTCGTATTCGGCGAGCGCGCCCGGCACGTCGGCGTGGGCGCGGGCGCACGCGGCGGCCAGCACCACGGCGTCCTCCATCGCCGTGCACGCGCCCTGCCCGAGATATGGCGTCATCGCGTGCGCGGCGTCGCCGAGCAACGCCACCCGGCCCCGGACGTAGGTCGGCAACGGCGTCGCCAGCTCGTGGATGTCGTGCCGGAGCACGGTGTCCGGCGGTGTCGCGTCCAGCACCGCCCCGATCGGGTGGTGCCAGTCGCGGACGAGCCGCCGCACCTCGCCCAACTCGTCCCCCGAACGGCTGCAGTGGTCCGAGCGATGGCGTGCGGGCGCGACCGTGGCCGCGTACCAGCACACCCGCCCGTCACCCAACGGCAGCACGCCGAACTCGGAGCCCGGCCCGAGCGTCTGGCCGATACCCAGGTCGCGCGGGAACCGCGCCGTCGTCACGCTCCGCCACGCGGTCGTGCCCGCGTACACCGGCTGGGGTGATCCCGGGAACAACTCCTGCCTGATCCGGCTGCGGATGCCGTCCGCAGCCACCACGAGGTCCGCGTCCACCTCCTCGACCGACCGCACCTCGGTGTCCGTGACCAGGCACTCCTCCGGCAACGCCGAACGCAGCACCCGGTGCAGGTCGGCCCGGTGCACGGCGACGACGTGCTCCATCTGCGACGCGTCCACGTGCGTCAGCGCACGCCCCCTCGTGTCGCGAATGCCACCGGCCACGCGAGGCGTGCCGATCCGTCGCACGTCGTCCGCCAACCCCAGTTCGGCCAACGCCCGCATCGCGTTCGGCATCACGCCCACACCCGCGCCGACCTCACCGAACGCCGGCGCGCGCTCCAGCACGGTGACCTCCCACCCGACCTTGCGCAACGCCACGGCCGCCGTGAGCCCGCCGAGCCCACCACCCACCACTACCGCCTTCATCCCCCACCCCTTCTACACCTGTAGATATCGGTACTCTACAGCTGTAGAAGGAGGGCGCACTGTGACGGAGCGCATGGCGGCCCTGGCCGATGCGGCGATCCACCTGGTGGCCACCAAGGGGATGCGCGGGCTGACCCACCGCGCGGTGGACGCGCAGGCGGGCGTGCCGACGGGCTCGACCTCGGCCTACTTCCGCACCCGCAAGGCCCTCGTCGAAGGCGTCGTGCAGCGGCTCGCCGAACTGGAGAACGCCGAGGTGGTGGAGGCGGGCATGACGACGGGTCCGCTCGACCCGGACCGGCTCGCCGAGGGCGCCGCGCACGTGCTCGACCAGTGGATGACCACCGGCCGCGAACGCACGCTGGCCCGTTACGCGTGCCTGCTGGAGGCCACCCACCACCCGGAGCTGCGCGGCATCCTGGCCCACGGCGAACGGCCGCGCGCGCAGGCACGGGCGGTGCTGGAGGCGCTCGGCGCGGAGGACCCGGAGCGGCAGAGCCGGGAGCTGGTGGCGTTCACGGACGGCCTGCTGTTCGACCGGCTGGTCGGCGCGGGCGCGCTCGGCGCACCCACCCCCGGTACCCCGGAGAGCCGCGCCGAACTGGCCCAGGCGGTGCGCGCGGCGCTGCGCGGCGTGCTCGAACCGCGTTCGTGAAATTGAGTGGAACCGGGCGTTATCGTTGATCGCATGTGGGCATTCCGGGTCTTCTACCTCTGAGTTCAGGGCAGCCGTCCACCCCCACGCGCGGCGCGCGTGACGGGGTCTTCGAGCACACCCTCACACTCATGCGGAGATTTCCTTGTCGCACATCGCTTTCCTCAACATCCCCGGCCACGGCCACGTCAACCCGACGCTGCCCGTCGTCACCGAGCTGGTGAGCCGGGGCCACCGCGTCACCTACGCGGTCGATCCCGGGTTCGCGGGCATCGTCGAGCAGGCCGGCGCGACGCCGGTCGTCCACCCGACCAGCCTGCCCACCGACGACCGCGAGTGGCCGACCGAGATGGCCCCGGCCATGCACCTGTTCCTCAACGAGGCCAAGTCGGTGCTGCCGGTGCTGGAGGCCGCGTACGCCGACGACCGGCCGGACGTACGTCGGCCACCCGGACCGGGCGGTGGTGGCCATCGCGCGGTCGTTCCAGCCGAACAGCGAGTCGGTGCACCCGAAGTACACGTTCGTGGGGCCGTGCCTGGGCGACCGGTCGTCGTTCCAGGGCACGTGGGAACGCCCCGCGGACGACCGGCCGGTGCTGCTGGTGTCGTTCGGGTCGGCTTACACGAGCGAACCGGAGATCTACCGGAAGTGCTTCCGGGCGTTCGGCGACCTCGACTGGCACGTGGTGATCAACATCGGCAAGTACGTCGACCCGGCCGAGCTGGGCGAGGTGCCGTCGAACGTCGAGCTGCACCGGTGGCTGCCGCAGCTGGAGATCCTGTCGCACGCCAAGGTGTTCATCACGCACTGCGGCATGGGCGGCACGATGGAAGGGCTGTACCACGGCGTGCCGATGATCGGCCTGCCCATGATCGGCGAGCAGACCATGAACGCGATGCGCCTGGTCGACCTCGGCGTCGGCAGGCACGTCCCGCGCGACGAGGCGACCGTCGAGGGGCTGCGCGCCGCCGTGCTGGAACTGGCGGACGACCCCGACGTGGCCGCGCGGCTCGCCGCGATCAAGGCCGAGATCCGGGAGGCCGGCGGCACGCCCGCGGCGGCCGACGTGATCGAGTCGGCGCTGGAGGAATCGGCCCAGAAGAAGTAGGCGCTGAAGGAGTAGCAGGGACGGGGGCGGTGCCGTCGCGCCGCCCCCGTTCGTCTACGCGGATCTCTCCGAGCTGCCCAGGCGCGGGAACGGGTCGGTCGAGAAGACGACCTCCACCGGCACCTCGAAGTACTGCGCGATGCGCAGCGCGAGGTACAGGCTGGGGCTGTACTCGCCCCGTTCCAGGTAGCCCACGGTCTGGTAGTGGATGCCCAACGCCTCGGACAGCTGCCGGCGTGACACACCCCGTTCCGCCCGCAGCATCGCGATCCGGTTGTAGACGCTTTCGCTCATCGCACCCTCTGCAACGCCGCCTGTCGGCGCTGCTCCATTTCCGCTCCGGACTCCCGGCGGGCCATCCGCCGCAGGATCGTAGGCGCCAGCAGGAAGCCGACCACCGCCCACACCCCCAGCACGCCCACCATCTCCAAGATCCGCCAGGACCCGCCGATCTCCGCTGCCGCCGCCGAGTCCGGCAGCAGCGCCGCCCTGGCGCCGTGGCCGGTCCAGTACACCGGGAACACCTGGGCCAGCCCTTGCAGCCACCCCGGCAGCGCGGTGATCGGGTAGAAGATGCCCGAGATCGCGGTGATGCCCATCATCGGCAGCATGGTGATGCCCATCGCACTGCCCGGACTCCTGCTGATCGACCCGGCGACCGCGCCCCACGGCAGGGTCGACAGCATGCCGAGCGCCAGCACCGCGAGCAACGCGAGCAGACCGCCCGCTCCTGCGTCCGACAGCACGTTCACCAGGAACAGGCCGGGCACCAGGATGACCAGTAGGCCGAACGCGATGTCCAAAGAGGTCTGCACGGTCCGGCCGACCAGGTAGCCGACCATGCCGTGCGGCACCGCCTTGGCCCGCAGCAGCGTGCCGTCCTCGCGGTTGAGCGAGAGCTGGCCCGCCGGTCCGACCAGACCGCCGAAGGCCACCGACATGCCGAGCATGCTCGGCAGCGTGAGCGCGGCGAGCGTGACGCCGGCGGCTTCGACGTCCGAGTCGCGCTGGAACCACAGCACGGTCACGAACGCGATGGCGACGACCATGTTGAAGATCTGGTCCTCGCTGCCCAGGGAGTGGCGGAACTCGCGCAGCCCGCGTTCCATGCCCAGCCGGGCGCCGTGCACCGTGGGGTTCACAGGACCGCCACCTCCTCCTTCGCCTGGCCGCTCTCGTGCCGCTGCACGAGTGCCATGTAGGTGTCTTCCAGACTGCTGCGCCGCACCTCCAGCTCGGAGATGCCCGTCTCGTGCTGCCGGAACAGGTCGCGCACGAACGCCGTCGCGTCGTCGGCGGTGTGCACGTGCCGCTGGCCGCCGTGCGTCCAGCGGATCTCGGACTTGCCCGCGACCTGGCGGCTGAGCTGGTCCGGGCTGCCGTCGGCGATGATCCGGCCGCCCGCGAGCACCAGGATGCGGTCGGCCAGCTTCTCCGCCTCGGCCAGGTCGTGCGTGGTCAGCAGGATCGTCATGCCCTCCAGGTCCGACAGCCGGTGCACCAGGTCGTGGAAGTCCCGGCGCGCGTGCGGGTCGAACCCGGCGGTCGGCTCGTCCAGGAACAGCAGCTCGGGCTTGCCGACGATGCCGATCGCCACGTCCAGCCGGCGTCGTTGGCCGCCGGAGAGCTTGCCGATCTTCTTGTCCGCGTGCTCGGTCAGGCCGACCGTCTCGATCAGCTCGTCGGTGTCGAACGGCCGCGTCTGGTGGGGCGTGCTGTAGGGCGCGTAGTAGCGGCCGAGGTGGTGCAACAGCTCGCGCACCTTCCAGCGGCCGTGGTCGCGCCACGACTGCAGCACCACGCCCAGCTTGGCGCGCCAGGCCTCGTCGCCGGTGGCCGGGTCGACGCCCAGCACCCTGACGTGGCCGTCGGAGGGCAGTCGGAAGCCCTCCAGGATCTCGATCGTGGTCGTCTTGCCCGCGCCGTTGGGCCCGAGCAGGGCCACCACCTCACCCGGCCCCGCCGTGAAGTCGACCCCGTGCAGCACGTCCGTCGTGCCGTAGCGCATCCGCAGATCGCGCACTTCGAGGACCAAGGACCCTCACCTCCCCCTGTCAGAGTTCTCGGTCAGTTTGTAGCACACCTGCTATCACTCGTACTAGAACAGTTCCCTTACGGCTTATTTACTTCACGGCTTCGTGAATTTTCTGTAGCTTGCGAAGGTAGGTCCCCGAACGCACTGGGAGGTGTGCGAGATGACCGAAACGCTGTACTCCGAGCTGCCGACTGAACGCAGCACGCTGTTCGACCCGCCCGCGGAGTTGGGGTTGCTCCGCGGGACCGCGCCGATCAGCCGGATGACGTTCCCCGACGGGCACGCGGGGTGGCTCGTGACCAGTTACGAGCTGGCACGGGAGGTGCACGCGGACCGGAGGTTCAGCAGCCGGGCCGAGTTGCAGCACTCACCGCGCACGGTCGCGGGCAAGCCGGTCACGCAACGGCCGCCCGCCAAGCCGGGCATGTTCATCGGGATGGACGCGCCCGACCACACGCGGTACCGGAAGCTGTTGACCGGGCAGTTCACCGTGCGGCGGATGAACCAGCTGATGCCGCGGATCGAGCAGATCGTGGCCGATCACCTGGCCGCGATGCGCGCTGCCGGTTCTCCGGTGGACCTGGTGGCGAACTTCGCGCTGCCGGTGCCGTCGTTGGTGATCTGCGAAATGCTGGGGGTGCCCTACGAGGAGCGCGAGTCGTTCCAGAAGGACACCGCGAAGGTGCTGAGCCTGGACTCCACGTTCGAGGAGATCATGGAGGCGTTCGAGCGGCTGGAGGAGTTCGTGCTCCGGCTGACGCAGCGCAAGCACGTCACGCCGGGCGACGACATGCTGACCGGGTTGATCGCCACCGGTGAGCTGACCGACGAGGAAGTCGCCAACATGGGGCTGCTCCTCCTCGTCGCCGGCCACGAGACCACGGCGAACATGCTGGGCCTCGGCACGTTGTTGCTGTTGCAGCACCCCGAGCAGTCGGCGGCGCTGCGGGCCGACCCGTCGTTGGTGGACAACGCGGTCGAGGAGCTGATGCGGTACCTGTCGATCATCCAGTTCGGCACGATCCGCACCGCGTTGGAGGATGTGGAGATCGGTGGCGTGGTGGTCCGGGCCGGTGAGTCGGTCTCGATCTCCGTCGCCGCCGCCAACCGGGACCCGGCGCGGTTCGAGCGGCCGGACGAGTTCGACATCCACCGGCCCGCGTCCGGGCACCTCGGGTTCGGCCACGGCGTGCACCAGTGCCTCGGGCAGCAGTTGGCGAGGATCGAGATGAGGGTCGGGTTCAGCGCGCTGTTCCGGGAGTTCCCGGACCTGCGGCTCGCGGTGCCCGCCGAGGAGGTGCGGATGCGGGACGACATGGCGATCTACGGGGTGCACGAACTGCCGGTGGAGTTCTCGTGAAGATCGAGGTCGATCCGGAGCGGTGCGCGGGGTCGGGGATGTGCGCGTTGACCGACCCGGCGGTGTTCGACCAGGACGAGGTGGACGGGACGGTCGTGCTGTTGCAGCCGTCGCCTTCCGGCGAGCACGAGAAGGCGGCGCGTGAAGCGGCGCACCTGTGCCCGGCCGGCGCCATCCGCGTGCTGGGGTGACGGGGGCTGCTGGGGCCGTCTTCGGGCGGTCCCAGCAGTGTCTTCCGGTGTGTCGGTGTCTCGGTGTGTCCGTGTGTTCTCGTGGCTAGAGCGACAAGTGGACGCGCAGCGCCTCGTCCAGCTGCTTGAGCACCGCGGGCGGCAGACCGCCGATCCGGGCGCGGAGCCTGGCCGCGGCGACCGTGCGCACCTGCTCGGCCTGCGCCTTGGAGTCCGCGCCGAGCCCGCAGTCCTTGGCCGGCAGCAGCACTTGGAACGGGTACACCTTCGTGGTGTTGGAGGTGATCGGCACGACGGTCACCACACCTCGGCCGCCCCGTCCGGCGGCCCGGTTCGCCGCGTCGTTGCTCACGACCACGGCCGGGCGGATCTTGTTCGCCTCGGCGCCCTGCGCCGGGTCCAGGTCCACCCAGTAGACGTCACCTCGCCGCATCGAGGACACCGTCTGGCGCGGTCACGTCCCACATCTCGGCTTCTCCCCCGGCTTCCCACTCTTCCCACGCGCTCGCGTAGGCGTTCTCCAGACCCGCCTCGCGCAACAGGGTGATCGCCTGGTGGATCACCGACGACCGTGAGGCGCTGCGATGTTGCCTCAGGTAGCGATCAACGAACTCTACGTCCTCCTCGGGGAGGCTCACACTGATTTTCATACCACTGATGCTACCTCCGGTATTACCGGGCAGCTACCTCCGCCAGCCCGCTGCGCCGTGCGGTCTGCCACTTCAACGGCGTCCCGTGCAACGCCGTGACCAGCGACTGGACTACCACGAGATACGTCAACTGCCGGTACGCCAGCTGCTGGAGTGGGAACGCCCAGAGCGGTTTCAGCGACTCGCCGTCGAGCCGGAGCGCGTAGCCCGCGCCGGCCGTCTGCACGACCAGGAACACCGCCCAGATCACCAGCGCCCACGGCGCGTCCGCCACGAACGCCCCGTACAGCACGAACACGTCCAGCGCGGGCGCCAGCACCGGCAGCACGACGTGGAAGAGCAGCAGGTACAGCAGCCCGAACCGACCCATCCGGCCGTCCTCGCGCAACGCCGGCCGGTGCTTCCACATCGACTGGAACGTCCCGTACGACCAGCGGTACCGCTGCTTGTACAACCCCCGCGCGCCGGTCGGCACCTCGGTCCACGCCCGCGCCGCCGGCTCGTACACCACCCGCCACCCGGCACGGGTGATCGCCATGGTCAGGTCGGTGTCCTCGGCCAACGTGTCCGGGCTGATCCCGCCGACCTCGTCCACCGCGTCCCGGCGGAACGCCCCGATCGCGCCGGGGATCGTCGGGATGCACTCCAGCGCGTTGAGGATCTGCCGGTCCAGGTTCGAGCCCGCGCAGTACTCCAGGTGCTGCCACCGGCCGAGCAGTCCGCCCCGGTTGGCGACCTTGACGTTGCCGGACACCGCGCCGACGCCGGTGTCGCCGAGCGGGCGCACCACCTTGGAGACGGTGTCCCGCTCGAACACCGTGTCGCCGTCCACCAGCACCAACGCGTCGTGCCTGGCCAGCGCGATGCCCGCGTTGAGGGCGGCGAACTTGCCCCGGTTCGGCTGGCTCACCACCCGCACGCCGGGCAGGTCCAGTGCTTCCACCACCCCGGCGGTGCCGTCGGTCGACCCGTCGTCGACCACGACCACCTCCACGTCGGCGGGGTGCTCGGAGTTCACGATCGACCGGACGGCCGCGGCGATGTTCGCCGCCTCGTTGTACGCGGGGACGATCACCGACACCGGTGGTGCGTGCGGCCGGACCTCGATCTCGCGGTGCAGGCGGCGTGCGGTGTGGGCCAGGCCGAGCTGCATCACCGTGCGCAGCAACGCGAACACGGCGACGATCACGCAGATGACGCCGAGGATGGTGGCGATCACGTCGCCGTGGCGTTGCGCCCAGGCTTGGGCGTAGCCGGTGACCGTGCGCCGAACCCGGCGTCGGTCATCGCGGCGCCCCGGCCGGTCGCGGTGGTGAGGGTGGTGAAGCGGCGGGCGGGGCGTGCGTCGGCGAGCAGGTCGATCACGCCCGGTGTGGTGCTGGTGACGTGCAGCCGGATGACGCGGTCCGGGTCCAGGTCGGCGGCGATCTGCTTCGCGTCGTAGCGGTGCAGGTCCGGCGTGTCCGGCTCGGGCTCGGACAGCCCGGTGCGGATGTTCGCGGCGTCGGCCAGGGCGTTCTGCGCGAACGCCGTGCCCAACCGGGTCGTCTCGCCCGCGCGGAACCCCGAGACGCCGACCTCGTGGCCCTCGGCGACCATCCGCCGCACCAGCTCGGGGTGCTCGTTGACCTGCGCGCCGACGAGGAAGAACGTCGCCTTCATCCCCCTCGCGGCCAACTCGTCGAGCACGCGCGGCGTCCACCTCGGGTGCGGGCCGCCGTGGAACACCAGTGCCGCCGTGCCGTCCACCACCGGCTCGGCTCGGACTTGCGCCCTCGTCGGCTCATCGGCCAGTGACGTGGCGTAGGCGTGGAAGCTCAACACGCCCATCAGCAACCCGAGCCCTAACAGCAGCGAGACCCAGTGCGCTCTCACCTGACGTGCTCGAACACGGTCGTCAGCATCAGCGCGGACAAGCTCAACAACGACGTCGCCAACGCGATGCTCACCGCGCGCATCAACCCACGGCGTCTCCCCGTGCGGTCGACGAAGACCTGCTCCTCCACCACAATCCCCCAGCCTCACCCCCGCGACCAGCAGACCGACACCGACCGCCACCACGAGGTGGGGGAACGCTCGGACCACCGGCGGCGCGACGAGAATCGTCAACTCGCCCAAAGACTTGCCCCGCAACGCGGCCACGGCCACCACGAGCCCCGCGTAGAGCAGCGGGGGTGCGGGAACCACGGTCCACAGCCCGACCGGGCGCACCATCGCGGCGGCGAGCAACGCGCCGAACACCATCAGGACGCCGAGGACCACGCCGGGTTGCTCGCCGTCGAGCCAGATCCCGACACCGGTGAAGACAGCGGACACCCCGACCGCCGCCATGCTCGGCAGATGAGCCATGCGGTCAACCACGCCACGCCCCCAGCGTCTGAACGGATCTAGGTTAGGTGACGCGAGGGGGCGTGGGATGTTGCGCGGAGCAGTGCTGGGCGTGGTGCGGACCACATGGGTGTCGATGTCGGCGGCGGTGCTCGTCGTGGCCGGGTTGGCGTGGACGACCTACGAGGACGTCGACACGGGGGTGCGGCGGTCGGGGGCGGTGCGTGCGGACGACGTGAAGTCGACGTCCGGGGTGAACGTGTTGGTGATGGGGTTGACCACGCGGCGGGATCTCGACGGCGGGGTGCCGTCGGACGAGGTGCTGGACGCTTTGCACGCCGGGGATGTGGATCGCGGCGGGTACAACGCGAACACGTTGATCCTGTTGCACGTGCCGTCGGACGGTTCGGCGGCAACCGCCCTGTCCCTACCGCGAGACAACCACGCCACCCTGCTCGGCATCCCCGGCGGGCCGCAGCACGGAAAGGTGAAGGAGGCGTACGGGCGGGCGAAGGAGGCGGAGGAGCGCCGGTTGGTGGCCGATGGCGTGCGGCGTGCCCCGGCGGAGGTCGAGTGGCTGGGCCGTGAGGCGGGGCGTCGGGCGCAGGTGGAGACGGTGCGGTCGTTCCTCGGTGTGCCGGTGGATCACATCGCCGAGGTGAGCATGGTCAGCTTCTACCACTTGGCGGAGGCGTTGGGCGGGGTGGAGGTGTGCCTGAACGCGGCGACGTCGGATTCGTACTCGGGCGCGGACTTTTCGGCGGGTCGCCAGCACTTGACTGCACGCCAGGCGTTGGCATTCGTACGCCAACGGCACGGCCTGACAAACGGCGACCTGGACCGCACGCGCCGCCAACAGGCGTTCTTGAGCGCCGTACTGCACCGGATGCGTGAACAGGGCGTGAGTGCCCTGGGCCCCGTGGCAGAGGTGGCGAAACAAACCGTCGTGCTGTCGGAGGGCGCAGACATCCTGTCCCTGGTGCAGGGCGTCCCGGGCGTCAGTTTTCAAACGCTGCCCCTGGAGAGCAACCCCTCAGTCGACGCCCAACCCACAATCCGTGCCGCTGTAGCCTCAGCTCTCTCCCCCACCGGCTCATCCGGCGCCTCCGGCACACCACCCGCAATCCCCTGCGTGGACTGACCGGCTGCGCCGGATTTGAACCCAACTGGCCAGAGAGGGCCGCCTTGATGAAGTGAACACGAGAGCACAAGCCGCGACTGCGGGGCGATCAGGGGATGAGTCGGCTGGTGTAGCCCGCTGCGACCAGGCGGTCATAGGCTGTGCGCACTTCGGCGGGGATCTCTTGCGGAATGGCGTAACCGGCCTCGGCAAACACCGTGATCCGTTGGGTGTCTCCGACCAACATGCCGATAACGAACTCTGCGTCACCAATCCCGGCAACATACTCGTCGATCGGCGGCCGGCGGGACGTACACACGATGTCCAGCTCGGGCCAGAGCTTCTTGCAGGTGGCGTAGGAGCGGCGCTCTTGGTACGGGCGGGAGATCAGCATTGCCGATGAGATTTCGACGCCGTTGTCCTGCAACACTTTCCGGCTGAACTCGAAGTTCTCCGCCGTGTTCCTGGCCCGGGTCTCAATGGTGATCGCCTCGTCGGGCACGCCGTGCTCAAGCGCGTGTTCCCGATAGTGGACGGCTTCACCACGCGGGAAGCGCTTGACAGTCGTTGGGGCATTCGCGCCGGTGAAGAGAAGCAGCGGAACCGCGCCTGCCTCGTACAGCTCGACGGCCCGTACGGCTACTCCGATGTCGTGGCTGCCGAGACCGATCGCGATGTCGGCCGGGCGCACCCGGTGCTTCATGTCGTGGTACTCCCACAACGTCACGACGTCGGCGCGGTGCTCGTCCGGGATCACGGTGGAAGGCACTGGTGCTCAACCTCTCTCAGCGGTCAGTCCGGGAGTGGGCAGCTGCACGACCACTCGAAACGGCTCACAGCGTGAACTCGATCGGCACAGACGGTCATGCGGTCCGGTTCCAGTCCCCTGCAAAGTCAGGACGGCGAACTCTCCACACGGCGTTGCCGGACCTGACTTCCGTTCGACAAGGGGTATGCCCTCGACGTGCGCGTAGGCCGGACTGACGGCACGGCAGACAGCCGACCAACCCGCACTCCAAGGCCTCCACCACGAAGGACATCTACATGACGCGCCGGGTCACCAGCCAAAAGGGCCGCTGGCGCGCTGGAGGCGGTTACAGGGGTACCCGGGCGCAAAGCGAGGGTTTCCATGGCGATGATCTTGGAGCGTGTCATCGCCACACACTCTGACCAGCGGAAACAGTGGGGCGGGTGGGGTTCGAACCCACGACCTGACGGATTATGAGTCCGCTGCTCTGACCGGCTGAGCTACCGCCCCCTGACGTGCGGTTCTGGAGGGTACAGATCTGGTCCCCCCGCGTCTCGACAACCCGGTGCGGCGTGACCAAGCTGTGCACTCCAGGGCTACGGGGCTCCGAGGTCCGCTGGTCGGTAGCCCTTCGGGTAGCCGGGGTAGGTGCGGTTCTTCGGGTCGTTCGTCAGGCGTGGCGTCCTGCGGGGCGGGAGCATGCGGACGGTGTGGGCTCGTAGGTGTAAGGCCGCGTGGGCCAGGGCGGTCAGCCAGCGCGGTTGGGGGGTGAAGCCGAACGCCTTCAGCATGGGCCCGTCCAGCATCGCCAGCACGGCTCGGGACGTCAGCGCCCTCGGCACCGGGTACCAGGAGCAGAACAGGTCCAGTGTGTACTGGCCGATCCGGCGGTTCGTGTCGCTGTACGTGAAGTGCTCCGCCTCGTACGAACGCTTGAACGCCAGGTACGAGGAGTAGGTCGCCGGCAGCGACTTGATGCCCATCCGCGCACCCACGGCCGAGTAGAAGTGGAACGCGGCCAGCCGCTCGTGGTCCGTCAACGGCCGCCAGCCGTACTGGGAGATCCACTCGATCGGATCAAAGATGAACGTCGACAGCACGTACCGCATGTCGTCGTCCGAGATCTCGTACCGCCCGTGCAACCGGTTCACCACTCGCAGCGCCTCACGCCCGCGCGGCGAGTCGTAGCCGTGCTCCACCAGCTCCACCATCAGCAACGCCGTGTCGTCGTACCGCTTCTGCGGCCGCCGCTCGAACTCGCCCGTCTTGGCCAGCAGACCGGAGATCGACGGCACGCAGTACGTCCTGAACAGCGCGAACTCCAACGACCGCAGGTAGTCCCACGGGAACTCGTACCCGGACGAGATGCGCATGATCTCGACGTGGTCGCGCTCGGGGTCCAGCGACGTGATCCGGCGGCGGTTGGCGAAGCGATCGGCCATGCGGATCAGCCTGCCCCAAGAAAGTCCCGAGCAGGGGTGACAATCGGGTGACACGGGGGTACCCCGACCCCATGAGACGACAAAACCCCAGGTCACATGACCTGGGGCTGCCATCGCGCTCCCCCTACTGGATTCGAACCAGTAACCCTTCGATTAACAGTCGAATGCTCTGCCGTTGAGCTAAGGGGGAATGTTCTGTTGTAGGCCGGGCCTCTCGGCCCGACAGGATGTAACTCTAGCGCATCCGGAACAGTGCTCGCGCACACCCCCTGCCCTTGCGGTAGGAAGGTTTGTGACCAGGCACGATCGGAGGAGAGGACACCTCATGAAGGGCATCCTGCTCGGCGCCGCCGTCGGCTACGTCCTAGGGGCGCGCGCCGGACGTGAGCGCTACGACCAGATCGTGCGCGCCTACCGCGCCATGGCCGACCACCCGGCCGTCCAGGGCGCGGCCGGCATCGTCCGCGCGAAGGTGAGTGAGAAGACCGGGTTCGGCCGTCACCAGCCGCACGCCAACGGCCACCGACGCGATCCCGTCATCCCGCGCGCCAACTAGGGCCGATCAGAGACGACCAGAGCCGACGCCGTGGCCGCCCCCGACGAAGGGGGCGGCCACGTCACGGCATGCGGGCTACGGCGAAGACACGGCGGAACGGGAACCACGTCGTGCCGTCCGCCCGCCGCGGGTACGCCTCGCGCAGCATCGGCGCCAGTTGCGCCCGGAACGCCGCCCACTCCCCGTCGTCCAACGCCGCACGGATCGGCCGCAGCGCCGTACCGCTGACCCACTCCAGCACGGCGTCCTCCCCCTCCAGCCGTTGCACGTACGTCGTCTCCCACGCGTCGACAGAGGCAGAACAGCCGGCCAGCACGTCCGCGTACCCCTCCGGGTCGAGCACCGGCGACAGCCGCATCAGCCCGCGCAACGCCGGCCACGACGCGTCCACCAGCGACCGCACCAACTCGTGCGACGGCCCGGCGAAGTTCCCCGGCACCTGCATCGCCAGCCACGCGCCGGACGGCAGCGCCCGCACCCACTTCCGCAGCAGGTCCTCGTGCCCCGGCACCCACTGCAGCACCGCGTTGGTCACCACCACGTCGGTGTCCGGCGCGGGCTCCCACGACGCCACGTCGCCCACCCGCGCGCCGACCCCGCGTGCCCGCGCCGCCGAGACCATCTCCGGTGACGAGTCCAACGCCTCCACCACCGCCGACGGCCACCGCTCGGACACCGAGGACGTCAGGTTCCCCGGCCCGCAGCCCAGGTCCACCACCCGTCGCGGTGACGCGGCCCCGACGCGCGCCACCAACTCGTGGAACGGCCGCGACCGGTGGTCGGCGAACGCCAGGTACTTCCCCGGATCCCACATACCCAGAACACCCCAAGTAACAGTACGGACGTACTGCTACAGTACGCGCGTACTGCTGAGAATCAAGAGTCGGCACGCAGCCGAGCGATCTTCGCCGCCACCGACGCCGCGATCTCCCGGACCCGCTCCACATCGGTCCCCGGATCCGGCCGCACCTGCAGCACGACCCCGTCCCGCCCGGTGACCTTGCGCTGGACGAACCACGCCCCGGCCGTCTTGTTGTGTTCCCGGGACTTGATCGACGCCGTCACCCGCGCGTGCACGACCTCGGGCACCTTGCCCGGCGACTCCAGCACGAACCGCTGCGGCACCAGGTCGCGCAGCAGCACGGCCTCACCAGCCATTCCGTCCTCGACCGCCTCGATCACCGACAACGCGTTCCCGCTCCACGTCGCCTTGCTGATCAGGTGCCACCCGACCCGGCGCGGACCGGACTGCCCCGGATCCGGCAACCACAGCCCGGACGTGGTCGCCACCAGCCACGACGACCCGACCGCGGCCGACGCCAGCACGTGCTCGTCGGCCTCCAGCGAACCGGTGAACCCCTCCGGCGCACCCGAGCCGAACAACCTCCGGAACAGCCCCATCACAGCCCGCCCGCCGCTTGTTGCCCCAACGCCTTGTGGTAGTCCTCCAGCGCGATGAGGTCGCCGAACAGCGCCCGGTACTCGTCGGGCTCCTCCACCGGCGACACCCGCCGCAGCCGCGACTTGATCTCGGTGATCTGCCCGGACACCAGGATCTGCTGCAACCGCGCCAGCACGCCCTGCACGTACCGGTACTCGTCGTCCGCCTTGACCCGCAGGGCCTCCACGGACAACTCGGTCAGCACCGACCGCACGGCCTGCTGCCGGCACGCCTGCGACACCGCGTCCAGGAACGCCGGACCCGACAGCCCCGAGGACGCCCCACCGGCCTCCCGGATCGCCTGGTGCAACGCCAGGTACGCGGGGTGCGTGAACGCCTCGTCGGGCAGCGAGTCGTAGTACGGCCCGGCCATCTCCGGCAGCTGCAGCGCCGCCTTCAACGCCTCCCGCTGCGCCCACAACGCCGGGTCACGCGGGTCCGGGCGCGGCGGCCCGTCGACGTCCACCGCCAGCGCGCCCTGGTTCGGGTCGACCGGCGCCGAACGCCGCGAAGGAGCGGGAGCACGGCCGTTCGCCGTCTCACGCACCCGGCGCACCACGGCCGACTCGTCCTCCCAGCCGACCCACCACGCCAACCGCGTCGCGTAACCGTCCCGCTTGGCCCGGTCCTTGATCTGCGCCACGAACGGCACCATCGTCTTCAGCGCCTCGACCCGGCCGTCCACCGAGTCCAGGTCGTAGTCGCGCAGCCGGGTCTTGATGGCGAACTCGAACAGCGGCGTGCGCCGGGCCACCAGGTCCCGCACCGCCACGTCGCCCTTGGCCTGGCGCAGCTCGCACGGGTCCATGCCGTCCGGCGCGATCGCGATGTAGGTCTGCGCGGAGAACGCCTGCTCGCCCTCGAACGCCTTCAGCGCCGCCTTCTGGCCCGCCGCGTCGCCGTCGAACGTGAAGATCACCTCGCCGTTGAGCGAGTCGTCGATCAACAGCCGCCGCAGCACGTTCATGTGGTCGGCGCCGAACGCCGTGCCGCACGACGCGACCGCCGTCGGCACGCCGGCCAGGTGCATGGCCATCACGTCGGTGTAGCCCTCGACCACCACGGCCTGCCTGCGCTTGGCGATCTCCCGCTTGGCCAGGTCCAGCCCGAACAGCACCTGGGACTTCTTGTAGATCGGGCTCTCGCTGGTGTTGAGGTACTTGGCCTGGATCGGGTCGTCGTCGAAGATCCGGCGCGCGCCGAACCCGACGACCTCGCCGCCCATGTCCCGGATCGGCCACAGCAGCCGGCGGTGGAACCGGTCGATCGGCCCCTGCCTGCCCTCCTTGGTCAGCTGGGACTTGATCAGCTCGGTCAGCTCGAACCCGCGCCCGAGCAGGTGCTTGGTGAGCTTGTCCCAGCCGCCGGGCGCGAAACCGCAGCCGAACTGCCTGGCCGCGGCCTCGTCGAAACCGCGTTCGGCCAGGAACTCCCGCGCGGCCAACGCGTCCGGCGACGACAGCTGCTCGGCGTAGAACTCGGCGGCGACCTTGTGCGCCTCGATGAGCCTGCTGCGGGTGCCGCGGTCGCGCTGGACGGTCGCGCCGCCGCCCTCGTAGGTCAGCTGGATGCCCGCCCGGTCGGCCAGCCGCTCGACGGCCTCCACGAAACCGAGGTGTTCGATCTTCATCACGAACGCGATGACGTCGCCGCCCTCGCCGCAACCGAAGCAGTGGAACGTGCCGTGCGAGGGGCGGACGTTGAACGACGGCGACTTCTCGTCGTGGAACGGGCACAGGCCCTTCAGCGCGCCGGCGCCGGCCCCGCGCAGGGAGACGTGGTCGCCCACGACTTCGTCGATCCGGCTCCGGTCACGCACCAACGCGATGTCGCTTTCCCGGATGCGTCCTGCCACGTCGAGCGAGTCTAGTGCTGGCAGACTGGTGCTCGTGACCGCAGGCGAGGAGACCCCGGCAGCAGCCGAGCAGACCCTGGCCTCGACCTTCACCGGCCACCGCTCCCACCTCGTCGGGGTGGCCTACCGGCTCACCGGGAGCGTCGCGGACGCCGAGGACGCGGTGCAGGAGGCGTGGCTGCGGCTGACCGGTCTCAGCGCGGAAGCCCAGGCGGGCATCCGGGACCTGCGGGGCTGGCTGACCACGGTGGTGGGTCGGATCTGCCTGGACCGGCTGCGGTCGGCGGCGGTGCGGCGGGAGCGGTACGTCGGGCAGTGGCTGCCCGAGCCGTTGATCACCTCCGGTGAGGACGACCCGTTGGACGCGGTGGTGCGCGACGACGGCGTGCGGATGGCGGCACTGGTGGTGCTGGACCGGCTCACGCCCGAGCAGCGGGTGGCGTTCGTGCTGCACGACGCGTTCGACGTGCCGTTCGCGGAGATCGCCGACGCGTTGGGCTGCACGGTCGCCACGGCCCGCCAGCACGCCTCGCGGGGCCGTCGGGCGGCGGCCGAGGCCGAGCCGCCGCCGCGGGTGGCGTTGGAGGAGCAGCGCGAGCTCCTGGAACGGTTCCTCGAAGCACTGGCCTCCGGTGACGTGGAGGCGGTGGTCGGCTTGCTGCACCCGGACGTGGTGTTCGTCGGCGACGCGGGCGGCAAGACCAGGACCGCCGTCAACGTGGTCAGCGGCAGGGAGAAGGTGGCCCGCTTCCTGTTCGGCCTGCTGCGCAAGTACGGCGGCGCGCCGACCGGGCTGCCCGTGCTGGTCAACGGCGACCTCGGGCTGCTGTTCCCGGCCCAGGGCGAGGTCGCCGCGCGGGTCAGCGCGTTCGCGGTGCGGGACGGCGTGGTGGCCGGCGTGTACGACATGGCGAACCCGGACAAGCTCGGCCACGTGCCGTTCCCCGAGAACGCCTAGGGCAGCGGCACCAGGCACGCGTCGCCCGAGGTGAACCCCTGGTCGGTGATGCCGAACGCCGAGTTGAACCGGCCGCGCTGGTTCTCCAGCGCGATCAGGTAGGTCAGCTCCACCAGGCCCTTGTGCCCCAGCCGCCGGTCCAGTTCGGCGACCTGCTCGTCGGTGACGGCGGTGGGCGTCTCGGTCATCGCGTCGGCGTAGGCGAGGGCCAGCTTCTCCAGCTCGGTGTACTTGTCGGAGTTCCGGTAGTCGTGGATCTCCTTGAGCCGGTCGACGTCCAGGCCCTCGTGCTTGATCAGCATGGTGCCGAAGTCGACGCACCACGAGCAGCCGAGCTTCACCGCGGTCGCGTAGACCACCAGTTCCCGCAACGACACCGGCAACGTCGTGGCCGCCTTCTCCACACCCAACTCGTGCCGCGCACCGGCCATGAACAGCCTCGGGTGGTGGGCCGACACCGTGAACGGCTCGGGCACCGCGCCGTACCGGCGTTCGGCGAACCGGTAGACGAGCTTCAGCAGCGGGTTGGCCTGCTTGGTCGTGACGACCGGGATCCTGGGCATGTCCCCTCCTCGTTTCGGGTCTTCACCCGGTGGACGAGGAGGGCGCCCACAACGTGACAGCCGTCAGAGCGGGTGGTCGCTGACCAGTCCGTAGGCGGACAGGCGGACTTCGAACGGTTCGGTCACCGTGATCACGGTGGAGCCTTCGGAGACGGCGACTTCCTCGTACTCGCCGTCACGCAGCGCGAGGCAGCGCAGGGACGGCGCGTCCGGGTCGACCAGCCAGTAGTGCGGGCACCCGGCCTGCTGCAGGCGCGTCCGCTTCAGCTCCAGGTCGACGAGCCGGGTGCGGGGCGAGTGGACCTCGATCGCGAGCACCGGCGGCCCGATGAGGGCGCGTTTGGTGAAAGCCGCCCGATCGCCGACCACGACGTCCGGGATGAACACGGTGTCCTCGGCCAGGACGACGTCGACCGGGGCGGGCAGGACTTCCCAGTCGGGCGGGCACACCTTCGTCAACTCGATGACGAGCCGGGCGACGACGCGCTGATGCGTGGGGCGGGGTGAGGGACTCACCAGCAACACCCCGTCCACCAGTTCGTACCGGCGACCGTCATCGGGCATCGACTCCAGGTCTCCCCACGTCAGCGGCCTGCCGCTGGGGAACGCGGGGGGGACACTCGCCATGGTGCGTGCCTTTCTCCGTGTGGTCCACATCCGGAAATGCCCTGATAAAAGGTCCATTAGACCGGAACACCGGCCTGCGTACGACCGCCCTCACTCTAGAGACGCAACGGGTATACCGCCGTTTCGCCGTGCGGCGACCGAAGAGAGCACGAAGGCGACCGAAGGTCACCCGTTCAGAGCAGCGGTAATGGCAAACGAGTTGCCCTGGGGACGAACTCTAAAATTCAGTGAAATCTAGCGGAATAACCATTGTCGTCAGGGCTTGGCGACCTGGGCGAAGAAGAAGATCGCGCCCGTGTCGGCGTGCCGCACCAGCAGCAGGTACGGCCGGTCGACGCGGACCGTGCGGGCGGGTTCGACGGGCATGAACGACGTCAGCCGCATCATCACCGCGGTCGCCGCCGCGCCCTCGAAGCCCTGCTCGTCCAGCCGCAGCACGGCCTCGTGCACCACGTCGTCCACGTACAGCCGGGGATCGGGGCTCAGGCCGGTGAGGTCGGCCGCGCGGGTGAACATCGTGCGCACGCCGACCTCCTGCAACGCGTCGGCGAGCGACACGTTCACGGACAGGTCCAGTTTGGGCAGGAACAGCTCGATCTGCTCCCGGTCCAACGCCTCCAACACCTCGGGCACGCCCTCCGTGCCGCCGAGGTCGCCGTCCGGCAGCAGCACGACCGCCTCCACGCCGCCGCGCGCGGGCAGTCCCACGGCCTGCCACCCGGCCCGCTGCGCGTACCTCATGCTGCCCTCGCGGCGCATGGTCGGGACGTTCCCCGCGTCGCGGAACGGCAGGTCGGCGGTGTCGTGCTCGGGGAACTCCTCCATCCACGCCGCCTTCAGGTACAGCGCGTTGACCAGCGTCGCGACCGTGTCCGACGTGATCGCGCCGGCGGCCAGCAGTTCCGGGATCAGCTGGTGGGTCGTCTCGGCGACGTCGGCGTTGATGAGCTTGCGCGCGCCCTCGGGGTCGTCGACGAACGGCGCGGAGCGGGCCTTCGCGCCGGGCCACCCGGCGAGGTCGGTGAGGAAGCCCTCGTTCAGCGGCAGCGCGTCCCACGCCCACAGCGTGTTGGCCACGGCGAACTCGGCGTCGTCCCCGACCACCGCGCCCTTGAGCACCTTGGCGTGGTCCGCGCCGAGCAGCGCGACCAGCTCCGCCTCCGTCTCGCCGTGCGCCGCCTGTGCGGTCATGCCGAGGGCGCTGGCCACCGAGTACGGCGACCAGCACGCGTTCCGCGTGCGATCAGCCGCGACGGCGTCGTGGAGGGTGAGGGCGAACGTCAGGTGCGCTCGATCAGGCACGAAGTCTCCTTGATCACTACGGGTTCGTCCGGGATCGGACGTTCGCCCGCGCCGCCCATGGGTCCGAGCGGCTGGGGGTGGCGTGGTTCGCGTACGCCGGCGGAACCGTCGTCGGGATCGTCGTCCCACCCGTCGAACGGCGGCTCGGCCCCGACGGGCACCGGATCACGGCTCGGTCGGCGCCACGGCCACGGTCGGCCTGGCGGTCTTGTCGACTCATCGGCCATGACGTCGAGTGTGCCACCGGTCACAGGGGTTCGGGGGCGCTGTCGGCGAGCGCCCGACGCCACGCGACGGCCTGGGCGTCGGTCAGCGCGGCGACCTGGTCGACCACGACGCGCAGCCGTTCGGCGTCCGAGCCGGCGGCGGCCCACGCGGGGTGCAACGCGGGGTCGAGGGTGTCCGGCGCGCGGTGGAGCAGGAGGTGGACCAGCTCGGTGATCAGTTCCCGCTGCAGTCCCTGCATGACCAGCCGGGACGGGTCGCTCATCACGTACCGGACGGCGACCGCCTTGAGCAACGCCACCTCGGCCGCGACCTGCGGCGGCACGACCAGGTCGGCCTGGTAGCGGGTCAGCCGGCCGTCGCCGTGCACCTCGCGGGTGGCGCCGACGGCGGCCGACGCGAACCGGCCGACCAGCTCGCTGGTGAGCCGTTTCAACGCCACCTGGGCCCGCAGCGAGCCGTCGTACTCGGCCAGTTCCGCGATGACGGGCAGTTCCAGCAGTTCGGCGGCGGTGGCTTCGAGGGTGGACACGGGTTCGTCGGAGAAGTGCTTGGCGGCGAGGCCCGCGATGGCGGCCCGTTCCGCCGGGTCGCCGAGGGCAGACAGGTGGATCCGGTGCGCCAGCACGCCGTCCTCCAGGTCGTGCACGGAGTAGGCGACGTCGTCCGCCCAGTCCATGACCTGGGCCTCCAGGCAGCGCTGCCGCTCCGGCGCGCCGTCGCGCAGCCAGGCGAACACGTCGAGGTCGTCGTCGTAGGCGCCGAACTTCACCATGCCCGGCCGGCGCGCCCACGGGTACTTGGTGGCCGCGTCGAGGCACGCGCGGGTCAGGTTGAGCCCCTTGGCGGTCTTCGGTTCCAGCCGGGTCAGGATGCGCAGGGTCTGGGCGTTGCCCTCGAAGCCGCCGCACGACCCGGCGAGTTCGTTGAGCGCGCGTTCCCCGTTGTGCCCGAACGGGGGGTGCCCGATGTCGTGCGCGAGACCGGCCGTGTCGACCACGTCCGGATCGCACCCCAGCTCCTCGCCGATGCCCCGGCCGATCTGGGCGACCTCCAACGAGTGGGTGAGCCGGGTGCGCGGCACACCGGTCACCTCGGCGCCCTCACCGGGGCCGACGACCTGGGTCTTGCCCGCCAGCCTGCGCAGCGCGGCCGAGTGCAGCACCCGCGCCCGGTCCCGGGAGAACGGCGAGCGGCGCTCGGTGCGCGCCCCGGGCAGCACCGCTCCCTTGGCCTGCTCGGGGAGCAGCCGCGCGGAGTCGTGTTCGGTGTAGCCCTGACTCATCCACCCAGGGTAAGCGAGCCGATCAGCCGTCAGTCGGAACCGGCACGGCGACGGCGGATCAGCAGCCTGCCGCCGACCGCCACCACGAGGAGGGCGGCCCCGCCGATGACCCACAGCTCCCACCGCGGGCCGGTGTGCCCGGAGACCGCGACCAGCTCGCCTTCGCCGGGTGTGGCGGTGATGTCCCGCGGCGCGAGGATCCAGTCGTCCGCGTCGAGCAGGTCGTTGTTCCGGCGGAAGTCGTCCAGCCCTTCGAGGTACAGCCCGCCGTCATCGTCGACGAGCGCACTGGAGCCGTCGGATTTGCGCGCCACGTACAGCGTCATCCACTCGAGGCGGCCGGTGTCGCCCCGTTTGACCAGGACGTTGCGTTGGTGGACCGTTCCGTCCAGGCCGGCGAAGCCCTGCGCCGCTTTGGTCACCGCGACGCTCAGGTCGCAGCCCTCCATCGAACCCATCAGGTCGTCGCCGCACTGGTCGGCGGCGAACAGCCGGTACTGGACCTGGCTCACGCTGCCCATGGACGCCATGTTGGCGCGTCGATCACCGGCGGTCGCACCCTGGAACGGGTCCCCCTTGACGTTCGTCGCGTCCAGGTACTCGCGGAACAGGTCGGTCGTGGTCGGCTCGGCCGACGAACCACAACCGGCCATCAGCAGTGCGGCGAACACGCCTGCGACCGCGCCTGCGACCGCGCGGATGGCGACACCGGTGGTCATGGCAGCTCACTCCGGGACGTCGGCGGAAGTTGGTCGCGCACGACGCTAACGACGCGTTCAGCCCCGGCGGGTCCGTTGGCCGGATGCGGACACGCGGTTCTACAGCAGGATGCCGTCGAAGGCGCCGGCCGGGGCCTTCGTCAGGTGGTAGTAGAGCAGCGCGCCGGTCTCGCGGCGGATGTAGAACAGCTGGGTCTCGCGGGTCTGCACGTTCGGGCCGCTGCGGGTCGGGGACGTCCACGCGGACAGGCCCTCGTCCTCGGCCATCGTCCGGGCGCGCAGGGAGTGCCACGGGTCGCTGACGATCACGGCGGTCGTGAGGGACTTCTCACGTGCGGCGGCGGCGAGCGCGCGGATGCTGCCGAGGGTGTCGGTGCCCTCGCCGACTTCGAGGATCCGGTCGGCGGGCACGTTGTTGGCCTCCAACCAGAGCCGGCCGGCCTCGCCCTCGGTGTAGTTGTCGCCGGGCTGCCGGCCGCCGGTGGTGGCGATGTAGCTGACCACGCCCTGGTCGTACAGCCGGCGCGCGTGCTCCAGCCGTGCCTCCAACACCTCGGACGGCACGCCGTTGTACTGGGCGGCGCCGAGGACGACGGCCATGTCCGCGTGCGTGCGGTCGTCGGCGCGGGCCACCTGCCACACGCGGAAGGCCGTGCCGCCGACGACGAGGAGTCCGATCACGAGCCCGCCGAGCACTGTGCGTGTGACAAGTCGGATGAGTCTCGGCAGTAACGTCACGCACCGGATAATTCCACACCCGGCCGGCGTCGACCGCTGCCAGGATCGCACCCATGGCTGCAGACCAACCGACGATCGTGGCGACCTCAGGTGGTTTCCGCGCCGGGCACCGCACCAACCTGGAGTTCCACCGACTCGTCCACCACGCCGTCGACCTCTCCGGCGTGCACGGCCGCAAGCCCCGGCTGTGCTACATCGGCACGGCCGCCGGCGACCAGCGGTGGTTCAACGCGAACATCTCCGAAGCGGGCCAGGTGGCGGGCTGGGAGGTGTCGCACCTGAACCTGTTCACCATGCCGCCGACCACCGACCTCACCGGCTGGGTCGGCGAGCACGACGTGGTGTGGGTCGGCGGCGGTTCGGTGGCGAACCTGCTCGCGGTGTGGCAGGTGCACGACCTCGGCTCGGCCTTGCGCACGGCGTGGCAGGACGGCGTCGTGCTCGCCGGCGTGTCCGCCGGGTCGATCTGCTGGTACCAGGGCGGCGCGACGGACTCGTTCGGGCCGGAGCTGCGCGTGATCACCAACGGCCTGGGCTTCCTGCCCTACGGCAACGGGGTGCACTACGACACCGAACAGGCGCGGCGGCCGACGATCCACGCGGCGGTGGCGTCGGGTGTGCTGCCGGTGACGCACTGCACCGACGACGGCGCCGGGCTCGTCTACCACGGCACCGAACTCGTCGAGGCGGTGTCCGAACGGGCCACGGGCGGCGCGTACGTCGTGCGGCGCGACGAGTCTTCAGGAACCGCACAGGAGGAATCACTCGACATCAGGCGGTTGTGAAACGGACTGTAGAGATGTGGGAAGACGCTGGTGGATGGTCCTCGTCGCGCTGGTCGTCGGCGTGACCGCGGTGGTGTACCCGGAACAGTCCGGGTGCACCGCGCACGCGTCGCTCGCCGTGCCCTCGACCACCGACGTGCCGGCGACCACCTCGGCGGAGACCCCGCACCCGGCCGCGCCACGTACCGCCGAGACACCCGCCCCGGACCTCTCGGCGGCGGTGGCGCGGGCGGTCGAGGTCGGCGGCGGTGTCGATCTCGGGCTGGCCGTCGTCGACCTGGACACCGGCGCCGCGGCCGGGCACAACGCCGACACCCCGTTCCGCTCGGCGTCGTTGAGCAAACTGCTCGTGGCCGTCGACATGCTGACGTCGGGCGAACTGCCGGAGGCCGACCGCCAACGCCTGGAGCGCGCGCTCAGCTTGAGCGACGACAACGCCATGAATGCGTTGTGGACGTTGCACGACGGCATGGGCGCGATCGACCGCGTGGCCGCCCAGGCGGGCATGACCAACACCCACGCCCCGCAGGACGCCTCCCAGTGGGGCGATGTCGAGGTGTCGGCCAACGACTTCGCGAAGCTCTACCAGTACGTCCTGACCGAACTCCCGGACGCCGAGCGCGATTTCATCGTCAACGCCCTGTCCACCGCCTCCCCCACCGCCGCGGACGGCTTCGACCAGGCGTACGGCCTCCTCGCGCCGGGTGTCGGCGGCTACGCCAAGCAGGGCTGGATGTGGTACCTGCCGGCGGACTTCTACCTGCACAGCGCGGGCGTCGTCGGCGGCCGGTTCGCCGTCGCCGTGCTGTCGATCCAGACGGGCGTCGGCGAGCGGGCCGCGAAGGACCGACTGACCGGCATCACGTCGACCCTGCTGGGCGGGCTCACCAATCAGCCCGGTTGAGGGTTTGACCCGAGCCACCAGGCGTTTTTCTGGCTTTTTGCCAAAAAGTCTCACAAAGGAGTTCAAAGATACGCTTGAAGGGTGAACGCAGATGAATTGAAGAACCACATTGTTTCGACTTACGACGGAATCCGGGTCATGGAGGCCTCCGAGGACACGTTCTTCATCTACGACCCCGACGGCGATCTCCCACCGGAACGCCAGATGCCGTTCGCGACGATCGTGACCGACGACAACTACGACCGCGTCTCCGACCTGGGCCGACCGGGCGCCTACCGGCTGAACATCGGCGTGACCAAGGCGACCTACACCGCGTTGTTCGGCACCCCGCCCACCCGGCGCGACGAAGACGGCGTGCTGGACACCGGATTCGACTACTCGGTGCGGGACCGCCTGATGCCGCACCCGTTCTACGCGTCGCAGTACTGGGTCTGCGTGGTGACGCCGAGCGAGGAAACCCTCGACACCGTCCGCCCGATGATCGCCGAGGCGCACGAGTTCGCGGCCCGCAAGTACGCCAACCACCAGGCACGGCAGAGGAAATCGTGAGCGAGCCGGTCGAGGGCGGCCAGGGTGGAAACGGCCTCGTCACCCAGCCAGGCGGGTGAGACAGCGGGCTTCCGGGCGCATCAACGCACGGAAGTGCTCGTCGAGCTTGCCCGCGAGGTCCGGATCTCGTAACAGCACACCGACCTCGATGTTGTCGGCCAGTCCGCGGTTGGTGAGGTTCGCACTGCCGAGCAGCGCGCTCGCGGCGTCAGCCACCACGACCTTCGCGTGCAACGACGACGATCCACCCCGGTACTCGGCCGGCCAGTGCCAGAACGACGCCACGTCGCGTAACGCGGTGAACGCCTCGGCGGCGCCCGGCCCGCGCAGAGTGCCGCCGACGTCGGTGGACGTCTCGACGACCAGGTCGAGCCGCACACCGCGGTGAGCGGCCGCCAGCAGTTGCCGAACCACCTCGGCCACACCGTAGGCCGCGAAGCTGACCACCAGCAGCCGGCCTGTCGCCCGCCGCACCAGGTCGACCACGACCGAACTCGTGAGCCTGACCGGCACAGCGCTGGTCACCGGCCCGCTGGCCACCAGCCGGGCGCGGTCGTGGTCGGCTTTGTCGTGCACGGTCGCGGCGGCGGACAGCGCCAGTGCGACCGCCTCGCCGGACAGCAGCGGTGCGTGCCTGCTCCACGACGCGATCAGCTGTCGTGCCGCCCCGGACGCCTCCGTGCCGGGTTCCCTGCTGATCAGCCGTTCCTCGACGGCGACCAGCGGACCGGGCGCGTGCTCCAACACGGTGCACCAGTTCGCGACCTGGTCGTCGGACAGCCTGCGGGCCAGGCCCGCCAGTTCCGCCGCGAATTCCCGGTCCATCAGCCGAAGAACCCCGAGCCGGTCGAGGTCAGCGTGTCCACCAGCAGCGCCCGGTCCAGGTACTGGTTGCCACGTTCGCACGAGGTCTCCGACGCGAAGAGGCACGCGTGGCAGGCCGCACCGTAGAGCCGGGCGTGCTCGCGCGGGTCGTGCTCGGCGCACAGCGGATCACTGCTGCACAACCGCGCCGCGGCGAGCGCGCGTTCGATCAGGGCTCCGAGGTTCTGCTGTTCACCGAGGCTGACCAGCCCGCCCAGGGTGCCTTCGCTGTCGGGTGCGGCGGTGTAGAGCAGAACGCCCGCCATCGGCCGGTCACCCGTGGCGGCGTAGATCCGTTCCCCGATCCCGGACGCGCTGTAGCCGGATTCCAGCGCGAGTTCCCGGATCAACGCGTGGGCGAAGGTGTGCAAGAGCACGTACCGCGCGCCGGGCCAGGCGTCACGGTCGAGCCGACGACGTTCCCGCCACTGGTGGTGGGCCGGTTCGAGCACCCGGCGTCCGCGTTCGCGCACCGCGTCGTTCCGCTCCCAGTGCGAGAGGCGCTGCTCGGAGAACTGGATGAAGATGCCCTCGCCGCGCATCTCGGCACACGGCACCCACGTCGGCGGATCGATCGACAGCGGCGCACGGCGCACGTCGGCGGCCCCCGGTTCACCCCACTCGGGGGCGTCGATGCGGGTGAAGCCGTAGAGCGCGGCGACCTCGCGCAGGCGGGTCACCAGCACGACCTTCTCCAGCCAGCTGTCGGTGCCCCTGGGCCGGTTCTCGCGGCGAGTGGTGAAGTCGGGCAATTCGTACGGATCGCCCTCGCTGAAGGTCTGCCACTCGGGAGTGAGCAAGTCGTGGTCGTCGACCGGCTGCCGATCGGGCGGCGATTCGGCATGTCGTCGAATCGCCTCCCACACCTTGTCCTCGCCGTAGGGTTCGAGTTCCGGCCAACAGCGCTGGGTGCGCATCAGGTTCTTGGCGATGCCCTCGGGCAGCGCCGCCAACAGACCCAGTTGGCCCCAGAACTCGGCTACCAGCTGGTCCACCGCTTCGTCGGCGCGAGGAAGGCTGAACGCGCGCAGCTGCATGGCGAACCAGCTGTTGGTGGCGCCGAGCACCAGGGTGCGCGGCTGCTTGTCGCAGTCCTCGTAGGTGCCCAGGTGCGGGTGGCGCCCGCGGCACAGCGGCAGGTTCTCCGCGGCCGCCGCACCCAGCGCCTGCGCCATGCTCTGCTGGTTGCCGCATTCGCCGCAGCTGACGACGATGTTGGCCGCTTCACCGGTGGTGCCGCGTTCGGCGAGCTTCAGGGAGTGACCCGATTCCGGGACCGATCCTTTGTGGACGAAGTACTGCCACGGGAAGTCGTCCAGGTGCCCGTTGTCACAGGCGAGCACGAATCGCGCGGGCACGGCGACCGGTCGGGTCGTGCGACCACCCCGGCAGTTGTGCACGTACCGCACCCGGTCGGGGTTGAACATGTCGTGGATCAGCTCGAAGTACCCGGCGTCGGCACGGCCCAGCTGGTTGCACCGGGTGTCCGAGCAACGCAGCCAGGTGGGGAACAGGCCGACCGGCACACCGACCTTGGCCCACTCGCCGAACACGTCACTGGTCTCCGGCAGGTGCGGTGGCTGCCGGAGCGCCTCGACCTGCGTGCCCAACCGGGTGCGGACGGCCGCGAGCAGCCGTTCCTCGGTGATCTCGGTCGCGTGGCGGAGTTCCCAGCGGTCCAGCCCCATCGTCACGACCGAGAGGTTGGGCAGGTCCGCGACCGCGCCGACGCCGTAGGTGTGCAGCAGTTGGTTGGGCCGCAGCGCGCCGACTCTGCTGGTGCGGGGACGGTCGGGCGCGGTCACAGTGCACTCCCGGTCGGGTCGGCTTCGTCGGTCGGCGCGCGGAACGCCGGTTCGGTGTCCCACGGGTCGATCCCCGGGAGCAGCTGCAACTGCACGCCAGGCTCGACGTCACGCAGGGAGGTGGGCGCGACCAGCGGGCTTCGCCCCGCCACGCCCGGCCGGCGCAGCAACCCGGCGATGTCCTCGCTGACCCGAGGTTGGTCGTAGGCGAGCCGGCGGCCCGGAACGGCCCGTTCCCTGGCCCACATGTCCAGGCGCAGGTCGAGCTGGTCGGTGATGCGCTGGGTGATGTGGCGTGGCCTCCCGCCCGCTCGCCTGCCGAGGAACCGCACCACGTGATCGGCCAGTTCCGAGTGCCGGTCGAAGTCCTGCGCACGGAGGTTGCCGTTGTACGCCTGCTCCAGTTCCCGCACCAGCGCCACCATGACACCGGTCAGGCCGCGGTCGATGGCGCGGTCGGCGAACGGCGTGACCGACAGGGCCTCCACGCGCCGGTAGAAGGTCTGGTGGAAGTGCTCGAACGTCTCGTAGTGCGACAGGTCGCGGGGCCGGGCCCAGTTGTAGACGGTGAACACCAGCCCCGGTGCCTGGCGACCGACGCGACTGGTCGCCTGGATGTACTCGGCGGTGGACTTGGGCTGGTTGGTCACGACCATGACACCCAGCCGGGACACGTCCACACCGACCGCGATCATGTTGGTGGCCAGCAGCACGTCGATCGGCGCGGCCGTCCCCTTGGGCCTGGTCCCGGTGAAGGGGATCTGGAGTTCGTCGAGCAGCGGGCGGATGGCGTCGGAGCTCAGCCGTGAGGTCAGCTCCTTCTGCTTCGGGTCGTACCGCCTGGCCAGCCCGCGCGCGTCCGCCCTGGCCAGGCGGGCGCTGACGTCGTCCTCGACGAGCCTGCGCATACCGCCCAGGTCGCGGAGGCTGTTGAAGTAGCCGACCAGGGTCATGTACGGGTCCGTCACCTCGTTGCGCCCGTATTGCTCGTGCAGCCGCTGCGCCGCGCCGAGCACGGAGACGTAGACCCGGATCAGGGTGGACTTGATGCGGGAACCGTGGGCGCAGATGCCGACGTAGCGACGGCCGGGCCGCTCGTCGATCGGCCGCTGCCGGGCGAAGTAGCTGTCGTCGATGGTGAGGCCGGGTGGCGGGAAGACCTCGGTCCGGCGGTGGAACAGGTCGTGGATCTGCCGGGTCGCGCGGCGGACCGTCGCCGTGGACGCGATCACCTTGGGCCGCACGGACCGGCCGCCTTCGAGCTTCCACGTCGCCAACCGGTCGACGGCGGTCTCGTACAGCCCGACCAACGATCCGAGCGGGCCGGAGATGAGGTGCAGCTCGTCCTGGATGATCAGGTCGGGTGGCCGGATGGCGCTCGTGCCGACCACGCGGCCGGGGTGCCTGGCCCGCTCCCAGTCGGCCTGTTCCAGGTCTTCGGTCAGGTACCCGTGCTGCTCGCAGCGCTTGCTGACGCGCCCGAACAGCGCCGCCGTCTCCCCCTTCCAGGGCAGCTGCGCGAACTTGTCCACGGTGGCGATCAGCAGGGCGGGCGGATGGCGGTAGATCTCCTCGTCCACCACGAGCACCGGCAGTCCCCGGTTCGACACCTCCGTCGGCCCCGCGATGGAGCCGAACGGGCAGAACACGTCGGAGCACTGGATCAGCGTCCGCCGGCGGGTCGGGTCGACCTCGATGTCGCGCCCCTTCTCGATCGCGGCGCCGCACCAGGGACAGCTGGTGAGCTGGTGCGGCGAGCCCTGCCCGAGGGTCGGCCTGCCGCTGGAGCGGCGGACCTCCTTGACCCAGTCGGCGGCGTGGTCGGTGCGGTTGGGCGTGACCCGGCCGCCTACCCACAGCCCGATGCGGAACGGCGCGGAACCCCAGGTCGCCTCATCGTCACGCCGCAGCACCTCGGTGGCGCAGATGAGCGTGGTCGCCCTCTCGAACTGCTGGATGGTCAGCAGCCGCAGCGTGTACCGCATCAGAACGGCCACACCCTCGTCCGCGCGCAGCCCGCCGTACGCGGGTTGGAGCCTGCGGATCGCCAGCGTGAAAGCGGTGAGCCCCAGGTACGCCTCGGTCTTGCCGCCACCGGTCGGGAACCACAGCAGGTCGACCAGACCGTCGTCGGCGCCCTCGGACCGCTCGACGTGCCGCGGGTCGGCCAACGCGGGCAGGTTGAGCAGGATGAACGCGAGCTGGAACGGTCGCCAACTGCGGTTGCGCGGCACGTCGACCTCCGTGACCACGTCGTCGAGCAGCTTCGACGGGTGCGCGCGCCGCTCGTCGGCGGCGATGGTGTGCAGGCGCTGCCGGGCCATCGCGCGGTTGGCGAAACCGAACGCCTTGCGCGCGTGGGCATCGGTCTCCAGCAGCTCCACCCCGGCCTCGATGCGGTCGGCCGCACGTCGTGCGGCGATCAGCGCGTTCAGCGCCTCGTCACGGTGGCCGTCGAGGTGCGCGTCGGATGCGTCCACTTCCCCGGCACGCCGGTCGATCCAGTCCCGGTAGCCGGTCACCAGCGGGCGCAGCACTGCCGACAGCTCTTCCGACGGCCCTTCCGCGAGATCCGCGAGCCGGGTCATGTCGAGCACGACATCACGCAACGCGGTCAGGTCGGCGTCCCGTTCGGGGTCCGGAACGTCCGTCGCGGGCATCTCGATGTCCGGCACGGTGCGCGTGGTCAGCCGAATTGCCCGCAACGACCGGTCGGTGTGCCGGTCCGCGTGCACGGCCACACCATGACCGACCGCGAACTCGGGGGTGAAGCGGTAGGCCATGGCGAGGCCCCGTTGCTCGGCCTGGTCGGCCTTGTGCCCACCGGAGGGCCGGTCCGGCCTGGGGAGGAACACCTCGGCCCCGTCCGGCGCTGCGGCCGACAACTCCACCTGGAACAACCAGTCCGCCGATGCCCGACCGGACCCGCGTGGCTGCCGGTTCTCCAGGAACAGCGACACCAGCCAGTCGTCGTCGTGGCGACGAACCCGCCCGCGTACGACGACGTTCGGCGCTTCCGCGTGCGCCGGCACGGGCGGCAACAGCCCTTCCTGGAGCGCCGCTTCGTTCAGCGCGACCGTGACGACACCGCTCATCGGAACACGCCGCCAGACGCGGTCCGGCAAGCCTTCCCCGGTCTCCGCCACGACGCGTTCGTAGCGCGCCCACTCGGCGTTCACCTCCAGCGTTTCGACGTCACCGGCGACGGTCGCGGTGAACCCGATCGACGACAGCGCGAGGCTGGCCATGTTGGGCGCGCTCGGCTCCTGGCCGCCCTCCTCGGGATCGATGGCCGGGCTCTCGGCCAACTCGTCCTGGGTCTCGGGCTCGATCACCTCACCGCGCGGTGCGAGCCTGCCCAGCGGATAGCGGTCCAGCGGGTCCTCGCGGGTGAACTCCTCGTGCTCGCCCTCCAGCGGCCCGAGCAGGTCGGCGAGCACCAACCGCTGCAACTCGTCGCGGATGGCCCGCGCCTCGGGCACGGCCAGGACGGGCTTCTCGCTCATGGCCGTACGGTAGCCGGCCACACCGACCGTAATGAATTCCGCACCCCTCCGCTAGGACCCTGTGGCGACCAAAACAGGGCAGATCAATAGCACGGCGCTGAATACGAAAACGGCGGCCAAACCGCCACTGACCGTTGCCGAACAGCACGGCGAATGGCTGACACTGCTACGCCCAACCGGTCCGTTCATCGGACTCCCGGTACTCACAGAGGTTTTTCCGGGCGGAGTGGAGAACCTGTCCCGCATTTTGCGGGAAAGGACACGCCAGGCGTGGGGGGAATTCGACGCCGATCCCGACCGACTCCGGACGCGCTGGCAGGACTTCGTGCTCGGCGAACTGCTCCGCTACCCACCCGCCGCGCTTCGGGAAACCGCAGTGTCCGATGTGGACATCCGTGGTCCCTTCAAACCGGACCAGGTCGTGCTCGGAGCAGCCGGCTCGGGCGGTCACGCGGTGCGTCTGCACGTCTACCGCCGTGAGGTCGACCCCGAGCTGGCCGCCCGCGTGTGCCGGGACACCCGGACGCCGTTGGCGCTGTCGACCGACGGTCGGTTCTGGACGCTCGTCCACGCCCGTCCCGGCGGCCCCACCAGCACGGCCGTGTTCGACGCGGACCTGTGGTCGGAGGAGCCGATCATGCTGCGGGCGTTCGCCTCCCTGCTGTCGCCGCAGCGGGTCCTGGCGCCCTCGGACCGGCCGGACACGCTGACCGCGTTGTTCGCCAGGACCGAGGACGAGCAGACCCGGATCACCGGAACGTTGGGCGAGCAGGTCCGGCAGGCGGTGGAGCTGCTGGTCGGCGAGCTCTCCCGGCTGGACCGCGAAGCCGGTGGGACGGTGCTGGCCCAGGTCGACGAGCGGAGCATCTACCGGGGCGCGCTGAGGACACTGATGCGCCTGGTGTTCCTCCTCTACGCCGAGCAACGCGAACTGCTGCCCGTCAAAGACCCGGTCTACCGCGACGGGTACGCGGTCACGACGCTGCACCGGCAGCTGAGCGAGGACCGCGACCGACACGGCGAGGAGGTCGGCGACCGACGCAGCGCCGCCTGGCTGCGACTGCAGGCCACGTTCCGGGCGATCCACGGCGGCAGCGAACACCCCGACCTGCGGATCGCGGCCCACGGCGGCTCGCTGTTCGATCCCGCGGTGTCACCGTGGCTGGCCGCCGTGCCCGTCACGGACCGGGTGGTGCACGAGATCCTGGAGTCGTTGCTGGTGCTCAAGCACCGCGGCAAGGCGGCTGAACGACTCAGCTACCAGGCTCTCGACGTGGAGCAGATCGGGCACGTCTACGAGGGTCTGCTGGACTTCTCCTGCCGCAAGGTCGACGAGCCGTACCTGGGCTTGATCGGCAAGCGGGAACCCGAACTGCCGTTGGCACGGGTCGAAGCCGGGGTTGATTTCAAGGAGGTTTGCGGGCTCACCTCCAGGCAGGTGGAGAAGGCGCTCGCCGCCCAACCCACACCGAATGATTTGGCCGCTCTGCACGCCGCGTGCGACAACGATTCCGAGCTGGCGGAGCGCGTCCGGCCGTTCTGGGGCCTGCTGCGCAAGGACCTGCGCGGTGCGCCGACCGTGTTCCCCGCGAAGTCGGTCGTGTTCACCAACGACAGCGGCCGACGTGCCACGGGGACGTACTACACCCCTCGTGCTCTCGCGCGAGAGATTGTCGAGCACACGCTCGCACCGCTATGCCGAGTGCGCGAGGCCTCCGGCGTCTCTCGTCCCCGCACGGCCGAGGAACTGCTGTCGCTCAAGGTGTGCGACCCGACGATGGGGTCCGGCGGATTCCTGGTTTCGGCGTGCGAGTACCTGGCCGACCGCCTGGTGGAGGCCTGGGAGCGGGACGGCTACCCCAGCGGTATCGGCGGCACTGCGGAGGACATCAGGCTCGCCGCGATGCGCATGATCGCGGCCCGCTGCCTCTACGGCGTCGACCGCGACGAACTCGCCGTGGATCTGGCGAAACTGTCCCTGTGGTTGCTGACGCTTGCCAAGGGCAGGCCGTTCAGCTTCGTGGACCACGCGCTTCGCTGTGGCGACTCCCTGATCGGCCTGATTAGCGAACGCCAGGTCGAAAGCTTCCACCTGGACCCGGACCGCGCGGGCCTCGACTCCGGCCGGTGGACCTTCGGCATCGCCGAAGAGCTCATCAGCCCGGTGCTCGCCGAAGTGGCGGACCTGCGCAGGTGCATCGAGGACCGCGCCGCCGACGACATCCGGCAGATCAACGAGAAGCAGGACAAGCTCAACCGCGCCGACCGGCTGACCCGCCGATTACGATTCATCGCCGATGTGGTGGTGGGCGCGGCACTGAGCACGTTCGGCCAGGGTGAGCAGCGCTACCGGGATCGGCTCGCCGCCGTGTCCGAGGAGGCCATCGGCCTGCTGGCGGAAGAAGAGGAGAACGGCCCAGTCGAACGCAAGGTGCGGCGGGTCGTCGCCGAATGGCTGACCGGTGGCCGGTCCCGTCCCCTGCGGCCATTCCACTGGGCGCTGGAGTTCCCGGAAGTCCTGCGACGCGGTGGCTTCGACGCCATCGTCGGCAACCCGCCGTTCGTGGGCGGTCAACGCCTGACCGGCTCGATCGGCCATGACGTGCGCGAGTACCTGGTCACCCGATTAGCCAAGGGCAAGCGGGGAAGCGCGGACCTGTGCTCGTACTTCCTGCTGCGCAACCTGGAGATCTCGGCCGGTGGTCGCGTCGGGATCATCGCCACCAACACCATCGCCCAAGGCGACACCCGTGAAGTCGGACTCGACCAAGCCACCAGGCATGGCTGGCGCATCTACCGCGCGATCAAGTCCCAACCGTGGCCCGGCACGGCATCGCTGGAGGTGTCGCTGCTGTGGGTCGGCCACACCGAGGAAGGAGAAGTCTTCCACCTCGATGGCCGGCAGGTCTCGGACATCACGCCGTCGCTCGACCCACCATCCCGCGCATCCGGCAACCCTCACCGCTTGGCCTCGAATGCAGGGCAGTCGTTCCAGGGCACCAACATCCTGGGCACCGGCTTTTTGATCGAACCGGCACATGCGGCCGAGTTGATCGCGCGGAGTAACCGCAACCGCGACGTGCTGTTCCCCTACCTCAACGGCGAAGACCTGAACTCCCGGCCTGACTGCTCCGCGGCACGGTGGACAATAAATTTCCATGACTGGAATGAGGCGCGCGCGGCCGAGTACACGGAATGCTTTGCCATTGTCGAACACAAGGTAAAGCCGGAAAGAATCCGAAACAAGTACAGCAAGACCGCTCGCGAAAGGTGGTGGCAGTACGAGCGCATCAGGCCGGAATTATACAAGGCTGTGGGCGAGTTGAAGCGGGTTCTCACAATCGCGTTGGTCAGCAGAACCGGATTGCCTCTCTGGGTTCCAACCGGTCAGGTGTTCTCACACATGTTGGGTGTCTTCGCGACCGATCGAGACGCGCACCTAAGCCTCCTGTCCAGTAACCTGCACTTTGCGTGGTGGACCATCAAAGGCGCATCGACTATGCGGACGGACGCCCGCTACACACCATCCGACGGATTCGAGACGTTTCCGCAGCCAGAGCTGACCGCGCGGATGGATCGGGCAGGCGAGGAACTGCACCGGTTTCGTCGTGGCGTCATGCTGGACCGACAACTCGGCCTGACGAAGCTCTACAACCTCGTGCACGACGAATCGGTCAACGACCCTGAGGTGCGGCGGCTGCGTGAGATCCACACCGAAGTGGACGATGCGACCGCCGAGGCGTACGGGTGGTCCGATCTCGGCCTCGGACACGGGTTCCACGACACACGACAAGGACGTCGGTTCACGATCGACCCGGTTGCCCAGGTCGAGGTCCTGGACCGGTTGCTGGAGCTGAACCACCAGCGCTACGCCGAGGAGGTCGCGCTCGGGCCGCATCGGGGTAGCGGCTCGAAGCGCGGGACAGCGCCAGCACCGCCGACCGACGGCGGGTTGTTCTGACGAAGGTCGGGAGACGCGATCAAGTCCGGGTCACTCGGCTAGAACAACGCCCCCTCGGGCGGGAACAACTCGCCCGCGATCGAGGGCGGGTCGGCGGAAGCCGCCGCCTTCCGCTTGCCCTTCCCCTTGGAGTGCAACCCCTGCGCGACTTCCTCGGCGTGGTATTCGTGATTCAGCTGGAACAAGCGCGTCAGCAGAACGCTCCGAGTATCCGGGTGAATGGTGTAGCGCTCGCCCTGCCTGGTTTCGTAGAAGTCGTGACGGAGATCCACATCGGACCAACCGTAGGCGGCGACCACCGATCGGTCGACTTCTTGGTGCGCATCACGGAGTCGGTCGACCACTTCGCCACCGACACCGCGCGCGTGAACGGTCTTGTAGAGATCGGTGAGACCGATTTTCTCGGCAAGCATGACCGCCTGCCTGATGTCGTGCAGGTTCTCCCCCGCCCGATGCATGTCCGACGTCGCCACCGGGACCGGGAACTTCTCACAACACTCGGAAGGGGTGTACACCGCATCGACACGCATCGGGGTTCCGAATCGCATGGTCCACCAGTACTGAAGAGCACTCGACCGCAGTGCCAACTCGGCGAAGCTGTCCGAGGGGAAGACGACGAGCTTCTGATCCAGCATCTGGCCGACTGGAATCATGACAGGAATTTGAGTCTTGCTGGTCTGGGACATCGCGATGACCCGCGAGAGCCCTCGCATGGCCGCGAACAATCCCGGTCGACGGGTCTCGTACAGCCAGAAGTTGTCCCGAAGCTTCTTCGGAACCACGTACTCCCCGTCTTTCTTGCGGGACCGATCGGCGACAACCCGGTCCGCGACGATGTCGAAGACGGCGGGATAGGTCTCCGCCGCCTCTCTCGACATGTCCTTGAAGTCGATGATCCACCGCCCCGCCGACAGGTCGTAGCGCGAGTTCAGATCGTCGCCGTTGATGTAGGGCACGACCACATCGGCATTGCGCTCGTCTTTTTCGATCAGATCTCGCGCCTCAGCGGCCGAAAGAATGAAACCCGGACTGTACGGCTTGACACCGAGGAAAGCATAGCCCGCGTTCGCCGACAGTCGTTGGACGTCAGGCAGGTCGTCGGATTTCTCGTCCAGGTAACTGGAGATCTCGGAGACCTCCCGCCCGTCAAGGTAGCTCACTTCCCGATCAAGGCGCTTGCCGGCGAGCCAAATAAGGGCCACCGACACCGCCGCATCGTTGGGCCACGGCATACTCTTGACGGCCCGGACGATCTCCACCCCCTTGGGCAGCGCCCCGAGGCCCACTCTCCTCGAAGCACCCTCGGCGATGGTCTTGGTGGTTATGAGACCCGTTCGACCGGCAGGCGACAGTTCGACATCGCGGAGCAGGAAGTAGACCGAAAGATCCGCACTGCCTTTTCGGTTCTTCGCAATGCGCTCGACCATGAAGTCCCGGACATCACGGCCCACGTTCGCCGAAATGCTCGATCCCTTCATGAACGGCGGATTTCCCACGATGGCGTCGAAGCCGCCGCGCCGCAGCACCTCGGGAAACTCCAGCGCCCAGTGGAACGGCCGGATCGGCTGCGATCGGCTGCCCTTCAGCCAGTCGTTCACCGTACCGACCAGTGCCCTCTCGGCGGGAGAGTCGTGGGCCGGCTCCCGCAACAGGTCGATGGCTTCCTTCGCCGGGCCGGCCAGGCGATCCCGGTAGCGCTCGTCACTCTGTCCCGCGGTGCTCAACGCCGCGCCGACCACCACATCGGCGACCTGTCGCAACCGGCGGGTCAGCCAGTCGGCGCGAACCAGCTTGGCGGCCTTCTCCTCGATCTGCCTCAGATCATCCGCGGGGCTGTCCTCGATCTCCTGGCGCAGCTCGGCGGCTTCGTTGAGCGCGGGGCCGATCAAGTCACTGGGGAACCCGAAAGTCCAGCCCTGTTCGGGAGCGCTGTCCGGGTCGAGGTGGAAGCGTTCGAGCTGGCGTTCGTTCACCACACCGATCAGCGAGTCGCCGCACCGCAGGGCGTGGTCCAGGAAGCCGAACGGCTTGTTGCGCTCCAGCGTCACCAGCCACAGCGACAGCTTGGCGAGTTCTACCGCCATGTCGTCCCGGTCCACGCCGTAGACGCACTTGGCGGCAACCCGCCGCATGGCGGCGAGCTTCACGTCCTCCGCGGTCCCACCGACACCCTCGGGGTACCCGTCGCGCTCCCACGCCTCGACCAGCCGCGTGGCGAGGTAGTCGCAGGCCGCCACGAGGAACGCGCCCGATCCCATCGTCGGGTCGCACACCTTGAGCCGCAGCAACTCGTCAGGCGCACGCAACCGGGACTCACCGGTCTCCTCGCGGACGTAGCAGAGCGGCGCGAGGGTGTGCTCCACGACTTCCCTGGCCAACGCCTTCGGCGTGTAGTGGGTGCCGGTCGCCCGCCGGTCGTCGACCTTGGTGAACAGCACCGACCCGGCCGGGAACACGGTGGGCTCGCCGCGCAGGTCCTTGCGCAGCAACCCCCAGAACGGCCGGACGCGCTCGGTCAACTCGGAGTCGTTGTCGCACGCGGCGTGCAGGGCGGCCACATCACTCGCCGTGGGTTGGGCGGCGAGGGCCTTCTCCACCTGGTGTGGCTTCAGGTCGCAGGCTCTCGCCAGGTCCGCACCGGCCTCGACGTCCGCCAGCGACAGCTCGGGCTCCAGCCTGCCGATCAACCCGAGGTACGGCTCGTCGACCTTCTTGCAGGAGAACTCCAACAGACCCTCGTACACGTGGCCGATCTGCTCGACGTCCAACCCCGTGTAGCTCAACCGCTCGGCGGCCTTGCCGCGGTGCTTCAGCACCAGCAACGCGTCCAGGATCTCGTGCACGACCCGGTCGGTGACCAGCATGGTCGTCAGCCAGGCGTGCGCGGCCAGGTCGAACAGCGAGCCGCCGTGCGCCGGAATCCGGAGCTCCGGGTGTTCGCAGCCGCCGTGGATGGCGCTGAACGTCGCCAGCAGCCGGAACCAGGCGGCTTCGCGCCGGTCGATGACCTCCTCGCCGAGCCGGTCACGATCCTCGGTCAGCTGCTGGTACAGCTCGGTGACGGCATACCCGCCCGCGTACACCGGGTCCTTGACGGGCAGCAGCTCGCGCTGCTCGGCGTAGAGCAGGAACACCAGGCGCATCAACGTGGTCAGGGCGGCCCGGTAGATCTCCCGCTCCTCCACGTCGGCCAGCAGCGCGCCGCCCGCCTCGCGGTCGAGCCGGGCGAACTCGCCGACCAGCAGTTCCACCGCCTGCCGAACCTGGTTGCCCAACGTGTCGGTGACCTGGGACTGCTCGTCCTCGGTGCGGGCGAACAACGCGGCCAGCGTGTCCGGCCGGTCCGAGGGCGCGAGCACGCGTTGGGCCGACAACAGGGACGCGAAGGCGCGCAGCAGCAGCGGCTCCTCCGACCACAGGTCGGCGTCGAACACGGCCGTGCTCGTCGGGCCGCCGGGGCGGGCGTGCACCAGAGTCCAGAAACGGCCGTCGGTGAGCAGCGCCAGCGGCGTGCCGGTGTCACGACACACCCGCGCGGCCAGCTCGGGCTCGACCTCGTGCCGGTAGACGTGCAGCTTCGCCGCCCGGCCGCCGGGTGCCTGCGGATCGGGGCCGATCGCCACCTGGTCGGGCTTGACCGGGCCTTCGATCTCGAACTCGGCCAACGCGGTGTCGCGCAGCACGGACGGCGGGTAGCGCAGCAGGTCACCGAACACGAAGTCCTGCCACAGCACGCGCAGTCGGTCGGGGTCGGCGTCGAACTCGGCCCACGCCTGCCGCACCCGTTCCCGCAGCGGCTGGGGCAACGCCTCGACGCCGTTCGGGAACGCGGAGGTGAGCACGGGCAGGCCGATGAACGGGCCGTCCGGGCGCAGCAGCGCGATCCACTCGGCGTGCTGCTCCACCGCGCTGGGCGCCTTGGGACGTCGCGTCCCGGGCGACTTGGCCGACGCGGCGGTCATCGGGTTGCTCCTCGTGCGATCGCGGACGGCACCAGCAGCGTCACGGCCACCGGGAACCACCGGGTCGTGGGGTCGGCGTAGCGGCGGCGCAACGCCTTCTCCTCCCGCTCCCGCTGTTCGGGGATCGCCTCCAGCCGGGCCCGCAGCGCATCGCGGTCGGCGTTGAGCTGGTCGCGCTCGTCGATCTCGAACAGGCTCGGCTGCCACACGTCCTGGTCGTCCAGCGCGATCTCGATGGACTTCGCCAGTTCCTCCAGCACCTTGCCGATGCCCTCGACCTCCTCGTCGCACCGGTCGCGCAGCATCGCCCGCATACTGCGCAGCCGCTGGTCGGCGCGGGTGTTCAGGGCCTTGGCCAGCGGGTCGGACAGCGTCGGCCACAGCTCGGTGAACTTGTCGCGCATGGCGTCGGCCGGCTCCTCCGACGCGGCGGCCAGCAGGGCGTCCACCTCGTCGACCTTGCGGATGAGCGAGAACTTGCCCTGCTCGATCAGACCACCCGCGGACACGATCTCCTCGTGGAGTCGACTGCCGTCCGCACCCGTGACGACGACGCGGCCGTGCGCGATCACCGCGGGCACGCGCAACGTGTCACCGCGGACGACCCGCGTGGTGATGCGGCGCAGCTTCCCGCCCGCACCGGCCTTCGTCTGCGCCCACAGCTCGGCGCGCAGCAGCCTCATGCACATCTGCACCAGCCGGTGCCCCAAGTGCAGCAGCACCACGTCGGTGCGTCCGCCGACAGCCTCCTGGTCGAAGCTGACCGGCCGCTCCTCACCGGTGACCGGGTGGCGCAGGCCCTCGTTGCGGGCCGAAGCCCAGGCGCCCGGCAACTCGGGCAGCCGGAACACCTCGCCGCCGAACCCCGGCGGCGGTGTCGCGGGCCGCAGGTCCTGGCGGTGTGCCAGCCGCAGGGCGGTGCTCACCACCCGGCGCACCGTCTCCGGGTTCAGGTTGAGCTTGGCACGGCTGGAGCGCAGCTCCTCGGTCAGCCGTTCCAGGTCACGGGCGAGGTCGCGCTCCACCTTCAGGCGTGCGCGGCCGGAGCGTTGGACGATCTCCCGGTCCGCGGTCTGCCAGTCACCGCGCTCACCGACCATCTTCTGCTCGATCTGCGCGGCGATCACCTCACCCGCGCTGCCGAGGTCCTCGCGGATCTGGTGCACCTTGCGGACGGCGACCTCCAGGAAGGCCAACTCGTCCTCCAGCGATCCCTCGGCGAAGTCCTCCTTCTCCCAGCCCTTCGGCACGAAGTGGTGCACCTTCACCACCTCCGCGGGCTGCCCGTGCCGGTCGACGCGACCGTTGCGCTGCTCCAGCCGGTTCGGGTTCCACGGGATCTCCCAGTGCAGCACGCGGTGGCAGTGGCGTTGCAGGTTGATGCCCTCGCTGGCCGCGTCCGTCGCCAGCAGGATGCGCATCTCGTCCAGCCGCGGATCCTCGGTGAAGACGTTCTTGATGCGTTCCCGCTCGTCGACGTCCTGGCCGCCGTAGAGCAGGGCGATCTTCTCCGGCCGGTAGCCCGCGTTCAGCAGCCGCTCGTGCAGCCAGCGCTGGGTGTCCCGGTACTCGGTGAAAATGATGATCCGCTCGTCGTCCCGGTCCACGATCGGCCGGAGGTGCGCCAGCAGCGCGGCGACCTTGCGGTCCGCGCGGTTCTGCGCGTCCCGTGCCCAGTCGCGCAGCTGCTCCAGCAGCGCCTTCTCCCGAGCCGACAACGGGGGTGCGCCGCGGCGGGCCACGCGCAGGGCGTCCGCCTCGGCTTCCCGGTAGCGGCTGCTGTCGGCGTCGTCCTCGTCCGCGGCCTCGGTGACCCGGTCGATCAACACGGGCAACGCGTGTGCGAGAGGTCGGCCGTCGGTGTCGCGTTCGCGCTCCGCCATCGTCGTCAGGTGCACGTCGACCGTCTCGGCGAACGCCTTGGGCGAGGAGAACAGCCGGCGCTTGAGCAGGGTGGTGACGAAGTCCGCGGCCGTCTTGGAGCCGGTGCCGCGTCGGCTCTCGCTGTACTGGCGCAGCAGGTCGTGGGCGTGGCGCTCCTCGGCGGAGTGATCCACCTCCAGGTAGTCCAGCTCACGGGTGCCGAAGTACGACGAGCCGTCCCACTTCTTCGGCAACTCGCTCTTGAGCCTGCGCACCATCGCCCGCTTGAGCTGCGCCTCGCTCGGCCTGACGTTGCGCGCGAAACGCTGGTCGTCCAGCAGCTCCAGCAGCGCGGTGAAGGACTCCAGGTATCCGTTGTGCGGAGTCGCCGACAGGAACAGGCGGTGCTCGCAGTGCGGGGCCAGGGTGCGGACGGCCTTGGTCCGAAGCGAGTCGACCGCGTACCTGCCGCGACCGGACGGCGCGCACGTGTGCACCTCGTCCACGACGAGCAGGTCGAACTTCCTCGGGTACTCCGGGGTGCTCGGCAGGACCTGGTCGAGCAGGCGCATGGGGCGGGTCCGCTTGAGCCAGTCGATGCTGACGATGAGCCTCGGGTAGTGCGTCCACGGGTTGGTGTGCGGGCCGCGTGCCCGGCGCAACTGCTTGAGCAGGTCGGAGTCGACGATGCGGAAGTCCAGGCCGAACTTGTCCCGCATCTCGTCACGCCACTGCAGGGTCAACCCGGCCGGGCACACGATCAGCATCGTGCGGGCGCGGTGGCGCAGCGCCAGTTCCTGCATGACCAGACCCGCTTCGATGGTCTTGCCCATGCCGACGTCGTCCGCGATCAGCAAGTTCGTGCGCGGCATCGACAGGGCCCGCACCACCGGGTCGAGCTGGTAGTCCTCGATCTGGATGCCCGAGCGGAACGGGGCCTGGAGCGCGGTGGTGTCCGCCGAGGCGATGGCGCCCCAGCGCACCGCGTCGAGGAAGGCGTCCAGCTCGGCCGGGTCGTCGAAGCCGTGCTCGGGGCCGGGCAGCACGGCCGTCTCGTGGACCACCGCGCCGATCTCCAGCTCCCAGACGACCTGGAGCGTCTCCTCCCGGGCGTCGTCCTCGATGCTGACCAGCGTCACGAGGTGCGTCGGCGGGGTGGAGAAGAAGTGCGGGTCGCTGCTCGCGATCTCACTGCGCACGACGTCCGACGTGACCCACTGGCGATTACGCACCGTGACGAGCTGTCCCTGAACGGGCACCACCGAAGCTTCGACTGTCGTCACGTCACTCCCTCGATCCGGACGAGCACCGGACAACTTACTCGGCGCTACGGTCCGTGGTCACCGAGATCGGAGGGTGACGACAAGGTGTCGCCACTGCGTGGCCTTGGTCGACGTGGAGCAGGGCGTCGTGCCCCTGCGCGACGCACAGGGGCACGACACCCTTCGAGAACGCTTCCGGTCGGTCCGTTCCCGGATTGATCAGTCGGCGGACACCGGGTGGATCAGTTCCACGCCGGCGCGCCGCGCGGCCCAGTGGTCGATCGCCTGGCCGCACGCCTGGTCGAGGTGGTGGACGCCGGTCAGGTCCACCCGGACCCTGCTGTCGGGCAGGGCTTCCAGGGTTTCCAGGAGTCCGGGCAGCTTGAGGAACGTCGCGTTGCCGCGCACCGCCACGTGGTGGTGGTCCTCGCCGTGCGCGGTCACCGTGACGGTCAGGCGGGACATGTCCCAGGCCGTCTTGACCACCGCCGCCAGCAGGCCGACGAGGGTGCCGGTGAGCAGGTCCGTCAGCACGATCAGACCGGCGGTGAGCACCAGCACGGCGGCTTCCGCGCGGTCGGCGCGGGCCAGGTCCAGGACTTGCCTGGGCGCCAGGAGTTTCCAGCCCGCCTGCACGAGCAGCGCGGCCAGGACCGCCAGCGGGACGTACGACAGCACGTCCGGCAGCAGCACCACGAACACCAGCAGCCACGCGCCGTGCAGCACGCGGGACAGGCGGGTGCGGGCGCCGGCGTCCACATTGGACGCGCTGCGCACGATCACGGCGGTCATCGGCAACGCGCCGAGCACACCGCACACCGTGTTGCCGACGCCCTGCGCGACGAGTTCCTTGTCGTACCTCGTCCGGGGACCGCTGTGCATCCGGTCCACGGCCGCCGCGCTGAACAGGCTCTCCGCCGACGCCACCAGGGCGAACGTCAGCATCGCGCCCAGCACACCGGCGTCCAGCAGGGAGAAGTCGACCAGCGACACCACCTCGGTCAGCGGGCCGACCGAGATGCGCGGCAACGGCAGCAGCACCCCGACCGCGGAGGCGACCACGACGGCCACCAGCATGCCCGGCACCGCGCGCCACGGCGTGCGCTTCCACAGCCACGCCACCACCAGCGTCAGCACGCCGACGGCCAGGCCGCTCAAGCCGACCGACGTCGTCACCGCCGCACGGGCGAGGTCGAGCAGCCCGGAGATCTTGTCACCGGTCGTCGCGGGCTGGTCCTGCCCGGCGAACGGGTAGAGCTGGCCCAGCACGAGCACCAGGCCGATGCCCGCGAGCATGCCCTGGACCACGGCGGGCGAGATGGCGCGGAACCAGCGGCCCAGCCGCAGCAGGCCCATCGACACCTGGAGCAGGCCCGCCCCGAGGACGATGAGGCCGAGCGCGCCCAGGCCGTGCGCCGCGACGGTGTCCGCGACCAGCACGGTCAGGCCCGCCGCCGGTCCGCTGACCTGCATGGTGCTGCCGGGCAGCAGGCCGACCACGAGGCCGCCCACCACACCGGTGATGATGCCCAGTTCCGCCGGGACGCCGGAGGCCACGGCGATGCCCACGCACAGCGGGAGCGCCACCAGGAACACCACCAGCGACGCGCCGACGTCGGGCCAGAAGGACGGCCGCCCCGGCGGGGCGGAACGTTCGGTTTTCATGCTCACTCGATGACTCCGCGGAAGTCGGGGCAGCCGCTCACAGCGGCTGGAACAGGTCCGAGCGGTGGGCGAAGACCTCACCGGACTCGATGTCGTAGAACCACCCGTGCACGCGCAGGTCGCCGGATTCGACGCGCTCCCGCACGAACGGGTAGTCGCCCAGCTCGTCGAGCTGGGCGAGGACGTGCTGTTGGCCCTCCGCGCGCAGCGCCTCGTCCGGCCGCGCGGTGCCCGATCGGAACCGGGCGTGCGAGGCGAGCCAGCGCCGCATGTTGGGCAGGTGGTCGAGCGCGGGCCGGCCCGCGTGGAGGGCCTTGACCGCGCCGCAGTGCGAGTGCCCGCACACCACGATCTCGGTGACGCCCAGCTGCACGACCGCGAACTCGATGGTCGCGATCTCGCTGGACGCGGACTCGGGGTGGTAGGCGGGGATGACGTTGCCCGCCGTGCGCAGTTCGAACAGGCTGCCCGGCTCGGCGCCGGTGATGTCGGCGGTCACGATGCGTGAGTCTGCGCAGGTGATGAACAGTGCGGTCGGTGATTGGCCGGCGGCGAGCCTGCGCCCCGTTTCGGGGGATCTGCGCAGCGAATGCGTGCGGGCGTGCTGGACCAGTTGACGGAATTCCATCGGATTTTCCCCACTCGTCGGTGGTCGGACGATGCGATCGACTGGCGGTGGGGCGCCGATCAGTGCCGGAACACCTGTAAGGCCGATGGGGTCGACCAGGTGCGGAGGTGTTCCTGCCGTCCTCGTCCGGTGGTCGGGGCGACGCACGCCGCGGCGTCGCGGCGCTTCGTGCCGACGACCTGGCGCGAGGCGTTCTCGGCGGGTCTGGCCGGCGACGATCGGGTGGACCAAGATCGCGGCTCGGGACCGTTGCGGCACTCCCGGACGGGTTCCTCTTCGGACCCGGCCGCCGTCGCGTGCACGGCGGGAGCGACCCGCACGACCTGGGCGTGACCGAACGGTGATGGGGCCAGCACGGCGAGGAGCGCCAATGCGACCATTGTTACGACAACACGCGCCATGACACCCCCCGATGAGCTGCGACTGACTCCAGTGTCACAAAGCAGGGTGACGTGAGGGTTAATGCGGAAGCTTCTTCGTGCACTCACCTGGATATTCACTCGATGGTTCGTGACGCAGATCATCAAACGGGTGAACGATCACCCACCGTGACGACTAGTGGAGGGCGGCCAGCACGAACGACGCACCGGCGGCGAGCGACAGGAGCGCCCGGACGTGGTTCGCGGGCACCCACTCGCGGAGGTAGCGCTCCCAGTACTCGGGCGTGCCGAGCCGTTCCAGCTCGTTGTTGCGCGGGACGTGGAAGGCGGCCGTGAACACGATCCCGCCCAGGACGTAGAGGGCCGCGCCCGCCCACGCCCACGGGTCGCCCTCGAACGCCGCGACCACGCCGACGACCGCCGTGCCGAGGAAGAGCCCGAGGAACGCCGGGTTCACCAGGGCGGTGTTGATCGACCGCATGGCGGCGATGCCCTCCGCCGGCTCGGCCCGCCGCAGACCGGGCATGACCATCGCGGAGAACGCGAAGAAGACTCCTGCCATCATCCCGCAGCCGAGGGCCGCGATGATCGTCACCGTGGGGAACATGCGGTCAGTCAAGTCGACGGGTCCTGGACTTTCCATCGCCTGAGAGCTCGAACGCATACGCGGGCGTCTCTAGGCTTGCGCACGTGGACGCTCTCGCCGGGCTGCTGGACGGGCCGCGCGCTCGTGGCGCGTTCCTCATGCGCACCGTCCTCGACCCGCCGTGGTCGCTGCGCATCGAGGACCGCGCGCCGTTGTCCGTGGTGGCGCTGGTGCGCGGCTCCGGGTGGCTGGTGGCCGGTGACGGCGTTCCCGTGCCGCTGCACGCCGGTGACGTGGCGGTGCTGCGCGGGCCCGACCCGTACACGTTGGCCGACGACCCGGCCACGCCGGTGCAGGCGGTGATCCACCCCGGCGAGATCAGCACCACCCCGGACGGCGCGGAGCTGTGCGAGCAGTGGGGGCTGGGCGTGCGGACTTGGGGCGCGAGCCCCGACGGGTCCGTGGTGATGCTCAGCGGCACGTACCAGCTGGACGGCGAGGTGAGCCGGCGGCTGCTGTCGGTGCTGCCGCCGTCCCTCGTGGCGCCGAGCTCGGAACTGCCCCTGGTGCCGCTGCTGGCCGCGGAGATCGCACGCGACGAGCCGGGCCAGGAGGCGGTGCTGGACCGGTTGCTGGACCTGCTGCTGATCTCCGTGCTGCGGTCGTGGTTCTGCCGTCCGGAGGCCAACGCGCCGACGTGGTACTCGGCGCACGCCGACCCGGTGGTGGGGCGTGCGCTGCGGCTCCTGCACGGCGACCCGGCCCGTCCGTGGACGGTCGCCGCGCTGGCCGAGGCGGTCGGCGTGTCGCGGGCGGCGTTGGCCAGGCGGTTCACCGAACTGGTCGGCGAACCGCCGATGGCCTACCTGACCGACTGGCGGCTCACCCTGGCCGCCGACCTGCTGCGCGAGCCGTCCGCCACCCTCGCCGCGGTGGCCCGCCGGGTCGGCTACAGCACCGCGTTCGCGCTCAGCACGGCGTTCAAACGGGAACGCGGTATCAGCCCATCCGAACACCGCGCCAACGCCTGAACGCCGCCCGGTCGACACATCCCCGTGGTTATCCCGTCCAGCCGCACAAGATGCACGGCTTCATCCCCGTGGGTGACGTCGCAGAGCGTCCGGCGAGTCGGCAGCTCAAGCTGGGTTGACGGGCGCGACGTGGCGTTTTCCGGATGATCCGGAATTCCCCGTGGCCCCGACCACCCACTGGGGACACGACAGGAGTCCAATCACATGATCCCCCGAAACCACCCGTTCTCCCGGGTCCTGCGGCGCGCGGCCGTGCCGCTGCTGACGCTGGGACTGCTGGTCGGCTCCGTCACGCCGGCCACCGCAACCGGCACCGCCACCAGACCGGACCAGGTCATCGTGCTGCCGGGCGCCACGTCCGCCGAGGGCATCGCCGCCGGCATCGGGTCGACCTTCTACGCCGGTGACCTCTTCACCGGCGACATCTTCCGCGGTGACATCCGACGCGGCACCGCGACGCTGTTCATCGACGCACCCGACGGTCGGATGGCGGCCGGGATGAAGGTCGACGTGCGGCACGGCCTGCTCTTCGTCGCCGGCGGACCGACCGGCCAGGCATACGTCTACAACATCCACACCCGCGCGCCCGTCGCCACCCTCCAGCTCACCGCCGCCGGCCTCATCAACGACGTGGTCATCACCCGCCGCGGCGCCTGGTTCACCGACTCCACGCAGGCGAAGCTCTTCTTCGTGCCGATCGCCGTGCACGGCGCGCTGGGGGCGGTCCACACGCTCGACCTCACCGGCCCGGCCGCCGACATCAGCGGCGACTTCAACCTCAACGGGATCCAGGCCACCGCCGGCGGCCGGACCCTGATCGTCGCCCACACCGCGAACGCACGGCTCTACACCGTCGACCCCGCCACCGGTGCCTCCGCGCTCATCGAGGGTGTCGAGGTGCCCAACGTCGACGGCATCGTGCTCCAGGGCCGGCGGCTGTGGGCGGTGCGGAACTTCGACAACCGGATCGACCGCTTCCAGCTGAGCGGTGACCTGGGTCACGGCACGCTGGAGAAGGTGATCACCAGTCCGTTCTTCGGCGTCCCGGCCACGGCGGCGTTGTTCGGCAGCCGGCTCGCCGCGGTGAACGCGCACTTCGACACCGGTTTCCCGCCCACCTCACCCACTTACGAAGTGGTCGTCGTCGACGCCTGACCAGCGTCGTGCGGGCAGACCCGTCGGCCGTTGAACCGGGAGCTGCCCGGTCACCCCGAGGGCGACCGGGCAGCTCGACGTCCACCGGTGAATCCGTCGCGGACCGTGTGCTCAGGCGCCGATCAGGCGGGCCGCCAGGTAGCCCTCGAGCTGGTCCATCGACACGCGCTCCTGCGACATCGTGTCCCGCTCCCGCACCGTCACCGCGTGGTCGGTGAGGGTGTCGAAGTCGACCGTCACGCAGAACGGCGTGCCGATCTCGTCCTGCCTGCGGTAGCGGCGGCCGATGGCGCCCGCGTCGTCGAACTCGATGTTCCAGTGCTTGCGCAGGGAGTTGGCCAGGTCCTTCGCCTTCGGCGACAGGTCGGCGTTGCGCGACAGCGGCAGCACCGCGGCCTTGACCGGGGCCAGCCTGCGGTCCAGGCGCAGCACGACCCGCTTGTCCACGCCGCCCTTGGCGTTCGGCGCCTCGTCCTCGGTGTAGGCCTCCAGCAGGAACGCCATCATCGGCCGGCCGACACCCGCGGCGGGCTCGATCACGAACGGCCGGTAGCGCGAGTTGGTGGCCTGGTCGAAGTACGACAGGTCGACGCCCGAGTGGTTCGAGTGCGTGTTCAGGTCGAAATCGGTGCGGTTCGCGATGCCTTCCAGCTCGCCCCACTCCTGACCGCCGAACTGGAAGCGGTACTCGATGTCGACGGTGCGCTTCGAGTAGTGCGAGAGCTTTTCCTTCGGGTGCTCGTAATGCCGCAGGTTCTCCTTGGAGATGCCCAGCTCGGTGTACCAGCGCGAGCGCTCGTCGATCCAGTACTGGTGCCATTCCTCGTCGGTGCCCGGCTCGACGAAGAACTCCATCTCCATCTGCTCGAACTCGCGCGTGCGGAAGATGAAGTTGCCCGGCGTGATCTCGTTGCGGAAGCTCTTGCCGATCTGGCCGATGCCGAACGGCGGCTTGCGACGCGACGTGGTCTGCACGTTCAGGAAGTTCGTGAAGATGCCCTGCGCGGTCTCCGGGCGCAGGTAGTGCAGGCCCTCGTCGGTCTCGACCGGGCCGAGGTGGGTCTTGAGCAGGCCGTTGAACATCTTCGGCTCGGTGTACTGACCGCGGGTGCCGCAGTTCGGGCACGGCACGTCGGAGACGTCACCCTCGGCGACGTCCTTGCCGGTGCGCTCGGCGTACTCCTCGACCAACGTGTCCTGCCGGAACCGCTTGTGGCACGAGTTGCACTCGATCAGCGGGTCGACGAACGCCTCGACGTGACCGGACGCCACCCACACCTCGCGCGGCAGGATCACCGACGAGTCCAGGCCGACGACGTCCTCACGGCCCCGCACCATGTAGTTCCACCACTGGCGCTTGATGTTGTCCTTCAGCTCGACACCGAGCGGACCGTAGTCCCAGGCCGACCTTGTGCCGCCGTAGATCTCGCCGCACGGGTACACGAACCCGCGACGCTTGCACAGGCTGACGACGGTCTCGATGCGATCGGCTGCCACGGACACTCCATCGGGAGATGCAGAAAGGGATGGTAAACGGGCTTGCCAGGGTAGTCCTTGCGGTCGGGCCGCCATCGGGCGACCACGGCACACCTGTGCTTACGCTGCCGGGATGGCGGACAAGTCGCGCGTGATGTGGGACTTCGCCGACCTGACGGCGACCGAGGGACGCCTGCGGGCCGTGAGCGCCTGCGGGCCGTGAGTTGTCGCCGGAACTAGCGCGGGGTGGTCGGGCCGGCGGCCTCACCCAGGCGGACGGTGCCGGCGTCGTGGGCCAGCAGGCTCACCTCGCGGCGAACGGCTCCGTCCACCGCGACCAGCAGCGGCTCGTAGGCGGCCGGTTCGTCGGTGTTCGCCTCCGACAGGAGCGGGATGACGTGCTCGCGCACCTCAAACGGCGACATCGCCCTCCGGTACGCCACCACCGAGTCGAACTCGACCGTCAGCACGAACCGGTCCGCCTCGTCGGTCGACCGGGACAGCTGGGCCCGCCGACAACCGGGCTGGGCCGTGAGCAGCACCAACGCCCGGTCGACACGCTCGGTGAACGCCTCGACACCACTTTCCGCCACGGTGAAGCGGCACACGAGCAGCACGGTGCAAGGATGCCATGGTGGCTGGTGACTCGAAGCGGACCCTGATCCCCGGTGCTGGACCGCTCTCGCGGGTGCCCGCGCCGGCGGCGTTCCTGCTGGTCCTCGCGCTGTTCGGGCTGGGCGTGTGGTTGCAGGGCACGGTGGGCGCCCTGCTGCTGGGCCTGTTGGTGCTCGGTGTGGCGGCACTTCTGGCGACAACCTGGCCCCTGCTCACCCCGAGCGCGCGCCTCCTGAGGGTGCTCGTACTCGCCGTGTTGGTGCTCATCACGGTGTCCGTGCTCTAGCGCCGTAGTATCGGTGGTGAAAATCCATACCACGTGGGAGGCGCCGTGACGGTCGGAGTGCGGGGCGAGCACGTGCACTCCCCGGAACGCCACGTACCCCCGCCCGCGCCGCCGAAGCCGACCCGGACCCTGTCCGCGGCCGGTGAGCTGCTGCGTGCGCTCGCCGCGCCGGTGCGGATCGCGATCGTGCTGCAACTGCGCGAGGCGGACCGGTGCGTGCACGAGCTGGTCGAGGCGCTGGGCGTGGCCCAGCCGCTGATCAGCCAGCACCTGCGGGTGCTCAAGGCCGCGGGCGTGGTGCACGGCGAGCGGCACGGCCGCGAGGTCGTCTACCGGCTCGTCGACGAGCACTTGGCGCACATCGTGGTGGACGCGGTCACTCACGTGGACGAGGGGCCGCGTGGTATCAACCAGACCGACCGGACCCCCCGGACGGAGGAGATGTGACCACTAGCGAGCGCCCGACCACCGCGGTGCCAGGGCTGCGTTCGACCAAGCAGCGCACCGCCGTGTCCAAGCTGCTCGACTCGCTCGACGAGTTCCGCTCGGCCCAGGAGCTGCACGAGGAGCTGCGCAAGCGCGGCGAGGGCATCGGCCTGACCACGGTCTACCGCACGCTCCAGTCGCTGGCCGACGCCGGCGAGGTGGACGTGCTGCGCACCGACACCGGTGAGGCGATCTACCGCCGCTGCTCGCAGCACCACCATCACCACCTGGTGTGCCGCAGCTGCGGCCGCACGGTGGAGGTCGAGGGCCCGGCCGTGGAGAAGTGGGCCGACCGGATCGCGGCGGAGAACGGGTTCGTCGAGGTCAGCCACACCGTGGAGATCTTCGGCACGTGCCAGGACTGCTCCGGCAAGGTTCAGCCCTCGTAGGTGTCCTCCGGCGTGACGATCGGCACGACCTGCGAGACGGTGAACGTCGGCACGAACGCGGTCTCCTTGGTCGCCGAGCCGGGCACCACCCGGCCGGTGGCCTCGATCCACTGGTCGGTCGGCAGCGCGTCGAAGTTCTGACCCACCATCTTCGCCTTGACCGGCGAGGCGTCGGCGGCGCAGCACGAGATGGTCAGCCGGGCGACGAACACGTCACCGTCCTTGCGCACCACGAACCCGGTGAGCTTGACCGTGCGGTCGTTCAGCGAGCCGGAGTCGTCCCACGCGGTGCGGGTGACGAACTCGCCGATGCTGAGCGGGACGACCTCGTCGGACGGCAGCGCCGCGAACCCGTTCGACGCGTTGGCCTCCTGGGCGGCGTTGCGGTCGGACCGGTTGACCGTGTCCGCGCCGAGCGCCGGCGGGCTGATCAGGAACACCGCGAGCACCGGCAGCAGGAGCATCCACGGGCTGCGCGACGTGCCGTGCTCGTGCCCGGCGTGCTCGATCGCGCTGTGCTCGACCCCGTTGGGGTCCCCCTGGCCGCCGCGGATGTCGCGCACGATCGACACCAGGGCCAGCACGACCATGGTGGCGCCGGTGACGACCAGCCACGGCTGCAACGACTCCTTGACGTACCGCAGGTACGTGCCGGTCAGCGCCAGCTTCAGCAGCGCGCCGCCGAGCAGGACCAACAGGATGTTCTGGGTCTCGCGCCTCACAGGAACACCGCTCCCGCCGCCAGTGCGGACGCGATCGCCACCACGAACGTGGCCGGGGCGAAGCGCGCCGCGAACTTTTTGCCGAACGCGCCCGCCTGCAGCGCGATGAGCTTGACGTCGACCGCCGGGCCGACCACCAGGAACACCAGCCGCGGCAGCAGCGGCAGCGCCGACATCGAGGCCGCGACGAACGCGTCGGCCTCGCTGCACAGCGCCAGCACCACGGCCAGCAGCGACAGCACCACCACGGCCAGCACGATCTGGCCGCCCAGCGTCTCCAGCCACGCCTGCGGCACGAGGACGTTGAACGCCGCCGCGAACACGCCGCCGAGCACGAGGAACCCGCCCGCGTCGACCAGGTCGTGCCGCGCGGTCTCGGCGAACACCACCCAGCGGGACGTGCCGTCGTGGTCGGGCAGCCGGCGCAGCGCGCGTTCGGCGATCCACTCGGCCTTGCCGAACCGGGTCCACAGCCAGCCCATGACGATGGCGGTGAGCAGCGCCCCGACGAACCGGGCGGGCACCATCATCGGCGCGTTGGGGAACGCCACCGCCGTGGCGACCAGCACGATCGGGTTCACCGCGGGTGCGGCGAGCAGGAACGTCAGCGCCACGGCGGGTGCGACGCCCTGCTGCATCAGGCGGCGGGAGACGGGCACGGACGCGCACTCGCAGCCCGGCAACGCCACCCCGGCGACGCCCGCGACGGGCACCGCCAGCGCGGTCCTCTTCGGCAACGCCCGGCGCAGCGCGCTGGCCGGGATGAACGCCGCGATCGCGCCGCTGATCAGGACACCGAGCACGAGGAACGGCAGTGCCTGCACGCAGACCGCGACGAACACCGTGGACGCGGTACGCAGGACCGGCACGTCGAGCACGCCGACCAACCAGTCCTGCAACACCAGCGCCAGCACGAGCAGCACGCAGAGCACTTCGAGCGAAGTGATCTTCCAGCGCGGCGGCGTGGGGCGCGGGCGTGATCCGCGGATCTCGCCAGTGATTGTCACTTCCGAGATGATGCCAGACCACCCGCCCGCACCTCACCGACGTACGTCGGGTTTTCCGCCACACTCCAGGACCGAGACCACCACCGTCACCCGGCCGACGCCTGCGAGCCCGACCGAGAATCCCGACCGAGATCTGACCACGCTTCGCAGGGGTCCTCGCCAGGGGACCCCTGTCTTTATTCTGCCGGTGGGGTCCGACAAATTCGCGACGTCGGCCCCTGCCTGTGGACAACTGCGAAAGCGCCGGCCGGAGACGACCCCCGACGCCGCTACTCGGTCTCTTCTTCCTCGTCACGCAGCTCGGCGATGGTCGCCAGGACGTCCGCCGCCTCCGTCACCGGCAACAGCGGTTCGACGACCGCCGTAACGCCGCGACTGGCGGTGAGCACCTCCTCGGCCAGCTTCACCGCGTCGTCCCGCTCGTAAGGGCCGCACACGAACGAAGCCCACTCCTCCCCCGCCGACGCCTCGAACGTGACGGCCCAGGGCAGGCCCTCCACGTCCGTCTCGTCGTCGGGCTCGTACACGATCACACCAGCCATCAGGCACCGTCCCCGGTTCCGGCCAGCAGCTCGTTGCGCAGCTGCGAGGCAGTGGACACGACCAACATCAGCAGCGTGCTCAACGGTTCCGGCTTGAGCCCTTCGGCCGGGAACGCGTAGCGCAACGTCACATCCATCCCACGCTCGGTGCGGACCACGCCGAGCGTGCCGAACAGGCCCTGCCCGGCGCGCTCGGCGGCGGACACCGCCAGGTTCCGGTCGTCCGGCAGGTCCCACGCCACCACGCAGGTCAGGCTGAGCACGGTCAGGCCCTCGGCCAGCCGCATCGCCTGCACCGCGCACGGCACTTCCGCGTGCTGGAAGCTCAGCGCGCCGTCGTCGTCGACGTGCACGTCGTGGAACATCTCCAACGCCTCACGGGCCGCGGTGAGCAGTTCCGCGGTCACCGCGGCGTCCTCGTCGGTCACTCCGAATCCTCCACGTCGGGTTTGTCCACGGCGCCACCGAAGCGCCGGTCGCGCATGGCGAACGCCTCACAGGCGCGCCACAGGTCCAGCCGGTTGAAATCCGGCCACAGGATGTCCTGGAACACCAGCTCCGCGTACGCCGACTGCCACAGCAGGAAGTTCGACGTGCGCTGCTCGCCGGACGGCCGGATGAACAGGTCCACGTCCGGCATGTCGGGCTGGTACATGTACTTGGCGACGGTGCGCTCGTCCACCTTCTCCGGGTTGATCTTCCCGGCGGCGGCCAGCCTGGCGATCTCCCGCGCCGCGTCGCCGACCTCGGCTCGCCCGCCGTAGTTGATGCACATCGCGAGGTTCAGCACGTCGTTGTCCTTCGTGCGCTCCTCGGCGACCTCGAGCTCCTTGATGACGCTGCGCCACAGTCTCGGCCGGCGGCCCGCCCAGCGCACCCGCACACCGAGTTCGTCCAGCTCGTCGGTGCGGTGGTGGATCACGTCGCGGCTGAAGCCCATCAGGAAGCGGACCTCCTCCGGGCTGCGCCGCCAGTTCTCGGTGGAGAACGCGTACAGCGACAGCCACTTCACGCCCAGCTCGATGGCGCCCTTGGCCGCCTCGACCACGACGGCCTCGCCGCGCTTGTGCCCCTCGATGCGGGACAGGCCGCGCTGGTTGGCCCAGCGGCCGTTGCCGTCCATCACGATCGCGATGTGCTTGGGCACGAGGTCCGCGGGCAGCACCGGCGGCGTCGCGCCGGTCGGGTGCGGTTCCGGGGGTCGGGGAACGCGCTGGACGCGCTCAACCCGCCGTCGGCGGAGCATGACTGTCCTCTCGGGTGACTGCGGGGGAGTTTTCGGGAGGGTGTTCGTGCGGCAGGCGGACTCTAACCGTCGGTCGGCTGCGCCTTTCGCTCGACCAAGGGCAGCGAGCGCAGCTGCCGTTCCAGGTGCCACTGGAGGTGCGCGGCGACCAGGCCGCTGGCGTCGCGACGTGCCCCGGTCGGAATGCCGTCCACCACGTCCCACTGGCCGTGCAGCAGGGCGGCGAGCAGGCGCAGCGTGTCGGCGGACGGCGTGGCGCTGCCCGGCGGACGGCACCGCGGGCACACCATGCCGCCCGCGTGCACGTTGAACGCCTTGTGCGGCCCCGGGTCACCGCAGCGCGCGCACTCGTCCACCGCCGGCGCCCAGCCCGCGAACGCCATGGCGCGCATCAGGTAGGCGTCGAGGATGAGCGAGGCGTCCCGTTCCTTGGCCGCGAGCGCCCGGAGCGCGCCGGTGACCAGCAGGTACAGCCGGAGGACGGGTTCGCCCTCCTCGGAGGTGAGCCGGTCGGCGGTCTCCAGCACCGCGCACGCCGCCGTGTAGCGCTGGTAGTCGTCCACCAGGACCACGCCGAACGCGTCCAGCGTCTCCACCTGGGTGATCACGTCGAGCGACCGTCCGGGGTAGAACTGCACGTCGACGTGCCCGAACGGCTCCAGCCGGGCGCCGAACCGGGACGACGTGCGGCGCACGCCCTTGGCCACCGCGCGCACCTTGCCGTGCTTCTGGGTGAGCAGCGTGATGATGCGGTCGGCCTCGCCGAGCTTCTGCACCCGCAGGACCACCCCGGTGTCCCGGTAGAGGTTCGCCACCTGGAAACCCCAGTCTGCCTAGAAGCCCAGCCTGCGCAACTGCTTCGGGTCGCGCTGCCAGTCTTTGGCGATCTTGATGTGCAGGTCGAGGTAGACGCGGGTGCCGAGCAGCTTCTCGATGTGCCTGCGGGACGTGATGCCGACCTGTTTCAGGCGTTCACCCCGGTGCCCCAGGATGATCGCCTTCTGGCTGGGGCGTTCGACGAACACGTTGGCGTGGATGTCCACCAGGTCGTCGCGGCCCTCGCGGGGCAGCATCTCCTCGACCACGACGGCGATCGAGTGCGGCAGCTCGTCCCGCACGCCCTCCAGCGCGGCCTCGCGGATCAGCTCGGCGATCAGGGTCAGCTCCGGCTCGTCGGTCAGCTCGCCGTCCGGGTAGAGCGGCGGGCCCTCGGGGAGCTTGCCCAGCACCAGGTCGGCGAGGGCGTCGACCTGGTAGCCGTCCACGGCGGAGACCGGGATCAGCTCGGCGAAGTCCATCACCTTCTGCAGCGCCAGCAGCTGCTCGGCGACCTGCTGCTGGCTCACCAGGTCGGTCTTGGTGACGATGCCGATGACCGGGGTGCGCTTGGCGATCTTCTCCAGCTCGGCGGCGATGAACTTGTCGCCGGGGCCGACCTTCTGGTCGGCGGGCACGCAGAACCCGACCACGTCCACCTCGGTCCACGTCTCCCGGACCAGGTCGTTGAGGCGCTGGCCGAGGAGGGTGCGCGGGCGGTGCAGGCCGGGGGTGTCCACGAGGACCAGCTGGCCGTCCTCGCGGTGCACGATGCCCCGGATGGTGTGGCGGGTGGTCTGCGGCTTGCTCGACGTGATCGCGACCTTGGTCCCGACCAGCGCGTTGGTCAACGTCGACTTGCCTGCGTTGGGGCGGCCGACGAAGCACGCGAACCCGGAACGGTAACCATCCATCCGTCCATTGTCCCCGCACCCTCCGGCCGCTCCCCGTCAGCCCTCGTCAGCCGTTGTCAACCCCTCGAACGCCCGCAACCCGAGCTTCGGCGCGATCTCCCGGCGAAACCACGGCAGGTAGTGGTCGTCGGGATCCTCGGAGGCCTCTCGGACCACGGCGCACCACTCGTCCCGGTCGAGCACGGCCCGGTAGCGGTCGACCAGCCGCGCTCGTCGCTCGGCCGTGGCGACCTCCATGGTGCCCAGGCGGTGGGCGATGGTGGCCGCCACGAGGTACCGGCGCAGGGTCGGCTGTTGGCGGTCCAGGTGGCCGACGTGTGCGCCCACGACCGCGTGCGCGGGTGGGTAGTGCTCAAGGGTCATGCCCATGCCGCCACAGTCGGCCATCGTCAGCAGGAGACGCCCGGTGTGATCCACGAGGTCGTCATCGGACTTGGCGGTGATGGCTTCGTGCAGGTGGGCGGCTGTCGCCACCTTGCCCGCGTAGTAGCCGTTGAGGAAATCGCCGTCGCACGCCCGCCGCAGCAGCCAATCCCGTGCGGCTCGACCACCGACCAGGCACAGGGCTTCCACCACGTAGACCCGTCCCCAGCCGGCGACCCGGTCGCCCAGCCACAACAGGGCGTCGGCGCCGCCCCGGCGGCGTTTCAGCGCCTCGGCGGCGAGCGGGCCGAACGAGTCGGACAGCAGGCCGATCGTGCGGATCAGCGGGATGTCGTCCTCGTCCCAGCCGGACGCGAGGAGCGCCAGGCCCACCGCGACCGCCTGACGATCCGTGCCGTGCCTGACCAGCCACCGCCCCGTCGTGCGGACGCGCTCCCGGTCCCACCGCAGGGCCGCGGCGGCGATGTGGTCGTTGCGGTGCATCGGCACGTAGAGGTCTCGGACGGCCTCGGCCAGGGCTTGCGGAGGCGCGTCACCGCCGAAGTGGCGGTCCAGGGCCTCGGCGACGTCAGCGCCGACCAGCCGCTGGTCGGCCTCAGGGCGGCGACGTCGTGGGCGTGGCTCGTCGGGTAGCGGTCTGCCGTCCCTCGGCAGCGGCCCGTCGGGGTGCTGCCGGTGCAGGCGCACGGCGTGGTCGTAGAGGCTGGTCCGGGGGCTTGCCCCGGTCGTCTCGCTCACCGGTGGGCGGGAGACTCGATTCTCTCGGTCATGATCGCGATGCTACCGGCCGCCGTCGGTCGCACGCGGCCCAATCGGTGTTCATGGTCGAGGCGAGGCACCCTTTCAGGCGTAGGCACTACTCCGTTTGGCTGGGCGACACCCCCGGCCCGGACACATGTGACCTACGGCACTAGTGCGAATGGCCTACGAGGCAGAGCCTTGTGGGCGCAATCGAGTGACCTAGCCCGACAAGGAGGCGAGATGGCGAAGAACGACCTCACACGCCTGGAAGAGGCGTGCGTCAAAGCCTGGGACCAGCACGACGCGGACTCCTTCGTGAACCTGCTCACGGAGGACTGCGTGCTGACCGACGACCTGGAACCGAAGCCCATGCGCTCGCGTGACGCGGCACGCCAGTACTTCGAGTCGTGGTCCTCCGCGTTCCCGGACATGCGGGTCAAGGAGAAGAACCGGGTGATCGGCGACGACTCGATCGCCGTCGAGCTGCAGATGAGCGGGACCAACACCGGGCCGCTCAACGTGGGCGGCAACCGGGTGGCGCCGACCGGCAAGAAGGTCAGCGCGGGTCTCAACATCTTCATGAAGGCCCAGGGCGGCAAGATCAAGGAGATCCACAGCCACTCCGACAACCTGACCATGATGAGCCAGCTCGGCCTGGCGAGCGCGTCCACACGAGCCTGACCGTCGACAAGGAGGGAACATGACGACGAAAGAAGAACTCCGGCGCCTGGACGATGTGGGTATCGCGTCGTGGGACCGACACGACCCGGATGCGTTCGTCAACCTGTTCGCGGACAACTTCGAGTGGGTCGACGACTCCCTGCCGGCGCCGATGCGCAGCCGTGAGGAGGCGCGCCGGTTCACCGAGTCGTGGTTCACCGCGTTCCCGGACATGCACCTGCGTGAGATCAACCGGGTCGTCGGGGACGACTCGGTCGCCTCGGAAGTCGAGTTCACCGGCACGAACCAGGGCCCGCTGAACTTCGGCGACCGGCAGATCCCCCCGACCGGCAAGAAGGTCTCGAGCCGCAGCACGGTGTTCGCCCGGATCGAGAACGGCAAGATCAAAGAGTTCCACACCCACCCCGACGCCATAGGCCTGATGGCCCAGCTCGGCGTGGTGGACTCCTCGCTGAGCCCCTCGCGCGCGGAGTCCGCCATGTCCAGGGAAGACCTCATCCGCCTGGACGACCAGCAGACCGAGGCGTTCAACCGGGGCGACGCCGACGCCTTCATCAACACGCTGGCGGACGACTTCGTGTGGATCGACGACGTCGCGCCGGAGCCGATCCGCGACCGCGACTCGGCGCGCCGGTACGTCCAGACCTGGATGACCGCGTTCCCGGACATGCGGGTGCGCGTGACCAACCGGGTCGTCGGCGACGACTCGGTGGCCGACGAGCTGGAGCTCACCGGCACCAACAGCGGTGAGCTGGACCTCGGCGGCGGCAACCGCGTGCCCGCGACCAGGCGGAAGGTCGCCGTCCGGGGCTCGTCCTTCATCAGGGCCCGCAACGGCAAGATCACCGAGTTCCACAGCTACAGCGACAACATGAGCATGCTCACGCAGCTCGGCCTGGCCGAAGCACCCGCCTGACCGTGTTGGATTGCCGACGCGACCTCGCGTGGTGGTTGGCCGTGTTGATGGCCGCGCCTCCGGCACGACCTCCAACGCGTCAGTCCAACACCGTTTCGAGCAACGCTCCCGAGGCGTCGGCGCGCAGGACCGGAGCGCCGGCGGTGAGGTCGCGGACGGCGGCCAGGGACTCCTGGTCCACGGCGTCGGCGGCGGTGACGACGGCGGCTGCCTCCAGGCCCTCGGCGCCGCTGGACACGGCTGCCGCCACCGCCGCCTGGAGCGCGGTCAGCTCGAGCGAGGGCAGCGCCACGGTGGTGGCCGTGTAGGTGCGGCCGTCGGTATCCCGGACGGCCGCACCTTCCGACGCGCCCGTGCGGGCCTTCGCCGAACGCGCCAGCGTGATGATCTTCTGGTCCTCGGGGTCGAGGTCAGTCACCGGGGTTCCCCTCGCCGTTGTCGCTGTTCACCGGCCGGACGAGCACCGTCGTGATGCGCATCCGCCCGCGTTCGTCCTTACCGCCCTCGGCCCGCATCCGCAGGCCCGCGATCTCCGCTTCCGTACCCGGCAGCGGCACGCGGCCCAGGCGCTGGGCCAGCAGACCGCCGACGGTCTCCACCTCGTGGTCGTCCAGTTCCGTGCCGAACAACGCGTCCAGGTCGTCCACCGGCAACCGCGCGCTGACCCGCACCGAGCCGTCGGTCAGGTGCTCCACCGGCGGCCGGTCGTCGGTGTCCGACTCGTCGGTGATCTCGCCGACGATCTCCTCGAGGATGTCCTCGATGGTGAGCAGCCCCGCCGTGCCGCCGTACTCGTCGACCACGATCGCCAGGTGGTTGCGCGACAGCTGCATCTCCCGCAGCAGGTCCGCGATCGGCTTCGAGTCCGGGATGAACGACGCGGGTTTCATCACGTCCGCCACGGACGTGCCGTTCGGCTCGTCGGCCAACGTCAGCCGCACCAGGTCCTTGAGGTTCACCACGCCGACGATGTCGTCGACGCTCTCCCCGATCACCGGCACCCGCGTGTAGCCGGTACGCAGGGACAGGGCCAGCGCCTGGCGGATCGACTTGGTCTGCTCGATCCACACGATCTCGGTGCGCGGCACCATCACCTCGCGCGCGATCGTGTCGCCCAGCTCGAAGACCGAGTGGATCATCTCCCGCTCGCCCTCGTCCACGACGCCGCGTTCCTGCGCCATGTCGACCAGCTCGCGCAACTCGACCTCGGACGAGAACGGCCCCTCGCGGAAGCCCTTGCCGGGGGTGATCGCGTTGCCGAACAGGATCAGCAGCCTGCTCAACGGCCCCAGCACGCGCCCGAGCACCCGGATCGGGCCCGCCGCGAGCAGGCTCACCGCATACGGGTGCTGCCTGCCGAGCGTCCGCGGACCCACGCCGACCAGCACGTACGACACCACGAGCATGCTCAGCCCGGCGACCAGCATGGCGACCCAGTCGGTGGCGATGAGCTCGAAGCACACCACCGTCACCAGCACGGTCGCCGCCAGCTCGCAGCCCAGCCGCAGCAACAGCAGCAGGTTCACGTGCCGCGGCCGGTCGGCCAGCAGCTGGATCAACTGCCCGGTGCCCGCCCGACCCTGCCGCTGCAACGCCTCGACCCGCGCCCGCGACACCGTGCCCAGCGCGGCGTCCGCACCCGCGAACGCACCGGCCGTCAACACCAACACCACGGCCAGCACCAGCAAGCCGGCGGAACTGCCTATCACCTCGGCCGCCTCAGGGTGTCGGCTCGGGCCGGTCCGCGTCTTCCAGGCCGACCGCCCCGAGGAGCTTCGAGTCGGCCTCGCGCTGCGCCGACTTGCGCTCCGCCTCGGCCGCCGCGGTGCGGAAGTCGCCCAGGATGCGGTTCTGCAGCGTGAACATCTCCCGCTCCTCGGCGGGCTCGGCGTGGTCGTAGCCGAGCAGGTGCAGCACGCCGTGCACGGTCAGCAGGTGCAGTTCGTCCAGCAGGCTGTGGCCCGCCTTCTTGGCCTGGTCCTTGGCGAAGTCCGGGCACAGCACGATGTCCCCGAGCAGCGCCGGGCCGAGGCCCGCCGCGTCGGGACGGCGCGCCGAGTCCAGCTCGTCCATCGGGAACGCCATCACGTCCGTCGGGCCCGGCAGGTCCATCCAGCGCTGGTGCAGGTCCGCCATCACGTCCAGCTCCACCAGCAGGACGGACAACTCGGCCAACGGGCTGACGCCCATCCGGTCCAGGGCGAACCGGGCGGCGGAGACGATGGACGGCTCGTCCACGTTCACGCCCGACTCGTTCGCGATCTCGATGCTCACGGCGCCTATCGTCCCCGGCGTTGCCCACGTGACCGCGCACCGGGTCCGGCGTGGTGCTGGTGCCGGTCGCCCGCGTCACCCTCGTCCTGCTCGACCTGCCACTTCTCGTAGGCGTCCACGATGTCCGCGACCAGCCGGTGGCGGACCACGTCGTTGCTGGTCAGGATGGAGAAGTGGACGTCGTCCACGCCTTCGAGGATGTCCTTGACGACCCTCAGGCCGCTGCGCTGCCCGCCGGGCAGGTCGACCTGGGTGATGTCGCCGGTCACCACGACCTTCGAGCCGAAGCCCAATCGGGTGAGGAACATCTTCATCTGTTCGGGCGTCGTGTTCTGCGCCTCGTCGAGGATGATGAACGCGTCATTAAGCGTGCGCCCACGCATGTAGGCCAGAGGGGCGACCTCGATCGTGCCCGCCTGGGTGAGGCGCGGGATCGACTCCGGGTCGACCATGTCGTGCAGCGCGTCGTACAGGGGGCGCAGGTACGGGTCGATCTTCTCGTAGAGCGTGCCGGGCAGGTAGCCCAGCCGCTCGCCCGCCTCGACCGCCGGCCTGGTCAGGATGATCCGGTTGACCTGCTTGGCCTGCAGCGCCTGCACGGCCTTCGCCATGGCCAGGTAGGTCTTGCCGGTGCCCGCGGGCCCGATGCCGAACACGATGGTGTTGTTGTCGATCGCGTCCACGTAGTGCTTCTGGTTCAGCGTCTTCGGCCGGATGGTGCGGCCGCGCCGGGAGATGATGTCGAGGCTCAGCACCTCGGCGGGCGACTCGCTGGTGCCCGCGGACAGCATCGCGACCGTGCGGCGGACCGTGTCCGGGCCGACCTGCTGGCCGCGGCTGGCGAGCGTGACCAGCTCGGAGAACACCCGTTCGGCGAACGCCACGTCGGCGGGTTGGCCGGAGAGGGTGACCTCGTTGCCGCGCACGTGCACGTCGGCGTCCAGCAGTTCCTCGGCGAGCCGGAGGTTCTCGTCACGCGACCCGAGCAGGGCGAGCACCGCACCGTCGGGCACGGCGAACTTGGATTGGGCGTCGGCCGCGGCCTGGCCTGCCTGCGGCGTGTTGTCAGCGGTACCGGCCACGTGGCCTCGGGCCCTCTTCCTGCGCGTTCGCGCCGTGCTCGGACAATCTGCGTGTGAATTCGACCTACCCGGTCGATGCTAGCCGTCCCCACCGACACTCCGCACCGGAGTAAGGAACGGGTTGGACACGGCCTGATCTACTCGAGGCCGTGGAGGAGTTGCGCCTGCCCACCTCCGACGACCTGCCCGCCTGCCTCCGCCTGGCACGGGACCGGCAGTGGCCCGAGGAACCGGACAAGTGGGCGTTCCTGCTCCGGGTGCGTCAGGCCTCAGGCCAGCGGGCCGAGCCGTCGTCCGCCGAGGACGTGCAGGTGGGCGTGGAAGACGGTCTGGCCCGCGTCCGCACCGGTGTTGAACAGCAGTCGGTAGCCGCTGCCGGCGACGCCCTCGGACTTCGCCACCTCGCCGGCGGCCAGGAACAGGTCGTCCAGCACGGTGGGCGCGGCGGCGGCCAGGGTCACGGCGTCCGGGGCGTGCACCTTGGGCACCAGGACCACGTGTGTCGGCGCTTGCGGTGAGATGTCGCGGAACGCCAGCGTGGTGTCGGTCTCGTGCACCACGGTGGCCGGGATCTCGCGGGCGACGATGCGGCAGAACAGGCAGTCGGACATGGCTCCGCAGGCTACTCACCACCCGCCATCCCAGCCGTAGGACTCACGCGCTCCGAACGTAGGACACACGCGTTCTGGACGTAGGACACACGCGTTCTGGAGGTAGGACTCACGGGTGGGCTAGGCGGAGGGCGGCGGTGCGGGAGGCGGTCCAGGCGGCGGTGCCGGGGGTGATCAGGGACATGTGGTCGGTGGCGGGCAGGGCGATCAGTTCGGCGCCGGAGGCGCGGGCGAAGGCCTCGCTCTGGGCGAACGGGACGTCCTCGTCGGCCTCGCCGTGGACCAGGATCATCGGCTTGTCGATCGGCAGGAGGGCGGCTGGGGAGGCGTCGGCGTAGAGGGTCGGGACTTCCTGAGGGGTGCCGCCCAGCAGTTCGGCCGCGCGGCGGGTGATCTGGGGGTGTTGGAGGAAGTCCAAGACCCCTGCTTGGGCCACTGCACCGATCACGCGGGGGTGGCGGGCGGCGGCCCACACGGCCAGATGACCACCGGCGGAGTGACCCAGCGTGACAACGGGGCCGAGGGCCGGGTCCAGGGCGTCGATCGCGGCGAGCACGTCGTTCCCGGTCTCGGGCCACCCGCCGCCGCCGTCCACCCGCCGGTACTCGATGTTGTACGCGGCCACGCCGTGGGCGACGAGGTCGGCGGCCAGGGGCCTGCCCAGTTCCAGCCCATAACGCTGATGCCAAAAACCACCATGGATTACCACGATGACGGGAAACAATTCACCAGCAGGCGAGTAAAACTCACCGAACTGACTCGGGTGCCCGCCGTAGACGATGCGCAATCAAAACCCCCGCACGCAAAAGAGGGCCGCGTCGCGGTGGGACCTGGGGGTCGTCCCACCGCGACGCGGCAGCGCCGGACCGAGGGGGGAGGTGTCCGGCGAGTCTGGTGTGAAGGGCTGATCGCGTTTAGACCAATGCAACCCCTCGGCCATGAGCGTAACCCCTATGTCTGGCATTCGCCAGAAGGGAGCAAGGCCAATTACCGCCAGCGATCGGTCAGCACACCCAGCGCACCCAAGGCCACGGCTGCGGCGGTCGACGCTCGCAGAACGGTCGGACCCAGTCGCACTACGTGCGCACCGACCCCGGTCAACGCCGACAATTCCTCGTCGGTGATGCCGCCTTCCGGTCCGACCACCAGCAGCACATCACCTGAAGAGGGCAGCTGAACCGATCCAATGCCCACTGACGACGATTCGTGCAATACCAGGGTGACCGCCGACGACTCCGCCAACCGCACGAGGCCGGACGTCGAAACGGGTTCCGCGACCGTCGGCACGCGCGCCCGACGGGCCTGCTTGGCCGCCTCACGCGCGGTGCTGCGCCAGCGTTCGAGGGCCTTCGCCCCGCGCGGACCGTCCTCCCACTTCGTCACGCAGCGCGAGGCGCGCCACGGCACGACGCGGTCCACGCCCACCTCGGTGGCCAGCTCCACGGCCAGCTCACCGCGATCACCCTTCACCAGCGCCTGCGCCACGACCACGCGCACCGCGGGCTCCGGCACGACCCACCGTTCGACGACCCGCAGCCGAAGGGAGTCCTTCAACGCCTCCTCGACCACGCACCGCACCTGGGCGCCCGTGCCGTCGGAGAGCACCAGCTCCTCCCCCGCGCGCAACCGGCGCACGGTGGCCGCGTGCCGCCCCTCGGGACCGTCCAGGACCGCCGCGTCGCCCGAGGGCAACGCGGCGACCAGGAAGACCGGCAGCGTCACCGGTGGCTGCGGCCGGACCTCAGCCGCGAGAACAGCCCGCCGCCGCCCTTGCCGTTGTGCGCGAGCGTCGGCTCGTCCTCACCCCGCGACACGGCCAGTTCGCGCAGCAGTTCGGCCTGCCGGGCGTCCAGCTTGGTCGGCGTCACGACTTCGAGGTGCACGTGCAGGTCGCCGCGGCCGTCGATGCGCCCGCTGGACCGCAGCCTGGGCATACCGCGCCCGGTGAGCACCAGCTCGGTGTTCGGCTGGGTGCCGGGCTCGATCTCCAGCTCCTCCTCGCCGTCCAGCGTCTGCAACGGCAGCACCGCGCCCAGGGCCGCGGTCGTCATCGGGATGCGCACGGAGCAGTGCAGGTTCGCGCCGTCACGCTCGAAGACCTCGTGCGGCACCTCCTCGACCTCGACGTACAGGTCGCCGGCCGGTCCGCCGCCGGGGCCGACCTCGCCCTGGCCCGCGAGCCGCACCCGCATGCCCTCGGCCACACCGGCCGGGATCTGCACCGAGATGGTGCGCCGCGAGCGCACCCGTCCCTCGCCCGCGCACTGCTGGCACGGGTCCGGGATGACCTCGCCGAGACCGCGGCACACCGGGCACGGCCGCGCGGTCACGACCTGGCCCAGGAACGAGCGCTGCACCGACTGCACCTCGCCCCGCCCGCCGCACGTGTCGCAGCGCACCGGGGACGAGCCGTCCGCGCAGCCGCTGCCCACGCACCGGTCGCACAGGATCGCCGTGTCCACGGTCAGCTCGCGCGAAGCGCCCGCCGCGCACTCCTCCAGCGTCATCGACAGCCGGATCAGCGCGTCCGAACCGGGCTGCACCCGGCTGCGCGGACCACGTCCGCCACCGCCGCCCGCGCCGAAGAACGCGTCCATGATGTCGCCGAGACCGAATCCCGCGAACGGGTCGCGCATGCCGCCGCCACCGCCGCCGCCCGGCTCCAACGGGTCGCCGCCCAGGTCGACGACCTGCCGCTTCTTCGGGTCCGACAGGACCTCGTAGGCGGCGGTCACCTCCTTGAAGCGCGCTTCCTCGTTGGGGTTGATGTCGGGGTGCAGCTGCCGCGCGAGCTTGCGGTAGGCGCGCTTGATCTCGTCGGGAGTCGCGTTCTTGGAGACCCCGAGCGTGCCGTAGTAGTCCCTCGCCACCGTGTTTCCTCCTGCGAACGCGCTTCGACACGCGCTCGCTCGCTTGCGAAACGTCCTCCGGGACCGCGGTGTTCCCCCGCCGTCACCGTCCGGTCAAGATCTCCCCCACGTAGTTGGCGACCGCTCGCACGGCCGCCATCGTGCCGGGGTAGTCCATGCGGGTCGGTCCCACCACGCCCATCCCGCCGAGCAGGTTGTCCCGACTGCCGTAGCCGATGGACACGATCGAGGTGCTGCGCATCTCGGCCGCTTCGTTCTCCTCGCCGATGTGCACCAGGATCCTGCCGGGGTCACGGGCGGCGGCGAGCAGCTTGAGCACCACGACCTGTTCCTCCAGCGCCTCCAGCACCTGGCGCAGCGAACCGGGGAAGTCTGCCACGTTGCGGGTGAGGTTCGCCGTGCCACCCAGGACCAGGCGCTCTTCCGGGTGTTCCACCAGCGACTCGATGAGCACGGTGCTGACCCGCAGCACGACGTCGCGCAGGTCGCCCGGCGCCTCGTCGGGCAGCTTCGCGACCTCGGCGGAGGCGTCGGACAGGCGCTTGCCGACCATGGCCCCGTTGAGCATGGAACGCACCCGGGCGACGTTGTCCTCGGTGATCACGTCGCCGAGGTCGACCGACCGCTGGTCGACCCGGCCGGTGTCGGTGATCAGCACCAGCATCAGCCGGGCGGGTGTGATCGCGAGCACTTCGATGTGGCGGACGGTGGAGCGGCTGAGCGTCGGGTACTGGATGACGGCGACCTGGCGGGTCAGCTGGGCCAGCAGCCGGACGCTGCGGCGCAGCACGTCGTCGAGGTCGTAGGCGCCTTCGAGGAAGCTCTGGATGGCCTTGCGCTCGGGCGAGGACAGCGGCTTGACCTCGCTCAGCCGGTCCACGAACAGGCGGTAGCCCTTGTCCGTCGGCACGCGGCCCGCGCTGGTGTGCGGCTGGGTGATGTAGCCGTCCTCCTCCAGCGAGGCCATGTCGTTGCGCACGGTGGCGCTCGAAACACCCAGGTTGTGCCGCTCGACCAGGGCTTTCGACCCGACGGGCTCCTGGTTCGACACGTAGTCGGCGACGATCGCGCGCAGCACTTCGAACCGGCGCTCATCGGCGTTCACCGCGCGTCACCTCCACGAAGACGGACTGCTTCACCTTGAGTTTACGGAGCTTCGGGCGGGTATCGGGAAACTCGGTCGACGGACTTCGGCACACGTGGGTGGCGCAGGTGGATAACGTCCGATGTGCTCACCCGCATCCAGTCCGCCCTGCGTGACGCCATCAGGGCCGACGGCGAACGCATCGGCCCCTTCCTGGTCCGCTTCGACGCGCACAGCGACAACCCGTTCATGAACTACGCCGTGCCCGACGAGGGCGTCGCGCCGACTCCCGCCGAGGTGAACGCCCTGGTCACGGCGTTCCGCCAGCGTTCGCGCACGCCGAGGCTGGAGTACCTGCGGCCGTCGCCGCTGGTCGACGCGGTGCTGGAGGCGGCCGGGTTCACGGTCGACCGGCTGCTGCCGATGATGGTGGTCGACGAGCTGACCACGCCGCCGCGGCCGGTCGGGCTGACGGTGGAGGCGGTGACGTCGGACGCGGACCTGCTCGCGGTGTCAGTGGTGCAGAACACAGCGTTCGGCGTCGGCGGGACGGCGGGTGCGGAGGACGTGGCGCGGCAGCGGTCGCTGTTGCGCGACGACGGGGTGATCGTGCTGGCCCGCCTGGACGGCGAACCGGCGGGTGCGGGCGCGTACACGGCGCCGCGCCGCGGTATGTCGCAGGTGGCGGGTATCGCGGTGCTGCCGTCGTTCCGGCGGCGTGGCGTCGCGTCGGCGGTGTGCGCCGACCTCACCGCACGGGTCTTCGACTCGGGCTGCACGCCGTTCCTGGAGACCGAGCCGGACGGGAAGGTGACCCGCCTCTACGGGCCGCTGGGGTACCGGACCATCGGCGAGTCGGCGTCGATCACCCTGAAGTGATCAGAGGCGAGATCAGGTGAGTCGGCGCACGACGGCGTCGGCGAGCAGCCTGCCCCGGTCGGTGAGGACGCATCGGCCCTGGTCGAGGGCGGTCTGGTCGAGCAGGCCGTCCGCCGCGGCCGTCTTGGCCTCCGCCTGTGCGCCGGCGTCGAGGACGTCGAGCGGCAGGCCGGTGGCCAGGCGCAGCTCCAGCAGCACGCGTTCCACCCGGCGGTCGTCCTCGGTCAGGACCTCGCGCCCGGCGGCCGGGGACGCGCCGGTGGCGAGCAGCTCGGCGTACTTCGCCGGGTGCTTGACGTTCCACCAGCGCACGCCGCCCACGTGGCTGTGCGCGCCGGGACCCGCGCCCCACCAGTCGGCGCCCTGCCAGTACAGGAGGTTGTGCCGGCACGCGGCCTCCGCCGACGCGGCCCAGTTCGACACCTCGTACCAGCGCAGGCCCTGCGCGGTCATGGCGGCGTCGATCAGCTCGTACTTGTCCGCCAGCACGTCGTCGTCCGGCATCGGCAGCTCGCCGCGGCGCACCCGGCGGGCCAGCGCCGTGCCCTCCTCCACGATCAGCGCGTACGCCGACACGTGGTCCACGCCCGCGCTGTGGACGGCGTCCAGCGACGACTGCAGGTCGGCGATCGTCTCGCCCGGCGTGCCGTAGATGAGGTCGAGGTTCACGTGCTCGAACCCCGCCGCGCGGGCCTCCTGGGCGGCGGCCACCGGACGGCCCGGCGTGTGCACCCGGTCGAGCACCGCGAGCACGTGCCGTGCGGCGGACTGCATGCCGAGCGACACGCGCGTGTAACCAGCATCACGAATAGCGGAAAAGAACTCGGGTGACGTCGACTCCGGGTTCGACTCCGTGGTGACCTCCGCCTCGGGCGCGAGGCCGAACGACGACCGGACCGCGTCCAGGACTTCGCCCAATCCGGTGGCGCCGAGCAGCGACGGTGTGCCACCGCCGACGAACACCGTGTCGACCGCCGGAGGGGCGCCCAGCACGGACGCCGCCAGGTCCAACTCCCGCCGCAGACCCTCCAGCCAGGACGCCGGCGAGGCGGAAGTGCCCAGCTCACCGGCGGTGTAGGTGTTGAAGTCGCAGTAGCCGCACCGGGTCGCGCAGAACGGGACGTGCACGTAGATCCCGAACGGGCGGTCACCCAGACCGGCGAGTGCGGGGGCGGGCAGTGAGCCGTCGGAAGGCGCGGGATCACCGATCGGCAGAGCGGAGGGCATGGTCCCCATTGTCCCATTTACCAGGCCCAGGACCGTCGTCCCACGATGCGGATGGCGGTGGACCACGGGATGGACGCGTGGCACGCTGACCGACATGACATCAACCGGAGTCCGCCTGGTGGTCCGCCGCCACGTCGACTTCCGTCGTGTCTCCAGCGCGATGTGCCGTCGTTCGGCATAACCCGCGCCTGCCTTTTTGTTCCCGTCGGCGCCGGGTGCGCTGACGAGACCCCCACCACGGAACCACCGGGACTCGCACGCGCACCAGCGCCCCGAATCCCCGGAGGACGAGGATGGTCCCCCCGACGACGACGCCTCAGCGCACCAAGCAGCGCCGAGGTGAGGGGCAGTGGGCGCTGGGCTACCGCGAGCCGCTGAACCCGAACGAGCGGAGCAAGAAAGACGACAACCCGCTCAACGTCCGGGCGCGGATCGAGAACATCTACGCCCACGGTGGCTTCGACTCGATCGACCCGGCCGACCTGCGTGGACGTTTCCGCTGGTACGGGCTCTACACCCAGCGCAAGCCCGGTATCGACGGCGGTCGCACCGCGACGTTGGAGCCGGAGGAGCTGGACGACGAGTACTTCATGCTGCGCGTCCGCATCGACGGCGGCAGGCTCACCACGCAGCAGCTCGCGCTGCTCGGCGAGCTGTCCCAGACCTACGCGCGTGACACGGCCGACATCACCGACCGGCAGAACATCCAGTACCACTGGATCCGCATCGAGGACGTCCCGACCATCTGGCAGAAGCTGGAGGACGCGGGCCTGACCACGATGGAGGCCTGCGGCGACAGCCCGCGCGTGGTGCTCGGCTCGCCGGTCGCGGGCATCGCCGAGGACGAGCTGATCGACGGCACGCCCGCGATCGACGAGATCCTGCGCCGCTACATCGGCGACCCGCGCTTCTCGAACCTGCCGCGCAAGTTCAAGACGGCGATCTCGGGCCTGCCGGACGTGGCGCACGAGATCCACGACGTGGCGTTCGTCGGCGTGGACCACCCCGAGCACGGCCCCGGCTTCGACCTGTGGGTCGGCGGCGGCCTGTCCACCAACCCGATGATCGGCAAGCGGCTGGGCACGTGGGTGCCGCTGGACGAGGTGCCGGACGTGTGGGAGGGCGTGATCAGCGTCTTCCGCGACTACGGCTACCGCAGGCTCCGGCACCGGGCGCGGATCAAGTTCCTGGTCGCCGACTGGGGTCCCGAGAAGTTCCGCGAGATCCTCGAAACCGAGTACCTGAAGCGCAAGCTGGTCGACGGCCCCGCTCCGGAGACCCCGGCGATCCCGCGTGACCACGTGGGCGTGCACCGGCAGAAGGACGGCAAGTACTACATCGGCGCGGCGCCCATCGCGGGCCGGGTGTCCGGTTCCACGCTGGTCGAGGTGGCCAAGGTGGTGGAGCGGGCGGGCTCGACCAAGGTGCGGTTGACGCCGCAGCAGAAGCTGGTCGTGCTGGACGTGCCGGAGGCCGAGGTCAAGAACCTCCAGGCCGATCTGGCGAAGCTGGGACTGCAGACCGAGCCGTCGCCGTGGCGGCGCGGTGTGATGGCGTGCACCGGCATCGAGTTCTGCAAGCTCGCCATCGTCGAGACCAAGGCCCGCGCGGTGGAGTTGGTCTCCACGCTGGAATCGCGGTTGGCCGACATCGTGGCGGGCGTCACCGAGCCGGTGTCCGTGCACATCAACGGCTGCCCGAACTCGTGCGCCCGCATCCAGACCGCGGACATCGGCCTCAAGGGCCAGATCGTGACGGACGCGGACGGCAGGCAGGTCGAGGGCTTCCAGGTGCACCTGGGCGGCGGTCTCGGGCTGGACGCCGGGTTCGGCCGGAAGCTGCGCGGCCACAAGGTGACGGCCGCCGAGCTGTCGGACTACGTCGAGCGCGTGGTGCGGAACTTCGTGGCCAAGCGCGAGGACGGCGAGCGGTTCGCGCAGTGGGTCGCCCGTGCCGACGAGGGTGACTTGAAGTGAGCGAGAGAGCGACTCCTTTCTACTGCCCCTATTGCGGCGACGAGGACCTCCGTCCGCAGGAGGAGCCCAGCTATTCGTGGCTGTGCGCCTCCTGCCGCCGCGTGTTCACCGTGAAGTTCGTTGGTCTCAACCTTCCTCAGGAGGTGCAGCGATGACCGCCCCCACCAGGGTCGAGGAACTGAAGGTGATCGCAGAGGCCGCTTCGGTCGAGCTGGCGCAGGCCAGTGCCGAAGAGGCGCTCGCGTGGACCGCCCGGACGTTCGGCGAGAGCTGGATCGTCGCGTCGAACATGCAGGACGCCGTCCTGATCGACCTGGCGACCAAGGTCAAGCCGGACGTGGACGTGCTGTTCCTGGAGACCGGCTACCACTTCGCCGAGACCATCGGCACGCGGGACGCGGTCGACCTGGTCTACCCCGGCGTGCACATCGTCAACGCCGCGGCCGAGCAGTCGGTGGCCGACCAGGAGGCCCAGTTCGGCCTGCTGAACAAGACCGACCCGACCCGGTGCTGCAACCTGCGCAAGGTCATCCCGTTGCAGCGCACGCTGAAGAACTACGACGCGTGGGTCACCGGCGTGCGCCGGGTGGACGCGCCGACCCGCGCGAACACGCCGATCGTGCAGTGGGACGAGCGCAACGGGCTGGTGAAGATCAACCCGATCGCGCCGTGGTCCGACGACGAGTTCAACGCCTACATCGCCGAGCACGGGATCCTCGAGAACCCGCTGGTGCAGGCGGGTTATCCCTCCATCGGCTGCGCGCCGTGCACCGCGAAGCCGCTGCCGGGCTCCGACCCGCGCAGCGGCCGGTGGGCGGGCCAGGCCAAGACCGAATGCGGGTTGCACGGATGACCACGACAGCTCTGGACACGTTGGGCCGCCTGGAATCCGAGGCGATCCACATCTTCCGCGAGGTGGCGGGCGAGTTCGACCGGCCGGTGATCCTGTTCTCCGGCGGCAAGGACTCGACCCTCCTGCTGCACCTGGCGGTGAAGGCGTTCTGGCCCGCGCCGGTGCCGTTCCCGCTGCTGCACGTGGACACCGGGCACAACTTCGACGAGGTCATCGAGTTCCGCGACCGGGTGGTGGCCCAGCACGGGCTGCGCCTGGAGGTCGCCAAGGTGCAGGACTACATCGACGACGGCCGGCTGACCGAGCGCCCCGACGGCACCCGCAACCCGTTGCAGACCGTGCCGCTGCTGGACGCGATCACGAACTACAAGTTCGACGCCGTGTTCGGCGGCGGTCGCCGGGACGAGGAGCGGGCCCGCGCCAAGGAGCGGATCTTCAGCCTGCGCAACTCCTTCGGCCAGTGGGAGCCGCGCCGGCAGCGCCCGGAGCTGTGGAACCTCTACAACGGCAGGCACCGTCCAGGTGAGCACGTGCGGGTGTTCCCGCTGTCCAACTGGACCGAGCTGGACGTGTGGCACTACATCGCCCGCGAGGGCATCGAGCTGCCGTCGATCTACTACGCCCACCAGCGCGAGGTGTACCTGCGCGACGGGATGTGGCTGGCCGAAGGCCCGTGGGGCGGTCCGCGCGAGAACGAGGCGCTGGTCGAGAAGACCGTCCGCTACCGGACCGTCGGCGACGGGTCGTGCACCGGCGCGGTCGAGTCCGACGCGTCCGACATCGAGACCGTCATCGCCGAGGTGGCGGCCAGCAGGCTCACCGAGCGCGGCGCGACCCGCGCGGACGACCGGCTGTCCGAGGCCGCCATGGAAGACCGCAAGCGGGAGGGCTACTTCTAAATGAGCGACCTGTTGAGGCTGGCGACGGCGGGCAGCGTGGACGACGGCAAGTCCACGCTGGTCGGCAGGTTGCTGTACGACACCAAGTCGGTGCTGGCCGACACGCTCGACGCGGTGCACCGCGCCAGCGCCGACCGCGGCCTGACCACCCCCGACCTGTCGCTGCTGGTGGACGGCCTGCGCTCGGAACGCGAGCAGGGCATCACCATCGACGTGGCCTACCGCTACTTCGCCACGCCGAAGCGCTCGTTCGTGCTGGCCGACACCCCCGGCCACGTGCAGTACACCCGCAACACGGTGACCGGCGCGTCCACCGCGCAGCTCGGCGTGCTGCTGGTGGACGCGCGCAAGGGCGTCATCGAGCAGACCCGGCGGCACGCGGCCGTGCTCGCGCTGCTGGGCGTGCCGCGCCTGGTGCTGGCGGTCAACAAGATCGACCTGGTCGACTTCGACGAGGTGACGTTCTCCCGCATCGCCAAGGAGTTCACCGCGCACGCCACCGCCCTCGGGTACGCGGAGGACGCCGTGGTGCAGATCCCGGTGTCCGCGCTGGCCGGTGACAACGTGGTCGAGCGCTCCGAGCGGACGCCCTGGTACGAGGGCCCGACGCTGCTGGAGCACCTGGAGACGGTGCCGGTCGAGCCGGACCCGCACGACGCGCCGTTCCGGTTCCCGGTGCAGTACGTGATCCGCCCGCGCACCGCCGAGCACCCGGACTACCGCGGTTACGCGGGCCAGGTCGCGGCGGGCACGGTGCGGGTCGGCGACGAGATCGCCGTGCTGCCCGGCGGGCTGCGCTCCACCGTGACCGGTATCGACACCGCGGACGGCCCGCTGCAGGAGGCCGCGGCGGGTCAGTCGGTGACCCTGCTGCTGGCGAACGACGTGGACATCTCGCGGGGCGACCTGATCGCCGCCGCGGCCGTGCCGCCGAAGGTGACCGACGAGTTCGACGCGACCGTGTGCTGGCTGTCGGACAAGGCGTTGACGCCCGGCGCCCGCGTCCTGGTCAAGCACGGCACGCGGACCGTGCAGGCGATCGTCACCGAGCTGCGCACCCGGTTCGACGAGCAGAAGCTCGGCAGCACCGACGCGCCGGAATCGCTGACGCTCAACGAGATCGGTCAGGTCTCGCTGCGCACCGCCGAACCGATCCCGGTCGACGACTACACGCGGAGCCGCCGCACGGGCGCGTTCCTGGTCATCGACGCCGCCGACGGCAGCACGCTGGCCGCCGGGCTCGTGGGTGCTCCGCTGCCGGAACTGGACGACGTGGAGAGCTGTACCGACGGCGGCGACGCCGCCGAGCCGGACAGCCACGCCCTCGTCTCCCCCGGTCCCTGAAAGGTCTCGCGATCGTGAGCACCCAGCGCCGCATCCTGGCCACGTCACTGGCACTACTGACCGCACTCACGGCACTGTCCGGGTGCTCCCGGATCGACCGCGGCGACGACGCGGCCACGGCCCAGGACAAGGGCGCGGCGGCGGAGGTCCGCCTCGGCTACATCCCGAACGTCACCCACGCCGCCGCCCTGATCGGCGTGGACAAGGGCTTCTTCGCCAAGGAACTCGGCGACACCAAGCTCACCACCCAGACCTTCAACGCCGGCCCCGAAGCGGTGAACGCGCTGCTCGGCGAGTCGATGGACGTGTCGTTCATCGGCTCCGGCCCCGCCATCAACGCCTACGCCAAGTCCAACGGCGAGGCGATCAAGCTCATCTCCGGCGCCACGTCGGGCGGCGCGCAGTTGGTCGTCAAGCCGGAGATCAACTCGCCCGCCGACCTCAAGGGCAAGGTCATCGCGACCCCGCAGCTCGGCAACACGCAGGACGTGGCGCTGAAGAAGTGGCTCTCGGACGAGAAGTTCGCGATCGGCGCGGGCGCGGACCAGGTCAACGTCACCAACACGGAGAACTCGCAGTCGCTCGACCTGTTCCGCAAGGGCGACGTGCAGGGCGCGTGGGCGCCGGAACCGTGGTCGTCGCGGCTCGTGCTGGACGCGGGCGCGAAGGTGCTGCTGGACGAGAAGTCGCTGTGGGACGGCGGGAAGTTCCCGACCACGGTGATCATCGTGCGGTCGCAGTTCCTGCGGGAGCACCCGCAGACGGTCGAGGCGCTGCTCCGCGGCCACCTCGCGGCCACCGACTTCGCGCTGAACAACAAGGTCGAGGCCAAGCAGATCGTCAACAACGCGTTGAAGCAGCTCATCGGCAAGGCGCTGGGCGAACCGGTGCTGGACCGGGCGTTCGACAACATCGAGCTGACGTTGGACCCGCAGGCCAAGAGCTTCCCGCGGCTGGCCGAGGACGCGGTGACCGCGGGCGTGGCGAAACAGGCCGCCGATGTGGCCGGTCTCGCCGATTTCACGCTGCTGAACAAGGTGCTCTCGGCGGCCGGCAAGCCGACCGTGGACACCGCCGGGCTGGACAAGAAGTAACCCGAGGAAGGCAGGCACACCATGACCGCCACGCTTGAGACCCCGACGGCCTTGTCCGACGTGGACGCCGCGGTGACCTTGTCCGGGGTGCGGAAGGTCTTCGGCCACGGCCCGGCCGGCGTCGTCGCGCTCGACGGCGTCGACCTGACGGTCGCGCCGGGCGAGTTCGTGTGCCTGCTGGGCGCGTCCGGCTGCGGCAAGTCGACCTTGCTCAACCTGGTCGCCGGGCTGGACGCGCCGACCTCGGGTCGCATCGAGCTGACCACGTCACGGCCCGCCGTGATGTTCCAGGAGGCCGCCCTGATGCCGTGGCTGACCGCCGCGCGCAACGTCGAGCTGCCGTTGCGGCTGGCCGGTGTCAAGCGCGGTGCGCGCCGGGAGAAGGCCAGCGAGCTGCTGTCCCTGGTGCGGCTGGTCGGCGCGGGCCACAAACGGCCGCACGAGCTGTCCGGCGGTATGCGGCAGCGCGTGGCGTTGGCGCGCGCCCTGGCGTCCACGCTGGGGGCCGCCGAGGAGGGCACGCCCGGTCTGCTGCTGATGGACGAGCCGTTCGCCGCGCTGGACGCCATCACCCGCGACGTGCTGCAGGCGGAGCTGGTGCGGGTGTGGCGGGAGACCTCGACGGCGATCGTGTTCGTCACGCACGACGTGCGCGAGGCCGTGCGGCTGGGTCAGCGGGTCGTGCTGCTGTCCTCCCGTCCGGGCCGCGTGGTGCGCGAGTGGTCCACCGTGGACTGCGACGAGCCTGTTGTCATCGACGAGATCACGACCCACCTGCGAGAGGTGATCAGCGGACATGCCGCAGCTTGACACGGACCTCTCCGCCGTCGGCGCCGGTCTGGACGCGCTGGACGCGCCGTCGCAGGAGCAGCGCCCGTCGCTGTGGAAGCGGTTCGTCCGCACCACGGTGCCGCCGCTGATCGCGTTCGCGTTGCTGCTCGGCGCGTGGCAGGCGTTGTGGGCCCTGGCGTTCTGGCCGGAGTACCAGCTGCCGTCGCCGGGTTCGGTGTGGGCGGCGGTGGCCGAGGCGGTCGAGACCGGCCGGGCGTTCGAGGTGCTGTGGACCTCCGTCAGCCGCGCCGTCCTCGGGTTCCTCACCGCCGTGGTGATCGCCACCCCGCTCGGGTTGCTGATCGCCAAGGTGCGGGTGGTGCGGGCGGCCATCGGGTCGCTGCTGACCGGCTTGCAGTCGCTGCCGTCGGTGGCGTGGGTGCCAGCGGGCATCCTGTGGTTCGGCGCGACGCCGTCGACCATCTACTTCGTGGTGCTGATGGGTTCGGTGCCGTCGATCGCCAACGGGTTGGTGTCCGGTGTCGACCAGATCCCGCCGTTGCTGCCGAGGGTCGGCCAGGCCTTGGGCGCCGGTCGGATGGCGGCGGCGCGGCACATCCTGCTGCCGGCGGCCCTGCCGGGGTACCTGGCCGGGTTGAAGCAGGGGTGGGCGTTCTCGTGGCGGTCGCTGATGGCGGCGGAGATCATCGCGACCTCACCGCAGCTCGGTGAGGGGCTGGGGCAGTACCTGCACAACGGGTCGGCGTTGAACGACATCTCGATGGTGATCGCGGCGATCTTCCTGATCCTGCTGGTGGGTGTGGGGATCGAGCTGCTGGTGTTCCGGCCGTTGGAGCGGGCGGTGCTGCGGGCGCGCGGGTTGACGGGCGCGCTGTGACCGCGCTGGTGGCCGTGGCGCACGGCAGTCGTGATCCGCGTTCAGCGGCTACCGTGCACGCGTTGTTGGACGTGGTGCGGGCGTTGCGGCCGTCGTTGGACGTTCGCGGGTCCTTTTTGGACCTCTCGGTGCCGCTGCTGGGTGACGTGCTGCGCGGTGTGGCGGCGGACGGTCACCGTTCGGCCGTGGTGGTGCCGTTGTTGCTGGGGAAGGCTTTCCACGCGCGGGTCGACGTGCCCGGTGCGGTGGCGGAGGCCCGGCTGCCGTCTTTGGACGTCACGATCGCCGACGTGCTCGGGCCGGACCCGCGGTTGGAGTCGGCGGCGCTGCGTCGCCTGGCTTCGGTCGGCGTCCGTTCCCGTGACCGGTCGTTGGGCGTGATCCTGGCCGGTGCGGGCTCGTCCCACGCCCCGGCCAACGCGTTGGTGTCGTCGATCGCCGCCCGGTGGGCCGCCGGCTCGGGCTGGGCAGGCGTAGAGGCGGCCTTCGCCTCCGCCGCAGATCCGGACGTGCCCACGGCCGTCGCCCGCCTCCGTGCCCGAGGAGCCCGCCGCATCGCCGTGGCCTCCTGGTTCCTGGCCCCCGGCTTCCTACCGGACCGCGTGACCCGCCTGGCGGGCGAGGGCGCGATCATCGCCCCGCCACTAGGCCCGGACCCGGAAGTGGCGGAACTGATCCTGCACCGCTACTGCTCCGCGCTGACCACGCAGCTAGCCCACTCCGCCTGACCCGAACGTTCAACTCGGGGGTCCCGAACGTAGGACACACGCATTCCGAACGTAGGACACACGCGTCCTGAATGTAGGACACACGCGAGAGTCCTACGTTCAGGTCGCGTGTGTCGAACACTCAGGTACCCCGAGTTCTACGTTCAGGGTCCCGAGTCCAGCAGTCGTGACGGCCTCGGCGTCAGGTTGACACCCTGGTCAGCCAGGAGCGCAGTTGTGTCGCCAGGGCGACTGGAGCGTCGAGGTGGATCAGGTGGCCCGCCTGGTCGACCGGGGTGAAGGTGGCGCCGGGGATGCCCGCGGTGAGGCGTTCGCCGGTCGCCAGGGGGATCCAGGTGTCGTCGGTGCCCCAGAGGACGGTCACCGGGATGTCGATGCGGTCCAGCAGTGCCTCGTTCTCGGTGAGGTAGCGCTCGTCGTACGCGGCGATCTGGCGGTAGAACGCCGGTTGGCCTTCCTCACCCAGCCAAGGTGCGGTGAGTTCGGCCAGGTCGTCGGCGCGTAGTCCGCGGTGGCTCGCACCTCCGATATAGGCCTTGACCAGTGCCTCGTGGATGTACGGCGGTACTTGGGCGAGGACGTCCGGGTGCTGTTGGACGAGCCGGAAGAACGGTGAGCCCGACGGCGGGATCGCCACCACGTCCGCCATCAGCAGCGACGCGAGCGGCACCTCGTGCACCAGGTGGGCGCGCAGCGAGACGGCACCGCCGTAGTCGTGCGCCACGACGTGCGGCCGGTCCAGACCCCAGTGCGCCAGTAACGCCGTGAACACTTCCGCCTGGACACCGAAGTCGACCGGGTGGTCGGCGTCCTTGGACGACCGGCCGTAGCCCGGCATGTCCCACAGGTACACGGTGAAGTCGCTGCTCAACGCTTCGGCGAACGGGCGCCACAGCCACGACGACCACGGCGTTCCGTGGCAGAACACCACCGCCGGTCCGGAACCGGCGCGGCCCCAAGCGATTCGACGTCCCTCCCACGTGAAGGTCTCGTTGAGATCCATGTGCCCACCGTAAGCGGTCACATCGAGGCCGGGGCGTTCACCGACTTGAGCTTCCAGCGGCTGGAGTTCGTATGTTGGTGGCGCATCACCGCGTCCTGAGAGGAAAGGAACATGGCCGTGCCAAGCAATGGGCGGTGCTCGTGACTGGCTGCCCCGAGTGCGGAGCACCCGCAGAACCCCACTCGTGCGAGGAGCTCTTCCACGTCGTGCTGGCGCTCGACCACTCCCGGCGCCCGCCTCGGGGGCCGTTGCACGGCGTCACCGTTTCCTGCTTCCTGCTCCAGCACCCCAGCCGCCTGCCGGCGCCGGACAGGGCCCGCACTTGGGCGATCCTGCACGCTTACGTCAACGAAGGCCTCACCGCGGTCACACGTCTCACCGAAGGGATGCGGCGCGCGAACTCCCACCAGAACCGCGCCGCCGCACTCCCGGACATCGTGACCGGCGTGCCGACCCCACCCCTCGGGCCGACACCCACGGCCTTCAGCGTCACCATCAACGACGTCGCCCAAGACGGCACGTTCCCCGCCGTCGGCTTTCCGGAACGCGTCAACGCCTGGGCAACGGCCACCGTTGCCGGCTGGCGCTCTCAGTAATGCCCCAGCGGAACGGCAGTCCGGTCAGGTGCCCGGAGTCGGCCACTCGTCCGCATCCAGCGCCTTCACCAGGCGTTCCATCACTGTGAGGGTCGTGCGCAGGTCTTCGATGTCCACCTGGGCCGAGATGCGGTTGGTGAACGCGTGTTGCGCCTGCGCCAGCCGGGAGACCGCCTCGTAACCGGCCGCCGTGGGGCGGAACAGCTTGGCGCGTTTGTGGGCCGGGTTGGGCAGGTACTCGGCCAAGCCCTTCTCGACCAGCAGGTCCGCGATCCGCTGCACGCTCTGCCGGGTCAGGCTCATCTCGCGGGCGATACCGGAGACCGGCAGCGGCTCCCGCAGCACCGCACCCAGCACCTGCCACCACGCCGCGGTGAGGCCGACGGGTTTCGTCATCAGCTCGGCGGCCTCCAGGAAGCCGCCGTAGAGGCGGAACGTGCGCATGATGACCTCGGTCAGCACGTCCCCCGCCTCCGTCCGGGGCTCTACCTCGGCGCGGGGCTCCACCTCGCTCATGACACCGCCGCGACGAGCTTGCCGAACCACACCGGGTCGGCCGTCCGGTACAGCCCGTACCACGCCTCCAGCACGGCCGGCTCGTACAGATCCAGCTCGGCGAAGATCTCCCGCGCGAACTCCAGCGCCGGCGCCGCACCGGCCGTGATCAGGCCGTCCGCCCGCACCGCCCGCTCGGAACTGAACAGCGACGCACCGGTGTACTGCGGCACGGACGACAACTGCTCGACCGCGTTGCCGCCGTGCGCACGCGTGTTCAGCAGCCCCTCGGCCGCCAGCCCGATCGTCGCACCGCAGATCGCCGCCACCGGCACGCCCGCGTCCAGCCAACGCCGGGCCGCCGCGCCGAACGCCGCGTTGTCACCGCTCTCCCAGGTGTCCGCGCCGGGCAGGATCAGCATCGCGCTGTCCGCCGGGTCGATGTCGGCCAACGCCAGGTCGGGCGTGATGCGCAGGCCGCCGATGGACGTCACCGGGTCGAGCGTCGCACCGACCGTCCGCACCCGGTAGCGGCCGGGCACCTTCTGGAACTGCGGGTTGTTGATGTGCGCCGTGGCGTACCCGAACTCCCAGTCGGCCAGCGTGTCGTAGAGAGCGAGGTGGACCGTCTTCGTCGTCATGACAGTATTCTGTCATCTTGACAGCACGCTGTCAACCATCGCGGGATCGTAGAGTGCGGCACATGGCAGACGAGCTGGTCCACTACGAGGTGCGGCGTGGCATCGCGACGATCACGCTGGACTCCCCCCACAACCGCAACGCCCTGTCCGCACGGCTGCGCTCCGAGCTGATCGGACACCTGAAGGACGCCACGGCCGACGACGCCGTGCGCGTGATCGTGCTGAGCCACACCGGACCGGTGTTCTGCTCGGGCATGGACCTCAAGGAGGCGGGCGGCGCGAGCGCCGACGAGCAGGGGGTCAACGAGTTCCCCGCGATCCTGGAACAGCTGTGGACCAGCCCGAAGCCGGTCGTCGCACGGCTGGCCGGCCCGGCACGCGCGGGCGGTGTCGGGATGGTCGCGGCGTGCGACATCGCGGTCGCGGTGGACACGGCCACGTTCGCGTTCAGCGAGGTCCGCATCGGCGTCGTGCCCGCCGTCATCTCGGTGACCGTGCTGCCCCGCCTGCTGCCGCGCGCCGCGCACGAGCTGTTCCTGACCGGCGAGACGTTCGCCGCGCCGAAGGCCGTCGCCATCGGCCTGATCAACTCGGCCGTGCCCGCCGACCAGTTGGACGCCGAGGTCACCCGCTACACCGACATGCTCGCGTTGGGCGCGCCGAACGCGCTCGCCGCCACCAAGCGGATGCTCCAGGAACCCCGGTCGAACGACCTCGGCCAGGTGTTCGCGGACATGCTGGCCCTGTCCGCCCGGCACTTCGGCGGTCCCGAGGGCCAGGAGGGCATCGCCGCGTTCGTCGGCAAGCGCAAGCCGTCGTGGGTACCGACGGACGACCAGGCGACGAACGGCTAGAACCAGCCCGTGCACTCGATGCGACGCTCCGCCGAGGCGCACGCCCGCATCAGCCTGCGGTCGTTGCCGAACGCCTCGGTGTGCGCGCCGTTGCCGGACTCGATCCGGGTGTGGCCGAGGAACCCCTGGTAGTCGGACCCGTCGAGGTTCTTGCGGTCGGTCCAGATCTCCTCGCCGGGCTTGCCCTCGGACAGGCGTCCCCAGGCGCAGCGGGTGCGGTTGGACGCGCGGAGTTCGACGACCCGGCTGTTCGCCATGACGACCGGGTTGTCCCCGCCGACCACGTCGAACGGCGTGAACGGCTCCGTGTAGTCGCAGCCCGACTCCTCGGCGCGGGCGGGGACGGCGCAGACCAGCGCGAGCGCCGTGACGGCGACCAGGCGCAGTACCGGGTGTTTCATGGCTGGACTGTCCCGGTTGTGAGCAATCCTCGCAGCGCGAGCGGGCCGGGATAACTCAGTCGGTGTACACGACGGTGAGGACGCGGTCGCCCAGTTCGGCGGTGCGGGCTGCCGCGTCGGCCAGCACGGACTCGACGTCGGCGTTCCCGCCCTCCCACTCCAGCACGTGCTCGCCGGCGGGCAGCCAGGACAGGTCGGTCAGGCAGTCGTACAGGGCGTCCAGGTTGTGCCCGAACCAGTCCGGGAAGCTCAACGCCTCCGCGATGGCCCCGATGGCGTCCTTCTTGGAGTGCGCGCCCCGGCGCACCACGTGTCGGTAGGTCATTTGCTCACATCCACGACGACGAACGACTCGTAGTGGTCACCGGTGTAGTACACCTCGTCGGACGACCCGGTCACGATCCGCCGGGCGCCGCGGTCGTCGCTGCCGGGCGTCGGCACGGTGTACTCGCGGTAGTAGTCGCCGGGTTTGGCGGGCAGCCGCTTCTCGCGGTTCTGGAACGTCACGCCGTCGTTGCGCGGGAACGGGAACGGTCCGCCCTTCCCGATCAGCTCCCACGTGGTCTTGACCTGCTCGGGCAGGCTCGACAGCGCCTTGACCGGCAACCCGGAGTCCGCACCGGGCACCGCCACCGACGCCGCCGAGCCGGACGACGGCGGAGCGGAGGTCGGCGAGGAGCCGGTGATGTCTTTGGCGAAGTAGCCGACCACGACCAGCGCGATCAGGCCGAGCAGTGCGACGGAGAGCCGCCGAGCGGGAGTCACGGTTCCAGAGCCTACGAAGGACGGGCCGCGTCCACCTTCTCGGGCTTCGACTCGTCACCGGCGGGCGGGACCTTGGGCACCGGGTTGAACCTGGTCGAGGCGTTGTCCACGACCCGGTCGATCAGCCGCGCCACACCCAGGCTCAACGGCAGCAGCACGCCCATGAGCAGCGCGAACTGGAACGGGAACGCCAGCTGCGCCAGCCACAGCTCGACCCCGTCCCACCACTGCTCGAAAGCGTCCACCACGCCACCGAGCCTAGCCTCGTGACGCGCTTCACCGCACACGGAGTACTACCTCTGGTTAAGTTGCCCGCATGTTCGCCGTCTACGCAGCCGAGCCGAGCCCGCAAGACCCGATCGCCGCCCTGCGCGTGGGCGAACGACCGGATCCCGAAGTTCCGCAGGGCTGGGTGAAGGTGGCCGTGAAAGCGGCGAGCCTGAACATGCACGACCTGTGGACGCTGCGCGGCGTGGGGATCAAGCCGGACAAGTTCCCGATGATCCTGGGCTGCGACGGCGCGGGCGTGCTGGAGGACGGCACCGAAGTCGTGCTGCACTCCGTGATCGGCGACCCGGACTGGTCCGGTGACGAGACGCTGGACCCCGGCCGCACGCTGCTCACCGAGAAGCACCAGGGCACGTTCGCCGACCACGTCGTCGTCCCGGCGCGCAACGTGCTGCCCAAGCCGACGGGGTTGAGCTTCGCCGAGGCGGCGTGCATGGGGACGGCGTGGCTGACCGCGTACCGGATGCTGTTCGTGAAGTCGGGTCTGCGGCCGGGTCAGACGATGCTCGTGCAGGGCGCGTCCGGTGGCGTGTCGACGGCGTTGGTGCAGTTGGGCCGCGCGGCGGGTTTCCGGGTGTGGGTGACCGGCCGCACGGAGGAGAAGCGCGCGTTGGCCGAGAGCCTGGGCGCGCACCAGGTGTTCGAATCGGGCGCACGCCTGCCGGAACGCGTGGACGCGGTGTTCGAGACGGTCGGCAAGGCCACCTGGTCGCACTCGATGAAATCGCTCAAGCCGGGCGGGATCGTGGTGATCTCCGGCGCGACGAGCGGTGACGCGACGGCGGCCGAGTTGCAGCGGCTGTTCTTCCTCCAGCTGCGGGTGGTCGGCTCGACCATGGGCACGCGGGAGGAGCTGGGCGACCTGCTGGCGTTCTGCGAGCTGAACGGCCTGCGCCCGCAGATCGGCGCGGAGCTGCCGTTCGAGCGGGCCGAGGAGGGCCTGCGCGCCATGCTCGACGGCGAGACGGCGGGCAAGATCGTTCTCGCGAGGAATTGAGACGCTCGGCTGAACCACCCTGCAGCAACTCAATCGTCCATCCGAACAAAAAGCGCTTCCCCCAGTGGTGTCATCGGACAAACCCGATAACAGTTGACCGGCGTACGGTTCGCCGCAACCAACACCGAGGGAGCTGGGCGAATGACGGTGCAGGAAGGATTCGGCCGAGGCAGCGGGGTGTTCCGCCGCAAGCCGATCGAGCAGATCAGTGACGAGAAAACGGCTCTGACGCGCACTTTGGGCCTGTGGCAGCTCACCGCCATCGGCATCGGCGGCATCATCGGCGCGGGCATCTTCTCCCTGGCGGGCGCGGTGGCCAACAAGACCGCCGGCCCCGCCGTGCTCATCTCGTTCCTCGTCGCGGGCATCGCCAGCGCCGCCGCGGCGTTCTCCTACGCGGAGTTCGCGGGCCTGATCCCCAAGGCGGGCTCCGCCTACACCTACGGCTACGCCGTGCTCGGCGAGATCGTCGGCTGGTTCATCGGCTGGGACCTGCTGCTGGAGTACACCGCGATCGTGGCGGTGGTGGCGATCGGCATCAGCGGCTACTTCAACGAGTTGCTGAACCTGCTCGGCCTCGACCTGCCGGTGTGGATGCTCGGCGCGCCCGGCACGGAGGGCGGTGACGTCGCGGCGGGCAGCTACAAGGTCAACCTGTTCGCCGTGCTGCTGTGCCTGCTCATCGCGTTCGTGCTCAACATGGGCATGAAGAACGCGGCCCGGTTCGAGACGACCCTGGTGTACCTGAAGGTCGCCGTGGTGCTGCTGGTGATCGTGGTCGGCGCGTTCCACATCAACACCGGCAACTACAACCCGTTCTTCCCGTTCGGACTGTCCGGTGCGCTGACCGGTGCGGCCACGGTGTTCTTCGCGGTGTTCGGCTACGACGCGATGAGCACGGCCGCCGAGGAGTCCAAGGACTCCCAGAAGCACATGCCGAAGGCGATCATCTACTCGCTGGCCATCTCGATGGTGCTGTACGTGCTGGCCTGCCTCGTGCTGACCGGCATGGTCAACTACACCGACGTCGACGCGGAGAGCGCGTTCGCCTCGGCGTTCGCGGACGTCGGCCTGCCCGCGTTGGGCATCATCATCTCCGTCGGCGCGGTGCTCGGCATCACGACCGTGCTGTTCACGTTCCTCATGGGCGCGACCCGGGTCGGCTACTCGATGTCGCGTGACGGCCTGCTGCCGAAGTGGTTCGCCAAGGCGCACCCGGTCAAGCACGTGCCGACGCGGATCACGTGGGTGCTCGGCATCGCGTCCGCCGTCATCGCCGGTTTCCTGCCGATCGCCGAGGCCGCCGAGCTGACCAACATCGGCATCCTGCTGGCGTTCGTGGTCGTCTGCATCGCGGTGATCGTGCTGCGGTACAAGCAGCCCGACCTGCCGCGCACGTTCAAGACGCCGGGTATGCCGGTCGTGCCGATCGTCGGCGTGGTGTTCTCGCTCTGGCTGATCACGTTCCTGGCGCCGGAGACGTGGCTCCGCTTCGCCGTCTGGTTCGGCATCGGCCTGGTCGTCTACTTCGCCTACAGCAGGCGGAGGTCCGTGCTCAACAACCCGGCGCGCAGCTCATCGGCCGACGTCGAGGACTGAGTCGCACCAGTCGTCGACCACGTCGGCGAGCACGGCCATCGGCAGCGGTCCGCCGCACAGCACGAGGTCGTGGAAGGCCTTGATGTCGAAGCGGTCGCCCAGCCTCCGCTCGACCTCACCGCGCAGGCGCTGGATCTCCAGCCGCCCCACCATGTAGGACAGCGCCTGCGCGGGGACCTCGATGTACCGGTCGACCTCGGCGAAGATGTCGACGTCCGGCATGACCGCGTTGGCGCGCAAGTAGTCGACAGCCTGCTGCCTGGTCCAGCGCAACGCGTGCAGACCGGTGTCGACCACCAGGCGCGCGGCGCGCAGCGAGTCGCCCGCGAGCATGCCGAGCCGCGCCACGTCGTCGCTGTACAGGCCCATCTCGTCGGCCAACCGCTCGGTGTAGAGCGCCCACCCCTCCAGGTAGGCCTCGATGGACGCGAACCGGCGCAGCAGCGGCAGGTCGTCGAGCTGTTGGGCGAACGCGGTCTGGAAGTGGTGCCCCGGCACGCCCTCGTGGAACGCGGTGGACTCGGCGCTGAACCGCTCGCGCAGCTCGGCCTGGTGGGTGTTGACGAAGTAGGTGCCGGGACGGGAGCCGTCCAGCGCCGGGTCCATGTAGTAGGCCAGCGGCGCGTTCGGGGCCTCCGACTCCGGCACCGCCTCGACCGCGCACCTCGCCTCCGGGACGGTGCCGAACCAGTCGCCCGCGACCTGTTCGGCACGGGCGATGGAATCCTTGGCCAGCACCACCATGTCGTCGGCGTTCGCCCAGCGCAGTGCCGGGTCGGCGAGCAGCCGGGCGCGCACGCCGGCGGCCGTGGTCGGGCCGAACACTCGCCCGCCGATCTCCTCGTACTCCCGGTCCAGTTCCTCGATGAGGTTCAAGCCGATCCGGTGCAGCTCCTCGGGTGTGTGGCCGGTCGTCGTGCACACGCGGACCAGGTCCGCGTAGATCAGGTCGCCGTCGGGCAGCCAGCACAGGCCCGGCTGGTCGTCACCGCGACCCCGGCCGACCATCTCGGTGCGCAGGAAATCGCGGTAGCGGGCGAAGGCGGGGTGCACGGTCTCGTTCAGCAGCTGAGCGCAGACGTTGGCGAACGGGGTGTCCCGCAGCGGCGTGCACAGCGGGTCGTCGTTCTCGGCCAGGTAGCGGTCGATCCGGGCGATCGCGGCTTCCACCAGGTGTCTCAGCGGTCGGCGGGCGGAGTCGCGCTGCCGTCCGGTGAGGACATCCAGGTAGTCGGGTAACGACGCCAGCCGGGTCAGGTAGGCCCGGCACGCCCGGTCGTCGCCGGGGCGGACCAGCGGCAGCGCGCCGAGCAGCGTGACCACCGGTCCGGCCAGCCCGTCGGAGTGGGTGTGCTCGACCAGGTTCGCGTCGAGGTGGCGCACCAGGCTCCACGCCTCGTGCGCGACCACCGCCCGCGTCACCGGGTCGTCGTCCCCGCTGTCCGCACGCCGCGCTATGTCCTCGGCACGGGCGCGCAACGCGCGTCCACCGTCGGTGCTCACGTCCGGCAGCCGGTCGTCCCAGCCGGGGATGCCGCGCAGGGTCGCCGTGACGGGATCGGCGTCCAGCACCAGGGTCAACAACTCGTCGGCGAGCTCACGCGCGGTGGTCACGGAGCCATTCTGTGGCACTACTCCGGCGGAATGCGCGTGATCGCGACGGAAAGGGCTTGGCGCGCCTCGGAAAGCAGCCTGGCCACGATCTCGGCGGCCGGGGCCGGTCGGACCAGCGCGTAGGTCTGCCCGGCCCACAACGACATCAGCTCCGGGTCGCCGGTCGCGCGCACAGGTTTGGTCAGGTGGTGCACCTCCGGGTACGCGGCGGGCGCCTGCTCCTGGTTCTCGACCAGGAACCGGTTCACCAGGCCGCGCGCCGGACGTCCGCTGAACGCCCTGGTCAACGCGGTGCGGCGGGTGCCTTCGGCGAGGGCTTGGCGGTGCGCGGCGGACGTGCCCGCCTCCGGTGTGGGCAGGAACGCGGTGCCGAGCTGCGCCGCGACCGCCCCCGCGGTGATGACGGCGGCGACGTCCGCGCCGTGCACCAGACCGCCGGCGGCGATCAGCGGCAGGTCCACCCGGGCGCGGACCAGGCGGATCGCGGCCAGTACGCCGAACAGCTCGCCACCACCGGGCGAGACGCCGTCGTCGGCGAACGTGCCGCGGTGCCCGCCCGCGTCGCTGCCCTGCACGCACAGCGCGTCGGCGCCGACCTGGGCCGCCTGCGCGGCTTCCTGCGGTGTCGTGACCGTGACGACGACCGTGGAGCCGGCCGCGTGCAGGCGGTGCACGTCCTGCGGATCGGGCAGCCCGAAGGTGAAGGAGACGACCGGGACGCGCATCGCCATGACCAGTTCCAGCTTGGCCGCGTAGGAGTCGTCGTCCCACCGCGGTTCGCCCGGCTCGGTCGGCGACTGCGCCCTGATCCGGTCGCGGTAGCGGGAGAGGTCGGCCGTGGAACGGGGACCCGGCACGAAGAGGTTGACGCCGAACGGCCGGTCGGTGAGCGCCGTCGTGGCGGTGATCTGGTCGGCGACCGCCTCGACGGAGAGGTAGCCGGCGGCCAGGAATCCGAGGCCGCCGGCCCGGCCGACCTCGGCCACGAGTTCGGGTGTGGACGCCCCACCGGCCATCGGCGCGGCGATGACGGGCACTTCGAGTCGGTCGAGCATGACCGAGCCTAACCCGCGACACCGCCGAACAGCTCAGACCGACCCGCCGATCACGCGCCCGCCCGGCGGGACAGCCGGCAACTCCGGCGGCACCCGCACCGTTGCACAGATATGCCCCACACCCACCCGCGGCGGGACGCGCTGCGCCTCGGCGCGTTCGCCGGCGTCGCCTTGCTGGCGCCCGCCCTGTCCGCCGAAGCCTCGACCGCGGAAGCCTCGACCTCGCACTTCCGGCACGGCGTCGCGTCCGGCGACCCGTTACCGGACCGGGTCGTGCTGTGGACCCGCGTCACGCCCACCGAGGACAGCGCACCGGGTTCCGGCGTCGGCCCGACCGTCGCGATCACCTACGAGGTGGCCAAGGACGCGCAGTTCCGCCAGGTCGTGCGGCGGGGTGGCGTGACCACCGGTCCCGATCGCGACCACACGGTCAAGCTGGACGTCGGCGGGCTGCGCCCCGGCTGCTGGTACTTCTACCGCTTCACGTTCGACGGTCGGCACTCCCCCATCGGCCGCACCCGCACCGCTCCCGCGCACCACGCCGACGTCGACCAGCTGCGGTTCGGCGTCGTCTCGTGCTCCAGCTGGGTCGCGGGCCACTTCGCCGCCTACCGGCACCTCGCCGAACGCGGCGACCTCGACGCCGTCGTCCACCTCGGCGACTACCTGTACGAGGACTACATCGGCACGCAGTTCCGCACCCACCAACCGCCCGGTGAGGTGGTGTCGCTGACCGACTACCGGATCCGCCACGCCCAGTACAAGACCGACCCGGATCTCCAACGCCTGCACGCCACCTACCCGTGGATCATCACCTGGGACGACCACGAGTGGGCGGACAACGCCTGGTCCGACGGCTCCCCCAGCCACGACGAGACCACCGAGGGCACGTGGGCGCAACGCCGTGCCGCCGCGATGCGCGCCTACCACGAGTGGATGCCCGTGCGCCTCGACGGCGACCGCGTCTACCGCCGCCTCCGCTTCGGCACGCTCGCCGAGCTGACCATGCTCGACCTGCGCTCCTACCGCAGCCGACAGGTCGACCCGGGTCAGGTTGACGACCCCGGCCGCACCCTCACCGGGCCGGAGCAGATGGCGTTCCTGCGCGACGGCCTGCTGAACACCGACGCGCAGTGGAAGCTGATCGGCAACCCGGTGATCTTCTCGCCGCTGCTCGTCCCGCAGGTGCCGCAGGCGGCGGCGGTGACCCAACTCGTCGGGACGACGATCAACAACGACCAGTGGGACGGCTACCCGCACGACCGCGACGCGCTGATCAGGCTGCTGGCCGAGCACGACGTGCGCGACACCGTCTTCCTCACCGGTGACGTGCACAGCTCGTGGGCGTTCGAGGTGCCGGTGGACGAGGCGCTGTACCCGTTGACGGAGGTCGTCGCCACCGAGCTGGTCGTCCCGTCGGTCACCTCGGACAACATCGACGAGCTCACCGGCTCGCCGCCGCGGACCACGTCGTTGGCGCTGGAGGCCGCGCTGGTCGGGCTCAACCGGCACCTGAAGTGGGTGGAGCTGGACTCGCACGGCTACACCGTGCTGGACGTGCGGCGCGAGCACGTGCGGATGAACTGGTACTTCCTCGCCGAGCGGACCGATCCGAACTCGGCCGCCGCGTTGGCGAAGACGGTCACGGTCCTGTCCGGCACGCAGCGGATCGGTTAGCAGCGATCGGTTAGCGGCGGATCGGTTCAGCGGTAGGGCCGTCCCTCCCACGGCGCGGCGGGAGGGACGGCTTCCGCCGCCCTACGGCAGCGTGTCCAGGTGCGGGGCCACCGTGTTGGCGAACTGCCAGTTGTTGGAGGCGTCCCAGTTGATCGACCACGTCATCGCGCCGCGGATGCCCGGCCACGTCTGCGCGGGCTTGAACGAACCGCAGTTCGTGCCCCTGGCCAGGCAGTTCAGCGCCGCGTTGACGTTGGCGGGCGACTGGTAGCCGCCGCCGGCACCGGACGGCGAGGCGGGCAGACCGAGGCCGACCTGGTCCGGTCGCAGGCCGTTCCGGAGTTGGATGCAGGCCAGCGCGACGAGGAAGTCCACCGTGCCCTGGGCGTAGACCTTCTGGTCGCAGCCCAACATCGAGCCGGAGTTGTAGTACTGCGTGTTGACCACGGTGAGGATGTCCTTCACCGCCAACGCCAGCTTGAAGTACTCCTGGCCGGTGGACTGCATGTCGATGGTCTGCGGCGCCATCGCGATGACCCGGCCGCCACCCGCGTGGATGGCCCGCAGCGCCTGCGCCATGTACGTGGCGTTGACGCCGTTCTCCAGGTCGATGTCCACGCCGTCGAACCCGTAGTTCGCGATCAGGGTCTTGACGCTGTTGGCGAAGTTGGTCGCGGCGGTGGAGTTGCCGACGCTGATCGTGCCCCTCTCGCCGCCGACCGAGATGACCACCTTCTGGCCGCGGTTCTGGAGGGTGCGCACGTCGGCCTTGAACTGGGCGTCGGTGTAGCCGCCGAGCTTGCCCGACAACGTCGGGTCGAGGTTGAACGCGACCGCGCCGGGTGTGGTGGTGGCGTCGGCGAACGCGATGGCGACGATGTCGTAGGTGGTGGGCACGTCGGCGAGCTTGAGCACCCGTGCGCCGTTGTCGAAGTTGTGCCAGTAGCCGGTCAGGGCGTGCTTGGGCAGCGTCGGGTTCGGGTTGCCGGTCGTGGTCGTTGTCGTGGTGGTTGTCGTCGTGCGGCCGGTGGTGGTCGTGCTGGTCGGCGGGGTGCCCGGACCGTCGAGGCTCACGTCGTCCACGTAGAACGTCGGCTGGCCGTACCAGCCGTGCACGTAGATCGTGACGCTGCCGGTCGCGCCGGTGGTGAAGTCGACGGCGAGTTGGCTGAAGCCCGTCGAGCCCGGCGTCCAGGTGCTCTTGTCGCCGCTGCCGGTGCCCGTCACGCCGAGGTACACGTAACTGCCCTGCACCCAGGCGGACAGCTTGTACGCGGTGTTGGCCTGCACGGCGATCGTCTGCGAGCAGCGGGCGTTGTCCTGACCGGCGGGAGTGCCCGCCATGGCGTGCGTGCCGCTGCGCTTGGGCGTGGTCACCGCGGTCGCCGCGGCGGTGCACGTCCACCCGCTGGTGCCGCCCTCGAAACCGGGGTTGACCACCAGGTTGGCGGCCGACGCGCTGCCCGCGACCACCAGGGTCAGGCCCGCGATCGCCAGCAGGCCCGCCAGCGCCGCGCCTAATGCTCGTCTCGTCCTCGGAACCACGTCCACCTCCACGTTGTCCTCGGCGGCCAAGCCCAGCACGGGTGACGTGGGCCACTCGAAAAATGGACTAGACCACTGTGGCTTGTCAAGAGGTGTGACCATGGGCGGATGACGTTCACCGTTGATGACGCGATCCGGATCGCACGTGCGGCCCACGACGGGCAGGTCGACAAGTCCGGCAAGCCCTACATCGGCCACCCGCTGCGGGTGATGGGCCGGGTGTCCGGTGAGCACGCGCGCATGGCGGCCGTGCTGCACGACGTGGTCGAGGACACTTCCGTCACGGGTGACGACCTGCTGGCCGCCGGGTGCCCGCCGGAGGTGGTGGCGACCGTGCTCGCGTTGAGCCACCGGGACGGCGAGGCGCAGGAGGACTACCTCGCGCGGGTGCGGGCCGACCCGGTCGCGGTGGAGGTGAAGCGGGCGGACATCGCCGACAACATGTCGCCGCCCCGGCTGGCACTGCTCGACGTCGCCACCCAGGACCGGCTGCGGGCGAAGTACGCGCGGGCGCTGGACATCCTCGGGCGGTGAGGTCGGGTTCGCCTCGCCGTTACCCGGCCGACGTCTGCGGCGGGGTGCCCCGGTCGGGCGCTGACGCGGTCGTAACAGTTGCGAGGGAGATCACGCCTCATTTGGCGGCACAAGCCTCTGACGTGCGGCATCATAGTAGGTGAACCGATACAGAGAGACCACCGAAAGGCGACATGACCAACCCTCTGAAGACCGTTCGCACGTACCTCGCCACCCGGCGGCAGATCCGCAAGCGGGAAGCGGACCTCAACCGCGAGCTGGCCGACTACAACACCCCGAGCGCTCGGATGGACATGGAAGCGATCCTCGCTCGCCACTCCACCCACGAGGCGCGAGAGATCGAAGCGATCCTCCGCCGCCACGCCGTGAACGGCATGCTCCGCAACTACAGCTGAGCCGCCGCACCCTTTCGAGGGCCTTCAGGACAGGGGCGTCCTGAGGGCCCTTTCGTCATCCCCGGGGCCTTTCACACAGGGTGTCGAGCAGTTCGGCGGGCACGATCCGCACCGGGTACGGCAGGGTCGCGTCGAACGGATCCTCGCCTGGATCGACCACCCAGTAGCTGCGAACCCCGATGCGCTCATACATCGCCTTCTTGAGGGTGAGGTCGTACAGCTCTGTTTCCGGCGACAACACCTCGACCGCCAACAGCGGTGCGACCGGCAGCAACTCCTCGGTGAAATCCTCGACGCGGGCCACCAGGAAGTCAGGCTGCACCTCGGTCGACTCGGACGGCCGCACCGCGAGCGGACCCGGAAGCGCGTGCAGTGTGTCGGGGCATTCGGCGTGCAAGAGGACGATGAGCATCATGACGGCCATCTGATGCCGAAGGCCAGGCACCGGGCTGACGTGCAGCATCCCCGTCGATGAGTTCGTAACGACGGCCGTCATCAAGGATCATCGTGGTCCCCTCCTTCCGGTTGGTGCGCCAACCATGGCGGAGAGAACCCGAGGAAACAGCGATCCGCGCCGACCGGTCACCCGAAGATGTGCCGGTCGGCGCGGATTTGGCCGGTGGTCCTACTTCTTGCCCTTGTCCTTGCCGGAGTCGTCGGTGGACAGAGCTGCGACGAAGGCTTCCTGGGGGACCTCGACCCGGCCCACCATCTTCATCCGCTTCTTGCCTTCCTTCTGCTTCTCCAGCAGCTTGCGCTTACGGGTGATGTCACCGCCGTAGCACTTGGCGAGCACGTCCTTGCGCATCGCGCGGATCGTCTCGCGGGCGATCACGCGGGCGCCCACTGCGGCCTGGATGGGCACCTCGAACTGCTGCCGCGGGATCAGCTCGCGCAGCTTCGTGGCCATCCTCGTGCCGTAGGCGTACGCGTAGTCCTTGTGCACGATCGCGCTGAACGCGTCCACCGGCTCGCCCTGCAGCAGGATGTCGACCTTCACCAGCTCGGCGTCCTGCTCGCCCGACTCCTCGTAGTCCAGCGACGCGTAACCGCGCGTGCGCGACTTCAGGGCGTCGAAGAAGTCGAAGATGATCTCACCGAGCGGCATGGTGTAGCGCAGCTCGACGCGGTCCTCGGACAGGTAGTCCATGCCGCCCAGCTGGCCGCGCTTGGACTGGCACAGCTCCATGATCGCGCCGATGTAGTCGCTGGGCGCGATGATGGTGCACTTGGTGATCGGCTCGTACACCTCGGCGCGCTTGCCGTCCGGCCAGTCGGACGGGTTCGTCACGACGTGCACGGTGCCGTCCTCCATGACCACCCGGTACACCACGTTGGGCGCGGTGGAGATGAGGTCCAGGCCGAACTCGCGTTCCAGCCGGTCGCGGGTGATCTCCAGGTGCAGCAGGCCGAGGAAGCCGCAGCGGAAGCCGAAGCCCAGGGCGGCCGACGTCTCCGGCTCGAACGTCAGCGCGGCGTCGTTGAGCTGGAGCTTCTCCAACGCCTCGCGCAGGATCGGGTAGTCCGAGCCGTCCACCGGGTAGAGGCCGGAGTAGACCATCGGGCGCGGCTCGCGGTACCCGGCCAGCGGCTGGGTGGCGCCGTGCTTCTCGGCCGTCACCGTGTCGCCGACCTTGGACTGGCGCACGTCCTTCACGCCGGTGATGAGGTAGCCCACCTCGCCGACGCCCAGGCCGGCGCTGACCTTCGGCTCGGGCGAGATGATGCCGACTTCCAGCAGCTCGTGGGTCGCGTTGGTGGACATCATCCGGATGCGCTGGCGCGGGGTGATCTTGCCGTCCACCACGCGGATGTAGGTGACCACGCCGCGGTAGGTGTCGTACACCGAGTCGAAGATCATCGCGCGGGGCGGCGCGTCCGCGTCGCCGACCGGTGCGGGCACGCGCTTGACGACCTCGTCCAGCAGCGCGCCGACGCCGAGGCCGGTCTTGGCCGAGACGCGCAGCACCTCTTCGGGCTCGCAGCCGACGATGTGCGCGAGCTCCTTGGCGTACTTGTCCGGGTCCGCGGCGGGCAGGTCGATCTTGTTCAGCACCGGGATGATGGTGAGGTCGTTCTCCATCGCCAGGTACAGGTTGGCGAGCGTCTGCGCCTCGATGCCCTGCGCGGCGTCGACCAGCAGCACGGTGCCCTCGCACGCCTCCAGCGCCCGCGAGACCTCGTAGGTGAAGTCGACGTGGCCGGGGGTGTCGATCATGTGCAGCACGTGGTCCTGGCCGTCGACCTGCCACGGCAACCGCACGTTCTGCGCCTTGATCGTGATGCCGCGTTCGCGCTCGATGTCCATGCGGTCGAGGTACTGAGCGCGCATCGCCCGCTCCTCGACGACGCCGGTGAGCTGCAACATGCGGTCGGCCAGGGTCGACTTGCCGTGGTCGATGTGCGCGATGATGCAGAAGTTCCGGATCAGCTCCGGAGGCGTGAACGTCTGGTCGGCGAACGTGGTCACTCAGGTTCCTCGCACAGGAAGGACGGGGGCCTATTTCAACTGGACAGGGACGGGGCCCATTTCAACTAGACACAGCATCTCACGTCACGCCGCCGTGGCGTTCCACGTGGGCGTGACCGAGGCCATAAGCTGCCCGCCGTGTACGCGAACGGTGAGGACGCCCGCCCGGTCAGGGGCGCGGTGCGAGAGGTCCACACGGCCGCGGTGGCGGCCACCCTGGAGTACTCCCCCGACCTGGACGGCCTGGCCGATCCGGGCGAGGTGGTGTGGGCCTGGGTGCCCTTCGAGGAGGACGCGAGCCGCGGCAAGGACCGGCCGCTGCTGGTCGTCGGCCGCCACCGGCGGGCCCTGCTCGCCCTGATGCTGACCAGCAAGACGCCCGACCGGCACGAGGAGGACGACAGCCTCGACCTGGGCTCGGGCCGCTGGGACCGCGACGGCCGGCGCTCCTACCTGCGGTTGGACCGGGTGTTCGAGCTGGACGAGGACGACATCCGGCGTGAGGGCTCGGTGCTGGAGCCGGAGCGGTTCTCGCTGGTCGTGGACGCGCTGCGGCGGATGGGCTGGCGCTGAGAGGCGGCCCTCCAGGAGTGCTTACCGGACTCGTCCGGTAAGCACTCCTGGAGGGCTTCAGGTAGCCGACGGACTAGGCGAGCCTGGTCACCTCCACCGTGACGTCCAGCGCCGACGACGCGCCGCCCGAGTAGATGCCCTTCAACGGCGCGACGTCGGCGTAGTCACGGCCGTGCGCGACCCAGATGTGCCTCGGCCCGACCGGGATGCCGTTGGTCGGGTCGTACCCCCACCAGCCGCCGGTCCACGCCTCGATCCACGCGTGGCTCTCGCCGCGCACGGTCTCCCGGATGGCGCCGTTCGGCTTGGTGTGCAGGTACCCGGACACGTACCGGGCCGGGATGCCCATCGCGCGCAGCAGCACCAGCGTGACGTGCGCGAAGTCCTGGCAGACGCCCTCACGGGCCTGCCACGCGTCGGTGGCCGAGCTGTGCACGCCGGTGGTGCCGGACTGGTAGGTCAACTGCTCGTGCACCCAGTTCGACGCGGCCAGCACCGCGTCCGCCGGTCCCAGTCCCCGCTTGAGCCCGCGCGCCACGGCTGCCAGCTCGCGGTCCCGCGGCACGTACCCCGTCCAGTCGAGGAACTCGGTGTACCGGTCGAGCAGCGCGTCCGCGCGCAGGTCGGTCCAGGAGGCGGTGCGCACCGGCTCCTCCTCCGCGCCGGTCTCCACCACGGACGACGCCACGACCTTCAGCTCCACGTGCGGCGCGTGCAGGTCGAACGACGTGACCTCGGTGCCCCAGTAGTCGGTGTACCGATAGGCACGGGTCGCGGGCGTCGTCTCGACCCGGCTGACCACCACGTTCTGCCGCCGGTCGGCGCGCGGGGTCATCCGCGCCTCGTTGTAGGACTGGGTCACCGGCAGCTCGTACCGGTACCCGGTGGTGTGCACGATCCGCACCCGCCACGACATGTCAGATCACCTCGGCGTTCGTCCAGGCGACCCAGGGCGCGGTGTGGAAGTACTGCTGGGACACCGCCTCGCCGACGTCGCGCACGGTGCCCTGCAACGCCTTGAGCCGACGTGGCAGGTCGTCCAGCAGGTCGTGCGGGCGCAGGAACTCCAGGTCGCTGCGCGCCCGGCCGAGCAGCCGCAGCGCCTCGGCCCGTGCGCCGACGCGCACGTGCGGCTGGTGGTCGAGCTGTTCCAGACAGGCTTCGGCCTGGCGGAGCGCGTGGAACACCGAACGCGGGAACAGCCGGTCGAGCAGCAGGAACTGCACCACCCGCGAGGCGTCCATCGCGCCCCGGTACGTGCGCAGGTACGTGTCGTGCGCGCCGGCCGACCGGAGCACGGTCACCCAGCCCGGCGACGACGCCTTGTCGCCCACGCGGGACAGCAGCAGCCGCACGATCATGTCGACCCGCTCGACCGACCGGCCGAGCACCAGGAACCGCCAGCCGTCGTCGCGGCTCATGGTGGAGTCCGCGAGCCCGGCGAACATCGCCGCCCGCTCCTCCACGAACGCGAAGAACGCGTGCGGCCCCATGGCGCGGGCGTACGCCTGCCGTTCCTCCACCGCGTTGTACATCGCGTTGAGGCATTCCCACATCTCGGTGGAGACGACCTCGCGCGCACCGCGCGTGTTCTCGCGGGCGCTGTTGATCGACGCGACGATCGACCCTGCGTGATCGGACGCGTACGCGACCAGTTCGGTGAGCGACCACACGTCGAACGACGCGTCCTTCGGTGCGTCGATGCCGAGCACGGCGAGCAGTTGGCGGCTGGTGGCGTCCGGGTCGACGGTGGCGTCCTCCAGCAGTTGGTGCACCGAGACGTCCAGGATGCGCGCCGTGTCGTCGGCGCGTTCGACGTACCGGCCGATCCAGTACAGGGACTCCGCGTTGCGAGCCAGCATCACGCCCCCTTCCCTGACTGTTGTTGCTGCTGTTGTTGCTGTTGGGACGTGGTCAGCTCCGGTCCCTGCTCGGCGGCGGGCGATTCCACCGCGGCCATCTTCAGGCCCGGTTCGGCCAGCTCCCGGTCCACCGTGGACGACCGGGGCGCGAGCACCCACGTGTCCTTCGAGCCGCCGCCCTGCGAGGAGTTGACGACCAGGCTGCCCTCGGGCAGCGCGACCCTGGTCAGGCCGCCGGGCAGGACGAAGATCGAGTTGCCGTCGTTGACCGCGAACGGACGCAGGTCGACGTGCCGGGGCGCGAGCCGGTCGCCGACCTTGGTCGGCACGGTGGACAGCTGCACGACGGGCTGCGCGATCCAGCCGCGCGGGTTGGCCTTGATGGTCCGGCGCAGCCCGTTCAGCTCGCGCACGGAGGCCTGCGGGCCGAACACGATGCCGTAGCCGCCGGAGCCCTCCACCGGCTTGACCACCAGTTCGTCCAGGTGGTCGAGCACGTGCGCGCATTCCTCGGGCAGCCAGCAGCGGAACGTGTCCACGTTGGGCAGCAGGGGCTTCTCGCCGAGGTAGTACTGCACGATCTCGGGCATGTACGTGTAGACGAGCTTGTCGTCGGCCAGGCCGTTGCCGACCGCGTTGGCGATGACGACGTTGCCCGCGCGGGCCGCGTTGAGCAGCCCGGCCACGCCGAGCACCGAGTCCGGGCGGAAGTGCACCGGGTCGAGGAAGTCGTCGTCGATGCGCCGGTAGATGACGTCGACCTGCCGTTCGCCCTCGGTGGTGCGCAGGTAGACGAGGTTGTCGCGGCAGAACAGGTCACGGCCCTCGACCAGCTCCACGCCCATCTGCCTGGCCAGCAGCGAGTGCTCGAAGTACGCCGAGTTGGCCACGCCGGGCGTGAGCACGACGACGTTCGGGTCGGCCGCGTTGGGCGCGGCGGCGTTGCGGAGCGCGCGCAGCAGGTGCACGGCGTAGTCGCCGACGGACCGCACCCGGTGCCGGGCGAACAGGTCCGGGAACACCCGCGCCATCGTGCGCCGGTTCTCCATCACGTACGACACACCGGACGGGCAGCGCAGGTTGTCCTCCAGGACGCGGAACGTGCCCACCTCGTCACGCACGAGGTCGACGCCCGCGACGTGGATGCGCACGCCGTTGGGCGGGTTGATCAGCGCGGCCTCGCGGTGGAAGTGCTCGCACGAGGTGATCAGCCGGCGCGGCAGCACGCCGTCGCGCACGATCTGGGCGTCGCCGTAGATGTCGGCCAGGAACATCTCCAGCGCCCGGACCCGCTGGACGATGCCGCGTTCCAGCTTCGACCACTCCGACGCGGTGAGCACCCTCGGGATCAGGTCCAGCGGGAACGGCCGCTCCTGGCCGGACAGCGAGAACGTGATGCCCTGGTCCACGAACGCCCGGTCCAGCGCCTCGGCACGCGCGGTCAGGTCGGCCACCCTGGACGGCGCGATCGACTCGTACAGCGTCCGGTACGCGGAGCGGACCGAAGAGTCCTCTTCGAACATCTCGTCGTAGGCGTCGGCGTGCGGCCGGGTCGGCTCCAGATAGCCGTCGAACAGCTCACCGAGGCGTGCGACGGCGCGGGCCGGCGTTCGGCGCAGTCCTGACGTGCGTGCTCGGATGTGCGTCATGTGCAACATCTTGACTGTGCAAATGCCCCGAACGCACTACCCGGACGCCGGGAAGTCCAGGACGGAAACATCCCGGAAACATCCCGGAACGCGCCCCCGAACCATCTCGGGGCGATCCCGGATGCGTTCGGAGTGCACTGTCGCGACCCTGGACACATGGCGAACAACCTGATGAAGGCCCTCGACGCGGCGTTCGGCCACCCGCGCGGCAAGGTCGGCGAGCTGGGTGGCCGGGTGATGGCCGTGGTCAACGCGAAGGTGGAGGAACACGTCATCGAGGTGGCCGCGCCGACGCCCGAGGAGGTCGTGCTGGTGCTCGGCCCCGGTCCGGGCGTGGGGCTCAAGCTGGCCGGTGAACGTGCGCTCAAGGCGATCGGCGTCGACCCGTCGCAGGTCATGCTGGACGAGGCGCGCCAGCGGTGCGCGGAGCTGATCGTGTCCGGTCGGGTCGAGTTGCGCGAGGGCGCGGCGACGCGGACCGGGCAGCCCGAGGACTCGGTCGACGTGGTGATCTCGGTGAACAACCTCCAGCTGTGGGGCAACCGGCCGGCCGCGTTCCACGAGCTGTTCCGGGTGCTGCGGCCGGGCGGTCGGCTGGTGGTGTCGGTGCACCGGCGGGTGCTGGACGTCTCCGAGTACGACCTGATGCGGGAGGCCGAGGCGGCGGGGTTCACCGGGGTGCGCACGTCGTTGCACCAGTACGGCGGCGTGGTGGGGCCGGCGGTGCAGCTACTCGCGGACGTCCCGGCGTAGCGGGTGGTCGGCGGGGATCTCGACCAGCACGATCCGCCGGCCGTCCGGGTCGGCGATCCACATCTCGTCCAGGCCCCACGGCTCGCGCCGGGCGGGCCGGACGACGTGCTCGGAGAGCTCCCCGGCGGCTTCGGCCAGGTCGCGCACCTGCAGCCACAGCTGCGTGCCGCCGGTGGGGTCCTCGGTCGTGCTCCCGGAGACCTCCAGGAACCCCTGGCCGAGGAAGAACACCGTGCCGCCGGGGAACTCGCGGTACACGGCCAGGCCCAGCACGTCCCGGTAGAACGTCCGGGCGCGCTCCGGGTCGCGGGAGCGGACGAGGATTCGGCTGCTCAGGATCTCCACGCCGTCAAGGCGATCACACGTCGAGGCCCAGCGCCATTCGCACGTGGTCGTCGTTTCGGGCGACCTCACGCCAGCCCCGGTCGGTGTAGAAGCGCCGCGCGCGGTGGTTCTCCTTGAACACTTCGAGGTGCGCGGTGGTGACGCCGTGGTCGCGCAGGGTGTCCATGGCGGCGGCGTGCAGCGCGAGGCCGACGCCGTTGCCCCAACGCGCCGGGTCGACCTGGAGCTGCAACAGCTCGCCGTCCGGCGTGACCAGCGCGAACCCGGCGAACTCGCGGTCCAGTTCGGCGCACAGCCACACCCGGCCCGGCTTCTCGAAGTCGTAGCCGCCCGCCCGCGCCGACCGCTCCCACTCGGCCAGCTCCGACTCGGGCAGGTGTCCGTCGTAGTAGCTCCGCCGGGCCTTCACGTACACGTCGACGAGCTGCGTCATGTCGTCTTGGCGCGGCGTGCGCACGGTGATCGTCCCCATGTTCCAGGGACGCGACAGCGTTGGCGAGGTTGTCCGGATCTCGTGCTTCGGCACGTCCGGCGCGAGGAACGCCAGCAGCCGCTCACCTTCGCGTTCCACCTCGTCCATTGTGGACAAGCGGTGGAACGGTCGCAGCTCCAGCGTGGCGACCTCCTTGGTGCGGTGCAGTTTCCAGTCGCCCGCCGTGAGGCCGTCGACCAGGAAGAACTGCGGCACCGGGCCGTGCGGGTCGTAGTTCCGCGCGCGCACGTCATCGGTGACGACCCGGCGTCGGTCGGCGTGCGAGAGCAGGATGTTGTCGAAGTCGTAGAGGAACCGCGCCGGCGCGGGCACGTCCTCGGCCGGCCTGGGCGCGTCGGGCAGGTCGAACAGCTCCTGGCCGTCCTCGTCGCGCAGCCGCAGCAGGGGCAGCCGTTCGACCACCTCGCGCAGCCTGGTCAGGCCGGACCAGGTCTGGACGTCCTTCACCGTCGCCGGACCGAACGCGGCCAGGTACCGCAGCACCATGTCGTCCACCGACGGCTCATCTACAGAGAACTTGTCCATTGGGGAGGCGCCCAGCCACGTCTCCACACTCGTGTGCGCGATGGCGCCGCTGCGACCCCACACGCCACGCGGCGGCACCTGCACCAACGGCACCAGGCAGCGGATCGCGTAGGCCAGCGCGGCGGGCTCGCGGTCCGGCCACTGCTCGTGCAGCAGGGTGCCCAACTCCTTGTTGGTGCGCGGCTTCTCGGCCAGCAGCACACGGCCGGCGGCCACCACGGCGTCCACGTCCAGACCCCGCATGTCGCGGCCGTGGGTGGAGTTGCGGAACAGGTCCCGTTCGAGCACGGGCTGGACCAGCGGACGCAGCTTCAGGGCGTCCTCGGCGGTGACCAGGTGGATCGTGGAACGCATCACCGCGATGCGCACGAGCGCGCGGTCCACCAGCAGGTCGGCGGCCTGGTCGGGGGTGAACCCGGCGATGCGCGACCACAGGCCCGTGTACCAGGTGTGCGGGGTCTGGGCCTGCAGTCCGACCAGGTGCGTGACGACCTCCGGCACGGTCCGGTCCGTGCGGCTCAGCAGGAACTGGCGGGCCAGGGTGGCTCGACCGAGGGCGCGACGGGTCAGTACCGGGGTCATGCACCCACGGTAGAACCCATTGCGGACAACTTCAGTCCTCGTATCGGGTGCGAGTTGCCCCTCCGGCCGAAAAAGTGATATCACTTTGCTAAGCAAGCGATATGACATCAAGGGGTGGAACATGGACGCGACGACGACGGACGTGGCGGCGCGGATGCCCGCTCCCGCGGTGCGGGAGAAGGAAGCCAACGCCGTGCCGGGGATCCTGGCGTTCCTCATCGGGCTGCTGGTGATCGCGATCGGCGCGCTGCTGGTGGTCGTGGGCGTGGCGCCGGACGAGGGCCCCAACGTGCCGGTGGTGATCACCGGCGTGCTGGTGCTCACCGGCGGCGGCATCGCGATGCGGGGGCTGTTCACCGTGGCGCCGGGCGAGGCGCGGGTGCTGCAGTTCCTCGGCCGCTACATCGGCACGGTCCGCCAGGACGGCCTGCGCTGGGCGAACCCGTTCAGCACGCGGGTCAAGGTCTCCACCCGGATCCGCAACCACGAGACCGCCACGCTCAAGGTCAACGACGCGGACGGCAACCCGATCGAGATCGCCGCCGTGGTGGTGTGGCAGGTGGACGACACCGCGCGGGCGATGTTCGAGGTGGACGACTTCGTGCGGTTCGTCGGCATCCAGACCGAGACCGCGGTGCGGCACATCGCCACCAGCTACCCGTACGACAACCACGACGAGACCGGGCTGTCGCTGCGGGAGAACGCGGACGAGATCACCGAGACGCTGTCGCTGGAGATCGCGGCACGGGTGCAGGCGGCCGGTGTGAAGGTGATCGAATCACGGCTCACGCACCTGGCCTACTCTCCGGAGATCGCGCAGGCGATGCTGCAACGCCAGCAGGCGGGTGCGGTCGTCGCGGCGCGGACGCGGATCGTGGAGGGCGCGGTCGGCATGGTCCAGCTCGCGCTGGCCAGGCTCGCCGAGGAGGACGTGGTGGAACTGGACGAGGAGCGCAAGGCGGCGATGGTGTCGAACCTGCTGGTCGTGCTGTGCGGCGACCGATCCACCCAGCCCGTGGTCAACGCCGGGTCGTTGTACACCTGACGTGGCCGAGCGCAAGAGCGTCCTGCTGCGCCTCGACCCGGCGGTGCACGACGCGCTGACGAGGTGGGCGAACGACGAGCTGCGCAGCACGAACGCGCAGATCGAGTTCCTGCTGCGCCGCGCGCTCGCCGAAGCCGGTCGGCTGCCCTCCGGGGCCGCCGACCAACCCAGGCGCGGTCGGCCCCGCAAGAGCGGTGCGGGCGGCGAACCCGACTCCTAGCCGAACGCCGTCGGTGCGGATCACCGCGCCGGCGGCGTTCGGCGGTCGATCGACCCGGCATTCGATCGACCCGGTGTTTGATCAACTCGCGGAGCGGGCCGGCCGGTGCGAACGTTGACGGGGTGAGCGAGCTGAACTCCCCGTACGCACCCGGAACGCCGGCGTGGGTGGACATGATGACCACCGACCGCCAGGCCACCATGGACTTCTACGGCGGCCTGTTCGGCTGGGACTTCGAGATCGGCGGGCCCGAGACCGGGCACTACACGATGGCATTGGTGCGCGGGCTGCCCGTGGCCGGGTTCGGCGAGATGCCGGCGGACGTGACGTTCCCCGTGGTGTGGACGACGTACCTGGCCACCGACGACCTCGACGAGTCCCTGGAAGTGCTGAACGCCAACGGCGGCAAGGTGCTCGTGCCCGAGTTCGACACCGGCGGACCGGGGCGCGGCGCGATCGCGGTGGACCCGTTCGGTGCGGTGTTCGGGCTGTGGGAGGCGGGCACGCACATCGGCGCGTACGTGGTGAACGAGCCCGGTTCGGTGGTGTGGAACGAGTTGGCCACGCGGGACCAGTTCGGCGCGGCGGAGTTCTACCGGCAGGTGTTCGGCGTGGGCCTGGACCCGTTGCCGGACTTCCCGTACACGCAGCTCCAGGTGAACGGCCGCGCGGTGGCCGGCGTGTTCGGGATGGCCAACGAGATCCCCGCCGAGATCCCGCCGCACTGGATGACCTACTTCGCGGTGTCCGACGCCGACGCGGCGGTCGAGCGGGTGCGCGAACTGGGCGGCGTCACGGTCGGCGACGTGGTCGAGTCGCGGTTCGGCCGGTTCACCACGGTCGGCGACCCGTTGGGGGCGACATTCAGGCTCATCCAATCGCCGCCTTCCACCCCAGACCGACCACCAGCGCCACCACGACGGTGAGGAACACCCGGCGCACGAACGCCGATCCGCGCCGCACCGCCATCCGCGCCCCGAACACCGCGCCGGTCACGTTGCAGAGCGCGAGCACCAGACCCAAGCCCCACAACACCTTTCCGGCCGGGATGAAGTACAGCAGAGCGCCCAGGTTCATCGAGACGTTGACCAGCTTGGCCGTGGCCGAGGCGCGCAGGAACGCGAACCCGACCACGCCGACGAGCAGGAACACCAGGAACGTGCCGGCGCCCGGTCCGGCCAGCCCGTCGTAGAAGCCGATCAGCGCGCCACCCGAGGCCATCACGGCGATCTGCGCCGGGCGGGTCAACTTCGACGTCTCCGCCGCGCCCAGCTCCGGTTTGCGCCACGTGTAGAGGCCGACGCCGACCAGCGCGACGAGCACCACGGCGTTGAGCACACCGGGGGCCAACGCACCCGCGACCGCCGCACCACCCACCGCCCCGGCGAACGCCGCCGACGCCATCGGCAGCGCCGACGGCCAGTCGATCGTGGTCTGCCGGACGTACGTGTGCAGGGCGGCGGACGTGCCGACCACCGACGCGATCTTGTTCGTGGCCAGCGCGAACAGCGGCTCGCCGCCGGGCGCGACCAACAGCAGCGCGGGCACGTTGATCAACCCGCCGCCGCCCACCACCGCGTCGACCGTGCCCGCGAGGGTGGCGGCCAGGCAGAGGAACAACAGGGCGGCGAGGGAGATCTGGCCGAATCCGGGCCAGTCGAGTGCGGCGGTCACGCGACCGATCAAACAGTACAAGCGTACTGCATTTCATCCCTTACGGGGTGGAAGCGCTCCCAGAATCCGCCGTTCAGCTCTGTTGTGGGCCAGGTCACGCGGGAAGGGTGATTCCGGTTCCCGCGATCCACCTGGAGGTTCTCGATGTCGAGATCCCGCAAGCGCACCGCCGTCGCCGCGTTGGCAGCACTGGCCCTCCTGGCCACCGGCGCACAGGCCGGCGGCATCATCGAACCGGCAGGCCAGGGCTACCAGGACGCCCGCGCGCCGGTCGACCGGCGGGTCGACGACCTCCTCGGGCGCATAACGCTGGAGGAGAAGGTCGGCCAGATGACGCAAATCCGGCTCGGCAAGCTGCGCGGCAACTGCGAGTGGAACCCCGGTCCGCTGCGCGAGGACTGCATGAAGACCGTGCTGGCGGACGCGAAGGTCGGCTCGATCCTGTCCGGCGGCGGTGACGCGCCGATCCCGAACACGCCGCGGGCGTGGGCGGAGATGACCAACGCCGTCCAGAAGTACGCGCTGGACCACAGCAGGCTGCGGATTCCGCTGATCTACGGCGCGGACGGCGTGCACGGGCACTCGAACGTGCTCAGCGCCACCATGTTCCCGCACCAGATCGGCCTCGGCGCGACCTGGAACCCGCAGTTGCAGGAGCAGTTGGGCGCGTCGACCGGGCGGGCCATGCGCGCCACCGGCGTGTTCTGGAACTTCGCGCCGGTGTCCGACATCGCGCGCGACACCCGGTGGGGCCGCTACTACGAGACCTACAGCGAGGACCCGGTGCTGGCGGGCGCGTTGGCGGCGGCGAACGTGCGCGGGCAGCAGAGCTCCCCGACCGACGGCACCGCGAAGCTCACCGCGACCGCCAAGCACTTCGCGGGGTACTCGGAGCCGTTCAACGGCCACGACCGCGCGCCCGCCCAACTGCCGATCCGGTACCTCCAGGACACCGTGCTGCCCGCGTTCCAGCCGCAGTTCGACGCCGGCGTCGGCACCGTGATGATCAATTCGGGCGCGGTGAACGGTGTGCCCGCGCACGCGTCGAAGTACCTGCTGACCACGCAGTTGCGCGACCGGATGGGGTTCCGCGGCGTGGCGGTCACCGACTGGGAGGACATCCGGTACCTGGTGGACCGCTACCACGTGGCGGCGGACTACCAGGAGGCCATCGCGATGGCCGTCAACGCCGGGGTGGACATGGCGATGGAGCCGTCGAACGCCGCGGAGTTCACCGCCGGGCTGCTGGCCGGTGTGCGCGGCGGCGCGATCAGCGGCAAGCGGATCGACCAGGCCGTGCGGCGCATCCTGAAGCTGAAGTTCGACCTCGGTCTGTTCGAGAAGCCGTTCGTCGACCCGGAGCGGGCCGACGCGATCGTGAACGGCGCCGACCGCCCGCTGGCCCGTCAAGCGGCGGCGGAGAGCGCGGTGCTGCTGCGCAACGACGGCGGTGTCCTGCCCCTGTCGACCGGCGCGGGCAAGCTCGTGGTGACCGGTGACGCGGCCGACTCCGTGACCAGGCAGCTCGGCGGCTGGACGGTCGGCTGGCAGGGCGTGCCCGACTCGTCCCCGCTGCCGCCGACGGTGACGGTGCTGCAGGGCATCCGGGCCGCCGCGCCGTCGACGAACGTGGTCAGCGCTCCGACTCGGGCCGACGCGGTCGCGCAGGCCGGTGATGCCGACGCGGTGGTCGTGGTGCTCGGCGAGGACCCCGGCGCGGAGGGCGAGGCGGACACCGAGTCGCCCGCGTTGACCGCCGAGCAGCAGGGTCTGGTGGACGCGGTGCGGGCCACCGGCAAGCCGGTCGTGGTGGTGCTGCTGACCGGCCGCCCGCAGGTGCTCGGCACGGTGGCCGACGCTCCCGCGCTGGTCGCGGGCTGGCTGCCGGGCTCCGAGGGCGGGAGCGCGATCGCCGACGTGCTGTTCGGCACGGTGAACCCGAGCGGGAAGCTGCCGGTGTCGTGGCCGAAGGAGGTCGGTGACCAGCCGTTCTCGTACGACCAGGTGCGCGGCGCGAACGCGGCTCCGGGATCGGGGTACGACCCGGCGTTCGCGTTCGGGCACGGCCTGTCGTACACCACGTTCACCACGTCGACGCCGACGGTGAAGTCCGCGCAGGTGCGGCGGGACGAGCAGGTGAAGGTGTCGGTGACCGTGGCCAACACCGGTGCGCGGGACGGGACGCTCGTCGTGCCGGTGTACGTGCACCAGCCGGTGAGCAAGGTGTTGACGCCGCAGCAGCGCCTGGTCGGGTTCACGCGCGTGGCGTTGAAGGCGGGCGAGGAGCGGACCGTCGAGGTGGCGTTCGACGTGAAGCGCCTCGCGGTGACCTCGGGCGACATGGACGGCTCGGGCACGCCGGAGGTGGCGAAGGGCGGTTACGAGGTCGTGGTCGGCGACGGGAGGGCTCGATTCACGGTGCGGTGAGCTGCCCTGATATCCTTCTTTGCCGTACCCGCGCGGCATTCCGCTGTGGAGGAAAACCGCCCTTCCGGGGGCGGAGCCGGTGACAAGCGCGGTACGACTCCTAGACCGAGGAAAAGGTGGCTTTCGCGTGGCGAACATCAAGTCCCAGCTGAAGCGGATCAAGACCAACGAGAAGGCGCGCCTGCGCAACAAGGCCGTCAAGTCGTCGCTCAAGACCGCGATCCGCAAGTTCCGTGAGGCCGCCGAGGCCGGTGACAAGGAGAAGGCCCTCGTGCTGGTGCGGGAGGCTTCCCGCAAGCTCGACAAGGCCGTCTCCAAGGGCGTCATCCACGCCAACCAGGCCGCCAACAAGAAGTCGGCGCTCGCCCGGCGCGCCAACCAGATCTGATCTGGTTCTCCGTCGCCTGAAAGGGCCGCTCCCCCGCACGGGGTGAGCGGCCCTTTCACGTTTCCGACGCTCGGTCGCGTTTCCGGTGCCGTTGCCGGCGCTCAGCGCCGCCCGTGCGCCGCGACGATCTTCAACACCGCGCGCTCCAGCGCGTAACCCGAGTCGGCCGCGACGCCCTTCACGTCGGCGTTCAGATCGGCGACGACCGTCATGGCCGCCGCGAGCCCCCGGTCGTCCCAGCCACGCGTCTGCCCCTGGGCCTTCCTGATCTTCCACGGCGGCATGCCCAGCTCGCCCGCGAGCCTGTTCGGGTCACCCCGGCCCACCGCGGACACCCGTGCGACCGTGCGCACGGCGTCCGCCAGCGCGTCGGCCACGAGCACGTGCGGCACACCGAGCTGGATCGCCCACCGCAACGCCTCCAGCGCACCGGCCCGGTCGCCCATCACGGCCTTCTCCGCGACCGCGAACCCGGTCACCTCGGCCCGGCCCCGGTGGTAGCGGTGGACCGCCTCGGCGTCGACCTTGCCGTCGGTGTCCGCGACGAGCTGCGAGGCCGCCGCCGCCAACTCGCGCAGGTCCGACCCGACCGCGTCGATCAGCGCCGCCACGGCCTCCGGATCGGCCTTGCCGCCGCCCGCCGACCGGATCTCGTTGCGGACGAACGCCTCGCGGTCCGCGGCCCTGGTGATCTTGGGGCACTCGGTCACCCGGGCGCCGGCCTTGCGCAGTGCCGCGGGCAGGTCCTTGGCCACCTTGCTGCGCCCGCCGCCGGTGTGGACGACCACCAGCGTCACCCCGTCGGCCGGGGCCTTGGCGTAGGCGATGACCGCGTCGGCGATCTCCTTGCCGATCTCCTGCGCCGCCTCCAGGGCGATCACCCGACCCTCGGCGAACAGCGACGGGCTCACCAGTTCGACCAGCTCAGGCAGGGTGAGATCGGTCACGCGGACGCGGGTCAGGTCGGCCTGCGGATCGACTTTCCGCGCCACCTCCAGCGCGCCGCGCACCGCGCGCTCGACCAGCAACTCCTCCTCGCCGACGATCAGGTGCACTGCGTCGGGCGTGTCAGCGGGCGCACTCACGGCGCGATCCTCCCACGGGCGACCGACGTCCGGATGGTGGACGTCGCTGGCTGAGGGTCGGGATCGTGCCGTAGCTTGAAGCGACCACAACTGAATACCGCTCATCCAGAGGGGCAGAGGGATCGGCCCGAAGAAGCCCCGGCAACCCGTCGTTCAGCGCGCGTCCTCGTGCGCGGCGATCACGGTGCCAATTCCGACCCGCGACGCGCGGGAAAGATGAGGAGATACCTCGCGATGACTGCTGTCAGTGTGCCTTCGGCCTCCACCACCTTCGACCTCGGTCCCGCTCGGGCGCTGTCCTGTCGCGAGTGCGGGCACGAGACGCCGCTCGCCCCCGAATACGCCTGTCTGGAGTGTTTCGGGCCGCTGGAAGTGGCCTACGACTTCGGCCGGGTCCGTCGTGAGGACATCGAGGCCGGCCCCCGTTCGATCTGGCGCTACCGCGGCCTGCTCCCCGTGCCGTCCGACGTCGAGTCGCACCCCAACACCAACCCCGGCGGCACCCGCCTGGTCGAGGCCGACCGCCTGGCCAAGGCCCTGGGCGTGCGCAAGGTGTGGGTGAAGGACGACACCGGCAACCCCACCCACTCGTTCAAGGACCGGGTCGTCGGCGTCGCCCTGGCCGCCGCCCGCGAGCTGGGCTTCAAGGTCCTGGCCTGCCCGTCCACCGGCAACCTGGCCAACGCCGTGGCCGCCGCCGCGGCCCGCGCGGGCTGGCAGTCGGTGGTCCTGGTGCCGTCCAGCCTGGAGCAGGCCAAGATCCTCATGACGGCGGTCTACGGCGGCAACCTGATCACCGTCGACGGCAACTACGACGACGTGAACCGGCTGGCCCAGGAACTGGCCGCGGAGCACGAGGACTGGGCGTTCGTCAACGTCAACGTCCGCCCGTACTACGCGGAAGGTTCGAAGACCCTCGGCTACGAGGTCGCCGAACAACTCGGCTGGCGCCTGCCCGACCAGATCGTCGTGCCCATCGCATCCGGCTCCCAGCTGACCAAGGTGGACAAGGCGTTCCGCGAGCTGGGCACCCTGGGCCTGGTCGACGAGACCCCGTACCGGGTGTTCGGCGCCCAGGCGACCGGCTGCTCCCCCGTCTCGGCGGCGTTCAAGGCGGGTCTCGACGTCGTCACCCCGGTCCGCCCGGACACCATCGCGCGTTCACTCGCGATCGGCGCCCCCGCCGACGGCCCCTACGTGCTGGACGCCGTCCGCCGCACCAACGGCGCGATCGAGGACGTCACCGACGAAGAGGTCGTCGAGGGCATCCAGCTGCTGGCCCGAACCGAAGGCATCTTCGCCGAGACCGCCGGCGGCGTGACCGTCGCGACGGCGAAGAAGCTCATCGAATCCGGCCAACTCGACCCGGACGGCGAGACCGTCCTGCTGATCACCGGCGACGGCCTCAAGACCCTGGACGCCCTGGGCGGCCGAGTCGGTCCGAAGGCCAACGTCCCGCCGTCCGCGGAAGCCGTCCTGAAGGCTCTCCAGGACTGAGCCCGTCCGACCAGGGCCGGGGGCCGGGGAACCCGCCGGCCCGGCCCTGGTCAACCCGGCCGGGCCGGCCTCATAGAGCGATCCTCGACGTGCGCAGCCAGCCGGTTCGGGGGAAGGCCGCCAGTTCGGGCAGGACGTGTGGTCCGACCTGTTCCGTGACCACTCGCCAGGCGGTGAGCATCTGGGGCCACGGGCGTTTCGCCTTTTCCTGGTTGTAGCGCTCGACGTGCCACTCCTCCGGGGGTATGGCCAGGTCGTCGTCGAACAGGGCGTCGGCGACCAGGCGGTAGGCGGTGTCGGCGTTGGGCACCTGTGCCATGCGGATCACGCCGGTGGCGGTGGCCCTCGCGACGATGCCCCGTCCGCCGCCGGGCAGGTCCTCGCACACGTAGTAGGTGAAGGCGGGCCGCAGTTCGTCGCGTGGCCAGGGTTGGGCGGTGTAGCCGGGCTGCCACAGCGCCCACGCCACCGCCCTGCCGCCGTCTTGGCGCGCCCAGCCGGAGTGCAGTCGGATCCAGACGTCGTTCCTCATCGTTCTCCCCTTGTCCGTTGTCGGATGGGCCGCCCCTGCGGGCGATCCGCGGCCCGTCCGGGCCGGCCAGGACGGCGGTGTCGCCGTCCCGGTCTGTGCGCAGCACCAGCACGCCTCGGCTCGTCAAGGCGTCGACCAGCACCCCGCTGGGGTGGCCGTAGCGGTTGCCCGCGCCGACGCTCACCAGGGCGATCCGCGGCCGGACCGCCGCGAGGAACGCCGGTGACGAGTACCGCGAACCGTGGTGCGGCACCTTGAGCACGTCGGCCCGCAGGTCGACGTGCCCGCCGAGCAGGTCCGCCTGCCCGGCCAACTCGATATCGCCGGTCAACAACACCCGCCCTGCCGCGGTGACGGCCCGCAGCACCAGCGACGCGTCGTTGACCGCCGTGTTCGTCTCACCCGCCGGGTCCGTCCGGGGACCCAGCACGTCGAGCTCCAGCCCCGGCCAGCTCAGCCGCTGCCCGGCACCCAGTTCGACCACGCGGACGCCGGCCGTCCGCGCCTGTGCCCTCACCTCCTCCCACGCCCACTCCGGCTGTCGTGACGGCCCCACGGCCACCGCGCCCACACCCCGATCCGCCAGCACCGCGGCCAACCCGCCCACGTGGTCGGCGTGCAGGTGGCTGAGCACCACCAGCGGGATGCGCCGCACGCCCAACCGCCGCAGGCAGGACAGCACCGGCACCGGGTCCGGACCGGTGTCGACCAGCACTGCCCGGTCCCGCTCGGCGGTGGCCAGGACCACCGCGTCGCCTTGTCCGACATCGCAGGCCACTACCGACCAGTCGGCCGCGGGCCAACGGGGCGAGATGACACCCAGCGGCACGACCACCACCACCGCGCCGATGATGGCCGCCACGACCAGCGTCCGCAGCCGGCGAAGCCTGGTGACCGCGTAGCCGAGCACCAGGACCCCGGCCAGCAACACCCCACCCGCCCAGCCCTCGGGCCAGCCGACCGCCGCACCCGGCACCGCCGCCGCGTGCCTGCCGACGGTGATCAGCCAGCTCGCCGCCGGACCGGCCAGCTCGACGGCCAGCCGCGCCGTCGGCTCGTGCACCTGCGCCAGCACGGCGGCCAGCACGCCCAACACGGTGGCCGGCGCCACCACCGGCGCGACCAGCAGGTTCGCCAGCACCGCGACCAGGCTCACCTGGCCGGAGAGCCCCGCGACCAGCGGCGCGGTCGCCAGGTTCGCGGCCACCGGCACCGCCAGCGCCTCGGCGAAACCGACCGGGACGCCGCGCTCCTTCATCGCGGCGGCCCACCTCGGCGCGAGCAGCACCAGCGCCGCCGTGGCCACCACCGACAGCCCGAACCCCGGTTCGGTAGCCAACTCCGGGTCGTAGAGCACCAGGACCACCACCGCCGCCGCGAGCGCGGGCAACGCCGACCGCTCCCGTCCCAGCACCAGCGCGAGCAACGCCACCGCACCCATCACAGCGGCCCGCAGCACGCTCGGCTCCGGCCCGGCCAGCACCACGAACCCGACCAGCGCGGCCATCGCACCCACCGCGCAGCCTCGCGGACCGACGCGGAGCAGTCTCAGCAACAACAGGACCGCACCGCAGAGGATCGCCAAGTTCGCACCGCTGACCGCGAGGAGGTGCGCGAGACCCGCCGTGCGGAACTCCTCCACCACCCTGGGCGCCAGGCCCGAGGTGTCGCCGACGACCAGCGCGGGCAGCAGACCCGCCGGTTCCGGCTCCAGGGCGGTGCTCACGCTCCGCAGTCCGGCACGCAGGTCTTCGGCGACGCGTTGCCACACTGGCGCCTCCGTGACGTCCTGCGGAGGTCCGCGAACCCGCAGCACCGCGACCGTCAGCTCGCCGGCCCGTGGCGGGGCCAGCGTGCCTCGGGCCGTGACTCGTTGGCCGGGCAGCAAGTCCCGCCATCTGGCCGCTGGAGCCAGCACGGCGATCCGGCCGCCGTCATCGAGGGTCGCACGGACCAGCACCAGGTCGACCCCGCCCGCCCGCGAACCGAAGCCACTGGTGCGCAGGCCGTGCGGCCGGTCGTCGAGTTCGAAGTGGACGGTGGTGAGCGTGCCACGTTCAGCGGCTTCCCGCAGCGGGTGGTGGGCCGCACCGTGGACCTGGGCCCCGATCCAGCACGCCGCCACCGGAGCCGCGACGGCCACCGCCACCGCGGCCGGTCGCCACGGGCGCAGTGCCACGCCGCCGACAACCGCAGCTGCCAGGCCGACCGCCAACGCGGCCCACCACGTCCAGAGCAGCCCGGCGATCGCCGTGGCCCACACCGCCAGCGCGGCCGGGACCAGGTGTGCGCGGGGATTCATGACCCCACCCACCGGAATCTGGACAGGTTGACGACGTGTGAACGGTCGCCACGTGCGCCCCGAATGAGGCGGCGGAGCCGGATGAACCGGCGGGCGCGGTCCAGCAGTCGCCGGAGGCGATGGCGGCGAGGGCGGCGACCTGTGCGGTGGGTGCGCTCGATGTGGACGATGTGGAGTTGTCGGGCTGCCAGGACACGCTCGGGGATTTCGGTTCGTCGGGACGGGATGGCGGGCAGGCAGCGGTCCGAAGTGGACGGCGCTCGCAGGCACTGCGGTAGCCGTGGGCAGGCGGGGGTGTGTTCCTCAGGTGCGGCACGGGTTTCGACGCGGACTCGGGTCGGGTTGGCCAGGTGTGCACGGACGCGGGTGGGACGCATGGTGATCTCCGAGTGGTGGTGTCGAAGGCGTCAGAGGCGGACCAGCTCGCGCAGCTTGGCCAGCTTCGCGTCGCCGATCCCCTCGATCTCGCCCAGCTGTTCCAGGGAGGTGAACGGGCCGCGTTTCTGCCTCCGGTCGACGATTCGCTGCGCCGTCACCGGGCCCACGCCCGGCAGGGTGTCGAGTTGCTCCTTGGTCGCGGTGTTCAGGTCCAACGGCTCGGCTGCCGCACCGGCGGGCTGCGGTACGGGGATGCCCACGGCGATCTGCTCGCCGTCGGCGACCTTGCGGGCGAGGTTGAGCGCGGTCAGGTCGGCTCCCGCGTTGGCGCCGCCCGCCGCCTGGAGCGCGTCGGCCACCCTGGCGCCGCTGGGCACGGTCACCAGGCCGGGGGTGGGCACGAGGCCCACCACGTTGACGACCAGGTGCTCCTCGGTGCGGGTGACGGCAGCCGCCTCGGCCACCGGGAGGTCCGGTGGGGTCTCCGGCACCGGGCGCTGCCACCACAGGGCCAGCGCGACCGCCAGCGCCACACCGGCCATGACGCCCGCCAGCAGGACTCTGCGGCGGTGTGGCACGGCGGGCTCCGGCAGCCAGCGGTGCAACAGGCGGCGCAACGGGCCGGGCGGGTCCGAACCGCCGTCCGCCGAGACGAAGACCAGCTTTTCGGCGTCCGGCGCGCGGTGTCTGCCCCGCTCCTGGGAGACGAGGGCCTTCAGGCGGGCTGTCGTGGTTTCCGGGTTCTTGTCGAACATGCGGTCGACGTTAGGCCGGGTGGAGCAGCGGGCGGGGAGGTTGCCGGCGATCTGTGGACAACTCCGCCAGTGATGGATAAAGCGGGCTAGGACACCCCGCCGGGCAGGACCACCACACCCAGCACACCGGGACCCGTGTGGGCGCCGATCACCGCTCCGACCTCGGAAATCAGGCAGCCGGTCGAGCCGGGGACGCGTTCGTCCAGCAGAGTCGCGAGTTCCGCCGCGCGTTCCGGCGCGGCCAAGTGGTGGACAGCCAGACCGACCGGCCCCGAACCCGCCGCCGACGCGGCCAGGTCCACCAGACGGCCGATCGCCCGGCTCAGCGTGCGCACCTTCTCCAGCGGCACGATCCGACCGTCGTCGACGTGCAGTATCGGCTTCACCGCCAGCGCGGTGCCCACCAGAGCGGCCGCGGCGCCGATGCGGCCGCCACGGCGCAGGTGGTCGAGCGTTTCCACGCAGAAGAACATCTTGACGCGGGAAGCGGCGGCAGCGGCCGCCTCCTCCGCGAACGCCCCGTCACCATCGGCGGCACACGCGGCCAGCGCGGCGAACCCCAGGCCCATGCCCGTGGCCCGCGAGTCGACCACCCGGACGCGGGTCGGATCGACCTCCTCCGCGGCCAACCGCGCGGCCTCCCACGTGCCCGAGAGCTCACGGGACAGGTGCACGGACACGATCGCCTCGGCGCCCTCGGCCAGCACCGACCGGTACACCTCGGCCAACTCGCCCGGCGTGGGCCGGGACGTGGTCACGCGGCGGTGCTCGCCCAACGCCGCCGCCAGCTCCGCCGGTCCGAAGTCGACACCGTCCAACTTGCTGCGACCGTCCACAGCCACGTGCAGCGGCACGACGCGGATGCCGTGCCGCTCGGCGAACCCCTCGGGCAGGTACGCCGTGGAGTCGGTGACGATCGTGGTGGACACGAGTGCCGAGACTACGGCTCCGCCGTACCCGAGTGGCTGACCGCCACGGACCTGATCAGTCCCGCCATCGCGTTCCCGACCAGCTCGTGGCCTTCCCAGCCCCAGTGCATACCGTCCGGGTTGCCGAGCCGTGACCGAACGTGCTCACCGACCAACGGCGGCACGTCCAGCAGCGGCACGTCCGCACCGGCAGCCCACCCGCGCAGCGCGCGCTCCGCCGCCGCACGTCCACTGTGCACACCGGCATAAGCCGGTGAACGGTGCACCGAAGGCGTCATCCCGACCACCCTGATCCCCGGCTCAAGAGCACGCACAGCGCGCACCGAGTCGTCCATGTACCGCACGGTCAGGTGCGGCGGCAACGCGACCGGATACCCGCCGAGCAGCCGCGACAGCACCGGCTGCGCCGCCCGGTACCCGGCCCTCGCCCGACGCCGCAGCCGGTCCGGCCGCAGGTACCGCAGCCCCTGCCGCAGGAACGTCGGCAACGGCGACGGCAGCGTGTCCATGTGCCCCACCGCCAGCACCAACACGTCCGTGCGCGGCAACAACGACCACACCCGAGGGTCCCCGGTCAACGACCACCAGGCGTCACGGGCCGTCCAGCCGAACCCCGCCGCCAGCTCCGCGTGCCCGCCCAACGCCGCCGCCGCCACGTTCGGCCACAACCGCGGGTGATCGGCGGGCAGAGGACCCTGCGGACCGTGGAACGTCAGCGAATCGCCGAGGACGAGCAGCCTCACCGGGTGGTTCCGGCGTTGTACGAGGACAGCCGCCACCGGCCGTCACCGTGCGGCCGGCGGGTGAACACCGTCCAGTGGCAGTTGCCGATCCCGCCCAGCAGCGCCCAGCGGTCGACCGGCAACTCCAGCAACCGCCCGGTCAACGCGCTGATCAGGCCGCCGTGCGCGCACAGCATCACCGTCCCGGAGAACTCCGCGTCCACCTCGTCCACCACGGCCAGAGCGCGCTCGGCGACCTCGACGCGCCGCTCGCCGTCCGGCGGCGCCAGGGTGCCGTCCGCCCGCCAGCGGTCCAGCGCGCCCGGCCACTCCACCTCGATCTCGGCCGTCGTCATCCCCTGCCACTTGCCCAGGTGCGTCTCGCGCAGCCGTTCGTCGATGCGCAGCTCGACGCCGGTCGCGTCGGTGAACACCGTCGCGGTGTCCCGGGCCCGGTGCAGGTCGGACGCGACCACCAGCTCGGGTGTGAACCCGGCGAGCACCGGCACCGCGAACCGCGCCTGGTTCCACCCCGTCTCGGTCAACGCCGAGTCGAGGTGGCCCTGCATGCGGCCGGTCGCGTTGTAGTCGGTCTCACCGTGCCGCCACAGCACGAGCCGGTTCAGGGTCATGCCTCGGCGACCTCGTCGGCCTCATCGGTCGCCGGCCGGGCGTCGAACTCGATCCGCGGGCAGTCCTTCCACAGCCGCTCCAAGCCGTAGAAGCTGCGCTCCTCGGCGTGCTGGACGTGCACCACCAGGTCCACGAAGTCGAGCAGGACCCAGCGACCCTCGCGCGCGCCTTCACGGCGGACCGGCTTGCGACCGGCCTCGCGCAACTTCTCTTCAACGTTGTCCACGATCGCGCCGACCTGCCGCTCGTTGGCGGCGGAGGCGATCACGAACACGTCGGTGATCACCAGTTGGTCGGAAACATCGAGCACGATCACGTCGTGCGCTTTCTTGTCGGCTGCCGCGTCAGCGGCGACCAGCGCCAACCGTCGTGCCTCGTCGGTGGCTGCCACGTCACTCCTCAATCACACCGGCGGACGCCTATACGCCCGCACGAGTCAATGAGGGTACCGGCGTCCCGGCTCAGTCCGGCATCGAGTAAAGCCCGCGCTTGGAGATGTACTGAACGACACCATCCGGCACGAGGTACCAGACCGGCAGTCCGGCGGCCGTCCGGGCCCGCACGGCGGTGGACGAGATGGCCATCGCGGGCACCTCCACCAGCGACACCGCGCCGGGCGGCAGGTGGGTGTCGTCCAGCTCGTAGCCCGGTCTTGTGACGCCGATGAAGTGCGCGAGGCCGAACACGTCGTCCGCCCGCCGCCACGACAGGATCTGCTCCAACGCGTCCGCGCCGGTGATGAAGAACAGGTCCGCGTCACCGTGCGCCACCTTGAGGTCGGTGAGCGTGTCGATCGTGTACGTGGGCCCGGCCCGGTCGATGTCGACCCGGCTGACCGAGAACCGCGGGTTGGAGGCGGTGGCGATGACCGTCATCAGGTACCGGTCCTCGGCGGGGCTGACCTCGCGTTCGGTCTTCTGCCAGGGCTGACCGGTCGGCACGAAGACGACCTCGTCCAGGTCGAAGCGGGCCTGGACCTCGCTGGCCGCGACCAGGTGGCCGTGGTGCACCGGGTCGAAAGTGCCACCCATGACGCCGATCCGCCGCTTGGACATGGGGTGTGAGCCTAGTTCGGGTGGTGCGCGGACGGCCCGTCGCTCCCCGAAAGGCCGCCCGCGCACTCGACTCCCGGACGCGGCCCAGGGGGAGGAGGTCGCATCCGCGGATCACGCGCCCCCCGAATGGAGCCGCGCGACAGTGAAACGTGGCCCTGACGCCGCCATGACGTGATCGGATGAACTTTTTTCGCCAGGGTTGTGCCGCCTGTCGCGCGAGCCGGCGCGCGAACCAGTGCGGGGGCTACCACCGCACCGGCAGGCGTTCGGGGCCTCGCACCAGCCGGCCCTTCTTGAACACCACCTCACCGGACAACTCCAGGCCCGGGAACCTCCTGAGCAGGGTGGAGATGGACACCTGCAACTCCATCCGGGCCAACGGCGCGCCGATGCAGTGGTGCACGCCGTGGCCGAACGCGAAGTGCGGGTTGTGCGCGCGGTGGAAGTCCAGCTCGTGCGGGTTGGCGAACACGGCGGGGTCGCGGTTGACGACCAGCCCGTCCACGAACACCGCCTCACCTGCGCGGATCGTCACACCGGACAGCTCGACGTCGGCGGTGGCGATCCGGGGGAACCCCGGCGACCCGGAGAGCTTGGTGACCCGCAGCAGCTCCTCCACGGCGGCCGGCACCAGCGACGGGTCGGCGTGCAGTTCGGCCAGCCGGTCCGGGTGGGTCAGCAGCTGGTACACGAAGTTGCTGATCTCGCTGCCGGTCGTCTCGTGACCGGCGATGAGCAGCGTCACGCCGAACGACACCAGCTCCTCCTCGGTGAGCCGGTCCTCGTTGTCGTGCGCGTGCACCAGCACGGTGAGCATGTCGTCGGCCGGGTTCTCGCGCTTCTCCTCGACCAGGTCACGGATGTAGGCGCGCAGCGACGCGGCCGCCGCCTCGATCTCCGGCACGGTGAACGCGGTGATCGCCACCGCCGCGTCCGACCACTCGCGGAACTTGGCCCGGTCCAGTGCTGGCACGCCCAGCATCTCGCTGATGAGCGTGATCGCCACCGGCATGGCCAGCGCGTCGACCAGGTCGGCGGGCGGTCCCTGCGCCTGCACCTCGTCCAGCAGGTCGTCCACGATCTGCTGGGCCCGCTCGCGCAGCTGCTCGGTGCGGCGGGCGGTGAACGCCTTGGCCAGGATCCGGCGCAGCCGGGTGTGCTCCGGCGGGTCCATGCTCAGGATGGTGCTGATCCGCGGCACCTCGGGCATGGTCCGCGGCGGGTCGTAGCCCGCGTCCATCACCGGCGCGCGGCTGAACCTCGGGTCCGCCAGCACGATCTTGGCGTCGGCGTACCGGGTGGCCAGCCAGGCCTCGCGGCCGTACGGCAGGCGCACCCGGGCGACCGGTTCGTCCCGTTGGAGTTCCAGGTAGGTCTCGTTGACGACGAGGTCGTCGGGTTCGGGGAACGGGTAGGACCTGGGCTCCATCGCGAACCCCCATGTAAGTGATCACTTACACCCGACGGTAGGCAGGCCGTCACGCACCGTCAATCGCATCGGTGCGTGCTCCGCGACACCGCTACGGCTTTGGCCGGCGGCACTGCGGAGCCCGCTCCCCCACGTGGTCGGGCCGAGTGCTCCCGCTAGACCTGCGGCGCGAGCACGGTGCCGTCGGCCGACCGGACCAGGATGGCCTCCATCGGGCACGACTCGGCGGCGTCGACCACCGCCTCGTCCTCGTCGACGGTCTCGTTGACCGGCGTCGACGTGCCGCCTTCGAGGCGGAAGTGGTCCGGCGCGGTCGCCGTGCACATGCCGGTGCCGATGCAGGTGCCCCGGTCCAGCTCGATCGTCCACTTGCTCATCGCGTTACCACCTCACCGAAAGGGCCTGCGGACCACGGATCAGTCTGCCCTTCTTGAAGGTGACGTCACCGTCCAGTCGGAGCAATGGGAACCGCTTCAGCAGGGTGCCGATGGCGACCTGCAACTCCATCCGCGCCAGCGGTGCGCCGATGCAGTGGTGCGCGCCGTGGCCGAACATGATGTGCGGGTTGTGCTCGCGGTGGAAGTCCAGCTCGTTCGGGTTCTCGAACACCGACGGGTCGCGGTTGGCCGCGACGTTGTTGACGAACACCGCGTCACCGGGCTTGATCGTCACGCCGGACAGCTCGACCTCCGCCGTCGCGATCCGGGGGAAGCCCGCGGAACCACCCAGTGGTGTGATCCGCAGCAGCTCCTCGATCGCGGCGGGCACCAGCGACGGGTCGGCGCGCAACTCGCCGAGCCGGTCGGGGTTGCGCAGCAGCTGGTAGACGAAGTTGCCGATCTGGTTCGCGGTGGTCTCGTGGCCCGCGACCAGCAGCGCCACCCCGAACGACTCCAGCTCCTGCGTGCTCAGCCGGTCCTCGTTGTCGTGCGCCGCGACCAGCACGGACAGCATGTCGTCGGCGGGCTCGGCGCGCTTGCGCTCGACCAACCCGCCGATGTAGGCGCGCAGCGACTCGTTGGCCGCGATGATCTCCTCGGGCGTGAACGCGGTGATCGCCACCGCCGCCTCCGACCAGGCGCGGAACTTGCCCCGGTCCTCGTACGGCACGCCCAGCATCTCGCAGATGATCGTGATGGGCAGCGGCATGGCCAGCGCCTCGACCAGGTCGGCGGGCGGGCCCTGCGCCTCCATCTCGTCCAGCAGGCCGTCCACGATCTCCTGGGCGCGCTCGCGCAGCTGCTCGGTGCGCCGCGCGGTGAACGCCTTCGCGACCAGCCTGCGCAGCCGCGTGTGGTCCGGCGGGTCCATGCTCAGGATGTTCGACTCGGTCGGCATGGTCGGCAGGGTGCGCGGCACGTCGGCGCCCGGCTCCATCACCGCCGCGCGGCTGAACCTCGGGTCGGCGAGCACGGTCTTGACGTCCTCGTAGCGGGTGGCCAGCCACCCGTCGCCGCCGAAGGGCAGCCGGACCCTGGCCACCGGCTCGTCCCGTTGCAGCTCGAGGTAGGCGGGGTGGAGCTCGAGGTCGTCGAGCTCGGTGAACGGGTAGGACCTGATCTCCATCGGTACCCCCATGTAAGCAGTTGCTTACATCCGACAGTAGGCAGATCGCTACCGACCGTCAACCGGGTTCGGTGTGCTCCAGCAACACCGAGGCGGCCTTGGTCACCAGAGCCGCCACCTCGGCGCGGTCCGCGCCCGCGAGGGGCTCTTTGCCGAACATGGTGCGCAGCACACCGATGCCCACGATCCACGCCAGCACGAGGTCCGCGCGCAGTTGTGCGTCGTCGGCGTCCGTAAGGGACGCCAGAGCACGCGCGTACTCCTCCCCCAGTTGCCGCCGGACGAGATCGGCCGCCGAGTCGTGGTGCGAGGACCGCAGCACCGCGTACAACGGGTGGTCCTCGCGCCTCGGCTTCTCCTCCAGCATCCGCAGCAGCACGTTGCGCAGCAGGTGCTCGGCGGGCGAGTCCTCCAGCAGCTCACGGCTCTGCGTGGTCAGCACGGTCGCGAACAGAGCGTCCTTGCTGCCGAAATAGCGGAACAGCAGGGCCTGGTTCACGCCCGCCAGGTTCGCGATGTCCCGCACCGTGGTGCGGTCGAACCCGCGTTCACCGAACAGCTTCGTGGCGGCGTCCAGCAACGCCGCCTTGGTCGCGGCGGCGTCCCGGGGCCTGCTCACGACGTCGACCGGACGTGCCCCTCGCCCCAGACCACCCACTTGGACGAGGTCAGCTCGGCCAGCCCCATCGGGCCGCGGGCGTGCAGCTTCTGGGTGGAGATGCCGATCTCCGCGCCCATGCCGAACTCGCCGCCGTCGGTGAACGCGGTGGACGCGTTGACCATGACCGCCGCCGCGTCGACCCTCGTGGTGAACCGGCGGGCCGCGGCGAGATCGCTGGTCACGATCGCCTCGGTGTGACCGGAGCCGTGCTCGGCGATGTGCTCGATGGCCTCGTCGATCGAGCCGACCACGCGGGCGGCGATGTCCAGGGACTGGTACTCGGTGTCCCAGTCCTCGTCCGTCGCGGTCCGCACCCTGGGGTCGCTCGCGAACCGGTCGTCGCCGTGGATGGTGACGTTCTGCGCGATGAGGGCGTCGGTGACGCGGGGCACGAACTCGTCCGCGATGGCCGCGTGCACCAGCAGCGACTCGGCCGAGTTGCACACGCTGACGCGGCGGGTCTTGGAGTTGAGCACGATGCGCTGCGCCATGTCGAGGTCCGCGCTCGCGTCCACGTACACGTGCACGTTGCCCACGCCGGTCTCGATGGTCGGCACGGTGGCCTGCTGCACGACGGCGTTGATCAGGCCGGCACCGCCGCGCGGGATCACCAGGTCGACGAGGCCTCGCGCGGTGATCAGGTGGGTGACGGAGGCGCGGTCGTGGCACGGCAGCAACTGCACGGAGTCGGCGGGCAGACCGACGGTCTCCAGCGCGTCGCGCAGGATGGCGACCAGCGCGGTGTTCGAGTGGTCGGCGGAGGACGAGCCGCGCAGCAGTGCCGCGTTGCCGGACTTCAACGCCAGGCCGGCCGCGTCCACGGTGACGTTCGGGCGGGCTTCGTAGACCATGCCGACCACGCCCATCGGAACGCGGACCTGCTTCAGCTCCAGGCCGTTCGGCAGGATCGAGCCGCGCAGCACCTCGCCGATCGGGTCCGCGAGGCCGGCCACCGTCTCCAGGCCCTGGGCCACGCCCTCGATGCGCGCCTCGGTCAGCGCGAGGCGGTCCAGCAGGCCCTGCCCCATTCCGGCGGCCCGGCCCGCTTCGAGGTCCTTGGCGTTGGCCTCCAGCACCTCGGCGGCGCGGGTGCGCAGCGCGGCGGCCATCTCGTGCAGTGCGGCGTCCTTGCTCTCACGGGTGGCGAGGACGAGCTCGTTGGCGGCGACACGGGCGCGCCGAGCCGCGGCGTGCACCTGTTCGCGCAGGTCATCAGTCACGTCGTCCAGCCTACGGTCACCCGGTGGTGGATGTCTTCGAGGTTCCCACTGGGCTGGATGCGCCGAAGCCGCGGTATCGATCGAGTGAATGGACGCGGGAGCCGTGCGGGACCGGGCCTCGGATTGTCGGGGCTGTCTGCCATGGTGTGGCGCATGGACGAGGGTGCGCTCCGCGAACTGGCCGAGGAACGGCTGAGGGCTTTGGCAGGTCCTCAGGCCGTCCTGCGGGACGACCAGTGGACGGCCATCCACGCGCTGGTGTCCCAACGGCGGCGGGCGCTGGTGGTGCAGCGCACGGGGTGGGGCAAGTCCGCCGTGTACTTCATCGCCACGGCGTTGCTGCGGTCCCTGGGCGAGGGTCCGACGGTGATCGTGTCGCCGTTGCTGGCGTTGATGCGCAACCAGGTCGACGCGGCCGCGCGGGCGGGCGTGCACGCGGCGACGATCAACTCGGCCAACACCGACGAGTGGCAGGACGTGCAGGACCGGGTGGCGTCCGGTGATGTCGACGTGCTGCTGGTGTCGCCGGAGAGGCTGAACAACCCGGACTTCCGGGACACGGTGCTGCCGTCGTTGACCGCGTCGGCGGGGCTGCTGGTGGTGGACGAGGCGCACTGCATCTCCGACTGGGGCCACGACTTCCGGCCGGACTACCGGCGGCTGCGGACGTTGCTGACCGAGCTGCCGGCCGGTGTGCCGGTGCTCGCCACCACGGCCACGGCCAACGACCGGGTGGTGCGGGACGTGGCCGACCAGCTCGGGTTGGGCGCGGGCACGGACACGCTGGTGCTGCGCGGGCCGCTGGACCGGGAGAGCCTGCGGCTGTCTGCGGTGCGGCTGCCCACCGCCGAGGCCAGGCTGGGGTGGCTGGCCGAACGGCTGGAGCAGCTGCCGGGCTCCGGGATCATCTACACGCTGACGGTGGCCTCGGCCGACGACGTGGCGGCGTTCCTGCGGGAACGCGGGTACGAGGTGACGGCGTACTCGGGGCGCACCGACCCGGCGGAGCGCCAGCGCGCCGAGGAGGACCTGTTGGCGAACCGGGTCAAGGCGCTGGTGGCGACGTCGGCGCTGGGCATGGGGTTCGACAAGCCGGACCTGGGGTTCGTGGTGCACCTGGGCGCGCCGCCCTCCCCCATCGCCTACTACCAGCAGATCGGCCGCGCGGGTCGCGGGGTGGAGCGGGCCGAGGTGCTGTTGCTGCCCGGCCCGGAGGACAAGGACATCTGGGCGTACTTCGCGTCGCTGGCGTTCCCGCCGGAACGGGTGGTGCGGCAGGTGCTCGACGCGTTGCCGTCGGACCGGGCGATGTCGACGGCCGCGTTGGAGCCGCTGGTGGAGTTGTCGCGCACCAGGCTCGAAGTGGTGCTGAAGGTGCTCGACGTGGACGGCGCCGTGCGGCGGGTGCGCGGCGGGTGGGTGTCGACGGGGCAGCCGTGGTCCTACGACGCCGAGCGGTACGAGCGGATCGAGGCGGCGCGGCAGGTGGAGCGGCAGGCGGTGCTGGACTACCTGGCGACCGACGGCTGCCGGATGGAGTTCCTGTTGCGGCAGTTGGACGACCCGCACGCGGCGCCGTGCGGTCGGTGCGACAACTGCACGGGGCAGCGGCCGTCGGCGGAGGTGTCGGACGTGGCGGCGTCGGCGGCGCGGGAACGGCTGCTGCGGCCCGGTGTCGAGGTGGAGCCGCGCAAGATGTGGCCGACGGGGATGGCGGCGGCCGGGGTGTCGTTGTCCGGGAAGATCCCGGCGGGTGAGAGCGCGACGACGGGGCGGGCGTTGGGGCGGTTGACCGATATCGGCTGGGGCAACCGGTTGCGGTCGCTGTTCGGTGCGGACGACCGGGAGATCCCGGAGGACGTGTTCGCCGCGTGCGTGAAGGTGCTGGCCGCGTGGGGTTGGGCGGAGCGGCCGGTGGGTGTGGTGACGGTCGGGTCGCGGACCAGGCCGGCGTTGGTGGGCAGCTTCGGGCAGCGGATCTCGGCGGTCGGGCGGCTACCGCTGCTCGGGCAGGTGTGGTTGGGCGAGTCGACGCACCGGGCGAACAGCGCGCAGCGGCTGGCGGGGCTGGTGCGGGAGACCGACGTTCCAGATCTGTCCACTGTGGACGGACCGGTGTTGTTGGTGGACGACCAGGTCGACACCGGGTGGACGATGACGGTGGCCGCCCGGCTGTTGCGGCGGGCCGGTGCGTCGGCGGTGCTGCCGTTCGCGTTGGCGGTGACGGCATGAGATCCAGAGCGCGAGGCCCAGAGCGTGAGATCCGGAGCGTGAGCGGCGACATGAGGCTGACGACGGAACGGTTGGTGCTGCGGCCTTTCACGGCGGCCGATGCGCCGGCGTTCGCCGCGTACCGGTCGGACCCGGACGTGGCGAGGTACCAGGGGTGGGAAGCGCCGTTCTCCTTGGCGGACGCCGAGGAATTCGTGCGGGAGGTCGGCCCGGCGGACCCGACCGCGGCGGGGTGGTACCAGTTCGCGGTCGAGGCGGACGGGGTGCTCGTCGGCGATGTCGGGGTCGGCCTGCACCTGAACCTGATGCAGGCCGACATCGGGTACACGTTGGCGACCGCGTACCAGGGGCGCGGGTACGCGACGGAGGCCGTGCGACGGGTGCTGGCGCACCTGTTCGAGGAACGCGGGTTGCACCGGGTGTCCGCCGAGTGCGACGCCCGCAACGAAAGGTCGGCGCGACTGCTGGCCAGGCTCGGGTTCCGGCAGGAGGGACACCGGGTGCGGAACACGTGGATGAAGGGAGAGTGGACGGACGACCTGCTGTTCGGCTTGCTCGCCACCGAGTGGCCGGCCGCGGCTGATCACGGGAGGTGAGCGCGACGGGGTTCGGTGAAGGATCTACCGACTTCGGCGGCTTTGTGGTTGTGTCCACCCATGGCCGCCGTGGAGACCGAGTCCGAGACCCCGCACCGCCTGCCTGTCCGCAAGCTCGTCGCGGCGAGCATCGGCAACGCCATCGAGTGGTACGACTGGACGATCTACGCGACGTTCAGCATCTACTTCGCCACCCAGGTCTTCCCCAAGGACAACCCCAGACTCGCGCTGATCAACACGCTCGCGGCGTACGCGATCGCGTTCTTCTTCCGGCCGTTGGGCGGGTACCTGCTCGGTCGGTTCGCCGACCTGCGCGGGCGGCGGACGGCGATGCTGTTGACCATCATCCTGATGGCCGGCGGTTCGGTCGCCATCGGACTGCTGCCCACCTACGCGCAGGTCGGGTGGCTGGCGCCCATCCTGTTGCTGCTCGCCCGCGTCGCACAGGGTCTCTCGCTGGGCGGTGAGGTGTCCAACGCCTCGGCGTACCTGGCGGAGATCGCGCCGCCGGAGCGTCGCGGGCGGTACTCGGCGTTCTTCTACATCTCCACCGGCGTCTCGGTGCTGGTGGCGTCGCTGCTCGGGTTCGTGCTGGCCCGCACGCTCGACGCCGCGCAGCTGTCGTCCTACGGCTGGCGCATCCCGTTCCTGGTCGGCGGTGTGCTGGGGCTGGTGGGCCTGTGGTTGCGGCGCAGCCTGGAGGAGACCGAGCAGTTCGAGCAGAACAAGGCCAAGGCGCAGCAGCTCAAGCGCCCACTGCTGACGACCCTGCGCGACCACCCCAAGGCGGTCGGGCGGCTCGTCGGCTTCACCATGCTGTCGACGCTCTGCTACTACACCTTCTTCAGCGCGCTGACCCCGTTCGCGGTGTCCAAGCGCGGCGCGGACGCGGTGGACGTGTTCCTCGCCCTGTCGATCGCGACGGTCCTGTTCATCGCCCTGCAGTACCCGATGGGCGCGCTGTCGGACCGGTTCGGCCGCAAACCGCAGCTGCTCGCCTGGTCGGCCGCGACGGCGCTGCTCGTCGTGCCGCTGTCCACGCTGATCGGGCCGGGCGTCGGCAACCTGCTCGTGGTGTTCTGCGTCGGCCTCGGCCTCTACACGGCCATGACGTCCATCGCGCCCGCCGTGATGAGCGAGCTGTTCCCGACCGAGCTGCGCGCCCTGGGCATCGGCTCCTGGTACAACCTGACCGTGGCGCTGTTCGGCGGCACCGCGCCGTTGGTGATCCAGGCGTTGCCGGGCACGACGTTCTTCGTCTACGTCGCGATCGGCGCCGTCATCGCGTTCTTCGTGATCCTCGCGATGCCCGAGACCAAGGCCAAACAGCTGCACTGAGGCTTCAGCCCGCGCACAGCATCCGTTCCTGCAGCCGGCGGTGTGGCTGCAGGAACGGGATCGGGCGACGCTGCTGGTCGTCGATGACGAGGAGCCGTTGGCGGACATGCTCGTCGACGCGGTGACGGAGCGGACCCGCGAGACCGGCCTGCGCCGTGCGTCGACGGCGACACTGGCGGTTGCCGTCTCGGTCGGCATCGGCGTGCTGTTCGGGCTGCTCCCGGCGATCCGCGCGGCGCGGATGGCCCCGTCGATGGCGCTGCGCCACGAGTGAGGTCAGGACCGCAACGGCACCAGGTCGTCGGCGTGCACGACCTCTCGTCGCTGTTCCGTCGGGAGGTCGTGGCTCGACCGGCCGATCAACGCGGGCAGTTCGGCGGCGTCGAAACCGACCACGCCGCGCGCCACCACGTGCCCGGACAGGTCCACCAGCTCGACCACGTCACCGGCCTCGAACGCGCCCTCCACGTCGGTGATGCCCGCCGCCAGCAACGACCGCCTGCGACCCACGACCGCCGCCACCGCGCCGTCGTCCAGCCACAGCTTGCCGGTCGCGTCGGCCGCGTGCCCGAGCCAGAAGCGGCGCGCGGACAGGCGGGGTCCGGTCACCGCGAACGCCGTGCCGACGTCCGCCGCGCTCAACGCCCGCGTCGCGTCCGCCGCGCCCGCCAGCAACACGGGGATGCCCGCCGAGGCCGCCAGCCGTGCCGCGGCCAGCTTGGACGCCATACCGCCGGTACCCAGCCCGGACGCGCCGACCGAACCCGCCCGCACACCGTCCACATCGGACGCCCCGGCCACTTCGGTGATGCGCTGCGCGCCCGGCAGGCGGGGATCGCCGTCGTACAACGCGTCGACGTCGGAGAGCAGGAACAACGCGTCCGCGCCCACCAGGTGCGCCACCAGGGCCGCCAGCCGGTCGTTGTCGCCGAACCGGATCTCCTCCGTGGCCACCGTGTCGTTCTCGTTCACCACCGGCACCGCGCCCAGCGCCAACAGCCGGGAGAACGTGCGCTGCGCGTTCCGGTAGTGCGAACGCCGCACCACGTCGTCCGCGGTCAGCAGCACCTGCCCGACGGTCAGCGCGTACCGCCCGAACGAGTTCGCGTACGCGTGCGCCAACGCCAACTGCCCGACGCTCGCCGCCGCCTGCTGCGTGGCCAGGTCACGGGGCCGCCGGGTGACACCCAACGGCGCCAGACCGGCCGCGATCGCGCCCGACGACACCAGCACCACCTGGCTGCCCGCCGCACGCCGCGCCGCGACCGCGTCCACCAGCGCGTCCAGCCGCGCCGGGTCCAGCCCGCCCGCGGCGGTGGTCAACGACGAGGACCCGACCTTCACCACGACCCGGGACGCCGCGGACACCGCCTGCCGGGCCTGCGACGCCGCCACCGAACCGATCACTCGTCGTCGTCCTCTTCGAACTCGTCGTCCGCCTTGAACTCGTCGTCCGCGTCGAACTCGTCGTACGTGCCGGGGATGCGGCGGGCCTTCTTCGCCGCGAGTCGCTCGGACGCGCCGACGCGGTTGTGCGCCTCCAGCCGCGGGTCCGTGCCGCGACCGGTCATGGTCATCGCGATGCCGGCGGGCGTCGTCGGCTCCCAGTCGAACACCAGGTCGCCGATGGTGACCTGGCAGCCCGGCTGGGCGCCCATCTTGACCAGCACTTCCTCGACGCCGAGGCGGTTGAGCCGGTCGGCCAGGTAGCCGACGGCCTCGTCGTTGTTGAAGTCGGTCTGCCGGATCCACCGCTCGGGCCGCTCGCCGCGCACGATGAAGCCGCCCTCGGTCTCCGGGTCCTCCACCACGGTGAAGCCCTGGTCGTCCACGGCCCTGGGCCGCAGCACGATCCGGGTCGACTCCTGCTTCGGCCGCGAAGCCCGGTACTCCTCCACCACGCGCGCCAGCGCGAACGTCAGCTCACGCAGGCCCTCGCGGGTGGCCGTGGACACCTCGAACACCGGCAGGCCACGCGCCTCGATGTCCGGGCGCACGATCTCCGCCAGGTCCTTCGCCTCCGGGATGTCGATCTTGTTCAGCACCACGACTCGCGGTCGTTCGGCCAGGTCGTCGGCCAGGGAGGGGGTGTACTTCGCCAGCTCCTCCTCCAGCGCGTCGATGTCCGACAGCGGGTCGCGGCCCGCCTCGTACGTCGCGCAGTCCACGACGTGCACCAGCACCGCGCACCGCTCGATGTGCCGCAGGAAGTCCAGGCCGAGGCCCTTGCCCTCGGACGCGCCGGGGATCAGACCGGGCACGTCGGCCATGGTGAAGATGGTCTCGCCGCCGGTGATCACACCCAGGTTCGGCACCAGCGTGGTGAACGGGTAGTCGGCGATCTTCGGCTTGGCCGCGGACAGCACCGAGATCAGCGACGACTTGCCCGCCGACGGGAAGCCCAGCAGGCCGACGTCCGCGACGGACTTCAACTCCAGCACGAGGTCGTGCTGCTCACCGGGTTCACCCAGCAGGGCGAAACCGGGCGCCTTGCGCGCCTTGGACGCCAGCGAGGCGTTGCCGAGACCGCCGCGACCGCCCTGGGCCGCGATCAGCCGGGTGCCCTCGCCGACGAGGTCCGCGACAACTTCACCCTCGGGGCTGAGGACCACGGTGCCGTCGGGGACGCGCAGTTCGAGGTCCGCGCCGTTCGCGCCGTCGCGGTTGCCGCCCTGACCGCCCTTGCCGCTGCCGGCGGCGGCGTTCGGGCGGAAGTGGAAGTCGAGGAGCGTGTGGACCTGCGAGTCGACGACCAGCACGACGTCGCCGCCCTTGCCGCCGTTGCCGCCGTCCGGACCACCCAGCGGCTTGAACTTCTCGCGATGCACGGAGGCGACCCCGTTGCCCCCGTCACCTGCGGCGACGTGGATGACGACCCGGTCGACGAAGCGGGACACGGGGATTTCCTTTCCAAAGAAGCAACGAGGGGCGAGAGCCGGAATGCACCGGTCCCGCCCCTCGTCGGAGGTCGTTCCGTCTACGCCCGAGGCGCTTAAGCAGCTACCTCGACCGGGACGATGTTCACGGTCTTGCGACCGCGCTTGGAGCCGAACTCGACCGCGCCGGGCGCCAACGCGAACAGCGTGTCGTCCTTGCCGCGGCCGACGTTGACGCCGGGGTGGAACTTGGTGCCGCGCTGGCGGATCAGGATCTCGCCGGCCTTGACGACCTGACCGCCGAACCGCTTCACCCCGAGGTACTGGGCGTTCGAGTCACGGCCGTTGCGGGAGCTGGATGCGCCCTTTTTGTGTGCCATGGCTAGTCAGATCCTCACTTACCGGTGATGCCGGTGACCTCGACGCGGGTCAGCTTCTGGCGGTGACCCTGGCGCTTGTGGTAGCCGGTCTTGTTCTTGAACTTGTGGATGCGGATCTTGGGGCCCTTGGTCTGCTCGACGACCTTGCCGGTCACCGAGATCTTCGCCAGGGCGTCCGCCGCGGAGGTGACGTCTTCGCCGTCCACGACGAGGAGCGGCGCCGCGAAGGTGATCTCGGTGTCCGGCTCGCCTTCGAGCTTCTCGACCTCGATGACGTCGCCGACAGCCACCTTGTACTGCTTGCCGCCGGTCTTGACGATCGCGTACATCGGGACGGAAGTCTCCTGCTACTCGACGGGACGGGATCGCGCGCGCCACGGCTGCACTGAACATCGGGCAAGCTGGGCTTCACGCGACAGGGCCCACCGGACGGCGGGCCGTGTATCAGGTTACGTGGCGGTGGACTGCGTGGTCAAACCGGGGTCGGCGAACCGGGTTCGCCCTGGTGAGAGCCGCGTGGCGGGAGCGGGCGCAAAGCCGGGGCGGGGGTACCCCTCGGCGCGGGACCCCTCGCACATACCCAACCACGGGGCACCGACAAAGTCGGGTGGGGTGGGCTGGGCCGGGTACGGCGAACCGCCGCTCAGCCGGAGCTGGGCGGCGGTTCGCCGTGTGGTGGTGGATCAGCCGTGGATCAGCCTTCCTTGACGCCCAGGGGCGGTCCGGCGGGCCTGGAGGCGGCACGGCGGGCCGTGCGGCGACGCGTGGTCACCACGGGCGCCGCGGGCTCCGGGGTCCGGCCGTTGAGCGGTTGCTCGACGGAGGGCTCGGACGTGGCCGCGGCCTGGGCGGCTTCCGCCTCGGCGGCGTCGGTCTGGGCGGCATCGGGCTGGGTGGGCACCTCGACCGGGGCCGGGGCGCTCGCCGTGGCCGCCGGGGCGACCTCGACCGGCGCGGCAGCGGGCTCCTCCGCCGCCGCGGGTGCGGCGGGAGCGGGCTCGGCAGCCGGAACCGGCTGGGCCTCCTGAGCGGGCTCAGGGGCCGTCTCGGCGCCCGTCGTGGCCGTGCCCGCGGCTGCGGCAGGGCTCGTCTCGGGCTGGGCGGGCTCGGCGGCGGGGACCGCGGGGGTGGCGGCGGGGGTGGCGGCGGGCTCGTCACCGTGCTTGATGACGGCGCCCGCTTCCCGGCGTGCCCGGCGGCGCTGGCGGCGGTCGCGCTTCGGGGTCTCCGGCGCGGCCTCCTCCTCGACCACGGCGGCCACCGGCTCCTCCGAGGTGGACGGCTCGATGATCGCCTCGGGCTCCTCGGTCGGCTCCACGGTCGGCTCGGCCACCGGCTCCGGGACCTCCGCGTTCCTGCCCCGACGCGACTTGCGGCCACCGCCCTGCGGCTGTTGCTGCTGCTGCGGCGGCGGCTGGCCACCGCCGTTGCCGGCGCCGTTGCCGTGCAAGTGCGCGGAGGGGTCGGTCGTCACGACCACGCCGCGGCCGCGGCAGTGCTCACAGGTCGTCGAGAACGCCTCCAGCAGGCCGGTGCCGACGCGCTTGCGCGTCATCTGCACCAGACCCAGCGACGTCACCTCGGCCACCTGGTGGCGGGTCCGGTCACGGCCCAGGCACTCGGTCAGCCTGCGCAGCACCAGGTCGCGGTTCGACTCCAGCACCATGTCGATGAAGTCGATCACGATGATGCCGCCGACGTCCCGCAACCGCAGCTGGCGGACGATCTCCTCGGCCGCCTCCAGGTTGTTCCGGGTGACCGTCTCCTCGAGGTTTCCACCCGAACCGGTGAACTTGCCGGTGTTCACGTCGATGACGGTCATCGCCTCGGTGCGGTCGATGACCAGGTAGCCGCCCGACGGCAGCCAGACCTTGCGGTCCAGTGCCTTGAGCAGCTGCTCGTCGATGCGGTACTCGACGAACGCGTCGTTGTTGCCCACGTGCCGGCGCAGCCGTTCCTGGAGGTCGGGCGCGACGTGGCGGACGTACGCGTCGATGGTGTCCCACGCGTCCGAGCCCTGGACGACGAGCTGGGCGAAGTCCTCGGTGAACAGGTCGCGGACGACCTTCACCAGCAGGTCCGGCTCTTCGTACAGCAGCTGCGGAGCCTGGGCCTTGGGCACGTCGGCCTTCTCCTTGATGACCTGCCACTGCGCCTGCAGGCGCGTCACGTCGCGGGCCAGCTCCTCCTCGGCGATGCCCTCCGAGGCGGTGCGGATGATGACGCCCGCGTCCTCGGGGACGACGCGCTTGAGGATGTCCTTGAGGCGCTTGCGCTCGTTGTCGGGCAGCTTGCGGCTGATGCCGGTGGCGCCACCGCCGGGCACGTACACCAGGAAGCGGCCGGGCAGGCTGATCTGGGTGGTCAGCCGGGCGCCCTTGTGGCCGACCGGGTCCTTGGTGACCTGCACCAACACGCTGTCGCCGGTCGACAGGGCCTGCTCGATCTTGCGGGCCTTGCCCTCCAGGCCGGCCGCGTCCCAGTCGACCTCGCCCGCGTACAGCACCGCGTTGCGGCCGCGACCGATGTCGATGAACGCCGCCTCCATCGAGGGCAGCACGTTCTGCACCCGGCCGAGGTAGACGTTGCCGACCAGCGAACCGCTGCCCGACGAGGTCACGAAGTGCTCGACCAGGACGCCGTCCTCCAGCACGCCGATCTGCGTGCGGTCGCCGCGCTCGCGCACCACCATCGTGCGCTCGACGGCCTCGCGGCGGGCCAGGAACTCGGCCTCGGACAGCACCGGGGCACGGCGGCGACCGGCCTCGCGGCCGTCACGGCGGCGCTGGCGCTTGGCCTCCAGCCGGGTGGAGCCGCGGACGCTGCGGACCTCGTTCTGCGCGGCCTCGGAGTCGGCCTTGTCGTCACGCGCGTCGCGGATGGTGCTCTCGCGGACGTGCACGACCGTGTTCGGCGGGTCGTCCTCGCTCGGCGCGGCCTCTTCCTCGGCGCCGGTCTTGCGGCGACGGCGACGCCGACGGCGGCGGCTGCCCGCGCCCTCCTCGTCGGCCGACGGCTCCTCGGCGGCTTCGGTCTCGGCTTCGGCCTCGGCGACCTCTTCGGCCTGCTCGTCCTCGCCGTTCTCGTCGCCGACGCCCTTGCCGCGACCGCGGCCACGCCGGCCACGACGACGGCGGCGGCGGCCTTCGCCCTCGTCACCGGTGTCGTCGGCGGCAGTCTCCTCGCCGGCCTCGTCGTCGACCTCGTCGAGGTCTTCGTCCCGGCTGACGGGGATCTCCTTGAGCACCGGCGTGGGCGGCAGGAACACCGCGGACGGCGGGGCGAACAGAGGCACCAGCGGCGCGACCTCGCGGGCCACCGCCACGGGTTCCTCGGTGTGTTCGTCCACCTCGCCGGTGACGATGTCGTCCCAGCCCAGCAGGCTCTCGGCGACCTTGAGCGCGAGGTCTCGGCTCACGCTCGACTGCGCGCCCTTCACCGTTTCGCCGAGATCGGCGAGGGCGGCCACGACGTCCTTGCTGCTCGCACCGAGCAGCTTGGCCAGCGCGTGCACCCTCAGCTTGGCGGGTAGGTCCGCCAAGTCGGGGTGTGCGGGTGTGGCGTTACCCCCGCCGGCGGCGCCGGCAGGCTTTTCCGTGTTCGACAATGCAGCTCCTCCGCCCCCGGGCGCGTCCCAACCGACGCGGCCGCGCAGGGGCCTCTCTTGTCCACTCACCGCCGCGGCTGGCGGCGGGAATCCTTGCCTCGCGCTGTGGCGCCCACCCGTGGGGCACGCGGCACAGCAGGTCCTATAACTCTGTCGACGACGCCGTCAGCGCCGTTCCGCACCACCCGGTCAGACCTCCGCCGCCCTGTCCAGGGCAAGCGGGTCGACCAGGCCGCCTTCGTCGTCCAGCCGCCCCTGCGCCATCCGGGTCGCCTTCGCGGGCACCGGCGGAACCAGGTCGGCGACGACTCGGAGCGCGCTCAGCACGTCGTCGGGTCTCACGGTAGGGGTTGTCTGCCGTACGACCGTCATGAGTATCCCACACGGTTGTGACAAATCTCGTCCATCGTGTCCCGCGTCGCTCGAATGCACCTCTGCCCCGGTCTCCACCTGGGCCGACACGATCGCGGGCCGGACGTCGACGATCTTCTTGCCGTCCTTGGTCAACCGCTCTACCTCGACGGACTCCGCGGCGATCAGCGCGGACACGGCTTCGGTCAGCTCTTCGGGCGACACGCCGGGCAGTTCGACCCGCCAGGCGCTGGCCTCGATCCGCTCGGGCAACGTGCCGCCGGCCGACTGGACGACCTCCAGCACGTCGAGGCCGGGCGGCAGCACGGCGTCCAGCGCGGTCCGCAGCGCCTCCGGGTCGACCGCGTCGACGACCTGGACCTCGACGTACTCCGCCTCGCTCGCCACACCGGTCGGCGCCGCGCCGACCCACGACACCTTCGGGTGAGGGCTGAAGCCCTGGGAGTAGGCCATCGGGACGCCGGCCCGGCGCAGCGCGCGCTCGAACGTGCGCGCAATGTCACGGTGTGACGTGAACCGCAGCCGACCGCGCTTGGCGTAGCGCAGTCGGAGCTTCTGCACAGGTGCGGCCGACGGGTTGGGCTGCTGCTGGCGGCTCAGGGCTACTCCCCTTGGGTACCCGGGTGGCTCACGATGGGGTGAGCACCCCAAGCGGTCCACGCTCCTACTCCACCAGGACGGTACCTTGGACCCGTTCGGCACCGTCGCGCTTGTCTGCTCCGCCCCGTCTGGCTACCGTCCGGCAACAGTCCCGTTGACGGCCAGCCGCCCCGACCGGTTCAGCCCTGGAGGTCCCCCGTGCCTCTGCACCGCCGCGTCCGAGCGGTCGCGGTCAGCGCGACGCTGCTCGCGACCGGCTGCCTCGCGGTGAGCACGCCCGCCGCGGCCCACCCCGTCGAAGAGCCGGCGACCGCGGTGGGCTGCGTCCAGCCCGGTCCGACGCTGCGCTACCTGGTCGTGTTCCGCCACGGCACCAGCGCGCCGCTGGCCGAGGCCCAGGTCTCCGCCGCGTGCGGCACCACCACCCGGTACTACCCGCAGATCGCGGTGGCCGTGGCCGTGTCGGCGGATCCGCGGTTCGGGCAGCGGATCGGCGTCGACCGGGCGTACAGCGCGCAGCTCGACGGCCTGTCGAAGCGCACCGGCGCGCCCGCCCAGCCAAAAGAAGGACGGCGGAAGAAGGACGACGAGCCGGCCTTCGCGCCCGCCTCGACGGGCGCGGTGGACCGCACCGCCGAGCAGTGGGACATGGACCTGATCCGGGCGGCCGAGGCGCACGCGGTGAGCACCGGCAGCCGGGACGTGGTGGTCGGCGTGCTCGACTCGGGCATCGACCCGGCGCACCCGGACCTGGTCGGCGCGCTGGACCCGGCGCTGTCCGCCGGCTGCACGACGGGCGTGGCCGATCCGTCGCCCGCGGCGTGGTCGCCGACGACGTCCGGGCACGGCACGCACGTGGCGGGCACGATCGCGGCGGCCGACGACGGCCTGGGCACCACGGGTGTCGCGCCGGGCGTGCGGATCGCGTCGGTGAAGGTCGTGGACGACGCCGGGTTCATCTACCCCGAGTACGCGGTGTGCGGGTTCATGTGGGCCGCCGAGCGGGGCATGACCATCACCAACAACAGCTACTTCATCGACCCGTGGGTGTTCACCTGCCAGAACAAGCAGGGCCAGTCCGTGGTCTACGAGGCGGTGCGGCGCGCGGTCGAGTACGCCACCGGGCAGGGCGTGCTGACGGTGGCGGCGACGGGCAACGCGGCGGCCGACCTGACCAAGCCGGGCCGTGACGCGCTGAGCCCGACCAACGCCGCGGCGGAGGACGTGAAGCCGCGTCCGGTGGACAGCACGTGCCTGGTGCTGCCCGCGCAGCTGCGCAACGTGGTGGCGGTGTCGTCGGTGGGCGCGGACAAGGTCAAGGCCGGGTACAGCTCGTACGGGCTGGGCGCGGTGGACCTGACCGCACCGGGCGGCGACCGCAGGCAGGCGCCGGACGACAAGAGCGGGTGCGTGCTGTCGACCGTGCCCGCCGCCGGCTACGACTACTCGTGCGGCACGTCGATGGCCGCGCCGCACGTGTCCGGGGTGGCGGCGCTGCTGGCGTCCACGCACCCCGAGGCCAGCGCCGGCGAGCTGAGCCGGATGCTCAACGCGCGGGCGGAGACGCTGCCGTGCCCGGCGGACTACGACCTCAACGGCACGGGCGTGCAGGACGCCTACTGCACCGGCTACTCGGAGTACAACGGCTTCTACGGGCACGGCATGGTCGACGCGCTGGCCGCCGTGCGGTAGCGGTCAGAGCGGTCAGGCCGAGTACTGGTGGCCCCGGTGCCGGCGCAACGCGCCCGCCAGGTCCGCCCGGCCCGCGATGCCGAGCTTGCGGTAGGCGCCGGACAGGTGCAGCTCGACCGTGCGGCGGGTGAGGAACAGGGCTTCGGCGATCTGCCGGTTGGTCAGGCCCTGCGCGGCCATGCCCGCGACGCGGGTCTCCTGCTTGGTCAGCCCGTGCACGGTGCCTTGCGCGGTGGCCGGTTCGCAGGCCCGCAGTTCCTCGGCGGCCCGCCGGATCAGCGGCTTGGACTCGCACCGGGCGCTCAGCTCGACGGCCTGCCGCAGGTGCGGGATGGCTTCTTCCGCCTGACCGCGGCGGTTGAGCTGCGCGCCCAGTTGCAACAGCGCCTCGGCGTGCAGGAGGCGGGCGGGCGAGTCGGTCAGGTACTCCACGGCCTTGCGCAGCGCGCCGGTCGCGGCTTCGTCGTCGGTGGTGAGCCCGACGGAGATCAACGCGGTGCCCATCGCCCGCGGGGTGCCCCAGCGCTTGGCGCGGGCGAGGTCTTCGGCGGCCAGTTGGGCGGCTGCCTCGCGGCGTCCCAGCGCGAGGTGTGCACGTACCGCCAACGCACGCCACGGCAGGATCGCCGGGCTGTCTATTTTGGACGCGATAAGTCTTCGCCCGCATTCGAGCAGGTCCGCCAGCGCGCCGCGCGGGTCGTCGGTGGCGAGCTTGAGCTTGCCCCGCGCGAACAGCGTCACGTTGTGCTGGAACAGCTCCGGCAGCTCGTCGGCGAAGCCGTAGCGCACCAACAGGTCCCGGGCCTCCTCGAACCGGCCGAGGTCGACCAGGACCTCCGCCAGCCTGGCCGCGCACAGGATCGCCATGGGGCACACCGCGACCGCACCCAGTTCGTCGAACAGCCGCAGCTGCCACTTGAGGAACGTCTTGGCGCGCACCAGTTCCCCTCGGGCGAGGAAGTCCATGCCGTGCGCCATCGACACGACCGTGCCCTTGCGGAGGTGGTAGTCGTGCGGTTCGGCCTCGCTGCCGATCATGCGGCGGAACCGGTCGGACAGCTCCGGCGCGTCGGCCATGAAGCACGTGCTGACGGTGAACACGAACGGCTGCACGAACACGTCGCAGCGTTCGCCCTCCAACGCCTCGGCGGCGTACTGGAGGGCCTTCTCGGCCGACTCGCCGCGCAACGCGTGCCCGAGCGACAGGAACGCGGAGTGGACCTGGCGCAGCCGCGGCGACTGCGGCACGTCGGTCTCCAGTTCCTCGGTGAACATGCTGGCGCGCAGCGCGAGGCCGACGTTGTTCCCCGCACCCGCGAGGTACGACATGGCCTTCAGCTCCCACGACTCGTCGTGCTCCTGGGAGGTGAGCCGGGACACCAGTTGCAGGCCGATGGACAGCGCGAGGCGGGCCTCCGGGGCGCTGCACAGGCGCAGCAGCATGGTGACCGCCTGTCCGGCGGCGGAGCGGGCGTCGTCGGCGTGGGCCAACGCGTCCCGCAACCGGGCCATGCCCGCCTCCTGGTCGACCAGGAACGTGATGTGCACGAGTTCCAGTTGCACGGCAAGGCGTTCGTCCGACGACAGCCGTTCCTCCAGCGCGCGCTCCAGGTAGTCCTGTGCGTCGTCCAGCCGGTCGTCGTAGGTCGCTTTGCGTGCCGCACGCCGCAGGACCTCCACACCCCACGGAAGCGGCACAGCGCGCGCTCCGCGAAGGTGCACGGCGATCCGCTCGTCCGGTGCGCCGGCGTCCAGCAGCAGCACGGCGGCGCGCGCGTGGTCGGCGGCCCTGGTGGCGACCGGGAGGTCCGCTAACACGGAGTTGCGCAGGTACTGGTGGCAGAAGCCGAGCGGGTAGTCGTCGCGGAAGACGCGCAGCCGAACCAGGCCGTCGATGATCCGCAGCGCGCGGCGCGGTTCGACGCCCGCCATCGCGGCGAGGCGGTCCACGGTCGCGTCCTCACCCAGCACGGCCGCGGCGCGCACGACCTCCGCCGAACCCTCGTAACGGCGCAGTCGCACCCGCAGCGCTGCCCCGATCTCCGCCGAGCCGAGCCCGCGCACGGTGGCCGCGGTCGCGCCGGGGCGCGCACGCAGCTGTTCGACCAGCGCTCCCAGCAGTTTGGAGTTGCCCCTGGTCACTTCCCGGCAGACCGACGCGGGCGCGTCGCCGACGAGTGCGGTGACCGCCGCCACGTCCAACCCGGTCAGTTCGACGTGCTCGTGGTGGGCGCCCACCAGCTCGGGCAGGGTCACCTCGCCGACCGGCGCCTGACCGGTGGTGGCGGCGAACACGACCGCCAACGGCTGGTCGCAGACCCGGCGCAGCACGTAGGCCAGGCAGCGCAGGGACCAGCTGTCCGACAGGTCCACGTCGTCCACGACCAGCAGCAGCGGCCCGCGGCCCAGCGCCTCCCGGACCACGCGGTAGAACCAGTCCAGCGAGTCGGCCTGCCCGTCGTGCAGGCCCTCGGCCAGCCGGCCGACCACGCCACCGTGCAGGTCGCTCTCCAGCCGGGCGGCGATGGCCGACGCCACCGTGAACCCGAGTTCACGGGCGTCGTCGATGATCGCGCTCAACAGGGCCGACTTGCCGATGCCGATCTCGCCGGTGACCAGCAGTGTCGTGGTCCGGCCGGTCAGCACGCCGCGCAACAGCGCGCGGGCGGAGCGCAGTTCGCGGTCCCGGCCCGGCAGTCTCGGGTTCGATGCTGTCACCGGATAGCTCCGATCTGCTGCGGCCAGCCCGGGGCGGTGGATCGGGACCACCACGGTAGGACACCTGTCCAGTCCCCTCGGTACCGAAGGCCCGGGATCGCCGGTCCGCAATTTCCTTCGGTACCCACCGTAGAGACCTTCGGCCGGTCTTCGGCAAGAATCGAGGTCCCACTTCGGAAACCCGATTCGACCACCGCGCCAACAATGCACGCGCCCAACGGTCCGGGTATTTCTTCCGGGTGACTTCGGCGTGCTTTCTCAGTGCAACTCGCGCAAGGCGCGGCGCAGGATCTTCATCGCGTTGTAGACCCGCGACTTCACGGTTCCCTCCGGAATTCCGAGCACCAGCGCGGCCTCACGCACGGTGCGACCGCGCACGTACGTCTCGTAAATCGCGGCGCGGTGCTCGTCGCCGAGCCTGCTGATCACGTCGTGGATCACCATGGCGGACAGCCGCTGTTCGGTCTCGTCCGGCGCCTCGACCGCGTCCGGGCTGGTCAGCTCAACTTCCTGAGGTCTCGCCTGCCTCGTGCGCCACCCGTCGATGACGATCCTCCTGGCCACTGTGAGCAGCCAACCCCGCAGCATCCGCGGGTCGCGGACCAGCGTCTCGGCGTTCTGCCACGCACGGATCAAGGTCTCCTGGACCACGTCCTCGGTCCACTGCCGGTCGTGGTTGGTCAGGCCGAGCACATGGGCGTACAACGCGCCCTTGAACTGCGAGTACAGCGCGGTGACGAGTTCTTCGCCGGACTGCCCCTCATCCACGCAGACACCGCCCACTGAATTCATGGAGTACCAAACCTCCCAGAGTTCACGCGCGGCGGGGCGAATAAGACAGTGGCGAACGTACTACAACACAACGCCCCGATCCAACACTGCGCAACGTGTTCCGGGAACGTCACCGTGCGTTCTAGGGGCCGCATCGTGTTGACCATCCGCGCGGTTCTGGAGTATCGATGTGATGCAGATCACATATCTCAATTGAACCTTCTGTCGAACCGTCCCACCCGACGTTCGTAGTTCCTCAGTAGAGGGTGGAAGTGGTTCTCTTTAACAGGGGGTGCACACGTGGTGCTCGCGGTCTCGGAACACGACTCGGGAGTGTGGGACGTCGCCACGCTGTCCGGCCGGATGGCCTACGTGACCATGTGCTTGACCGCGTGCTGGGGTGTGCTGACCGCCACCGGCTGGGTCCGCAAGATCACCGGACGGGCCGCGCTGCGGATCACGCACCAGGTGCTGGCGACGTTCGCCGTGGCCACGGCCGTGGTCCACGCGGTGACGTTCCTCTTGCTGGAGAACGGATCCCTGGCGATCTACCAGCTCGTGCTGCCGCTCGTCGGCGGCGGTGAGATGCGACACGCGCTCGGCGTGATCGGCCTGGAGCTCATGATCGCCGCCGCGGTGACGGCCTCGCTGCAGCGCACGGTGTTCTACCGGAACTGGCTGCGCCTGCACCGGCTCGCGTACATCGGCGTGTGGCTCGGCGCGATGCACGCCTGGCTCGGCGCCGCCGCCAACGGCCACGTCTCCCTGGTGTGGATCGGCGGGATCACCGTGCTGATGCCCGCGGTCACGCTGACCATGCTGCGGTTCCTGCCGGCGCACGTGCTCGCGCGGCTCGGCGTGATCGAGGCCGCCCCGACGCGGGTCGACGACCGTCGACGGCCGGTCACGGACGATCAGCCGCCGGCCGAGGACGACCGGCCGGTCGACGGCGCGCCGACCGGGCTCCGGGTCGCCGTCGACCACGGGCGCTGCCGGCACTTCGCGCTGTGCCAGGTGCAGGCGCCCAGGGTGTTCCGGATGCTGGACGACGGGCGGCTGCGCTACGCGCGCAACCCCGACGCCGACCAGGCCCCGCAGGTGCACGCGGCGGCACGGGCGTGCCCGATGCGCGCGATCAACGTGAACGCCAGCGACGTGAACACCCGCGACGAGATCCGCGTCCCCGAGACGTCGGGGCCGAAGCACCGCCGATCAACGATCGACCTGGACCGCTGAGGGGCGAGCGCCGCCGCAGGGCCGGTGTCAGCCCTGCGTCAACGCCGGGTTGCGCACCGGGGAACCCTTGCCGACCGGCGAGATCGGCAGCAGCGCCCGACCGGTGGGGCCGACCTCGATGTCGGTGCCCATCGCCGGGCACACACCGCAGTCGAAGCACGGCGTCCAGCGGCAGTCGTCCTGCTCACGCTCGTCCAGCGCGTCCTGCCAGTCCGCCCAGAGCCATTCCTTGTCCAGCCCCGAGTCGAGGTGGTCCCAGGGCAGGACCTCCAGCTCCTCGCGCTCCCGGGTGGTGAACCAGGCCAGGTCCACGCCCAGCGGCGGCAGCTCGGCCTCGGCGGCCTTCACCCAGCGGTCGTAGGAGAAGTGCTCGGACCAGCCGTCGAACCGGCCGCCCTCGCGCCACACCCGCTCGATCACCAGGCCGATGCGCCGGTCGCCGCGCGACAGCAGTCCTTCGATCAGCGACGGCTTGCCGTCGTGGTAGCGCATGCCGATGTTGCGGCCCAGCGCGCGGTCGGAGTTCACCGCCTCGCGCAGCTTGCGCAGCCGGTCGTCCACCGTCTCCGGGTCGCACTGCGCGGCCCACTGGAACGGCGTGTGCGGCTTGGGCACGAACCCGCCGATGGAGATGGTGCAGCGGATGTCCTTGCGGCCGGAGACCTCCCGGCCCGCGCGGATGACGTTCTTGGCCATCTCGGCGATCTGGACCACGTCGTCGTCGGTCTCGGTGGGCAGGCCGCACATGAAGTACAGCTTCACCTGCCGCCAGCCCGCGCTGAACGCCGCGCTGACCGTGCGGATCAGGTCCTCCTCCGACACCATCTTGTTGATCACGCGCCGGAGGCGTTCGCTGCCGCCCTCCGGGGCGAACGTCAGGCCCGAGCGGCGGCCGTTGCGGGACAGCTCGTTGGCCAGGTCGATGTTGAACGCGTCGACCCGCGTGCTGGGCAGCGACAGGCTGGTGTTCGTGCCCTCGTAGCGGTCCGCGAGGCCCTTGGTGATCTCGGCGATCTCCGAGTGGTCCGCGCTGGACAGCGACAGCAGGCCGACCTCCTCGAAACCGGTCGCCTCCAGGCCGCGCTGCACCATCGCGCCGATGCCCTCGATGGACCGCTCGCGCACCGGGCGGGTGATCATGCCCGCCTGGCAGAACCGGCAGCCGCGCGTGCAGCCGCGGAAGATCTCCACGCTCATCCGCTCGTGCACGCTCTCCGCGAGCGGCACCAGCGGCTGCTTCGGGTACGGCCACGCGTCGAGGTCCATCGTGGTCCGCTTGAACACCCGGTACGGCACCCGCTCGCGGTTGGGCACCACGCGCTGGATGCGGCCGTCCGGCAGGTACTCCACGTCGTAGAAGCGCGGCACGTACACGCCGCCGGTCTCGGCCAGCCTGGTCAGGATCTCGTCCCGCCCGCCCGGACGGCCCTCGGCCTTCCACGCGCGGACGATGTCGGTGATCTCCAGGACGGCTTCCTCGCCGTCGCCGAGCACGGCGGCGTCGACGAACGGCGAGATCGGCTCCGGGTTGAACGCCGCGTGCCCGCCGGCCACCACGATGGGGTGGTCGTCGGTGCGGTCGGCGGCGTGGATCGGGATGCCCGCCAGGTCGAGCGCGTTGAGCAGGTTCGTGTAGCCCAGCTCGGTGGCGAAGCTGACGCCGAACAGGTCGAAGGCGCCGACGGGCCGGTGCGCGTCGACGGTGAACTGCGGGACGCCGTGCTCGCGCATGAGCTTCTCGAGGTCGGGCCACACCGCGTAGGTCCGCTCGGCCAGCACGTCCGGCTGCTCGTTGAGGACCTCGTACAGGATCATGACGCCCTGGTTGGGCAGCCCGACCTCGTAGGCGTCCGGGTACATCAGGGCCCACCGCACGGCGGCGGCGTCCCAGTCCTTGACGGTGGCGTTGAGTTCCCCGCCGACGTATTGCACCGGCTTGGACACCCTCGGCAGCAGGGGTTCCAGGGCGGGGAAGACCGACTCGACACTCACGGATTCAGGGTAACGGCAGCGCCGTCGGGCGTCAGAACAGCGGTCCGGTGACGGTGAGGCCGAGTTCGGACCCCGCGCCCGCGTACAGGCCGAAGAACAGCAGCGCCGCGCCGGCGAGGGACAGGTCCTTGCTGAACTGGGTCATCGCCATCTGCTTGGCCTGCGGGTCCGTCTCCTTCCAGAACGGGTGCATCAGGAACGCCGTCGGCAGCAGGAAGATCACCAGCAGCAGCGCACCGAGATCCGCCCACACACCCAGGAGCAGCATCAACGCCCCGACGATCTGGAGCGCGCCAGTGCCGAGGGTGACGATTTTCGCCGCCGGGACGCCCTTGGAGGCGGCGTACCCGGCCATGGCCCCGGTCTGGGTGAAGTGGCCGATCGCGGAACCGAAGAAGACGAACACGAACAGGATGCGGCCGACGAGTGCGATGACATCCATGGACGGACCTCCGATCCTCGGGGTTCGTCCAGTGTTCAACTACTTCAGGTGAGCAGCAACTTGCCGAGCCTCCGGGCCGCGACAACCACTCCGATGGCCGCCATCACCACGAAGTACGCGACGTGGCCCAGCGCGCCCCAGCCGACGTAACCCGTGGTCAGCGCCCTCATCAGCTCGATCGCGTGGTAGAGCGGCGTCCACTGGACCACGGTCTGGAGCCAGCCCGGGTAGACCGACAGCGGGTAGAAGGTGGTCGAGAACAGGAACATCGGCATCACGGCCAGTTGCACCAGGTCGAAGTCGTGCCACGACCGCATGAACGTGGCCGCGGCCATGCCGGCCGCCGCGAACGCCAGCGCGACCAGCAGGCACACCGGCAGCGCCAGCAGCGCCCACGGCGAGCTGATCAGCCCGAAGCCGAGCATGACCACGATGAACCCGCCGGAGTACAGGCCACCGCGGATCAGGCACCAGGTGACCTCGCCGAGCGCGATGTCGACCGGGCCCATCGGGGTGGCCAGCACCGCGTCGTACACCTTGGCGTACTTGAACTTGAAGAACAGGTTGAACGTCGCCTCGAACACCGCGCCGTTCATCGCCGACGCCGCCAGCAGCGCGGGCGCCACGAACGCGGCGTAGGGCATCGGCCCGCCGGGGCCCTCGACGGTGGTGACCAGTTGCCCGAAGCCGAAGCCGAGGGAGAACAGGAAGAACAGCGGTTCGAAGAAGCCGGAGAGGACCGACATCCAGGCGCGCTTGCTGACCAGGTAGGAGCGTTCGACCAGGACGTGCGAACGGCCCGCGTACAGACCGGGCGGGACGATCCGGAACAGCAGGCCGTTGCTGCTCCTCGGCGCGACCGGCGGGTTCGCGGTGTCCGCGGTTCGCGGCGCCTGCGTGGAGGACTCGCGGGTCATACGGCCAGCCTCCGGTGGAAGTAGCGGCGCCCCAGGACGATGCCGAGCACGACCAGGGCGGCCAGGTAGGCGACGTGGCCCGCGGCGGGCAGCAGGCGCAGGGTGCCGAACGTGACGCCGCGGGCCAGTTCGATGCCGTGCCAGACGGGCGTGACCCAGGCCAGCGGGTGCAGCCAGTCCGGTAGTTGGCTCAGCGGGAAGAACCCGCCGGTGAACAGGGTCATCGGCATCACCAGGAAGCGGAAGATCGCGTTGAACGAGTCCGGTTTCTCCCTGGTCGCGGTGAAGGCCACCACGGGCGCGGTGAACGCCATGCCGGCGAGCACCGCGAACGGCACGGCGAGCACCGCCGACGGGCTGGTGATCGCGCCGAGCGCGACGGCGATGCCGAGGAACACCGCGGTGCCGGCGGCCAGGCGCAACGCGATCCACAGCAGCTGGCCGTAGAGGACGTGGGCCGGGGTGATCGGAGTGGACACCACCGCCAGGTACGACCGCTGCCACTTGAACGCCGAGAACACCGCCCACGTGGCCTCGAACACGGCGTTCTGCACGGCGGTGATCACCAGCAGCGCCGGCGCCAGGAACACGACGTACGGGTGGCCGCCGGTGGCCTCGCCCGCCTGCACCTGCGAGCCGAACCCGACGCCCATGGCCAGCAGGAACAGCACCGGCTGGAGGAAGTTGGAGATGACCGTGGCCCGCCAGTTGCGGCGGTACCAGGTCCAGTGGCCCTCCACCGCGACCAGCGCGGCGCGGAACGGGCCGAGGACGTGCGCGTTCATCAGTCCACCAACGTCCGGCCGGTCAGGCGCAGGAACACGTCCTCCAACGTGCTGCGGCGCACCAGAGTGGACACCGGCCGCACGCCCCGCGCGTGGACCGCGGACAACGCCGCCTCGCCGTCCCCGGTGTAGAGCAGCACCCGGTCGGGCAGCACCTCGACCCGTTCGGCCAGGTCGCGCACCTCGGCGGCGCTCTGCTCGCCCGGCGGGAAGCGCAGCTCCAGCACTTCCCTGGTCGAGTGGCGGCGGATCAGCTCGGACGGCGAGCCCTCGGCCGCGATCCGGCCGCCGTCCATCACCACCAGCCGGTCGCACAGCTGCTCGGCCTCGTCCATGTAGTGGGTGGTGATGATGAGCGTGACGCCGGACTGCTTGAGCCGGAACAGCCGGTCCCACAGCAGGTGGCGGGCCTGCGGGTCCAGGCCGGTGGTCGGTTCGTCCAGCAGCAGCAGCTCCGGGTCGTTGACCAGGGAGCGGGCGATGGTGAGCCGCCGTTTCATGCCGCCCGACAGCGGCTCCACCTCGGCGTCGGCGCGGTCGGTGAGCTGGGCGAACTCCATCAGCTCCACGGCACGCTCGCGCACCGCCGACCGGGACAGGCCGAAGTAGCGGCCGTAGACCTGGAGGTTCTGCCGGACGGTCAGCTCGGTGTCCAGGTTGTCCTGTTGCGGCACCACGCCCAGGCGGGCGCGGATGCTCGGGCCGTCCACGTCCGGGTCCATGCCGAGCACGCGCAGCTCGCCGCCGGTGCGCGGGGACACGCAGGCGACCATCCGCATGGTCGACGACTTGCCCGCGCCGTTGGGGCCGAGGAAGCCGAACGCCTCCCCCTTGCCGACCTCGACGTCGATGCCCCGGACGGCTTCGAACGAGCCGAAGTGTTTGGTCAGGCCCTTGGCGTGGACGAGGGTGGAGGTCACGACCATCACGTTAGCGGCGGCGTCCGACATTCCCGGAGCCGTTTTAGGGTGACACCGTGGAGATCGACCTGATCTGGCCGACGGTGGCCGATGAACAGCTGCGGGCCGAGGTGCACGAGGTGCTGCACGTGGTGGTGGCCGCGGGCGGCGCGATCGGCTGGCTGACCCCGCCGGGACGCGCGGAGACCGACGCGTGGCTGGACAGCGTGCTCGGCTCACCGGAGGACGGCGCGCTCGTCGTGGCGCGTGTGGACGGTGTGCTGCGCGGCACGGCGACGTGGCGCCGGTCCGACAGCGAGGTGTTCGGGCACATGGCCGAGGTGCGGCGGGTGACGACGCACCCGGCGGCACGCGGGCTGGGGCTGGGTTCGAGGTTGGTGCGGGCGGTGATCGAGCACGCCCGCGCGGCCGGGTTGGAGATGCTGACGCTCGGCGTGCGCGGCAACAACCACGGCGCGATCCAGCTGTACGAACGCCTGGGCTTCCGCGAGTGGGGACGGCTGCCGAACGTGATCGCGGTCGGTGACGTGCGGTTCGACGACGTCCGCATGTACTTCCCGCTCGGCCACCGGGAGGGTGTCGTGCTGCACGGCTCGGCGGCCGGTGGCCTGGGCTCGTCACCCCGGCGTTCCGAGGCCTCCAGCCGGTCGTGACCAGGCTCTCACCGGGACGGCAAGACCGACAGCCGGCACATAGACAACGCACAGAGTCCGGACAGCATGACCGGTCAGACTTCTTCTCATGATGTTGACGGGCAAGGGCGGGGTTCTCGGACAAGCGGCGAAGTTCGCTTCGGTCGGCGCGGTGTCCACGCTCGCCAGCATCGCCATCTACGCGGCGCTGCGCGGGTGGCTGTCCCCGATGACGGCCAACGTGGTGGCGGTCACGGTGACCACCGTGGCGGGTTCCGAACTGCACCGCCGGTTCACCTTCGGCGGCGCGCGGGCCGCCGGTGGCCGGATGCTCGTGCAGAACGTCGTCAGCGGGGTGTGGGCCTGCTCGTCCAGTTCGCTGGGGTTGTTCCTGGTCGCGTCGCTGGTCGCGACGCCGACGGTCGACCAGGAGTCGGCCGTGCTGCTGGCGATGAGCGTGATCGGCGGGCTCGCCCGGTTCGCCGCCCTGCGCCTGTGGGTGTTCGGTGTGCGGGCCCGTGGTCTTCGGACGCGGCGGCCCGGCCTCGGCTTCGGCTTCGGACCGGCCCGGTGGTCAGGCGTCGCGCAGAGGTTGGCGAACCTGGACTTGATCCCGAGCACGGCGGCGCAGCGCTCCTAGGCCTCGGGCCGCGCGAGTGCCGCCAGTACGCCAGTACGGCGAACGGCCCGGAACCAAGCGGTTCCGGGCCGTTACAAGCCGTTACGGGCCGTTCTTACGGGCAGCTCAGAGGTTCGGGAACCAGAGCTTGATCTCGCGCTCGGCGGACTCCGGCGAGTCCGAGCCGTGCACCAGGTTGAACTGGACCTCCAGGCCGAAGTCGCCGCGGATCGTGCCGGGCGTGGCCTTCTCGACCGGGTCGGTGCCGCCGGCCAGCTGGCGGAACGCCGCGATCGCCCGGGAGCCCTCCACGACCATCGCCACCAGCGGGCCGCCGGTGATGAACTCCACCAGGTCGTTGTAGAAGCTCTTGCCGTCGTGCTCGGCGTAGTGCTGCTCGGCGGTCGCGCGGTCCACGGTGCGCAGTTCGAGGGCGGCCAGCGTGAGGCCCTTGCGCTCGATGCGGGAGATGACCTCGCCGACCAGGCCGCGGCTGACGCCGTCGGGCTTGACCAGGACCAGGGTGCGCTCGCTCACGGCGGTCGGTACTCCTTCGTACGGATTGTGCAACTGTGCAACTGGAGTCAAGGGTAGCCGCAGGTGCGACAGTGCCCGCCGTGACCACCGAAAAGCCCCACGCGGACATCATCCTCGTCACCGGGGCCGCAGTGATGTTCGTGCTGTTGCGCCTGCTCGCGGTATCGCACTACGACTGGCACACGGCGTTCGCGGTGCTGCACACGTTGGACCTGGAGAACGCGCCGGGGTTGTTCCTCGGGACGTTCATGGCGGACGTGTGGGTCAGCAGTCTCGTGTTGATCGTCATAGTGCCGTTGACGGTCTTCTACGCGGTCAGCAGGCGGTCACGCACCGCTCCGCTCGCGGTGGCCGTGCTGGTGGCGTTCCTCGTGGCGCACGTGATCACCTACCACCGGTGGTCGAACTGGCCGATCACTGAGCCCTGGAGTGCCGCCTGCACGCCCATTACCGCGACGGATCTCGCCTCATCGTGTGAGCACCACGACCGAGCGGGCCGGGACCTTGATCGTGCTGCCGTCGACGATGGCCTTGTCGCTGGTCAGGGTGTGGTTTTGCCAGTCGCCGGCGACTGCGACGGACTTCTCCGCCGGGTACGGGTTCACGATCACCAGGACGCCGTTCAACCGAGGGTCGGTGTCCGGGCCCGCGGTGTCGTCGAGCAAGGCCACGACCACGCCTGACTCGGCGTTCGGGAACGACAGCTTCTGCTGCACCAGTGTCGCGTCGTTCAGGGTGAACAGCGGCGAGGACTTGCGGATGCGGAGGAGTTCCAGGGTGTTGCCCAGAGCGGACCGCATGTCGGCCGGTGAAGGCTTCAGGGCGGTGTCGGCCAGCAGCGGCGCGGCGTAGGGCCACTTGTCCTCGTTGTCCGCCGCCGGCGGCAGGCCGCGACCGAAACCGTTGTCCCGCAACGACGGGTCGTAGCGGTTGAACCAGTCGCCCGAGTCGTAGCTGTTGCGGTCCAACGACTTCGAGCGCAGGAACTCGGCGCCCGCGTGCAGGAAAGGTTGGCCTTGGCCCAGGAGCACGGGCGCGAGGGCCACCTTCTGCATCCGGACGCGGTCCGGCATCGAGGTGGCGACGGGCAGCTTGTAGGTCTGCGAGTCGAACAACGTCTCGTTGTCGTGCGCGTCGACGTACGTGATCACGTCGGCAGGCCCGCCCGTGTACCCGGCGGGCGAGCCGTTGTACGACACGTCACGGCCCGAGATCTCCCCACCGCCGGTGGACTGGAACCGGTACGACGCCATGTTCCCCGCCATGCCCAGCTTCACCAGGTCGGTGTGGTTCGCCAGCCGCGCGGTCACGTCGCCGTTGGCCGGGGCGCCGTTGGGATCACCCGCCAGACCGGACGCCAGCCCCTGCACGCGGGGATCGGCGTCGAACGGCCCGCCGCCGCGCACCGCGTCACGCAGCCGGTCGCTGAACGTGCCGATGCCCGTCCCTGCCATGTTCGGCTGCGTGGCCTGCTCGAACCGGGCGTTGCCCGCGACCTCGCCGAAGTCCCAGCCCTCGCCGTAGATGCGGATCTTGCGCCCGTCCACGCCGTCGGCGGCGACGGTCAAGGCGTCCAGCGCCGCCCGCACGGCCAGGATGTTCGCCTTCGGGTGGTGGCCCATCAGGTCGAACCGGAACCCGTCCACCTTGTACAGCCGCGCCCACCGCACCACGGAGTCCACCACGAGCTTGCCCATCATGGCGTTCTCGGTGGCGGTGTTCGCGCAGCACGTCGAGTCGGCCACGGTGCCGTCGAGGTTGAGCCGCTGGTAGTACCCCGGCACCACCTTGTCCAACACGGACGTCGGCGCGTCACCGGAGGCCGCCGTGTGGTTGTAGACCACGTCCACCACCACGCGGTTGCCGTTGTCGTGCAACGACTTCACCATCTCGCGGTACTGCTTCGAGCGCGCCCACCCGGTCTGCGCGTCGTCCGTCGCGTAAGAGCCCTCGGGCACGTCGTAGTGGTACGGGTCGTAGCCCCAGTTGAAGCCGTCCTTCGCGGCGACCGCGGCCACACACGATTGCTGCGCCGGCGAATCCGGAGGCGACGACGCCAGGTCGCACGCCGGTTGCTGCTGGTCCGCACGCTTCTCGGGGATGGTGGCGATGTCGAACGTCGGCAGCAGGTGCACGGTGTCCAGACCCGCGGCGGCCAGCTCCCGCAGGTGCGTCATGCCCGTTGACGACGCGTGCGTGAACGCGCGGTACGTGCCCCGGTCGGACGGCGGAACGGACGTGTCGCCGATGGAGAAGTCCCGTACGTGCAGCTCGGTGATGCCGTGCTCGGTCGGGTCTCCGTCCAGGCCGCGGGCGACGTGCCCGGCCCAGTCGGCGGGCATGGTGCGCGCGTCGCCGAGGTCGGCGAACTGCGAGTGCGTCGAGTTCACCGCGAGCGCCACCGAGTACGGGTCGGTCACGGTCACCGTGCGTCCGGCGACCGTCACCTCGTACAGGTAGAACTCGTCCCGCCACGCCCCCGAGGCCGACCACGAGCCGGACGCGTCGTCCCGCGCCAGGTCAACGGTCGTCGCCGTGCCGCCGGGCTGGTCGAACAGCTTGAGTTTCACCGAGGACGCCGTGGGCGCCCACAACCGCGCGGTCACGCGGTCGCCGTCGAACGTCGGCCCGTACGTCAACCGGGAGGCCGCGGCGGCGAACCGGTCGTCCAGCACACCGGCGATCTGCACGCCCGTGCGGTGCCGCAGACCACCGCCGGAGTCGACGTGCACGGCGGACAGCTTGCCGCGCAACGCCTCGTCCAGCCGCTCACCGTCACGCACCCGGAACACCGGTTTGCCCCGCAAGTGCGGCAACGGCACGGTGTCCGACGACGGCTCCAGCCGCAGCACCCTGCCGTCGTACTCCAGCCGGTAGCCGTCGGACGGCACCACCGGCACGTCCCACACCACCAGGTCCTCCGACACCCAGATCGCCTTGGACTTGGTCAGGTCGTCGTCCGCGCCCTCACCGCCCGACGGCGGCAGCACGTAGGAGATCGAGCCGTCCGGCTTGGTGGAGCCGGACACGTACCAGACCTCGTAGCCGGTGCCGGTGACGTCGAGGAACTGGTCCGGGCCGGGGTCCTTCGCGTCGCCCCGGTGGATGATGTTGCTCAACCCCGCCGCGCCCGGTTCCAGCGGGACCGACCAGTACATGCCGAACCCGTCCGCGCCGTCCGGCACCCGTGACTGGTTCCAGCCGGGACTCGGTTCCAACGACCCGGTCCAGTGGTAGAGCGTCCAGTCCCCGTAGTCGCCGGCGGGCCGGTTGTAGTGGATCACTGCCCGGTTCTGCGCGGCGGCCAGGCTCGCGTACACCTTGTCGCCGTTGACCCACGCGCGTCCCGCCGTGCGACCGGAGGCCTCGACCGTGCCGCCGCGCACCACGGAGAACTCCACCGGCGCGGTCGCCGGAATCGTCGCCACTCCCCCGCTGAACGGGTAGTCGACACCGCCCGCGCGCACCGCGAGCCCGGTGGCGTCACCTGTATGTGTCACCACGGCTTGGCCATTAGCGGCGACTTCACTCGCGTGCACGGCGGTCTGCCCTTGCTTGAGCCACACCTGCGGCGTCACGCTCGGGTCGACGAACCGGTCGCCGTCGGTGTCCTTCTCGTCACCGCGGTGGGCGATGATGCCGACCGACCTCGCGCCCGGCTTGAGCTTGATCCAGGCGAACCGGCCGTACGGCGTCTCACCGGCGAACGGCAGCGGCGCGTCCCACGTCGGCGCGTTCTCGACATCGCCCCACGCGTGCAGGCCCCACCCGTCGTAGTCGCCCGCCGGGCGGTTGTAGTGCACCACCAGCCAGTCGGACGTCACCGTGCCGGGCGGCTCGACCGGCGGCGCGGCGACCAGGCCGACGCGGGCGCCGTCCGCGCCCAACGTGCCCTTGGCGTCCTTGGCGACCACCCGGACCTCGACGTTCTTGCCCACCGCCGCACCCGGTAGCCCGGCGAGATCGGCGAACACCCGGTACGGCGCGGCGTCGTCGGTGCCGAGCACCTGCCAGTCGCGTTCGCCCTCGACCCGTGCGGCGAACGTGGCCTGCGCGTACGGCGAGGTGACGCCGTCGGCGCGCAGTTCGACCCGGTCGTCCAGCACGGCGCCGGTCGGCGGCACGGCCAACGTCGGCGCGGGCGCGGCGGAGGCGAGCTTGCCGGTCGACTTGAGCACCAGGGCGGACAACGCGGGCACGGTCACGGTGACCTTGCCGTTGGCGGCGTTCACCCGGGAACCGGCGGACGGCCAGATCGGCCGGTAGCCCTTGCCGGACACCGGGACGTCGACGGTCGCGGGCGCGGTGCCCGCGTTGGCCACCACGACGTGCTCGACCTGCTCGGTGCGACCCGTGCGGCTGAACGCGATCACGTCACCCCGGGTGAGGCGCAAAGCCTGGTTGCCGTCACGCCACACCGGGTCGGCGTCCGCGAACTTCGCCAGGCTCTTGAGCTGCTGGTACAGCGGGTGGTCGGTGCGGAAGTTGTCCACCGCGCCGGTCCGGTCGCTGCCGATCAGATCCTCGGCGGCGTACTCCGGCGTGATCGAGGCGAACATGTCCTGCCGGGCAAGCTTGTCGCCGCCGGTGCCCGCGAAACCCTGCTCGTCGCCGTAGTAGACGACCGGGTTGCCGCGCCACAGGTACATCAGGGCGTTGCCCAGCTCCAGCCGGTCCAGCAACTCGGCCTCGGAGATGCCGGGACGGCTCTGCCGGACCATCCACGCGATCCGGCCCATGTCGTGGTTGCCGAGGAACGTCGGCAGCGAGGAGGCGTTGGAGTCCGCGTCGGTGTACCGGTCGTCGTCCACCAGCACTTCACCGAGCCGCGCCGCGCCTCCGCCGGACAGGAACGTGGCCGCGCCGCTCTGGAACGGGAAGTCCAGCGTGGCCTGCATCCTGCCGGTGGTGGTGTAGCGGGAGGTGAACGCCGGGTCGGCGTCGAAGACCTCGCCGAAGACGAAGAAGTCCTCCTTGCCGCGCATCGCCGCGTACTGCTTCACGTGCGGCGCGAGGGCCTGCCAGAACTCCATGTTGACGTGCTTGACGGTGTCGACGCGGTAGCCGTCGATGCCGAGCGTGTCGATCCAGCTGGTGAAGATCCGCTTCATGCCCTTCACGACCGCCGGGTGCTCGGTCATCAGGTCGTCGAGGCCGAAGAAGTCGCCGTACTCGTTGGACTCGCCGCTGAACGTCGAGTCGCCGCGGTTGTGGTAGAGCCGCGGGTCGTTGAGCCAGGCCGGGGTCTTCTCGCCCTTCACCACCGGGGTGTACGGGGCGGTGAGCTCCGGGAAGTCCGGTCGACCGGCGATCTCCGAGATGTCGACCGGGTTGCCGTACTCGTCCAGGTACGGCTGCGCGCCGGTGCTGACGTAGTCGTGCTCGTCCTCGGCGTAGTCGATCAGGTCGGCGGTGTGGTTGGCGACGATGTCGAAGAAGACCTTGATACCGCGGCGGTGCGCGTCCTGGATGAGCCGCCGCATGTCGTTGGTCGTGCCGAAGTGCGGGTCGAGCTTGGTGAAGTCGGTGGTCCAGTAGCCGTGGTAGCCCGCCGAGATGTCGTCACCGGAGCCCTGCACCCAGCGGTTCTGGAACATGGGGGTCATCCAGATCGCGGTGATCCCCATGTCGTCCAGGTAGCCGATCTTGTCGCGCAGGCCCTTGAGGTCGCCACCGTGGTAAAAGCCCTTGTCAGCGGGGTCGTAGCCGCTCTTGAGCCGGTCGGTCTCGCTCGTGCCGCCGCGGTCGTTGCCCGGGTCGCCGTTGGCGAACCGGTCGGGCATGACGAAGTAGAACCGCTCACCGGTCAGATCGGCGCGCAACGCGTCCTTGGCCAGGTTCCGGTCTTCGGTGCGCACACCGGGCGCGATATCGGTGACGGCTCCTACGGCGAGCCGTTGGACTTCGGGCGCGGCGCCGGCCGGTGGTGACACGAGCGGCACGAACGGCACAACGGCCAGGGCGATGAGCGCGGCGACGGCCCGACGCATCACGCGACCTCCTTGTCGCAAGATTTTGCAACCCCGCCCCGGCATCGAGCGTGGGGCGAGGTGCACAAAACCACGACAATCTTGGTCGAACAAGGTCCATCCGGCTGCAAGTCCTTGCAGAACCTTGCGTTACTCCTGGTACAGCCAGATCCAGTTGCCGGACGGGTCCTTCACCGCCGAGTTGCGCGGCATGCCGACCGAGTCACGCGGCGCGACCACCTCCGTTCCGCCGGCCTTCACCGCACGGGCGTGGTACTCGTCCAGGTCCGGCACGAGCAGCCCGAACGTGCCGGGCCCGAGCCGGTCGGTGTCGGTGCGGTCGTCCAGCAGGTGGATCAGGAAGAACCCGTCGGTGCCGGGCTGACCGATGATGAGCGACGAGTACTCGTCGTTCCCGGCCCGCCTGGTCACCTCGTACCGCATGTCGAACGCGGTCTGGTAGAACTCCGCGGCCTTGGCCGCGTCGTCCACCGCGATCTTCATCTGCACCGGGCGCACGCCCGTGCCGGGTGTGGACACGGTGATCCCCTCCTCCAGGTAGCGGTCTACGTCGCCGAGCCGGGCGGTGAGCACGTCACGCTGCCGTTCCAGCCGCTTGCGGTGGCCGGTCAGCACCGCGGTCGCGTCACCGCCGTCGACCACCCGCCGGATCTCCTCGATCGGCAGGTCCAGGCAGCGCAGCGCCAGGATCAGCCGGGCGCGGCGCACCTGCTCGCGCCGGTAGCCCGACGCCGGGTCGACGACATCGGGCGCGAGCAGCCCGACGTCGTCGTAGTGCCGCAGCGCGTGCACGGTCAGCCCGCTGAGGTGCGCGAACCGCCCGATGGTCATCAGCTCGTCCGTCACCCCTCCACTGTGGGGTCTCGGGTCACCCGAGGGTCAACGCCGGGGCTGAAGGGTCTTGCTCCACAACGACGTGCCCTTGATGTCACGCAGCCACACGGTCAGCTCACCGTCACGCGACACCTCGACCTCGCCGAAGTGCTGGAACCCGTCCAACGGCGTGGTGTTCGCGGCCGGCGGGGCGTTGACGAACACCGCTTCCGGCCCGAACGTCGGGTCCAGCGTGTTCGGGCCGAACGCGCCCGCGTTGAGCGGACCCGAGACGAACTCCCAGAACGGGTCGAAGTCCTGGAACGACGCCCGCGCCGGCGAGTAGTGGTGCGCGGCGGTGTAGTGCACGTCCGCCGTCAGCCACACGGTGTTGCGCACGCGCCGCCGCTTCAGCTCGCTCAGCACCCACGCCAACTCGTGCTCACGCCCGCCCGGCGCACCCGGCAGCCCGTTGGCCACGCCCTCGATGTCCGTGCCGTCCGGCACGGTCAGGCCGATCGGCAGGTCGGCGGCGATGATCTTCCAGGTGGCCCGGCTGCGGTCCAGCGAGTCCACCAGCCACCGGGCCTGCTTCTCCCCCAGCACGTGCCCGGCGCCGTCCTTCGGCGAGGTGTTGGCGTCCTTGTACGACCGCATGTCCAGCACGAACACCTCGACGTGCGCGCCGTACCGGAACTTCCGGTACACCCGACCGTCCACCGCCTGCCGCGGGTCGATCGGCTGCCACTCGTGGAACGCCTGGAACGCCCGCGCGGCCAGCACGTCCACCCGCTTCTCCGTGTACTGCGGCAGGGTCAGGATCTCACCGGGGTACCAGTTGTTGACCACCTCGTGGTCGTCCCACTGCACGATCATCGGCACCTGCGAGGCGAACGACCGGTACTGCGGGTCGAGCAGGTTGTAGGCGAACTGGCCCCGGTACTCGTCCAGGGTCTCGGCGACCTTCAGCTTCTCCGGGATCACCACGTTGCGCCACACGCGCCCGTCGGGCAGCGTCACGGACTCCTTCAACGGCCCGTCCGCGTACACCGTGTCACCGCTGTTGATGAAGAAGTCGGGACGGCGTGCGGCCATCGCGCCGAAGATCGGCATACCGCCCAGGTCCGGGTTGCTGCCCCAACCCTGACCCGCCACGTCACCGGACCAGACGAACCGCACGTCATCAGGGCCCAGCGGCGCGGTGCGGAAGCTGCCGACCACGGCCTCACTGCGGGTGCGGCCGTCCAGGTCCTCGGCGACGACGCGGTAGTGCACCTCCCGCCCGCCCGGCAGACCACGCAGCCGCACCCGTCCGGTGCCGCCGGACTCCGGCGTCAGCAGCGGCCCGCGCACGGTGCGGACGTGCCGGAACGACGGGTCCGACGACACCTCCACCAGCATCCGCGACGGACGGTCGGCCCGGGTCCACACCAGACCGCCGTCGAACGTCACGTCACCGGACTGCACACCGTGCGTGAGCACCGGCCGGTCGCCACCACGCGCCAACGCCACACCGCCGGGCAACGCCAGAGTTCCAGGCACAATCGCCGCGGCCGTACCGATCGCACCGGCGCGCAGCAGCGTCCGCCGGTTCACCACACCATCGCTCATGCGCGGGTTTGTAACCGGTGAAGCCGAATTCCGGGTGAACGGGACCCGTCGCCTACAGGCCCAACGCACGGCGGAGCACCACGGCCTCCTCCGCCATCTCCCGCTGCGACTGCTGCGCGAACGCCACCAGCACGGAGGCGTGGAACGTGCCGCTGAACACGTGCAACTCGACCGGCACGCCCGCGTCGATCAGCTTGAGCGCGTACGCGATGCCCTCGTCCCGCAGCGGGTCGAACTCCATCGCCGAGACGTACGCGGGCGGCAGGCCGGTGAAGTCGGTGGCGCGGGCGGGCGCGGCGTAGGGCGAGACGTCGTCGCCGCCACGCTTGCCCTCGCCGAGGTAGCTGTCCCAGCTGAGCTCGGCGAGCGGCCGGTTCCACACCGGGGTGTCGGTGAACTCGCGCATGCTGCGGGTCTCCAGCCGGTCGTCCACCTCGGGCACGCCGAGGTACTGGAAGCAGATCCGCGGGCCGCCCCGGTCGCGGGCCAGCAACGCCAGCGCCGCGCAGAGGCCGCCGCCCGCGCTGTGCCCGTTGATCGCGATCCGGCCGGGGTCGACGCCGAGTTCGTGCGCGTGCGCGGCCAGCCACTCCAGGCCCGTGTAGCAGTCCTCCAGGCCACCGGGGAACGGCGTCTCGGGCGCGAGCCGGTAGCCGACGGCCACGACCACCGCGCCGGTCTCCTTGGCCAGCCGCACGTTGCGGCCGTGTTCGGCGTCGACGCTGCCGATCACGAAACCACCGCCGTGGATGGCCAGGACCGCGGCGGGCGCGGCGTCGTCGGGCCGGTAGACGCGCAGCGCCAGTTCCGTCCCGTCCGCCCTGATCGCCTGTCGTTCGGTGACGGTCACGCCCGTCTCGTCGATTTCGCCCAGCTCGCGGGCCAGCTCGTCCATCCCCTTGCGGGCGGTGGGCAGGTCGGTCAGGTCCAGCTCCGGCAGCAACTGCACCGCGGCCGCGAGTTCCGGGTCGATCGCGTAGGGCATGGTGGTCTCCGATGCGGTCGAGGACTCGGCTCCGCTGCCGAGACTCGTTTTCCGAGTGTGGTCGGCGCCACTCGGCAGCACCTCCGACACGCGTCGGTTTTCCGCCGCCGGGAACCCGACAGTCGCGCCGGCCTGCGACAACGCCCCCGGTGGTTACGCTGTGGACGTGCGGGGCCTGCTGCGCAAACTCTCGGCGCTCGACGCCGATGCCGAGACCGCGATCCGGGTGATCGCGTACTTCGACACGCTGGTCGAGGCGCGGGCGACGCTACCCGAAGTGGTGCGTTCGACGGCCGGGCTAGCCGACTGCGTGGTCGGTGTGGAGCTCGAAGGCAGGCCGCCGCTGCGCCACGGCCCCGACGGCAAGCCGGCGACGGGTGAGCCGGGCGCGGTGACCGGTGAGGCCCCGATCGGCGAGTCGGGCCGGGTGTGGCTGGAACGCGCCGACGGCCCCCGTCCGCTGGACGACCTGGTGCTGGAACGCTGCGCGATCACCATCCGCGTGCTCGAACCGCCCCACCACACCGCCGCGCCGCACCTGGCGGACCCGGCGCTGGTCGAGCTGGTGCTGTCCGAACGGGAGGCGCCCGAGGACCGGGCACGGGCGGTGAAGCTGCTGGGACTCGCGCACGACCGGCCGTTGCGGATCGCGGCCGTGGAGTGCGGTCCGGGGCTCGATCCCGGTGCGGAGGCCGTCCGGCTCGTCGCCCGCACGGGTCGGCACGTGCCGGTGCGGGTGGCGCTCGTCGGACGGCGTGCCGCGCTCGTCCTGCAACCGCCGGACTCGCCGGGGCTGGCGGAGGCGTTGAACGGGCGGGGTGGCGGCGAGGTGCGGCTCGGTCTCGGTGGGACGGTCGGCGGTCTGGACGCGCACGCGTCGTGGCAGCAGGCGCAGCAGGCGCTGCGGTTCACCTCCGCCGAGCACCCCGTGGCCGATTTCACCAGCCTGGGCGCGACGGCGTTGCTGGCCGAGGTGCCGGTCGAGCTGCTGCGGCACGACGCCGACGTGACCGCGTTGAACGCGCTGGCGGCGACGCCGAGCGGCAGGCTGGACGTCGCCGCGCTGGAGGCGTTCTGCGTCAGCGGCTCACTGCGCAAGGCGGCGGAGTCGCTGCACCTGCACCACAGCTCGGTGGCCGCGCGGCTGGCACGGGCCGAGGACGTGCTCGGCTGGCCGCTGGACACCCCGAACGGCCGGTTCCGCACGATGGTCGCCCTGCTCGCCCGCCGCCTCGCGAGCTAGCTGTATTGCTCGGGGACGTTGGTCGTGTGGTGGCCGGGCTGCCCGCCCCCGGACGGGCTCAGGCGGGCTCGTCGTCGAAGTCGGGCACAGTCACGGTTGCGGTGGACCAGTCGTCACGCAGGATCGCGTACCCGACCGCGTCGTACCGCGCCCCGCCATCACCAGGCCACGACTGCCGGTAGTGGGCCTCTTTGGCGTACCCGCAACGCCGGAACACCGCCCTCATCGCGTGGTTGTCCTGGCGCGTGGTGCCCTCGATGCGGTGCGCCGCCGGGAACTCGGTGAACACGTACGCCGTCAGCCACCGGACCGCCCGCTGCCCGACGCCCTTGCCCCGGTCGGCCGCGCGCACCCGCAGGTCGAACATGGCCGTGTCGTCTTCCAGGTCGAACAGCCGCACCACACCCACCGCCGAACCACCGGCGGTGATCCAGAACGTCCGCGTGGAGGCGTTGTCGTAGAAGCCGCCGGCCGCCCGGCTCCGCACGCTGTCCCGATCCACCCGCGCGGTCCCGTGGTAGGGCCACGTCTCCCCGGCGAGGAAGCCCGCCAGCTCGTCTGCCTCGCCGACGTCGAACCGGCGGAACTCCACGTCCATGCCGCCACCCTGGCCGCCCGGCGGCACCCGCACCAAACCGTTTTTACCCAGGCCCGTTTACCCTGGCCCGTCTTACCTAGCCCTGCTGGCTGGGCAGCCGGCCCTCGGCCATCCGCTTCGCCACGTCACGCCGCAGCCACAGCAGGTACACCCACACCAGGCTGAACACCACGCCGATGCCGCCGAGCGCGGTCATCGCGAACCACGACGCCACCATCACGACGTGGATCGCGGCGATCACGTACACCGCCCACGACCGCTTGAGCAGCGCGCACGTGGCGATCAGCGCGACGATCAGCCCGAGCACCAGGTACCCGGTGCCCGTCCCGATACCGCCGCCCAGTTTCGCCACCACCGGCAGCGCCAGGGCGACGACGATCACCTCGAGGATCAGGGTGACCGCCATGATGCCCCGGAAGGCCTTCATCGGGTCCTTCTTGGGCGCCGGAACGTCCTTGGGCGCCGAGGCCGAGGTCACGAGGGCTCCTTGCCGAACAGGGCCCGCGCGTCGCCCGCCGTGACGACCGAGCCGGTCACCACCACGCCGCCGCCGGACACCATGTCTCCGTCGTCGCTCTCCTCGGCCAGCCGCACGGCCTCCTCGATCGCGTCGTCCAGGTGCGGCTGGACGACCATCCGGTCCTCGCCGAAGATCGAGATCGCGATCCCGGCGAGCAGGTCGGGGTCCATCGCGCGGGGCGAGGAGTTGGCGGTCAGCACGACCTCCTGCACGACCGGTTCCAGCGCGCTGAGGATGCCCACCGCGTCCTTCTCCTGCATCACGCCGACCACCGCGACCAGCTTCCGGAAGCCGAACTCCTCGTCCAGCGCCTTGGCCAGCGCCTCCGCGCCCTGCGGGTTGTGCGCCGCGTCCACCAGCACGGTCGGCGCGGAGCGGACCCGTTCCAGCCGGCCGGGCGAGCTGACCGTGGCGAACGCCTCGCGCACCGCGTCCACGTCCAGCCGCCGCTCGGCGCCTGCCCCGAAGAACGCCTCGACGGCGGCCAGCGCCAGCGCCGCGTTCGCCGCCTGGTGCGCGCCGTGCAGCGGGAGGAAGATCTCGTCGTACTCGCCGCCGAGCCCCTGCAGCCGCAGCATCTGCCCGCCCACCGCGACGTCGCGCTGGATGACGCCGAACTCGGACCCCAGCCGCGCGATGGAGGCGTCCACTTCGGCGCACCGCTTCAGCAGCACCTGTTCGACGGCGGCGTCCTGCTGGGCCAGCAGCGCGACCGCGCCGGGCTTGATGATCCCGGCCTTCTCCTCCGCGATACCCGCCAGATCCGAACCGAGGTACTCGACGTGGTCGAGCCCGATGGGCGTGATGACCGCGATCCGGCCGTCGGCGATGTTCGTCGCGTCCCACGACCCGCCGAGGCCGACCTCGATCACGGCGGCGTCCACCGGCGCGTCCGCGAACGCGGCGAACGCCATGCCGGTGAGCACCTCGAACTTGCTCATCGGCACGTCGCCGCGCGCGTCCACGATCGACACGTAAGGCTCGATGTCGCGGTAGATCTCGACGTACCGCTCGGGGCTGATCGGCGCGCCGTCCACGCTGATCCGCTCGGTGGCCAGCTGGAGGTGCGGGCTGGTGTACCGGCCGGTGCGCAGCCCGATCCGGCCGAGCAGTGCGTCGATCATCCGCGACGTGGACGTCTTGCCGTTCGTCCCGCCGACGTGCAGCACGGGGTAGCCGTGCTGCGGGTCGCCGAGGATGTCCGCCAACGCCCGGATGCGGTCGAGGCTCGGTTCGATCTTGGTCTCGGGCCAGCGCGTGTTCAGCTCCGCCTCGACCTGGCGCAGTTCCTCCAACGCCCCCGTCTCGAAGCCGCTCACGACTGCCCGCTGTCCTGCGGCAGGGTGTCGAGGCGGGCGTGGATGCGGTCGATCTCGGCGTTGGCCGCGGCCAACCGCGCCTGGATCTTCGCCACCACCTCGGCGGGCGCCTTGTCGAGGAACGCGGCGTTGCCGAGTTTGCCCTCGCACTGGGCGCGTTCCTTCTCGGCCACCGCCAGGTCCTTGGCCAGCCGCTTGCGCTCGGCGGCCACGTCGACCGCGCCGGACAGGTCCAGCTCGACCTTGACGGTGCCCTTGGGCAGGCCGACGTCCAGCGACACGGTCACCGAGAACTCGTCGCCGGGCTCGGTCATCCTGGTCAGCGACCGCACCGCGGCCACCTGGTCGAGCAGGTCGACGCAGCACGCGCCGCGGACCTTGCCCGCGACCTTCTGCGCGGGCTTGAGGCCCTGGTCGGAGCGGAACCGGCGGATCTCGGTGACCAGCTTCTTCAGGCCCTCGATCCGGGTGGCGGCGTCCTCGTCGCGCGCGGCGCCGGTCGGCTTCGGCCAGTCCGCGATCACCAGCGACTCGCCGCCGGTCAGCGTGGTCCACAGCGTCTCGGTGATGAACGGCGTCAGCGGGTGCAGCAGCCGCAGCACCACGTCGAGGACGTGGCCGAGCACGGACTGGGTGGCCTCGGCGCGGGTGCCGCCCTCGGCGAGCTGGACCTTGGCCAGCTCCAGGTACCAGTCGCAGAACTCGTCCCAGGTGAAGTGGTAGAGCGCCTCGCTGAGCTTGGCGAACTGGAACGCCTCGAATTGACCGTCCACATCGGACACCAGCTGGTCGAGCAGGTCGAGGATCCAGCGGTCGGCGTCGGTCAGCTCGTCGCGCGCCGGGAGCGGGCGTGCCACGGTGGCGCCGTTGTTGAGCGCGAACCGGGAGGCGTTCCACAGCTTCGTGGTGAAGTTGCGGGAGCCGGCGGCCCACTCGTCGGCCAGCGCCATGTCCGAGCCGGGGTTGGTGCTGCGCAGCAGCGTGAACCGGGTGGCGTCGGCGCCGTAGGCGTCCATCCAGTCGATCGGGTCGATGCCGTTGCCGCGCGATTTCGACATCTTCTTGCCGAACTGGTCGCGGATGAGGCCGTGCAGGAACACGTGGTCGAACGGCTGCTTGCCGTCCATCGCGTACAGGCCGAACATCATCATCCGGACGACCCAGAAGAACAGGATGTCGTAGCCGGTGGACAGCACGCTGGTCGGGTAGAACTTGGCCAGGTCGCTGGTCGGCGTGGGCCAGCCCAGCGTGGAGAACGGCCACAGGCCGGACGAGAACCACGTGTCGAGCACGTCCTCGTCCTGCACCCAGCCCTCACCGGGCGGCTCGTCGTCGGGGCCGACGCACATGACCTTGTCGTTCGGGCCGTACCAGACCGGGATGCGGTGGCCCCACCACAGCTGGCGCGAGATGCACCAGTCGTTGAGGTTGTCGACCCAGTCGAAGTAGCGCTTGGCCAGCTCCGGCGGGTGGATGGTGGTGCGGCCGTCGCGCACGGCGTCGGCGGCGGCCTCGGCGAGCGGGGCGACCTTCACCCACCACTGCATGGACAGGCGCGGCTCGATGACGGTGTCGCAGCGCGAGCAGTGGCCGACGGAGTGCTGGTACGGGCGCTTCTCGGCCACGATCCGGCCTTGTTCGCGCAGCGCGGCGACGACCGCCGGACGTGCCTCGAACCGGTCCATGTCCTGGAACGGCCCGTGCGCGGTGATCACGCCGCGGCCGTCCATGACGGTGAGCGCGGGCAGCTGGTGGCGCTGGCCGATCTCGAAGTCGTTCGGGTCGTGCGCCGGGGTCACCTTGACCGCGCCGGTGCCGAACTTCGGGTCGACGTGCTCGTCGGCCACGATCGGCACGTACCGGCCGGTCAGCGGCACCTCGACCTCGGTGCCGATGAGGTGCTCGTAGCGCTCGTCCTCGGGGTGCACGGCGACCGCCGTGTCGCCCAGCATGGTCTCGGCGCGGGTGGTCGCGACCACGATCGAGTTCTCGCCGGAGCCGTAGCGGATCGAGACGAGTTCGCCGTCGTCCTCGGAGTGGTCGACCTCGATGTCGGACAGCGCGGTCTGGCAGCGCGGGCACCAGTTGATGATGCGTTCGGCGCGGTAGATCAGGCCGTCGTCGAAGAGCTTCTTGAAGATCGTCTGGACGGAGCGGGACAGGCCCTCGTCCATGGTGAAGCGGACGCGGGTCCAGTCGACGCCGTCGCCGAGGCGGCGCATCTGGCCGAGGATCCGGCCGCCGACCTCCTCGCGCCACTCCCAGACGCGTTCCACGAACTTCTCGCGGCCCACGTCGTGGCGGGACTTGCCCTCGCCCGCGAGGGCGCGTTCGACCGCGGTCTGGGTGGCGATGCCGGCGTGGTCGGTGCCGGGCAGCCACAGCACCTCGTAGCCCTGCATGCGGCGGCGGCGGGTGAGCGCGTCCATCACGCTGTGGTTCATCGCGTGGCCCATGTGCAGGCTGCCGTTGACGTTCGGCGGCGGCAGCACGATGGAGAACGGCGGCTTGTCGCTGTTCGCGTCGGCCGTGAAGTAGCCGCGCTCGACCCACCGCTCGTACAGCCCGGCCTCTACCTCGGCCGGGTTCCACGCCGGCGGGAGTTCGGAGCGCTGCGGTGCGGTGGGGGTCTCAGTCACGGTCGAAGTCTACGGAGGCGCGGGTATCGACTTCTAACCAGATACCTGCTAGCGGCCTCCGCGTGTGGTGTTCCTGCCCTCAAACGTGATCGGACGCAGGGGGCCGGTGACGGCAGGTATCGCATTCGTCACCGTTTCGTGCTAACGCCTAGAGGTGACACGAGGGGGCCCAGTGGACGACTACCGGATCGAGGACCATCCCGACCTCCAGGACGCCGGGTGGGCGCGGAACGCCGTGCGGCGGGCCGAGCGCGAGGCGCGGTTGGGGCGGGTGCGGAGGTGGCCCAGGCTGCGGCGGCGGCGGTTCTGGGGCGGGTTGGCGATCGCGGTGGCGGCGGTGGTGCTGGCGTGGGCGGTGTTCGAGACGCAGTCGGACTCGCCTGCGGGACAGCGCGCGGTGGACCTGGACGAGCCGTTCGCGGGCACCGCGGCGGCGTCCTGGGCCGACGGCGAGGCGGGGGTGGTGGTGCCGGAGCCGCGGCAGGTCGGCACGTTCCCCGCGGACCAGGTAGCACAGGCCTACGCACAGGTTCGCCAGGCGGTGGTCACGGCCCGGCTCGACCGGCGGGTGGTGGTGGAGCACGACCTGGAGCCGTTCTTCGGGCTGTTCGCGCCGGACCTGCGCGACTCGCTGCGGGTGCTGTTCGACGGCCGCAACGACGGTGAGGCGGCGCTGGTGGTGACGCGGGTGGACAAGGACTCGCGGCTGGCGGAGGTGGCGCCGAAGGTGCGCGGCGAGATGGCCGCCGAGGCCGGGCCGGGCGGTGAGCTGGTGGTGCGGACGGACTACACGTTCGCCTACGCGTTCACCCCCGACCGGCCCGAGGCGGTGCGCGGGCCGATGGACGTGGTGGCGCTGTCGCGGTTCCAGGTGCGGTACGCCGTCCGCACCGGCGACCCCGGCGTGGCCGGGCTGTGGGCGGACGCGTCGACGGGCTCGCTGCACTCGATCGCGTGTTCGACCGCCAAGCGCGGCTACCTCGCGCCCGCGTTCACCGAACCGTCCCTGCCGCCGGGCCTGGACTTCGACCTCGGCGCGCCCTCGTCACCGGCCGACGGCTGCCCGGACTGAACCGGTCGTCAGAATCGGCAGTGCGCTCCGGATCGGCAGTGCGCTCCGGCCCGGAGTTCAGCGACGGCAGCCACGGCCACTTCGACCCGAATCGCCCTCTGCCGGTCGCTGACGACTGCCATGGGTGAGGTCACCCGTTCGGAGGATTCGCTCGGGTGTGGCGCCGCTCACAATTAACCTTGATCACCGACTCGTCGCAGGTGAGGACGCCGGATACACGGGCCGTTCGCAACCCCTTGGGGCCCGTGACAGCGGTCCCGCGTCGGCCTGACGCGACCGGCGATCGGACAGACCGCCGGCGCGCTCGCGCGGGGCGCGCCGGCGGCACACCTTGGGGTCACACTATGGGGTATGGACCGCAAGCCACCCCAGCAGGACATCGATGAGTCGCAGCTCGACGTGACCGAACCCAAGCGTTGGGCAGCGGGCATCCCCGGTGTCGCGGTGTCGCTCAAGCGCGGTGTCGAGCAGATGGGCGTCACCCGGACCGCCGCCACGTTGCGGCTGCTCAACCAGCGCGAGGGCTTCGACTGCCCCGGCTGCGCGTGGCCCGAGCCGCAGGGGCACCGCAAGCTGGCCGAGTTCTGCGAGAACGGCGCGAAGGCGGTGGCCGAGGAGGCGACCCGGCGGCGCGTCGGGCCTGAGTTCTTCGCCGCGCACCCGATCGCCGACCTCGCCGGGAAGACCGACTACTGGCTGGGTCAGCAGGGCCGGATCACCGAGCCGATGGTGTTGCGCGAGGGCGCGACGCACTACGAGCCGATCGAGTGGCACGACGCGTTCTCGTTGATCGCCTCGCAGCTCAACGGGCTGGCGAGCCCGGACGAGGCCGTCTTCTACACGTCGGGCCGCACCAGCAACGAGGCCGCGTTCCTCTACCAGCTGCTGGTCCGCTCGTTCGGCACGAACAACCTGCCGGACTGCTCCAACATGTGCCACGAGTCGTCCGGCGCGGCGCTGTCGGAGACGACCGGCATCGGCAAGGGCTCGGTCAGCATCGACGACTTCAACCGCGCCGACCTGATCGTGGTGGTCGGCCAGAACCCCGGCACGAACCACCCGCGGATGCTGTCGGCGTTGGAGGAGGCCAAGCGCGCCGGCGCGAAGATCGTGGCGGTGAACCCGTTGCCGGAGGCGGGGTTGCTGCGGTTCAAGAACCCGCAGAACGTGCGCGGGCTCGTGGGTTCGGGCACGCAGTTGGCCGACGAGTTCCTGCAGATCCGGCTCGGCGGCGACCAGGCGCTGTTCCAGGCGGTGGGCAACCTGCTGCTGTCGTGGGACGCGGTGGATCGAGAGTTCGTGGAGGGCTTCACGGACGGGTTCGCCGAGTACGCCGACCACGTGCGCCGAGTGGACTGGGACTCGGTCGACGTGGCGACCGGTCTGCCGCGCGCCCAGGTCGAGCTGCTGGCCCGGATGCTGGCCGATTCGCAGCGCACCATCTTCTGCTGGGCCATGGGGTTGACCCAGCACAAGCACTCGGTGCCGACGATCCGCGAGATCGCGAACGTGGCGCTGCTGCGCGGCATGATCGGCAAGCCGGGCGCGGGCCTGTGCCCGGTGCGCGGCCACTCGAACGTGCAAGGCGACCGGACCATGGGCATCTGGGAGAAGATGCCGGAGAAGTTCATGGCCGCGCTGGAGTCCGAGTTCGGCATCCCGGTGCCGCGCAAGCACGGGTTCGACACGGTGGCGTCGATCCGGGCCATGCGCGACGGCGCGGCGAAGGTGTTCTTCGCGGTGGGCGGGAACTTCGTCGCGGCCACCCCGGACACGCCGGTGACCGAGGCGGCCATGCGGAAACTCGACCTGACCGTGCACGTGTCGACCAAGCTCAACCGGTCGCACGTGGTGCACGGGCGGACGGCGTTGATCCTGCCCACGTTGGGCCGCACGGAAAGCGACCTCCAGCACACCGGCGAGCAGTTCGTCACGGTCGAGGACTCGATGTCGGTGGTGCACCGGTCACGGGGACGGCTGGCGCCCGCGAGCGACCGGCTGCTGTCCGAGGTGTCGATCGTGTGCCGGCTGGCGCGGGCCGTGCTCGGGCCGGAGCACCCGGTGCCGTGGGAGGAGTTCGAGAAGGACTACGACCTGATCCGGGACCGGATCGCGCGGGTCGTGCCGGGGTGCGACGACTACAACGAGCGGGTGCGCCGGCCGGACGGTTTCGTGCTGCCGCACGCGCCGCGCGACGCCCGCGAGTTCACCGGCACGCGCAGCGGCAAGGCGCACTTCTCGGCCAACGACCTCACCGTGCTGCGGGTGCCGCCGGGGCGGCTGCTGTTGCAGACCATGCGCAGCCACGACCAGTACAACACCACGATCTACGGCCTGGACGACCGCTACCGGGGCGTGAAGGACGGCCGGCGGGTGGTGTTCGTCAGCCCGGACGACCTCGACGTGCTCGACCTGCTCGACGGGCAGCACGTGGACCTGGTGAGCGAGTGGCCGGACGACCCGACGGGCGTGACCGAACGGCGTGCCGAGCGGTTCCGCGTGGTGGCGTACCCGACGGCGCGGGGCTGTGCGGCGGCGTACTTCCCCGAGGCGAACGCCTTGGTGCCGTTGGACTCCACCGCCACCGTGTCCGGCACGCCGACGTCCAAGTCGATCGTGGTGCGGCTGGAGAAGATCGCCACCTGATCGGGGTACCGTCCGCCGCATGACGAGGGGGCACTGGTGGTCGCTGGGCGCGTTCCTGATCCTGTTGGCGGCCACCTGGTGGGAGCCGTCATGGCCGGGTGAGCAGGCGCTGCACACCTCGCTGACCGCGTTCGCGCTGGTCGCGTTGGCGTGGCTGCAGCGCCGTCACCCGCTCCCCCTGGGCTCCTGGCTGCTGGTGCTGCTGTTCCTGTCCCTGCACACGATCGCCGCGCGGTGGCTGTACTCGGCGGTGCCGTACGACTCGTGGACCGACGCGGTGTTCGGGTTCCGGCTGTCGGAGGTGTTCTCCTGGCGGCGCAACCACTTCGACCGGCTCGTGCACTTCGCGTACGGGCTGTGCCTGGCCGGGATCGTGGCGGCACGGCTCGGGTGGCTGCGGACGCTGGAAGTCGTCGTGTCGACCAGCGCGGTCTACGAGTTGTTCGAGTGGGGCATCGCGGTGGCGTTGGCCCCGGACCTGGCCGAGGCGTACAACGGCCAGCAGGGCGACATGTGGGACGCGCACAAGGACATGGCGCTGGCGTTGCTCGGCGGGATCGTCAGCCTGCTGCTCGTCGCCACGAGAACCCGACGCCGGCCACCAGCACGCGGTGTTCCCGCACCACCCGCCAGTCGAAGCTGACCCGGCCGGACAGGGCGCGCAAACGCTTGGCCCCGACCAGCCGGCGGCGTTCGGCGGCGTGGTGGTCGTCCTGCATTCGCTCCTCGGCGGTGAAGAGCCCTTCATACGCCGTCCTCGGTAACGTCTGCGGCCGTTCGGGCGAACCTACGGGCAACCGACGAACAGGGAGTTCGACGTGATCAGGACCGTGCTCGCCGCCTCGGCGCTGGTGGCGCTCGGCGCGTGCACGAGCGCGCCGACGCCTCCGCCGACCACGGAGGCGCCCCCACCTCCGACCCCCACCGACTCGGCGGGCGTGAACTGCGAGGACGCACCGGAGGACGTGGTCGGCGCGGCGCTCCGCCTACGCCTGAACCACCCTCGCCAGACGATCACCGACAACGTCGTGCGCTGCTCCTACGACGGCGGCAACACCGAGGTCCGCTTCGAGACCGGCGCGGACGCCGCGTCGTTCGCCGAGGGCCGCGAGGACCACACCGACATCACCGACCTGCCCGGCTTCCACGACGAGGCCTACCGCGCCATCGCCGTCACGGGCGAAGTCGTCCAGACCGCCGTGGTGGCCCGCGCCGGCACCGTCGAGATCACGGTGACCTCCGGCGCGAACGCCGACCAGGCGCAGCAGCTCATCACCGACCTCTTCGCCAACCTCTGAACCACCGACCTCTGGACCACCGACCTCTGGACCACCGCCGGCCACGCCCTTCGGCCTCGATCTCACGGATCGCGTCGCGGACTCTCCCGGCGGTATCCGGGTCGTTGGCCTCCTCCAACCGCTCGGCCGCCCGCCGCAGGTGTTCGACGGCCTCCTCGTTCCTGCCCAGCGACCAGTACGTCAGCCCCACGTTGTACAGCGTGAGCCCCTCGCCGTGCGCGTTACCGGTCTCCTGGGAGATCGCCAAGCTCTGCCGGTGGTATTCGAGCGCCTCGGCGAGGCGGCCTTTCTTCGCCGCGATCATGCCGAGGTTGTTCAGCGCCTGGCCTTCGGCGTGCCGGTTGCCGGTCGTGCGGTACACCGCCAGCGCGGCGAGGTGGTGCGCCTCGGCATCGTCCACCCGGCCGAGGGCGTCGTACTCGATGCCGAGGCCGTTGAGGCAGTCTCCTTCGCCGTCCCGGTCACCCACCTCGCGACGCAACTCCAGGGCACGCTGGTAGAACGTGACGGCCGGCGCGTGCTCGCCCCGGTCGCTGTGGATCTTGCCCAGGTTGGCCAGGCACCTCGCCTCGCCGTCCGCGTCACCGGCGCTCCGGTACGCGGCAGCGCTGTCCCCCATGTGCCGGATCGCCTCGGTGACGCGACCGGTCGACGCGTAGGTCGACGCGATGTTGTTGAGCGAGTGGGCTTCGTCCCGCACCGACCCGACCTCGCGGAACAACGCCAGCGCGGCCTGGAAGTGGCGCAGCGCCTCGTCGAACCGCCTGAGCCGGTGGTGAGCGCTGCCCAGGCCGTTGAGGATCCTGCCCTCTCCGATGCGGTCGCCGAGTGCGCGGGCCGACGCCAGGGCCAGCAGGTCGACCGGCACCCACTCCGCCGACCGGCGCAGGTTGAAGTACCGGAACGCCGCTTCGCCCGCGTCCCTGACCTCCGCGTGCCACCCGTTGTGCGCGGCCGACTCGAGGACCGGCAGCAGGTTGTGCAGCTCGCCGTCGAACCACTGCAGTGCGGCGAGCCGATCGGGGAACACCTCCCGGTGCGCGGCACTCGGGTCCAAGTGGCTGTGCACGCCCTTGACGTGCGACACGTAGTGGCCGACCAGCGCGCGCTCGGCCGCTTGCCGGGTCGCCTCGTCGCCCACCGCGGCGCACCGCTCGGCGGCGTAGATCCGCAGCAGGTCGTGGAACCGGTACTCGTCGGCCACCACACCGGTCTGGAGCAGGTGGGCACGGCGCAGCCTGATCAGCAGTTCGCGGGCGTCGGCCGGCGTGATGCCACCCAACGCGGCGGCGGTCTCCACCGTGATGGTCCGCCCCGGGTGCAGGGCGGCCAGGCGGAACATCCGGGCCTGGTCCGCGGGCAGCCGGCCGTAGGAGGCGTTGAACGCCGTCCGGACGTTGACCGAATCGTCGTAGGCGAGTTCACCGAGTCGGTCGTGCGCCGCGGCGATCGACTCGGCGAACCGGGTCAGGTCCTCGCCGCGCCGGTCGGCCACGACCTCGGCGAGGATCCGCAACGCCAGCGGCAGGAACCCGCACGACTCGGCCAACACGCCGGCCGCGTCGGGATGCGCGGTGATCCGGTCGTCGGCCGGATCGACCGACCGGAGCGCGTCGTCCAACACCTCGACAGCCTCGGCGGCGGCCAGCACGTCCAACTCGATCCGCCGCGCCCTCGGCACCGGGAGGTTGTCCCGGCTGGTCAGCACGAGCCGGTGCGCCTGACCCGCAGGCCGCAACGGCAGCACCTGGTCGGCCGACGACGCGTTGTCCACGACGACCAACACCGGCGGACGCGCCGCGAGTTGCGACCGGTAGAGCGCTTCCCGTTCACCCTGACCGGGCGGGATGGCGTCACCGGCGACGCCGAGCGCCCGGAGCAGGGAGGCCAGCGCGTCGTTCGCCTCCAGCCGCTGATCGTCGTTGTACCCCTGAGCGTCCACGAACAGCACGCCGCCGGGGAACCACCCGGCGCCGACCGCCACGTGCGCGGCCCGGATCACGAGCGCGGATTTGCCGACGCCCGCCAAGCCGACCACGGCCAACGCGGACTGCTCGCCGCCGGGCGCCAGGAACTCGCGCAGCACGGCCAACTCGGCGGCACGGCCCACGAACCCCTCGTCCACCGGCAGGCTCGCCGGGGTCACCGGTGCGGCGGGCTGCACCAGGTTGAGGGTGTCGATCCGCCCGACCTGGAGCACCGGGCCGAACACGGTCCCGCTGATCTCGTTGTACGTCGTGCCCGAACCCGCGGTGTCGACGTCGCCCTCGTCCGTGTCCACCGTTGCGGCTCAGCGCTCCAGCACGGCCATCGCCGCGTTGTGGCCGCCGATCCCGCTGACCCCGCCGCCACGCCGAGCGCCCGCACCGCACACGAACAGGTTCGCCACGTCGGTCTCCACGCCCCACCGGCCGACCTCGTCCTCGCTCTCCGCGAACGGCCAGGCCAGCTCGTCGTGGAAGATGTTGCCGCGCGGCAACCCCAGCTCCGCCTCCAGGTCCAACGGCGTACGCGCCTCCAGGCACGGCTCACCGTTGGCATCCGTCGCCAGGCACGACTCGATCGGCTCGTCCAGGTGCGCGTTCAACGCCGCCAGGTACCGCCCCACCAGCTCGTCACGCAGCTCGACGTTGTCCTGCTCGAACAACGCCGCCGGCGTGTGCAGCCCGAACAACGTCAACGTGTGCCGGCCCCGCGACACCAAATCCGGCGCGAGGATCGACGGGTCGGTCAACGTGTGGCAGTACATCTCCGCCGGCAGCACCGACGGCACCCGCCCGGCCGCGCTCTCCCGGTACGCCGTCTCCAACTGCTCGTACGACTCGTCCAGGTGCAACGTGCCGGCGAACGCCACCCGGGCGTCCACACCACTCCGGAACCGCGGCAGCCGCTCCAGCAGCATGTTCACCTTCACCTGGCAGCCCTCGGCCACCGGCGCACCCGGCCGACCGCGCAACCGGTCCAAAGTGGACGGCGCGACCCCGGACAGCACGAACCGCGCACCCACCGTGCGCCCGTCGTACTCGACCTCGGCCGCCGCACCGTCCGCGTCCACCCTGGTCACCTCGGCGCCGGTCACGATCTCCGCACCGGCCTCACGCGCCGCCCGCGTCAGCTCCGCCGTCACCGCGCCCATCCCGCCGACCGGCACCCGCCACTCGCCCGTGCCGTTGCCGATCACGTGGTAGAGGAAGCACCGGTTCGCCTTCAGGTCGTGCAACGACGTGTGCGTGCCGATCAACCCGTCGGTGGCGACCACACCGCGCACCACGTCGTGCGCGAACAACTCCTCCAACGTCTCGCCCAGCGGCCGTTCCACGACCTGGTCCCACAGCCGCACCCGTGCCACCGCGTCGACGTGCAGCCGCGCGCGCTCCCGTGACAGCAACGGTTCCAGCATCGTCGGAGCCAACGCCCCGGCCAGGACCTCCAGGTCGTCGTACCACCGCCGCCAGCGTTCCCACTCCGCGTCCGAACCGGTCAACGCCCGGAACGACGCCGCCGTCGCCTCACCCGGATCGCGCTCCACCAGCAGGTCCCCCGCCGGCGTGTACGAGGAGGCCGCACGGGACCGCAGCGACAACCGCAGCCCGAGGTCCGCGACGATCCGGTCCGGCAGCAGGCTGACCAGGTACGAGTACCGCGACAGCCGTGCGTCAACGCCCGCGAACGCCTCTTCGCTCACCGCCGCGCCACCGACGTGGTCGAGCTTCTCCAGCACCAGCACCGTGCGACCGGCCCCCGCCAGGTAGGCCGCCGCCACCAGCGCGTTGTGCCCGCCGCCGACCACCACCACGTCGTAGGTATCCACCGGCCGACCCTAACCAGTGAACAACGCCGTGACCTTGCGGATCAGCTCCACCAGCCCGTAGGTCAACGGCAGGCCCACCCACAACCACGCGAACACGACCAGCCCACGCCTGGAATTCACCGGACCGCCTCCTCCACCTCGGGCTCGTGGTACTTCGCCGCCACCGGCCGGACGAGTTCGTTCGCCACGAACCCGACGACCAGCAGCGCGATCATGATGAACAGCGACGCCGTGTACAGGTCCGGCCCGGCCTTGCCGGCCGCCTTCTGGCTGTCCGCGATGGCGTTCACGATCAGCGGCCCGAGCACACCGGCCAACGACCACGCGGTCAGCAGCCGACCGTGGATCGCACCGACCTGGTAGGTGCCGAACAGGTCCTTCAAGTACGCCGGGATGGTGGCGAACCCGCCGCCGTAGAACGACAGGATCAGCATGGCGCACACCACGAACAGCGGCTTGGACGCGTTGCCCAGCAGCGCCAGGACCAGGTACGTCAACGCGCCGACGCCCAGGTACAGCCGGTAGACGTTCTTGCGGCCCACCAGGTCCGATGTGGACGACCACACGATCCGGCCGACCATGTTCGCCAGCGACAGCAGCGCCACGAACCCGGCCGCGGCGCCCGCGGCGACCGGTGTGGACGTCTCGGCGAAGAAGTCCCGGATCATCGGCGACGCCTTCTCCAGGATGCCGATGCCCGCGGTGACGTTGAAGCACAGCACCACCCACAGGCACCAGAACTGGGGCGTGCGGATGGCGTTGCGGGCGGACACGTTGACCCCCGACCGCACCACCACACCCGGCTTGTCGACCACGTCCGCGGGAACCCGCACCAGCAGCACACCGACGGACATGAACACCGCATACACGATCCCGTGCACCAGGAACGTCTGCGCGATGCCCCCGCTGTCCCGCCCGAACGACTCCAGCATCTGCGCCGACCACGGCGAGGCGATCAACGCGCCGCCGCCGAAGCCCATGATCGCGATACCGGTCGCCATCCCCGGCCGGTCCGGGAACCACTTGATCAGCGTCGACACCGGCGAGATGTAGCCGATGCCGAGCCCGATCCCGCCGACGAACCCGTAACCGAGCACGACCAGCCAGTACTGCTCCGTCCACGCGCCGAGCGCCGAGATCAGGAAGCCGGACGAGAAGCACGTGGCCGACACGAACATGGCCCAACGCGGCCCGTTGCGCTCGACCAGCGTGCCGCCGAACGCCGCCGACAGGCCCAGCATCACGATGCCGAGTTGGAACGGCAGCGCGCTCTGCGTCCCCGTCAGGTCCAGCGCGCTCTCGAGCGGCGGTTTGAACACGCTCCACGCGTAGGCCTGGCCGATCGCCAGGTGCACCGACAGCGCGGCCGGCGGGATCAGCCAGCGGTTCCACCCCGGTGGGGCGATCGTGTGAGAGCGGTCCAGGAAACCCACTGCCCGAGACCTCCGTAACCTGGTGAGTGGCTTGCGAGAAAACTTAGCCTGGAGAAGGAGTTACACGATGGGGCGAGTCACCGTGCGTCGCCCAGTGGTCACCTATTCGCGACGAACGTCCCGAACGAGGGTCGACGCGCTGGCCGCCGAGGAGCCGTTGGAACTGAGGGTAGGCGGCAAGGCCCTGACCGTGACGATGCGTACACCCGGTCAGGACGTCGAGTTGGCGCACGGGTTCCTCCTGAGCGAGGGCGTCATCGGCGGCCTCGAGGACATCGCCGTGGCGCGGTTCTGCGAGGGCACCGGCCCGGACGGCCTGAACACCTACAACGTGCTGGACCTGACGCTGGCCGACGGCGTCGCACCACCCGAGACAGGCGTGGAGCGGAACTTCTACACCACGTCGTCGTGCGGCGTGTGCGGCAAGGCGGCACTGGACGCGGTGAAGCTCAAGACCCGCTTCTCCCCCGCCGGCGACGCGTCGACGGTGGACGTGGACGTCCTGACGACCCTGCCGGACACACTGCGCCAACGGCAGAAGGTGTTCTCCTCGACCGGTGGCCTGCACGCGGCCGGGCTGTTCACCACATCCGGTGAAGCGCTGGTCGTGCGCGAGGACGTCGGCAGGCACAACGCGGTGGACAAGGTGCTCGGCTGGGCGGTGCTGAACAACCGCGTGCCGCTGACCGGCACGGTCCTGATGGTGTCCGGGCGGGCGTCGTTCGAACTCGTGCAGAAGGCCGCGATGGCCGGCGTCCCGGTACTGGCCGCCGTGTCCGCGCCGTCGTCCCTGGCCGCCGAACTGGCCGAGGAGCAGGGCGTGACGCTGGTCGGCTTCCTGCGCGGCGACTCCATGAACGTCTACACAGGTCAAGACCGGATTGTCAGTGTCTGATGGTCCTCGCTCCGCTCGGACGGCTCGGCAGCCCGGGAGTCGGTAGGTCGAGCCTGATTTCGCGACGATCGAAAAGCGTGATCGCCGCGAAATGAGTCTCGACCTACCGACGCGGCCTCGCGTGAAACCGCTCGACGGTGTGTTAGTGGTCAGCCTCGAACAGGCCGTCGCGGTCCCGTACGCCACCAGACTCCTGGCCGACCTCGGCGCGCGCGTGATCAAGGTCGAGCGACCCGACGGCGGCGACTTCGCCCGCCACTACGACACCGCGTGCGGCTCGGTGTCGTCCTACTTCGCCTGGACGAACGTCGGCAAGGAGTCGCTGACCCTAGACCTCAAACACCCGGCGGCCCGCGAAATCCTGAACCGCCTGGTCACCACCGCCGACGTGGTCCTGTGCAACCTCTCACCCGGCGCCGCGCGTCGACTCGCTGTGGACGCCTCCTCACTCCGCACGGTGAAACCCGATCTGGTGATCGGCGAACTGTCCGGCTACGGCACGTCCGGCCCGTACGAGTCCCGCAAGGCGTTCGACGCGCTGGTGCAGTCCGAGGCCGGCCTGGTCGAACTGACCGGAGAAGGCGACGTCACCGCACGTGCCGGCATCTCGGTCGCCGACATCGCCGCGGGCGTGCAACTCCAGTCCGCCGTCCTGGCCGCCCTCCTCCACCGCTCCCGAACAGGTGAAGGCGCCACCCTCAGCCTCTCCCTGTTCGAGGCGATGACCGAGTGGATGCACCAGCCGATGCTCTACGCCGCGGGCACCGGCCAAGCCGCGCCGCGCACCGGCGCGCACCACCCGAGCATCGCACCGTACGGCCCGTTCCCGTGCGCGGACGGCGCCGTCCACCTGGCCGTCCAGAACGACCCCCAGTGGCGCCGCCTCTGCACCGTCCTGGGCAGACCCGAACTGGCCGACGACCCGCGCTTCGGCACCGTCACCTCCCGCGTCGCACACCGCCCCGCCCTCCACGCCGAACTCGACTTCACCCCTTGGACCGCCGCCGACCTCATCGAGGCACTCGACAAGGCCGACGTCCCCGCCGCCCGCACCCGCAGCGTCGCCGACCTCCCGGCCCACCCCCAACTCACCGCCCGCGACCGCCTGGCCGACGTCCCGGTGCCGGACGGCGAGATCACCGTCCTCCGGCCACCCGTCGACTCCACCGCCTGGGAGTGGACACCCGGCCCCGTGCCCGCGCTCGGCGAGCACACCGACCACGTCCTGCACGGGCTCGGCTACTCGGCGGAACGCATCGCGGCCCTTCGGACGCAATCGGCGATCTGACGCAACACACGGCCCGCCTCGCGCGACTTGTAGACGAGGATTTCGGGTGGGGGAGAACATGGTCAGCAGGCGAACGGTGCTCACCGCATTGGGCGGAAGCGCCTTGGCCACCGCGGGCGTCACCGCCGCGTTGAACGGGAACGCGCCCTTCGGTGAGGCGCTGCGGCACGCGTTGGGCGTAGCGGGCCCCGTGCCCGCCGTGAAGAGGGCGATCGTCCAGGTGGAACGCGTGTGGTCGCAGTACCGGGGCCGTGACGTCGACCTGCTCACGCTCGTCCCACCAGGCGTGTCCACCAAGAACCTGCCCATGTCGATCCTCCTGCACGGCCGCTACGGCACGGCCCGCCTGGCCGCCTTCGGGGGTATGCCGGAGGTCCTGGTCGCAGCCGTCGGTCGCGGCCAGATCCCACCGTTCGGTTTCGTCGCGGTGGACGGCGGCGACCACTACTGGCACGAGAACGTCCCCGGCGACGACCCCATGGCGATGCTCTTGGAGGAAGTGCCCCGCTGGCTGGCCGAACGCGGCTACGGCGCGCCGTTCGCCTGCACGGGGGTGTCGATGGGCGGCTTCGGCGCACTGCTCTACGCCCGGCGACGCCATGAGCGACGTGAAGAGACCAAGGCCATCGCCGCCGTCGCACCGGCCCTGATCACCGACTGGCCGGAAATGTCCAAGCGAAACGCCTTCGCGAGCCCCGAACAGTGGGCATCACTGGACCCGCTCAAAAACCTGGACAAACTCGGCGCCGCCCCGATCGGCGTGTGGGCCGGCGACAAGGACCGCTTCATCGTCGGAACCCGCCAGTTCATCGCGGGCACCAAACTCGCCGTCGCCTCCATCACCCCAGGCGGCCACGACGACGTCTACTACCGCAAGGTCGTCCCCGACGTCATCCGCTTCCTGGGCAAACGCGTCCCCCGCTGACCACCCGACAGGCCCGCCACCGTCCAACGAGGCCACCAATCCACCCGCCCCGCACCCCGACCGCAGGGGGCCGGACTGGACCACAGCCCCTGCACAAGACCTCCCTCGCCCTGCACAAGACCTCCACAGGCCTGTGGTTGCCTAACGGCATGCCCGAGCGACAAACCTCGCGCCCAGACCTGATCACGTACCTGGACCACGCCGCCGTAGCAGGCCGTGCCTACAAGCAGCACCTGCTGGACGCCCTGGACCTCCACCCCCACCACACCGCCCTGGACATAGGCTGCGGCCCCGGCACCGACCTCCCCGCCATGGCCGAACGCGCGGGCACAGTCATCGGCGTGGACCTGGACCCGGCCATGGTCGAAGAAGCGAAACGACGCACCACCGGCCTACCCGTCGACGTGCGCCAAGGCGACGCCCACGCCCTCCCCGTCGAAGACCACAGCGTCGACCGCGCCCGCGTAGACCGCGTCCTCCACCTCGTGGCCGACCCACCCGGCGTCCTGGCCGAACTCCGCCGCGTCCTGCGCCCAGGCGGACGCGCCGCCCTGGCTCAACCCGACTGGGAAACCATCGCCATCGACCCCGGCTCCGTAGCCACGAACCTGGCCTTCAACCGATTCGTGTGCGACCGGATCGTGCGCAACCCCGTCATCGGCCGCCAACTAGCCAGGCTCGCCGAACAAGCCGGCCTCCGAATAATGACGGTCGACACCGAAGCCCCGGTACTACGGGATTTCTCCACCGCCGACGAACTCCTCGGCCTCACCCGCAACGCCTACGGCGCCGTCCAAGCGGGCCGCATCACCCGCCCGGCCGCCGACGCCTGGCTGGCCGACCTCGAAGCGGGCCCGTTCCTGGCCACGTTCACCCTGTTCAGCGTGGTGGTCAGCGCGGCGTGACCCTCCGCTACGGCATGCTGATCCCACGAGGCCAAGGGGGGCCGAGGCGGTCGAGGGGGGAAGGTCGCTGTGGTGGAACGCTTCGAAGCCGGACGGACGTACGAGAACGTCTACCTCCTGGTCGTGGACGCCGCGGGTTACTCGAACGCGGTCCGCGACCACCCGCGCGACCGGGTGGCCGGCGCGTTCGACCTGCTCAGGACCCGCACCGCGACCGGCATATCCGACCTGGCCGCGGCCAACGGCTGCGCCCGCGCGGAGCTGTGGTCCTGGCAGGGTGACGGCGGCATCTTCGCCCTCCACGACGACAACGAGAGCGTCGCCCTCGACACCGCGCTGCTGGCGGGCCGCAGGCTGGTCAGAGACGACCTGCACCACCTCCGGGAACACTTCGCGCAGATGGCCGTGCACAGCGGACTGCACGTCCGCGTCGCACTGCACAAGGACACGATCCGCTACCGCGGCGACTCCAGCGCCCTCCACACCCTCGGGATCAACTTCGTGTCGCGTGCTTTCCGCATCGTCCCCCGCGCCACCATCACCACGTTGAGCAGCACCACCGCGCCCATGAACGGCATCATCAGGGCCACGCCCGTCGACGGTAACGTCGCCGGGGCGGCGCCCGGGATCCCCACCACCACGTAGTGCCGGACCAGCCAGAACACCGCGTCGCCGAACGATGTCGGACCACCCGTGCAGGCCGTGGCGCACGCCTTCGTCTCCCATTCGGCCACGAATTGCGCATTGAACAGCAAGATCACCACGGACCCGAGGAGCAGCAGGGGCACACCGTTGACCGTGCCCGACGGCGGCGACGGCGTCCGACCCGGGTCTCGGACGAGCAGCAGGTCCCAGCCCTTTTCGCCGAACGACCGGACCCGGGCGCAATCGCGGAGTGCGCGGAGCGTCACCGGCGTCGACGCCGCGTCCGGCGAGCACACCAGCACCTTGTCCGCCGCGTACTCGTACCGGCCGCTCAACCGGTCGACCAGCCGCACGGCCTCCTCCACCAGGCCCTCGACCTCACCGGGGTCGGCGACGTGGCACACCGTGATGGACCAGTTGTCGCCGAGGAACGCCTCGCCGACCCGCTTCGTCACCCTCGCCGGGGAGGGCGAGAACGTCCGTCCGAGCGAAACGACCAGCGCCACCAAGCCCACCAACACCAACACCCACGACACCGCCGCCAGGATCGCGAGGAGCGCGGGAACCAAGAGGTTGAACACCAGACCCAGCACGACGGCGACGAGCAGGCAGAACGAGCCGGGCACGCCCAGCACCCACGCGTCCCACCAGTTGTCGAGCACGTGGATGACCCGGGCCTGGGCACTCCTCTTCACCTTCGCCGCGATCGGCGGCTTGACCAGCACGAACGTGTCCTCGGAGCGCCAGATCAGGCGGCCGTCCAAGTGGGCGAGCTTCAACTGCAGCGCCAGCGGCGCGCGGGACCGGAACACGACGTTGAGCTTTCTCGGGCGCAGCGCCCGCAAGACCGCCCCTCCGAGTTCCGCCCGCTTCACGGAACGGGCGGCCCGGCGTAACTCCCCGAAGGTCGGCTCGGAGGTCGGCTCGGAGGCCACGGTCAGCGCGGCGTGAGCGGCACGCGGGAGCTGCGCACCCACTTCAGCACCGCGCTCCACGGCCCGTACCCGGCGTCCACGTTCAGGTGCCCGCCACCCACGATGACGTCCAGCTCGATCCGCAACGCCTCGGCCAGTTCCTTGGCCTGCGTCAACCCGCAGTACGGGTCGCCCTCCCCCACCACCAGCCGGGTCGACCCCGCCGCCCGCCGCAGCGCCGTCGGGTCCAGCACGGGGTGCAGGAACTCGGCGATCAACGGTTCACCGGCGAAATCCGGCGCCGGCGGCGCGACCAGCAGCACCCGGTCCACCCGCAACGACTCGTCGAACGGACCCGCCGCGTGGTGCAGCCACAGCAGCCCGGCCAGCGAGTGCGCAACGACCACCCGTTCGACTGAACCGTCGGCGGGCATGGCGGCCAGGTGCGACCGCAGCTCGTCCAGCCACACCGACAGCCGCGGCTCGTCCGGTGAGCTGAACTGGGGCAGGTCCACCGACCCACCGTGGTGGGCCAGTTCACCTGCCAGCCAGTTCTGCCAGTGCGTCGGCCCGGAACCACCCAGGCCGTGCAGGATCAGCGTGTGCGGGAGGGACAACTCACGCCGACTTCTCGCGGCGTTCCCGGCGCGAGGGCTGCCGGGCCACGATGGTCGGGTTCACGTTCTCCTTCACGGTCTGCTCCGTGATGACGACCTTGGCGACGTCCGAGCGGCTGGGGATGTCGTACATCACCGGCAGCAGGACTTCCTCCATGATCGCCCGCAGGCCGCGCGCCCCGGTGCCCCGCAGGATCGCCTGGTCGGCGACGGCCTCCATGGCGGTCCGGGTGAACTCCAGCTCGACGCCGTCCATCTCGAACAGCTTCTGGTACTGCTTGACCAGCGCGTTCTTCGGCTCGGTGAGGATCCGGACCAGTGATTCCTTGTCCAGGTTCGTGACGCTCGCGACCATCGGCAACCGGCCGATGAACTCGGGGATCAGACCGAACTTGATCAGGTCCTCGGGCATCGAGTCGGCGTAGTAGTCCGCCGCGTCGACCTCCGCCTTGGTGCGCACCTCGGCGCCGAAGCCCAGACCGCGCTTGCCGACCCGGTCCTGGATGATCTTGTCCAGGCCCGCGAACGCGCCCGCCACGATGAACAGCACGTTCGTCGTGTCGATCTGGATGAACTCCTGGTGCGGGTGCTTGCGACCGCCCTGCGGCGGCACCGACGCCGTCGTCCCCTCCAGTATTTTCAGCAGCGCCTGCTGCACGCCCTCGCCCGACACATCGCGCGTGATCGACGGGTTTTCACTCTTTCGAGCGATTTTGTCGACCTCGTCGATGTAGATGATGCCGGTCTCGGCGCGCTTGACGTCGTAGTCCGCCGCCTGGATGAGCTTGAGGAGGATGTTCTCCACGTCCTCACCCACGTAGCCCGCCTCGGTCAGCGCCGTGGCGTCCGCGATGGCGAACGGCACGTTCAGCATCTTCGCGAGCGTCTGGGCCAGGTAGGTCTTGCCGCAGCCGGTCGGGCCGAGCATGAGGATGTTCGACTTGGCGAGCTCAACGCCGTCGTCGCGACCCTCGCGCCCGCGGTCGCCCGCCTGGATGCGCTTGTAGTGGTTGTAGACCGCCACCGAGAGCGTGCGCTTGGCCTCGTTCTGGCCGATCACGTACTGGTCGAGGAACTCGTGGATCTCGGCGGGCTTGGGCAGCTCGTCGAGCTTGACGTCACCGGCCTCCGCGAGTTCTTCCTCGATGATCTCGTTGCAGAGGTCGATGCACTCATCGCAGATGTAGACACCCGGGCCGGCGATGAGTTTTTTCACCTGCTTCTGGCTCTTACCGCAGAAAGAGCACTTCAGCAGGTCGCCGCCGTCACCGATACGTGCCATGACCGCTGACCTCTGTCCCCTCCGGCGCACGACCTGGTGAGGTGCGCCTGACTGCTGATGTGGCGAGTACCCGCTGGATGCGGGGTTCGCGCGTTCCCCTCGACGGTACCTGTCCAACCCGCATGTGCGGGAGGACCAGCGTGCCCCCGACACCCCGAACTGAGCAGGACCCCTGGTCAGTTCGGCGTGTCGGGCGCCACGCCGTGGTTACTTCGCCGAGAGCTTCCGGTAGGGCAGAACGCTGTCGATGAGCCCGTATTCCTTGGCCTCTTCGGCGGTGAGGATCTTGTCGCGCTCGATGTCGGTGCGCACCTGCTCCGGCGAGCGGGTGGTGTGCCGGGCGAGCGTGGTCTCCAGCAGCCTGCGCACCCGCTGGATCTCGTTGGACTGGATCTCCAGGTCGGAGACCTGCCCGTAGACGCCCTCGGTGGCCGGCTGGTGGATCAGGATCCGGGCGTTCGGCAGCGCGTGCCGCTTGCCGGGCGTGCCCGCCGCGAGCAGGACGGCCGCGGCCGAGGCCGCCTGGCCCAGGCAGTACGTCTGGATGTCCGGGCGGACGAACTGCATGGTGTCGTAGATGGCCATCAGCGAGGTGAACGAGCCACCCGGCGAGTTGATGTACATCAGGATGTCGCGGTCGGGGTCCTCCGACTCCAGCACGAGCAGCTGGGCCATCACGTCGTTGGCCGACGCGTCGTCCACCTGCACGCCGAGGAAGATGATGCGCTCCTCGAACAGCTTGTTGTACGGGTTGGACTCCTTGATGCCGTAGCTGGTGCGCTCGACGAACGACGGGAGCACGTACCGGGACTGCGGCGCGTGGAACTGGCTCACTTCAGGTCTCCTGGTGCTCTGCTCGCGGTCAGTTGCTCGACGCCTGGCTGGCGCGGCTGATCACCTTGTCCACGAAGCCGTACTCGAGGGCTTCCTGGGCGGTGAACCAGCGGTCGCGGTCCGAGTCGGCGACGATGCGCTCGACCGTCTGGCCGGTGTGCTGCGCGATCAGCTCGGCCATCTCGTGCTTGGTCTTGGTGAGCATGTCCGCCTGGATCGCGATGTCCGCCGCCGTGCCACCGACACCGGCCGAGGGCTGGTGCATGAGGATGCGGGCGTGCGGGAGGGCGTGCCGCTTGCCGGGCGTGCCCGCGGAGAGCAGGAACTGCCCCATCGAGGCGGCCAGGCCCATCGCGTAGGTGGCCACGTCCGGCTCGATGAGCTGCATCGTGTCGAAGATCGCCATGCCCGCGGTCACCGAGCCGCCGGGCGAGTTGATGTAGAGCGTGATGTCCTTCTCCGGGTCCTCCGCGGCGAGGAGCAGGAGCTGGGCGGTGATCTGGTTGGCGATGCCCTCTTCGACCTGCGACCCCAGCACGATGATCCGCTCGCGGAGCAGGCGCTCGTAGACCGAGTCGTTGAGGTTCATCCCCGTGGCCGCTCGCATCTCGGGCGCCGGGAAGGAGTGCTGCGTCACGTCTGCCTGCCTAACTTTGCCGACTTAGCTGTGCCGAAAAGAGTCTCGTAGCAACGACCTTAACGAAGGCGGGCGGCGTCGACGTCCCGACACCGCCCGCGTTCGCTCAGGGCTTCACTCCGCGTTCGCGGGTTCCTCAGTGGACTTCGTCTCGCCGAAAAGCTCGTCCAGGTCGAGGGCGTTGCCGGCCGCGTCGGTGACGGTGGCCTGGCGCACGACCGAGGCCAGCGCCTTGCCGCGGCGCACGTCGGCGAAGATCGCGCCCAACTGGCCCGACTGCTGCGCCCGCTTGACGTACTCGTCCGGGCTGATGCCGAACCGCTGGGCCTGGTAGATGATCCGCTCGGTGAGCTCGGCGTCGGACACGCTCAGCTGCTCGGCGTCGGCGATGGCGTCCAGCACCAGCTGGGTCTTGACCGCCTGCTCGGAGGCCTCGCGCACCTCGGCGTCGAACTCCTCCTTGGTCTGGCCCTGCTCGGCCAGCCACTCGGCGAAGCGCGTCTCGTCGTGGTCGAGGGCGTGGATCGCGTCGTGCTCGCGGGCGTCGATCTCGCCCTTGACGACGGCCTCGGGCAGCGGCACCTCGACGCTGGCGAGCAGCGCCTCCAGGACCTTGTCGCGGGCCTGGACGCCCTGCTGCATCTTCTTCACGCGGCCCAGGCGGACGCGCAGGTCGGCCTTGAGCTCGTCCAGCGTGTCGAACTCGCTGGCCAGCTGGGCGAACTCGTCGTCCAGCTCGGGGAGCTGGCGCTCCTTGACCGAGTTCAGCACCACGGTGACCTCGGCGTCGCGGCCGGCGTGGTCACCGGCCACCAGGGTGGTGGTGAAGGTCCGGGACTCGCCCTCGGAGGCGCCGATCAGGGCCTCGTCGATGCCCTCGACGAGCTGGCCGGAGCCGATCTCGTAGGACAGGCCGGCGGTCTTGGCCTCCTCGACCTCCTCGCCGTCCACGGTCGCCGACAGGTCGACCACGACGAAGTCGCCGTTCTCGGCCGGGCGCTGGACGCCGGTGAGGGTGGCGAAGCGGGCGCGCAGCTCGTCGAGCTGGGTGTCCACGTCCTCGTCGGTGACCTCCTGGTCGTCGACGCTGACGGTCAGCTCGCCGAAGGCGGGGACGGTGATCTCGGGGCGGACGTCGACCTCGGCGGTGAACGCCAGGGACTCGCCGTCCTCGATCTTGGTCACCTCGAAGTCGGGGCGGCCCAGGGTGCGCAGCTCACCGGAGTTGACGGCCTCCAGGTACTTGGCCGGGATCGCCTCCTGGACGACCTCGTCCAGCACCGGCGCGCGGCCGATGCGGCTCTCCAATACGCGGGCGGGGGCCTTGCCGGGGCGGAAGCCGGGGATGCGGACCTGCTTGGCCAGCTTCCGGTACGCGCGGTCGAAGTCCGACTTGAGCTCGTCGAACGGCACCTCGACGTTGATCCGGACCCGCGTCGGGCTCAGGTGCTCGACGGTGCTCTTCAACGTGGTCTCCTCGTAACGGGCAGGACGTGCGGAACATCCCGAAACGCGTCATGGTGCGTCGGGATTCCGTCTGAGTCTAGGCGGTCCGCCGACGCGGGGGCGCTAGCACCCCGGCTCCGGGGGCCGCAAGCGGGTGCGGTGGCGGTGGCACGGGGCCGTCCGGGCATTGTTCCGGCAATACGGGTGCTACCGGAATCGTTTGTCGGATCGTTCGCGGAATTCGTGACGTCGGGAGGAATTCCGGCGGCGGGGATGGTCCTTCCGGGTCGCGTCGAGCGCCCTCCCGCGACGGCTGCGGCGACGTGCTCCGCCGGGCGGTGGAAATCACAACAGCGATTCTTAACTTCGGTGCCGCGCGGCCCGCGTCGGCACCCCTCGCCGGAGCGCCGTTCGGCCCCTCGTCCCGGCCCTCGTCCCAGCCCTCGATCCGAGCCTCGTTCGGGGCCTCGATCCGGGCTCGATCCGGCCTCGTCCCGGGCTTGACCCGGGCCGGCCGCGGGGCTGCTCCGGACACGTTGACGCGCTGTCAACAGGCAGCTGCCCGCAAATTTGCGGTCTCACCTGCGGCGGTTCGGTCGCACGACTGCGACCCAACGGTCGATCGACACGCCGTCCGACTAGGCCGTTCGAGTGGCACTGGGAGCCGCGACCACGGCGGACTGCGTCATCACCGAGCGGAGCCGTCCGACAGTCGTGTAACACGTATGTCGTAGTGCCGACTAACGGTCGGCAACCGTCACCGGGGGGAGGTTCACCACAAGGAGTGAATTGAGGCCATTTGGAGTAACGCTCGACAGAAAACTTTCACTTGTCGAGATGACTCCACTCGCCGTAGTCCATTAGTGTGGGTTTCAGGTAGCGTGACGCCCGGATCCGCATGTTGGACCATGAATAATTCACGTTGCCGGACGTTCTGGGGGGTCAGCAGCGGACGCAACCGGCAACCGGGACCGACAAGGAACGAGCGAGACAATGTCATCGAGCTCTTTAACCACCTACCAGACAAGGTGCCGATGACCCGATGAGATCCATTCCGCCGCTGCCGAACACTAACCCAGGACCGCCACTGGGCGCCGGCTGTCACTTCGGTGTCCGACGGGTTCCGGGCACAGCGCCCGCCGACCGGGTACCGCCCCTCACGGTAGAGCGGCGATGTTGATCGACCTCAGGCCAGGCCCTCGCAGGGGCGCAGCCAGGTCGTCTGCCGCCATGCACAAGAGATCACGATGCCGCCCCACACCGGCCTCTCGTGGACCACTTATCCGCACCGCTGGGGAGCTCCATGGAGACGCGTCAGCTTTTGGCGTTCACAACTGTGGTTCAAACGGGCAGTTTCACCAAGGCAGCCGCCACGCTGAATTGCTCGCAACCCACCATAACCACTCGGATCAAGGCACTCGAAGAGACCCTTGGGGTGCCACTGTTCCGTCGACTTCCGCGCGGCATCCAGATGACCTCTGCCGGTGTCGAGCTGTTGCCGTTCGCACGGAACATCATCACGTTGACCGACAAGGCCAGAAAAGCAATCACGATGAACGGCGAGCCGCACGGCAAGCTGGTCATCGGTAGCGCACAGAGCCTGACCGACTACCGTCTGCTACCACTGATCGAGTACATGTGCTGGCGCTACCCGAGCGTCCAGATCTCGCTCCACTCGCGGAACACCCAGTCGAACCTGACCGCGGTGCGTGAGGGGCGGCTGGACTGCACCTTCTTCATCGGCTCCGTGGAGCCCCGCGAGGGGTTGGAGACGACGGTGCTGTGCCCGGAGCCGCTGGTCATGGTCGCCGGTCCGACCCACGCCCTCACCAGGCGTTCGGTGATCACCGAGGACGAGTTGCGCGGGAGCACGCTCATCCGGGCCGAGAACGGCGCCAGCTACTACGAGCAGTTCGAACAGGCGTTGGGTTTGCAGGAAGCGGAGTCGAAGTCGCCGGTGTTGGCGCTCGACTCGATCGACGCCGCCAAGCGGGCGGTCGCCTCGGGTCTGGGGATTTCACTTGTCCCCGAGGTGACGGTCGCGGCGGAGCTCGCCGACGGCAGGCTGTGCCGGCTGCCCTGGGTCCCGCCGTTCCGGGTCTACACCCAGTTCGCGTGGCGCCAGGACAACTCCACCAACCCGTCCGTGACGGCACTCGTGTCGGCGGCGGCGCAGGTGGTGAGCGAACAGGTGGCCACTCCGGCATGACACTGGGGAGCCGTTCTTGAGCGCCCGGGCGCGGGTGTGCTCAAGAACGGCCCGCGTTTCGCGGCGGGTTCGTTTCGCGGCGCGGGCGCCGGGTAGGCCCGAACACATGACCGTCAAGGCTCGTGATCTGCGTGAGTTGCTGACCTCCGACGTGCCCGACCCCAACCTGGTCCTGATCGAAGGACGGCTGGAGGTGGTCCCGGTGGACGACCTCGACGCGGATCGTCTCCGCGGTGCCCTGCTGTTGCTGTCGAGATCGGAACTGCTGGCGCGAGGTGTCGACGAGGACTCGAGCGACGAAGAGCTGGAACGCCAGGCGGCCGCGATCTCGACCGCCGTGAACGAGTTGGGCGGCCAGCCGTCGCCTTGAGGCCCCCGGCAACCAAGAAAAGCCCTGACCAACCACAGTGGCTGGCCAGGGCGACCGTCGGGGCGACAGGATTTGAACCTGCGACCCCCCGCTCCCAAACCAGGTTCGGATACTCCCGTGACGTGCCGCGATTCCGTCGCCCCAGGTCAGGCCCTTGGTTGCGGTTGGTCCCCGTTGGCCTGAAGAGGCCGCACTGGCTTGATCATCTCCCGAACTTCTCCCGCTTCACCCCATAGGCCGCGCGAAGCTCGTTCCGCGCGGCCTCGCCGACCTTCCGCTCCCGCGCCCGCAACAGCTCGTCCAGCACCGACACCGGCGACCGCGAGAACATCGCCGATCGGGCATCGAGCGCCGACTCCCACGCGTCGGTGAGCCCGTCGAGCAGCCTCGCGCGCATGTCCGCGGTGACGTGGTCGTAGCGAGCCTGCACCGAGCCGTCCAGGTGCCCCAGTCGGTCGTCCATCAGCGGCGGCGGCGTGGCCAGCTCTCGCATCAGCGTCTTGTGGCTGTGCCGCAGCCCATGCGGCGTCAGCCCTCGGGCGATCGGCGTCCAGCAGGCGTCAGCGCGTCCGCTGGCGTTCCGGCCCCGCGCTGGCACTCCCGGCCACGGCTCGGCCAGCAGCGGCACGGGGTGCGTGTCCTGCGGTGCCTTGCGCGGGTACCAGCCGCTCGCTGCCGGCCCGAACAGCCACGTGGCGAACCCGTTACGCCGCCAGTGCGGCGCCGTCTCACCGCCGGCTGCACCGCGGACGAACCCGAGATCAGCGATCGCGGCCTCCACCTTGACGCGAGTCGCCTCGGCGACACGGTCGGGATGGTTGAGCAGGTTCGACACCGTGCCGGTGGACACCCCGGCACGGCGGGCGACGTCGACCAGCTTCGCCCCAGGGCGCCGCGCGGCACCGTTCGCCGCGCCCAGGCCCCGGAACACGTACGTACGGCCGTGGCACGGGCACGGTTGCGGCGCAGTCCGGGCGATGTGGTCGGACACCAGGCGGCTCAACCACGAAGGGGTGTCGATCGTGCGGTACGAGTCGTCCTTGGGTGGACACCGGTGCAGCTCGCTGCTGTCGAGCTCATAGAGCTGGTGCTCGACGCGGATCGACCGCAGCCGGGTGTACTCGGTCTCCAGGCCGACCAGTTCACCCCAGCGCATCCCGGTGAAGTACTTCAGCACCACGACGACGAACTCGTCGTCACGACCGGAAAGCAGGGCAGCCCGCTCGGCGATCAGCAGTGCGCCCAGTGCGTCGGTGATGACCTTCTCGGGTCCTCGGTCTCGGGCGCGGCCGGCGCGCTTGCCTCGACCTCGGCGTTTCGTCGCGGGGTTCGAGTCGATCAGGCCGTCGTCGACCGCGTCCGCCAGGACCAGGTGCAGGTTGCCGCGCCAGCCCTTGATGCTGCTCGCCGCGTACCCCTCGGCCTTCTCCTGCTTCTCCCATTCGGCGATGTCGAAGGAGGAGATTGCGAATAGTTCCATCTCGCCGAAATAGGGCAGGAGGTGGACTTCGAGGTTCGAGCGGTAGTTCTCCATTGTGGACCGTGCCAGGTCCTGTGCGGCGTACCAGCGCGAGGCGTAGTCGCCGAACCTCGTCTGCCCGGCCGCAGGGTCGCGCCAGGTGCCTCCGCGCACCTTCGACTCTTCGTCGTTGGCGGCCTGCTCGGCCTCCCGCTTGGTGCGGAACCTGATCGTGGCGCCGGTGGCATCGGCGACCGTGCCGTACTTGCCCGGCGCGATCTTGTACCGGCCCCGGTAGTAGTCCCCTCGCTTCTCCGCGAACCCCATCGGGTTCCCTTCTAGTCCTGCTCAGCGTTGGCACTCTTACCGCCCGGCAGGTGCGGCAAGAGTTCCTTCGCGAGCTGCCTGGTGATGTGGCCACGGCGCGCACGGCGCTGCGCGGCGGACATCTCGCCCATTTCAGCGATGCGGCGATCGCGCTCTTGGTGGAGGTTGTGCCCCCAGAGCCGTTCGGCCGCGTGGTAGACGTCTTCCGGTTTGACCCCAAGGCGAGCAGCCAATTCGGCGTCGGCCTGGAAGGAGACCTGCTTCGCCGCAGACCTCTCCCCGACAGCCTCAATGAACCGAAGCGCGCTGCGGCCGGAAATCGCTGCGGCCTCGGTCCAGGCGGTCGCTGGCTGCGACAGCACCTCACGGAATCCGGCACGGGTGAACTCGGTGTCCAGCGTCAGTTGCACGGGCCCGTCCCCTGCCACCAACTCGGCCACGGGTACGTCCAGGGCGCGCGCCAACGCCACAGCCGTGTCCAGCTCGATCGACTCCCGGTTGCCCGCCTCGATGGCGGCGATGTGGCTGCGCTGCCATCCAAGGCCGTGCTGCTTCAGCAGAAGGCTCAATTCGTCCTGTGTCAGCCCTAGGTCCATGCGTAGCCGACGAAGGTTCTCGCCGACCACGTGCCCGATCTTGGGAGGTGTTGCCTCTTCTGTTGCCACGCGTCGAGAGTCTCAGGTGAACTGTTCGTTGTCCAGACGGTTGACTCCGAATGACCCTCGAACATATGGTCCGTCAGGTGAAAGAACCGATCACCGAATGGAGGACGCCGAACCGGCTCCGCCGCTGGCGGACCGATAACGGCATCAGCCTCGATGAGCTGGCCGACCTCGTCGGCTTGTCCAAGTCGATGCTCAGCCGCGTCGAGCGCGGCGAGCGCGGTTTGTCCGCCGTTGCGAAGGTCAAGGTGGCGCGACGGCTGGACGTGCCGGTGCGCGAGTTGTTCGAGGTCGAGCCGATCGACGCTGAAGGGCTGTCGGCATGACCGCCGCACAACCGGGCGTGAACTCGGCTGGCCAACTCCCCCGCCTGCACACCCCTCAGGAGATCGCCGACGCGCTCGGCTGCTCCGAGTGGTGGGTGAAGGAGCAGGCCCGCCGACGCCGTATCCCGTTCGTCATGGTCGGCGGCGCGTACAGGTTCAGCAGCAAGCACCTGGACGAGATCGTCGCGACGTTCGAGCAGCGCCCCGAAGACCGGGGCCAGCCAGCGACGACCACCGCAGCACCGCGACGTCGCGTCGTACAGCGCACAACGGCGCCCGCGCCGGTAGCGCAGCTGCGGTCACGACCGCAGCGAGGCAACCGGGCCGGTGGCAGGGCGGGTGGCGATGACGCCGCCTAGCGCCGCGCCCCGATCCCAGACGAAGAAGACGGGGCTGCCCGACGGCCAGGCCGAGCAGCCCCGCGACGAACCGAACACGAAACCGGAGAGCCTCATGAGCCAGTCCGCCGCCAACCAGAACGGTACCGACCGACCGACCCGAGCGCAGCTGCTCGCCCAAGCCGCGAACGTGCCCGCCGAACGTCGCACCTTCGCGATGGTGGCGGCCGGGGCGGGAGCGAAGTTGCTGCGCACCATCTACAGCGCCCTCTGGGCTTACTCCAACAAGGAGCGTGCTCGGATGCTCCGTCTCGTCGCCGAGGCGTTCGACGACACCAAAGACGCCCGCCGCCGCGCCTGCCTGATCCCGACCGACCCCGACGCGCTCGACCTGCTCCTGGTCGTCGTGAACGGCAGCGAGCGGCTCCGCCAGCAGCGCGAGGCCGACACGGAGGACCTGGCCCAGGTCGCCGCGGAGGTCGCCGCCTTCGACCACGACCACGTCGACGCGTCGGCCACCGCCGACGTGGAAGACCTGGCGCGCGGCCTGGGCTACCCGCTCGACGACCCCACCCAGGACACGTCCACCGCCGCGGACAGGTCCTGACCCGCTACAGCACCCCGCACCACTTCACCTCGGCACTCCCGCCGTTGCACCCCGAGGTCCGCAGTCACGTCACGCGTGCCGCAAGGAAGACGGAGGAGATGACCCACCAGCCCGACGAGCGGAGCGGCCAGGCCCGGCAGCCCGGCCGCTCCCACGCTCACCTGACGCGAGGTACCAGCCTGGCGAGGGTAACCCCTCGCCAGGCCCGGCCGTGCGCCGTCCGCGGCTGCTGTTGGCGCGGCGTCGCCTGCCCCGTGCACGCCGACGGGCGACCGGTCAGCGACCACCTTGCCGCGCTGGTCGTCGAACGCCCCTACGGCAGGCGGTGGGCGGCGTGAGCATCGAAGCGGTGGCATGGGCGCTGTACGAGGCGCCCATGCTGCTCACCCCAGCCGGCAAGCCGGACACCAGCGCCCGGTTCGTCCTCGTGGTGTTCGCCGAGCACGCCAATAAGACGGGCCACAACGCCTACCCCGGTCCGGCGCGCGTCAAGTTCGCGACCGGGCTGGACGTGCGCACGGTCGAACGGGCCGTTCGTCGGCTGGAGAACAAAGGGCTGCTCGTCCGCGACGGCCTCACCTCGATGGGTGCCGTTCGGTGGCGGCTGGACCTGGACCTCAAGCGTCCAGCGAGCGACTGGGCCGAGATCGAGGCCGCCCTGAAGGCCGAACGGGAGGCGACTGCGGCACGGGTCCGGAAGCACCGCGGGAAGGCTGACGTAACGGATTCTGCGTCCGTTACCCCGCCGTCTGTAACGGATTCTGCGTCCGTACGTAACGCACTCTCCGTCCGTTCGGTAACGCACTCAGCACCGGGGGAACCACCAGTAGAACCACCAGGTGAACCTCTCGGGGGCACGCTGCCCCCGGACCCCCTGCGCACCGGCCGCGCTTCGCTAGGCCGGGACGAAGACCCTTCTACCGCAACCGACGTGCTCCCAGATCCATCCACGGAAGCTGATCAGTCGAAGTCCGGTACCCCCGCGCGCGAGGCCACGCCCGCGCTCGACCTCAGCACAGACCCGAACGACCTCAGCTCCGACGAACTCGCACACCTCACGAAGACGCTCAAGGCCCACGACCCGGTCCGCTTCAGCACGACGCGCACAGCCGCACGCCGAGCACTCGGGTTGCCCGCCGGCGTCATCACCAGCCCCAGACACCGCGATGCCCTCAACCGCGCCATCTACCGCGCCTACCAAGCCCAGGAGGTGACCTCCAGTGCGCCGTGACCGCTACGGCGAGCGCGTCGACGACCACGACGACCAGCCGGACACCAACCGCCCACAGCAGGCCGCACAGCCCCCGCCGCACCACTGCGACACCGGCTGGATCGACCGCAACGCCGACAAGCCCGTCCCCTGCCTCATCTGCCGACCACACCTCGGCCACGACCGCCGCCGCGCCGAACTCCACATCCCACCCCAGCGCCCCGGCGACCACGAGCGCGGCTCCGCACGCGTCCGCGGCGCCCTCGCCGAGGCCCGCGAACGCCGACGCACCACCACCCCTTGAAGACGCCGCAGGGCGACCGGAACCCACCGGCCGGCGACCGGTCGCCCCCCGGCCGCTTCGCACATAGACGCGCGGGCGCGCGGGACACACCCGTCTGCCCTGCTGGAGGTACCCGTGATCCTCGGTCCCCGTGAACTCGACTGGCAGCGCCAGGTGCTCGACACCGCGCGCCGCGCTGGCTGGACCACCTACGTGCAGGACCTGCGCAACGAGCGCTCCCACGAGCCCAGCGTGGTCCTGGTGCGCGCCACTCGCGTGGTGCTGGTGTTCCTGCGGACCAACGTGCGGCGGGCCCACGAGACGCTGCCCGGTCGCTTCGCCGAGCTGCACGGCGTCGAGTGCTACCTGTGGGCACCACGGGACTGGCCGCGTATCCGCATCCTGCTCACCACTGCCCCGAGTACCGCTGAGGTGATCCCCAGCGACCAGGAGAGGCTGTGATCCTGCCCCGCGATCCGAGCGACCCGGTAGCCGTGATCGTGCTCGATCCGGACGACGCCCGGATGCTCATCCGCCTGGTGCAGCTCGGTCTTGGCGCGCGCCTCCAGCTCGGCGGCGGCGGCCGTCCCTCACCGCACCTCGATGCGCTCTTGACCGACCTGCACCAGGCGGCAGCCGAACCGGTCCGGCTGCCCATGTCCGCAGACGGACCTGAGTCCGAGCCTGCGGCCATTGTGGAGATCAGCACCGCAGAGGCCGCTCTCCGCCTCGGGTGCACCCCCCGGCACGCGCGCCGGCTGGCGTTGACGGGCCACCTGCCGGCGCGCGTTGTCGGAGGGGTCTGGCTGTTCGACGCGAACAGCCTCCCCGAACTGGAGGACGACGAGCATGGAGCCGAACACCTCGCCCAGGCCGAGCCTGTGGCAGGCGATCCAGGCCAAGGGCGAAGCTGACCAGGCCGCAGCCGACGAGACGGCGCGTCCGGAGCGCGAGGCGTACGAGGCCGCCCTGGCGGCTGACGCCGCGCTGTACGGCACGGCCGGATGGGAAGCCCTACCCACCCCGCGGCGTGCCCAGGTCGCCGCCTGGGCACGCCAGCAGGGCGCCGAGAGCGCGGCATGACCGACACCCGCGTCCAATCCCGCCACCAACTGGCGCACGGCCCCGAGGACTTCGGCGACACCCGTATCTGGTGGGTCCAGGGCGTGTGCTTCACCGACAACCGCCGGCTGCTCGACAGGTTCCGCCGGCAGGGCCTGGCCCTCACCGAGGACCCGGAGTCCGGCCCCGAGCGCTTGGCCTGGCTCACCGAACAGGCGAACTACCTCCGCCGCGTCGACCAGCTCCGCCAGGACGTCCAGCGCACCGGCGTCCGGCCCGCCGTGGCCTTGCAGGACCACGCCGACAACCCCCGATACAGCTACGAGGCAGGACTGTGACCAACGACGAGATCAAGGCCGCGGAGCAGGCCGTCCAGGACGCCAAGCAGGACTTGGCCGTCTTCAAGCAGCGCGTGCTCGACGGCGACACCAGCATCACCGCAACGATGCTCGCCGAACGGCAGGGCGCCATCGACTTCGCCGAACTACAGGTGGAGGCGGCCCAGCGACGCGCGGCCCAGCGAGCCGAGGCAGACCTGAACGCCGAGTTGGACGCCGTCCGCAGCGACGCCGAGGCGATCCTGGCGACCGGCACCAACGAGTTCGCCGAGGCGTTCCAGACCGCGGTCCGGGCGATGGACGCCGCAGTGCGGGTCATGGCCGCGAGGCGCGGCGCCATCCTCGCGCTACGCCAGCGCTACGAGGCCGCCCTGAGCCGCGTCGGCGCGACCGACCCGAGCGGCACCGTCCAGGATGGACAGCGGGTGCGTGGTGTCGTGGTCTCGCGGGACGCGGTCCGCCTGTTCGAGGGTGACCGGCGCCAGATCACGGCCATGCCCGACGAGGATGTCGCCAGTGCCGTGTTCACCGCGGCCACCGCGGGTATCATGCGCACCGGGGACCGGGCCACCGAGGACCGGGCCGCGCTCAAGGACCTCATCGACGCCACGCCCGAGCTGCACGAGCTGCTGACCGCCGCGCTGCCCGAGCGAATGCACAACCTGCCCCAGTGGTTCCACCAGACCAACGACCAGTTCATGGGCATGGTGCGGGAAGCACTGATCAGCGAGGCCGAGTAATGGCCGGCCTGATCGCACAGCTGACCGCCGTTGCCGTGTTCGTACCCGGCCGACCGGCGCCGCAGGGCAGCAAGCGGCACGTGGGCAACGGCGTCATGGTCGAGTCGTCCAAGGCCGTGAAGCCCTGGCGGCAGGACGTCCGCGAGGCGTTCCTCACCGAGGGTTCCCCGCGAGTCCGGTTCGACCAGGGCGTGCCCGTCCTCGTGCGCCTGGTGTTCGTGATGCCCCGCCCGTCCGGCCTGCCCAAGACCAGGGCGACACCGCCGCACACCAAGCGCCCGGACGTCGACAAGCTCGAACGCGCCGTGCTCGACGCCGTTGGGTCGGCCGGCGTGTGGCACGACGACGCCCAAGTCACCGAGGTCGTGAAGGCCAAGCGCTACGCCGAGATCGGCGAGACCCCCGGCTGTCACATCCACGTGCAGCCGAACACCATCCTCAGTGGGGCTGCCTCATGGGCCAGGTGAACCAGCCGAGCAACATCCTCGACCAGATCCGCGACCTGCGGCGGCAGATCGCGGAGGTCCGCAAGAACTCCGGGCTGTCCTCCGCCATCCTGCGACAGGGCGGACTGAGCCTGCTTGAGGACGCGTTCCTCAAGATGGTCGACGACAACGGCGTGCTCGTGCTGTACGCCGGTCCCGATGCGGAAGATAGGCAGGTGTTCGAGCTGCGCCGTGAAGGCGGTGCAGCGATCTTGACCACGTACTTCACCGCGTTCGGTCAGGCGTGGTCCCTGTTCGACCCTGGCGGTCAGGTCGCCGTGGCCGACGACGCGGACAGCGGACAGGGCTTGGCCCGGCCCTACATCCCGCTACCGCACAACCAAACCGACTGGAACGTGATGCCGAAGACCACCTCGGCATCGTTCGTGACGCTCGATGAGGTGCGCTACTACAAGCAGCACCCCCGAGTGAACATGTCGATCAAGACGGGTGCGGCAGTCGGATCGGCCGGAGAGTGGCGGGTGTTGCAGGACGGGGCCGTGCGCGCTTCCGGCACCATCACGGCGAGCGTGATCACCGTGGCCTTCGCCTCGTTCGCGGTCACCGGCTCGCACCTGGCACCGCTGAACCTGGACGTGCAGGCCCGTGTCACGAGCGGCGCGGGGCCGGTTTCAGCCCACATCCGTGAAGCTGGAGGTGTCCAGACGTGACCGCACCCGCGACGCTGCCCGAGCCCGAACGCCCTGACGAGCTGCTGGCCCCGCTCATGCCTGGCGAGCAGCGTGCACCGGACGGCGGGGTGATTCCGGTTAGTCCCGGATACAGCCCGGCGTCTGGTCCTCCGGACCCACACACCGGATCGGCCACGTCGGCGTAGGCGTGGGAACCACCATCGGCGGGTCACCCGGCTGAGGCTCCGGTGCGGGCGGCTGCTCCGTGGTGGTCGTCGGCACCGGCTCGGCGGCAGGTGCGACCGGCGCGGGCGGTTGACCCTGCTGGACGTCCGGCCGCGCGGCCACACCCGAGGATGTCGGCGACGGCTCGACCACCGTGGACGACGCGTCCACCGTGGTCGGTGCCGTCGTGCTGGTGGACGCGGACTCCGTCACCAGCTGCTGCTCGGCGGGCGCCGCGGGCGCCGGCCCGCCGGCGGCGATGGCCACCGTCACGCCGATGCCAGCGAGCAGCACACCCACTGCACTCGCGGTCAGTAACGCGGCTTTGCGCTGCACAGCAACCTCCGGGAGACGACGACCCGCGCGTCCAGCGGGCTCAATTCGGGTATCAGCAGGTCGGACGTCCCGCGCTACAGGGCGTTGCTCAAACTCACCTGCACGGAGCAGAAATTTCACGGTCTGTCGATCACTCGCTACAGAACCCGTTCAGCGTTGGTGATGCTGGACGGGTGGGACCGGTTGGCGGGCGATGTCGTCCGGCCGTGCAGAGGCCGAGAGACGCACGCGCCCTTGGTGCCAACCGGTCCCGGTTGAGCCTGGCCAGGCTGCCCAGGTCCTGCCTGCGGGTACAGGTCCGGGGACACCTTCGCGAAGTTCGGGCCCTGCTGACCGGCCCCCGCAGTGTGACCTGTCGGCTGGACCCGTTCTTCGTTCCGGTGTGGCTACACCCTAACCACAGGTGTGGCTACACCTCAACCCCGTGTCACACGAATGGTGTAGCCACACCTTCGCTAGCCGGTGTGGCTACACCGTGCTAGCCTCCCGACATGCCCAACCAGCCCAAAACAACAGGGCGCCACGTCCGTGTGGAAGATGCGCGGTGGGCTGCCGCCGAGGTGAACACCGAGGCGATCGGCACCAACCGCGCGGCATGGATCAACGCCGCGCTCGCCTGGCTCAACGGAGAACCCGGCGCGAAGCGCCCCGTGCGGCCAGCTCAACCTCAACCGCCGCAGTCCTGAAACGCAGACGCCCCCACACCGCCGCCTTCGGGTGGTGGTGTGGGGGCCGTTCGTGGTGTCCGTGGTCAGCTGGACCCGTCATCAGTAGTGACGGGTTCCTGGTCTTCGTCGCCAGGGTCGTTGGGCAACGGGTGGCCGTTCATGAGTTCGTGGGCGCGCTGGGCAACGCCGATCAGCCAGGACGGGCGGGTGTCGTCGGCGCTCATCGTCTGCTCTCCGTGGTCGAGTCGATCGGGGTAAGACGACGCCCCCTCGCGAGGGGCGCGAGGGGGCGTCCATCCGCTCCCAGGGGTTACGCACCGGGAACGGAAACCTGGCGATCAGGAAGCGGCCTTCCGGCCGATCCTCTCGGCGTAGATCTCTTCGGCCGCGGCGTACCCCGTCGCCTCATGCTGGTGGTCGGGGTCGGTCTTGGACACGCGCCGGTACACCGCCGCGGACTTCCGGTGGTAGGCGATCCAGGCATCCGCCGACGCGTCGGGAGCGGGAGACAACAGGCCGAGTAGGTGCCGGGCCTGCTCGAAGGTCGAGACCGTCTTGACGTGTTCCCAGGTGGCCGTCTGACGGGTCAACACGTCGCCACCCGCCGATCGGTGGGCACGACGATCGGGCCCCTGCCACCGCTACGGGCGGCGGTCACTGCGCGGTCCCGGGCAGCCGCTTGCGCAGCTGGTCGACGGCCGACGCGAGTTCGGCGGCGCCGTGCCAGTCGTAGAAGGACGTCCCGGGGCTGGGCTGAAGCACCACGATCCGGGCGTCTCGCAGGTACACCTGCGTGACGCGTTGGCGGCCGGCGGCGTCGAAGCAGGCCACGTTGATGGGCCTGTCGGGGCTGCTATCAGCAGCGGCGTTCGGTGGGCTCGACATGGGGACCTCCGGCAGGGGTGCGCTGGCCCGTTCGGGCTCCGGAGCGGTCAGTCTCGTGCGATTTGCCTGCCACTGACAAGCAATTTGTGCAATTGATCATCAAAGACCACTTGATTAGGGGCATTGCAGCCTGGTTGCACTCCGCTTGGATGTCCGATGCACAACGTCACGAGCCCTGAGAGGACCGATCATGCGTCTGACCCACCTCGGCACCGAGTCCGGCAAGAGCGGCTGCCCCAGCGTCTTCGCCACCGACCGCGGTACCTACGTCGTCCAGGGCTGGAAGGTGACGGACCCCGACGCGCTCGCTGAGCTGGCCAAGCGCGGCCTGCCCGCCCACGAGGACGCCGTCGAGATCCCGGCTGACCTCCTCCAGCACTTCCCGCAGGTCACCGAGCAGTGACCGGGCGACTGGTCGAGCGAGCCGGGTTCGAGCGGCTGTTCGACGACTTCCACAGCTCGGCCTGGCGGCTGGAGATCCAGGGCACCTACGACGAACCGGAGGAGCGCGAACCCCTGCGCCGGTTTCTGGCCGGTGAGCCTGATGATCTGGAGTGGATGGCCGACTGGTTCGAATGGGTCACGGAGCAGAGCGCGTCCGGCCGTCGAATCGGGCGTGTACGGGTCCTGACGGAGCCGCTGACGGACTACCTCCGGTTTGAGCTGTCCTTCACCGGACACGCGGTCGACGCCGGCGAGGACATCCGACTACTCACGCCCGCCGATGCTGCTCGGCTCGACCTTCCGCGTGAAGACTTCTGGTTCTTCGACGACCACCTGGTGGCCGTGCTCCGGTTCGGCGACACGGGCGTGGCCACCGCCGAGCTGATCGACGACCCGGCCGAGGTCAACCGCTACCGTGCCGTGCAGCACCGCGCGCTCTCCGCCGCGGTGCCGTACCGCGAATGGGCCGCGAGGCAACCGTGAACCACTCCTGAGGAGACCGTGAGCAGCACCTTCGAGAACCAGCGATTGGCCTTCGCCGACCGGTTGGTGGCGTTGCGAGTCGAGCGGACCAGCCTGGCGGCCAAGGACTTCGCCGCGTCGCTCGGCTGGCACGCCTCGAAGGTCTCCCGGATCGAGACCGGCAAGCAGACGCCCAGCGACGACGAGCTCCGCACGTGGCTCGACGCCGTGGGCGCACCGGCCGAGCTGGTCGACGAACTCCGCAACCAGCTGCGTGACCTCCGCATCGCGCAGTCGACCTGGCGGCGGCAGCTGCGCAGCGGTCACCGCGCCCGCCAGGAGCAGGATGAGCGGGAGGAGCAAGCCGCTGCGGTTATCCGCGCCGTCGACGTGATGGCCGTGCCCGGCCTCGTGCAGACGCCGGACTACGCCCGCCGCATCCTCGTGACCCAAGCGGAGTTGCTCGAGGTGCCGGCTGGCGACGTCGACGCCGCCGTGAACGCGAGGATGCGGCGTCAGCGCGTGCTGTACGAGCCGGACAGGCGGATCGAACTCCTGGTCGCCGAAGCCGCGCTCGGCATGGCCGTGTGCCCGGCCGCCGAGATGCGCGCCCAGGTCGACCGCCTCCAGTCGGTAATCGGCCTGCCGAACGTGCGTCTCGGCGTGCTGCCGCTGCACGTCCAGTACCCGCACTTGCTGCCGCACGGCTACTGGATCGTCGATGACGAGGTCTTCATCGAGCTGGTGCACTCCGAGGTGCGGGTGAACGACCCGGAGCAGGTCGCGATCTACAGCAAGCTCACCGACCGGCTGTGGACGGTCGCGCTCGAAGGCAACGACGCGCGAACACTGCTCGCACGCGTGGCGGCAACACTCCAGGCCGGCGACTGAACGCCAGCCGAGCAGGTCGGACCGCGAGATGACGACTCGGTTCGGGTTGCCGGGGCCCGTCGCGGATGGCGACGGGCCCCGGAACTGCGTGGCGGCTGCCCTCAGTCGTTCGGGCTCCTCCACGTTCCGCCACCCCAGTACTCGCCTGTCTCCCGAGGCAAGTGCGGGCCCTGAGCTGCCGCCATCAAGGCCAGGCCCAGGGCATAGGCCCGCTCGGGATTGAGCACCGCAGCGAACCGGCCGTCGATCTCCAGGTCGACGTCAACGCCCCACTGGTGGCGGGACACCCTGGCCCATTGCTCACCGCGCATTGTCCAGGTGGGCTGGTCTTTCTGGTCCGACTCGGGCAACTCAGTCGGGATCAAAGGCTCCGTCATGCGCGGCACCGTAGTTGAGCGCGTGACCGCCGTGCGGCATCTCAAGTAGCGACGCGCGGGCTCTACTGGCGGGAACCACGACGGCGCTCACGGGCGCGGACCGACTCACGTGTCCCACCACGAACGCTCTGCGCCTTCTGCTCAGCGATCCAGGCGTTCAGCTGATCCTCGTCGTATACGACCGATCCGCACAGCGTGTAGGACTCAGGACCGCGGTTTCTGTGCCGCCAGGCTCGAAGGGTCGACTCAGGGATGCCTGTGACCTCGGCGACCTCGCGGGTCTTGAGTCGCCGAGTTCGTGAGCCAGCCTTCGCCTGCACGCATCTCCTCCAGTGCTGTCGCTGAATGACGACGAGTACCGCCTCCGCCATCCGGCCACGCACCGGACAGTTGATCCATCTGGGTGATTCCAGCGCGACGGGATCGCCAGCCGTACTGAACATCGGCGAAGCCCTCACGGCGGAACAGCACGTGCAGCGCGCGGCCGACCGGTCGTGCCCACGTGGCTAGCGCAGGCCGAGCAGCGGGCGCGGGGCTGGTCGACTTCGCGCAGGTCAGGATGGGACTCGGCGTGGCCTCCGGACGCTGAGGCCTCCGTCCGGTCGCCTGCTACGGGGGTGTCGCGATGGCTCACAAACCCAAGATCATCTCCCAGATTTCTCCCGAGATGGGGAGAGGCCCCCTCCTCCCGGAGGAGGAAAGGGCCTCTGACCTCGTCGGGGCGACAGGATTTGAACCTGCGACCCCCCGCTCCCAAAGCGGGTGCGCTACCAAACTGCGCCACGCCCCGGTCCACCCCAGCCTATCGCGACCCGCTAAGCTAACCCCGCGCCCACCCCGGTAGGCGCGTCGCGGGTGTAGCTCAATGGTAGAGCCCCAGCCTTCCAAGCTGGTCATGCGGGTTCGATTCCCGTCACCCGCTCCACCTTCTTCTTGCTGGTAGATCGCTTGCGGACCGTCCCACGTGGACGGTCTTTTGCTTTCTGATGATCTTCCGTGCCCCTCGCGTGCCCCTTCTCCTCCGGCGTGCCCTTCTCGGCGGTGATCATCGCCTCAATCCCAGCGGCGATCTTCCGCCCCCTCTCCTCCCGCGCGTGGAGGTAGATGAGAGCCGCGCGGGTAGAGCTGTGGCCCATCCGATCCATCAGCTCCCGAAGCGTCGCCCCAGTCTCGGCCGCCAGGGTGTTGCCGGTGTGCCGGAGGTCGTGGAGGTGGACGTCAGGCATTCCCGCGGCTTGCCTGGCCGCGTTCCAGATGTGCCAGAAGTTGTTGCGCTTCGGCCTGCCACCCTTCGGCCCGACGAACACCCAGGCGTCCTCGTCGTCGTCCACGAAGGCGTCAAGGTGCCGCTCGATCTCCTCACCGAGGAACGGCGGCAGCGTGACCGGCCGCTTGCTCTTGGCCTTGGGATCGTCCTCGAACAACGGCCCGGAGTCCGGCTGCACGGTCTGCCGCTCGACCTGGACCACGCAGAACGTCCGCTCACCGTCGTGGACGACCGAGAAGTCACCCCGCTTGAGACCCACCATCTCAGCGAACCGCAGGCTGCCGAACGTCGCGAGCAACACCATCAGGCGGTACCGCTCCTCGATGGCGTCAGCCGCCGCGAACACCTGCTTCAGCGTGGCGGTGGGCCGCTCCGGGCTCTCCTCCTTGCCGCCGCCCTTGATCGTGCACGGGTTGTGCTTGAGGAGCCGTTCCTCCGGTGCCGACGCCGTGTTGAGGACCGCCCGCAGGAACCGGTACGCCTTGGCCACGGTCACGTCACCCACACCGTCGTCCTGCATCTCCTTCCGCCACCTCCGGACCCGAGACGGGGTGAGGTCAGCGAGCATCACGTCACCGATCCTCGGTCCGACGTGGTTGCGAAGCAGGCCGTCGTACAGCTCGACCGTCCGCACAGCCAGGTCCCGCTCTTTGATCCACGCTTCGGCGTAGTCGCGCAGCTTGATCTTGCCTGCGTCGGGGTTGGTCCAGTCGTTCCGCCGAATGTCCGTCTCGACCTCAGCGAGCCACTGGTCAGCGTCCTTCTCCCGCTCGAACGTCATCGGCGCGGTGTGCTGCCTGTCGTCCGGCCCCTGGTATCGCGCCTGCCACCGCCCCGACGGCAGTTGTCGGACCCGCCCGAACCGACGTCGCTTGTCACTCATGACGCCCGCCGCAGGTGTTGCCGAACGGCAGCCGGGTCGAACGCCTCCACCCGACCGGCCTCGATGAAGGCGTCGAGGTCAGCCCGCTTGAACCGGATGAACCGCCCAAGCCGGTGGAACGGGATGCGCCGCTCCGCGATCAGCCGGCGGACGAACCGCTCGGTCGTGCTCATGTACTCGGCCGCTTCGGGCACGCTGAAGTGCTCTTTCTCGTGCATCGGTGATCCCCCCAGATCAAGCCGCTTGGTCAGTTGCCGAACTCTCTTGCGCACCGGCCGACGCGAGCAGCGCCGCCGTGTACTCCGCTTTCCAGCGCCGCCGCTCCGCGACCGCCCGCAGCAGCAGGTGAGGCCGAGGAGGCACGTTCGGATCGCCGGGCTGGACGTTGTTCCACACAACCCGCGCGGGCTGGTCTTCCTGCTTGATCCCGACATCGGCAAGCAGTTGCCGAACGAACGTCACCCGGTCGTGCTTGTGGTCAGCGAGCGACTTGCCCGACCACTTCCGCGACACCAACACCCGGCGACCGGCCACGCCGAGGGTGGAGCGCTTGTGCGCCTTGCCCTTGCACCGGCCGGGCTCCATCGACAGCCGAGCGCCCTTCGGTTGGACGCCGTAGAGCAGCCACACCGGGCACTGCGGAGAGCACGGCGTCACGGCCAGCTCCGCACACAGCCGTTCGGCGTGGTCCTCCTGGCGGCTGGTCTGGGCGTCGAAGCACTCACCGATGCTCTTGGTCAGGTACTTCGTCAGGTAGCCGATGTGCCGACCGGCCTCTTCGGTGCCGCCGAGGATGCCCTTCGAGTGCACCTGCACTCCGAACCGCGCCACATGCGCCGGACGCTCCACCTGGTCGAGAGCTTCCTCCCAGGTAGGCAGCGGTTCGCGGGTGACCGGGTCGACGAACCCCTTCGTCCGCGAGTCCCACACCGGCCGGTTGTCGCCGCTGTACTTGATCTCGTCATGGTTCGGCCACCAGACCTGGTGATAGGTGGCCTCAGCGACCGCCCGCAGCTCCGCGCGCGAGATCGAACCCCGAACAGCCGCGTGCCAGTGCGGCGCCAGACGCCGCTGAGGCTCGACCGTGGAGAAGTACTGCACATCCCACCCGACGCACCGCCGCAGGTTCTGTACGAACCGGTCCAGCAGTGCCGCGAAGTGCACCGCGTCCCGAGCCGCCCGCCGGTAGTCGTAGCGAGCCGGATCAACCGGCGTGCCGTCGCTGCGTACCTTCCCGTAGCTGTCGAGCGTCAGCGTGAGGAACGTCGAAGGCTGGTACTTGCCCCCGAAGACCCGGCCAACGGTCCGCTTCTGGACCGGCCGCCGAGGCAGGTTCGGCGCATCCTGCCGCCGACGCGTAGACCGCTTCCGCACCGCCCGAGACCGCACCTCCAACGGAGGAAACGCACCGCGGACTCCCCGTTGCCGAAGTTCGGCATCGACACCGGCAACCTCCTCCCGCACCTCCTCCGCGCCGATCTCATCTCCCTCTTCCACGGCCTGGCGGTACGCCTTGACCAGATCCGCCCGGTACGCCGTCAACGCCCGCTGATCGTCGCTGGGAGCGTGCGGAGTGAAGTCGGGTTCCTCGGTCAGATGCCACCCCTCGCGGCACTGCGCCATCCGCAACCGCCGGTTCTTCTCCGCGCAGGTCGGGCACACACTGGCCACGGTCGAACCGCACGCCACGGGCACGATCTCCACCCGACCGGTGTCCAGGTCGATCCGCTCCTTCGCCAGCGGCCGGACACAGACGCCGTGCTCCTCAGCCACCGCCCGAGCCACATCGAGCGCCGCCGGCTGCTTCATCCGGTCCGCCCGAGTCAGGTACTCGCTCACGCCGCCTCCTCCCTGGTGCCATCCGGCCGAGTCTGGAAGTCATGAACGGTCGCGTCGGCCAGGTAGATACTCAGCTCGACAAGGTCGGCATCGGTCACGTGGAAGGCCCGAGCCCGTTCCGGCTCCCGCTGCCCGTCCTGCTTCACCCAGGCCACGCCCGGCGTGTTCTCACTGATCACGTGGGCCGCCGCGCCGCGCTGTCGAACGCCGTCGCCAAGGACCATGTCCACCTGTTGCGGTTCGTCCAGTCGCAAAGCCACGCGGGTGCTGAACAGGTGCCGGAAGGAGACGACCTCCTTACGCGGGTCCTGCACCAGGCCGACGACCGCGTAGCCGGGTGCCCGCCCCTGCGAGGTGATGGTCTGGATACCGATCTTTTCGTTTCGGGGTGACGGTTGCTCTTGCCGGCGGGTGTATGCCGGTGGGTGTATGCCGGTGGGATGCGGTATTCCGATGGTGGTGGTCTGACCGCGGAGCAACGGGCCCGGCGGGAACGGGTGCGGTTCGAGGCCGCCGAATTGTTCGCCCAGGGGATG